>CAXBNN010000041.1:0-1551 GCA_963977135.1 uncultured Flavobacteriales bacterium | reverse complement strand
TTTCTTCTATAACCTTTAGTTGTTCACTGCTACTAACTCTTGCTTTTGCGAGTTTAAACTGACTGGTATAAACTGTTGGAAAATTAATGCTCTGTGTAACTCCATAAAGATTATCTTTTACCGTGGGCGTATTAAATTCGCCACTTGAATATGTAAATTCTGTTCTGGGAATAGTTAGAGCACCGTATTTTCCTTTTTCTTCAACCTCTATTTCATATTGAGCAATCTTAATACGGTTATTATTTTGAAGTGCCATTTCAATAGCCTGCTGCAATGTAATTTCACGTTCTTGCACCATACTTGTTTCTTGTGCTTGAAGTTGCATTGCTGGAAAGAATAGACCGCCAATCACGATTAAAGTAGTGGCTATTTTTTTTCTTCCTAAATTCAATTTTACTTTTCCTTCCGTAAAATAAATGTACAAGACGGGTAAGACAATAAGTGTTAATGCAGTAGCCGTTATTAAACCACCTATAACCACTGTGGCCAATGGTCGCTGTACCTCTGCACCTGATGAATTTGACAATGCCATAGGTAAAAAACCTAAAGCAGCTACGGTAGCTGTCATTAACACAGGTCTCAATCTCACACGAGTTCCTTTAATGACGCGTTCATAAATATCGGTTACACCTTCTTTACCAAGCCTGTTGAATTCTGCCACCAGTACGATTCCATTTAAAACTGCAACACCAAATAGGGCAATAAATCCAATTCCGGCTGAAATACTGAAAGGTAGGTCTCTTACAATTAGTGCAAAGACACCGCCAATGGCTGACAAAGGGATTGCCGTAAAAATTAGCAAACTTTGTTTCATTGAACCGAAAGTAAAATACAACAACACTAAAATCAACAACAAAGCGATTGGCAAAGCAATAATTAACCGTTGATTAGCCTCTTGCAAGTTCTGAAATTGACCGCCATAGGTTACATAATAACCAGCTGGCATATCAACCTTCGAATTCATAATTTGCTTAATGTCCTCAATAATACTTTGTACATCCCTGTCACGAACATTGAAGCCGACAATAATTCGACGCTTTGCATTGTCACGCTGAATTTGCACAGGACCTGGTTCAAATGAAATGTTCGCCACCTGACTTAACGGAATTTGATTTCCCTGTGGTGTACTGACATACAGATTTTGTACATCTGTAATATCGGTTCGGTAGTTCTTGTCCAACCTTACAACAACGTCAAATCGACGTTCCCCTTCATAAACAAGTCCAGCCGAAGTACCCGCAAAGGCAGTTTCGATAGCATTGTTCACATCCTCGATGTTCATTCCATATTGCGAAATCTTATCGCGATTCATTTGGATATTAATCTGTGGTAGTCCAGTTACTTCTTCAACATACAAATCTTCAACACCTTCTACCGATTTTATTTTGCTCCCAACATTACCAGCCAAATCTGAAAGAAGATTGAGGTCTTCTCCATAAATTTTGATTACAACATCCTGTTTAGCACCTGTTAAAAGTTCGTTGAAACGCATTTGTATCGGTTGTTGAAAACTAAAAGTAGCATTTGGGATAATTGACAGGGATTCTTTCA
>CAXBNN010000040.1:0-1558 GCA_963977135.1 uncultured Flavobacteriales bacterium | reverse complement strand
AAGAGGCTTATATGAATCCGTTTTTTTGCTTTTCAATGGCTTGTGCAACGGTTACGCCTGTTGGCAACCGTTATTTTTCCATTCTGCCATCCTTTGGGTAGGTGTAGGTCCATTCCTGTTTCATTTTCAACATCTATCAATTCATTCCTAAGGTCAATGCTTCTTAATCCAATATTGGCTCTATTCTTATTTACAGTTTCAAGAACTGTATCGTCTGGAATGGCTCCAAGAAATCCATAGGTTGTCAACTTATGATCATGTAAACCAGCAATTCTCCAGTCTTCTATTTGAGCTAATTCATATGGGGATATCTCACCTTGTTTCAAGGCATTCAATAATTTTGGCCTTAATAGAGCATATAAAGTGTCATTCGAATTGTAGTTCACTGATATTGAATTGTGATGGCTTAAAATCACCGAGCCCCATAGGTTATTCCCAATAAGTCGTTCACCTGGATAACCGTACTCATTTAAAATTTGCTCCAGTTTCTCAAGTTGTTGTTCGCTATGAGGAGCAAACTTTTTTTGAGAATACCTCCTTTTGGCCTTTTGTCCAATTCTAAGTAATGCCCCAAATGCTTTTTTCTGGTCTTTTTTGAACATTTCATGGACTTGTTCTTTTACCTGAAAGTTTATTTTGGATAGGTAGGTTTTGTGAAGGGAATCATATGTTGACATGAGTTTGGCCCATTCCGGTTGTTCCCTTAAAGATTGCAAATTTTTATTCTTGTTGATGCTTTCCAATGACCAACCAGCCTTGATTCCCAGCCTTACAAAATTCAACCCTGATTTATAATCGTTATCATATGCGCTGAGTTCAGTAGCAACTTTGATATCTCTTAGAAATAAGAAATTAAATTGATTGAAAAGAGAATCAAATTTATTAATTGCAGAAGTGTATTTTCCTTCAACAATTAGCTCTTCACATTCAATTACTTTCGAATGGTAGTTCATGTAGTTTTCTTGGGCATTACTCTTAGTGGAAACTAAAAAATGGCCTATTAGAATAAGGGTTAGGGAAAATTTTTTCATCAAACAGGAGATTGTATTTTTTGGTTAAATGGTTGTCAACGGTTTCGGCTATGGGTGTTGCGTGGTTTAGTGGTCAACTCAGCAACTTCTTCACTTATTCCCCACCATATTTTACAGGTATTCCGGCACTTTTGGATTCTATGGTCCATAAGAGACTGACTATCCACCACCGACCGCCATAATATGTTAATTGATAGCTGTTTATCCCTTTTTCTTCAACTCCCTCAGAGTCCTTGCCATAAAAAGTCTGGAATACTTGGGCAATTCCATTGTATTGATCAACAACTTTATGAATTTCTTTTTCAAGATATCCTTGTTCATAGTAAGGATCTTTCAAGAGGATGAGGAAATCATTAAGTGATACGGTTTCAGCATTTGTAACATCAGCAACTGTAAATATGGCCGATGGATGAAATAAGTTCCTAATCGCTATTGTATCCATTTTCTCGCCCTTTTCGATGGTTATTTGATCAAGTTGGATAAGCCGGGTAAACTGACCCACCTTCGCCGGATGAAACTGACCATGG
>CAXBNN010000039.1:0-1583 GCA_963977135.1 uncultured Flavobacteriales bacterium | reverse complement strand
AAAGTCTAGAAGAGCAGTTTTTAGAACTAACTAAAAACGCAAAAGCCTAAAACAACCCGACAATGATACGATTACTACACATAGAATTCATAAAACTTTGGAATAATAGAGCAAGTAAAATATTGATTATTTCATATTTCACTCTGCTAACTTCTATTGCATTATTTGCGGCCATTAAATTCGATATTGGCCCAATTCAATTTCATTTGGCAGATCAGGGAATATTTAATTTCCCATACATATGGCACTTTAATACATTTATTACAGCGTTCTTTAAACTATTCTTAGCGATTGTAATCGTTTCGATGATGTCAAATGAATACAGCAATAAGACCATAAAACAGAACTTAATAGACGGACTCTCTAAAAAGGAGTTTATACTTTCAAAATTCTTGACAGTTATTTCCTTTTCTCTTATTTCTACCCTTTTTGTTTTTGTGGTTTCATTGATTTTGGGGCTGGCATATTCAGATTATAATGAGATCTCAATTATTCTAACTGACTTAGAATTTTTAGTAGCATTTTTCGTAAAACTAACAGGGTTCTTTTCCTTTTGTTTATTCTTAGGAGTTTTGGTTAAAAGGTCTGCTTTCGCTTTGGGATTTTTAATTCTATGGCAAGTTTTCGAAGGCATTTTTAGAGGTCTTATTCGTTGGAAATTATTTGATAGTGAAACTACAGATGCTATCATGGGCTTTTTTCCATTACAAGCTATGTTCAACCTAATCAAAGAGCCTTTTTCGAGATTAGGCGCTGTGCAATCTGTCGTAAATCAAATGGGTGAAGAATTGAGCCAAGACTATGCTATTCATTGGTATGAAATTTTAATTGTTTTGGTTTGGACATCAATTTTTATATACGGCTCCTATGCTATCTTAAAAAAACGAGACCTATAATACGACTGATAGATTGGTCTTTAGTCCTATTTAACACAATTTCGAAAGGGTAAATTTTCATTTTGTAGTATATTGTATTGTTTACGAACATGCTATGAAAAAGAATTGGAATATATCATTACCAAAGATTTTGGCTATGCCATTAACTTTCATGGTTTGTTTCATTTCTATTTCGCAAATTAGTGCTCAAGACTGCCCTACTCTTATAAATCCATTAAACGGTTCTGAATTAGTGCCACTGAATTCGGCTATTCGATGGGAACCGGTAACTGGTGTGCCTGGTTATATTTTGTCTTTGGGAACAACAGAGGGCGGAACCGATATTCTGAACGAACAGAATTTAGGGGCATCGAATAGCTACACACCATCAACAGGTTTACCAGAGAACACTGAAATATTTGTAACCATTACACTTTTCTTTTTTAATCAACCGAATATTGTTTGCGATAGTCAAAGTTTTACAACAGCCATTCTGAGTGAAGCACCAGATTGTACCACATTCAATATTCCACAAGAAAATGCATTAGACGTTAATACCGCAACAAACATTACATGGAACGCTTCTATTAGCGCTACTGGTTATTTCCTGACCATTGGCACATCAATAAATGGAGGTGAAATTGTCGATAATTTTGACGTCGGCAATACTTTAAGCTATAATCCAACAGCTGACTTACCAGAAGAAAC
>CAXBNN010000038.1:0-1594 GCA_963977135.1 uncultured Flavobacteriales bacterium | reverse complement strand
TGAAGCAAAAGAAGGTAAAAACCTTCATTTAGAACACCTAGAAGACGAAGTACTGAATAATGGCATCAATGGAACCAGAGGTGCGATTAGTTTCTTGCAATCTTTACGAGATATGTTAGCAGGAAATACCAGTTCAGGTGTTAATATAACCGTCAAGTGGGATGGAGCTCCAGCGGTCTTTGCAGGAACCAATCCAGAGAATGGAAAGTTCTTTGTGGGAACCAAAGGAATTTTCAAAATGGGAGGAGCCAAGAAAGTAAATTATACACACGATGATATTGATAGAAATCATTCTGGTGGTCTTGCTGACAAACTCCATGTTTCGTTGGATGAACTTTCAAAAGTGGGCATCAAGGGGGTTTTACAAGGTGATATAATGTACACGAAAGACGATTTACAAACAAAAACAATTGATGATGAATCGTATATTATATTCCAACCAAACACAATCGTTTATGCAGTTCCACAAAATTCACAACTCGCCTCAAAAATCAAATCATCTAAAATGGGAATCATCTGGCACACTACTTATAGTGGTGATACAATGGAAGATATGAAAGCCTCTTTCGGAGTTTCAGACAGTGCATTCAAGGAAACAAAATCGGTCTGGCAAGCAGATGCATCATTTACAGATACTTCTGGTTCTTCTACTATGACAAAAAAGGAAACAGAAGAAGTAACAAAAATTCTCAGTCAGGCAGGAACGAAGTTTCATGAATTAAAAAAAGAAACTCTAAACACGATTGCAAAGGAAGAACGGATTGGAATTTTGATAAAGACATACGCAAACAAAATGATAAGACAAGGACAGAGAATTACAAATCCAAGAAAACATGCAGCCGGAACAATTGCAAGTGCTTATGATAGGTTGAAACATGATGTAGATAGAGTGAAGACAGACAAAATGAAGAAAGTAAAACAGGAAGAAATGGATCGTCATGTGAAATTTTTGAGAAGTAATTCATCTCAATTGGTTAAAATATTTGAAATGCAAAATCTACTTATTGATGCAAAAATGTTGATTGTTCGCAAATTGGAAAAGATTAAAGGAATGACAAAAACCTTCATTAAAACCGATTCGGGATATGATGTTACTACACCTGAAGGATTTGTAGCAATCGATACTATGAAGGGCAATGCGGTCAAATTGGTTGACCGCTTAACTTTTTCACTTAATAATTTTACTGTTGCAAAGAGTTGGGATAAGTAATGGCAGATTTAAAGACAGCAGTATTTTGTTGGGGAAGGTTCAATCCTCCAACGATTGGCCACGGAAAGTTGTTGGATGCACTCATTTCTGTTGCGAAGAGAAAAGGTGGTAGGAATAGTGATACATTTGTTCTTGTAAGTCATTCGGTAGATCCAGAAAAAAATCCTCTGACAAAGGAACAAAAAGTATTTTATTTGAAAAAAATGTTTCCCAAACAAATGAAATATTATGATGTGGAATTGAACAAGAAGAAATTGTTTCTTCGTCTTATTGCAATTATTTTGAACAAGTATTATGACAGATTAATTATGGTTGTTGGAAGTGATAGAGTTAGAGAGTTTCAAACTGAATTGGATAAGTTCAATGGAGCAACTGGTGATGATG
>CAXBNN010000037.1:0-1646 GCA_963977135.1 uncultured Flavobacteriales bacterium | reverse complement strand
ATCTCTAATGGCAAAATCGTCAATGTGGTATCGAACAGCTATGGCCACATTCCAAATCAACTTTTCTTCAAGAAAGCTGAAGAAATGCTGACCGATGCACAATTGAACTTCCACAAACGCACCATCAACAAAAATGACAGGTCGTTCATTACCGACTTTATTATCGACGACAAAAGCCAGTTTACGGTTAAGAACGATAAGGACTTGATACTACCGATGCTTCGATTTAAAAACTCGTATGACGGAAGTGAAAAGACCTCTGGACACTTCGGGTTTTATAGAGAAGTGTGCTCAAACGGTCTGCACGTGTCACAGGCAGAAATCGAGTTTTCCATAAAGCACAGTAAGAACAATACACACTTGATTATGCCAAGGTTGATCAATCTTTTCGATAAATTTCTGGATAATGAATTCTACACCATTACCAAGAAGTTCGACAAGATGAAGGAATTTAAAATCATCGATACACAGGAATTTGTCAAAGCGATTCTTGACAAAACGAAATTATTCCGGTATGAATGTAGCGATAAGAATAGCGACCCGTCGAAAAAGTCTCGTGAGGTCATCGAAATCTTGAACTATGAAGCCTTGTTGCTCAATGAAGAACCTAATCTTTGGCTGGGCTATAATGCTTTTAATTCAGTACTTCATAATGTCTTAAAGAAAAGCTTTGGCCAACAAGAACGGTTGGACAAGAAACTGTTCAATGAAGTCTATGCGATGGCATAGTATTATTGAAGGTCTATCCAGTACCTTAAACTGGATTTTTTTCTTTTTCAATAATAGCTCGTTTCAAATATTTACCACTTTATTGATGTAGTGGCGATAATTAGTTTTCAAATATTCGCCACTTTTTTGTATTTTTGGCAAAGTTTTGATATTGTATTATGCCAAAAATTATAGAAAACAAGCTTATAGAAGCGTTTAAAGAGCAAAGTTCCTTTGATAGGAACCAGCTATTTCAGTTCTATTTGGACCTTGAACCGGATTTGAAGGAAAGTACATTTAGTTGGCGCATTTACGACCTGAAGAAAAAAGACATCATCAAAACTATTGGGCGTGGATTGTATGTTATATCCTATAAACCCAAGTATAAACCAGTACTGTCTGATAGTGTTCTAAAAATAGCAAGTAAGACCAATGAACGGTTTGAGGAAATCCAATATGCTATATGGGAGAACCAATGGCTCAATGAATTTACACAGCATCAAGTATCCAATCAAATGATTGTAGTAGAAGTGGAAAAGGAATTTACAGAATCACTATACTATTATCTAAATGATTCCTTGAAAATGGATTTTTTCTTGAATCCCGATAACAAGGAAATTGAATTCTACATTTCCGAGAGTGCTGTCCCCGTGGTCATAAAACGTCTCGTCACCAGAGCACCGATAAGTAAATTGAAAGATAAAAAAAATGTAGTTCCAGTCGCCACGCTTGAAAAAATAATGGTGGACTTGTTTGCCGATGAAAACCTGTACCATTTTTACCAAGGCTCTGAACTCATAAATATTTATGAAAAGATACTTGAGCGATACAGTATTAATTTCACAAAGCTCTTTAGCTATGCGAAAAGACGAAAGAAAGAACAGGAAATCAAGCAATTTATGAATAACCACATACCGAATATTTTAGAGGACATAATC
>CAXBNN010000036.1:0-1742 GCA_963977135.1 uncultured Flavobacteriales bacterium | reverse complement strand
ATGATGGTTCAACTGGAACAGGTACGATAACAATACCTGCTGGAACGCAAACCGCTGATTGGTACTTCCCTGGAGATGCTTATGGCGAAATCGACTTCGAAATCTTAACACCTAATGGAAACATTGTTGGTGGCTACCAAGGAGTAGATGCTGGTGCAATTACTATAGATTTCTGTAAGGACTAATTGAAATAAAAAAGTTTAAAAACTTTTAATACATTTAAAAGCCACCTCTTTAAAGAGGTGGCTTTTTATTTTGCCCTTGATTGTAATGAACAAAAATCAGAAAATAAGGCTAAAATAGAAAGTACAGTAATTGACGTTACACGTCAATGAATTCTCCTTATCCTTATATCCGCAAAAAATTCTGAAAACAATAATTACTTGAAAATATAATAGTTGAACAAATAACATTAGCAATAAAACAACACACACCTATTATGCAATAACCTTGTAACATATTTATTCGTATTAATTTGTATTTTTGACAAAAGCTAAATCGTGAGTTATCAGTATTTTATTCCAATTAAAAAAAGTTGCGCATTGCTGTTGCTTACGCTATCTTTTTTTTCATGTTCCAGACGAGAAAATTTCGACATTATTGTCGAGGAGCGTATTCAAATTGATACTACCAAGCTAACAGAAGAAGAAATTACTTTTACACCAATCGGAACCGTAGAGATTTTGAATAGCGCCAAAATTGACGACAACTACATTCTTGTAAATGATGCCGGTGCAAATCGGGTCTATTTAATGAATAAAGAAGCTAAACTTCTATACGAATGGTCTTTTACAAATAACATTGGTAATGACGTCTACTTGCTCCCTAATGGAAAACTACTTGCTTCATTAGAAGCAGACGAACCTAAAATACCCTTAGGAGGGAAGGGTGGTAAAATTCAATTTATAGAACCTGATAACACCCCTACATGGCAATTTGATTATTCTTCTATTGATGGAGAAACACATCATGACGTCGAAATTTTGCCTAATGGTAATGTTATTGCCATGGTTTGGCAACAAATAGACTCAACTACAGCTATTACAGAAGGTTTTATTTTAGAAGAAAAAATTTACCCAGAGTCTATCATTGAGATAGACCCCAATACCAATTCAATAGTATGGGAATGGCATTCAATGGAGCATATAATACAAGATAATGATGAAACTAAAAACAATTTTGGAGTTGTATCAGAAAACCCGAATCTAATTGATATAAATTATAGTTTAAAAGATACTTCATTACCAGATGTTAAAGGTGATATTATGCACGCCAACGCCATTGCATATGATGAAGATAATGACGTTATAATGTTAAGCGTAAACTTTTATTCTGAAGTTTGGGTAATCGATCATAGTACTACCACAGAAGAAGCTTCTAGCCATTTAGGAGGCAATTACAATAAAGGGGGTGATTTAATTTATCGCTTTGGTAATCCTGAAACCTACGAAAACACTTCTGGTATACGATTATTCCACAATAATCACTATCCAAATATTTTAAAAGGAGAAAATAAAGGAAAACTTTTAATTTTCTCAAATGGGAATGACATAGAACAATCTGCCGTCTATGAACTAGAACTTCCATCAACATATTCTTTACAACCTAATTTCAACAATGAACCAACCGTGACATGGAGTTTTACAGACCCAGATCTTTATTCAGGTAAAGTTTCAGGAGCAGTACCTTTAGAAAATGGAAATATTCTGATAACAGAAGGTGATTTTGGTTTTTGGGAAGTT
>CAXBNN010000035.1:0-1822 GCA_963977135.1 uncultured Flavobacteriales bacterium | reverse complement strand
TCCACGGAACTATTGCCGAGCCAAAGCGCCTTTTCTAGATTGCGTTCATAATTGCTGGCATCGATATTATAGAAGTAGTTGTGGAACAGGTCTAAATGCGCTAAAGCTTCAACCTTAAAATTCTCTTTTTGCGTAACGAGCTTCAGCGGAATAATACTGCCATCGGTATTTATGGCGAAGGCACTATTAAGTGCTTCTTTATTTGTCTTGAATGCCATCCATAGGGAAAGGGTGCTCGATAACATCGCAAAAATGACAACTGCCAACACGATGAATCTGTTCAATTTTAGGACGGCATAGATGTTTTTATAGGGTGTTTTCATAGTTCTATCTTTAATCTGTCTTAGGCAGTAAATAATCTGAGCGTAAACGATGTGGCGCGTTTGTATAATTTGAATTTTAGAAAAACAATGAAACCTACCGACCCAAGCTGAACCACAGGTGCAAAAAAGCCCTGGCCAACACCTGTCCCAAAAAGGCTTGTCCAGAAGTTCGTATTGATTTCCGTATAGAGTGCGTTCACAAATACGTTGACCAAAAAGAAGGCTGGCACCAACATATAAACGGCAGCGTATAATTTAAAAAAGGTATAGGCAAGCGAACGGAATTTTTCAAAAACGGCCAAACTTATGACCAACGGAAAGAAGGCTTGCATTATTCCAAGTAAGAAGTAGCGTTCTGCAAGGAATAATGGGTAGATGAACAAATCCAGAATCCAAAGGAAAAGACTAACGATAAATGCAAATATTTTGAAGCCGTAAAGTGGTGTAACCAGAGCTTCGTACAATAATGCCATTGCTGCCTGAGCGGCCTCTAAAAAATTAATTTCCTCTTCGATAGGAATATCCTGCATCTGTAAAGGCAATAAAGCGGGTGCTGTACCACGATATTGGGCTTCAATAGAAACCAAGATGCTATCAAAGAAGCCAAGTACTTGTGTCGAGAATATGACCAGAATAACTATTGCAAAATTCTTCATCAATTCCCCAGGACTCAATCCCCAAGTGTAGCCGTCCTTATCCGCAATACCTTCATTATATTTCTTTAGGAGATTGACCAGAAAGAACAATACAGCAAGCGTTTTCATTCCTGCAATGGTGTATTGCGAGAAACTACTGTTCTGTATGGTTTGAAATACCGCATCTACGTATTCCAGTCCAATCCCTAAAAGTATGGCTGCGGTCATTGTTAGTAATTGGTTTCTCGGTTATTAATTTTGTCCTGCATTTTTCTAAAAGAAATAATATCCTTGTAGCGTTTCGTTTTTGTTTGAATGTTTGAAACCATTTCTCTGGATTCCTTTTCTTTCTGTTTTAAAACTTCGGCGCGTTCGGCATCGGACATTTTTAGATTATCGCTGGACAAGATTTCGCCCATAAAATCGACTGTGTCCAAAGAGTTTTGGACTATGGCATCAAATGATTCCGCAACCCTTGTAACTTCCTCGGGTTTGATGTAAGGCGAGTTTAAAATATCCTGTAAGTCGTTTTGCATTACATTGATAAGGCGTTGATTGTTGGCTGCTATTTCTTCAACTGCCCTAAGTTGTTGGACAACACTTGATACTTTCTCGATTGCCTCTTTCGCATCTTTTAGGAATTTTACAGACTTAATCATTTGAGCTGTCTGCTTACCTGATTCTACAAGTTGCTTTACCAAACTGATAAAATTTGTGTTATCATAAGTTGGCATTCCCTGAGCGGTTGCACCGCTAGGCAATAAAATGGCAATCGTGAAGATTAGCCCGAATACGAATGTTTTGATTTTTGTCTTCATAATATTATGTTTTAGATGTGAATTGAATTATTGCTTTTTCCATATT
>CAXBNN010000034.1:0-1845 GCA_963977135.1 uncultured Flavobacteriales bacterium | reverse complement strand
AAAACCAGAGATTAATTTGGATGACAGAATTCAAAAGTTTGAAAAATTGAGAGGTCTGGCCAATCAACGTGAACGGCTGACTGAAACATTGAACGAGCTTACCAAGTTCAATTACAATCAGGATGGTTCGAGTTCCTTCCATATAAGGGACTCACGTAATCTGGAATTCAAGACGACCAACACGAATTTAATCAAGTTGGTAACTACACATTTACAGTCCACTTTGGAACAACGTAAATCAGAGATTGAAGAACAGATTCTAAAATTTGAACTTTAATGAAGCTAATGTCTTCAAATGTGAAAGCCTGCTCGCAAGAGTAGGCTTTCTTTTTTTAATCATATCTGTCTTCAGACAGGTCTAAAATCAAATATTATGTATTTAAATCGTTTACAACAAGATGAAATTTTCGTTTCAAATGAAATGAAATCGTTAAAAATTATTACTGGTATGGAGTCTCGAAGAGGACTTGAAAATGCCGTTATTTCCAATGACAAAATTGTGAATGTGGTCTCGAACAGTTATGGCCATATTCCAAATGAATTGTTTTTCAAAAAAGCCGAACAGCTATTACTGGATGCCAATCTGAAATATCATAAACGCACGATTAACAGAAATGACAGGTCTTTCATTACCGACTTTATAATCGAGGACGATAATCAGTTTTCGTTGAAGAATGAACAGGATAAGATATTACCGATGTTGCGTTTCAAAAATTCCTATGACGGAAGCGAAAAGACTTCCGGGCATTTTGGATTTTATAGAGAAGTATGCACCAATGGCTTGCACGTTGCTCAATCAGAAATAGCATTTTCAATAAAGCACAGCAAAAACAATACAGATTTAATAATGCCGAAATTGAATTTTCTATTCGAGAAGTTCTTGGATAACGAATACTACGAAATCACAAGAAAATTCAGGGAAATGGAAGAAATCGTACTTATCGACACCAAAGCATTCGTAAAGGAAATATTGGAAAAAACGAAACTGTTCCGATATGAATGTAGCGACAAAAACGATAATCCTTCAAAGAAATCCAGGGAATTATTGGATATGATAGCCGAAGAAGGACACGATTATTATAAAACGCCCACATTATGGGATGGGTATAACGCCTTTAATTGGATGCTTCACAATACCTTGAAAAAAACTTTTTCGCAACAGGAAAAATTTGATAAGATATTGTTTGATGAAATATATGCAATGGTTTAAAGAAACATTATAAAAAGGTTCATCCAGTACCTTAAACTGGATTTTCACCTTTTCTAAAAGAGATTGAAGTACTCTAAATTTTCACAAATAAGAAATAATGGTATCTTTGTACCTAATGCAAAAACCAAATAAAATAGCGGCATTTTTCTTTTTAGGCTTGTTTAGCCTAATGATGCTGCATCAGGTTTTTCCGCATTTGCACCATCAACACGAGGACGCTCATTCCCATTCAGATATTGCCCATACTGGCGAACATCATCATCACGATGATGATTCCCACGAAGAAGAATCCCCTTATGGGTTTTTTGGGTTCGTTATGGATATGCACATCCATTCCACGGTATCCAGCGATATAGTCTTACTTGAAAGGAATACAATCGAGCAACAAACCGTTGTTGAAAAGGATGTTGCAAAAAGTTCTTTTGAAACCCAAAATATCTTCTTAATTGATTACAGGCAAAATAGTAAATCGCCTGTCTATCATCCACCCAATAAATACTTTAATCCCTACCTCTCTTCCCTCGACTCACGAGGCCCACCATCTTTAGGTTAATCGTTTAGGACTACGGTATCGCTACGGTACTGTTTCCTTTTATAAATGTAGACCTGTCAGCCGACAGGTAAGATTAAACCTA
>CAXBNN010000033.1:0-2067 GCA_963977135.1 uncultured Flavobacteriales bacterium | reverse complement strand
CCATTATGGGTTACCTTCCATTGGCCATCTTTTTGAACCAGTTTAAAAACACCGGGTTTTGGGTCATAAGCTGTTGAATATTTTACCCAAGCCACCTCGCCATCCATAGCCTCATCCACCACTTTAAAATTAGCTTCTGAATCTTTATCTTCAGTAAACATTGCTTGAATGCTTGAAAGGTTTGCATAGCCTTCCGCAGTGGTGTATTTTTTCAAGGTAGCTTCATCACCGTGATAAAAACTTTCGGCAACAACTTTAGCGGTTTCAGAAGGGGAAAGGTTCTTTTTTTCTGAACACGAGAAGAACAACAATACGAGTGAGCAAATGACTAAATTTTTCATAACGTTACTAATTTGGGTTATTGATATAACTATGTGATATTTTCAGTTCAATATTACGTTCGCCATCTTTTTCGTGCAGTTCAAAAATTGCTCTGCGGTCATTGGATAGCGAAAACTTCGGCAAGACATAAACAAACCGAACCGTTTCGTTTTCTGTGATTTTAGAAGGCATATTATGTTTGAAAATCGGTTCTTGATACAGTCGTTGTAACGATTTCTTTTTCCCCTTCTGTCTTGTTTCAATAGAGAGTTTTAAGAAATTCAAATCATAATCCAACGTAGAATTATTCTTAATCTGGATGACAAAGTAAAGTTCTTCCGTATCAAAAACAATGTTCTCAACGCTCAAAACTATACCTTCGGTTCTCTTTTTAATCCTACCTACACGCTGCTTTCTCTCAAGAAGATAGGAACTGAATTTCTGGTAATAATAATTCCTGTTATCAACATTGCTTTCAGCAGTAACAACCGAAATAGAATCATTCAATATTGGTCTTTCATTCCCGATACTACTTGACTTCGGAATAAAATAATTGAATTTTGATAGCTGCGCTTTATACCTTACAATATACGAAAAAATTGAACCATCTCTATTGACTATCAGAAGATTGCTTTCTTTCCCAGGCTTTGCTTGAAGAAGCCCGAAATACTGCTCTTTTTCACGATTGTAGGTAAATATAAAATTTTCTGCACCGGTTATTCCCTGGCGAATAGGCTCTGGAAAAAACAGCGCAACATTTTTAGTGTCATTCGCATATATGGTATCAATTACAATTGTGTCTTGTGCTGTAACCTGCGCGAAGCAAATTCGAGGTGCAAATGTGGAAACAGCTAGTAATAATGAAGTTATGATATATTTTTTCATAATAGTGAATTTTTAAGAACCCGAGATGGCTCATAGTTTTGGTTTTAGAATAAGTTTATAATTGTTCAGCACGGTCACTTTCACACTTCGGTTTTTACGTTTGAGGATTTTTGTGATTCCGCCAACTTCAGGAACACTTGGAATATTAATATCGCCTATAACATCGTCCAGGACTTCCGTTGTTACCTCTGCCCTAAAATTGTTTTCGACATAGATGCCCTCGCTACCATCCTGTAAATCGAAGGCTTTGAGTTTAGTGGGATGGTGTTTGATATTTTCAATTTCTATTAAAGCACGATTGGGCTGAAAACTGATAAACCCAAAAACGAGCGTGTTTTTTGGCATTTGCTTATTGTTAATCATAGCAGCCTTGGTAAGCCGCATTCTTAATCTGGAGTTTGCTTTTACTACTTGGTCGCCATCGACGACCACATAGATTGTTTCATCCGTATTCCCGATAATGGAAATGTCGTTTGGTTTTGGCGAAGCAGCAAAGAACAATTGATGTTCCAAGCCTAATTCTTTGGCTTCAATCTTTTGTTCTCTTTTAATTTCAGTGGAATCTACCTCTTTTACTTTTTTGCGAATTGTTTTTCTTGAACCAAGATTCTGATAAGTCAAATCAGAATATTTGATTTTTCCTGCGGAATAAATGCTATCCACGATACGTTCTTTTTCACGTTGAGGCAAATCTGCATCATAAAAGCCAAGGGAATCAATCAGTTTTTCATCATAGATGCTCGGTGCATTGTTTTCACGTACTTCCTTTAAATCATTGATGGCATCCAGTTTGGAATCGTATTCTTTTTGATTTTCTTCCAAATCGGGTATCAAGGTCTGTTCAAGGTTTTCATTTTCACT
>CAXBNN010000032.1:0-2448 GCA_963977135.1 uncultured Flavobacteriales bacterium | reverse complement strand
AAAGTCTAGAAGAGCAGTTTTTAGAACTAACTAAAAACGCAAAAGCCTAAAACAATCCGACAATGATACGATTACTACACATAGAATTTATAAAGCTTTGGAATAATAGAGCAAGTAAAATATTGATTATTTCATACTTCACTCTATTAACCTCTATAGCTTTGTTTGCCGCCATTAAATTCGATATTGGCCCTATTCAATTCCATTTGGCAGATCAAGGAATATTTAATTTCCCCTACATATGGCACTTTAACACATTTATTACAGCATTCTTTAAACTTTTCTTGGCAATTGTAATCGTTTCGATGATGTCAAATGAATACAGTAATAAAACCATAAAGCAGAACTTAATTGACGGACTCTCTAAAAAGGAGTTTATACTTTCGAAATTCTTGACCGTAATTTCTTTTTCTTTGATTTCTACCCTTTTTGTTTTTGTCGTATCATTGATTTTGGGGCTGGCATATTCAGATTACAATGAAATTTCAATTATACTAACCGACTTAGAGTTTTTAGTTGCATTTTTCGTCAAACTAACAGGTTTCTTTTCCTTCTGTTTGTTCTTAGGTGTTTTGGTTAAAAGATCAGCTTTCGCTCTTGGCTTTTTAATTCTGTGGCAAGTATTTGAAGGCATCATCAGAGGCGTTATGCGCTGGAAATTATTTGATGGTGAAACTACAGATGCTATAATGGGCTTTTTTCCACTACAAGCAATGTTTAACCTAATCAAAGAACCTTTTACAAGATTGGGAGCCGTACAATCTGTCGTAAACCAAATGGGTGAAGAATTGAGCCTAGACTATGCTATTCATTGGTATGAAATTCTAATTGTATTGATTTGGACAGCAATTTTTATTTATGGTTCATACGCTATCCTAAAGAAACGAGACCTATAGTACGACTAATAGATTGGACTTTAGTCCTATTTAACACGATTTCGAAAGGGTAAATTTTCATTTTGTAGTATATTGTATTGTTTACGAACATGCTATGAAAAAGAATTGGAATATATCATTACCAAAGATTTTGGCTATGCCATTAACTTTCATGGTATTTTTCATTTCTTTTTCGCAAATTATTGCCCAAGATTGCCCTGCTCTTTTAAATCCTTTAAATGGTTCTGATTTAGCACCACTGAATTCGACTATTCGATGGGAGCCAGTTATTGGTGTGCCTGGTTATATTTTATCCTTAGGAACAACAGAAGGCGGAACCGATATTCTGAACGAACAAAATTTAGGGGCATCGAACAGCTACACACCCTCAACAGGTTTGCCAGAGAACACAGAAATATTTGTAACGATTACTCTTTTCTTTTTTAATCAACCGAATATTGTTTGCGACAGTCAAAGTTTCACAACAGCTAGACTGAGTGAAGCACCAGAATGTACCACATTCAATATTCCACAAGAAAATGCATTGAATGTAAATACTGCAACCAATATTACATGGAACGCTTCTGTGAGTGCCACAGGCTATTTCCTTACCATTGGCACATCAATGAATGGAGGTGAAATAGTCGATAATCTTGACGTCGGCAATACCTTAAGCTATAATCCGACTGCAGACTTACCTGAGGAAACGACTTTCTATATTTATGTAATACCTTATAATAGAATAGGATTGTCCGTTGGTTGTAGCCCCTCTATATTTACTACGGCACCGAAGGCAGATTTACCTTTCTGTGCTACAATGATTACGCCATTCGATGGGGAAACTAACGTTCCTTTAAGTCCGGTTTTAGAATGGAACGAAGTACCCAATGCAATTGGCTATAGAGTTACCATCGGCACATCTCCTTTTGAGTCTAACATATTAGAGGATGCTATATTCTTTAAAACATCTACAATAGTAATTGATTTTGAACCAAACCGCACTTTTTTCATTACCATAACTCCGTTTAACAATGCGGGTGATGCTATTGGTTGTTCACAGGAAACCTTTTCTACATTACTTGGCTGTGGTCCATATTTTGACCCCTTAACTGGTGAATTACAAGTTTTAAATCCCGAAATAACTTTTCCCGATACTATTACCGTTTGTCTAGATAATGAATCAAATATAATCTCTGCAACCGACCAAGCGGATGGTTATAGATGGTTTAAGGTCGATGATACAGGAAATGAAACATTTCTATCGTCATCGGCAGAACTATCTATTTCTGAAGTTGGTAATTATATTTACGAAGTCTATTCGGTATTCGAAGACTCTGGCAGGTCATTTGAGTGTTCTACCTCAAAAAAATTTACAGTCGAAGCCTCCCAAGTACCTGTAATTAAAAATATATTGGTAACCAATCTAGCCAATACAAGTAATTATGAAGTGCTGACCACCGAATCTGGAAGTTTTGAATATGCATTAGACAATGAAAATGGGCCATACCAGGATAGCAATAGATTTAATGAAATAACCCTTGAAAATCATACCGTTTATGTTCGTGATAAAAGA
>CAXBNN010000031.1:0-2617 GCA_963977135.1 uncultured Flavobacteriales bacterium | reverse complement strand
AGCAAGGCAAAAACTGGTGCAGAACGTCAAAAAACTTACAGAATAAAAAAATCAGCAACGCATATCGAGTTTAATGTGTGGATACGCTTAGAAAACCTTAATAAGGCTAAAGAGCTTTATAAACAATTAGGATGATAGATTATGTCAGAATTATTTAACAAGATATTATTTGTTTGTTTCTGTGTTTTGGCGTTAATCCCTTTAGCTGCATTGTTTCTGTTTTCGTTTCTTCTTTATTTGTTAGTTGAAGTAACAGGCGCAATGATGCGGGGGAATCCGCAGACCAAGCGTAGGACTAAAGCCTCTATAAAGACGTTTGCTAATTCGTTTCGCAAAAGCTGGTTGGATGAATAAACATTTAAGCAGGGTGGCATCGTTAGGGTGCATAGTGTGCCGTAATTTAGACTTGGGGGAGAGTCCTGCTTTGATACATCATATCAGAGATGGCTATGGATGGTCACAGAGGGCACCTGATGAGGAATCTATACCATTATGCTACATACACCATGTAGGCAAAGCTGGGGGCCAAATAGGCTACCATAAATCACCTACAGAATTTGTAGAACGATATGGTACAGAACGTGAATTATTACAACAAACACGGGAATTATTAAAAGAATGTTATCCTTAACTTTACCCAGGCCACCATCAGTCAATTCCATGTACGCCACCAACTGGAAGACCAAGCAGCGTTTTAAGTCTAAAAAGTACGGAGCCTGGATTAAAGAGGCACAAGCTCTTCTTTTAACACAGATGCCAGTAGAGGTGTTTGCTGGCGAAGTGACAATAGATATTTTTGTTAGCCAAACAAATAGAAAGGAGGATATATCTAATAGAATCAAGGCAGTGGAAGATTTTCTTGTAAGCAGTAAGATAATACAAGATGATTCATTAGTAACATCTATAAGCTGTACTTGGGATAGTGATCTAGAAAACGAGTGTTGTATAAATATTCACAATTATGAAAGGGTAGAAGAATGTTAGATGTATTTAAAGAGGCTATAGAAGACTTTAAAAATGTTGATTTACCAAAAGCACTGTATGGCAATGATCCTATTAAAGTAGGCGTTCCAGAAACGTGCGAACGAATAACAATGCGTGACATAGTCAAGGCCGTATCAAACGAATCTGGTTTTTCTACAATTAGTCTTCTTAGTTCAAAAAGAACAAATGATTTAAGTAAAGAGCGTTTTAAGTGTTATTATTTAATGCACAAATTAACAGGTTCTTCTATTTCCGCAAATGCGAAGTTTATGAACAAAGATCATACAACTGTTTTGTCTGGATTAAAAAAAGCAACCTATTATTACGAAACAGACACTGATTTTGCGCGAAGCATAAACAGATTGCTTGGTGTTCTAGCATGAGCGTCAAAGCAATGGCGGTGGATACATTTGAGGCCCATGCTTTCAGCGTTGATGTGGCAACAAAGTGTGGAGTGAACGCTGCGATTGTTTTTAATCACATTCATTTTTGGGTCAAAGCAAACCAATCAAAGAAAAAGAATTTTCACGATGGCAAGTTCTGGATGTATCAATCTATCACTGAAATATCGGAACAGTTTCCGTATTTCACATCCAAGCAAATCACCGCTGCGCTTACAAAACTAGTCGGTGCTGGTTTAATTTGTAAAGGCAATTACAACAAAGCAAAATACGACAGAACAACCTGGTATGCTCTGAACACCGCAGAAACCGCCATTTCACCTCACGGGCAAATGGATTTTACCTCACGGGCAAATGGAATTGCCCTACAGGTCTCACCTATACCAGATAATAACAAAGATAATAAAACATATAAGAATAATATTGTACGATTTAATGAATTTTGGAAACAGTATCCTAAAAAGGTCGGTAAGGGGTTAGCTAGGAAAAAATATTTTCTAGCCGTAAAGACTGTTTCCCA
Source organism: uncultured Flavobacteriales bacterium (assembly GCA_963977135.1). GTDB lineage: Bacteria > Bacteroidota > Bacteroidia > Flavobacteriales_D > Crocinitomicaceae > UBA2040. The sequence goes on along the minus strand of CAXBNN010000031.1, from coordinate 712 downwards.
TGAAGACATTATGAAAGGGTTGGCACGGTATAACCCTGACCCACATTTTATTTGTTTACCTGCAACATGGTTAAACCAGGAGAGATGGGATGATGAACTTACTCCAAGTCAACAATTTGAAAACAGAGCAGAGCGAGGAGATAGCGGTGAAATCACTGGCGCAGTCGCTCGATTTAAAAATAGAAGAGCAAATCAGCAGTGAATACGATTTCACAGGATATTCTATTAAAAAACTAAGTCCAAAAAAACTTGGCATTGCAAAAGCAGCGGTAGAAAAAATGATGACCCCTGCTGATGAAATGACATTGCTACAAGAGTTAATTAAATTAAGATCATTAACAAAACACAGAAATGAGGGCTACGACATTGACCTATTGCTGGAGACACTAGTCGAAAAACTATCCAGGTATCCTGAAGATGCCGTTGTGAAGGCACTTGATAGGATTGTTGATAAGAGCCAGTGGTGGCCGTCATGGTTTGAGATCAAGAAGGAAGTTGAATATCACTGCCAGCATAGACTAGCGTTGCTTAATGCCGTTGATAAACAATACAAAGACACAGAAAAAAGAGAATTAAAAAGTTTTTTAAAGTCAATTCCAAATGGTTAATAAAATGGTAGAATGCCCGTGGTGCGGAACCCACACACATAGTTTTAAAAAGGCAAATGGTGATTATGCTTGTGGGCGTTGTAAGCGCACGATTCGGGAAGATA
>CAXBNN010000030.1:0-2795 GCA_963977135.1 uncultured Flavobacteriales bacterium | reverse complement strand
CTGCTTTTAACATATCTACCGCGTCCATGTAGCCAATAGATGCAAGATTTTGTAGTTCGATTCCTGCGCTCATTTCTGTGCGCTCATTGTTTTCAACTTGCTTTGCAAGGCTTGTGATCACTGTTTCGTTTGTTTGCATTGTTTCTGTACCCTTGAGTTAATTGTTAATAACACTATTGATATATGTTATTGTATTGACTGTCAACACATTGTTACAGAATTAATTAATAGTAGGAAGTTTCTCGTAATCTACAAATAGACCCTTTTCATCGTGCCTAGTGTCTTCGTTGCGGTAATCATCTTCAAACAGCACTCCAGATTTCATCCACGTTTTAATAATAATCTTCGCTTTGTTTTCATCCATGTTCAAAACTCCGTTAATTAATACAAGACCACCCCATCTCTTACCCTTATTTTTAGAATACCTAACTCCGTCTTTAATCCCTCGTTCAATATCGTTTAGCAATTCTCTTGCACGTTCTGGGGATATATCGTCAAAAACGTCTGGGGGAGTCCATAAAGAAACCACTCCAACATTGTCACCAGCGTCAAATTCGTCACCATTGTCCAACGTAATAGATTCACGCTGCAACCAAACCGCTTTAGACGCTGGGGGTGACATATTACCTTTCGCGTCATCTATGCGAATGTACCAGTTTTTCATGTCGGCTGGTAATCCAACCGTTTCGGCCTCTTTTTCTGTCATTATAGTAATTGTTCTGGCTGACCGTACAGCCCCGCTAATGGCGGAAGCGCCTCGCGCTTGGTTTATGTCTCCAGCGGTTGAATTTTGCCCTGTGGCGGCTTTACGTACGTGGTGGGCTAGTTCTATAGCGCAACCTGTTTCGTTGGCTATACGGGCAAACTGATCCAACACTGTATCTACTTGTTTATTGTCGTTTTCATCTGCGTGGTGAGACTTAACAAATGGGTCAACAGAAAAATACTTAATATCGTTATTTTGTATTTCTCTGATAATTGCGTCTACATCTGGAGTTGCAACAATAATATTCCCAACCTTCTCAGCAACAACTAACTTCCTCGTTCTTGCGCTGTCTAAAAATAACGTATCGCGCACTTCAGACAGATCAACATCAAATTTCATACAAATAGCCATGACCCTGCGCTGCAACTCATCAATCGGGTCTTCCAAATTATAATGCCAAGCATTGCATTGATACTTGGGGTCATTGCCAATTAAGTTGCGGTTTGACGCTAAAGCTATGGCATCTGTGAGCAAGACAGTCGTTTTCGATCCACCACCAGCAGCAATAGTAGCAGAAACATATTTTTCAATTAAATGAGTTCCATACAAAAAACTTCTTCGCGGCATTTTTACAGCGGAAACGTCCCCAAAAGGGGTAGCAATTAATTTTCCTGTAACCTCTTCAGAGTATTCTTTTTCAATTTTTTCTTTTGCCTCTGCCTGCACCGCCACAGTGTCCCGGCTGTCCATTAAATAGCCATTCTGTTGCGCCATGTGAAAAATTGATCCAGCGCCAATCGTTTTAACTTCGCCAATGCTATTCCACAATCTATCTGTTTCTGTTGCGTCATATTTCGATGAACTCTGTGACCATGTGTGGAATAGGTCGAGTCCCTTTTCTCCTACAGCGCCTTTTAAACTGTGTCCTAAATAGCACCAATCGTCATAATGTAAGCTGTCGTTTTCTATATAGCTGATGGCCTCTTTAATGCGAGAAATATCAGCTAATTTTGAGTTTTCAGCAAAATCAAAGTTTGTGTTCTCTAAAGGCTTTGATCCGTTTGATAATGATTTAGATTTAAGCTCACCCCGCTCTGCTAGAGTGTTGTTACAGACTGCAATAAAAGCTGCAATGTCAGATGGGCTAATCGTTGTTAATGATAATGGCGGAACATCTAAAAGACTATCGTCGGGCCAACTGTAATTTTTCTTAGTGTCTGGATGTTTTCCACTGGCTACAAATTGCTGTCCTTCAGCCAAAATTTCAATGCAGGCATCTTGTCCTTTAATCGAATAAATAGCTGTTTTGGTTTTATAAAACGGTTCGCTGCATTTAAAAACAAACAACGTCTTTGGGGCGTTGCCGATTCGTTCTGGAGCAAATCCTAATTGGTCAATCGCAATGTTGCGAATTGTTTCAGATGTGGCGGAATCTTTTACATCTATGTCCACTGCCACAATGTTGTGAGACCCCCCACACAACAAACCAATGTTGCTATCCCCATGCTTAACGTAATCTTTGGCAGTGTCGGGCCTTGTTTGCCATGCTTTTAAAATGGGAATTTTACCATTTAAAGGAGTTACATCGTATCCCAAAATGGCAAGCTCTTCAGCGTATTTCGCGTATCTCATAAGGTCGTACCCTTTTAAATTTAAAGATTAGGGTTTTTCGGGGCTACTATGAAATGCCATAGCAGCCCCGAATATCCCTCTCAGCAGGCGGGTACGAATCAACCCGCCGAAAGTTCTAAAACTCGTCTTCTCCTTGGGGTTCAGAAGTTGCATTATCAACTGACTCTTTTAGGCAGTCTGGTCGATCTGCCCACTTCTTAACAGTAAACTGTGGTGCAGAAGTGCCGCCTTTGGCAAATTTAATGTCTTCTATGCCCGACAAAACAGCAATTACTGTCTCGCCTGATCCACCGTCAGCTTTAATGGCTTTCATTAAGCTAACTAGTCCCGCCCAAGACCCTGCTCCGCTTTGTGTCCAAGTTGCTGCGTTGTCTTTGCCTAAAGCAAGGCGAATAGAAAAACCTTTTTTCCAACGGTCTTCGCCTCTATCTTCTGGTTGGGCTTGGTCAAATCGAGC
>CAXBNN010000029.1:0-2850 GCA_963977135.1 uncultured Flavobacteriales bacterium | reverse complement strand
TGGGTTTTAGAATAAGTTTATAATTGTTTAGCACGGTTACTTTAATTTTTCGATTAGTCCTACGAAATACTTGCGTAAGTCCACCCACTTGAGGAATACTAGGTATGTTGATATCACCAATAATATCATCCATTACTTCTCTAGTAGCCTCTGCCCGAAAATTGTTCTCTACATAAATACCTTCGCTGCCATCTTGTAAATCGAATGCTTTTAGCTTGGTTGGGCGGTGCTTAATAGTTGAAATTTCAATCAAAGCACGATTGGGTTGAAAACTAATAAACCCGAAAATAAATGTGTTCTTCGGTATCTGTTTACCATTGATGGTAGCGGCTTTGGTAAGGCGCATTCGCAATCGACTATTTGCCATAACGACCTGATCGCCATCGACAACCGCGTATATTGTTTCATCGGTATTGCCAAGTTTTGAAAAGTCATTGGGTTTAGGTGCAGCAGCAAAGAACAGTTGGTGTTCAAGTCCTAATTCCTTGGCTTGAATTTTTTGTTCTCTCTTCACTTCGGCCGAGTCAATTTGCGCTATTTCTTTTTGAGCAACTTTCTTTTGTCCGAAATTTTGATACCGCTTTTCGGAATATTGAATTCGTCCTGTATTGTAAATACTATCAACAATACGTTCTTTTTCCCGTTCCGGAAGGTCTGGGTCATAAAAGCCCAAGGAATCAATCAGTTTTTCATCATAAATGCTAGGTGCGTTATTCTCACGCACTTCTTTCAAATCATTTATGGCATCCAATTTAGAATCATATTCCTTTTGATTTTCCTCTAAATCGGGTATGAGGGTCTGTTCAAGGTTTTCATTTTCACTTTCATCATCGCCCATTACCATCACGGAATATGAAATCAGGAATATGAAAATCACAGCCAATACTGCTGCAAATACTATTTTATTTTTTTCTATTTTCATAAGAGTAGTTTTTAAAATGCCGATTATGGGCTTTCAATTTTCATTATTTAGTTTTTTTAAAGTGTTCTCGAAGTAATCAGTAATCAATAATCCGTGTGGGTTATTGGGGAAGTTACGGTCAACCATAATTAAGTTTCCGGTGGAAACCAGCTCGTAAGTATCGACAATAGAGCCTCTATTTATTTCAAAAATTGTCGTTGTAGTGAAACTATACGAGCCACTATTTTCAGATATCCTTGAATCGACACTAAGTACTTTTTGAACCAATGAATACTGTAATAAGCGGTTGTAAACACCATCTGCATTTTTCTGACGGTATATATTGTCCACAGAACTATTGCCCAACCAAAGTGCTTTTTCTAAGTTTCGTTCATAGTTGCTTGCATCGATGTTATAGAAGTAGTTGTGGAACAGTTCTAAATGTGCCAAAGCTTCAACCCTAAAATTCTCTTTTTGGGTAACGAGCTTTAGAGGAATAATGCTGCCATCAGTATTAATGGCAAATGCACTATTGAGTGCATTTTTATTGGTAGTGAACGTCATCCAAACGGAAAAAGTGCTGGATAGCAATGCACAGATAATGACTGCTAAAACGATGAATCGATTTAATTTTAGGACATTATAAATATTTTTATAGGGTGTTTTCATAGTTGCATTTTTAATCTGCCTTAGGCAGTAAATAATCTGAGTGTGAAAGATGTGGCACGTCTATAGAGCTTGAATTTTAGGAAGACAATAAAACCTACCGAACCTAATTGTACAACTGGTGCGAAAAAGCCTTGCCCCACATCTGTTCCAAACAGATTCGTCCAGAAATTTGTGTTTATTTCTGTGTATAGTGCGTTTACAAACACATTGACCAAAAAGAATGCAGGCACAAGCATATAAACAGCTGCGTACAATTTGAAAAAGGTGTAGGCGAGTGACCGGAATTTTTCAAAAACTGCTAGACTTATAACCAATGGAAAAAAGGCTTGCATTATGCCCAATAAAAAATAGCGTTCTGCAAGAAATAGTGGGTAGATGAACAAATCCAAAATCCAAAGAAAGAGACTAATAATGAAGGCAAATATTTTAAAACCGTAAAGTGGTGTTATTAAGGCTTCATATAGGAGCGTCATTGCTGCTTGTGCTACTTCAATTATACTTACGTCTTCTTCAATGGGAATGTCCTGCATCTGCAAGGGCAACAACGCCGGTGCTGTGCCACGATATTGTGCTTCTATGGAAACTAGTATACTATCGAAAAACCCTAATACCTGAGTAGAGAAAATGACCAAAAGTACTACTGCAAAATTCTTGGCCAATTCCCCTGGACTTAATCCCCAAGTGTAGCCATACTTGTCTGCAATGCCTTCATTATACTTTTTAAGGATATTGACCAGGAAGAACAATACCGCAAGCGTTTTCATTCCAGTAATGGTATACTGTGAAAAACTACTGTTCTGTATGGTCTGGAAAACAGTATCAATATATTCCAGTCCGATTCCTAAAAGAATGGTCGCGGTCATTTTTTAATAATTTGTTTCGCGGTTATTGATTTTATCCTGCATTTTTCTGAAAGAAATAACATCCTTATATCGTCTAGTCTTAGTTTTGACGTTGGATACCATTTCCTTTGATTCCAGTTCTTTTTCTTTTAGAATTTCCGCACGTTCTGAATCAGTCATTTTGAGATAATCACTCGAAAGAATTTCGTCAATAAAATCCATTGTGTCCAAGGAATTCTCGACAATAGCAGTGAAGGATTCCGAAACTCTTGAAACTTCATCTGGTTTGATATATGGGCTATCGAGGATATCTCTTAAATCATTTTGCATCATTTGGATAAGACGTTGATTGTTGCGTCCAATTTCACGGACAGCTTTTAATTGCCTAACCACATTATTGACTTTTTCAATGTTCTCTTTTTGTGTTTTTAAGAACTG
>CAXBNN010000028.1:0-3210 GCA_963977135.1 uncultured Flavobacteriales bacterium | reverse complement strand
AACAGAATCCGACTTGTCTTCTTCCAATTCTTCTAATTTCCCACCTTCATCCACTGGCGAATATCCAGACAATGGTTTTTTAACTTTCTCATCTGTAACAAGAACTTGGTATTCTTCTGGAAGTCCTTCCATCATTTTATGAAGTTGTCTTGCGCCAGTAGTTTCATTCCATCGATGATTAAATGCAATTACTTTTGTTCCTTTTGGTGGACTCCAATATTCACCATTGGTTTGTGGAAGCGGTTTCGCTTTAAGTGGCATCTTGGAAATCTTTTTCTCCAATTCCGTTATATCTGGTGTAATAACATGAGGTTTCTTTCCTCCAAAATTTGACATGAGATATTTTAAACTCATATCAGAATGAAAAAAGATTTTACTACACCGATCTATGGCTTCAAATTGTCTGAAAAATGTTGGGGGAAATGCTGGAGCTGGACTTGATGCATTACAATCAACCCAATGGAAAAAACACATGGAATCTGTATTGTTCATTCCATAACGAAGTGACAATAAATTCCAAAGAACATTTGTAAGAATTTCTGGTTGATGACAAAATACAAAATCAATATCAATTGAAGAAGTATGTAATGTAATGAATTCGCCAGGGCGAAATTCTACTTTTTGTCTACCAGAAAAGATTCTACAGAATGTTTTACCATCGAAATTGGCACGATTCTGCATTACCGATTGTGGATAAGGAAACGGAATTATCGTTACGTTATCCATCGAATAAAGTTCATTGGAAGAAGTAAGCGTGTTCCGTTCTGGAATCATAATATAGTGATGACACATTGGCAAAAAATTCACCGTATCCATCATTACTTTCCAGTTAGAACAACGCTCTACCTCATACCTACTTCCTCTCCATCGAACAGGAGAGGCAACATGTAAAATTCGTTTTCCAAAAATTTCTGTTTTTCCAAATTTTTCAAATAATTCATTCATCATACAAACTCACATTCTGCCATCAATTCAACCAAACATGCAACAAGATTTATTTCTTGGTCTGCAACAAAGGCCGATTTATATTGATAATCTGCAATAATTAATACTGCTGGAGGTATGGAAGATTTCTCCAGTACATCATATAATTTATCATAAATTTTACGATAAACGGATACAGGGTCATTATCTACATTTGATGAAACCCATTGGCGCATTTTCAGAAAATTCTTTTCTCGTAATGTAGAAATTAATAAAGTCAAATTCAATTCACCAATATTCGCAAGAATACCAGAATCGATATCTCCCGAAGTTGAATATCTTTGAAGTTCGTTAATAACTCTGCGAAAATCTGGAAAGTGTTTATTGATTAATTCTGCAATTACTTTCGTGTCATGAGTTACGTTTTCTTTTGCCAATATTGACACACATCGTTCCATGAACAGGGTTGCGATATGTGGTTTCTCTTCTTTACCCAATCCAAAATCTACAACTGCACATCGTGAATGAATCGGATTTATTATTCGATTTTTGTAATTACAAGTGAAGATAAATGAACAATTTTCTGCAAACTTCTCAATAAAGTTTCTCAAGGCTGGTTGAACAGAATCGGGATTCATATAATCCGCTTCATCTATAATCACAATCTTCCTACCACCCCCAAAAGAAATAGTAGAACAAAATTGAGTCAACTTGGTTCGCAGGGTATCAATCATTCTACCCTCATCTGAACCATTGATAATCAGATAATCGCTATTTGTTTGTTCACAAAGTGCTCGTGCCGCAGTTGTCTTACCAACTCCTGACGGGCCTGTAAACATAAGATTAGGAACCTTTTCATCTTTTACAAGGTCTGATAAAGTTCCCTTGATTTTTTCGGAAAGTATACATTCATCGATGGTGGAAGGTCTATATTGTTCCACCCATAATAAAGATTCGGTCATGTCAATTACTCCTCAAAGGTTGAATTTTGTTCTAATGCAATCCAGTAATTTAGAGTATCACCCTCTCGTTTGAAATGGGAGATTCGTTTAGAGGACAATTTCACATCATAAGTACCTTCCATCAATTTATTCAAGTTTTCAGTCTTGAAAATCATACGGAATGTTTTATCCGTAGGGCCGACACCAGTTGAAAAATTATCCGATGATACATTACCTGTATCGGACACCAACAATCTTATTTCAGTTCCATCACCTTCAACAACCACTTCTGGAAGTCCCAATATGTTTGCTGCGTTAATGGTCTTTTTGAAGACATCTTGTGTCAGTTGAAATTCAACTTCTGGTTCTGGAAAGGTTATATCTTTCTCAGGAGGTGTTTGAAACATGGAACTACTTCCACAATAACGATATGTCGCTTCATGTTTAGAATCGGACATCGTAACACCATTATCAGTAAAATCCAACTCTGGATCATCAAACAATGACAACGTACCAAGAAACCGATTCAATTCATATATTGGAAAGGTTTTTGATAACTCCTCAGTAATCTCTACTGAGGCCAGAATAGTATTCAGGGGAGAAACAGTCCTAAGAATGTTTCCTTCACGAAATTCTATACTCTGATTGATGTTTGCATAATTTTTCAAAAGATTGGTTGTTCTTTCACTTACTTTCATTTTATTTTCCTTATTTCAGTTTTAGTTAATAGTATAATTATAACAATTTCTTGACACATTGTCAAGTCATTTGCTCTTTTTTCTTTTTGTTGTTTTCTTTCTTCGTTTTGTGTGTCCACTTACTTTCGCAGTATCCAATCCATGAGATGCAAATTCAAGATTTGCTAAACTCGCCATCGAACCAGAAAAAATATAAGAACCCATATGTCCTAATTTCATCCACGGGCAAAGATAAATGTTATATCCAATCTTGCGAACAAATTGACAAAAGAAATAATCCTCAGAAAGATATCGATCACTCCCACCAGCAATATCACCCAAATAAGCCTTTGAGTCAATCACAGTATCAAAATACGCATGAATATTTCTATCACCTTTGAAATGTTCTGAACGATTATGATCTGGTGTATAACTGAACTGAGGATATGCTTCACGAAAATCATCAAACACTTGCTTTTTGATCATCATAAAACCTGTACCAATTTCCAGAACATCAACTGGTTCTGCAACTTGAATTTTGTGTGTATTTTCTACTGGATTGAAAACATAATCACCAGTATAATCTGCTAAAACTTCAGGGTCTTCATCTGCCAGGCCCGAATCAACTGCATTACGAACTTTCTCCCATGCAATACATTTTTTCGGAT
>CAXBNN010000027.1:0-3254 GCA_963977135.1 uncultured Flavobacteriales bacterium | reverse complement strand
TTAATCTTCTAGGATCTTGATATTTTATTCTTTGCGGTGAACTTGGTTTGACCCCATATGTTGAAGCCTCCTTACCCTTAGTTTTATACTCATCCTTTACAATTACTTCTTCAAGCGCTATCAAACCCGCTTTATTATTGCCGTTGTAGATTTCCCCTTCAGTTTTGTTGATCACTTTACTTGTCAATTCTTCATCTATTAGGGAATCTTTGACGATTGGTGGTTCCGTTAGTAGGCTATCGAAATAAGTTTCATTTTCAAAATCTTCGAGAGGCATAAATTTAACCAACCTAGATTCAGTCGTTTCCCCAGTTGTCCTAAAAACTAATTGTGCATTTCCGCTTACGTCAATATCCAAAATGCTTAAGAAGCCATCTGAACCTGTTGTCACTTCCTTCACAAACTGATTATTGGAAGAAACGACCATAATCTGAATATTCTTATTTGCTAACAAATTATTATCAAGATCATAGGCATAACCTTTAAGTTCCAATCCTTTTTTATACGGATGGCGAATCTTAGTATTTTTCAAATAGGATGGTTGGGAACTGCCTTTCAATAACATAGTGTCATAAAACTGAACGAGAAGGTCTTTAAGAAACCGGGTTTTTCTCAGTTTATCATTTTTTCCTAGTTGCCCTTGCTCGATCTGCGAAAAGAACTTAAATCCATTGGCTTCATCATAGTCAATTAACGATTCGTCTTGAGCGAAGTTAGTATCGAAAACGTTCAAAGCTAGAAAATGAACCATTCCGTTGGCGAGCTTATCTATTACCTTGATTTTAAGTTGGACTTCCCCTTCAGAAGTATATTCGCTTTCGATGTTTAGACGAATGTCTTTATTGTCGATTAAAACTGGTCTTCTAGAAATGGTATTATCTAAGTTGTCCAGTAGTTCTAAAATGAAAATTCCATCCGGCAAGTCGGTTTTCGAAATTTCCAAGGTTTTGTTCCAATCATTCTTAAATACAACCGGAATCTCCAAGTACTTCACACTACCTATAGAACCGACTAGCTTTAAATTTCTATTGGTTTCGCTAGGTAAAGCTTTAACATTAACTATAAGCTTTTTGTCCAACAAATTGTTGACCCTTAAAACAGCACCATCTTCCTCTGATTCTGGAACAGGATATGAGGCACCGTTACTTAATAGCAGATGGTATTTACGCTCCTTTAAAGGGGTGAATTTTACTATCGATATACCATCGTCATATTTTTTCAGTTTCGCAACGGCTTTATCTTGGTCATCGATTACCTCTCCCGATAAAGCTGATGACCCCAGAGCAAACTTGACGATTAAATTGTTTTCAATACCGGACACCGATCTTAAACCTTCCACAATAATTATAGGTTTTTGGTCGGTTGAATCTAATTTAAAATCCTTAGTTTTAACCATGGCTACATTCTGTGAGGCATATATTTTTTTGCTAAAATTTCTCATGTAGTTGGTATATACCCTCAAATTATATACTCCCTCAGGCAAATCATTGCTTACTGACATACTCCCGCTGAAAGCCCCATCTAAAATTTTATGGAATTGCCTCTTAATGGAATTCCCATTTTTATCCAATAATTCAACTATTACAAAAGCGCTTAAGTTCAAGTTTTTTGTTGGAGCCGTCAAAACATTGCCATTAAAAAAAACTATCCCATTCTCAAAAACGTTGTTTGCTACATGTAATAGTGTTCGTTCAATAGAAATTATAGTTGATTCCATTGAAACCTCAGAGGTCAATGCTACATTTGTCTTGTCTACGTATTTATCCTTCTGTTGAGAAAAAACTGACAAGGTAAAATTTCCAAAAAGGAAAACTAAATAGATAACTAAACGTTTTGATTTCATTTTTTTCTAAAAAAAATTTCTATTTAAAGTTAACTAATAGGCTGATACATAATACAGATTAAATAAAAATTAAGGCTCGAGAAGCTAGTGCCAGTTTGTATAAAATATAGGCCGAAGTTCAAATAAGCCCGGTTTTCACTTAATTATACTAGTATATTTAACCCCACCCTTAATAAGACTTTCAAAACGACCACTGAAGTCTACCTTCGAGGTTCGTTTAAATATATTCGAAGTGCCAGGTAATAGGGTAAATATCGAAACTACTAACAAGGACCATTAATGGGTCACTCACAAGTTGTAGGAGTATAAACCTAGTTACCCATAAAATAGCTGTTTTATAGTATTGATGTTATTTAGGTTTCACAGATATGATTCCTAGATACACAGATTGCATTTTCTAAAGCAATAATATTCACGGAGTTTTGAGGAAACAATAAAAATAAGAAATCATGAAAAAATTGAATCCGAACAAAAGACAAAATTGGAAATTCTGTGTTGGTATGTTTGCGTTAGTTGCATCAACACTTTTCGTTTCCTGTGAAAAAAATGAAGAACCACTTCCCCAACAGCTTACAGCAGAAAATGAAATCACGGGAGACTATTCCACGTTGAATTCTACCATTGTCAATACGGACAATGGAATCCCACAAGGTATTGGAACTTTGAGGGCGTTTATTGGAGACGAGCTCCAATTATTAGATGATGGAACTTTCAATAGCTCAACCATGGAAGGTAGCTGGGTCAAGGAAGAAAATTCACTTTTTCTTTACCCCAAAGACGGTGTTACCATAAACTTGGAGGTACAAACACAAGATGATCAAACCTTAAATCTGCTGCAGAAATATGATTCTTATGGAGATTATGCCAGTGGGATCATTGCCTACACTTTTATAAAAAAAGGAAGTGAAAGCAGTCTTGCCGAAGATTTACTATCTTCAATTGAAATGTGGTTTTAGTATATTTTAAATCACATAGTTACTTCAAGTGAAAAGACCCAAATAATGAAACGATACAAAACGATTGTAGGCCACATGCTTTTTTGGCTATCAGTACCATTCACGATTTCGTTCTTTGTTTGGGTCTTTTTTTTTAAGAATATTACTCAAATAAAGACCCAGAGCATAAGTTATCTTGAAATGTTTATGGATAAATCCAACATTTTAAGCAATTTCATAATTATTGTCATAGGGGCTTTCGGATTTTATTCAGTCTATTTTGTGATTGCCCCAAAAGTGCTACAAAAGGACAAGGCCATCGAAATTTCGCTACTGACATTTGCACTCTTTATTGGCACCTTCCTCTTTTTATATTCCTTGAGTTTTTTCTTTCCCGAAATCGACTGGCTTTCTTCCTATATTGCTTATCCGATCTTACTTTTTTTTTCAGCCATTGGAGCGCTGTTTCGTATATG
>CAXBNN010000026.1:0-3586 GCA_963977135.1 uncultured Flavobacteriales bacterium | reverse complement strand
TTGTAAACAAGATTGGTTCAGGGGAAATTCCAACAGACCCGATGCCCATTGAAGCAGGTGATATGATGGTTATTTTAAGTCCAAAAGCGGAATGGACAAAAGCTGGCGGAAGAGAAGAACTGGCAGCAGTGATGAAAGAATCCCTGTCCATTATCCCGAATGCTACTTTTAGTTTTCAACAACCCATACAAATGCGTTTCAACGAACTTTTAACAGGTGCAAAACAGGATGTTGTAATAAAAATTTATGGCGAAGACCTCAATATTCTTTCAGACTTGGCAAGTAACGTGGGTAGCAAAATAAAGTCGGTTGAGGGTGTTGAAGATTTGTATGTGGAAGAAGTGACCGGATTACCACAGATTAATATTCAAATGAACCGCGATAAGATTTCTCAATATGGAATGAACATCGAGGACATAAATAATGCTATCGAAACTGCCTTTGCGGGTACTTCGGCAGGACTTGTTTATGAAGGGGAACGTAGATTTGACCTTGTTGTGAGATTGGACAAAAATTTCCGAACCGATATTACAGATGTGCAGAACTTATATGTTAGCACACCACAGGGAAATCAAATTCCGTTAAGTCAGGTGGCGAACATTTCATTTGAACCAGGTCCTGTGCAAATTCAGCGTGACAATGCAAAGCGTCGAATTATTGTCGGCTTCAATGTACGTGACAGGGATGTACAAAGTATTATTGAGGACATTAAGCAAATTATGAATTCGAAGGTCGATATGCCAGCAGGTTACTATGTAACTTATGGCGGTCAATTTCAGAACTTGCAAGAAGCTAATCAACGTTTAATGATTGCTTTACCTGTCGCTTTGTTGTTGATTTTAGTGTTATTGTATTTTACTTTCGGTTCAATGAAACAAAGTTTGCTCATTTTTACGGCAATCCCTTTATCTGCTATTGGAGGTGTTTTTGCACTAATCATAAGAGACTTACCTTTCAGTATTTCGGCAGGAATTGGATTTATTGCATTATTTGGTGTGGCGGTTTTAAATGGAATCGTACTGGTGGCAGAATTCAATAGGCTTGATAAAGAAGGTGTAACCGATATTTATGAACGCGTCATTAAAGGAACTCGTGTGAGATTGAGACCTGTGTTAATGACAGCTACCGTAGCTGCTTTAGGTTTTTTACCTATGGCATTGTCAAATTCATCAGGTGCAGAGGTACAGCGACCATTGGCCACAGTGGTTATAGGTGGTTTAATAACGGCTACTGCATTAACACTTATTGTCTTACCCGTCTTGTACATTTATTTTACGGAAGGAAAAGTAAAATTGAATTTAGGAAGAAAAAAAATAGCCACTACTTTAATCGTGATTGGCGGTCTATTCTTTCCAGCAATGCAACTTCAAGCACAAGAAACAAGTATGGTGCAAGAACGTGAAATTACATTGCAGCAGGCTATTGAAATGGCACTTCAGAACAATAACCGTATAAAAATAGCTCAATATGAAATCGAGGTTGAAGAAAAGGGAAAATACGGTGCTATAACTATTCCCAGAACAGAATTTTCATATCAAAATGGCAAATTTAATACGCCTACGGTAAAGGATAATCTTTATGGAGTTACACAGCGCATTAATTTTCCAACAGTTTATACCAGTCAGTTCAAACTCGCAAAAGCAAGAGTTAGTAGCAGTGAACAACTAAAGGTTATAGAAGAAAATGACCTGATTGCGGATGTAAAAACAGCCTATTCCAGAGTTGTGTTTTTAATGCAGAATAAACAATTATTGCAGCGTCAAGATAGTCTATATGGCAATCTCAACCGTTCAAGTTCGATGCGTTATGAATCTGGCGAATCCACAAAATTGGAAAGTGTAACCTCGGCAACGCAATCGATGCAAATAAAAAACAAGCTTCAACAAAACGAAGCCGATATGAGAATCGCCAAAAAGCAACTTCAGGTAGTTTTGAACACAAACGATGAGATTACTATTACAGATAGTGAACTGGTTCGGCGTGAGATAGATTTAGATATTGAAAACCAGTCTGTGGAGCAAAGTCCGTTTTACGTTTATTTAAAACAACAGTTGGAAGTAAGGAAAAGGGAGACCAATGTAGAAAGGAATAAAGTGTTACCCGATATTATGTTCGGTTATAATAGCCAAACATTTATTGGGGCTCAAAATAGCGGTATAGCAAACCAAAATTTTAGTGACAATGACCGATTTTCATTCTTTCAGTTAGGTATTTCAATTCCTCTTTTTCCTGGTGGACATCGTGCCAAAATTCAAACTGCCAAAATCGAAGAGTACATCGTCCAATCTCAAATTGAGTTAAATAAGACGCAATTACAAGGGGAACTACAAAATTTATTGCAAGAATATTACAAACTTCAAGGTACTTTAGATTACTATCAAAATGAAGCCCTGCCACAAGTGGAACTTATCATTGATAATTCAGAAAAGAGCTTTAAAAGCGGTGATGTTTCCTATACGCAATACTTGCAAAACCTCACTTTAGCGAATAGTATTCAAACGGAGTATCTAAACACGCTATATCAATATAACCAGTCCATCATAGTAATCGAAGCCTTATTGGGCTTGTAAAAATCTTGTGATATCACATTAAAACATAAAAAAGATGAAAATTAAATTCAATACAAAAATTTCGCTACTCATTTTATCCACCCTATTTATGGTGGCTTGTGGCAATAAGGATTCCGAAAAAGCGGAAGGTTCCAAAGAATCTTCAATGAATGTAGAGCAACCAGTTGCAACTGGAACCAAACAAATCACTTTTACCAAAGACCAATACAATCTTGCCGGAATTGAAACCGGTGCGATTGAAATGCGGAATTTAAGTAATATCATAAAACTAAATGGAACCATAGATGTTGAGCCTGAAAGTATGGCTTCTGTATCTGCACCTTTAGGAGGTTATTTAAAAACGGCTGGCAGATTGCCCGGTGAAGCAATTAAAAAAGGGCAAATCTTGGCAACCATTGAAAATCCTGAATTTATCCAAATCCAACAGGGCTATTTGGAAAGTTTAAGCAGACTTCAATTTCTTGAAGAAGAATTTAATCGACAAAAGAAATTGAGAGAGGAGGACATCAATTCTGCAAAAACATTTCAACAGGTTTCTTCTGATTATAAAATAACACAAGGAAGAGTGAAGGCATACGAACAGCAGCTTGCGCTTGCGGGAATAAGTAGAAGTTCTGTCCAAAATGGCAATATAACACGAACCGCAAATCTTTATGCGCCAATTTCAGGTTTTATAAAAGCGAGCAATGTAAATATTGGGGATTATGTATCACCACAGGATGTTCTATTTGAAATTGTCGATTTAAACGATATTCATTTGGCATTGAATGCCTTTGAAAAAGATTTGGGAAAGTTGGAGATTGGTCAAACCGTTAAATTTTCACTTTCTGATGACAATACCTTCAATCGTACTGCCGAGGTTTTCTTAATTGGAAAAGCGACTGGTAGTGACCGTATGACGCCAGTTTATAGCCATTTAAACAAAGAAGACAAAAAAGGATTATTACCAGGAATGTACGTAAAGGCTTGGGTAGAAAGCGGTACAAATAAGCAAAATGCAATCCCTTCAGAAGCTA
>CAXBNN010000025.1:0-4167 GCA_963977135.1 uncultured Flavobacteriales bacterium | reverse complement strand
ACTGGATGGACAGAACAGAATTATATGCCGAGGAAAACAAACCAAACAAAAAACAAGCGTCCCAAATCAAGGACAACCTGCGAACCAGTAAAAACAAAGACTATGGACAACCCCTCTAAAATAACCGAAGGTGGCGTTGAATATGCGCTCGGGAAGTTTGATGGCAAAAGCATTCTCTACGATTTCCCAAAAATTTTAATTTACCTGAACGCAAAAGGGAAGCTGCTTTTTGGCGATAAATTTAAAATCTACGACCAAGATGAAGCAATAGTCCTGAAGCTTTGCAATTATTTTGTCCGCGATAAAGAAAACTGCAAAAAGAACGGCATCGACCCAGAAAAAGGCATTTTGCTTTCCGGACCCGTGGGATGTGGCAAAACAAGTTTAATGAAATTACTGCGCCACATTGTACCGCTGCAACGCCCCTATGAAATGATTCCCTGCCGGAATGTAACCTTCAGTTTTAACCATTTAGGTTTCAAAACCGTTGAAGAATATGGCAACACGAAGTTTTACTGTTTCGACGATTTAGGTGTCGAACCCGCAGGTCGGTTTTATGGCAAAGACCTAAACGTTATGGGCGAAGTTTTGCTATCGCGCTATGAATTATTTGTTCAGACCAAAGGCAAGGTAAAAACCCACGCAACTACCAATCTCAACGCAGAGGAACTGGAAGAACGCTATGGGAATCGGGTACGTAGCCGAATGCGTGAACTTTTTAATTTGGTTGCCTTTGATAAAGGGGCTGAAGATAAACGCAAGTAACTCAACTTTTGAAGGATTTATACAGCAAAATTATTTCTGAAATAAACTGCTCTACTATAGCCTTCAAGCTCTTTGTTAACTCTAAAAAAATATCTTTCATAATTTTATGGATTTTTTAATGGATATTAATATTGATAGTGCGATGCGTTCAATATTGTTGTTATCTAAAATATAGCTTCCCTCATCCCAATTGGACAAAAAGCCCAATTCCAATAGTATTGATGTGCAATACTCAACAGTTTCTCGAAGTACCTGAAAGTTCGCAAACTTCACACCTCTACTTTGATAGCCTATTGTTTCACAAAATACTTTTTCAATTTGATAACCAATGAAAACGGATTCTTTAGAATATTCCCCTTGTTTCTTTGAAGAATAAACCTCAATCCCGCTTGCTTCTGGATTATCAGAATGATTGCAATGCAAAGACACAAACAAATCAGCATTTAAGGCTTTGGCCAGCTTGGTTCTATCCGATAGCGAAATGAGCGTATCACTATACCTGGTCAAATAAATATCCAAAGGCTTATCCATTTCATTATTTAGATTCAAAATGGCATTTGCAACATCCAAAACCACATCCTTTTCTTGGATGCCATTTATTCCGATTGCACCAGAATCTTTTCCACCGTGTCCAACATCAATCACAATTCTTTTTTGAGCAGTCGTTTCCTGTCCAAAAATGATGCACATTTTTAAGAGCAAAATCACAAAACTGACGTTTTTGAGCACTTTTTTCATTTTCAATTTTTGGGTTATCAACAATTTACTTTCTAAAATCCATAGAATTTGATGCCAAATAATAACAAACGAATTCAAACTAAATCAAATAATATTTTATTCATAAATATTTGATAATCAGTTATTTATGAACAAATATATGTAAATTTCCAATAACGAAAACAACACAAAATTCTAAACTGTTACGCTATGAAAAAATCAATTTATTTGGCAACTTTTTTGTCGTTGCTCTCAACATCACTTTTTGCTCAAATTGGGGGAATTGAAGATTCGGTCGATGATGTTTCAAACACCATCCGAACCATTTTTCCCATCATTTTAGGGGTTATTTTCCTAGTTGGTTTCCTATTTAATGCAGGACATTTCTTTGGGGAAAATGCTGACCTCAAAAAAGGAATCACAAGGGTTCTCGTATTTGTTTTGATTGCAGGCGCAGTCGTAGGCATCTTCACTTACCTAATAGGAATCGTAGTATAAATGAAACGGTTCGAGGTCTATAAAAACATTAGGAAACGGGCGGTCATATTTGGGCTGCCCATTTCCCTGTTTGCCTTGATGATGGTTTCCATACTTGCATCGCTGTTAGTAATTATTTTCTCTTTCAGCTTTGGGATAATTATAGGGATATTGGTATTCAATGCTGCATTATATGTCGCCTTGACTCGAATAAACCACAATCCGCAGCTTTTCCAAATGGCGAAAGCCTTCCCAAAAATTATCAGTAACAAAAGAAATTCAGGCTTCGATTATGAACAAGATTAATCTTTCGGCATATCAACCCATTACGGATATTCAAGATAATATCGTATTTGCAAATAATGGCAATGTGGTATTGTGTTTTGAAGGAAACCTACCCGAAATCTATTCTTTGTCCGAAAAGGATTTTGAAGATATGCACGGTGCTTGGTTTCAGGCTTTAAAATCTTTGCCTGTTGGGACAGTGGTTCACAAACAGGATATCTACCTGAAGAAATCCTATTCTTCGGAACAGCTTCCCAATAAAACTTTTTTAGAGAAAGCAACACACGAGCATTTTAAGGGTCGGGGACATATTGAACATAAATGTTATCTGTTCTTCATCCTCACTAAAAACAAGGCGCTTAACAACCCAAAATATGTCAATCCGTTCCGAAAAGCTTCAAAGGGAATTGTACAAGAACTGGATGACAACATTAAAAGCTTCGTCAACTCGGTAAGCGACTCTGTTTCCTTTATAAACAATAGCCGAAAAATGGCGTTCCTTCCCCTTAAAACGGAAGATATTCAGAAGCTCACAAGTGGCTATTTTAATGGCTTCAACGAAGGCTTTGATACTGACATAATACTGGAAAAGAAAAGCGTCAATATTGGCGAAAACCATTTTGATGCCCTTGCCATCAATAGCGAACTGTGCTTTGGCGAAAGTGTACAGAGTAGCAAAACCAATGAGAAATTCACTTCAGATGATTTTGTGTTTCATCAAGGGTTTATTGATGGTCTTGGGCTTACGCTTAATGAAAATCATATCGTCAACCAGATAATCTATCTCGATGATAAACAAAAGTGGCGCAAGCTGCTCGACAAGAAGATTGAGGAACTCAACAAAAGTTCCAACTTCGGTTCGCAGAATAAAGTGGTTCTTGGCAAAATTCAGCACATTCTTGACCAAATCAATGCCGATGATAACGCACGGATTATTCGTGGTCATCTTAATATCGTGTATTGGGCAAAGGAAGCTAAAGAGCTCGACAAGATAACTTCAAAAATAAAGACTGAATTTAAGGAATTGGATATCATCCCGTATTACCCACGAGGCGAAGAACGTAAAAACTATATTCTAAATAGTTACTGCTGCTTTTCATCCAACTTTTCAAACAACGATTTATATGTAACCGATTTAAAACACGCGCTCTGCTTGTTCATCAATAACACCAACTATAAAAGCGATAATACCGGAATCATCTTTAATGACCGTGAACATAACATTCCTGTTCTAAAGGATGTTTGGGATGAAAAGAAGAAACGCATCAAGGCACGAAACTTTGCCATTTTCGCCCCAACTGGCGAAGGAAAATCCTTTTTAGCAAATAACATTCTGCGCCAGTATTTTGAAAGTGGCGTTCGCTTGGTCATTATCGACTTAGGTGGCTCGTACACCAAATTCGCAAAGCTCTATCCTGAAAAATATACGGTGCTTCGCTACGAAAGCGGAAAGAACTTGGGTATCAATCCATTTTACATCAGTCATCAAGATGACTTAACACCAGAGCGATTGGAAGACTTATCCGTTTTTCTATTTGAACTCTTTGCTTCAGATTTAAAAGTTACGAAAGCACAATCGGTTTCCGTTAAAAAGATACTGCGCCATTATTATGATAGTACTTCTGAAAATCACTCGTTAGATGGTTTTTACAGCTTTATAGAAAAAAGCCAAGAAAATCTACTTGACACTCTTAAAATCCATCCCGACTACTTCAATGTCACGAGCTTCTTGCACGTAATGTCCGAATATGTCGGCGATGGTCTATACAGCTTTCTATTTGAAGTCAGCGAAGACCAGACTTATAAAATCGAAGACAAACGATTGATTGTTTTTGAACTGGATGAAGTAAAGGATAACAAAGAAATCCTATCCGTGATGTTGAAGCTGATTAAGTCAGCCATCCAAAGAACCATTTGGAAAAA
>CAXBNN010000024.1:0-5006 GCA_963977135.1 uncultured Flavobacteriales bacterium | reverse complement strand
TGTCTTCATAATATTATGTTTTAGATGTGAATTGAATTATTGCTTTTTCCATATTATGATGCTCGTTGTAGAGCTTCATTATTTCCTCGTTTTCTTGTCCATCAGTTAGGTAGGCTGCGTATACTTCCTTTGGAACTTCAAGTCGAAAAATGTTGCTTTCCTTTCCTATTTTGATGAACATTTCGGTGTATTTCCGTGGACCGGAAAGATTGTTTTTGATGGATTTTAATTGGTTTAAATCGTGGCTGGATAGATTGAGTCGTTTGACTAATTCATCATAGCCTTTTTCATTGTTGAGGCTATAGACAACTTGCGTATTTTCTAGTATGCTGGCTGATGTTGAATTATTGGGAAGTTGATTAATGGATTGAAGAATAATCCCAATCGCACCATTCTGTTTACGAATGGCTTGGTAGTAGAATTCCACACTTTCCAATACGTTATCAAACTTTAGTTGTTTGGCAAACTCATCAAAAAGGATGATGCCTTTTTCAGCTCTGTTTTTCCATATCGTTCTTTGGATAGCTGACTTAATCAGCTTTAACATCACGGACAGGATTTCCTTGTTGTCCTTGACTTCATCCAGTTCAAAAACAATCAATCGTTTGTCTTCAATTTTGTAAGTCTGGTCTTCGCTTACCTCAAACAAGAAACTGTATAGACCATCGCCGACATATTCGGACATTACGTGCAAGAAGCTCGTAACATTAAAGTAGTCGGGATGGATTTTTAGGTTATCAAGAAGATTTTCTTGATTCCTTTCTATAAAGCTGTAAAAACCGTCCAAAGAGTGGTTCTCTGAAGTATTGTTATAATAATGACGTAGAATCTTTTTGACCGATACCGATTGTGCTTTGGTTACTTTTAAATCCGAAGCGAACAATTCAAATAGAAACACCGATAAGTCTTCCAAACGTTCAGGTGTTAGGTCATTAGTATCACTTATATAAAAAGGATTGATGCCTAAGTTCTTTCCACTTTCATAACGAAGTACCGTATATTTTTCTGGGTAAAGTTTTGCAAATTTGGTATAAGAACCACCCAAATCAATGATGACCAAGCGTACGCCACTTTCAAAATACTGGCGTAGAATGTTATTCGCCAAAAAGGATTTCCCTTCCCCTGTTGGTGCAAAAATGGCAAAGTTCCGAGCTTTAATTCGTTTCTTCTTTTCGTCCCAAACATCTTTGAGAACGGGAATATTATGCTCACGGTCATTAAAGATGATTCCGGTAGTGTCGCTTTTGTAGTTGGTATTATTGATGAACAGGCATAAAGCGTGTTTTAAATCGGTTACGTATAAATCGTTATTAGAGAAGTTGGACGAAAAGCAGCAGTAACTATTCAGGATATAATTCTTCCGTTCTTCGCCCCTTGGATAATATGGGATGATATCGAGTTCCTTAAACTCGGTCTTAATCTTTGAAGTGATTCTATCTAGCTCTCGGGCTTCCCGAGCCCAGTAAACAATGTTTAAATGACCACGAATTATCCGTGCATTATCATCCGCATTGATTTGGTCAAGGATATGCTGAATTTTGCCAAGTACTACTTTGTTTTGCGAACCGAAGTTTGAACTCTTGTTGAGTTCTTCAATCTTTTTGTCGAGCAACTTGCGCCACTTCTGTTTGTCATCCAAATACAAAATTTGATTGACAATATGATTTTCGTTAAGCGTAAGCCCTAAGCCATCAATAAACCCTTGATGAAATACAAAATCGTCAGAAGTGAATTTCTCATTGGTTTTGCTACTCTGTACACTTTCGCCAAAGCACAGTTCGCTATTGATGGCAAGGGCATCAAAATGGTTTTCGCCAATATTGACGCTTTTCTTTTCTAATAAAATATCGGTATCAAAGCCTTCGTTAAAGCCATTGAAATAACCTTTGGTCATTTGTTGGATTTCCTTTGCATCAATCGGAAGGAATTCCATTTTACGACTGTTATTGATGAAGGAAACCGAATCGCTAACCGAGTTGACGAACCGTTGCACGTTATCATCCAGTTCCTGTACGATTCCTTTTGATACGTTACGGAACGGATTCACATATTTTGAATTGTTGAGTGCTCTGTTTTTGGTTAACGTGAAGAACAGGTAACACTTATGTTCTATGTGTCCGCGACCTTTAAAATGCTCGTAAGTGGCTTTTTCTAAAAAGGTTGTATTCGGAAGCTGCTCAGAAGTATAGGTTTTCTTCAGGTATATATCCTGTTTATGAACTACTGTACCAACTGGTAATGATTTTAAGGCTTGAAACCAAGCACCGTGCATATCTTCAAAATCAGTTGACGAAAGCGAATAGATTTCCGGTAGATTCCCTTTATAGCACAAAACCACGTTGCCATTATTGGCAAACACGATATTATCTTGAATATCTGCTATGGGTTGATATGCTGAAAGGTTAATCTTCTTCATAATCGAAGCCAGAGTTTTGTTTATTACTTATAATTTGTGGGAAGACTTTTGCCACCTGAAACAGTTGTGGATTATTGCTAATTCTCGTGAGCGCGATGTATAAAGCAGCGTTGAAAATGGCAACACCTATAATTAATCCAAAACTGAACGAGAAGATGATAACCATTAGCGAAGCGAGTATGGACATCATCATTAGGGCAAACAAGGAAATTGGCAGCCCAAAAATGACTGCCTTTTTCCTTATGTTTTTATAGGGCTCAAATTTCTTCATTTATACTACGATAGAAATCAGATAAGTAAATATGCCGACAACTGCACCTGCGATTAAAACAAAGACAAGGACTCGGGTAATACCTTTTTTAAGGTCTGCATTTTCCCCAAAGAAATGTCCGGCATTAAATAGGAAACCAACAAGAAATATAACCCCAAGTAAAATTGGAAAGATGGTTCTGATGGTATCGCCCACATCATTAACGGAATCTTCGATTCCCCCAATTTGAGCAAAAAGTGATGTTGAGAGCAGCGACAAAAAAGTTGCCAAATAGATTGATTTTTTCATAATAAAAGGTTTAGAATTTTTATTCATTTTCGCTTTCTTAAATTTACATATATTTGTACATAAATAACTGATATTCAATAATTTGTGAATAAAATAATCTTTGATGTCAATTGAATTTAATTGCTATTATTTGGCATCAAATGCTATTGATTTTTGAAGGAAAATTGTTGATAACCCGAAAACTGAAAATGAAAAAAGTGCTCAAAAACGTCAGTTTTGTCTTTTTGCTTCTAAAAATGTGTGTCATTTTTGGACAAGAAACGACTGCTCAAAAACGAATTTTAATTGACGTTGGACACGGTGGAAAAGATGCTGGCGCCATAGGCATAAATGGCATCCAAGAAAAAGAGGTTGTATTGGATATTGCAAACGCCATTTTAAATCTTAATAATCAATTGGATAAACCTCTTGATATTTATTTGACCAGGTATAAAGACACCTTAATTTCCTTATCGGATAGAACGAAGCTGGCAAAAACTTTAAAAGCTGATTTGTTTGTGTCTTTGCATTGCAATCATTCGGATAATCCAAATGCGCGAGGGATTGAGGTTTATGTTTCAAAAAAGCAGGCAGAGTTTTCTGAATATTCTATTTGGTTTGCTTTTCAATTGCAAGATGACCTTAATAAGAAATTGGGTTTTGAAAGCCGGGGTGTGAAGTTTGGGAACTTTCAGGTATTGCGGGAGGCTACAAGTTATTGTCCTGCGGTTCTCATAGAACTTGGGTTTTTGTCAAATCGAGATGAAGCCAAATATCTTAAACGACAAGAAAGTGTTTTCGCCCTTGCCTTGTCTATTTTAAATAGTTTATAAATTAAAAAAATACAATTATGAAAGATATGTTTACTGAAGTGATAAAGAGTATAAAGAATGTCTTGATAGAAACTTTTTTAGAGATTAAAATATTATTCAAGAAATTTCAAAAAAAATGATACATTGGGACAATGCAACCCGAAGAAATCCTAAATATTAAAAAAGTTAAAAATACCGCAGTAAGGACGGTTGTTTTACGTCATCTTTTGAAACAAGAAAAAGCCCAATCTTTAAAAGATATTGAAAACGCATTGGCATACACGGACAGAAGTTCCATTTTCAGAACATTAAAAACATTTGAGGAAAACAAAGTCATCCACAGCATTGAAGATGGTTCTGGTATGACAAAGTATGCAGTTTGTGCCGAAGGCTGTAACTGCGACCCAAAGGATTTGCACTATCATTTTTATTGTACAAAGTGTGATAAAACATTCTGCCTTTTTGATGTTCCCATTCCTAAAATTCAACTTCCCGAAAACTTCAAATTCCAACAGGCAAATATGGTTGTAAAAGGCTTATGCAACAATTGCAACAAGTAACCTTTGCAATCGAGTTGCAGTAAATCCTAAATACATTTGCGTTATTCTTTAAAATCAGAATAAGCAGATGTCAAAAGTAGTTGTCACTATATAGTTTTCGAGTTCTCTTTTTTCTCTCTATTAATAATGGCAACTTTTATTTAAATGAGGATTAATATGCAAAAAACGCTATTTACAATACAAAAAATGGATTGTCCTTCGGAAGAAAATTTAATCCGAATGAAATTGGATGGAATTTCAGAAATTAAAAATCTTGACTTTGACATAGCTAATAGAAAACTGACCGTTTTTCACGACGGACAGGCTGACCTAATTGAAAAGTCGATTATGGAACTGAATTTAAGTGGAAAGAAAATCTCGACTGAACATACCGACGAAAAAGATTTTGAAGAAAACAACAATCAAAAAAATTTACTCTGGATTGTATTGGCGATAAATTTTGCCTTTTTTATCATTGAGATGACAACAGGAATTATCTCAAAATCTATGGGACTTGTTGCCGATAGCCTTGATATGCTTGCGGACAGTCTTGTTTATGGAATTAGTTTGTTTGCTGTTGGCGGAACGTTGATTAAGAAAAAGCGGATTGCAAAACTTGCCGGATATTTTCAAATAACACTTGCGGTTATCGGATTTGTGGAAGTGTTGAGAAGATTTTTTGGAGCCGAGAAACTTCCCGA
>CAXBNN010000023.1:0-5071 GCA_963977135.1 uncultured Flavobacteriales bacterium | reverse complement strand
CAAGTTTAGCAACAGATTAGCTTTTGCAAAAGATGTAGTTTGTCGGATGGATACAAATAAAACAATTCTCTTTCCTCATTAAGCAATTTAAATGCTTTTGTGAAACCTGCCCAATGACCTTCGAAGTCAAACGATTTAATAGCCCTGAATTTTTTGGTCGATGAGAAAAGAAATGTACCAACCTCATCAACTAATGTAACATTTGAACGGTTAACTCCTTCCATTGTATCTGAAAATGTTTGATTTGTTAACCAGAAACATCCTGCGGCGTAAATACAATTCCATGTGTAACCAATAGAATTTACTGCTCCTGAAAGGTAGCCAACCATATTATCATTTGCATCCATAATTGGATGTTTACTCTCATATCTACCATTGTTGACGGCTGGCAACCTGAGATTTCCAATCGCATTTTTAGCTTTAGCGAAAGAAGTGTCAAACCACTCTCGTTCAGTCCACTTTTCTGATGGCTTAAAAACGGAATTACTTGGTTTGAAAATTATGCTTTTTTCATTTGCCATGTTTTTATTTTATTATTGGTGAAGGCTAACGGTCTCGGGGTCGAGTAGGCAAGGGCATTTCAACCCAAGCCTCTCACAGAACCGTGCTTGATAGTCTCCCATCACACGGCTCTTGTTATACAAATCTTGCGTTTCTTACGAATATCCTAATTGCCAATGATAAAACAAAGAAGGATATTGTTTCCGTACTCGTTCTAACCATTTGTAAGCCCTATTGATACTCGTTTTATAACGCTTGTACCGTTTTCTTGCCCATCGAACCAATCGTTTGCGCAATAATTGAAAAACCGGATTCATTGCGCTTAGTCTGAATTTGCCATAGTAATTGATCCATCCCCGAATATACGGAGCCAGATGTTGGGCTACTCCGACTAATCTCTTGTAATTCATGTTTACAATATCCAATGCTTCCAACTTGTCTGCTATTCGCTTCTTCGAACTTATACTGATCGCACAGTCATAGCCTAAAAACAGTTTCTTTGTCTTTTTAGACATGGTTGTGCGTGGTTGAAAAGAATATCCTAGAAAATCAAATTTGACACACTCGTGTTTACCCTGACGTCTAAAGTCCCGACAGTACACCAGTTTCGTCTTTTCCGGATGTAATTCCAACCCACAGTTTTCTAATCGTCTTTTGATCGATTGCAGTAATTGATTCGTTTGGGATTGGGTGTGGCAATGAATAATAACATCATCGGCATAACGTACATATTCCACTCCCTTGTGAGTTTGTTCCAACCATCGGTCCAGTGCGTAGTGTAGAAACAGATTAGCCAACAATGGACTGATCACGCCTCCTTGTGGTGTGCCTTTGCCTTGCTTGACAATCAGCTCTCCTGACTGCAATCGCACCGGGGCATTCAACCACCTTTTGATGTACAATAAGCACCATCGCTCACTTACATGTTTCTCAACTGCAAGCATCAATTTGTCATGATCTATATTATCAAAGAAACCCTTGATGTCCAAATCCAATACCCAATCCTTCTTCCAACAGTTTTCCCGAACACTCGATAATGCCATATGCGCATTCCTGTACGGGCGATAACCGTAAGAGTGTGGACTGAATATCTTCTCAAATCTCGGTTCAAGATATTCTTTGATGACCATTTGTCCTATCCTGTCATTGATTGTGGGGACTCCCAGTTTCCGGACTTTGCCGTCTTTCTTGGAGATCTCCACTTCTTTGACCGGGATAGGAAAATAACTCCCTGATGACATCCTGTTCCACAGTTTATACAGGTGTTTTGATCGATCCTGATCGTATGCTTCCATACTGATCTGATCTACTCCTGCACTCCCCTGGTTGGATTTCACCCGTTTATTAGCTTGCCAGACCATCTGACGGCTTACCGGTACTGATTTTGTCTCATTCCATAAATTCATCCTCTTATTAGAGTTGATCTGAGTAATGATACTGTATAACCTGACCCCTTTGCTCCGGCACCATTACAGAACCTTCTTCACTACTACGGGCCAGTCCGTCTCTGATTACAACATCGGTATTCTACCTCTAGGTTGAGCCTATTGTGTATTTCCCTTTGCATTTATAACCAGATTCCCGAGTTCCATATTTGAGCCCTTGTATAAGTCTTGCCACCTGAAAGACGCCAGTCATACAGAAAGTAAACAGGTGACTTCTGTATTCGGTGCTGTTAAACACCACTTTTCACTCCGTATCATACTTCGTAGCTTTTGACTGGATGTACCCACTTCTCGACTCCTCATCGGTGGTTCACTTACGTTCAACTCTTACACAAATACCTGTTATCCTCGGGGGATAACTTTTCCCAATCGCTCAATACCTTGGCTCTTTACCAAAGCACCATTAGGTGGTTTGATGCTGTCTCCTGTAAAACAACATCGGTGGGTCAACCATTTTAAAGGATTCCACCATCTCAAATACAGCATGCAGAACTATTTATTACCGATGTTCTACTTCTCGGCACACTATGAGCAGTTGGGGATTTTTCGCTCTTACTTTTCAGTTTAGCACAGACCTTTATTTAATGTTTTGATTTTCGACTAAGCACTTAAACCCCAATTGCTTATAGCTGTTGTTGTGGTGTCGTATTTTTTTATTCATTAAACTCTTTAGGGTATTCAACCATTCCATTTACTCCTTTTAGTCCGTCTTCAACCAACTCAATTACCATACAATTCTCTTTCGGAACTTCAAACGGCAATTCTATTCCATACTTATCAGCTTGTTCATAACCGAATCTTGGATAGTAATTTTCGTGTCCAAGTAAAACGATTGATTTATGTCCTAATTCTTTAGCTTTTTTATGGGCTTCGACTATCAATTTCCCGCCAATTCCTTTTCCTTGAAATTCAGGTAAGACAGAGACAGGTGCTAAAGCCAATGAGTCAAATTCGTTCGATTTGTTTTTAATCTTAAGTTTTGTCAACAGAATATGTCCAACAATTTTGTTTTCGGTTTCGGCTACTATTGAAAGTTCGGGAACAAAAGCATTTGACTTTCTCAATCGTTCCACTAAAAACTGTTCCTTTTGGTCGCTCATTTGTTCATTTTCAAATGCCTTTTCTATAAGGTTAAAGACTGTTTTAAAGTCTTCTGTATTTTCTTTTCTTATCGTTAATTTCATTTACTTTTTCAGTTTCTTATGCGTTCCTGTTATATGCACCACAACGTGATTCAGCTTGG
This sequence comes from uncultured Flavobacteriales bacterium, assembly GCA_963977135.1. Lineage (GTDB taxonomy): Bacteria > Bacteroidota > Bacteroidia > Flavobacteriales_D > Crocinitomicaceae > UBA2040. Next base: position 1,882 of record CAXBNN010000023.1, on the reverse strand, counting down.
AGACGGCGGGCATTTGAAAACGTTCTCTTCCATGCCACTCCTAACTTCTTAAAGATACTGATTTTTATAGTTACTCGGTACCGCCCGCTGGATCCAAGGTGATGTTATGGACTGTTTTCAATTAACTGCCTTTCAAAAAAGTAAAAATACCTTACGATGTTTTCATATTTCCCTTCAAACAATCCATCAATTATTGAAATTTTTATTTCATTTGGATATTCCACAACCATATTAAATCTTGGAGAATCAGGTGGGTTTGAAAATTTATCATCAGGATAATCTATTATTTTAACCACTTCTAATAGGTTATTTAATTCATTTATTATTTCTATATTCAAATTATACTCCTTTGGACCTTCTATTTCAGTGTACTCTATTCCATTAAAATTAACTGTGCCATCTGGGAAAATTTCTACTTGAAAAACTGGACAAAACCCATGACAAGGTTCAATTTCAAAGTATAGCCTATGAAAATTCATGCTTGGTGTAGATTCAAATTTTTTGAATGTGTAACCTACATCATCAATTACTAAGGTTAATTCATTTTCTTTTTCAAGTTTTACAAAGCAGGTATCATAGATGTTTTCAAAGTATTCCTGAGTATTCTTGACGATTAGCATTCCATCATTAATGGTGAACTCAAACAAGCCTGGAGCTTCATAAATAGGATGCATCATTACTGAATCCCTGAATAAAAGAATTTTATCATCGTTAAACCAAAATCCATTTAGTTTTTGAGAAATATTTTCTTCTTCTCTTTTATTGCATGAAAGGAGAGTCAGAAAGAAAAATATGTAGAAGGTTATCTTCATCGTTCTTGAAATAGTCCATAACGGTTTGGCTATGCGTAGTGCGGGATTAGAAAGCACTTCACTGTCTGCTTACCGACATGTTTGTTAATATTCATTTACTTTCAATTGAGCACTAAAACCCGCATTACGTATAGCCTTTGTTGTGCGGTCGGCTTTCTTTTTCTTGGGTCATTTTTAGTCTTTATGATACTTTTTCCTATTCTCTTCACTAAACACAACTGGTAATATCCAAGGTCTTCTTTCGTGTTGTCCACGTCTGTAAAACACATCCCATTCAGGAATAGATTTTACAACTCTTAGTGCTTCATTGTCATAGGTTTCGTCAAATCCTTTCATCACTTTCAAACTGTCAATTATTCCTTGTTCATTGGCTGAAAATCGAATAAAAACTTTAACGGTCTTGTCTGTCTTTGGCAGTGTTTCCCATTTTATGTTTGAATAGATAAAGTTAATTAGTGTAGTATCTTGGCTGTATATTGATTTCCTTGATTTCGTATTGTCGAAGGTTGTTATTCCTTTAAGTTTTCCGTTTTCAATTTCATAAACAACTTCCTTTTCGTATAGCGATTCATAACCCATGTGAACATAGTAAAGTTGCTTTCCTTGTGGTGATAAAATTTTTGCTGTTACCCAATCGGCTCTTATTTTTCCATTCTCGAATTTGTCTGGAAATAATTGCTCTAAATCCGATTGAATTTTGTCTTCATAAAAGCAACAACTATAAATTCCAATTAGATAAAGTTCATTGTCTATAATTTCCCATTTCGCTTGATATTCTCTCCAACAAGCTGTCGAGGTACAACCTTTTTTGTCGCCAAATAATCTTGGCCTTAATTTATCAATGTTTGGAAATTGCTCCAATGGGTTTGAATAAATAGAAACAGTATCTCCATTAAAAATCAGTCTGTCTGGAATTTGAGCAGTCCCGAAAACCTTGGAACTGAAAATTGTCAAGGTCAAAAGTGTTAATATGTATACTCTAATTTCCAATTTGTAGCCGTTTTTTTTAGCTGCCGCACAACAATAGGGTATCTACTGTTTGAAGAAGACAATATAAGGACTAGTTACGC
>CAXBNN010000022.1:0-6572 GCA_963977135.1 uncultured Flavobacteriales bacterium | reverse complement strand
CCTAATTATTGGGGCTGAGAAGTTTTATTTAAGTAAGTTTCGTACAGACATATAACTTTCGACCATAGGTACTAACAGGGAATATAATGTTTCAAAAAACGTATTGGAATGGATTGATTTAAACACGCCAGGAGCAGCTCTCTCTTGAACATTGAGGGACATCGGTTGTTGAGTAGGGCGTACAATTAAAACTGATCATTTACCGTAAATGACAATAAAACTGAATGATACTCCACTATGTTTAATACTCTTTAGTATTAGACATAGGTTAATGCTTTTGCTATCACTTCAGGTCCGTTCCCGGCCTTCTTAAAGACTTAGACTATTGATTTACATTCAATAATTAAATACTGTACCTTTTTCGCTACAACGATTAAGGTAGATATTTGTGTCGTCATCTTATTTCGGCTTTCGATCCAAAGCAGACATTGGCTCTTTCTAAAAATGGAGGTTACGATAGTTTGAATAAGTTAATCTAGCTAGGTCGATATTGTTGGCTATCTAAATATTAAACCGAACTGAGAACTAATAATGGATTTAAAACAACAGGCGTTTTTGCGAGATGTAGGTAAAGAACTGTCTGAAGAGAATGTAGCAGTATTCGCAGGCGCTGGAATGTCAGTCGGAGCTGGTTTTGTAAATTGGGCAGAACTACTTCGTCCCATAGCTGATGAGCTGGGTTTGGATGTGGACAAGGAAAGTGATTTAATTGCACTTGCACAATTCCATTGCAATGATAATGCAAACAATCGCAGTCAGCTCAATCAGAGGCTTATTGAAGAATTTTCACGAGAAGCACTAGAAACAGATAATCATAAAATTCTTTGCCGACTTCCAATACGTACTTACTGGACTACTAATTACGATAAGGTAATTGAAACTTCTTTAGATAGGTCTGGAAAAATAGCAGATGTCAAATATACAAAAGAGCATTTATCTACAACTAAACCAAAACGTGATGCAGTTGTATATAAAATGCACGGTGATGTAGAGCACCCAAACCAAGCTGTTTTAACCAAAGACGATTATGAACGGTATCACGTCAAAATGGATCAATACTTGGCTAATTTGAAAGGCGACTTGATTTCAAAAACGTTTGTATTCATCGGTTTTAGTTTTACAGATCCAAATTTGGACTACATCTTAAGCCGAGTTCGGGTTGCTTATGAAAAGAATCAAAGGCGGCATTATTGTTTTATCAGGAGTGTAAGACAGGAAAAGTGTGAAGAACAAGCTGATTTCGAATATCGAAAAAGAAAGCAAGAATACTTTGTAAAAGATTTAGAAAGATTCAATGTAAAAACAATACTAGTTGATGACTTCTCTGCAATCACGAATTTGTTGCGAAGACTAGAACAAAACTTCAAGTCTAAAACTATGTTTATTTCTGGTGCAGCGCACGAATACGGAAAAATGGAAGAGCGGGATGCACTTGGCTTCGTATATAAATTAAGTCGCTCTCTCGTGTCTAAGGGCATGCGTGTTGTTTCCGGGTTTGGTTTGGGAGTTGGCAGCTCGGTGATCTCAGGCGTATTGGAACAGACATTTACAAACCAAAAAGCGAAGATTGAAGATCAGCTTGTCTTGCGACCTTTTCCTCAGTCGACAGAAGGAAAGATACCTCTTTCGGCTTTGTGGACAAAATACAGAGAAGACATGATTGATTATGCAGGTGTTGCGTTATTCATGTTTGGCAACAAGTTAAGTGAGGGTAATATCATACTTTCAAACGGAATGCGTGAGGAGTACGAGATTGCCAGAGAAAAAGGTCTATTTTTAATCCCAATTGGTGCGACAGGGTACATGGCTGAGCAGTTATGGAAAGAACAAAATACAGAACTTCAGAAGAATACGAATATTTCAATTGAGATGAAGCAGCTCTTTGCAAAGCTCGGCGATAGTAATACTAATGGGGCAGAGCTGATTATTTTAGTAAACCAAATTATTGATCTTAAGGATGGAGAGTAGTCTATGGCTAGACAAACATTTTTCAGTTTTCGATATAAAGCTGATAACTGGCGAGCAGCAAATATCAGAAGTAGTTGGGTAACAAAAACAGGAAAGCATCAGGCTTCTTCGACACCGCAACGTGGGAAGAGGTCAAAAAAAAGAAAGGTTCAGATATTGAGAAATGGATTGATTATGAAATAACAGCAAGCCATCAGAAAGGTAATGGAATTTCAGGAATCTATATACACAAGAAGAATGATAGTACGGGAAATACTAGTACAAAAGGGAGAAACCCATTCAAGAATTGGGAATTTAGAAAAGCAGGAAAAGTTATCGAGTATCAAACTTATGATTGGATTGATGATGATGGTTACAACAATATGGGGGATTGGATCGAAACTGCTGCAAAGGCAGTAGGCAGATAATAACAATCTATAGTCCTATAACAAGTTGCTGTACCAGTAAAGTCATGCAGTAAGCAAGGTATTTGGTATGAAGAAAGATCGAGTAAATATGTAATTAGGAAAAAAAGTTCACCCGTTAAACATCCCAAGAAGATTATTGTATCAGGCGTTAAAAAGGATGCAGGGGTTCGTGATGTTATGCTCCCCACAGTTGTTGGAGCGATATTGGGTAACTTAATAATCCCTGGTCTAGGTGGTATCGCTCTAGGCAGCTTAGCTGGGGGAGCAATAGGTTCAATACAAGATAAGGGAAAAATCATGGCCAAAGTGCCCGTTTTTTATAGTTTTCATTTCGATAATGATGTAATGAGAGTTCAACAAATACGCAATATTGGAAGTATTGAAGGTAACCCACCGACAACGCCAAATGAATGGGAACAGTTAAAGCGAACCGGCAAAAAAGCGGTTGAACAGTGGATCGTTCAGAACATGAAATACAAGCGCTGTATTATAGTTTTGATTGGAAGTGAGACCGCCGGAAGGCAATGGGTTGAGCACGAAATAATTAAAGCTTGGAACGACGGAAAAGCACTACTTGGTATCCACATCCACAATATTAAATGCCCAAGAAATGGTACCAGCAAAAAAGGGAGGAATCCTTTCGACTTGATTAAATTTGATGATGGTAAAAAGCTCTCTAGTGTTATTCCTTGCTATGATCCAAACACCTTAAACGCTTACGGTGACATTTCAGCTAACATTACAGGTTGGATAGATCTAGCTATAAAAAATAAAGCGAACTGAAATAAAACCTTAGGTGGATTCATTTCAAACGACATGTTATCGCCCTGTTTCTTCTCGGGGATCAGTGTTACCAGTTCGACTGGATACGTTTTTATTCTGCTTTGATCGTGAAGCAGTGGTGGATTAAGGTCTTCTTATTGGACTGAAGCTTCCGCTCAAACCTCAACAAGTTTGGTAAATTAGAATTGGGGGGGAGTTGTCCAACAAAACAAGAGACCTAGCAATAGACAGTAAGTTGCGTTGTTGGTCATCGGAAAATACAATCACTCCTTCAATGTGAGATACCTGAAAATAATCCATTAGCAGTAAATGGAACTTCATTGTTTGCTAATAAACTTCAAATTCAAGTGATTTAAAGACATCGGCATATGACTTTGCTAATATTTTCAACTACTTTTCACTCAACTTGATGCACAAGTAACTATTAGTTAATGGTGCAGGTAAAATGGATTTTTTTATGACCATCAATCATTATTTAAAAGTAGCCTTAGCCGCTATGTTTAGCTTAATTGATATTCAGCTATTGGGCAAAGCAATGAATTGCGATGTACTTACTCTTGAGTACTAGTCATCAAATCAAATCGGTTAAGGATCTACTACTTTCATTAAAGCCTACTGGCATTGATGGTTTTGAAGGACTTCTTTCTAAAATTTTACAGGAGTTAACAGGGGTTCCATTTCGATTAGCTCAGAGCGGCTCACAATTTGGAGAGGACGGATACTCTACATACTTAAACGCCGCAATTTCTTTTGAAGCCAAATTGTATAACTCGAAATTAGTAAAGAAGGATATCTTATCTAAAATGGCTGAACTACCTTCTCGAAAATCGGATGTTGAAATTTGGATATTGGGAGCAACCGTAGCAGCGTCTACCCAGTTAATTGCCTCGATAAGAGCGTTAGAACATGAACTTGGCCTATCGGTAATAGTTTTAGATTGGAACGAAAATCAGCTTTCTCCTTTATTAATAGCAATTTGTCACGCTAAAAGCTCATTCATAGACTTTTTCAAAAGTAATAATACTAGTAAAGCAAACCTACATAGTGCTGAGTTTTCTATAGACTCCTTGAAGGCATCCCCAGAATATTTCAATCATATCGGGAAATTGAAGGAGAGCTTTAATGAGGCTAGTTCTTGTTATCTAAAAGCAAAAGAACTTAACATGACTTGGCTAAAACATTCCCTTTCAACTCCACAAATATCTAAAGTTAGATTTGGTCAGCAACTTATTCCAGAAAATGAAAACGTTAAATCTTTTTTACCTAGGCAAAAGCTGGAAGAACAAATACAACAAACCCTGAATGAAAAACATGGGTTTATAGTTGTGATGGGTGACGAAGGGAATGGAAAGTCATGGGCTGTTACGCAAGCTTGTCTGCACGCAGATAACCCTCCTGTCATTTTAATTATCAGATCTGGAGAAATCAATAGCGGTCAGGTTATTAGTGTTGAGACTTTCATAATTGATAAAATTATTGAACAAACGGGCGATAAAATTACCCACCTAAACAAACAAAGATGGCAGAGACGATTAAAACAATGGAAGCAAAACAAAATTTCAGTTGTTGTAATAATTGACGGGATTAATGAAAACCCAAGCGTCAATTGGGCGTCGGTAATCGATCAGTTTGTTGAAGAATTAAAAACGTTTTCAGGGAAGTTGCTAGTTACATCCCGTACCTTCTACTTTGAGCATTCAGTGTCGTTCGATTTAGAAAGTACATTTACTCGAATCATGATTCCCGAATGGTCTGCCAATGAGCGAGATGAGTTGCTTACGAGCTTTTCTTTGGCACCAGAAGACTTGCATCAACATTCTGCAAAAGCGCTTTTAAATCCCAGACTTCTTGGAATTGCATTACAACTCTATGCTGATGGGCACTTAACTTCAATTAGTGAAATAAGTATAACAAGACTACTTTTTGAACATATTAGATTAGGGAGCCGTCTAAACCTAAGACAAGAAAGTGCTAACGAATTTACTGATAAATTAAAAGTTCATGCAAAGGATATGTTACGAGGGTTAGGTAATAATGAAAAAATCGACGTCGGTGTTACTAAAGGAAATTTAGCCAAAGTTATTGATGGACGATTTTTTAAGGTAGTTGACTCTGACGAGGGCTTATATTCAATTCATGAGGAAAGTTTACCTCTAGCTCTTGGTTTGGCAGTTGTAAGTGTCATCAGTCGGATCTTAAGGAATGGCGGCAACATCGATGAGGAACTAACAAAATTAATTGAACCATTACTCCCATTAGATCAAACGTGTGAAATTGTGTTGGCAGCCTTATCTGTGGAGGTCCTCAAGCAAAATAGAACACCTGTTGTTTGCTCGTTATTAAAGTGCTTTACAAACATACAAAACAAGGACAACGGGCGTTATTCCGAATTTCAAAAACTAACATCTCTTAGCCCGTTAGCTACAGTAATGGCGTTACGAGATGTTCGATTGGAAATATCTTATCGTAGTAGCAGTCAATGGCTCAAATATGCTTCGCTTTCGATATGTGAAAGCTTTGGAGAAAACTGTGATATTGAACAAGAAATTTTGTCTTGGTTAACATTTAGCAACCTAGATCCCAAAATTTCAGCTTGGATAAAGACAAGTCAATCCGATGAGAAAAATCAACTGGAGTTACGGAAATCGGAAAGTGCTCTAGAAAAAAAATTAAGTGATTTATCTATTTATGAAAAATCAATTCTAGGCACATTGACTAAGGTGAAATATCCAAGGTATGAAAGGCTTCATTCACTTGCCTTTGAATTATTAGCTGGAAAGCCTCTTGTTAACTATTGTGCACATTTTATTCAAGCTAGTTTTTCACGTATTTTGAACTCCGATAATTATTCAAGTGCAACTGATGATTTCATTAACCTTATAAGGTTCAATCGTGTTGACTGGCAACAAACATACAAAACCTTTCAACGAGCTATAGTCCTTGTTCTCAAAGATAGTTCAGACACTGGAAAGTGGCTAGCAGCCACAATATACAGTGCGACTGGGGAGCATAGTCACGGCATTAAGCGCCAGCACCTTATAAAATTGTTGTTTTCTGAAAAAGATATGTTTGTGCCATGTTTGTTATTAGAGGAATACTGCGCAAGTGATCCATGTGATCCAATGTCACAAAAACCGCTCAACGTCGAAAAAACATCAGAAGATTACAAAAAGTTAGATTTAAGTAGTGTAAGGCAATCTCTTGGACCAGGAGGAAAAACACTTCATTTTGAAATGGCTAGAGCTGGTCTAGCTCGATTTGTACCAGAGATAGTTATAGACAAACATAGGGAATTATTACAAGAATTGCTAACACGAGATGGCATTGCCCTTGATGCCGCAATTTTGGAGTGCGAGAGACATTCGGTTCTTTTAACTCCTTCTCTGGCAAAACAATTGGTAGCTAGGTGGAAAT
>CAXBNN010000021.1:0-8520 GCA_963977135.1 uncultured Flavobacteriales bacterium | reverse complement strand
AAGCATAAAATCCAACAACTCAAAATTAATCTATATGGGTTCGTCGGATGCTTACTTTTATTTGACCAATAAAGGATTTTGTCTTTTTGATACTTATCGTAGGGAACGAGTCTCACTTGTAAACTTTCCGATTTATTTAAGTGACCATGCTTTTGACTTCGCAATTTCACCAAAAGTAAGAATACTTGCTATTGCAGGAAGTTCAATGGGAGAACAAGACCCCATTGATGGAGAATATAGATATAATAATTTCATTTGGTTATATAACCTCGAATCTGGAATATTGATGGGCGAAGAAAAATTAGATACGAATACTTATAATCGCTGGTCAATTCATTTTAGTGAAGATGGAAGAAATGTAAAAACCGCATCTGAGGGTGCAACACTCCAATTCGAACTTACTACCAAATAAGAAATAAAAAAAAGAAGGCGAAAGGCTAACAATGCATACCTGCCCATGTCCAGCAAAAGCTGGGCACGTCAGGTATGCGAAACATTGGTGGTCATTGTAACGAACGACACTGTAGAAACCAATGAAGTACAATAAAGTAAAACCATACAAAGGATTAGAGCCCTTTATTCATTTCTATTGGGAACTGAAAGGAAACGAGCCAGAAAGACAATGGGAACGGGTTTTTCCAGATGGTTGCGCTGGTATACTAATGAATTTGGGAGATACTTGCTTGACTGACAACGGCTCGACTTTAATGGAGTTTGGGAAAACTTATGTAGTTGGTGCAATGACTTCATTTAAGGATAGCTTTATTGACACCGATACACATTTAATGGGTGTGTGCCTAAAACCTGCAACTTTTGCAAATTTCTATAAATACACCTCCCAAAATGAATTGACTAACGATACCGTTGAATTTGAAAAATCTAATTCATTTAATCTTGATAAAATAATAGAAAATCCGTTTAAATATTTTGACCATTTTTACTCTGAAAGAATAATTACCAAATCCAATCAATTACAAAAAGTTATTGACGATATTCATTTAACAAACGGACAAATGAGTATTTACGAACTTTCAAGAAGACATTTCATAACGACAAGACAATTGGAGCGAAATTTCAAAAAATTCATTGGACTGACACCAAAAGAATATTCAAACATTGTTCGCTTTCAAAATGCTTTAAACATAATTAAAAATTCGAGTGAAAATCGCAGTTTATTAGATATTGCATTTGAGTGTGGCTATTATGACCATTCACATCTTAATAATGAATTCAAGCGAAATACAGGACTCTCACCATCACAGCTTTAAATGTCGCATTTATACAAAGTGTAAATGATTGTCTAAAAGTAATTTTGCCAAATCAATAAAAATTTAAAACAGATGCGAAAAATATCACTTTTTATTGCCACAAGTTTAGACGGCTACATTGCAAAACCTAATGAGGACTTAAGTTTCTTAAAACTCGTAGAAAAAGAAGGTGAAGACTATGGTTATAAAGAATTTACGGATTCCATTGACACATTGATTATTGGTAGAAAAACCTATGATTATGTTCTTAAGGAAATTGGCTCATCTTTTTACGACAATGGACAAAGGGACGTTTATGTCATAACAAGAACCCCAAAACCAAGTGTTGGTAGAACAAGCTTTTACACAGGTAAATTGACCCATTTGGTAGAGCAACTCAAATCTAAAAATGGGAAAAACATATACTGTGATGGTGGTGCAGAAGTAATTAATGAACTATTAAAAAATGACTTGATTGATGAGTTTATTATTTCAGTCGTTCCTGTATTATTAGGTAATGGAACAAGATTATTTAAAGACGGACGTCCTGAACAACTACTTGAATTTGTAAAAGCAAAAACATTTGAAACAGGCTTAACGCAATTGCATTACAAACGGAAAAAATAAAAACCGAACCAGAAACTTGAAATTTTAAAAACAATAAAATGACAAACAACATACCGACAGTAGAAGTCCAAATGCTAATCAGAAAACCTGTTTCACAAGTTTTTCAAGCATTTATTGACCCAGCAATTACTACCAACTTTTGGTTTACAAAATCAAGCGGACCATTAGAAGTTGGAAAAATCGTAAAGTGGGAATGGGAAATGTATGGCGTTTCAGACAACGTATTGACAAAGAAAATTATCCCCAACAAACTCATTTCAACAGAATGGGGTGACCCTGCAACAACAGTTAATTATGAATTTAGCACATTGACAGAAGAACTGACATATGTTGTTATTAAAAATTACGGTTTTAAAGAAACAGGGCACGATTTAATTCAAGTAATTAAAGACAACACAGGCGGTTTTACTACAGTTCTAGACGGTCTGAAAGCATATTTAGAGCATAATATCAAACTGAATTTAATTGGTGACAAATTTCCAAAAGAGGTAATCGACCTTGGACAATAGATTAGCAAACGAAACCAAAGTTAACAGCGAACGACAGACAATTAAAAATAAAACGGCAGTAATAATTGAGCCATATGAAACATCCAAAAAACGAAACAGACCTAATACTTCTTCAAGCGGGAGAAGGAAGAACTTATGAATGCGGTACAATGACTGCTGTTTTTAAGACAGACGAAAACGAAACAGCAAACGAATATAGCATATCAGAATGGTGGCTTGACCCTAACTCTGGCGGACCTGGTGCTCACCAACACGAAGACAATGACGAAGTATTTTACGGCATAGAAGGAACAACATCAATACTTGTTGGCGACACGTGGTTTGACATTGAGAAAGGAACTTTTTTAAGAATACCTGCTAAAACTATTCACGACTTTGAAAACAGGACAAACGAAAAATCAGGAATTTTAAACTTTTTTATTCCGGGCGGTTTTGAAAGAAATATGCCTTCCATTGTTAAGTGGTTTGAAGACAACAAATAATTTTAATGATAATTATTGACGCTTTCAGAAAATTTGCACTTTCGCTTCCAGAAGCGACAGAAGAACCGCATTTTGAAAAAAACTTCTTTCAGAGTAAAAAAGAAAATATTTGCTACTTATGACGACAAAAAGAAAAGGGCTTGTATCAAATTATCTGAAATTGACCAAGACGTTTTCTCATCTGCTGACAAGACGATTATTTTTCCAGTAGACAACAAATGGGGAAAGCAAGGTTGGACATTAATTAAAATGAATAAGGTTCATAAAGACCTATTTTCTGAGGCCTTGACAACCGCTTATTGTGAAGTTGCACCGAAAAACTTTGCGGAAAAGGTAAGACCGAATGAAAAAAAGTAAACAACGAACCGATAATAACTAAGCATTTTGACGGCTGGAACAGCCTAGTCTGAATGCTTAGTTAGTGTGCCACGAAGCTGTGGTAATCCAGTAGGTATAAATCCTACCTAAATAATTTGCTGTTCATTTTGAAGAGCTTCACTCGTGAGGGTTTCGCTGAAGCTCGGTATGCTCAAATGTGCAAGCTAAAATGCATAAGCGTGAACCCATAGTAGCTTCGAGAAGTGTATCTGTAGATGGGGAGAGTTTTGACGGTCTCAAACCCTGGAACGTTGCATGGATTAACAGCAATGTGAAGTGCAATGGTCTACCGGAGTCATAGGGGTGGCGTGGTTATAGATGGACTACTACGGAACCTCGATTGAAAAGTCGGGGCAGGCTGTGGGAGGTATCTTGTTTCAAAAGTTGGCAACCATAAACGGGCTGATATAAGCATAGCGAAGTTCAGCAAGGGGACAAGAGAAGTCGGAGGAGCCCATAGTACCTACGATTGCAGTGTGAACAAAAACCATAATAGGAAAGGGGCTCTACTTTAGAGAAGCGAATATGGAATCGATGCTTTCAGTACTGGCTTAGTCCTATTCGGCTGAATTTATAGGTAGTTGATTCTAAATGTCGCTATTTGTTTGTTCAAATATGAAGAGAAAGCAGATGTGATTCATTTAGCTCATGGATTATACATATGTTGGGTAGAATCCTATGAAAAGCAAATAAAGAAGGCTATCGGTAAGCCGTATGAGGGAAAACTTCACTGTTTACCCTGTTTTTATTCGGAGCCTGACCCGTATTTTCGAGGTACGGATTGATGAAGGGATGCTGATTCTTTACTGCTTATTATTATCTTTATAGGTATTAATAAAGTGGACTATCAGGCTCTACTCTACGGGTTAATTATGAAAAAACTTGGATTCATATTAATACTTGTTTGGTTCTCGACAAACGTGTTTGGTCAGAGTAAGTGTGTCTGTGTTGACTATAACGAGAAACAAGTGAAACCTGACACAATATTCAATTTGGGCGAGAAATCATTGGCAATCTGCAACGGATACTTTGAAAACGGATTCGTTGCAGAATTTTCAATTAAATCCTGTAATGACACTTCAATTGACAAATTCTATGACGCTACATTAGAATACAAGCTTGAAGCAGTAAAAGACACTTTATACCTCCAAGACCATAGGTTTTTATGGAATCCAGAAACTCAAAAATTTGAAAAGCCAATTTGGGCTATCGAGAAGTTTTGGGTAGAGAACAACGAATTTAAATACGACAGAATTGTAGTTTATCAAGTGGACAGGACTTTAAAACTTGACAACGACTTTAAAAACGAATGGGAATTCGAAGTCAAAGACGATTGGAGTGATAACCCAAAACTCATTTCATGGACATTCCAACTTTCACTAATGAACCAAGAGATTTATGAAAAATACTTTAAGCACTTTAGAGACACTTTTCAAATCGGTGGAGCGAATGCTGAGTACTACAATGAATTGAACAGAATGTATAAAGAAAAAATAAAAAACTAACCCCAACAATTAAGCTACAATGATGCGAAGTAAGACTTCGGTTCATTGTAGTCCCGATCGATCGGGATTGGACTCAGCCTCCGGACAGCTTTCTTCTATGGGGATTGGATTGGTTTTGTTGGGTAATTCAGGAAATTAGGTGGTTTTAAAATTATTAAAAAGTGGACGAATTGATTGTTTAGTAGCACTTGTATACCAGCCGCATAGTTTTTTGATTTATTTTTAGTGGAACATCATATGGATTAACAGGAATGTGAAGTGCAATGAGCTATGCTACCGAAGCCATAAGGGGTGGCGTAGTAATATATGAATTTAACAACTGCAGGGTAGATTCATGTGTAAAGCAAATAATCAAGGCTATCGGTAAGCCGTAAGAAGGAAAAGTACCCTGTATTTAACTGTGTACGGTTTGATGAAGGGTTACTGATTCTTTACTTGTTATTAGTATCTTTAGAGGTACTGACAAAGTAGGCTATCAGGCTCTACTCTACTGCAGCATGCTGGAAAAACGAACTATATTGATAAATTTTGTAACTTAGATAAAAAATAAATCATGGGATACGAAGCGATTAAATTAGAACTTATTGAGTGGCTTACTAAGCTGGATGACAGTGAGACAATTGAATATTTGAAAATTGTGAAAGACTCAAAATCTAATGATAATGACTGGTGGGATGATTTATCTGACTTACAAAAACGGGGGATTGAGAGAGGATTAAATGATATTAAAAACGGTCGGACAATTTCTCACGAGGAAGTAAAAAGTAGGTATGGGCTATAAGCTACGATGGTCAGACGAATCTGTTAAAAATCTGGAGGATATACTTGATGATATCAAATTTAAATGGACTGATAAAGAAGTCGATAATTTTAAAAGTAAACTAAGCCATCAACTTGATTTAATAGTTCAAAATCCATACATGTTTCCTGTTTCGACAATAAAAAATGGACTGAGAAAAGCAGTGTTGAGTAAACAAACGACTATTTTCTATCAGATAATTGACGATATTGTTTATTTAACTTATCTACATATTAACAAAAAGGATATCGATAAGATCAAATAATGCAGGACAGCACAACATACAATATAAAACAGTTGGGGTTCAGTGGTTTGTGAGGTTTTTGTTTTTCAAATCAACTTTTTTTTCGATGGATACGAACGCGCTCCGAATATCCAACCGTTTCATATTTTTAAATGTTAGTGTGCCACCAAGCTTTGGTAATGCAGTAGGTGTAAATCCTACCTATATAATTTGCTGTTCATTTTGAAGAGCTTCACTCGTGAGGGTTTCGCTGAAGCTCGGTATGCTCAAATGTGCAAGCTAAAATGCATAAGCGTGAACCCATAGTAGCTTCGAGAAGTGTACTTGTAGATGGGGAGAGTTTTGACGGTCTCAAACCTTGGAACATTACATGGATTAACAGCAATGTGAAGTGTAATGGTCTAAAGGAGTCATAGGGGTGATTCATTTTGCTCATGGTTTATCCAAATGCTGGGTAGATTCATGTGTAAAGCAAATATAGAAGGCTATCGGTAAGCCGTATGAGGTAAAACTTTCCGGTATTTAACAGGATACGGTTTGATGATGGGGGTGCTGATAGTTTACTTGTTATTAGTATCTTTAGAGGTACTGACAAAGTAGGCTATCAGGCTCTACTCTACGCACCCATTTTATGACAAAGACCAAATTACATAACATACTGACAATTTTCGTCCTGATAATGGCAATTATCCAAGCACCATTAATTTATTATTATACCTTCGGATTATTTTCTTTCTTTATTGCAATGCCTTACCTGGTAATTGGGCTTGGACTTACAGTTTGGCTACTGACGGTAGTCTTGAAAAATACAAAATCAGAGGAAACAAAATTTCAGAAAATTGGAGTTGTCCTGACAATTTTAATTGGTAGTTTGACCTTGTTTTTCGGTGAAGACCTAATTGAAAAATTAGATTGGCATTTAAGAAAAACCTCACGAGATGAAATTATTGAACTAATTAAGGCGGACAAACTAAGACCTAATGTAAGCCAAAACAACATAATCTGTACTTTAGACAATTGGAATATTCCTCCTATCTCAAATGGAGGAAACGAAATTGCAATTCATAAGACAGTTGAAAACAAATTGACAGTTGAATTTTATATAAACAGGGGTTTTCTAGACCATTATTCTGCGTTTGTATATACTGATGATGAAGATAAAATAAAAGAATTAGAAGAGAGAATGACTTGGGAAAAGGGCTTACACGTAAACAAAAAACTTGAAGAAAATTGGTACAGAGTATCCTTCTAACAAGAAGTAATACTGGTGCTAACAGCACCTACCCAAAAGGCGTGATTTCATGTTCCATAGACCGTTTTGTGGTTAATGGAAGTTTAGTTTTTCAAATCAAGTTACGTGGTAAATGTCTCGCCCTTCGGGTAGCTGCCAACCGTTAGCATTCATTAAAAACAATGCAGTTTCAAGTAGTAAGAATAAAAAGTAATAACCTTACAAATTCTCGCACAGCTGTGCGAGAATTTGTAAATTGGTCTTCTATCACAAGTGTGCGAGAAATGCGAAATATTAGATGAACGACTTAAAACTATACGACAACTTTTTCAATGAGATATTACAGACCATAAGTTCTGCCAGATATGAAGCCTATAAATCGCTGAACAAGCACCATACAGGATTGAATTTTGAAATCGGAAAACTTATAGTCAAAAACCAAGAAGTCAATAATTGGGGCAAATCAATTGTCGAGACGCTATCGACAGACATTAACAAACAAATTGACGGGATAAAAGGTTATTCTGCCCAGAATTTATGGCGAATGAGACAGTTTTACCTTGAATATAAGGACGAACAAGAGCTTTTAGAATTGGCTGCCAAAATTCCGTGGGGGCAGAACTTGCTTATAATGCACCAAGTAAAAGGCCGTGAAGAACGAAAGTATTATTTGAATGCAACTGATAAAATGGCTTGGAGTAGGTCAGTTCTGTTAAACCAAATCAAGGCAAATGCCTATCAAAACCATTTGATAAACCCAAAACAGAGCAACTTTGAAAATGCGCTTCCTGTTCACTTATCAGAACAAGCAAGTGAAGCATTAAAAAGCGAATACAACCTTGATTTTCTTGGAATAAACAAACCCGTTTTGGAAAGAGAATTAGAAAATCGCCTTATTGAAAACATAAGAGATTTGCTATTGGAACTTGGTTACGGTTTCAGCTTTATTGGAAATCAATATCGTCTAAGATTAAACCAAAAAGAATATTTCATTGACTTGCTTTTCTACCACCGAATTTTAAAATGTTTGGTAGCCATAGAACTTAAAACGGTAGAATTTGAACCTGAATTTGCAGGAAAAATGAATTTCTATCTCGAACTGTTGGACGAACAAGAAAAACAACCTGACGACAACCCTTCCATTGGAATAATACTATGCCCCACCAAAGACAATATAGAAGTTGAATACTCTTTAAGAACGAACATAAAACCAATTGGAGTTGCAGAATACAAACTAACTCACGAACTCCCTAAACAGTTAAAAGGAAAAGTACCAACAGAAAAAGAATTAAAACGAATGCTAAAAAAGGCTATACGTAATGCGGGAGATAGTGCCGAAGATAAAAATGAGAGTAATAAATAAGCTTATCTGCAAGCCCAAAGTGAAGCGCCTTGAAATCCCGCACTACGCATACGTGTGCCGAGAGTAACGAACGGCTGAAAATCGTTACGCAACTGTTTATAAGATGGTGGAACCGACCCACCGGTGTTGTCCTAC
>CAXBNN010000020.1:0-14521 GCA_963977135.1 uncultured Flavobacteriales bacterium | reverse complement strand
CGTGATAATGAATTTGTCACTTGGTCAGGTAAATTTCGTCCTCCGCTAAATAATCAAGCCATTTATCCCCGTCCTCAACAAAATAAATTACCAATTTGGCTCGGGGTTGGTGGTACGCCCGCCTCATTTGCGAGAGCAGGAACATTGGGCATGCCTCTCATGGTTGCTGTTATTGGAGGAGAAACACACCGATTTAAACCACTTGTTGATTTATACAGACAAGCTGGAAAAGAAGCAGGTCATGCGCCAGAACAATTAAAGGTAGGGTTACACTCATTGGGCTATGTAGCAAATACTAGAGAGGAAGCTATTCAAGATTTTTATCCTGGCTATGCTGAGATGTTCAACAGAATAGGAAAGGAACGTGGTTTTCCTCCTGTTACAAGAGAGCGATTTGACGCACAAAATGGACCAACTGGAGCATTGCTTGTTGGAAGCCCTGAGGAAGTTGCAGAGAAAATACTTCGGCATAGTAAAGCACTTGGAGGAATCTCAAGATTCACATTTCAAATGGACGTGAGTATTCCTCATAAGAAATTAATGAAATCAATCGAATTGATTGGAAGTAAAGTTTCCCCTCTTGTAAAAGATCAGGTATTACTCTAAGCATAGGATTATAAAAACTTTGCCAATAAAGTTCGTGAAGTAACTGGAATCAGGTTTGCTGGAAAGCAATAAAACGACACGCCAACAATGTATAAAAGCAATAGCGGTTTTGGTGTATACTCGAACCGTTTTTGCGTTTAATTAAGTATCTTACAAGCCGAAAAGTAAGTGCTTTAAATCCGCTACTGCTCTTATACTAACCGTTAGCGGTCAGTTTAAGCTCAAACAACTAATTTCAAAAAAATACTTCTAATCTAATAAATATACAACATGAAAAAAGGACAACTCATAATAACCTTTTTGTTCTTTGCAAGCATATCATGTACTTATGCCCAGAGTAAGGTCGGTTCTTTAAGAATTATTTGGGAGAATGAATCTCTGGTAGATTCCGTTCGTTTTAAGGCTATTATGGATTTCTATTTGGAGAATACGCAAAGCAGCCCAAATAGTTCTTTAAAACTTTCCAAATTTCATTATCAGTTGGCCAAACAATTGGGGAACCGAAAAGAAGAAGCTTTGGCGCTAAATGAGAAAGCTTTTGTTTTTCATATCCTAGGCTATAAATCAGATAGTATAAATGGTGTGCTTCAAGAAGTCTTGTTAATTTACACTGAATTGAAAAATTACAATGGAATAGCATCTACAAAAAACAACATTGGCGCGCTATTTCAAAACCAAGGCGACTTTCAATCTGCTCTAAATTATTACAGAGAAGCTTTAACCTTATTTAAAGCACAAAAAAATAAGTTAATGGTGGCTGATGTTCTAAACAACATTGCGGGAATTTACTACTCCATAGAATTATATGAATTAGCCTTGCCAAACTATAAAGAGGCTTTAAGTATTTATACGAAAGAAGGAGCGGGCGAAAAAACTGGGTTTCTTTGGTTAAATATGGCTGTCATTTATACTAAAACTGGACGCACTAAAATTGCCAGAGAGCATTTTCAGAAAGCATACCCGATTTTAAAAGCAAAAAACGATTTATATTACCTTCCAGAATATTTTTATCATCTAGCGATATTACATGAGGGTGCCGGAAACATTGATAGTGCTATTATAATGATTGAAGAGGGATTGAAAATCCTCATTGATATAGGCAATAATGATAAAATAATATCTTCTAAACTTCTTAAAGCCAACCTAATTTTAGATTCAGATTTCGAACATGCTTATCTTATCGCGGAAGAATTAAAAGAACCAATCCTTAATGGGACTAATAAATCATATAAATCTGCATTGTTTCAACTCTTATATCAATGCTACAAAAAACAAGGGAAATTCGAAATAGCACTAGAAATGAATGAGCAATATTTGCTGTATGCAGATAGTGTTCTAATAGAGGGAAATAAGACTGCAATTGTAAGAGAAACGCTACAAGCCGATTACAACGCTAAGCTATTTGATAATCGATTAGAGGCCGACAAAAAAGAAGCTCAATTAAAATTGAAACATTGGAGATTGGTTTATTCTCTTGTTCTGATTGGTGCGATAATTATCCTAATTTTATTTTTCTCCTATCGTTTTCGAATAAAGAAAAATGAAGAAACACGAAATTTATTATTAGATGAAATAGAAAAGCTTAAAACCAATGCAAATAAAGAATTAATGGTTGATTCCAATAAGTTTGAGTTATCTAGAAAGAAATTAGAAACGAAACTAGATAGAATCTTGAATGAAACAGACTGGAATGTATTGCAAATTTTATTGAACAATCCAGTAAGTACGAATAAAGAAATAGCCGAAAAAGCTTTTATGAGTATTGATGGAATTGGGTCTTCCTTGCGAAGAATGTATGAATATTTCGAGATCAAAGAATCGAAATACAAAAAGATATCATTATTGCTAGAAGCAATTAAGATTTCTAATAAATCATTTTAGAGCTTTTAATTCTACTTTTTTTGTGTAAAAGGCATACTTTCACCGTTAGGCGTGAAGGGCTTTTTAAACAACTGTTGTAGATTCGCAGCTAATTAAACATTAAAAAAAATAAAAACTATGAAAAAATTTCTATTTATACTAGGTATTGCTTTAGGGCTAACGCAAACAACACAAGCTCAAGTTGGTTGCGACATGATGAGTTTAAGCGTTAACGTATCAGATACTGATATGGTTAAATTATATCATCCGGGTCATTATTTAACTTGGCCACCAAATGAGAATGTTATTGTGTGGGAAATTACAGATATGCAAGGCAACCTTATTGCTGAAGATACTTTAATTAATAATAGTGGTTTTTTGTTTTATCACAATACTCCTTTAACAGATACAATGAATGTTTTTGCGCTTTTAACAAATGACTCTGCTGGAGTTGCATGTGTGATATACGACCAATTGTATTGGAAAGTAACACAACCTGTTCCCGGATATTTTTATGGATACTGGACACTTCATGGTAATATAGCCGGTAATTTAGGTATTGATGATATCGAACCTACCACTGCAAGTGTATATCCAAATCCATCAAATGATTTAGTAAATATAAGCTTAGATAAAGGTGAACTTTTAAAAATAGAGCTATATAGTATGACAGGTAGACTATTATTTGAACAGGATGTAAATTCAAAAACATATATATTAAATATTGGCGACTATCCTTCTGGCGCCTATCTGGTCCGAGTTTTTAACCAAAATAATGATGTCACAAACACAAAAATTTTAAAAAAATAACTTGTGAAAACCATTTTATTACTATTAAGCATTGCAATGAGTGGGCATACTATTGCTCAAAAAAAAGTAACAGTTTCGGGAAATATTCAAAACCCGAAAGGAGAAATGATTTACCTGACCAGTTATATTGTAGAATCGGGCAGGATAAAAGGTACTGTCGTTCACGATTCTTGTATAATTGAGAAAGGAAAATTTTCATTATCTACGAAAATAGAGTCATTAGAGCAAATGTATTTCTGGCATGGAAATGAGTCCGGTTGGGTATTTATGCAGCCTGGAGAAAATTTATACTTAACGTTAAACACACATTTCTTTAATGAAACAATTGTATTCACTGGTGATGGCGCAGACAGGAATAATTTAATGTCTCAAATAACGGTTATCATGGAAAATATGAAACTTTCCAAAAATATACTTTATGGCAAATTTGAAAATGATACTGAAATGGATACCATCCAATTGCTTAATGGTCTAGCTTCAATAGATAGCGTTTTTTACGATTTTATGGACGCTGAAACAGGTCAACATCCGGAATTGACAGCACATTTGGAAGATATAAAATCCAGGAACGGTTTCATTACCAGAGGATATATCATTAAAGCGCGCCGACATTTGGTTTTTCTCGAGATGCAAAAAAAGGAAACAGGATCTTCTTTCTTGGATGTAAAAGGTCTTGATTTAGAAGGAAAAGCGGTTAAAGTCAGTGATTTTTATGGAAAACTCACTGTCCTCGATTTTTGGGCCACCTGGTGTAAACCCTGCATTGCCGAGTTTCCTGAACTCCACAAGTTAGAAGAGAAGTTTGACGGTAAAGTCACCTTCGTAGGAATTGGATCTAAATGCAAAAAAGAAGATTGGGAAAAAATGGCCAAAAATCAAGGGTTCCACAATAATATCTTCATAACCGAAGAAAATATGGATTCTCTTTCTAAGAAGTATTCGATTCATGCTATCCCCAGGTATATTATTCTAGATGCGAATGGCAATCTATTGAACACAGATGCATCACGTCCGAGTTCAGGTCTAGAAGACCAGATTAATGAGCTGTTGAAATAAGCTTTGAATCATGTTAAGAATTATGCATAACAAAACCTAAACTGGATTAAAACGCAGTTTAGCCAAACCGTTGTGGGTAATTACAAATCAATGTATTCCATTTTGTAAATTTATCTTATATTTGATAGTATCAAATGATAGTATCAAGAAATGAATCCTCCATATAAAATCACAACTGAAATTTTACAATTGATAACTTCTATTTCAGAAAAAATAGGTCAAATTAATGCGAAATTTCTAGACAAACCGTCCCCGAAACTTAGAAAAGAAAATCGCATAAAAACAATTCATTCGTCATTAAGCATTGAAGGCAATACGCTCACAGAGGAACAAATCACTGCATTAATCGAAAACAAACGAATTATCGGGCCTGAGAAAGATATAAATGAAGTGCTAAATGCAATCAGAGTGTATGACCAACTCAACTCTTTTAATCCTAACTCCGTCAAATCATTTTTGGGTGCCCATAAAATTCTTATGACTGGATTGGTTGCAGATTATGGTAAATTTCGTAAGAAGGGTGTTGGTATTATGGCGGGAGATAAACTGGCGCATATGGCGCCCCCGGCTGAGAATGTTTCACACTTAATGAATGATTTATTTAGTTATCTAAAGACTTCAAATGAAATTACCCTTATTAAAAGTTGTGTTTTTCATTATGAAATGGAATTCATCCATCCCTTTTTAGACGGAAATGGGAGAATGGGACGATTGTGGCAGACAATCATACTCATGAATGAATACCCGGTCTTTGAATTTATTCCATTTGAAAATATAATTCATAAAACTCAAGGAGAATATTACAAGTCTCTCTCGAATAGTGACAAGGCCGGTAATTCGACACCTTTTATCGAATACATGCTCAGTGTGATCAATGATTCCTTGTATAACATGCTAGATTTCAAAAGTCAAATTATGAGCTCACAAGATCGATTGAACTATTTTTCTGAAATATGCGAATCCAAGTTTCGTAGGAAAGACTATATGAAGGTTTTTACAACCCTTTCTACTGCAACAGCTAGTCGTGATTTGAAAATGGGCGTTGAAATAGGTCTTTTTGAGAAAGAAGGAGATAAAAAAAATACCATTTACAGAACAATAAAACAACCATAATACTACCTATACTCCACTGCTTAAATCTCGCTTCGAATGATAAATCATTCTAACTCGCACGTTTATTTCTCCGAAATAAAATTAACTTTAATAAATCGCAGCGGCGTTTAGCCTGAGCGTTGTAGTACATTAAGAAAATGAAAGAATTTCTGTCCAAAATACATGCAGTAGAAGATACTATTCTCGAAGAATATCTTTCATATTGGACAGAATATTCTGTTCCAAAAAACACAATTATGACTTTTAAAGGAGATACAGAACGTTATATGTATTTCGTACTTGAAGGAATTCAAAAATCATACTATCTAAACGGAAATAAAGAGCATATCATTGCTTTTACCTATTCACTTTCTTTTTCTGGAATTCCTGAATCTTTCTTGAATCAATCACCTTCAAATTATTTTTTGACAACAATTACGGATAGTAAATTCTTACGCATATCATTTAAGAGACACCAAGATTTAATGTCAAAGCATAGGTCAATTGAAACGTTGTTTCGAAAAGCAACCGAGTTCTTGTTGATTGATACATTAAATCGATATTATGAGTTAATGGCATTTGATATAGAAACTAGATTTAGAAACTTCACAACGAGAAGTCCTCATTTACTTCAAATGGTATCACAAAAAGACATTGCCTCCTATCTTAGAATAGACCCTACCAACTTAAGTAAATTACTTGGGACCGTAAAAATTTGAAATCTTGGTTTATACCAAGAATGGATTAATTGTATTACTTGACCTTTGTTTCAAAATAAAGCATGAAACATTTATTAATACTTTCAATCCTATCAATTATGAGTTTATCACTACAAGCGCAACAATGGTTAGATACCACTTTATACCCCTTCAAAAATAAATTTATCCCGTTAGAGACAGGACAAATGCATTATGTAGATGAAGGTGAAGGAGATATAATATTATTCGTTCACGGCACTCCGGCTTGGTCTTTTCTTTATAGAGAATATATAGCTGTACTATCAAAAAAACACAGGTGCATTGCAATTGATCATATCGGGTTTGGGTTATCTGAAAAACCTGAAAAATTTGATGGAAAACCTCAATCGCATTCAAAAAATTTAACCGAATTCATAGAGAAACTTGACCTTAAAGAAATAACTCTTGTTGTTCACGATTTTGGAGGACCAATAGGTCTTTCTTCAGCAATTCAGAATAACAATAGAATCAAACAAGTTGTTATGTTTAATACTTGGCTTTGGGAAACAAAAAACGACCCTGAGGCGCAGAAAGTGAACAAAATAATCAACAGTGGAATTGGTAAGTTTCTTTATCTAAGACTGAATCTTTCTCCCAAGTATCTGCTTAAAAAAGGGTTTAACCAGAAGAAAAATCTACCCAAAAAAGTTCATAAACAATATATTAATCCTTTCCCGAATAAATCTTCTCGGCTCTCACTGTTGAATATTGGTAAATCATTAGTTGGGTCGTCTGATTGGTATCAAGAGCAATGGTTGGATTTGGACAAATTGGAACAAAAACCATGGCTTATTCTTTGGGGTACTAAAGATGAGTTTATAACGACTGCATACTTACAAAAATGGAAGAAGCGAATGCCCAATGCAAAAGTGAAAGAGTATGATTGCGGGCATTTCGTACAAGAAGAAAAAACAAAAGAGACAATTCAAGAGATTGAAAGATTTATGAAGATGGGTAATTAAAACTTACTACAACAACTAAGCGTTCAACACAGCGATTTGGGCATAACTGTTTACCCAAATCCATCTAGTGATTTGATTTGGATAAAATTTAATCAAGTCATAGACCACGCCAGTATTGAGATTTACGATATTTCAGGAAGAAGAATTCAAACTCAAGAAATTCTAAATCAATCTACGATACCGATTAAGTTTGCGTCATCTTTTTCGGGGACTTACTTTCTACATATTATCACCAAAGACTTCGTTTGGAATGAGCCAATTATAATTAATCAATGATTAGGTGTTTATTCAAAATTTTTGGACTGAACAAAACAAGTGTCGATAACACGACCAGAGAAAAGATAGCCGCCCTGCAGGACTCTTGCGCTCATAGCCAAAACGTAACCGACAATTTTTAGCCATACATGAGCGACCCAAATGGCAAGCCCTCCCGAGATTAGGACTATTTGTTAGTAGAAAAAAACTAATAAATTAACGTAAACAAACTGAAGAAAACCGATTCACGCCAGAACAAATACCTGTTATCCTCAAGGAGTTTGATAATGGCAAATCAGTTGAAAACCTTTTGAGAATTCACGGCGTAAAGAAAGCTGCTTTCTTTAAGTGGCGTTAGCGATACGGTGGCATGAGCTCCAATGAATTAAAGAAAATAAAATCTCTAGAAAAAGAAATCTGACGCTTAATGCACATGTATGCCGAATTGGCTCTTGATTTAACACTGGACACGAAGATTATTGAAAAAAAGCTTTGCAGCCTCGAGTAAAAAAGGTATTGCCCCTAAAGTTTGTAGCACTGGTAATTGTCGCATTTATCTCCATGCCTTCGGTTAATTTGATTTATATCGCAAAATGTAACTTCAAAATCTTCAGAGCACATGCTTAAAGTTTATCTGATTGTTAATCGAGATAAATTACTAAGTGAACTTTAAACAAAAACTTAATTAAGTTGTTTTTAACGCATTGAAGGTGAAAATCAACTGAAAAAACACGGAGAAACCGAAAATCCATAAGAGTAGGAAAACATAACAAAAAAAAGCATGGAAAACTTAAAAATTGCCAGCGACAACTACGTTGCATTCACGTTCTTCATTGGAACAATGGCCATGATGGCCGCGTCTGTCTTTTTCTTTTTTGAGCTCAATAACACCTCTCAAAAATGGAGAACATCCGTCCTCGTGTCAGGATTGATAACTTTTATAGCAGCAGTGCATTACTACTACATGAGAGGCTACAATCTCGAGACGGGTGAATCTCCCACCTTTTTCCGTTATGTTGACTGGATTCTTACCGTGCCATTGATGTGCGTTGAATTCTACTTGATCACCAAAAAAGCCGGAGCGAAAATTTCGCTGCTTTGGAAATTGATCTTTGCGTCATTGGTTATGCTTGTAACAGGATATTTTGGAGAAACAATAGACAGTGGAAACAGCGTGCTTTGGGGCGTAATCTCAGGAGCTGCATATTTTTACATTGCTTATCTCGTTTGGTTTGGGGAAATTGCAAAATTATCTCAAACTGCTGGACCACAAGTAGCGAAAGCAACAAGAGCTCTAGCATGGTTCGTGTTGGTGGGTTGGGCAATATATCCTCTCGGGTATATTTTAGGAACTCCTGGTGGTTTATTTGGCATTCAATTGGTTGATGATCCTGCAGCTGCTTCACATGCAATGGATATTGTTTACAATATTGCCGATGCTATCAATAAAATTGGTTTCGGTTTGGTCATCTATAGCTTAAGCAGAACAAGCGAAGATTAATATTTATTTCATGTTCAAAAAGAAAGGGGTCCATTTTATAAAATGTGTCCTCTTTTTTTATGTCTCGCTAATATTAAAAAGTTAATCAAGAATGTGCCATGAAAAAAGTTCAAAACATCATTTATGATTTTGTTTTTATTGGTTTAGGTGCCAGTAATAGTCTCATTTTGATTTCTTTAATTCAAAAAGGTCTGCTTAAAAATAAACAGATTGCAATTTTCGAGGCTGAAAGCAAAACTAAGAATGATAAAACGTATTGTTTTTGGGCAGAGCAGGAAGAATCAATCGTTAGGGATCTCTCCTCTATAATTACGCACCGTTTCAGTGCTATTCAGGTTAGTCAGTCTAGCTCACAAAATATTGAAAAACAGCCTTATCATTATATTCGTAGTATTGATTTGTATGACCATACCTTGCAGAAGTTAAACGAGGAACAGATTAAAATTCATCGAAAGGGTGTCAATGACATCACTTGTGAAAATGAAATTTACTCGGTGTATACCAATAACGAAACCTATTGCGCCCACTATATTTTCGATAGCCGATCTCCTTTGCTTAACATCAATGAAAAAAATCAAGTCTATCTAAATCAATCCTTTTATGGTTTACACATCAAATGCGAAAAAAATGTTATTCAAGAAAACACTTTTCAGATGATGAACTTCCATGTGGATCAAGATCAGTTTACACAGTTTATGTATGTGATTCCTTTTTCTACCAACGAAGCTTTGGTAGAATTGACACGTTTTGGAACTGATAAAATTGATGTGACCTATGCACTGGGTATACTGGATAGTTTTATCATGAAAGATTTTGGAACCTATGAAATACTTTCAGATGAATCGGGATGTATCCCTATGACTACTTGTATCAATCCACCCAACCCATTAGAAGGCATTCTGAATACTGGGGCAAGTGCCAATCTTATTAAACCCAGTACCGGTTATGGTTTTAAAAACATGCATTCGTTTGCGCAGCTAGTTACCGAAAGGATTGCATCAAATGAACTTGAAAAATTCAACAAAATAGCTTTGGATTCTAAAAAGCGATTTAAATTTTATGACAAATTGCTCTTACTGATTTTACTTCATTGGCCTTCAAAAGGAAAATTAATATTCACCAGTCTATTCAAAAAACAATCAATTCTAAATGTTTTTTCATTTTTGGATGAGAAGTCTTCCTTAGCCCAAGAGTTTAAAATTTTCGCCTCACTTCCCATATTGCCATTTCTTAAAGCCCTATATGTGCATCTTAAAAATGAAAACTGGCTGCGCTATATTGTTGCCTTTCTGGTTGTAATGACCTATTTGGTTTTAGTCAATTGGCATACTCATCTCGCGACCTACTTTACTTATACGGTAGTGATTATTGGACTGCTTTATATTGGTGTTCCCCATGGAGCCTTAGATCACCTGCTCACAAAAAGCAAAAATGCATCTTTGTTCTTATTTATATTTAAATACCTATTTATTATTTTTCTGTATTATACATTTTGGCAGTTCTATCCATTAATGGCGTTGCTTCTTTTTATAATCTATTCCTCTTTTCATTTTGGAGAATCAGAATTGGTTGAATCAGATAAAAAAATAGATTCTTTTGGGGCACATTTAAAAGCGCTTCTAATGGGAATGAGCATTCTCTTTTTTATTATTTTTTCTCATCCGGAAGAATCTCTTGGCATTGTCAGCAATTTAGTCACCTTTCCTTTATCCAATGCTTTCGATTTAAATTATTCATTCCTAACCAAATTCACTGCATCTCTGTCTTTAATCTACATTTTGCTTCAAACTATCCTTTCTAAACGCATGTCCTATCTCGGTCTAATATTCTTATTACTACTTGGTGTAAAAGTGCCTTTAATATTGGCATTCGGAATTTATTTTGTTTTTCAACACAGTTACAATGCCTGGCAGCATTTAAAGCTTGGACTCCAGATGAATTCTCTCCAAATGTATAAAAAATCGTCGTTTTATACATTTGGTGCCTTGCTCATTTTTCTCCTGATAGTTTATTACGCAAAAGAATTTATGAGTATTGAAGGGTTGTGGGCTAATTTTTTCATTTTCATTGCTTGTATTAGTTTTCCGCATTTCTTTTTGATGCATGTTTTTTATAAGACTTCATTTGACAAGTCTAAATAAGTAATAGCATGATGTTACCCCGGGCTAGTTCCAACCGAGCCATGAACAGCCGCTGAGCAGGCTAAAGCAGCACATTGAAGTGATGACATCGTCGGGGACAGCTTTCGCAGCAGCTCGCTCAAAATACTTTGACTTCACGTTGGACATCGGAGGGTTTTAAAAGTGGTCGCAATTGGATACGCCGGCTGATACTAGCCGCATTCCGTTAGGTGCAACTTTGTTAGCACAGACAAAATATGAAACAATTCATTTTGATCTCCTTTACTCGACAAAATAAAGTATGTCTTGTGGGTTCGTCATTACCACTATTTTATCACCCTTCGTCACAATGGGAGCTTTCAAAATTTTAGGGTTATTCATAATTTCAAGTCTTATATACTTTATTCATTCGGGTTCAGATTAATCGTCTTCCTTTTCATTGTTTTTTTCAGCCATTTGTTTTTCAAATGTGTCGATGCTTTCCTCGAGAGAATGTTCAAGTTTATGAATGTCTTTCTTTAAGGCAGCTTGTTCTTCCTGAACTGCTTCATTATACTCTACTATTTTATGGTCTAGTTTCATTTTCAGCACCTCCATTTCGGCTTTCTGTCTCTTGTACTTAGTCTTTAGTTTGTCACTTTGAGCGTCGTACTTCCCTCGGATATTCTCCAATTTCATGGACAGACTTTCATTCATTTCTTTCATTTCGGTATTCAAATCATCCGCCTTTTCTGCCGCATAATCCTTTGAAACATCAACAACATCGTTTAGTTCGCTTTTAACATCATCTGCGTTAGTTTCGTCTTCTTTTCCTGATTGACTGCATGCCACCATTCCCAACAATGTAATGACGAATGCTACTTTCATAGTTATTTTCACATCATTTTTTTTTAATTACGCCTACTCTTTTGGATTTTCCGTTTCAAAATATGTTTTCAGACCGCCAAGTGTTAAATCTCCGATGGGAACGTAGCGATCTTTTCGTCCTTTTCCTTGCCGAACATGGAGCATTTTTCGGTCAAAGTCGATGTCTTTTACTTCCAGATTGAGCAGTTCACCTCGTCGCAAACCACAATCGTAAGCAAGACCAATCAGAATACGATGTTTGAGTAGTTTGGGAGCAGAAATTAATCGTTTTATCTCCTGTTGAGAAAGCACAACAGGCAACTTTTTATATCCTTCAATCGAAGGTAAAACGAAGTGTTTGTCTTCCAGTCCATACAACTTGTAAAGCGCCCGAAGCCCATAAACGGTATGTTTGAAATAACTTTCAGAAGGTGTTTTTTTCTGATTTTTCAGGTACTGCAAGTAATCCAGAACTTGCTCTTTGTCCAGTTCTGTAAGGCAACAGCCAAAATGAAGTGCCATTTGTGACAAACAGCGGCTATAATTTACAACCGTACTTTCACTTTTCCCCGCCAATTCATACTGACGGCGTAGTTTTAGTATCGAATCACCAAATGACGGAATTTCTCTACACGCTTTTTCTACTAATGTTTCACTTTTTTTTCATAATTTTATTTTGAAGATGTTATTCCCTAAAGGTGGTGCTTTTTTCGGATTTGGAAAAGGCTACCCCTTTGGGGTTTAGTTCAACATTCGCTATATTGCATTTGGCACCCCAGCGGGGCACAAAACGCAACATAGCGTCACCGTTAGCACAACATTAACCCGTCAGGCCATTTTTGAACCAATTAGGTTGAGCGCAATCATTTTTTTTTGTAAATTGGAAAAAACTAAATCATTACGATATGAATAAAATCATTTTTCTTATTGGATTTCTGATTTCTGGGTCATTTTGTTTTTCTCAAACAATTATACGTTCAAGTATTAATTGCGTAGGAAATTCTGCAAATACCGAACATATAACTGTTCAACAAACCGTTGGCCAGTCGTATCAAACAGGAGCATATTACAGTAATGAAATTGAATCGCGACCTGGTTTTATTCAGCCTTCACAATTATGGGTAGAGTTGATCCAAAATACTTTTAAGGTAAAAATGACGGTGTATCCAAACCCTGCTGTGACAACGGTTGATTTTAAATTAAATGAAAATCTTGAAAACATTGTCCTGCGTGTGATAGATGCCAATGGCAGGATGATCTATATAGAAAAGATTGAATCACTTCGAGAATATACATTGAACTGCGCACCATGGACCGCAGGAAATTATTTTATCTATATCACTGATAAATCTGGTAACATCTATCAATCAAAACTAATTAAACGTTAATATGAAAACAATTGTTATTATCATAGTGCTAGTAGGTCTTGGGGTTAGTGTGAAAGCACAATCTAATCTTACAATTGAGGCTTCTCAGAACATTACCAATTTTATGTTCGAAAACAGTTTTGGTGAAAAGGTAGATGGATACAGCCCATCTTATTCAGGTGGTTATGCGCTTGGTTACAGTTACAACCTTGAAAATGGTCTATACTTCCCTTTTAAGGCAGGTATGCGAAAAGCTGGTGCTACATACATTTATGACAACTCCAATTACTCATGGTCGCTTCAATACTTAGATCTACGATTGGGACTTGGATACGATTACAGCTTCGGCAAATTCGGAACTCATCTTTCTGTAACCGGTTATTATGGCTATATGTTGAAGGGCATCCAAACCCTAAACAATCAGGATTTTGACATCCGAAATGCAGGTGATATCAATAAAAATGATTTCGGAATATTTTTTAGTCCGGGAGTAAGCTTCACAGCTAATGATTATATCTCGGTTTATTTGGATGTAAACTATATGCTAGGATTAGGGAATTTAGAATCAAACACAGAACAAAAGTCTAACAATAGAATGTACGGAGCTACACTTGGTTTAGCTTTCTCAATAAAATAAACTGAATACAATGAAAAAATATTTAATAGCGTTCGCAACTATAATTTCACTCGGATCAATTGCTTACGGGCAAAATCAAATTGCCAACCTTGAGGGCATTAATTATCAGGCAGTTGCAATAGATGATGAGAGCCATCAATTAGTAGGTTACGATGCAATAGGGAAGCCTCTTTATGAAAGAGAAATTGGGGTTAGATTTGCTATTTCAAATGGGCCTGCTGGGTCGGTCACTTATTATCAAGAAGAACATTCAACTACAACTGATAGATACGGTATGTTTTCATTGACAATAGGATTGGGCGCATATTTGGGAGGTGATTATTCCGCTTTATTGAACATTCCATGGTACAATGGTGATCAATGGTTGATGGTAGAAATATCGACGAAAAATGATGGTGAATACAAAGAGGTCAGTTATAGTAAGTTTATGGCTGTTCCTTATTCATTTTACACGGACGATATTGCCGATAACTCTATTACCACTTGGAAAATAGTTGATGAAACGATTCAAGCAGTAGATATAGACACTAGTGCGGTTACGACCTCCGAAATCTTGGATGAAACAATTCTTGCTGAAGACATTGCAACAGGAGCAGTTGAAACCTCCGAAATCTTGGATGAAACTATTCTCGCTGAAGACATTGCGACAGGTGCTGTTGAAACTTCTGAAAT
>CAXBNN010000019.1:0-14772 GCA_963977135.1 uncultured Flavobacteriales bacterium | reverse complement strand
CTAAATGCCTATCTTCAATAGGCTTATCCTCTTTAACAGGCGTATTCGGTGCTTTAAAATCATCCGCCTCTTCTTCGGAGTAGACAAACCCATGCAAGCCAATTAATTTAAGGATAGCCCTATCAACAGCACGTTTTTCGGCAACTGCATACGGGAAAGCAATCTTGCAATTTTTTGGGCTTGCCTCTCCATAGGTTATAGCCTTCATGTCACCCATCGTTGCTGTGCATTTTATAACTGCAATACCCTCGCTCGACTTCGTTTCTACCTCATCAAGCGATTCAATAATCACGCCCTTCACATTCCCTGCTTCTTCGATGAAACGATGATACATTATCCAGGCCGAATGGCACTGCCACAGAACTTCCTTGGGATCAAACCCAAGCTCATTAATAATATCTGTTATACGTTTATCCATTAGATTCCCTTTCATAAGTTGTGCTGACCTACCGCCTCTTATCAGCTTTCCTTGACAATTACGCTCGTTGCAACCAAGGCCCAAATTTAATTATAGTACTTTCATTAAACTAAGAATTGTTAAACGATGTTGCTCGACAACAATCTTTCCTAACTCACGTTGGCTATCAGTTCCATTGCGAAACTTAATAGCTAGAGCGAATTGCTCTTTTAAATATTCGTTATTCATCGGCCTGTTTCCTCTTTGAATCGTTCAGCAGGCCCAACCAGTTCGTGAGTCGTTTGTTGTTCGTATCCGCACGAATCACAATAAAACTCTTCAACATTATTGACAGTCATAATGTATTCAAGGGTGTGATCGTGGCAGCTTAAACATAGTTTGTACTTCATAATTATCCCTTTTTATCAAAAACCTGGAAACTGTTAGTTTTTGTAAAACTTATCTCCAAACTTGCACCATCAGGGAAAAACTCCAGAAGAGCATCTGTCAATGTTTCCAATTCATCATAATCATAAAAACTAGCGTCAATCTCTACCTTGCCAACTATGTCAGTATTGGCCTTTTTTCCTGATATTTGAAACCTATTTTTTATAACAATATTCAACTTCTCATTGTCTGTATCCATGATCGTACCCCTTCAATGTTAATCGTTGCTTGTTACTCGTTACTTCTATCACTCCATAACAGAAAAATCAAACGATTTGATCTAAAATGATCCAAATATCTGTTTCCAAGAATCGCTGTTCTGGATAGCCTTATCATCATTAATAACTTTATATGGGCCAACTTTTGCCAATTTATTAAGGTCATCAATCAATTGTGCAATTTTATTTTTGTTTTTTTCAACAAATGGACTTTTTTCCCAAGGAATTGTTCCCCAAGATTCGCCCAATGAATTGCGAAAAGGTTGATAGATGCACTCAACCTCGAAATCATCACGAGTTTTAATAAACATCCAATCGCCACGCAAACGAATGTTTATTGCCCAAACACCTTT
Source organism: uncultured Flavobacteriales bacterium (assembly GCA_963977135.1). GTDB lineage: Bacteria > Bacteroidota > Bacteroidia > Flavobacteriales_D > Crocinitomicaceae > UBA2040. Next base: position 13,357 of record CAXBNN010000019.1, on the reverse strand, counting down.
TCCTCGTGCCTTTAAGAACAAAAAGCTGGCGTGTTTTCTTGACAAGGCAGAGTCCCAAGGAAGAATGCCCCGTTTCCATACATATTCTAACCCCTCAGCTTGTCGCCTTTTTACGTCCTGCAACATTTTATGTTCGTTCTCTTTACTAATCATTTTTATCTCCTTCACTTTAGACAATTTCCTTGTGTCTGCTATCCTCTTATCGTACCGCCTTTTTGCTCTCTCCTTCCTAGTCATTGTCATTCCCCTTCAAGTTAATTTTATTTTCGTTCTCTTTACTAATCATTAGTTTAAACCTCCTTTCTAATTTTAACCATTGTATCAGAGTCAAAGCTAATACCCTCAAACTTGTCAGTAAACTCAATTTTAAGCCAAGTTGAATTGTCTGGGTTATTTTTTTGCCAGCAAACATCTTGGACTCGTCCCCTATGCTCAAATCCAATTAAAATCATTCCAGGCCAAATTTTACCCGCCTCTATGCTTAACGTTTCCATAATCTTATCCCTTTCAATGTTAATCGTTACAATATTATTCGTTATGGAGTTACTTTGCAACTAGTAAAATGCTGTAAATAGCAACAAATAAAAAAACCAGTGTAAAACCTTCTTTCAATGTTTTTTTCATGGTCTAAGTCTTTCGGTTAAATCAGCCATTGCCTCGCATAATTCAGCCCAATCTTCTGCATATTCCATACTATTTGCATCTTGCCCTAATTTATTACCTAGGCACGTTTCACCATACGAATCTAACGCATTCCAGATAATTGCTAAATTGTTCTCAAGCGTATTCATGTTTTCAACTCCCATTTGATATTATTGCCATCAGCCTTCTTTTTTCCACCATCATCTAAAAAGATCCAATTGCCTTTTAGAATCCCCTTAAACTCTTGTTCACCTAAAAACTTTGGACGGGATCGACTACCGCCAAAGATAGGAAAGCTACCCTTTACGGTATGATTTTTATTTTCTAGCCAACGGTTTATTTTTGAATACCAAATTTTTTCATTGACTGACTCTTTGACAGATAGCGAACTATCAATATCTAGCAAGTCTTGCAGATCATAAAAACTTACTTGATTATACCAAGTCCCGCCTGAATGATGCCATTCTGAAGGCTTCCAATGTCCGTTTTTTGCCAAGTCTAAAGCTTGTTTTTTTGTGCCTTTCCAGCCAGATTCTTTCAAATCTTTAATCGTTATTTTTGATAAAGGTTTTTTACCTTCATTATAGGCATCTAAAGCATTGTTGCTCATGCCTTCAGTGTAATTATAACCAGCCATAATAAAATCCCTTTTAGTTCAAAATGTCAGCAATAATTAAGCTAACTAGTAAAATTGATACTATGTTAATAAATATGATTTCCGTTTTCATGAGGGCTTGCCTTTCATTAAAAATAAACCAGCTTCAAGCCGTTGATTTTCAATTTCAGTGTTCAGCCAGGAATGCATCTGCAAGGCCTTGACCATATTTTTTAAAGCCCAACGTGGCTGGTTTCCTGTTAATTTAATCGCTTGTAATTTATCCATTTTTTGTCCTTTTCTCGTGTTTAGGCTATGTTTTCCGCTAGTTTACTGCTATATTGGACGCAATATTTTTACTGCTGCCATGTGCAGGAAAGCCGATGATTGTTGATCTATTGGCAATTGTGCAAAGCTTGCAATTTTTGCAATTGATTTTATCAGTTTTGTCAATCGTTGCTGGACAAACTGTGACCTTGTTGCCCTTAGGTGTAGTGGTATTGGTAACTTGATCGATAGGCAAAACAACAGCGACTGGCCCAATATTTAAAGCTTTTAGCTTGTCAGCATGTTTTAAATTATTAGCAGAAAGATTTACTGTAAAACCATGATTGTTAGCATATTTTACAATAGAACGATTTTTTGCTTTGCTCATATCATGATGCGTGTACGTAAAACCTTTTTTCCCATTATTAGCTTCAACAAGCTTTTTAACTTTTTTGGAGTCAATGGTTTCTTTAATATGTGGAAGATCGCCAGCCTGATTATGCCGATACATAGTACCAGAATCAAAACCAGCAATTTGTTTGCAAAGCTTATCCCACGATTGACCACGACCAGTATTAACTTGATCCCATATGAGAGCCAAAGGACCGCTATCCGCATAACAGCCGTTTTTCTGAAATGGGCAAGAGCTAGGGCAAGACGAACGTTCAGTAGTGGTAACTGGAATAGGACCAGTCTTTTTATTACGTGATTTGATAGTCAATCGATTTAGCATTATTGAAACCCCTCTCAATGCTGATATGTATATAGGACTAGAGACTAGCACGTTACGTAGTGACTATCAATGGTTATTTACATTTTAAGTGAGTAGCGAAGTCATGCTTTACCATAATAAAGGGTATTTTGTGCTTGACACGCTAGGATTGTCTCTAGTTACGGGATAACTTGGCGGTCACTCTACTATATAAATGGCAGAGACAGGGGCTTACAGGGCAAGACATAACGAGAACATCCACCTGGCCGCTGTTCACCCTTTGTTCCATATATGTTCACGCTTTGTTCACCGTTTGTTCTTTTCGCTTAATTTTGTTCACGATTTGTTCTAGTTTTGTTCACGGTTTGTTCTTTTCGCTGCATAGCATTTTGCTCTGTTCACGATTTGTTCTTTTCGCTGAAAACCCGCCAGGTCGAGCGAAAAAAATACAATAAACAGTCTCAAGGATATGGACTGCCCATTTTAACGAAACCGATAGGGGGGATTAAGATAATGATAGCAAATAAGTGTTGTTATTAGTGACGATAGGTGCGATAATATAATTCGGTTCACGTTTTTTAAGGGGATTAAAACAATGGTAGGCAATGAAATAGAAAGTTTAGCTTCAGACTTTAAGGAGATAGTCACGGGGATAGAATCCAATAAATTCCCTACGACTAAAAACAATTACGGGCGGTACTTGTCTATAATATCGCACGTAGCAAATGGGGAAAAACAAGTAGGGCATATTATCGGCCTTGCCTTAATAGAAGCTGGAGCAAACAAGGCAGGCGTACAGTCTGCGTTAAAGCTTGCGTTTTAACTAACAGGGGGGATTAAGACAATGAATATTAAGCAAACAACATATAATAACAAAGGGCCAATACAGATTCAAGATCATGGAATAGCTTACCTCGTTAGCTATCCAAGTGAACAAGCGGGATTTCAAAGAGAAAAGGTATTCAACAAAGCTATTGGAGCCAATGCATGGCAAGAAGCTAGGGCATTTGCTAAAGAAAAAAAGAATGCCGCCAATGGAAAGGTTAATTAAGATTTAATATATAACTAACAACATAAGAGATTAGGAAGGGCTTCGGCCCTTTCTTTTTGCCTGCATCCCACTAAAACCAATGAAGGCCTAGGTTGCTTTGTAGTAAGCGTTAGTGACTGGGCCACCTTACTACCTAAAACATAGAGAAGGCCGCTACCAGGCAAAGACAAAAGGAGAACAAACGGCTGTTATATAATATGTTCTTGTTTTGTTCTTTTGACCCCCCCCACCCCCATCGCAACCCCAAAAAAAATAATATGAAGTTCTATATATACACTTTCCACCAACCCCTAATTTTGAGTTTTATAAAAAAACAAGTACCTAAAATTCCGCTAATTATAAAAATAAATATACGGGATTTTAAAAACTTGACACTTTACCAAAATAAAAATTTGTGATTTATGGTAATTATGAATGCAGATTTTGAGTTTCCTGAAGTCTTTAATCCTCTGTTAAAGTCTAAGGGATGTCGGTATCTTGGGGCGCATGGTGGGCGTGGATCTGGTAAATCTGTATTTTTCTCTATTTTGGTTATTACAAAATTATTGAATGAAAAGGCTAGAATTGTCTGTTTGCGGGAGATACAGCGCAGTATTAAGGATTCCGTTAAGGAATTAATTGTTTCGCAAATTAAACAATTAAAGCTGGAAAATCTTTTTGAAATAACGGAACACGAAATACGGGGAATAAATGGTTCCCTGTGTATATTTCGAGGCTTGCAGTCCCATACCAGTGCCAGTTTAAAATCGCTGTCAAATTTTAATTACGCCTTTATTGATGAGGCACAGCAAATATCGCAAGCTAGTCTGGATGTCCTGCTTCCGACAATTCGGGAACCAAATAGCCAGATATGGTTTTCCTGGAATCCCGTATCCCGTTTGAATGCTATTGAAAAATTACTGCGTAGAAATAAACCTAAAAATGCAATTGTGGTTGAGGCAAATTATGATGATAACCCCTTTTTTCCAGAAGTCCTCGAAATTGAAAAAGAACGGGATTATTCTGTAGACCCTGAAAAAGCGGCTCATATATGGGGCGGCGAATACGCCTCTATACATGGCGGCGCATACTATTCTGCCCTTATTCGGGATGCACGGAAAGCAGGACGCATTGCAAAAGTAGATTATGAACCCGATATACCTGTAAGCGTATCGTGGGATTTAGGCATAGGCGATTCAATGAGCCTCGTTCTGTGGCAGCAAACACCTGAATCCTTACGCATTATAGACCATTATGAAAACCATAGCCAACCCCTGCCGCATTATGTCAAATGGCTGGAAACAAGACCGTACCAAGGAAATTATTCGACTGATTGGGTTCCCCATGATGCACGGGTTCGAGAATTAGGAACGGGACTAAGCAGAGTGGAAACATTAAAGAATTTAGACAGAAACCCCAGAGTTGTTCCTAATCATAAAATACAGGATGGAATAAACGCTGTTCGAGAACTAATACCGATTATGTGGTTTGATGAAGAAAAATGCGAACACTTGTTAGAATGTTTAATGCAATACCGTGAAGATTATGATGCACGATTGTTAACGCTAAAATCAAAACCGTTGCACGATTGGACCTCGCATAGTGCCGATGCTATCCGTTACGGCTGTATGGCCTTTAAAGATTTAAAAATAGAAACTAAGGTGACAGCCCCAATTAAATTTGATATGAGTTTAAATAAGCCTCCAACGCTGGACGAGCTATGGGAACAGCACGAGTCTTATGAAAACGTAGGAAACTGGTAATGGCTCAAGAAATTGAATCACGAAAAGACTATGAACTAGTAAGCGGTCGTGCCAAATATTGGCAGATTGAGCTAGAGCTTGCCGACAAAGAGGAAGAGGATTGGCGCAAGGAAGCTGCCGAAGTTGTCGAGCGGTATCGCAGCGAACAAACAACCTCTTATGTAGGCCGTGAAAAGAAATTCAATATTTTGTGGTCTAATACCGAAACACTGAAAAGTTCCCTGTTTTCCAAAATGGCAAAGCCTGATGTTCGCAGACGGTATCGGTCTAGTGATGACAAGGCGGGAAGAGAAGTATCGGTAATTTTAGAACGTGCGCTGGAATATTCGGCTGATGTGTATGATGCACAATCCCATATTGAGGCTGCCGTTGAAGACTTTCTTCTCCCAGGCCGTGGCGTTGTCTTTGTAACATATGAACCTGTTATTGTTGAGGTTGACGGTGAAGAAACCATTGGCGATCAGCGGTGTATGTTTGAATATATTCATTGGGACGATTACAGGGAAAGTCCCGCTAAACGCCCAGAAGATGTTCGCTGGAAAGCCCGTAGACATTTAATGACCCGTGATGAATTAAACGAACGGTTTCCCGAAAAAGGTAACGATGTACCGTTAAACTGGTCACCAGACAATTATACGGGAAAAGAATACGAAAGTATACATTCCAGAGCAGAAGTTTGGGAAATATGGGATAAAGACGAAGAAAAACGTGTTTTTGTTGTAAAAGGGTTCCCTGATATTGTTGGTGAAGAATCAACATATAACCTGGAGAATTTTTTCCCTACGCCAAACCCGTTAATATCTGTTCGCACAAATGAAAGCGGAAAACCAATACCCGAATACAGACTGTACCAAGACCAGGCAGATGAACTGGATCGTGTAACAACCCGCATAAACAGGTTAATTGAAGCATTAAAACGCCGTGGCGTATACGATGCTGCTATTCCAGAATTAGCTAAATTAGCAGATGCTGGAGACAATGAGTTTATTCCAAGCGAAAATTATTCTAATTTAGCGCAAGGCGGTGGATTGCAGGGCGCATTCCAATCGGAAGACCTATCCTCGACAACCCAAGCTCTTTTTGGTTTATACCAGCAACGTGACCGCTTGGTGCAGACAATTTACGAAGTAACAGGCATTTCTGATGTTATTCGAGGAGCTACAGATCCGAAAGAAACGGCAACTGCACAGCGGTTAAAGGGTCAATTTGGATCATTACGACTGCAAAAACGACAAAGACAAGTGCAAAACTATGTGCGTGATCTAATGCGGATTAAAGCAGAATTGATTGCCGAAAACTACGAACCACACATATTAGAAAAAATGACGGGTGTAACAGGCGCAGACCCAATGTTGCGGCAACAAGTGCAAATGATGCAACAGCAAGGGCAACCCGTACCGCCAGAGTTAATGAAAGAAGCGGATAAGCCAACGTGGGACGAAATGATTGAAATTATGCGTGATGACAAAACACGCTCCTATCATATCGATATAGAAACAGATTCAACCGTGTTTGAAGATGCAGAGAGCGTAAAAGCATCACGGATGGAATTTGTAAACAATTTAGGGCTGTTCTTGCAAAACTCACTGCCTATCGTGCAAGCAGCACCAGAAATGACGGCTATGGTATTTGAATCATTAGAGTTTATGGTAAGGGGATTCAAAATTGGGCGCACTTTCGAGGACACGATTGAGGAAACGAAAGAAAAAATTCTTGATGCACAAGAAGCGGCGAATATGCAGCAACAGCAGCAGCAAGCTCCTCCTGATCCCAAAATTATTGAACTTCAGCAAAAAGGTCAGCTAGAGCAAGCCAGGATACAGCAAAACGCACAAATGCAAACTGCTAGAATGCAACAAGACGGACAGTTAAAGTCTGCGGCAATGCAACAAGATGCTCAAATAAAATCAGCGGAAATGCAGCAAGATATGCAGTTGAAAACGGCTGAATTGCAACAAGAACTGGCAATGAGCCAAGGAGAAATGCAACAAGACATGGCTATGCGTCAAAACGAAATGCAGACAGATGCAGAGTTGGAAATTCGGAAACAGGACATTGATGCAGAACTGGAGGCACGGCGTGATCAAATAAATGCGCCTGTATATTCGTCATGAATGAAGAATACCGAAAGAACCACAACGCAATAGATTGGTCTGGTGTGCGTTTGGAAAAAAGAATAAAGGCCAAGCCTAAAAAGCGTATGCACCAAATAATGTCAGAAATATCTGCATTTGTAAGCCCTATAGACCAAAGCGTTATATCGTCAAGACGGCAATTGCGGGAACACGAACGTGTCCATAATGTACGACAAAGCGGTAACGATTGGACAGGATCGAGAAAACCAGAAGGATGGGGAACGGTCTAATGCAAGATTTAGTAAAAGGTGTCTTTGATGTAAAATACATTCCAACAGACGAAGAACGTACAATGGTTGAAAAAATGGCATCTATTGGCATTACGCAAGAAGATATTAGTAAAGTTGTCGGTGGCGGCATTGAGAGACACACATTAGCAAAACATTTTCGCAAAGAATTGGATACAGCAAAAATTAAAGCTAACGCTGCAATAGGTCTGACATTGTACAACAAAGCACTTAATGGAGACACCGCTTCTCTTATTTGGTATTCAAAAGCACAAATGGGATGGCGTGAAAAAAGTCAAATAGAAATTGAACACAGTGGCGATTTAAGTGTAAGCATTAACCTAACACCCGTTAAAGCATTGAAAATTAAGGATAAATAAGATGACAACAGCAGAAGAAATGAGGCGAATTAGTGAATTTTTTGGTTCGGGAGCAAGAACATACGGAGACTCTGGGGACGATTCTGTTACGCCTGATATGTATGATGTAATTGACCCTGCTACCATAGGTGACTATGACGAATATGGCGAAAAAACAAGCCCAACAGGTCGAGCTATGGATAGAGCATTGCGAACATTTTTTGGGCTAGACAAATCATTAGGCGAAGGCATGGTAAAGTTAGATGATGGCCCATATTATGAAGATGATGATGCAGGAAATGGTTTTTCAACTGCATACAAAGATGGTGACTCACCAACATTACAAAAGGTTACAACAGAAACTTTAGAACCAATTAGTGCGCTTAACGAACCAGAGCGGTTAGACAATACTCATCCTTATCATACTAGTTTAGAAAATACTGACCCAAAGATACCTTTACCTTCTATGGAAATGGATCGAACATTAGAAATAGAAGATTTAATGAAAAAGGTAGCAAGAATGTTATCTGGTCAAAATCAAATAAGTTAATTAGGCAATTTAACATCCCACCGCAGTGATGCGGCGGTATCCCAAACGGCATTTATGCCAATAGATGGAGTTTTTTAAAGATGGAAAACACTGACAGCACTCCCCAAGCGGAGCCAGCGAGTGATTTAAGTTCTGTAACAGGAACTGCACCAGAAGGAATTAGCGTTGATGCTGTAATAGCTGGCGCACTTGATAAATATGACGATTCAATGGAGGCATTGCCTGAAAGTTCTGGCAAGGACAATGATGAGCAATCCACCTCTAAAGAGGCATCTGAAGAAGATGCAACCACCACAGATTCTGTGGACGATGATCCCACCGATGCACCTCCGCAAGAGGCCAGCGAGGAGGGTGATGCAGACCAAGACGAGGAGACAACGGACTCTGATACGGCTGACGAAGTTGAAGCCAAAACAAAAGAGCCACCGATAAAAGCTCCAAAGCATTGGAATGCTTCTGATAAGAAAATGTTTGACGGTATTCCCACAGAGGGAAAAGAATGGTTGTTAAACCGATACGGTCAAATGACGAAAGATTATCAGAGTAAAACTCAAGAGGCGGCACAAATACGCCAACATTACCAGCCAATGGATCAAGTATTGGCCCCCGTTCGTGGACAGTTGCAAGCAAACAACATTAATGAGTCTGAATATGTAGGCCGATTAATTGAAGCTGACAAAATGCTGCAACAAAATCCTGTCGGGGCCATCCAATATTTGGCACAGCAAGCTGGTGTTGATCTTGACACCCTTGAAGCGGGGGAACAGCAATATGCTGACCCTCAAATTGCTGCGCTACAAGACCGTGTTGAACTATTAACGAACCACCTTACGAATCAAGAGCAAACCGAACAACAAAACCAGACACATGAGCTTAACTCTCAAATTGACAATTTTGCTGCAAGGAAAAGTTCTGATGGAAACTTACTTTATCCGCATTTTAACAATGTGCGACAAGCAATGGGAGGCTTGATACAAACAGGCCAAGCCCAATCTATGGTAGACGCTTACAATAAAGCTGTACGTTTAGATGATGGTCTTTACAAAGAGACACTTGTTGCAGAACGAAAAAAAGCGAAAAGCCAGGAAGACAGCAGACGCAAGGAAGCTGTCCAAAAGGCGAAGAAAGTTCAATCATCAAAAGGCTCTCGACCAACAAGAGGCTCAACTCAATCGACTGATTTAGACGATTTGATAGGTTCCGCAATGGGCGACTCTAGTTTTGGATAACAGCTTCTTTTTAACGGAGAACTAAAATGGCAAGTCCAAATAGTTCGTTTACGGAAGTCATCACAACGACCTTGCAGGGTTACAGCAAGCAGTTGGCTGACAATGTAACGTCCCACAATGCCCTTTTGAATCACATCGATAAAAAAGGTAATAAAACGCCAGCTACTGGCAGGACTATCGTTCAAGAACTAGAATACGCCGAAAATGCAACCGCAAAATGGTATTCTGGTTATGAGACTTTGGATGTTAGCCCAAGTGAAATTTTCACAGCAGCCGAATTTAACTACAAGCAGTTAAACGGCAACGTGGTTATTTCTGGCTTGGAACAAGTCCAAAATAGCGGAAAAGAGGCGGTACACAACCTTCTCAAATCTCGTATCAAGAACCTTGAAAAAACCCTGAAGAATACCGTTGCTACAGCCCTTTATGCTGATGGCACAGGTACTGATGGTAAGGAACTTGGTGGATTGCAATCACTCGTTGCTGATGCTGGTACTGGCACAGTCGGTGGAATTAATTCCTCTACCTATACCTGGTGGAAGAATAAAATTTATGATTTCTCTGGCGAATCCATTACGGCTTCTGCTACTACGATTCAAGCGGCCATGAACAACTTATGGCTTCAGTGTATTCGTGGCGCAGACAGACCTGACGTAGTCACGGCTGGCACAACGTACTTCAATTTCTATTGGAGTTCTTTGCAAGACAATCAGAGGTTTACTTCAGACGACACAGCGCAAGCTGGCTTCATGAACTTAATGTTTATGTCGGCCCCCGTGTTTTATGATGACCAATGTACGGCCACTAAAATGTATATGCTTAACACCGATTACTTGTTCCTCCGTCCTGCTAAAGGTCGGGAATTTGTGCCTTTAGGTGAAAAAGCATCTGTCAACCAAGATGCACTTGTGATGCCAGTAGTTTGGGCGGGAAATATGACCACCTCAAACCGCAGCCTCCAAGGCATTATCTTAGCATAAGAGGAGGTTTTTATGTATCAACTTGGTATAGACAACACTTTTGTCAGCGATACTTGCGACTTCAAACTAGGCCAATTGGCTATGAATGACGGTAGCAACATCGTTTATAAGTGGGTTCAATACGACACTGGTGCAGGTAGCGTTGCTGCTGTATCTGGTAATGTTGCGACCTACTACACGCTTGATGGTTATAAAAACAATCAGGTATCTGCTGATCTGTCCGATTCAGTTGAAATTGGTGCTGGCGTTCTTCAGTCAGCCCCAACGGACGCACAATATTGCTGGATTCAACTTACTGGCCCAGCAACATTAACAACTGCTTTAACAGCAGGTGCAGATGGCGATCCGCTTACCCCAACAGGGTCGGCTGATAGCACTCTTGATGTTAGTGGTGCAGACACCGATAACGTATGCGCTATTGCTGGCGATATTTCCGATAAGGAAGTCGCTTGCAGGTTCATATTCTAAATATTGTGAGGGAGGGTTTAGGCTCTCCCTCATTTTATCTTTTTTTAACAAACAAGGACATCCAGCCGTGAGCAATGTCAGAGCTAATTTTTATAACGAAAACAAAGTTGATTATATTGAAATATCAATAATCGGTGATCAATCTACTGTGGTGCGAAAAGTTACAGAACAAGATAAACAAAGGTTTAAATCCGATTGGGACGGGTACAAAAAAGCGGAAGACGTAGTAGTCGAAGGGATGCCACTAACAGATGTAAAGGGGATAGGGGCAAAGTTGGCTAAAAAACTAGAAAGTAATGGAATACGAACAGCGGAAGAATTAGCAGAAATGCCAGATGGCGCACTTCCTCTTGCTGTAGGCATGGGCGGCATGACAATACGAAAAGAAGCGCAAGCTATGCTGAATAATGAAAAGCAGAAAGCACTTGATAGGATTATAGACGCATGACTCTTTTAACGATTTGCACAGACGCAGCAGACGAAATTGGCATTCCGCAACCCGCTACTATTATAAATAATAGCGATCCTTCCGTGCTGCAATTGCTGCGCTCTGCGAATCGTGAAGGAAAGACACTGTTAAAATATCATTGGGAAGTGTTAAAAAAAGAAGGGTCTGTTACATCATTAGCTGCTGAAAGCCAGGGGCTTCTTACTGCAATAGAAACTAATTTTTTAAGAATAGCCAATGACACAATTTATGACCGCACATCTAAATTTAAAATATTTGGGCCACTTACTGACACGCAATGGCAGAGGTTAAAAGCGTCAACAGCTTCTGGCGTTAGGCATTATTTTAGGATAAGGGGCGGCAGCTTACTTATATTGCCACAAATGATTTCAGGTCATGCTGTATTTTTTGAATATTTTTCTAAAAATTGGGTTGATATAGGAACTGGTGCGACACCAGCAGTTGCAGACGGGTCAGCGTTTAATAATGACGCAAATACAGTTGTTTTTGATGAAGAGTTAATGAGTATGGGCGTAGTGTGGAGATTCCTAAAAGGCAAGGGACTGCCGTACACTGAGCAAAAAAATGAATATTTAGAGTATCGGCGTGATTTATTAACGCAAGATGGTGCTAAAGCAACCATTAACATGACAGGCGGTATTTACGAAGGATGGTTCGCTAATGTACCAGAAATAGGTTTTGGAACGTAATGCCTGATTACAAAAATAATATGAAAGAAAAATTGGCTAAAATATTAATGCAGCCTTCTTCTATGATGCGAGAACCAACACTAGGAATGGATGCAAATCAATTAGATATGGTAGAGCCAGAATATATTAATAGAGTGCAAAACCCAGATCGGTATCCCTTTATAACAAACAAAGATGGCACAAGATCAACACATAGAATGGCAGCAGAAAAAGACGAAAATGGTAATTGGTTTGTTTTTCCAACAATAGTACAACTGCCAGATGGTCAATTGCATGAGTTTAACGACAACATAGAAGCTATGAGATTTAATATAAAATCTGGCAATTATAAAAAAATGCCAAACAAAGAAACAGCTTTAAAATATGCAGAAGGTAAATATAAAAAAGGCACTCCATTAGCACCTTATAAAAGAAGTTACGGAGACAATTAAAAAGTGATAAAACAAAGGTTTAAATAATGGCAGAAAAAGGATCATATCCTGCACCTATAGGCGGTTGGAATGTGCGTGATTCGCAGTCATTAATGGCTGAAACGGATGCGCTTATTTTAGACAATTTTTTCCCAGCAGATACAGAAGTTGCTTTGCGAAAAGGGTTTGCCTCACACGCAACAGGTTTAGGCAGTGCTGTCGAAACATTAATGACCTATGACGCTGGTGGCTCTGCTAAGATGTTTGGTGCTGCTGGAGCTAATGTGTATGAAGTGACATCAAGCGGTGCGGTGGGCAGTGCTGCAATTGGAAGTTTATCGAACGCACGGTTCCAGTGGACTAATATAGCAACGTCTGGCGGCAATTTTTTATGGATTTGCAATGGCGCAGACGCTCCAAGACATTTTAACGGCTCTGCTTGGGCAACGCCGTCTATTTCTGGAGTTACAACAACAGACATTGCCAACGTAATCGTGCATAAAACACGATTGTTTACCTGTTTTAATAATTCGATGGTATTTGGGTATTTAGGCGTTAATGCCGTAGCTGGCACAATGGCAGAATTTGACCTTTCAAGCCTGTTTAAACTTGGAGGTGTACTTACAGCCATAGGCACATGGACACGGGATGGCGGTGCAGGGGCAGACGATTTGGCGGTGTTTATAACATCAAATGGTGAAGTTGCTGTTTACTCTGGAACTGATCCAAGTGATGCATCTAAATGGTCACTGGTTGGTGTATTTAAAATAGGAAGGCCAATTGGTCGCAGATGTTTTGAAAAGGTTGGGTCAGATTTAATTGTAATTACAGA
>CAXBNN010000018.1:0-23965 GCA_963977135.1 uncultured Flavobacteriales bacterium | reverse complement strand
TTTGGGGTTGCAAAGGTAATCGGTTATTTTTTACTGACAAGCTTTTATTGAAAAATATTTAATCTTTTTTTCAACCTTCTCATCTTTCAAAACTAACCTCCAACTCGTTTGCGGGGTGCAAAGATACTTAGTTATTTTTTATTGACAAGCTTTATTTGAAAAATATTTTTCTTTTTTTTTCTTATCCTAACCAAACTTTCAAAGTAATCATCCACTCGTTAGCGGGGGGCAAAAGTACACTGCTTTTTTACATCTACAACGCTTTTTATGAATTATTTTTTATTTATTTTCAATTAATGATATCGAAACCTGAATAACAACTAGTTAGAGAAGAAAAAAAATAAAGGAAGGTTTCTTCCGTATAGAAAATGGAAGAATTTAGAAATGCGTTCTTAGAGATTCTAATAACTCAAGCTTATGAATATCTGGCTTACTGTGCTGTTTTATTGTTTTTTCAATTGAATGAGTTATTAATTCCTCCCCTTCTACACCTACCATAAGCTTAGTTTTTCCGGAAAGTAACAAGTCAACTGCTTTGACGCCCATCTGCGTTGCTATAACTCTATCCTTTACAGTTGGCCTTCCTCCCCGTTGGATATGGCCCAAAATACTATAGCGTAATTCGTAATTACTTAAAAAAGGTCGAACCTTTTCCATTATTTCTTTTGCTCCTCCAGAGTCGTCGCCTTCAGCCACTATAATAATAGTACTCCGTTTACCTTTATTACTATTCTTTATATTTTCGACTAATTCTGGAATATCAGTGATTTCTTCAGGAATCAATACAACTTCTGCTCCAGAGGCTATTGCACTATTCAATGCGATAAAGCCCGCATCACGTCCCATAACTTCTACAAAAAATATTCTATGGTGACTTGTTGCTGTATCCCTAATTTTATCTACAGCATCCACAACCGTATTCAAAGCTGTATCATAACCTATAGTATGATCTGTTCCAAAAATGTCATTATCAATAGTTCCTGGTATACCTATTATAGAAATATCAATTTCTTGAGACAATTGATTCGCCCCTGCAAAACTGCCATCACCGCCAATAACGACCAATCCTTCAATATTCAGATTAGTCAAATTAGCAATCGCCTTTTGACGACCTTCAATAGTTAAAAACGCTTTTGATCGAGCCGTTCCTAATATAGTGCCGCCGTATTGAATAATATTGTCAACGTCAGAATACTGCATTTTTCGAATTCGCCCTGCAATCATTCCTTGATATCCATCTTCAACACCGTAAACCTCTAGTCCATTATTCAGTCCAGATTTTACAATTGCGCGAACACAAGCATTCATTCCTGGAGCATCACCTCCAGATGTTAATAGGGCAATTCTTTTAATTTTCATTTGGAATTTTATTTTTCTCTTGCAATTTAATTACATTTTATGGAATTAATAAGAACAATGCATCTATCTTTAAGAGAATGATATTCGGCGTTAGAAAATATCGGAAGTATACGGATGAGGAATTGGTGAATGCCTATGCTCAAAAACCATCGCGCGATATTTTGCAGGTGTTATTTGAAAGATATGGGCATTTGGTTTTAGGTCTGTGCATTAAATACCTGAAACAGATTGAGAATGCAGAAGATATGTGTGCGAGTATTTTCGAAAAACTTCCAGCCCTACTAATTAAACATGAAGTGAAGTATTTTAAGTCTTGGCTTTACCAAGTATCTAGAAATGAATGTTTGATGGTTTTAAGAAAAAAGAAAACATACAATGTGCCAGCTGAGGATGTTCATTTGGCAATAGAAGAACCCGAAGATTCGAATTCTAAAGAAAAAGAAATTCAATTATTGGAAAACGCTTTAAAAGAATTAAAAGAGGAGCAAAGAAATTGTGTGATTCTGTTTTACCTCGAAGAAATGAGTTATCAAGAAATCAGCAATAAGATTGGAGTAGAAATAAAAAAGGTGAAAAGCTATATCCAAAATGGAAAGCGAAACCTTAAAATTAAACTCGAAGGAAATTATGAATAAAGGCGAACTATATAATTTCATTTCAGGGAAGAAAACCCTTTCCAAGGAGGATATCAATTCTTCCCTTGAAGGAAAGTCAAAAATTGATGCTTCGGAGCTTGATGATTTCGACAAGGATGCCCTAGAAGGATGGACTGAAAGTGGATTAAAAGAAGCCCGAATGTCTAACGTTTCTAAAAAACTTGGTTTTTCTGGATCAAATTTGAATCTAGTCCTAGCTGGAATTATTTCAATTGTCATCTTAGTTGTTTTGTTTTGGCCGCTTATTAACCCGGCTCCAACTGTAAAGTCAACTCAAACAAGCGTAGAAAAGCAATTCATTGAAGAAACTGATATTTTCATTGCTGAAAAATTTGATACGCTTACTGAGGAAAAGGAAATTACTGCAATTGAAATTGTGGCCTTAAGAAAAACTCAAAAAGCTCAACCTAAAATCTTAACTACATCTATAGATAAAACACCTGTTTTCGACATAGAAGTACTGCCCATAAAACAACTTGAAACCAAACCAGTTGTTGAGCAGGTCAAAATTTCATCAAGAAAAAAAATTAAGGAAGTCTATTTCCACACCTTTAAATTAATCGATTACCGCTTGCTTAGAAGTAAACCGACTGTTGAAACCCGACAAATGAATTTGACTGGAACATCAGCCAACTTGGATAGTACCAATCAAAAACCGAACGAAGTGGTTTGGCAAACGATTGATGTTCCTTATATAGACTACTTGGAAAAAACCATGTATTATTTCGACAAGGGTAATCTCAAAAAAGTTCTCGCGAGATTTGATATTATATTAGACACATACCCAGGTGACATAAACGCCCTGTTCTATTCGGGTTTTGCATTTTATAATTTAAACGAATTTGACAAAGCTCAAAATAGGTTCGAACAAGTTCTAAAGTCTAACATTTCAAATTTTGATGAAGAAGCCATGTGGTATTTGGGATTGTCCTTTGAAAAGTTGGGACAAACTAAGATAGCAAAAGAAATATTCAAAACCATCTCTGAATCTGGGTCGTTTTATTCTGAAATGGCGAAGAAGAAATTGTGAGTGAAACTAAATTAAACCTAAGTTTTAATTAATTTTAACCCAAATAAAATGAAGCTCGTTGGATTTTATTTATTCTTGCTATTACTCTCCGTTTCTTCATGCAAAGAGGAAGTGATTGAAAAAACACCAGTCAAAGAGATTATCGATGAACAAAAACTAACCGAATTTCCAGAATTCAATTGGGATACATTAAAAGGCACTTACTTTGGTGACTTTTCGGGAAGCGATATTCGAATCACGATAACTTTCATTTCCAACAAGCATGTTGTTGGATACAACGTATACAAAGGACTAGTTCGAAATTTATCTGGAAACGTTACCGAAGATGCTGAATCTATAATGCTTTATCTGGAAGAACCTGGTGATAATAAATTTGATGGTATATTTCAACTGAACGTAAACAAAAACACACTGGAAACTAGTGCTAATTGGGATCATTTCGGAAAAACAATTTCTTCAAAGTATTTTGATTTACACAAATTAACCAATGCTAAAGCAAATGAGTCTTTTAAAGAGGACGAAATGCCTGATAACTCAAATTTTCATGAATACTTTTATTATGTTACAGATTCAATTGGTAAAATGACTTTTTCCGAAAAGGGACTCGTTACGTATAGCTTCTACCCAAATCTTAATGAATCGGATAGAAAAGAACAATTAATCGAAATAAGAGGCAGTTTTTCTGTGAAGGACAAGGCAGTAATAATTGATTGGCAACCAAACGAAGTATTTCCATCTAGGCATAGTATTTTTCAAATCATTCTCCCAAATCCTGAAATGGAACTCTATGAACCATCCCTTAAAGGAGAAAGTCGAAACTTCTTTATGGAATATTATTAATCCTAAATTGAAAAAGTCCGTAATTTCAGTTTTAAGTTGGCTTTTGTTTTTAAGCCTTCTTTATGCTTGCTATCTCCTTGTACTTCTATCAATGCCTTACTTAGAATTCAAACGAAATGTTGATTTTCTAAAAACGAAAGAACTGATCTATCACTTGCGATGGTGGCGTTATAGTTTTTATATTCACGTATTTACAAGTCCTGTTTTAATCTTTAGCGGTTTGCTGCAATTCAATAAATACCTAATTCAAAAAAACAGAAAAATTCATCGAACTTTAGGCTACATTTATTTCACCTTTTTATTCTTGTTTGCAGCACCATCAGGTTTATTGATTGGTTTGTATGCAAATGGTGGCTACCCGACTCAGATAAGTTTTGTTTTACTAGGTCTTTGTTGGGTTACTTTTAGCTTAATTGCTCTTCAAAAAATCAAACAAAAATCGTTCGAATCACATGGGAAATGGATGATTCGAAGTTATGCTTTAACACTATCAGCGGTAACTTTACGGTTTTATGCCTACATGATGGACATATTTCATGTTGACTTGAATCCAATAACAGCATACACCATAATTGCATATTTAAGCTGGATTCCAAATTTAATATTGGCTGAAATTGTTATCTACAAAGGTTTTGCAAGAAAAATATTCACTTACTTCAATAACTAAAGAGAAGCTAGATTTTTATTACCTGTGGTAATACGAATAATTTTACCGCTCGGATCAATAAACATACTCTCTGTTCCAATTTTCTTTTTGCTCGAAATTGGATTTTCGTCGAAACCATATTCTTCAGGATCTTTCGTATAAGCAAATTTATAAATTTCGATATCAATATTCCCACCTTCAGATATTTTAGCCGTTCGAAGATTATCTGTCAACCCATTTTGACCTGCGATAACTTTTTTGTCGATTAACTCTCCATTTGGCGTAAACGTTGTCAGTCGATACAAACTTGGCGCAAATTCTCCCATATACTCATCGCGAGCGAGATAAAGCAATGCCGTATATTTATCCGTTTCTTTAACCAATGCCGTATAATAAAAGCCAACACCAACATCTCGAGAAAACGCATAATCTCGCATTTCGGAAACAAATCGTTCATAATCATAGCTAATGGTTCGCAATCCTTCCATTTCCTGATTAGTCAAAGAAATTTTGGTTTGAATTGGAAATTTAGCGTTCGGAAACTGCTTTTTAAACCCAAGCCAATACATTGTTGAGGGATCACCCATTCCCAATAGACCAGTATTTATTGCTGTATTAAAACCAAAGTCATTCCGAATACTATCAAAACTTGGATCTTTGTAAATCCAATCTAAATTATCATAACCCGCTTGCAACGCATATTCTATGTATTGAAATGACTTTTCAGGATCATTTTGCATAGCATATATTCCCGAAATTTGATAGAGTAAATTCGAAAATGGCTCATAGTCCAATTGCTCAGCCATTTTGTACGCCTTCAATGCTGGCTCAAGTTTCATTTTTTGTTTGAGCACATTACCTAATTCATAATACGCTCTTCCTGTTGGTTGTTGCAGAATAGATTGCAAAAAATAATGCAATGAGCTATCCAAATCCTTTTCATTTTTAAATGCGTCTATTCCTTTAAAATATTGATTATTTGCCGTGACTAGATCCAAATCTCCACTTTTCAAAAAAGCATTCACCGTTTGACCGTCATAAATATCCGCCGCTGTAAGTTCTATTGAAACTTCATCATCTAATTTCTCCTTGTCTTTTGGTTTAAAATCACCACAAGAATAGATTATGGAAATTAGCGCTAGCGTAATGATAGGTTGAATTATTCTCATCTGAATATTTTCAATGAATGTAGCGAAAAGATTTAGAAAATAAAAAACCAAAAGTTGATTTTCAACTTACCCTTTCACCTTCCGTCTCAACAAAACATTCGGACGATATCGGTCTTCACCGTATTCCGTGAAAAGTTCTTCTAATTGAGCTAGTACTTTTGCTAATCCAATTTCATCTGCCCAAGCCAACAAACCTTTTGGATAATTTACTCCTTTGGTCATTGCTTTGTCCACATCTTCCGGACTAGCAACTTGCATGAAAACTGCATCAAAGGCTTCGTTGATGAGCATTACGAGAATTCTATCTACTATTTTTTGACCTAAAACGGCATCTTTATTTGGTTCTGGTTGAACAGCACCTTCGGCATAATTGAAATATCCTCTTCCAGATTTTCTGCCTAAATATCCAGCTTCACTATGTCTGCGTTGCGTGAATGATGGTTTGAAACGCGGATCGTAGTAAAAAGCTGCAAAAACTGATTCTGTAACTGCGTAATTTACATCGTTACCAATGTAATCCATCAATGTAAACGGTCCCATTTTGAAACCTCCAATTTCAGTCATTGCCCAATCGATGGTTGCAAAATCAGCAATTCCTTCTTCATATATCCGCAAAGCTTCACCGTAAAATGGTCGAGCAACTCGATTAACTATGAATCCTGGGGTGTCTTTACAAACTACAGTTACTTTTCCCCAAGAATCGATTAGATCTTTTGCTGTTTTCAAAGTCGTTTCACTCGTTTGTACTGCCGGAATAATTTCAACCAAAGGCATCAATGGTGCTGGATTGAAAAAGTGGATTCCTAAAATTCGTTCCGGGTTTTTCAAAGCCGAACCAATTGATGCAATTGAAAGTGATGAAGTATTACTCGCCAAAATGCAATCTTTGGAAACAATGCTCTCTATTTTGGAGAAAACTTGGTGTTTAACTTCCAATTTTTCAACTATAGCCTCTATAATTAATCCACAGTTTTTGAAATCGTGCATGTCGGTTGTATAGGTAATACTTCCTTGAATGTTGATTTTATCATCGGCAGAAATTTTCTCTTTTTCCACAAGTCGAGCTAAAATCTTATCCAAATTAGCTTCTGCTTTATCAAGCATTTCTTGGCTTACATCTACTAAAATTGTTTCATGTCCGTTTTGTGCTGCAACTTGTGCTATACCTGAACCCATAGTTCCAGCGCCTAGTATTCCTATTTTCATTTCGCTAAATTAGAAATAAGAAATGTGATTTAAGAAATATATAGGCTGAAATCAGAAATATGAAGTGTGAAGTGTGAACTAGAATAGTGAAACTTCTTCCCTTTTAATTTTTCCTTCTTCCATCTTCCTATTTATTTCTTCCCTCCTTTTTCATTTTTGAAATTCATTTTCTTAATAATCGTAACGAAAATCGCTGTAAGTTCGTTTGCTTCTCGAAGGTGTTCTTGAACAATCATCCAATTTTTTTCATCAATAATTTCCAGCCAAAAACAAGATTCGTCAGCCTCTTCGAGAACAATTCTCATTTTTGCAATAAACTCTTTGTCGCTTCTGGCTCTGCAAGCTGCTCGATAATTTGCTCCAACCGATGAACTTGATCGAATTAATTGATTTTGTATCACTCTTTGGGCAGTGGTCGTATTCAAACTTTCCGTCAAATCTATTATTGAAAGGGAAAATGCCTTGGTTCTAGCTTTCAGCTCAGTACTCATAAATAGAAATCGTTTATTTTTCTAATTATTAAGTTAGGAAAAAATCCAGTTAAATGATTTCTCTAAAATAACTTTTTTTACCCTTCTAATTTCTTCCTTCTTACTTCTTACTTTCCAATAAAAACAGGCTTTCTTTTCTCTAAAAACGCTGAAGTTCCTTCATTAAAATCATGAGATTGACCAGCTTCGGTTTGTAGTTTTTCTTCTACGGCTAATTGCTGAGTCAAATTATTTGAAAGAGATTCATTCAAAGCTCTTTTTGTTAAACCAAGTCCAAAAGTTGGCATTTTTGCTAGATTTTCTGATAATTCAGTAACCGCATTTTCGAAATCTTCGTCGGCAACTGCTTTGTGAATCATATTTATTGCGGCAGCTTCGTTAGCCATCACTTTTTCACCTGTCATCATTAAAGCCGAAGCTTTCTGTAAACCAACTAATCTTGGCAACATAAACGTTCCACCTGAATCTGGAATCAAGCCGATTTTCGAGAAAGCTTGGATAAACGAAGCCGATTCTTTCGCCAAAACAATATCACAAGCCAAAGCAATATTTGCTCCAGCTCCAGCTGCAACGCCATTTACTGCGGCAATAATTGGTTTTTCAATATTTCTTAGTCGTTCGACAATTGGGTTGTAATGCTCTCGAACAATTGATTTCAATTCTGGACCATCAGGATCTGTAGCTTCTGCTAAATCCTGCCCTGCGCAAAATGCTTTTCCTTCACCTGTTATTACGATACAGCGCACTGATTCATCACTGGCACAATCGTCTAAAGCTTTTTGAAAGGCAAAAGCCATCTTCTGATTAAAAGAATTGAAAACTTCTGGTCGATTCAATTTTAAAATTGCAACGCCATTCGTTTTTGATACAATAAGTTCCATTTTATAGATTGTAAGTATTAATCATGTCTATTACTCGATCCACGATTTTATCGCGGAGACTTATAGGCGAAACTACTTCAATTTCTCCACCATAGCTCAATATTTCACGAATTAATTCTTCCGTGATTATAACTTTTAGCGAAAATGACGTCTTGTTCTTTCCTACCTTTAGAACTTTCTGGGTGCTATGAAAAGGCTGTGACTCAATATATTTGGAAGCTATATTGTTTGCTTTAAATTCTACTTTTTCTGGGACTGCGTCGTATGTTGTGATGCCAATTGTATGCTCAAAAAAGTTTTCAGGAGAAAAGTCTTTCGGTACAGAACCATTATGTGGTGTAATTTCAACATTTTCCATACGCTCGAGGGCATACGTAATTATTTTTCTCTTCTCCTCGTCATGGCATATTAAATACCAACGATTTCGATATTCCTTAAGCAAAAGTGGAGTTACAGTTCTTCCTTTTGACTTATCAGTAATGAAACTTGTGTAGTCAAAAGTGACCATTTTACCGTTTTGAATGGCTTCTAATAATCCAGAAAGAAAATGATTTCCTGTGGTATTGATTCCTTTTTCAAATTGAACGTATTCCTGAATCTTTTCATCCAAAGGATTTTCCGCGATCGTAACTCGATCCACTATTTTATCAATTGCATTTCCGAACTGTTTAAACATATCAATATCGCGAAACTGCATCAATGTTTTTGCAGCAAATTGAATTGCGTTTAAATCTTCAGATGTTAGAGGAATATCGTCGAAGCTATAATTTTCGTCATCATAATAATAACCTCGTGTGACTTTAGAGTATTTTATTGGGGCATCATGGTCCATGCGCATTGCAAACAAATCTTTCTCAATAGTAGAGTCACATATATTGTGACCAGCACTACTTCCATATAAAGATTCTTCACATGCTTCTCGCAAATCCCGTTTTGTTGGATTTGGGCGATACTTATTACGGATGCAACGATCTATAATTCTGTATCTAATTTGTGCGTTTTTTATTTGTGACATTTAGCTCCCAACTAATAGTAGCGCAATTTACAATAAAAATTTGATCCGTAAAAGAATACGTAGTAAATTTGTATACCTAGTTATAATTAACGTTGTGTAACTAAAGAATTGATTAGTAGTCCTGTAAATTTACTTTACGTAAACTGGTTGAACATCTGGAGGAAATTTTTCCTTTTCAAAACCGAACAATTCAAAGTACTTAATTGCCTTAACAACCTCATCGGGAACATCTTCCTCCCAACTAGATGCACCTGCTCTAATTTTTGAGAGCACGTCATCAGAAAGAATATGTAAAAGTCGTTCGTCGTATCCTTCGATAGCCGCCATTTTATTGTTGTCTTTCATGTATTGCAGCAATCCAGCTAGATGTTTCGGAATTCGAATTTCATCTAATATATACAATTCGCCATTTTCCACATTGTTTGCCGGGTAAACGAAAAGCTTAACGTTGTGACCAAATCCTCGACCAAAAGCCTCTAATAATCCACCTGGTAAATTATCGTAGTAACGCTCATCAAAAATGGTGTGCAAATTATAGATTCCCACGATAACACCCATTTTTCGACCCCTAGCAATTGATCCAAGGTAATCGACCATTTTGTAATGTTTCAAATAATTTGAAATCATCACTGTATAACCTAGTGAACCAAGTAATTCAGCTCGATCTACAAAATCTTTATCTGATATTTTTCCATCGGCAGTTAAATCTTTCAGTGTCAATTCAAAAATAACACTGACATTCTCGTCCTTAACTCCTTCTTCTTCTAAAAACTGTTTTTTACCAGTTTCTATCATATCAATATGGACTTTCGTAACTGGACGGAAACGCCCGCGCATCAACAAAATATTTCGTTTGTAAAGCGCACTTGCCGGCTGAAGCACATTTCCAGTCAAATCAAACATCGTTGCGTCAGTCATTCCTCGTTTAACCAAATTCAAGGCTAAAATACGGTTGTCAGCATCGACAAAATCTGGTCCTGAAACTCGAAGCATGTCAATTTCCATTCGCTCTCTAGGCAAACGGTGAATCAAACTTTGAATGAATTGATTCATATCTTGACATTGAAAGAAAGCGGCATGAATTAAGTTTACGCCTAAAATCCCCAATGCTTCTTGTTGAGCTTTATGACTATTATCGTGCATTTTAATGTGCAAAATAACATCGTTTGTAACACCTTCTATGCTTGATTGAAAACGAATACCAACCCAACCTTGACCTTGATTTGTTTTATGGTAATTGAGCGATTCAACTGTATTACAAAAACTAAAAAATCGGGACTCTTTGTATTTTTCCGGCAAACGGTTCACCATCGTATTGAATTCCGTTTCCAACATAGTAACTAGTCGTTCTTCACAAACATATCGCGAAGCTTCACCGTACATAGCATCCGACACTTTCATGTCATAAGCCGATTGAGAAAACGCAATAGTTCCCGAACTTCCACCAGCTTTAAAAAAATTGGCTGCTACTTCTTGCCCTGCTCCAATTTCTGCAAAACATCCATAGATGTCTGGTGTCAAATTGACTTTAAGAGCTTTTTCTTCCGTCGTTAACCGTCTTTCCTCAATCATTTTTATTGTTCTTGAAATGGAATTATACACTAAGTACGTAATTCCGTAACATAAAGTTCCGAAATACTATTTCGGCGGTGCAAATTTAGGGTTATTAATAAACTCTTCGTCTGTTAATGTCAAAAGAAATTTCTTAATTAAACCTTTTTCAAAAGCATCCAGCTGAACGCCTCCTTGATTTGCAAATTCTATCAATGGACTAATCGTCGGGCTCAATTTAATTCCCGACGAATAATGTTCGATAACTTCCTCTAAAGTTTCAAAGCGACCATCATGCATATAAGGTCCTGTGAGAGCAATGTTTCGCAATGTCGGCACCTTGAATTTCCCATAATCCGATGGCGATTTTGTCACTTCACCTCTGCCTAAATCTAAAAACGTATTGTCCAGCCCATTATTGCTAAACAATTCCAAATGCATCAGTGGGCCATTGTGGCAATGGAAACAGTCACCTCCATTCAAAGATTTAAACAAATCGTAACCGGCCCAATCTTCATTAGTGATTTGTGATGATAACGTTTGTTCTTTAGCTGTAAGCGACAAATTATTGGCTTGTTTATACATTACGTCGTATTTCGAAAAACCACTTATCATGGTGCGCAAAAACTGAGCAATAGCCTTTGAGACTAAAGTAGAATCAACTTGGTCTGTTCCAAATGCTACGTAAAAAGCTTTTCTATAATTCGCATCAGCCTTGATTTTTATAACGGCATCCGTCCAACTTTGATGCATTTCAATCGGGTCCTGAACGGGTTGTAAAATTTGTTCTTCCAAGGATTTAGATCTCCCATCCCAGAAAAGGAATTTTTGATATCCCAAATTAACTAAAGCCATGGAGTTTCTTCTTCCTAATGTTCCGTCTATACCTCTTGAAAATTGATTTTTATCCGAAAATGATTCTTGAGGAGAATGACAACCGCCGCAAGACAAGGAATTGTCGCCACTCAATCGTTTTTCATAAAACAACCGTCTTCCAAGATCAACACCAGCAACTGTTAGTGGATTGTCTTCGGGAATAACCATTTTAGGAAAATGACTCGGCTCCTCTAAAGCATAAGGCGCGTTTATAGGTTCAATTGTTCCTTTTTTACAAGAAGCAAGGGCGAAAATTAAAACGAGTAGATAGGTGATTCTATATATCATTCTTTTTCAACGGCATTTACCAATTTATCGACAACTGAGTTGCTCAAAAACATTTGAGTATTTGTAGAGTGCGATGAATAATCCACTCTTAAGTCCAATTCTTCACCAGGTTTATCAAATATGTCTTTTACTTGTAAAAGTAAGTTCGTTCTGTATTTATTTTCTCCCAATGAAATCCAATTCATACCGGAGAAATTCAATGTTCTAAAAATTGGATCCATTCCTAAATGGAATACAAAATTATGGTCAAAGTTGTCGATTCCATTATCCAATGTATCGACTTTTCCTTCAAGTTTCACAAATATATATCCAGGATTCCAACCCCAGTGCATATCGCCACAGTTTGAAATATTTAATGCAGATGTTGAAGCTGGCAATGCGGGATTTGCATGATTCAAAGTAGTCGGTACGCCTATATTCAAACTTAAATTAGCAAAGTCGGATTTTAATCCTGACCCAGTTCTCATTAATGTACCTGAAGTGTAGAAATCATAATAATAAGAATCTGACAAAACATTTGAGCCATTTGCGACGTCCGTACCAAGAATTTTAATTTCAGTAAAGAAATATCTATAGCCTTGCGGGCTAACAATTATTTGATTTAAGGCATAGTTCTGACCATCCAATTTAGGAATTAAATGTACTTCCATTTGGTCAGATGGATCGCAAACTACAGGCTCATCCGTTTTTTTCTTTTTGCATGCCGAAAAAACAATGAAAAGAGATAGGAATAGGAAATGTAATTTTTTCATACCTCAAATTTACGCAATGCTCTCTTAATCAACAAAACAAGTTATGTTAAAGTTCATACTAATCTAAAACGTTCTTCTCTTATGATTATTATTAATTTTAGTACATGGAAAATACCTTAGTCAAACCGCTTCAAATAATCAGTGCTTCTGCTGGAAGTGGCAAGACGTATAAGCTTGTTTTGACTTACTTAGAGCTCCTTTTACAAAGTGCGAAGGCAGAACCTTTTGCTCATATAGTTGCTATGACTTTTACGAATAAAGCAGCTTTGGAAATGAAAACAAGAATAGTCGAGGCTCTCGAAATATTAAGTTTTCCTGACCAATTTGAACCTCATCAACGAAAATATGAGGCCATTTTATGTGAAAAGTTCAAATGCAAGCCTACAGAATTAGCTTTAAAAGCAAAACTTATATTACAACGTATTCTTCATCGTTATGAAGATTTTAGAATTCTAACCATTGATAAATTTAACCTGCGACTGATTAGAAGTTTTAGTCGGGAATTGGATTTGCCAGCCGACTTTGAGGTAATCATTGATGAAGACGAAGTTTTGGAAAAGGTAGTAGATCAATTGCTTGGTGAAATTGGCAATGGTGAAAATGAAACATTGACCAACTTGGTTTTAGGTTACGCTCAATCACAATTGGAAGAAGGCGAAAAATGGAATTTTCGGGGTGATTTGATCAAATTCATTGCGCTAATTAAAAGCGAGAAGCAACAAAAAACAATTGATGAATTAATGAAAATTGAGTTTTCTGAAGGAGACTTTTTCAAATTCAAAGAAGCGTTAAAAAAAGAGAAGAAGGCTTTTTTGACCTATGTTGCTGAATTTGGAAAATATTTAGAATCAATAGATTTCTGGATGAACCTAAAAGATATTGCTGGTGGTTCGACAACTTCAAATCAAGTTTCAAAATACTTAAATGTTACCGAACCCGACGCTATTTTTATGACAGTTGCCGCCGTTCAGAATTTATCCGAAGGAAATAAATCCAAACCACCGATTAACGGAATGGCCGAAAAGCTATTAGTTATAAAACCTATCCACGACCAATTTTACAAAAGCATAACTCTACTCAACGCCATTCGAAAAAACTACCACAACATGTGGTTGTTGAAAATTTTGGCTGGCCGTCTGGAACAAATGAGACAAGATGAATCATTAATTCGAATTTCAGAATTCAATCAGTTGATTGGGAAATTAGTGCAAAATGAAGAAGCTCCTTTTTTGTATGAACGCTTAGGAAATCGTTATGAAAATTATTTGTTAGACGAATTTCAAGATACATCAAGAATGCAATGGCTGAATTTAATTCCTCTCGTTCATGAGGGAATTTCAAAGTTCAATTTAAATTTCATTGTTGGTGATCCTAAACAATCCATTTATCGTTTTAAAAATGGATTAGCTGAACAGTTCGTTGCATTACCAGAGATTTACAATCCTGAAAATGATCCAAATCTTGCTCTAAAATCGCAATATTTTAAAAGTTTAGGCGAAAAAGGTGTCATAAAGCAAAACTGGCGTTCCACGAAAACGATTGTTGAATTCAACAATGCTGTCTTTTCAGAATGGAGTAAAAATCTACCTGATTCTACAATTTCTTTTTTTGAAGATGTACAACAAGAATCGGTTTCAAATGAAGTCGGCTATATCTGTTTCCAAAATGTTGAAGAAGATAAAGATCAAAGTGACGAAACTGTTTCACAAATGGTCACATGGATTAAAGAAGCTCTGGAAGATGGCTTCAAACCAAATGACATAACAATTTTAGGCCGTGGAAATAGAGATTGTAATCAATGGTCGGTTGAATTAACGGAACTCGGTTATAAAGTTGTTAGTGCAGATTCTCTATTCGTTGATTCAGATTTATATGTACAATGGATTATTTCCTATTTGCAAAAACGACGTTCACCGAGCGTAGAAAGTTTGACAAAAAAATTCATTTCAATGACACTTCTGGTCAAAGATTTACCACTTTCTGTCTATGAGGATTATTTTATTCCGGTCCCAGAAAAGAAATACAAACGCATAGACGAAAATCGATTTATAAATGATTTCTATACTTCGCAAGATGATTTTTATCTTTCTTACGAATCCATTTACGACTTAATCTCCAAGTTCTGCACCCTAGTTAAAATTGATTCCTTGAAAAATCATTACGTTCATCATTTGTTGGATATGGCATTTCAATTTGATTTGCGTTTTGGACCCGATTTACAATTGTTTTTGGAACAATACATGGCTAAAGGGAAAAAGTCTTCTGTTCAACTACCTGAAAGTGAAGATGCTTTGACCGTTATGACTATTCATAAAAGTAAAGGACTTGAATTTCCCGTGGTCATTCTTCCTAAAATTTCGATGACGAATGAGAAGAAGGATAAAACCAAATATTATGTTCCTTCTGACGGGCAGATTGTCCAATTATCGAGAACACAGATAGAAAGTTTGCCCGAATTCGCTCATCAATCCACAGAGGAAAAAGAACAAATAGTTACGGATAATACCAACTTATATTACGTTGCATTTACCCGAGCAAAAACGCGACTATACGCAAGGAATAGCTTTAAAAAAGGCAGTAATGAAGATTCACTAGGCATTGCATGTCTGGAGTGTTTTCCTTCAAGTTGGAATGAAGAAACAAAAGCATTAATTCTTGGAGAAAGATTGCCAAACGTTGCGAGTAAAAATTCCTCCAAATCAGAAAATGAAGATTATATTCCTGAATCACTTCAAGATTTTCTCTGGTTCCCAAATATCGCTATTGAAAACAATAATCCTTTTGACGAGGAATTCACAATGAGCGAAGCACAGCAATTTGGGAATCAATTTCACTTGCTTTTATCTGAAATTGACGAAGCTTCCCAAATTGATGAAAAGTTAGATTATTTGATTGGTTTGGGCGAAATTGACCGAGGGTATCGCGATAAAATCAAAAGTCAAACGGAAACTATTTTCACTGAATTTCTCGATGACCTCTACAAGAAAAGCGACAAAATTATGAGTGAGCAAAGTATTTTGTTTTCCAACGAGAAAAGTAGTCGGCCAGATAAAATATTATTTCACAAAGACTGTGTTATCGTTCTTGATTTTAAAACTGGAGCTGAAGAGAAAAAACATACCAAGCAAGTAAAAAACTATGCTCAGTTATTGGAAAGAATGGGAATTAATAATGTGAAATCTGCTCTGCTTTACACAGAAATTCCAGAATTAATTTGGGTGGATTAATCCTTCGGTTCTTCTCGTTTAGGATTCTGAATAATCAATCGGAGTGACAAGTTATAAGTAAGGTAATTCCAAACCCAATTTAGAAAAACCAAAAACTTATTTTTTATACCAAGTATTGATCTTAGATGCACAAGCATCCATACTGCCCAAGCCATAAAACCTGAGAAATGTCGGTTAGGCAAATCAACAACCGCCTTATTTCTACCGATAGTCGCCATGCTTCCTAAATCCTTATACTCAAACTTTTTAAGCTGGTCATTCTTCGCTATAGCCTTGAAATTTTTAGCAACATTCTTCCCATTTTGAATAGCAACCTGTGCGACTTGAGGGTGACCATTAGGATACTTTTCCGTTTCCATATAGGCAACATCTCCAATGACAAATACATCTTGATTACTCTCCACCTGATGTAAGCGGTTAACTTTTATTCTCCCACCACGAACATATTCTTCGTCTTTCAATCCAGACACTTTGTTTCCAACTATTCCTGCAGCCCAGACAAGATTTTGCGTAGAGATATTTTGACCTCCTTTGATGTTCACCACATGGCCGTCGTAATCTTCAACAAATGCATTTAAAATAACTTGGACTCCTAATTTTTTAAGATATTCCAAGGCCTGTTTTGAGGATTTCTCGCTCATCCCGCCTAAAACTTTATCCGAACCTTCCACCAAAGTAATTCTCATGGAACTGAAGTCCATTTCAGGATAATCCCGCGGTAATATAAAGCGTTTCATTTCAGCAATGGTTCCTGCCACTTCTACTCCAGTAGCTCCCCCACCAACAACGACTACGTTTAAATAACTTTCTTTTTGTTCTTGAGTTTCACTCGCAAGTGCGTTTTCAAAACTGAGGAACAATGAGTTTCGCAATACTAATGCTTCGCCTAAAGATTTCATAGGCAAGGACAACTTTGCTATTCGCTCGTTGCCAAAAAAGTTCGTTCCAGCTCCTGTAGCAAGAACTAAATAGTCATATTCA
Organism: uncultured Flavobacteriales bacterium; assembly: GCA_963977135.1. Taxonomy (GTDB): domain Bacteria; phylum Bacteroidota; class Bacteroidia; order Flavobacteriales_D; family Crocinitomicaceae; genus UBA2040. The sequence continues at coordinate 6,997 of CAXBNN010000018.1, read as the reverse complement.
ATACTACCCAAATTGGTTTCAATTTTTTTTTCGTCTGTGGAAATAGAACTCACCTCAGCCAAACGAAAATGCAAGTTTTTTGCCTTTTGAAACATCCGTCGAAACGGGAAAATAATAGAACTCGGTTCCAATCCTGCGGTTGCAACTTGGTAAAATAATGGTTGAAATTGATGGTAATTATTCTTATCTATTACTACAACTTGGTATTCGGAATGTGCTAAATCAAGAGCTAATCGAAGTCCTCCAAAGCCTCCTCCAACAATAACAATGCGTTTTTTATCGGTTACTGGAATATTTGCCTTCATAAGAATGAAAATTTTGAGGCAAAGTTAGATTAAAACCAAAGCATTCGCCTGGAATTAGGACATAATTAACGTTAAGACAACTCGTTTACTTTTCTGAAATATTCTTTAAAATCTCTAAAGCTTTTGGTACGGCATCATTCATATAATCAACATACTCTGCCAAAACATCGATGCTAACTTTTACTTTAGTCTTGCCATCACGGTTTAATAGGAAATATTGTTCTCTCGCACCGGCCCAATCACGTTCCATTTCAACACCGTCGAGAATATCTCCTAATTGTTTGAAAACCATTACCTCATTGTCAATCTTCGTTTCTATAACGCCGTACATTCCATTATTTTTTCCGTCTAAAAATTGAATTGGGTCACTTTCATTCCAATCACTAATGGCGTGAGAATCTGGATTAAAAGGTTCTGTCCATTGGCGATAATTTTCATCTTTCCAAAGTTTTTCCCAAACCTTTTCGCGAGGAGCATCGATATATATTTTGTACTTAAGAGTTACCATCGTTAATTGCAAATTTGTGAATGTCGAATTACGAATAGGGTAACTCATCCATGTGAAAATAAAAATACAAAAAAACATTAGATTATCAAGCCACGTTTACCCCAAACAAATAACCTACTAATGCTGACAATCCCATTGCGGCTGTTCCCCAAAATGTAATTCGCATTATGGCTTTCGACATATTCGATCCACCAAGTCGAGCGGAAACTGCACCTAAAACAATTAGGAAGACAATTGATGAAGCATATTGCAATTCTACTTGATATTTGAATGGAAAGACGATTGTCACCAAAAAAGGTAACATGGCACCAAAAACAAATGCTGCACCAGAAGCCAATGCTGCTTGAAAAGGTTTTGCCTGATTCATTTCATGAATACCCAATTCATCTCTTGCATGTGCGCCCAAAGCATCGTGATCAGATAATTTCTGAGCGACCATTAAAGCCATTTCTGGATCCAGTCCTCGTTCTTCGTAAATTACAGCTAATTCCTTCAATTCAACCTCAGGATAGGTCTCTAGAGCTTCTTTCTCTCGTTCCAAATCACCTTTTTCAATATCGGATTGAGAGCTAACCGAAACATATTCACCAGCTGCCATAGACAAAGCTCCGGCAACTAATCCAGCCAAAGCAGCTAAAACAATTGGCTCGCTAGATTTGCTAGCTGCGGCTACACCAATAGCAATACTTGCTGTAGAAAGTATTCCATCATTTGCACCAAGTATAGCAGCTCGTAGCCAATTACTTCTATTTAAATAGTGGTGCTCGTTGTCTTCCATCATGATTTTTGTAGATCAAGATACAGTTTTTCTAGGACAGAATCATCCACTAACTCTGGAACAGTAACTTTTAGATTTGGTTCAACTTCCATAGCGCGTTTAATGGCGAATATTGCACCTTCATTGCGTGCCCACGAGCGGCGAGCGATTCCATTGTTTACATCCCAATGTAGCATCGATTTTAATCTTCTTTCAGCATCTGCTGAGCCGTCGAGCAGCATTCCAAAACCACCATTAATGACCTCGCCCCAGCCGACTCCGCCACCATTGTGAATGGAAACCCAGGTTGCACCGCGGAATGAATCGCCGATAACATTTTGAATTGCCATATCGGCTGTAAAACGGGAGCCATCGTATATGTTTGAGGTTTCTCTATATGGTGAATCGGTTCCAGAAACATCGTGATGATCTCTTCCTAAAATTACAGGACCAATTTCGCCTTTGGCAATTGCTTGATTAAACGCATCGGCTATTTTCATTCTACCTTCAGCGTCTGCGTATAAAATTCTTGCTTGAGAACCAACCACCAATTTGTTTTCTTGTGCACCTTTAATCCACTGAATATTATCAGCCATTTGTTGCTGAATTTCTTGAGGAGCAGTTTCTTTTATTTTTTCAAGAACAGCACAGGCAATGTCATCTGTTTTCTGAAGATCCGCTGGTTTTCCTGAAGCGCAAACCCAACGGAAAGGTCCGAATCCATAATCGAAACACATTGGTCCCATTATATCTTGTACGTAAGACGGGTATTTAAAGTCGATTTTGTTTTCAGCCATAATATCTGCTCCAGCTCTTGATGCTTCTAATAGAAAGGCGTTTCCATAATCAAAAAAGTATGTTCCTTTTGCCGTATGTTTATTAATTGCAGCAGCGTGACGTATCAATGTAGATTGAACTTGTTTTTTAAATTCTTCAGGATTGCTCGCCATCAATTCATTTGACTCTTCAAAAGAATAACCGATTGGATAATAGCCTCCAGCCCATGGATTGTGCAATGAAGTTTGATCTGAACCCAAGTCAACATGGATATTCGCAGAATCAAATTTTTCCCAAACGTCTACGATATTTCCTAAATAAGCAATGCTTACCGCTTCCTTATTCGATTGGGCTTCTTTTACTCGTATTACCAGTTCATTTAAATCACTAATCACTTCATTTACCCAACCTTGTTCGTTACGAATCTTTGTGATTTTTGGATTCACCTCCGCGCATACTGTTACGCAACCAGCAATGTTTCCTGCTTTTGGCTGAGCTCCACTCATTCCACCTAAACCTGATGTTAGAAACAAAGAACCTTCTGGTGATTTCTTAATTTTTCTGAATCCGTTTAAAACTGTTATTGTTGTGCCGTGAACGATTCCTTGTGGACCAATATACATAAAGGACCCAGCGGTCATTTGTCCGTATTGAGTAACGCCTAATGCGTTGAATTTTTCCCAGTCGTCCGGCTTCGAATAATTGGGAATCATCATTCCGTTTGTTACAACAACTCTTGGCGCATCTTTGTGTGAAGGAAATAATCCCATAGGATGACCAGAATACATCGCTAATGTTTGTTCGTTTGTCATTTCTGACAAATATTTCATTGTGAGTTTGTACTGAATCCAGTTTTGGAAAACTGCCCCATTTCCTCCATAGGTTATCAACTCATGTGGATGTTGAGCTACAGCATGATCCAAATTATTATGAATCATGAGCATGATCGCTTTTGCTTGTTCACACTTTCCTGGATAATCAGAAATAGGACGAGCTTTTATATCATCGGAAGGACGAAAACGGTGCATATAAATACGACCGTAAAGATCCAATTCTTCCTTGAATTCGACTGCTAATTCTGCATGAAATTTAGTTGGGAAATAACGTAGTGCATTTTTTAATGCCAATATCTTTTCCTCTCTCGTCAGAATTTCTTTACGCTTGGGCGCATGATTCACTTTCGGATTTACCTCCTTTTTAGGAGGTAAATCCATTGGTATACCTTCGAGAATTTCTTTGTGCAGATTAGAATTATTCATAATACTTGTCTTTAGAACAAAATTACAGAATATAGCCTAAAGGCGACAACAACTCTTGGAAAAAGACTATTTAATTAACAATACGTTCCCTCTCCAAGTATGATTTTCACTTGTATTAGCGTCTTTAGCACGGATAGTCCAATTGTAAACTCCTGAAGAGACAACTTCACCTTTGTATGTTCCGTCCCAATCAGCAGAAGGATCCAATGAAATCCAAACTAGTTCACCCCAACGATTGTAAACTTTTAATTCAAACTCAGATGGATCAATTCCTTCAATTGAAATTTTCCAAGTGGCGTTGAACTCATCATCATCTGGTGTAAATGTATTTGGAGCATATAGTATTACTTCTGGTGTTACTTTAACAATTTGAGAAGTAGTATCAGTACATCCAAAATTTGTTTCAGCAATCAATTGCACAATATAGTTATCAACGACACCTTCAGGTAAAACTATAACAGGATTGGAAGCTGAAGAATATGAAGGAGTTCCGTACTGCACATACCAATGACTTAAATGATTTCCAGTTGATAAATTCTCCATAGTTACAGCGGTATTAAGAGCTGTAATTGTTGTTGGCGAATATCTGAAATTTGCAGTCGGTCGAGGCATTGAGCGCAAAGCTCCATTGATTGTCGTTGTGTTTACACATCCGTCAGGAGATGTAATTGTTAAACTAACATCATAAATACCGTCAACCATAGCATTGGTAGTGATTGTATCCAAATTGCTGTAAACTTGCCCATCAGAAATATTCCATTGTGAATTCTGAACCATGAAAGGATCGGTGGTATTGTGCAACTCGAATATTGCGTTTTCACAAATACTATCAACTACCACATCGAACAAAGGATTTGGCACTGGAGAAACCGTTAATACAATATCTAGGAATAAATGTGTTGTCTCACAACCATCACTAACTTCTACTTGATAATTTGTTGTTATTACAGGCGATTCATTGATGGAATGAGTTGTTCCATTTCCAGAAGCTCCAGATGTCCAATTAAAATAATAAGGTCCACCATTCCCATCTGCGGCCGTTGCAGTAATCAATGCATTATCACCTGGACAAATTGCAAAGTCCGGTGTTAAAGTTGCTGACAATGGAGGGTGTACATCTACATAAATTGAATCAGATTCTGAAAGACATCCATCTTGATTTTCAGCATATACATAGTAATAATTACCTACTGTTGGTGAAGAGATTAGTTGACTTGCAGATAAATCGGCTGTTTGCGACCAATGATAAGAGAAGCTAGAACCAACTGATCCTAGACCCGAAACTGTTGCTGTACCATTTTCACATACTATTGTATCGTTACTAACAGAAATCGTAACTTGAGCTGGCACAGGAACTACAACAGAATCACAAGTTATACAACCAAGAATATCGCGAACGCATGCTTCAAAAGTACCTGAAGCGTAGTTTAATCCAACATTAGATAGTTGCCAAGAAGTCCCACTGTCGAAACTATAATCAATTGCTTCGGCACTATTCACGGTTATTTCACCATCCGTATAGCCAAAACAAGTTGGTTCCGCTGGTATAAGGGCAAGTTGAGGATCCAATACCACAACTTCAATCGTATCACGGTATGGTCCACATATTAAGTTTGTTTCCACGAAAATAAATTTGTAAACACCCGGTTGGTCCACAGTTGCCACAGTTACTGCGCTATTTGCACCTGGGGAAAAAACTACATTTGGCAGGGTACCTCCTGTTGGCGGTAAATATTGCCAATATCCAGAATTAGCGGAGTTCGATAATGTTCCATTTAAATTAACAGCTTGCCCTAAACAAATGGAATCATTGAAACCTGCATCAGGTGTTGGCTGGGCTCCTACTGTTACGTGCGCTGTATCCGTTGTTCCTGGACATGCGGGGTCAGTAGATGGTGAATTAAGCACATAAGTGTAAGTTCCAATTGCCGTTGGTGTTGCATAAATACTAGCTCCGACCAAAGCACTCAAGGTTGGATCAGGATTCCAAGTGTAAACACCGTTTCCTCCAGTTGCAGTTAAATTCAAAGAACTTCCTAAACACATTGCAGAAGTATTTGGCAATACTGTTGCCGAAACTTGAACTCCAAAATCGGCTCCAATTTTATAATCACAAACGGCTCCGGCATATCCATCAACCATTAAGTAATATATCTGCCCTGGAACCATTCCAGTAAAGGTTAAAGGAATACCAGCGGCAGGGGATGGAAAACTCAAAGGAGAACTACATCCGTATGAGGTCACAGGACCGAATCCGCAGTTAGCAGGGTTCACGTATGAAAAAGCCAACATTTGAATTCCAGTTCCAGAAGTACAAGAACCGTAAATTCTTAACTGAACAGTTGATGCACTTGCCTCGAATCGCATAAATGAATTATTTTCAATACTCCCACAAAATGCTGTACTTAATTGTGCCCAAGTGTTAACTGAATATGGTGTTAAAGTTGTTGCTGTTGGCGTTGCATGGTATCCTTGAGTTGTACCACAAAACCCGTTCAAACGACAAATTTTTGGAACATTTAAACAAGGTACACATGAATTAGAAGGCTCCAATGAATTAGGATCACATGGTGGCTCTACTAATGGTGCGCCTACACATATTGAAAACGTCGGAGAAGCTGCTGCAGAAGTAGAAAAATGATGCACTCGCACCCAATACTGAACCCCAACAGCTAAAGTTGTTGATGTTAAAGTTTCAATTCCTCCGTTACCAGTTGCGTTTACACAAGCCATACTTGTTCCTCCGCAGGTTCCAGAAAATAATTGAACAACAGCGTTGAACGAAGCAGAGCCAGCGACTACAACAGTCAATGCATTTGCATTCGCTGTAAATGTATACCAAACATCATCACTTGCAGAACCCGCACAAGCCGGTTGAGACTGAGTAGCACCTGCGGTCGTACCATTAGTTGGAACGCAGATGGCACCCGGAGTCAAGACTATCGCTCCTGAGCAATTGTTATTCGATGGCTGAGCAAACACTCCTAATGAAAGAAATGTTGCAGCCAGAAATGTAAAAACTTGTTTTTTCATCATTGTAAAGTATAATATTGTAGTCAACTTTATATTTAATAATTATTCAAAAATAATTGATTCTTATTCAGGTTAAAAAAGTTTTATTCAAATGTTAAGTTATTAACGAGAAACTGAAAATTTAACTGACATACTCATAATAAAATATGCCCTCTATTTGTTAGGGTAAATTTCATAGTCTCTTTATCTATAATAAGACGCTAACTTAATGACAGGGTTGCGTTAAAAACCAAAATTGTTGAAAAAAAACGATCAAAATTTCACAAATCTTAAGTGCTGAAATAAAATAAAATCATAACCTTTTGATTTCGAATTGTTTCAATTTAAACTATTCTGTACATAATATTTTTTTCTTTTA
>CAXBNN010000017.1:0-62408 GCA_963977135.1 uncultured Flavobacteriales bacterium | reverse complement strand
GGTGAGTGCGGTTTCTGCAATCGTTCTGTTCAATTTGTTTTAAAGTACCAAAAAGATCAATCAATTCACTTTTCTCCAATTCAATCCAGTCTTACAACGAATATATTTGAAAAGAATAAATGGGATAAACCAGATTTGAGTACGGTTTACTATTTTGAAGATGGGAAACTTTTTCAAAAGTCAGATGCTGGGTTGCAATTGTCCAAACAACTTAAATTTCCTATTTCGCTTTTGCAGGTGTTTTGGATTATACCTCAGTTTTTAAGAGATAAAGTTTATGATTTTATTGCTGCGAGAAGACATAAACTAAATAAAGGGTTTTGTGTAGTTCCGACTTCGGAAACTAAAAAACAGTTTGTTTGATTTAATTATGAAAAGTCCTAAAAATTGAAATGAGTTTGTCCGGAGGAAGCATATTATTCGGATAATTTGTCATCGTATCCAGCACTTCTGCAACAGCCAAAGGATTCAATCCCATCCTAATACCTAAATCCTTTATGAGATACAATTGTTTTTCTTCAATTTGTTGATCGATATTCATCAGGAGAACCAATCTGTGCAACTGAATTATTCTGTCAAATTCAAGAACAGGTGGTTTAAAATCAATGTACTTTTCGAATAAGGATTCAAATTCTGATTGAGAAATACATAGTTGATTGGATATGGCGAAAAGAAATTGAAACTCACTGTCTCTAACATCCTGGTCAACTTTTGCAAGTTTTATTAATTCGGTTAGTAAACTTAGTTTTTCGTTGTGGTTATTCTTTTCCTTCATTCTGTTTTTTTGGTCAGGCAAGTTTAATTACTTTTTTCTTAAAACTAGTTAAAGAAAATTGTCGCTTTTCAAACTTTTGTACTTTAGTTATATGCTTAAATCTCTCCTTCTTTCCCTATTTCTTATTTCAGTTATTGGACTTTCGTGTCAGTCACAGGCCGAAGAATCGCCTGAGAATTACACCGCTTCTATCGAAGAACAAACGCCAAAGAAACCGGAGTTAGACATCGACAAAACAAGGCGAAAAGCCAAAGAAGCGTTAACTTTCTGTCAATCAAAAAAGTATAATACAGATTTCTGTATTTTAATTGATATGAGTTTGCATTCGGGTGCAAATCGTCTGGTGATTTGGGATTTTAAAAAGGATACGGTCGACCATATATGTTTGGTTGGTCATGGCAGCGGAGAAAATCCATGGAATCATGATTACTCGAAAGAAAATCCAATGTTTAGCAATATAGAAAATAGTCATTGTAGCTCTTTGGGTAAATACCGTATAGGTGAAAGAGCACCAAGTGATTGGGGTGTTCGAATAAAATATGTCATTCACGGACTGGAAAAAACAAACAGCAATGCCGCAAGCCGTTATGTGGTTTTTCATTCATGGGAGAGGGTTCCTGATGAGGAATTGTATCCCGAAGGAACACCGGAAGGTTGGGGATGCCCAATCGTGTCATTGAATAATTTTCGTTTAATAGATGAGAAATTGTCTGCAGAATCGAAGTCAACACTGATGTGGATTTACATGGATTAATATCAAATAATAATCCTATTTTTAGCCATGCAGAAAACGGTTTATTTTATACTTTTTGCAGGAGTTTCAATATTTACTTCCTGCAATACTAGCAACTCGAATTCAGAGGAAAAGGAAGTCTCAAATAAGAATGTTGTAGTTTCGAATTCCGAAGATGAAAAAGCGGAAGATTCCGCTGTGAAGAAACCATTACTCAAAGCGGATGAATACCTCTTAGCATTTGAAGAACTTAGAATTCTGACAATTGCGAAACTAAAATTGGCTACTCCACAAATTGCAAATGAAGAATGGGACAATCGCGAATTAATGTTTAATGATGCAGGATTGTCTATTAGTTTGGAGCAGTTTGCATGGATTGTTCGAAGATGGGAAAGATTTGTTCAGAAATATCCAAAAAGCAAATTGAAACCTGAGGCAAAAGAATTATATGGTTATTATCAATCATTCTATTTATTTGGTCTCGATAATACGCCAGTTTCAGAACATTCGGATGGTAAAATTTACCCTGAAAATAAGGCAAACTTCGAGATGTTCATGAGTTTTTATCCAGAAAGCCCGACTTCGAAGTTGATCAAAACTTTAATGAGTTTAGAAGGTAATTATGAAGCTATGAGCGAAGCGGTAATAAAACAGCAGAACCAACTAATGAATAAAATGTAAGATTTTTTTCAAAGCCTACTGCTTAAGAAAAATTCTGCAGTCAGTTTACAAACTTCTTTCAGTTTAGGCGGTAGGTCTAATTCTTTCCACGGATGTGAACTTCCAAAAGTGTGATTTGCTCCTGATATTATTTGTAAAGGAACTCCAGACCATTTTGACAACTCTTCGCCCTCTGTAATTGCAACAGAAGTATCATCATTACCATGAATTAGAAGCAAAGGTTTGGAAATAGATTCAGCTGCTTTTTGAATATTTAAAACCTCTTTATTTTCAATAAAATCTTCGTATAGAGAATAGTACATTGGCATTTCTTGGTTTGTCCTTCCATTTTTCTGAATTCGAACACCTTCTTTTTTCCACTTTTCAAGTTCATCACCTTTTGGAAATCGACGTTCAACATCAGAAATTGCTGCCCAAGTGACTACTTTTTTTATTCTTGAATCTTCATGAGAAAGCAAAACGATTCCGCCGCCGCGGGAATGACCAATTACATAAATTTCTGGCAAGGGTTTAAGTTGTTCGGAAATCCAATCCAATGCGCAAGACAAATCAGCTTTTTCATTTGAATAATTGTTTTTCCCAAAAGCCACTAAATCGATGAAGTTTACTCCGTCTTCTGTTGAGCAACCATTGTGCGATACATTGTATTTGCAAAAGCCAAAACCGAGTGAAAGAAAATAGTCTTGCACTAAATTCCAAGCACCCCAATCTTTGAAACCCATGAATCCGTGGATAAAAACGACCAGTTTTCCAGAAAAGCTTTCGGGAATGGTTAAGTCGATTAAACTGAGTTTTCCATCGGCTCCAACAAAAGTTGTGTTTTCTTTCTTCATATTTCTATTTGAAAAGTCTTGCCAATTAGTCATAAAGAACTAATGGTTTTACCGTTTTGCTTCTTATCTTTGAAGCTTATATGACGAAAGTAAAAATTTATTCTCTTTCTATGTTATTATTCCTTTTTTGCTCTTGTGGGCAGGACTATGGCAATAAATTGGAATCAAGTGAGTTGGATATATTTTACACCGATAAGAATGACGAAGATCTCGCTAGAAACGTTGCTGGATTTTGGAAAGAAAACGATTTACTTGGGAAGAAAAAGCAATTTTTACATCTTTCAAGAAATAAAAATGTGGTTCAATTAAAGCTTATACCTAGCGAAAAATTTGAAGTTAAAAACTTCAGTTTCGATGAGCGAGCAACGTTAAAATCGCTTCAAGATAGTTTGCGTATAGCTTTAAAAAACAATGATTTGGAATTGGTTATCGCAAATAATCAGTTTAAAACAGTATACAATATCAATCAATAACCTATGAAGATTTCCGCTTCCATATACAGTGATACTAAACGACCTTTGAAGGAGGTAATCGAAGATTTGATTGATCACAAAGTTGATTTACTTCATGTAGATTGTAACGATGACACTAAAGTATTCGATGACATCAAAAGAATACGTCAATGGACAAACACTCCGATTGATCTGCATATAATTACCGAGACACCAGAAAAGTACTTTGATTTATTGAGAGAGACTCCTGTGGAATATGTCACTTTTCAATATGAACAACTGAAATCAGGATTTAAAATCCCAGACGATATTTCAGGCAAAAAAGGGTTAGCGGTAATAACGCCTACGTCAGTTGATGTTTTCAATGATTTTCCAGAAATGGATTTTATTCTAATTATGGCAACAATCCCAGGACAAAGTGGTGGTGTTTTTGATGCGCATAACTTTTCAAAAATTAGAAACTTCAGAAACCAATTTCCAGGCAAAGCGATTCATGTAGATGGCGGCGTTAATGGTGAGGTAAGTTTTATCCTTAGAAATTTAGGTGTTCGATCTTCTGTTTCTGGTTCTTATCTTTTCAAGGCGCCAAGTATTGGTCACGCATTAATGGATTTGACAACTCGTGAAATGGATTCGCATTTCAAAATCAAAGACTTCATGATTCCTATTGCGGAAGCTCCAACTGTTTTGATTGAGGAATTGTCCAACGAAAATATTTTAAAAGCTATTGAAAATGGAAATTTAGGTTTCTGTATTGTCGTAAATAAAGAAGGAAAATTAGAAGGTTTGTCCTCTAATGCCGATGTTCGAAAAGGCCTACTTCGGAATTTGTCTGATTTTAATGCGATGTCTCCAGAGAAAATTGTAAATAGAAATCCTGTAGCTCTAAATGAGGAAATGACCGTTGTAGAAATGATGAAAGTTATTCGGGAATGTTCATTTCAAGTTAGTTATCTTCCAGTAAAAGATTCCAACAATAGAGCAAAAGGAATTGTTACATTTGTAAACCTTATCAAAGGCGAATTATGATAATACATTTAAAGAATTCAACCAGTCCAGAACAAGCCGAAAACATTGCAAAACAGTGTCAGGCGATGTTTTACAAAAAGGAAGATTTCTATGTTCTGGTTACACCTTCTGCATTGAAGGAATTGCCAAGCGGAATTGAGAATAGTGTTGAGGCTTTCTTTCCTATGAAAAATGATATGCAATTGGCATCTCGTGAGTACCAAAATGAAACGCGCGAAGTGAAAATTGGAAACATCACCATAGGAGGAAATACCAAAAACACAGTTATGATTGGCGGACCTTGCTCTGTTGAGTCGGAAGAACAAATAGAATCTTCTTCTGAATTACTGAAGGAACTAGGTTTAACAACTTTACGTGGAGGATGTTATAAGCCAAGAACAAGTCCATATAGTTTTCAAGGATTAGGACTAGAAGGATTGAAACTGCTTGCCAAAATGCGTGAAAAGCATGGGTTAAACGTTATTACGGAAGTGCGTGATGCAACTCAAATTGATGAGGTAATCCAATATTCGGATGTTATTCAAGTTGGGGCGAAAGCAATGTATGATCAAGGAATCCTTCGTGCTTGTGCGAAAACACAAAAACCAGTTTTGATAAAAAGAGGATTTGGTTCAACCTTGCAAGAATTTGTTCAAGCAGCAGAATTTGTATTAAGCGGTGGAAACGAAAATGTAATTCTTTGTGAAAGAGGAATTCGAACATTCGAAACCGGAACACGATTTACTCTAGATTTATGTGGTGTTGCTTGGGTTAAAGAACACAGTAATTTGCCAATTATTTTGGATCCTAGTCACGCTATGGGTTATGCCTATGGAATTGCCGATTTATCTCGAGCATGCGTTGCTATGGGGATTGATGGCTTGCTTGTAGAAGCTCACCCAAATCCAAAAGTTGCAAAATCAGATGCTGCGCAACAACTTAATCATGATGAATTTCGTCAATTGGTTAACAGCTTGAAACCTGTTGCCAAAAGTGTTGGATATACTATTATTTAAGAATGCTTTTAGAATCAAATCTTCGAGGACTTTGCGATCAAATGGGATTGGATTATCATGCCTTTTTACAGGACATGAACGTCGACGAACCCAATGAATTGAACATATACGATTTGATGGCGGTTTCAGAAGAGTATGAGTTAGACTTATACAGCTTACTTTTTAAACCAATGTTCAGACCCAATGCATGGAAGAACAAAATTGAAGAAATCAAGCTTTTAATTTTGGATGTTGATGGTGTTTTGACGGATGGCGGAATGTACGCTAGTGAAAATGGAGACCAAATGAAGAAGTACAATACCAAAGATGGTATGGCGATTCTTCATTTGACGAAAAGTAATTTCCAAGTTGGAATTATTTCTTCTGGTTTTAAAGGCGAAGCAGTTAAAGCAAGAGCAGAGTTATTGGGTATTCAACATTTCTATCTTGGAAGAGATAAGAAAATAGATATTCTAAAAGGGTTTTGCGAAAAATTAGAAATTGAATTGAACAACGTTGCCATAATCGGCGATGACATCAATGACCTAGAAGTTATAAGAAATATTGGTTTTTCAGCTTGTCCAGCAGATGCTGTTCAAGTTGTAAAAGCGAATGTTGATGTGGTTTTGAATAAAAAAGGGGGGGAAGGTTGCGTGAGAGAATTTATCGATCACATATTGCTACAAACGCCAATTGAATAAAGAAATGGAAAAAACCAAAATTGGAATCTTAAGAGAAGGAAAAATGCCTCCGGATAGAAGAGTTCCATTTACTCCGCAACAATGCGCAATGGTAAATAATACCTTAGCGGGCGTGGAGATTTTTGTCCAACCTAGTCCAATACGCGTTTTTCCTGATAAGGAATTTGAAGAGGCTGGCATAACTCTAAAAGAAGATCTTTCAGATTGTGATGTTCTAATTGGAGTTAAAGAGGTAAATATAAGCGACTTAATTCCGAACAAGAAGTTTATGTTTTTTTCTCATACAGTAAAGAAACAGAAATACAATCGTGGTTTGCTCAAAGCAATTTTGGAAAATAAAATTCAGTTAATCGATTACGAACTTTTGAAAAACAAAGAAGGTAAAAGAGTGATTGGTTTTGGACGTTTTGCTGGAGTTGTTGGCGCATATAACGCATTGTACGCTTACGGTTTAAAAACCAAACAATACGAATTGAAAAGAGCGAAAGACTGTTTTGATCGTAAGGAAATGGAAGCTGAATTGGTGAAAGTTCGCTTTTTGCCAAAAGACAAAATTGTCTTAACAGGATTCGGCAAAGTAGGATACGGCGCGCGAGAAATAATGGATTTGTTGCCTATTATGGAAGTCTCACCAGAAGAATTTTTAAGCCAAGAATTCAACGAGCCTGTATTCACGCATTTAGAAACTTCAGATTATTATCAACGTAAATCAGATAAAAGTTTTGATAAGAAAGAGTTTTATCAAAATCCAGGAGAATATGAAGCGACCCTGCACAAATATGTAGAAAAATCTGAAATATACGTGAGTTGTCATTTCTGGCACAATGCGTCCCCGAAATTATTGACAAATGACCAACTAAAGAAATGTCGAGCACTAAAAGTCGTTGCGGATATTTCATGTGACATTGCAGATCCAATAGCATGTACCTTGCGACCTAGCACAATTACTGACCCATTGTATGGATACAATGTAGAAAGTCAATCGGAATCTGACTGGCGAAATGAAGAAAGTATTGTGGTAATGGCAGTGGATAATTTACCAACAGAATTGCCTAGGGAGGCTTCCGAAGACTTCGGTAATCAGTTAATTAAAAGCGTTTTACCGCACTTGGTCACTGGGGACCGTGAAGGTTTAATCATCAATGGTAGTGAGACTACATTGAAAGGTGAATTGAATGAAAAATATAAGTTTTTGTCTGATTATGTTGAAGGAAATACTTAATATCAAAGTATGATAAAAGGAGATAAAAAAATAATTCGAGGATGGGTTTTTTATGATTGGGCCAATTCAGTTTACAATTTGGTTATCTCTTCTGCAATTTTTCCAATATTTTATGATGCGGTTACAACCAAACATTACTTGGCTGAAAATGGACTGAGCGAATTGCCAAAAGGCGAAGTAGTTATGGTCGATTTTTTCGGAATGCACTTATCGAATTCAGTCCTCTTCTCTTATGTTCTTTCGGCTTCTTTTTTGATGGTTGCTATACTTTCGCCTATACTTTCTGGGATAGCAGATTACTCAGGAAATAAGAAGCGTTTTCTACAATTCTTTTGTTATTTCGGCAGTTTGTCGGCAATGAGTATGTTCTTTTTTGATGCAGCTCATCTTGAATGGAGTATGTTATCAGTGTTTTTTGCTTCAATTGGGTTTTGGAATAGTTTGGTGTTTTATAATGCCTACTTACCCGAAATAGCTGAGCCAGTAGATCATGATAAAATATCCGCAAGAGGATTTACAATGGGCTATTTTGGTTCAATGATACTCTTGATTTTTTGTTTGGTTTGGACCCAAATGTGGGATTATCCTGCTAAATGGTGCTTTATTTTTGTGGGTATCTGGTGGGCAGGATTTAGTCAAATAACGTATAGAGCATTACCGAATAATGTCTTCAATAGAAAACCAGAAAAAGGAATATTAACCAAAGGTTTTCGTGAATTATTAGCAGTGTTAAAAGAGTTCAAAAAAACTGCTCGATTAAAGAGATATCTAATTTCTTTCTTTTTCTTTAATACTGGTGTTCAAACAGTCATGCTACTAGCAACCATATTTGCGAGTAAAGAAATAGATTGGCCAGAAAATGGTGGAACCACTGGACTAATTATTGCGATACTTTTGATTCAGATTTTGGGTGCCGTTGGTGCATTTCTTATGTCTAGATTGTCTGGCTTCATTGGAAATATAAAAACATTAATGGTCTCAGTTTTCATTTGGATACTAATATGTTTGGGTGCCTATTTCATTGTTCATTCACCTACAGAATTCTATATTCTCGCAGCAAGTGTTGGTTTAGTAATGGGTGGTGTTCAGTCCGTAGCTCGATCAACTTACTCTAAATTCCTACCTGAAACTGAAGACCACGCGAGTTATTTTTCTTTCTACGATGTAACTGAAAAAATTGGAATCGTCGTTGGTACTTTTTTCTTTGGGTATATCGAGGAAGTGACAGGGTCAATTAGAATGTCAGTAATTTCAATTACCATATTTTTTATCCTAGGATTTTTACTCTTGTTCTTTATTCCTAAACAAGAAAAACTAAAAATGTCGGATGATTAAACCTTTTTATCAGTTACCGGAAAAAGGGGATTTTGGTGTAGTAAAGGTAATTGTTTCCTTGTTATTATTGATTTCTGTGTTCGTTGGTATAGGACAAATTCCTTTGGTCATAGCATTGTTTGATTCTGCTTTGGATAACAATGCTTTGGGAGGATTAACACAATCCAGAATGGCAGAAATGCTTGGGACCAATTTATTTTTAACCTTGGTTTTGGTTCCTTTCGCTCTTGGATTATTGGCTTTGGTATTTGCAATAAAATATATTCACAAATCAGATGTGTTGTCGTTTTTTACATCACGCTCTCAGTTCGACTGGAAAAGAGTTTTCTTGAGTTTTGGGATTTGGGGAACGTTTATGATAGCCATGACTTTGTATGCCTATTTCACGACAGACCTTTTAATATGGAATTACAACCCTTCTTCATTTTGGTTGTTGCTTTTGATATGTTTGTTTGTTTTACCGCTACAAACGACCTGTGAAGAATTATTATTTCGGTCATACCTTTTTAAAAATCTCGATTTCATAGCTCAACCTCTAATTCGAATACTCATTTGTGGAAGCCTTTTTGGTTTAATGCACTTTGCTAACCCAGAAGTTGAAATCTTAGGCAAGTTGGCTTTGGTATTTTACATCTGGAATGGAATCTTCCTTGGTTTACTAACACATTTCGACAATGGAATGGAACTTTCATTGGGTTATCATGCGATTAACAACATTTTTGCAGCTTTGATTGTTACCAATAACTGGCAAGCTCTGCAAACAGATGCATTGTTGTTGGATACTTCTTCTCCTGTCTTAGGTTGGGAAATTGGTCTCACAATGTTCTTGTGGCAACCCTTGTTATTTTTCTTTTTCAAGTGGAAGTACCAATGGAAATGGAAACATGAAATTTCAGAAGAAGTGTAAGGAATAACAATTTGATACGACAAATTCCAAGTAAGCTAATTTTAAATATTAAATCCAAATTCGATTTTGGTTCGTATATCAAAAAACTAAAAACATGGAAACATATTATAACCCAGAAGATTTAAAGAAATTTGGAAAAATTTCAGAATTTCAACCTGTTCTAGGTAAAAAGTTTTTCGATTATTATGGGGAAGTTTTCAAAGAGGGTGCTTTGACAGCTCGCGAAAAATCTTTGATTGCTTTAGCCGTTGCGCATGCCATTCAATGTCCATATTGTATTGATGCGTACACTGAAGATACAATGGAAAAAGGCTGTGATTCAGAAGAACTCATGGAGGCTGTGCATGTCGCAGGTGCTGTTCGCGGTGGAGCATCTCTTGTTCATGGTGTTCAAATGATGAATAAATACAAAAGTCTTTCGATGTAATCCAAATTATGGCAACAGCAACAAAATCTTTACAGGCAATTGGTCACGATCTTTCAGAATCCGACAAGCAACTTACCTTGTTGCAAACAGCTGGATTAAAACCATTTCGTGAAAGTCTAAACGATACAAATCTCTTTCCTTTAAAAGCGACTCAACTTGATATTTTCCAAATTAATGTTGGAAAAATGTGCAACCAAGTTTGTGATCATTGTCATGTTGACGCTGGTCCTGATAGAAAAGAAATTATGACTCGTGAAACGATGCAACTTTGTTTAGATGCAATCGATAAAACAAATTGTCATACGGTTGATTTGACTGGTGGAGCTCCAGAAATGAATCCTGATTTCCGTTGGTTTGTTGAACAATTAAGCGCAAAAGGCAAGAAGATTATAGTTCGATGTAATTTGACGATTATTGTAGCCAACAAGAAATACCATGATTTACCTGAATTTTTTAAATTACACAATGTTGAATTGGCTTCCTCATTGCCTTATTTTAGTTCTGCAAAAACGGACGCACAAAGAGGAGATGGAGTTTTTGATAAAAGTATCAGAGCCTTAAAAATGTTGAATGAAGTTGGATACGGTATAGAAGGAACTGGATTGATTCTAAACCTGGTATATAATCCTTCAGGTGCATTTTTACCACCCGATCAAACTTCTCTTCAAACTCAATTCAAAACGAAACTGCGCCAAGGTTACGAGATTGAGTTTAATGAATTGTTTGCCATTACAAACCTACCTGTAAGTAGATATCTAAGCTATTTGGTAGCCTCAAACAATTATGAAAAATATATGGACAAGTTGGTAAACGCGTTCAATCCAATTGCAGCAGCAGGTGTAATGTGTCGAAACACAATTTCCATAGGCTGGGATGGTTTCATTTTCGATTGCGATTTCAATCAAATGCTAGACTTAAAAGTTGCAACCAAAAACAACAAACATCTTTCAGACTTTAATTTAGAGCAATTGGAGAACCGTAACATTATTGTAAACGAACACTGTTATGGTTGCACAGCAGGTGCTGGATCTAGTTGCGGAGGAGCTGTGGCTTAAGTAGTTGTTTCTCGTTTCTGCGAGAATGTAGGTAACTTTTGCTTTCATCTTAAGCCGATGAGTTTAAAATCAATTATTTATCACTGATACAAATTAATTTAAGATCAAATATTCTAAATGTAAAGGAGGTTTTTAAATGCGTTAGGTGAAGCAGTTTTTTCGGTACATTGCTACTTTAATTAATATTTAAATCCTGAATCAACGTTTTCTTTATTTTCAGTAAGTTCGTAAAAAGTGAAATCTAAATCTCGAACTACAACGTATAGATTGGATACGATACCATAAAAAAATGAAAAAAGCATTAATCATTTTTCAAAAAAATCAAGAACTAGGGAAAGTCAAAACACGTTTAGCGTCAACTGTTGGAGATGAAAATGCCTTAAAAATTTATACGGTTTTAGTTGAGCACTCTCATATACTGGCAGATAAAATTGAAGCTAAAAAGTATCTTTTTTTCTCAAATTTTATTGAAAATGATGAAAAATGGAGCAAATATGAACGAAAAGTGCAAAAAGGTGATGATTTAGGTTTACGTATGTTCAATGCTATTTCGGAAGTGAAAAAAGAAGGTGCTGATCAAATAGTCGTAATGGGAACGGATTGTTATGAGCTTACCGAGAATATTATTAACGAAGCTTTCGGTAAATTAGAAAATAACGATTATTGCATTGGCCCAGCTGTAGACGGCGGTTATTACTTGATAGGAACCAAAAGTCCCGATTCAGAAGTATTTCTTGGAAAAGAATGGAGCACGGAAACCGTGTTTCGAGAAGCAGAACAATCCGTGCAGAATATTGGAAAAAGACTAGCGGTTTTAGAGGCACTTTCTGATGTTGATTATGAAGATGATCTAAAAACCTTGCGCGAGTATTTGGTATGAGTAGGTTGAAAATGAGCATAATTATTCCTGTATTGAATGAGGAAATACTTTTACCTCGTTTATTAAATTATTTGCGCTTAAACGATCCAGATAAACATTGCGAAATAATTGTTGTTGATGCGAATAGCGAAGACAATTCATTGAAGATAGCCGAAGAAAAATGTGATGTCGTTATTTCAACTTCAATACGTTCTCGTGCACATCAAATGAATTTGGGCGCGAACGCAGCAAAGTCTAAATTGCTATATTTCGTGCATGCTGATGTATTGCCACCCAGTAATTTTTTGAAAGAAGTAGCCGAAAATCATGAAAAAGGTTCAAAAATTGGCTGTTTTCGTCAAAAATTCGAAGGAAATCGGCCGCTTTTGAGAATAAATGCATTTTTTACGCGATTCGATAAAATTTGGTGTCGAGGTGGTGACCAAACCTTATTTGTTTGTAAAGAACTATTTGATGCCCTTGGCGGATTCAAGGAAGAGTACTCAATAATGGAAGAATATGATTTCATGAAAAGAGCTAGAGAAATTGTTCCGTTCAAAATATTAAAAGAAAGTACGACAGTCTCTATCCGAAAATACAGAACGAATTCCTGGTTGAAAATTCAATTAGTGAATAGTAAAGCCATACGGCTGTTCAAGAAAGGTGTTAGACCAGAGGAAATCCGAGAATTTTATAATAAATCCCTAAATCCTTATTAGCATTGCATCGTGGAAAGAATTGAATATTCTCGTTGTTTTGTATGCTTTCAGCAATTATCTTTGGTAAGCTAATACCAAAACAGTAAATGCTTGAAATTTCAAAATTAACCAAATCTTACGGTCATCAATTTGCTTTGAAAGACGTTTCCTTTTCATTAGTGGAAGGTGAAATATTTGGCTTACTCGGACCGAACGGTGCTGGAAAATCCACATTGATACGTATTGTAAATCAAATCATTGAGCAAAATTCAGGTTGGATAAAATACAACAATGATCTTTTCAGGAGAGAACATTTGCGCAACATTGGCTATTTGCCTGAAGAGCGCGGACTTTACCGAGGAATGACCGTTGAAGAACATGGAATTTTTCTTGGAAGATTGCGAGGAATGTCCGTAAAGGAATCGAAAGAAGCTTTGAGATATTGGCTAGAAAGATTTGAAATTGAAGAATGGAGCAAAAAAAGAATTGAAGAGCTATCAAAAGGAATGGCACAAAAAATTCAATTCATCTTCACTGTTTTGCATCAGCCAAAATTGATTATTCTAGACGAACCATTCAGTGGTTTTGACCCATTGAACGTAGAATTGATTAAAAAAGAAATTCAAAGTTTAAAAGCACAAGGCAGAACTATTTTACTTTCAACACACAATATGAATAGTGTGGAGGAGATTTGCGATAGAGCTGTTTTGCTTCATCATGGTAAAATTTTACTAGAAGGCAGAGTTTCTGATCTGCGAGATGAGTATAAAACAGGACAATATACCGTTCGTTTTGAAGGGAATATGATAGGATTTGTCAATGCGCTTTGGTCAGGATTTCAAATCGTTGAAACAAGAGAATTTGGCAACAATCGTTTTGAAGCGGATTTAGCTTTAGTTGGTGACAGTTCAATTGATACCTTGATGAGTGTATTGATTGGTCATGTAAAAGTTGAAGCAATTTACGAGAAACTACCAGGCATGCAAGAAGTATTCATCCAAGCCATTGAATCGGCTCAAAAAGAGGTAACTGATGAGAAATAGTTGGATAATTGCTATGCGCGAATGGAGAGAGAGAATTGGTTCTAGAACCTTTGTTTTGTTCTCAATTCTAGGACCATTAACAGTTCTAACGATTTTGTATATGCTCTTTGCATATGGCGGAAAAACAGCTACAAAATGGAATGTTTTAATCACAGATCCTTCAGGAATAATGGCTGATAAAATTGCATCTAGAACAGACAGCAATATCAGATATTCATTCGCCGACAATTATATTGAGATTGAAGAATTCGCCAATGGCAAGCGTTACCAGCAGTATGATGCTATGGTTGAAATAAACGAAAAAGTTTTGTCCAATAAAATTGGTTTTGTTTTTTACCGTCAGATACCTTCAAAAAACCTGGAGAAAAAGGTGCAATACCAAGTTGAGCGTAGATTAGAAGAAGTTCTCGTTAAACGTTTCACTGAATTGTCGCTCACTGATTTCAAAAAGATAAAACAACCTTTGAACCTGAGTTTTAGAAATGTTTATGATCCACATGATTTTTCGCAGGATAAACGAGCCTGGGTAGGATTGTTTTTAGGATTGGTGATTTTCGTTTTTATCGCTCTATTTGCTATGGGACTTATGCGAAGTATTAGTCGAGAGAAAAGCAATAGAATTGTCGAAGTTTTGCTTGGTTCAGTTCGTCCTGTTCAACTGATGTTTGGGAAAATTTTAGGAATAGGCATGGCTGCCATTTTTCAATTTAGTATATGGTTCGTTACCATAGCGATTGGTTTGACTTTAATGCGTAATACATTATTTCCAGATTACATTTCTGCTAATCTAGAAAACGGTGTTCAAGTAACCGAAGAAGTTCAAAACTCTCGAAATTTTGAAAAACAATTTGAAGGATTTGAATACAACGAGTTCGTAGATTTGGTTTTTGAACGAGTACAGTTTGGACCAATGATTACCGCCTTTGTATTTTGTTTAATCGGCGGATATTTGTTCTATTCTTCACTTTTTGCTGCTGTCGGTGCTTCTGTTGGTTCTGAAAGCGATGGACAACAATTTGTTATCCCACTTGTGCTTTTGCTTTGCTTGGGTGTTTACGCGGGTTATTATGCAATGATTAATCCTCAAGGACCGTTGACATCCTGGTTCTATTATTTACCTTTCACATCGCCTGCTGTCGTTTTGGTGAAACTGGCTCAAGGATTCAATCCTGGTGAAGCTTATTCTTTGATTTTAGTTGGATTTATTCTCCTGATTTCTAGTATTGTCATGTTGTGGATTTCAGGAAGAATATACAAAAATGGAATTCTTCAGTTCGGGCATCGCTTGAAATTACGTCATTTTTTCAAGTGGACTAAACAAGTGTAAATGAGAAAAGCGATAATAGACTTAGGGACGAATACGTTTAATTTGCTCATTGCAGATTTAAATGGTTCCAAATTTGAAATCGTGCATGCTGAAAAAGAGGGTGTCGCTATTGGAATGGGAGGAATTAATTCCAATGTGATAACCGAAGACTCTATGTTACGTGGAGAAAAAGCAATAAAACACTTCTTGACAGTTTGCTTTGAAAAGCACGTGGACAAAATCTTAGCATTTGGAACCTCCGCTCTGCGTGATGCTGAAAACACAAATGATTTTTTGCAGAAATTAAAAGATGAATGTGATTTGAATGTTCATATTATTTCTGGTGAAATGGAAGCTGAATTGATTTATCGCGGAGTACGACAAGTGTATGATTTTGAGCATAAGGGAGTCATTATTGATATAGGTGGCGGAAGCACTGAGGTTGTTTTTGCTGATGCTAATGGCGTTAATGAATTGATGAGCTTAAATATTGGTGTCTCCAGAATCTATCAAAAGTTTAAATTTCAGGATCCACTCGTTGTTGCTGATATCTTAACCATTCGTAAATTTCTTGAGGAGGAAAGTAAAGGTTTTTTCGACGATAGAAATGAAGAAATAATGATTGGTTCTTCGGGAAGTTTTGAAACCTTTTGGGAAATGACACACGAAAGATCAATGCCCGAAGAAAAGCAAAGTTTCGAAATGAGCATAGATGGCTTTAAATCAACACTTCAGGAAGTCATTAAATCCACTTTAAAAGAAAGAGAGGCAAATGCATTTATTCTTCCAATAAGAAAAATAATGGCGCCAATAACAGCAGTGAAAACACTTTGGTTAATGGAGAAACTGCAAACAAAGCGCATTATCATTTCGCCTTTTTCATTGAAAGAAGGGGCTTTGGTGACAGAGGAGTTTTAAGTAGCTTTTCGCTCATAAATCAATTTAATTATCTTTAACACATATAAAAAACAAACACCATGGGAAAAATTCTAATCGTCGATGACGAACGAGGCATAAGACGTGCTTTGAGAGAAATTTTAGAATTTGAAGAATACGAAGTGGATGAGGCCGAAAACGGGAAAGAAGCCGTTGAAAAAGCAACATCTGAAAGCTATGATATCATTTTTTGCGATATAAAAATGCCTTTGATGGATGGTATGGAAGTCCTCTCTGCATTTCAAGAAAAGAAAGTGGATGCACCAGTAATTATGATTTCTGGTCATGGAAATATCGATACAGCCGTGCAAGCCATCAAAAAGGGTGCTTTCGATTTCATTGAAAAGCCATTGGACTTGAATCGAATATTGGTTACCATCCGAAATGCCATCGACAAAACAGTATTGGTTGAAGAGACGAAAGTTTTGAAAAAAACGGTCAATCGTTTCAAAGGAAGCAGTATTATTGGTGAAACGGAAGGAATTCACAAAATCAAAGAAATGATTGAAAAGGTTGCACCTTCAGATGCACGTGTTTTAATTACAGGCGAAAATGGAACGGGTAAAGAGTTAGTAGCACGTTCGCTACATGACAATAGTTCTCGAAAATCTATGTCATTCGTTGAAGTAAATTGTGCAGCTATTCCAGCCGAACTGATAGAAAGTGAATTGTTCGGACACGAAAAAGGAGCATTTACATCAGCAGTTAAACAACGGAAAGGAAAATTTGAATTGGCCTCAGGCGGAACTCTTTTCTTAGATGAAATTGGTGATATGTCGGCAAGTGCTCAAGCCAAAGTTTTAAGGGCCTTACAAGAGAATGTTATACAACGAGTTGGTGGAGAAAAAGATATAAAAGTTGACGCTAGAGTAGTAGCAGCAACGAACAAAGATTTACGTTTGGAAATAGCTGAGGGTCGTTTTCGTGAGGATTTATTCCATCGTTTAGCGGTAATATTAATTCACGTACCAGCCTTAAACGATAGAAGAGATGATATACCCTTATTGGCAGAATATTTCATGACGATAATTTGTTCAGAGCACGGAATTCCAAGAAAGTCATTTTCAAAAAGTGCTCTAGATGCATTAAAATCAGTAGATTGGTCTGGAAATATTCGTGAATTGCGAAATATAATAGAAAGATTAATTATACTAGGCGGAAAAGAAATCTCAGGCGATGAGGTTGAGACATACGCTAACCCTAAAGGTAAAAAAGTCTAATTTAAACTTCATGATATGAATGTAAAAAGCTTAAAAATAACACATTGGGTATTTACAGGTTTGTTGTGTGCTATGTTGACTTTGTCTGTTGTAATGTATTTGACAGATACTGAAAATGTAATGAATATGATGGAGGCTATGGGCTTTCCTCGTTGGTTGGTTTACCATATCACTTTTGCAAAGGCAGCCGGAATTGTATTTTTACTTTACCGTAAGAAGCCAATATTAACTGAGTGGGCTTATGCAGGATTGACTTTTAATTTCTGTTTAGCAATTAGCACGCACGTATACAATGGCGATGGAGAAGGTGGCGGAGCAATCATGGCCTTGACATTGTTGATGGCATCTTACGGAACACGTAAAATGTTGATGGCAAAGTCTTAGTTTTCTATTTACCTCAGCGGAAAAGGAGAAACTATTTAAGAGCAGAAGTTTGTTAGATAAATCTCAAGAATCAGAACTAAAAGGACTTCGGAGTTGTTAATACTATTCAACCCAAACAGAGATAAAATGTTTAACCTTTTTAAAAAGAAATCACCTATCGATAAGCTAAATGAGCAATACAAAAAATTGCTTGCTGAGGCGCATCAACTTTCTACGACAAATAGAACGATGAGCGATAGTAAAGTTGCTGAAGCTAATAAGGTTGCCGACCAAATCGAGGCATTAAAGAAAGGTGGTTAAAAAATCACTCTACTAATATCCAATTGATAGATTCGGATTTACTTCCAATTTGTAAATATCGTAGGATACATTTGATCTAGCCTTCTGATAATGGTAAATTGCATTTTCACTCGCTCTCTTATCGATGATGAGATAATTTGCACCTAGTTTGGTTAAAGAATCGATATAATTTGATTGAAGTGTTTCATTCGTTTCTACCGTCCAGCCTTTGCGATGAGAGAAATAAATGGATTGAGGAGAAGAACCACCGTTTATTATGATTTTATCATCCTTCGGTATAGTTTCTTCAACCAGTTTTTCCAAACTCAATTTGTATTTCTCACTATCTTTTA
Organism: uncultured Flavobacteriales bacterium; assembly: GCA_963977135.1. Classification (GTDB taxonomy): domain Bacteria; phylum Bacteroidota; class Bacteroidia; order Flavobacteriales_D; family Crocinitomicaceae; genus UBA2040. Next base: position 44,206 of record CAXBNN010000017.1, on the reverse strand, counting down.
TGAAAAAATCATGTTGCTGATTGGCGAAGGATTCGATAAAGATTCCGACCATTAATACAAGTGCATATTTTTTTGGCAAGTTTGCTAGAAATAATCCAATTGGAATTGCCATCAACGGAACAAATGGAATGATGTAGTAACTGTGTTTTGGAAATACATCACCGGTTATAATAATGAAAAGACCAAACACAACAGTATAAGTTGCTGCGGCTAATAGGAGCAGAGTGCTTTTCGTTTTAACAGTATAATACAGTCCAACGAGAAAGCATAGCAATGCCGCATAAGAATGAAACGCACTGAAGTAAAATTTCTCCAAAGTATCCTTTTTCATTCCCATGATTTCAGTCCAACCAAGACGAAAACCTTTGTTGATGTATAATTCAAACTGATAGGTATCAACCAAATAAGGAACCCAATAAAAATACCAGGTACAAACTAAAGTGAAAGCCACAATTGAAGCAGCAATTACTCCACTTTTTCGATGAATGGGTGTGTTTTTTAAAAATGGAACAACTACCAAAACACTAAGTAAAGCTAGGGCTGGTATTTTGCATAAGATTCCCAATGTACCAAAGACAAAAAAGAGTATTAAGCGCCAAAGTTTGCCTTTATTTAAATACGAGAAAGCAAAGTATAGTCCTATTATAACTAGCGCAACACTAAATGTGTCGGGCATAATTTTTCTTGAAAAGCCGAACCAAATTGAGCAACAGAGGACGATGGAAGAATAGAAAGCTACTTTTTCAGAAAGATAGAGACGAAGCAATTTATAGAAGAAATAAATTCCAATTGTGGAAACAATCAAATTGATCAATCTACCATACCAATGCTCGTATCCGAAAACATCTGCAACTATTGCGATAAGTGAGTTGAAAAATGGAAATTCTGAACCTAAAATGCCTGTTTTTTCGCCGGCCATGTCAATCATAGGATGTAAGATGTCTATTCCGTTTTCATGAAAATTGCGAGCGGTCATATTGGTCAAAGCTTGGCGCCAGTTGTGACCAATTTCCAAAGGTGCATTTGTAATTCCAATTAATCGAACTAAGAAAAAGAAGCTCAACCAGGTGCGAACGTCGTTTATGTATAATTGGGATTTTTGTTTATTCATATTCACAACGAAAGTAGCACGAAAAACTAAAAGGTGGAAATTAAAGAGAAGTCTTTATCGAAACAGATTCATTCCGATAATTTGTTTTATTTTGTATAATCTCAAATAATCATTGGCTAAAAAGGATATGTAACGATTACCTCTCTTAATTGGATTTTTTATTTTGCTATTCGTATCAAATTTTCTTTGTGCTCAATCCAATTTCAATTATTATCGGGATTTTAATAAAATATTAAATAGATCAAAAAACAGTCAAGATTCATTTAGCTATCCAAAACTTCGTAGCCGTTTTTTAAAAAACGATAAAAGCATGACTGATTTCGAATTGCTTGCATTGTTAGTTGGCTAAACTAATCAACCGGATTATAAACCTTACGACAATATTCTTGACGACCAGAAAGCAATATATGATATGAACGTTGTCGGAAAATATGAAGAAGCAATTGTATTGGACCGAAAGTTTTAACCAATCATCCATACAACTTGAGAGGAAATATTGAAATGGCTTTTGCATTTCAGAATTTGAATCAACTTGATAGTTTCGAATGCTATGCTTATCGAGCGCAACGGATTCAAAATGTAATGGTATTTAGTGGAAATGGAAAAACGAGAAATTCAGCGATGTTTGCTTTAAGCACTGCTGATAGTAAAGATTTCAGTTTAACATATTTGAAAGCTGGAATTGGAACGAAAGGATCGTCAACGGATGATGACGGAAATTTCTTGGATGTAATTCAAGTAAAATTTCCTGATGAAAAAGTTGAGTATTATTACTTCAATATCCAACATGCTTCGCAAACCGTTTTTGGTGGAAAAAGTTTGGAGAAGAAGGTAAAGGGAAGTCGTTAATTTTTAAATCAACCCCTTGATCTCACCAATTATCTTCTCAGCCAAAGCGTTTGCCTTCTCAGCTGTTTGACTTTCAGAGTAAATTCGGATAATCGGTTCAGTATTAGATTTTCTCAAATGAACCCATTCTTTTTCGATGTAGATTTTTACACCATCAATCGTATCAACTTCGTAACCTTCGTATTTCTTAGCTATATCAGCTAAAACTTTATCCACGTTGATTTCGGGTGTTAATTCAATCTTATTTTTTGAGATGACATACTTTGGAAAACTATCTCTCATCTGAGAAACGGTCATTTTTTTATGTGCTAATGACGACAAGAATAATGCTATTCCAACCAATGAATCACGACCATAATGCGATTCTGGATAAATGATTCCACCATTTCCTTCACCACCGATAATGGCATTCACTTCTTTCATTTTGGCAACAACGTTCACTTCACCAACAGCTGCAGCTGCGTAGGTTTGTCCTTTTTCTTCCGTTACATCGCGTAAAGCTCTAGTTGAAGACAAATTGCTCACTGTCGCGCCTGGCGTGTGTGTAAGCACGTAATCCGCGCAAGCAACTAGCGTATATTCTTCTCCAAACATGCTTCCGTCTTCACAAACAAGCGCCAAACGATCAACGTCTGGATCCACTGTAATACCAACATCAGCTTTTGTTTCAATAATTTTTGCTGACAAATCTGTCAAATGCTCTGGCAAAGGTTCTGGGTTATGCGGAAAATGTCCTGTTGGTTCGCAATACATTTCCGTAACGCGATTTACACCTAGCGCTTTCAATAATGCTGGAACGAAAATTCCACCTGTTGAATTTACAGCGTCAACTACAACATGAAAATCAGCTGCTGCGATTGCTTTTTTGTCAACCAATGGCAACGCAAGTACTGCATCAATATGTTTTTGTAGGTAAGACGAATCTTCAGTAATTATTCCTAAATCATCAACTTCTGCGAAGTTAAATGCTTCTTTTTCTGCTAATTCAAGGATTCTTTCACCTTCAGCTCCAGAAATAAATTCACCTTTTTGGTTCAATAATTTCAAAGCATTCCATTGTTTCGGGTTGTGACTTGCAGTTAAAATAATTCCACCTTGCGCTTTTTCCATTGGAACAGCAATTTCTACAGTTGGCGTAGTGGATAATCCTAAATCAATTACATCAATTCCTAATCCTGTTAGAGTAGAAATTACCAAAGCTGAAATCATAGGTCCCGAAATACGTGCATCACGACCGATTACAACTTTTAATTTTTGATTTGGATTTGTATCTTTCAACCAGGTGCCATAAGCTGCAGCAAATTTTACTGCATCCAAAGGAGTTAAGCCGTCGTTGACCTGTCCGCCAATCGTTCCACGGATTCCAGATATTGATTTTATTAAAGTCATAATGAAGTATTTTTAGAAGAGTGATTTTTTCAAATCAATCATTTTCATGCACGCTATGGCACATTCTATTCCTTTGTTGCCGTGAATTCCTCCCGAGCGGTCGATAGATTGTTGCAAGGTGTTATCAGTTAGTAAACAGAATGAAATAGGGCGGTTGTATTTTAGATTTAATTTGGCAATTCCACTTGTTGCTGCTTTGCATACATAGTCGAAGTGTTTTGTCTCACCTTGGATTACGCATCCAATAGCAATTATACCATCCAAAAAACTGGATTCTAAAAGCAGTTGAGCTCCAAGCGGTAATTCAAACGCTCCTGGTACTGTGTGGACATGTATATTTGCCTCTTTTACACCATTTTCTAAAAGAGCTTCTTTTGCGCCTTTTAACAAATTGAACGTGATGTTTTCATTCCATTCAGAAACAACAATGCCGATTTTATAATCGGCACCGTTTGGAACAAAATCCTTATTGTATTCTGACAAGTTGCGAAGCGCTGTTGCCATTTATTTTACTTTTTTGTTTGACGCTCTAGCCAAATATTTATCAATCGTTTTTTGATTACCGTATTGTAAATAGTTGTCTTTGATTGTTTGATAATATTCTGCTGCAGTTTGAGGATCTTTTAATTTCAATTCAGTAACCAAACCAGCTTTGAACAAATACATAGGTGTTGTATAATCATTTTCATTCGCTTTTGACGCTTTCAAATAATAACTTACTGCCTTGTCGTAATCTTTCATTTCGCTGTAGCAATCACCTTGCAAACCGACAGCATAAACTCTTACATAAGTATCTTCAACATTTACACCTTCTAAGTTATCTAGTGCTTTTTTGAATTCACCTTTCGCCATTAATTGACGTGCTAAAACGAATTGTGCAACTTCACCACCAACTTTACCATCGTATTTTTTAACGACAGGTGTTAATTCTGAAATAGCCAAATCTGTAGAATCGATAGCAGCATAGTTTAAACCTGCGTAACCAACTTCTGTTGATTTAACATTTCCTGGTTTCCAGATGAACTGGTGGTATGCGAAATATCCTAGTACTAAAACCAAAATAGCTCCAACGCTAATGGTAATCATACGTACTTTTTTATTCGTCTTGAATTCGTTCTTTATATTATCTGTCGAAAGGTTGTCTAACATGTTTGCTTTTTTATCGGTGCAAAAGTATATTTTTTTTACGAAAGAAAAAACCAAGTTTTGAACAAGTCAAAAAATAGTTAAATCCTTGGATATTAGTCAACGATAGTAATAGATAAAATATCGTCGTCTTGTCTAATCTCGTCAATCACATCAAGTCCTTCAATAACTTTTCCGAAAACTGTGTGAACTCCGTCTAAATGAGAGGTGTTATTGCGCGAATGACAGATGAAAAATTGAGATCCTCCAGTGTTTTTTCCAGCATGCGCCATAGATAAAACTCCTCTGTCATGATGTTGGTTACCACCTGAAGTTTCACAATCGATTGAATAACCTGGTCCACCTGTTCCAGGCATTCCTTTTACTCCTTCACGTGTGTTTGGACAACCTCCTTGAATAACGAAATCAGGCAAAACTCGGTGAAATTTCAATCCGTCGTAGTAACCGTCTTTGGCCAATTTGGTGAAATTCGCTACTGTTTTTGGTGCGTCATTGCCGTAAAATTCGACTTTCATATCACCTTTGCTTGTTTTAATTATTGCGTGCATTCTGTTTTATTTTTAATGAATTATTGGAGTGCAAAAATAGCCATTTTTCGTTAAACCATAAAGAAACTTACTGATTCCATCTTTGGTTTGCTTGTAGAACTTATTTTTGTAGTCATGAACAACATAAAAATTCATCGTCACAAAACAGGTCTTTTCTCAGATTTATCAAATCAACTGGTTTATAATCAGGATGATTTGAAAGAATTCATTCAGGCTAAATTTAGTTTGGAAGCCTTCGAAGAGCAGATGAAAATTAAAAGTCAAAACTATTCTTTGGAGACAAGAAAGAGAATGGCAGCGGCACTTAATTCTGATTATTCTCAATATACTACATCGGCACAGCAGCAAAAGAATCTCGATTCACTCGCAAAGGAAAACACCTATACGGTTACTACTGGTCATCAATTGTCACTTTTGACGGGACCGCTTTATTTTGTGCTAAAAATCCTTCACACGGTTAAGCTAGCCGAAGAATTGAGAAAGAAATATTCAAATTCTAACTTTGTTCCCATTTTCTGGATGGCAAGTGAAGATCATGATTTTGAAGAAATAAATCAAGTGAATTTGTTCAACCAAAAGTTTTCATGGGATACTCAACAAACCGGAGCTGTTGGTAGATTTTCTTTGGAAAATTGGTCAGAATTTATTCAACAAATTAAAGGACTTTTCGCAAATCATCCTAACGGTGAGATACAGACAATTATCGATTCTTATGATGGGAAAAATCTAGGTGAAGCTACCTTTAAAATGGTAAACACTCTTTTTAACCATGAAGGTGTTCTTGTTTTGGATGCAGATAACGCTGCATTGAAATCTCTTTTTGCGCCAACGGTTAAAAAGGAATTAACCGAAAATTTGTCCTTCAAAGCTGTTGAGAAAACCAACCAACTTTTGGCAAAAGAAGGATTGCCAACCCAAGCTTTTGCCCGTGAAATAAACATATTCCTTCTTGAAAAAGGATCTCGTGAAAGAATACAATATGAAAATGGTGTTTATTTTACAGACGCCGGAACACGGTATTCTAAGGAGGATATTTTAGCCTATTTGGAAACGAATCCTGAAGAATTTTCTCCAAATGTTATTCTTCGTCCATTGTATCAAGAATTGATTTTACCAAATCTATGTTATCTAGGTGGCGGCGGTGAAATGGCCTATTGGTTGCAATTGAAAGGCGCGTTTGAATCATATAATGTTCCTTATCCTTTGATTCAAGTTCGTAATTCGATGATGATTATCGATAGCGCGAATCAACAGAAAATGGAAAATGTAGGTTGGTCAGTTGATCAATTGTTCGAAGATGTTGACGCTTTGAAAAAATCATACGTTTTGGAAAATGCTGAAGAATTAGATTTGAGCGAAATGCGTCAAAAACAAAATGAGTTGATTGAATCATGTCGAAATTTGGTAAATGCGGTTGATCCTAACATGTCAAATTATCTAGAAGCAGAAATGACTCGACTTACGAAACAGATGGATACTTTGGAGCAAAAATTAATCCGAGCGGAAAAAAGCAAGTACGAAAAAGTTCTAAAGCAAATGGACCAAATAAAGGATAAGCTATTTCCTAACAATGGGTTACAAGAGCGAAGTGCTAATTTTTTCAATTTCTGTTCCGACGGGGAAGTAAGAAGTCATTTGGATAAAATTAAATCTGCAATAGATCCTTTTGAAAAAGATTTTATTGTTTTATACCTCTAAAACGGATAAGTAAAATATTTTTGTCCTTTTGGCGTTCAGCTAATATTCTATGAAGCACTGGTTTTTTATTTTCTTTATTCTTCTTGCTTATGGTGCCGAAGCACAGCTGTGCGATGTTTCCGGACGTTGTATTGACCGCAGGAAAAAAGGAATTGAGGGAATTTTAATTAAAAGTCCACAAGCAAAAGAAACCGCAACCTATTCAGACGCCAACGGACGATTTAAGCTGCAAGTACCGCAAGGTGATTCTGTCCAAATATTCTTTGCTGTTGGCGATTCCCTAGGCACAAAAAAGCAAGAAAATATATTCGTTGAAATTGGTGATAAAGAGCTAAATCTTGGAAACATTTTTTTTAATATCCAGCAAGAAAACACAATTGAGATAACTCAAAAAGTATACGATCCTTTTGTTTTGGAAAAGTTGAAATTCAACGATATACAAAATATCCCAATGGGCGGAGTAGAGCGATTCTTGACTTATACTACGGCTGCCGTATCCAACAATGAATTGACAAGTAATTACAACGTTCGAGGAGGGAATTATGACGAAAATTTGGTTTACGTCAATGGTTTCCTAATTTATCGACCGTTTCTTACCCGTTCAGGTCAACAAGAAGGAATGAGTTTTGTAAATACGGCTTTAGTTGATCAAATTTCTTTTTCTGCTGGAGGTTTCGACGCTCGATATGGCGACAAATTAAGCTCAGTATTGGATATAGAATATAGAAAACCTAAAGAATTTCATGCTTCCGCAATGGCTTCACTTTTAGGCGTTGAAACTCATGTGGAACAGGCTTTAGGTTCAAGATTCACTTATTTAATAGGAGCACGCTATAGAGCGAATGGATACCTTTTAAATTCTTTACCTGCCAAAGGGGCGTACAATCCAGTTTTTGCCGATGCGCAATTTGTTACTAATTATGCCTTAACGGAAAAATTGAATTGGTCTGTACTCGGGCATTTTTCTTCTAATGATTATCGTTTCGCTCCAGAGTCACAAAAAACAGATTTCGGATCATATAATGAGGCATTTTCATTGAACATCTATTTCGAAGGGCAAGAAAAAACACGTTTTATAACCGGAATGGGAGGAACTTCTTTGAAGTGGAAACCCAACAAGAAGACCAATTTGGATTTATATGCGACCGTTTTTCGCTCCGTAGAAAGAGAATATTTCGACATACTTGGTGAGTACTTCTTGAACGAATTAGAAACTGACCCTTCTAAAGCGGAATTTGGCGATTCCATTGGTAGTGTTGGTGTTGGCGGTTTTTTAAATCATGCTAGAAATAAATTGAACGCCACCATTTTCAACGTTTACCACGATGGTTCACGTCTATTGAAAGAAGGTTTTAAGGACGATGAAAGATTGAATTTTTTCAGCAATCGCTTTAACTGGGGAGTGAATTTACAACACGATCAGTTTGATGATAAACTTAGTGAATGGAGGCTTTTAGACTCTGCGGGATACAGTATACCGCAAGGATCGAATGATGAAGAGGTTGGCTTATCGGAAACAATAAAAGGAAAACTCCAACTTGAAACTTATCGTGCTACTGGCTATCTTCAGTTAAATAGTCTATGGTCAAAAAATCAACGAGATTTTGTTACGAAGACTTATTCCAGAGTTAAAGACAATGAAACTGGCAAAAAAAGTCGACAAGAATTTATTGATACGCTTTCTGAATCAGCATCTCGTTTGGCATTAAACACTGGAGTTCGCGTTGGTTACACCGGTGTAAATAAAGAATTCTTTATTACTCCACGTGTGTCTTTGACTTATTTTCCGAGAGTTTATATGCGCACCAACGGGAAGCTTACGCGGCGTGATGTTCGCATGCGTTTAGCGTCTGGATTGTATTATCAGCCACCTTTTTACAGAGAATTTAGAACATTTGATGGTCAGTTAAATACCAATGTGAAATCTCAAAAATCATTTCATATCGTCGCTGGATCTGATATTTATGTCAATTTATGGGGAAGGTCTGCGCCATTCAAAATTGGTATAGATGCCTATTACAAATATTTATGGGATGTGAATCCATACGAAATTGATAATGTTCGCACACGTTATTATGCGAATAACGATGCTGTGGCCTATGCATATGGTTTGGATTTCAACATGAACGGTCAATTTATTAAAGGAATAGAGTCGTATTTTAAATTTGGTTTACTGCAAACGAGAGAGAATTTGTTGAATGATAAGTTTACGAACTACTTCAATTCTGACGGTGATAGAATATTTTTCGGCTATACTTTTAATGATTCTATTGTGGACAGTACGGTTGTTAGTCCGGGTTATATAAGAAGGCCTTCTGATCAATTATTCACCTTTGGAGCTTTAATTCAAGATCAAATGCCAGGTTACGAAAGCTTCTCTGTTCAAGTGGGATTGCAATTCGGGAGTAGTTTGCCTTATGGACCACCAGACCAAAATCGTTATAAAGATACATTGAATTTGAAGTCTTATTTCAGGGTAGACATTGGCTTCTCTTATGATTTCTTGTATAAGAAAAAGCAAAAAATAAATAAGAAAGAAAACTTCTTTACCAAGAATTTTGATGATGCAATTCTTTCGTTTGAAGTATTCAACCTGCTTGGCATTAACAATGTTTTATCCAAACAATGGATACAAGCTACAGATGGTGGATTTTATGCTATCCCAAACAACCTTACACAGAGACGTTTCAATTTGAAACTGATTTTGAGGATGTAACTTCCATTTCCAGAAAAATCTTCCGTAATTTTAACTCATGAATAAATCGATACTTATCCTTGTATTGGCATACTTGCCATTTTTATCTTTTGCTCAGCCGAAAATGTCCGTGATGGACAAAAGTGATTGGGAGCGAATAGCTGTTCAAAATAGATCAATCAATTCCAATCAATTAGAAGCATTGAAATTGGAATTCCCGATTAATGAACTGAACGGTCAGCAGGTACTTTCTGTTGTTGCGAAAGTGAATAATCAATTCGATGAATCCAGTGTTCAGGCGAAAGGAATTGTCATTGGCAGTAGAATAAATGATATTGTAAGTTTAAAAATCCCATTGGATAAGATGTCAAATTTTTCAGATGTTATTGGAATAACTTATTTCGAAATTGCGAAGAAAGTTCGCCCAAACTTAAATAAGGTCATACCTGACATTCGAGCTGACAGTGTTCATCAAGGAATTAATTTACCTGAAAAATATACGGGGAAAGATGTGTTAATCGGTGTTTGTGATTGGGGATTTGACTATACACATCCAATGTACTATGATACTGCCCTGAGCCAAACTCGAATTCATGCGGCCTGGGACCAATACAAAACTTCGGGACCAAATCCCACTGGATTTAATTATGGAACGGAATATTCAACTATTCCGGATCTTTTAGCAGCTGGTTCGGACACAGCGAATATTTATAGTTATGCGTATCACGGCGGACATGTTGCAGGAATTGCCGGTGGAGGAGGTGGTGGAACACCATTTTTGGGTGTTGCTTTTGAGGCTCAATTCCTTTTTGCAACTTTCTTGATAGACGCGGGATCAGTTCTTGATGCTTATCAATGGATGTTTAATAAAGCACAGGCGGCGGGCAAACGTTTGGTTATAAATCAAAGCTGGGGTTTACATCATATTGGTAATTTGGATGGGACTTCACTTTTAAGTCAAGCAATTGATAACTATTCTGCCCAAGGTGTAGTTTTTGTTACTTCAGGCGGAAATAATGGAGACGAGAATTTTCACCTTGAAAAACAGTTTTCAGGTGATACTTTGCGCTCGAAAATAGATTTTTATCCTTATTCGGCGAATCCAAATATGTGGGGGCAATCTATTTCAGCTTGGGGAGAACCAGGGAATGATTTTACCATGGGTGTAAAAATCACTAATTTTCAGAATGTTGTTTTGGGTAGTTCTATGTTTTATAATACTGCAACGACTAGTTTGCCTGCAAACGATATAATCGTAATCGGCACGGACACTATTTTTCTAGTAGTTGAAATGGAGGCTGCAAATGCCCAAAATGGTCGTCCACATGCCAGATTTCGTGTAAAAAACACCAATGGTGCTTACAACGTAATCATGCAAGCAACAGCAACAGCTGGAATAGTTCACTTTTGGAATGTGACTGAATTGGTTACCGATGTTGGAAATTGGGGTATGCCTTTTTCAGTTAGCGGCTCAGGAACCACAGCAGGAAATCATGAATATGGAATTGGCGAACCTGCCTGCACAAATAGCACAATTGCAGTGGCGGCGCACTTGGCAAGTTATTATGCTGGACCAAATTTGCTAGGTGGTCAAATTGCTGGATTTTCTAGTATAGGACCGACACTTGATGGAAGAGTTAAACCAGATATTTCAGCTCCAGGCGTGAGTGTTGCTTCTTCTGTTTCGTCTTTTACGGATAACAATGTTACGACTGCAGTTTCTGTTCAGTTCAATGGTCAAACTTATCGATTTGCAAGGATATCTGGCACATCTATGTCTGGTCCTGCGGTAGCAGGTGTTGTAGCATTATTATTGGATGCTAATCCATATTTGTCATCTAGTCAAATCAAGGAAATAATAAAAACAACAGCGAGAACAGACAACCAAACAGGAGTCATTCCAGCTGGAGGAAGCCTTCAATGGGGTGCGGGAAAAGTAAACGCTTATGCCGCAATTCAACTTGCTTTAAATACTATTGATGTCGAAGAAGTTCAAGAAGAGAAATTTTTCGTTTATCCAAACCCATCTCAAGGTAAACTGTTTATTGATGGTGAATTAAATGGAAATGAGACGTATCAAGTTTTGGACTTTCAAGGAAAAATTGTTGCCCAAGGAGTTGTATCAAATTCAACTCTAGACATTGATAATATACAAACAGGAGCCTATATCTTAAAAATCTCAAGTTCAAAAAAACAGCATTTGATGAAGTTTATTGTGGATTAAAATTGAGTTAAGAAATAAGAAATAAGAAATAAGAAGTGTTTGTCTACTTCTGATTTCTTACTTTAAATATTTCTCCAACCACTGATCTTGTTCCCAAAGCATGTGCAGAATCGATTCTTTTGCTGAGTAACCGTGGCTTTCTTTTGGTAAAATGACCAACCTGGAAACTCCACCTAAGCCTTTAAGCGCGTTGAAATAGCGTTCACTTTGCATTGGGTAAGTTCCTGAATTGTTATCCGCCTCGCCATGAATCAAAAGCAATGGATGTTTCATTTTATTAGCATTCATAAAAGGTGACATGGTATTGTAAACTTCAGGCGCATCCCAGTAACTTCTTTCTTCACTCTGAAATCCGAAAGGTGTAAGTGTTCTGTTGTACGCGCCACTTCTGGCAATTCCTGCTGCAAATAAATCACAATGAGTTAAGAGATTAGCCGTCATGAATGCGCCGTAACTATGTCCGCCAACAGCAACCTTAGTTCGGTCTATATAACCTAATTTGTCAACAGCATCAATCGCGGCTTTGGCGTTTGAAACTAACTGTTCCACGAAATTATCATTTGGTTCTGTTGTTCCTTCTCCGACTATTGGAAAAGCAGCATCATCCAAAACAACATAACCTCTCGTTACCCAATAAACCATTGAACCATAATAAGGATATGTGAATTCATTTGGGTTAGAAGTTACTTGTCCAGCACTTGATTTATCCTTGTATTCCGCAGGGTACGCCCACATAACCATAGGCATTTTTTCCTTTTTGGTCATATCGTATCCCACCGGTAAATAGAGCGTGGCACTTAAATCTAAACCATCAGCACGTTTGTATTTGATGACTTCCTTGTGAACATTTTCTATACTTTTAAATGGATTTTGGAAGTAGGTAACTTGTTGTAAATTATCCTTTTTGCCTAAAGTTCTTACATAGTAATTAGGATACATAGTAGAAGATTCTAAACGAACTAGATATTGGCCCTTTTTAGCGTCATATTCTTGAAGTATTCGTTCTAATTTATCAGTGTATTTTGACGTATATTTTCTAGTCTTCTTTAAGTCAGATAAATCCATTTCTTCAATAAAAGGAAATTGTCCTTCTTTGGTGTAACCGTCGCCAATCAATGATACTTTGTTGTTTTTTACGTCGACTACGTAATTACCAAATTCATTTTTGAGATTAACCATTCGACCTGGGTCACTATACTTGTTTTGGTAATTTCTGTCCTCTATTTTTTTCGGTGCTTGACTTGCATCGGAAGGATTGAAAAGATACATTTTGGTATTTCGTGTATTCCACCAGTAATCGTTTGCAAATGCTAGGTCAGGAGTGGCCCAAGAAATTCCGCTAAAACGTTGTTCCACTTGAATCAATAGATGTGGTTCTTCTGTAAAAGGAGCTCTTTGCTGGTAAACATTGTCTCTAAAATCAACTTCTTTTTCTGGATCACCGCCATCTTGTGCCTCAGCCCAAACTAAAGTAGCTCCTTCATCGCCTCTCCATCTTATGCCGCGTTTACCTGTTTCACAAGCCATAAAACCTTTTGGTAGAGCTTCCATTAAAGGCCTTTCATTAAAAGTTTTTATTTCATTCCCGTTTGATCCATAGATTATTAAATCGGTTGGGAAATCACTATACGTAACAATATAGGAGAAAGGTTTTTTAATAAGACTGATGAGAACATATTTACCATCAGGAGAGAAGTTAATGTTTGAATACATTCCGGTTTTTGCCCATTCTTTTTTTGTTCCATCCAGTTCCACTCTATATAAATCCGACCGAACCAATTGTTCAAAATTTGCTTCATCCGTTGGATTTTTCAATAAATCTTGGTAGGTTCTATTTTGTGCTTTTTCACCAGCACTTTCGGTAACCGTTGGACCTGTTGGAATTGCTGACTCAGTATTTATAATTTCCGCCTTGTCTTTTGGTAAAAATGGAACCAGCATTGCATTGCTTTCAGCGAACCAGTTAGTAGGATAGGCCATATTACAATTTAAGTAACCATCTGTCAATTTTTTAGCCGATGCTGTTGCTATGGTCAGTAACCATAATTCCACGCCTTTATCCGTTGTTTGAGTGAAACTAACATACTTCTGATCTGGTGACCAGTTTACATTTGAGATTCTAGGATTTTTTGGGAGACCTGAAACTTGTTTCTCAACTTTTTCAGCTAACTTTTTGATTTTTATATTGTTATTGTATCTCTCGCGGCTAGAAATGTTCGTTACAGGGTTTATTCTAAGTCCCCCCAAACGCATTTCTTTTTCCGATAACTCTTCAATAGACTTGTAAGCGTCAGTGTACAGAAGAATCATGAATTCATGCTTGTCATCGATGCGAATCTGAGGAGCCCTTTCAACATCCACTAGCTCCATAATTTCTTTAGGAGGTTTTTGATAAGTCAAATTTTCTTGGGCAAATGCTTGGCCAGCAAATAATAGCGCTAGTAGTGAGGCAAAAAAGTGTTTCATGTCTAATTTATTTTCGATAGAAGCTAAATTTAGACATTTTTTTTACTCAATCGCCTCTACTTTTTTACTTTTAAAAATGATTTTTTTAGTGACACCCAAAGAAATTGTTGTTGCCAAGTTTGTATCCAAACCAGCGAATATGTATGAAGCACTCAGAAATGAACCCCAATTATTTTTTAAATTGTAGAATACAACACCACCAACTCTTTGGTAATCGACAGTTAGTGTTCTAAAATCAACGCTCGCACTTGTATAGGTTATTGAGCCTAGCCCTTTTTGATATTCATACCAAAAGTCCAAATACAGCTTATTTCGACTAAACATCAGTTTGCTTGACACAGTATAAGAAGAGGGAACAGGATCTAATGCATGGTGGTAGGCACTTTGAATTTGCCAATAAAAGCCAGAATGCAATGTTGTTTGTAAAACTAAGTGGCCATGAAATTGAGTAGCGCGCTGACCAATAGCTTGTCCAGATTGAGTTTGATAATTTGAAAGTGGTCCACTGAAACCAATTGCTGGAATCAAGCTGAGTTTTTGATTTGAGATATTTAAATCAACCAATTTGTATTTGAGGTAACCAGCACCATCTTGTAATTTGCCATTAATAACGGGTAATGTAGCAATAACATCTAGTTTATCGGTAATACCATATTCACCGAAAACATTAAAAATAACTAGATCTCGAGAGTAGTCAAATTTGCCATTCGCTCCTATATACTCGTCTGCAGTTTGATAACTAGCCGAAAAAGCTAAATCCAAAACATTTTTCCCTTTTAAGAATCCATCTATTGCGCTTTGCGAAAAAGCTGAACTTAGGTAGAATATAGAAAAAAGTAAGAAGAAATAATTTCGCATAAAAAAATGATTTTCGAATTTGAGTTCAATTTTAATTATTCCTTACAATTTAATTATTTTTTTAACATCTAGAGTTAAGTCTTGAAAATCACTAATGAGTTGTAAAATACACCTTTTTATTACGCTCATTTTTGTACTTTTGCAAGGCTAATTTTAATAGATTAGAATCAATTTATGGAAAAAGTAGAAGCATATAAACCCATTTATAAAGTTCGAATTGTAACAGCCGCATCCTTGTTCGATGGTCACGACGCTGCAATCAATATAATGCGCCGTATCATTCAAGCAACTGGATGTGAGGTAATCCATCTAGGACATGATCGTTCCGTGGAGGAAGTTGTCAATTGCGCAATTCAAGAAGACGCACAGGCCATCGCAATGACTTCCTACCAAGGAGGACACATGGAATATTTCAAATACATGCACGACCTTTTAATAGAAAAAGGTGCGCCGCAGATTAAAATATTCGGTGGAGGAGGCGGAACTATTCTTCCTTCTGAGATTGAAGAATTACAAGCATACGGCATTACGCGAATCTATCACCCAGACGATGGAAGAGCTATGGGATTGCAAGGCATGATCAATGATATGATTCAAAAAAGTGACTTTCCAGTAGGAAATAACTTGAATGGCGAAATCAAGCATGTTAAAGAGAAAAGTGTTCCTGCTCTTGCTCGTATTATCTCTGCAGCTGAGAATTTTTCTGAAGAAGCAAAAAGCACTTTAGAACAAATTGACACCATGGCGAAAGCTTCAAAAACACCAGTTCTTGGAATTACAGGAACGGGTGGAGCTGGGAAATCTTCTCTTGTGGATGAATTGGTTCGTCGTTTTCTTATTGATTTTAAGGATAAAAATATTGCCGTTGTTTCTGTCGATCCGTCGAAAAGAAAAACTGGTGGCGCATTACTTGGTGATAGAATTCGTATGAACTCTATCAAAAGTGATCGCGTTTATATGCGTTCATTGGCGACTCGTCAATCGAATTTAGCATTGTCAAAACACGTTGCTGAAGCAATTAATGTATTGAAAGCTGCAGAGTATGATTTGATTATTTTGGAAACCTCTGGAATTGGTCAATCGGATACTGAAATTATGGATCATTCGGACGTTTCATTGTATGTGATGACGCCAGAATATGGTGCCGCAACACAATTGGAAAAAATCGACATGTTGGATTTCGCCGACGTTATCGCTTTAAATAAATTTGACAAACGTGGAGCTTTGGACGCTTTACGCGATGTTCGAAAACAATACCAAAGAAACCACAATTTGTGGGATGAAGCGGTTGATTCTATGCCAGTTCATGGTACAATAGCATCTCAATTCAACGATCCAGGAATGAATAGCTTGTACAAAGTTATCATGGATAAATTGGTTGAGAAAACAGAAGCTGATTTGAAGTCTACTTTCGAAATAACGAAAGAAATGTCTGAGAAAATCTACGTCATTCCACCAGAAAGAACGAGATATTTGTCAGAAATTTCGGAGAACAATCGAGCATATGATAAATGGGTTGAAGAACAAATTATAGTTGCTGATAAATTATTCGGTCTACAATCTTCAATGGATACTCTGGCTTCATCTGCTATAGAGGACAAAGATCGTTTGATCAAAAGTTTGCAGGAAGTTTTCGAAGCAGAGAAACTAAATTTCGATCCGAAAAACTGGGATATTCTTCAGAAATGGGACGAAAAGAAACAAACATATAAAAACCCTGTTTTCGAATTTAAAGTTCGCGACAAGGTATTGAAAATAGAAACGCATACAGAATCACTTTCCCATTTACAAATTCCTAAGGTTTCCATGCCGAAATTCAACGGTTGGGGAGATATATTGAGATGGACTTTACAAGAAAATGTTCCGGGAGAATTTCCGTATACAGCTGGATTATTCCCTTTCAAAAGAGAAGGTGAAGATCCAACGCGAATGTTTGCAGGTGAAGGTGGTCCTGAAAGAACAAACAAACGTTTTCACTATGTGAGTTTGGGAATGCCAGCAAAACGTTTGTCTACGGCATTTGATTCTGTGACGCTTTACGGAAATGACCCAGATGTTCGACCAGATATTTACGGTAAAATTGGGAACTCAGGTGTTTCAATTTGCTGTTTAGACGATGCGAAGAAATTGTATTCAGGTTTCGATTTGTCGCATCCAATGACTTCGGTTTCGATGACGATTAACGGTCCTGCACCAATGTTGTTAGGGTTCTTTATGAATGCTGCAATCGACCAAAACTGCGAGAAGTTCATCATTATGAACGAAATGCAGCAAGAAATCGAAAATAAAATCAAAGCAATTTACGCCGAAAAAGGAGTTGAAAGACCAAAATACCAAGGAGAATTGCCACAAGGAAACGATGGTTTGGGGTTAATGCTATTGGGTGTAACTGGAGATCAAGTTTTACCAGCAGACGTTTATGCGAAAATCAAAGCAGAAACATTAGCTCAAGTTCGTGGAACCGTTCAAGCGGATATTTTAAAAGAAGATCAAGCACAAAACACGTGTATCTTCTCTACAGAGTTTGCTCTTCGTTTAATGGGTGACGTTCAAGAATACTTCATTCAGAAAAATGTAAGAAACTTTTATTCGGTTTCTATTTCCGGATATCACATAGCTGAAGCAGGAGCGAATCCAATTTCACAATTAGCGTTCACTTTGGCGAACGGATTTACGTACGTAGAATATTACTTGAGCCGTGGAATGGATATCAACGACTTCGGTCCGAATTTATCTTTCTTCTTCTCGAACGGAATTGATCCAGAATATGCAGTTATTGGACGAGTGGCGAGAAGAGTTTGGGCAAAAGCTTTAGCGAGAAAATACGGAGCAAATTCACGTGCGCAAATGTTGAAATATCATATTCAAACTTCTGGACGTTCATTACATGCTCAGGAAATTGACTTCAACGATATTAGAACAACATTACAAGCTTTGTACGCTATTTACGACAACTGTAACTCCCTGCATACAAACGCTTACGATGAAGCAATCACAACTCCAACAGAAGAGTCTGTGCGTCGCGCAATGGCTATTCAGTTAATCATCAACCGTGAATTAGGATTAGCGAAAAATGAAAATCCACTTCAAGGAGCTTTCATCATTGAAGAATTGACCGAATTGGTTGAAGAAGCTGTATTGACAGAGTTTGATAGAATTACAGAACGTGGAGGAGTTTTAGGAGCAATGGAAACAATGTACCAACGTTCTAAAATTCAGGAAGAATCGTTGTATTACGAAACGTTGAAGCATACCGGCGAATTCCCGATTATTGGGGTTAACACTTTCTTAAGCTCGAAAGGTTCACCAACTGTTTTGCCAAAAGAAGTAATTCGCGCAACGGAAGAAGAGAAACAATACCAAATCAATATGCTGGCCAATTTGCACAAATCAAATGCACACAGAACAGAAGAAGCAATTTCAAATGTTCAAAAAGCCGCAGTCATGAACACGAATATGTTCGAACACTTGATGGAAGTTTGCAAATTCGCTTCTTTAGGTCAAATTACCGATGCACTTTTCGAAGTAGGAGGACAGTATAGAAGAAACATGTAAAATTGGCTATTAGCCATTGGCTGTTGGCGAGATTAAGCCAAAAGCCAACCGCCAAAAGCCGAAAGCCAAAAAAATGAGATTAATAGCAGAAATACCACACGATCGTTACAAAATTTCCTTGTTCAACTATAACGCCAAATACATGGTGAAAATTGAATTGGGACAATTTGAACAAATGTTCAAAATTGGTGAAACGGATGTGATGAGTATAGAAGAAGTAAAGAATATGATTACTCCAGAATTATTGAGCAATTGCTTGCAAAGATTTATCAGCATGCGTTCTGACTGGGAAAAAGCATTTCAAAATAAAAACACAAATAATTTAGCGTAACAAATTCATGAAAAATATTTTTACAATAGCCTTAGTTTCGACGTTCATTTTAATTGGATGTGGAGAGAAAAAGAAAGAAAACAAAACTGCAACGCCAGTTAAAGTTGAAGAGAGAAAAATTGGTTCTTTGAAAATCGCTTTCTACAATCAAGATTCTTTAAAAGTTCAGTTTAAATACTATAAGGAACAAGACGAAGAAATGCAGAAAAAACAAAAAGCATTTCAAGCTGAAGTAGACAAAATGACTCGTGAATATCAAGATTTCTTGAGCTCATATGACAAGCAAGCTCAACAAGGTTTGTTGTCGCAAATTCAAATTCAGGGAATTCAAGAAAAAGCTGCCCTGAAAGAGCAAAAAATCATGAAATATCAGCAAGATCGTGGTTCCCAATTGGAAAACGAGACCATTAAAAAATTAGAGGTTATCGGTAACAAACTAGAAGCCTACAGCAAGAAATTCAGCGAAGACAATAACATTGATATTCTATTGACTCACGCCGCTGGTGGACAATTGGCTTACATTAGTTCTAAAATGGATGTAACGGCCGCTTTTATTGAGTTTCTGAACCAAAGTGAGGATGAAATAAACAAAGATTTGAAATAATTACGTAATTCAGACATTCGTAATTCGTAATTGAAACATTCGTAATTGACTATGCTAATAGCACAACAAAAACAAAAGGAAAATATCGCCGAATATGTGTTGTACATGTATCAAATCGAAGATGTAATTCGAGCTTACAAATTTGATTTTGACGCATTGATGGAAAACTATGTAAAGCCACATATTCCAAATATGAGTTTTTACGAAAGTTATAAAAAATGGTATACTGATTTAATTCAGGACATGCAAGATCAAGGCATACAAAAAGTAGGACACTTATTAGAATTAAAAGAAATCATGGTCGAGATTTCTTACTTGCACAATACCTTGCTAACACTTAAAGACGACCATAAGTACAAAGGTGTTTTTGAACGAGCGAATCCAATTATCGAAGAGTTCAAAGAAAAGTCAAATCTGAAAGATAAAAATCACGTTGAAATTGCTTTTCATGCAATGTACATGAAGCTACTTATGCGTTTGCAAAAGAAAGAAATCAGTGCCGAAACGGAAGAAGCATTTGATGCTATGCGTGTCATGTTGGCTTATTTATCAAAAGCATATTCCCAAATGAAAGCTGGTAATATGGACTTTTTGAAGAATTAGAAATAAAAATATTCTAAATGAAAAAGCCTCGAAAAATCAATTCTCGAGGCTTTTTTAATATGGGTTGAATACTCTATTCTCTAAACACTATTTTTCGATAAATTGAAGCAACTAATATGCTGTAAAGTGTAGAAAGTAATAACATCGCTAATAAGGAAAGGGTCATTGTTGCGCCTGGAGTATAAAAACTTTTCGGGCCTTTTCTCATTTCTTCTCTCAACTCTTCTTTTGACATTACCTCAAAACTTGGATTCGAGTTTTTCAATTCTTGGTATTCCTTTGGATCATCAAAAATTAAATCAAATTTAGCATTTGTATGCGCAATTTGCCTTTCGTTGAAACCTGGATTAATAGTGCTGTAATAAAAGAAAAGGAACACAGCTACCAAAATGGTGTAAGGAAGACCAGCTTTCAGACCGTTTTTGATGTCGCCTAAAAAACTATCTTTCTCCGTTTGATTGCGCTTTGTTATATAAAGAGCAATTGCAATTGCCGATAGTAAAAACAATATGTTTAAAAGAACTGTTGGCACAATACTCGTATGCATAGGATTTACCAAGAATGAGATGTACTTTACAACGCACCAAGCCGCACCTAAGCTCAAACCAATTACAGAATTATTCATAAACTTATTATTAGCTATTCATAGAAGCTAAAAACTCCTCGTTCGATTTGGTATTTTGCATGTGGTTTTTAACAAATTCCATTGCTTCAATTGGATTCATATCCGCCAAGAATTTACGTAAAACCCAAATTCTTTGTAAAGCATCTTTGCCTAATAATAAATCCTCGCGACGTGTGCCAGAAGCTAATATGTCAATTGCTGGATAGATTCTTCTGTTCGAAATCTTTCTGTCCAACTGTAACTCCATGTTACCAGTACCTTTAAATTCTTCGAAGATTACTTCGTCCATTTTAGAACCAGTTTCTGTAAGTGCTGTTGCGATAATAGAAAGTGAACCTCCGTTTTCAATTTTTCTTGCTGCACCAAAGAAACGTTTTGGTTTGTGCAATGCGTTTGCATCAACACCACCAGAAAGAACTTTTCCAGAAGCAGGAGAGACCGTATTGTATGCTCGAGCCAAACGTGTAATGGAATCCAAGAGGATACAAACATCGTGACCGCATTCAACCATTCGTTTTGCTTTTTCGAGTACCATGTTAGCCACTTTTACGTGTCGATCAGCTGGTTCATCAAAAGTAGATGCAATAACTTCGGCGCGAACGCTTCTAGCCATATCTGTAACTTCCTCAGGTCGTTCGTCAATCAATAAGACGATTAAATATGTTTCTGGATGATTTGCTGCGATTGCATTTGCCACATCTTTCAGCAACATCGTTTTACCTGTTTTAGGCTGCGCAACGATCATACCACGTTGACCTTTACCAATTGGAGCAAATAAGTCCATGATACGAGTCGACATACTTTCGTTTTCGTGTCCCGTTAACTTGAATTTTTCGCTAGGGAAAAGTGGTGTTAAATATTGAAAAGGAACACGATCTCTGATGTAAGAAGGATGGCGTCCATTGATACTTTCAACTTTGACTAATGGGAAGAATTTTTCACCTTCTCTTGGAGGACGAATGGTTCCTTTAACAGTATCACCAGTCTTTAAACCAAATAGTTTTATTTGACTTTGTGAAACGTATACATCATCAGGAGATGGTAAATAATTATAATCAGATGAACGCAAGAAACCATATCCATCTAGGATAACTTCTAGCGAACCTTCTGCAGTAACAATACCAACTAAATCGAAAGCGTCATCATCTTTTTTTGCATTACGATTGTCGTTTCGGTTATTGTTATTTCCATTACCGGAGTTATTTCCTGAATTGTTTCCGTCATTATTACGGTTTTGATTCGGGTTATTTCTATCAGCTCGTGGATTTGGTTGGCGTCCGGCGCGATCTATTTTATTCGGTTTATTCGGATTTTGACGAGCCGTTTCAACCGTACTTTCTTTGGATTCTTTGTTTGGTTTTTCTTCAGAAGAAACTTCTTTTTCAATAGGCTTGTCAATTACGACTTCCTCTTTAACCAAAGTTTCACCCTTTTCATAAGCTTCTTTCGCCTTTAGAGCGTTTTGCAACAAGATATTACCTTTTTCCGTTTTCGGTTTCGGCGTTTCCTTGGGTTTCTCAGCTACCGGAGCAATATCCGTTGGCTTGTCTTCCGCTTTTTCCTCGGGCTTGTTTTCTTCCTTAGTATTGCTCGGTGTACTAAAAAGGCTAGGCTCTTCAGACTTTACGACAACACGTACTCTTTTTCGTTTCCCTTCAGAACTAGATGCTTCCTCTTTTGAAGGTGCAGCTTTCTCTGTTTTCGATTCAGTTGAGTCGTTTAATATTAAGTTTATTAGTTCAGCTTTTTTGTAGCCTTCTACACGAGTGATACCAGCAGTTTTTGCTATTTCACGTAAATCAGGGAGCTTTTTGCTCTCCAACTCTTTTAAATCCATAGAGATATTATAAATGAATTAATCAGGGATGATTCTAAAAATTGGAAAAAAATATAATTTTTGGAATTGTCAAAAGTGTTTCGACGTGACAATGTTACGAATAATATTCTTAAATGTCACAATCTGCGAAAAAAATGAAAGAACGTTGTAAAAACAAATAGTTTCCAAGTTTTAATAATTAAATTCGAGCATGAAAAAAATGGCTTTACATTGGAAAATTATCATAGCTATGGCGCTTGGAGTGCTTTGGGCCTTGATATCTGGACATTTTGGTTGGAATAAATTCACAATAGATTGGATTGATCCTTTTGGCACTATTTTTATTAACTGTCTGAAATTCATTGCGGTACCCTTGGTGATGTTTAGTATTATCACTGGTGTAGCTTCATTAGGAGACTTATCCCAACTTGGTAGAATGGGTGCAAAAACCCTAGGACTCTATTTGTTAACTACTGTAACGGCCGTTTCACTTGGTTTAACACTTGTAAATGTTTTTCAACCTGGTGTCCAAGATAATGGAGATCAAAAGCTAAACAATCGCTTGCAATATGAGTTGTGGGCGCATGAAAACAATGTGCCTATAATGGACAATGATGATCGTCTTGCGCAAGTGTCGGAAGAAAAAATTGCTCAAGTAAAAGAGCAAATGCAAATGGAAACTGAGGATGGTACTTATCAGAAATTGGCAAATAAGAATGCCGACGCTCAAAAGACGAAAGAAAGTGGGCCGCTGCAACCACTAGTGGACATGGTGCCAGACAACCTCATGATTGCAATGAGCGATGGTACGAAAATGCTACAAGTCATTTTCTTTTCTTTATTTTTTGGAATAGCATTGGCTTTTATTCCCAAAGATAAATCACCAACAGTCATTCAATTTTTTGATGGAGCAAATGAGGTTTTCATTAAAATGGTAAACATCGTTATGATGGCGGCACCATTTTTTGTTTTCTGTTTAATGGCTGGAGTATTGGCTAAAATGGCAAATAGCCCAGCAGAAATTGGCACTATGTTTATTAAACTTAGTCAATACAGTATACTTGTAGTAATAGGATTAGCAATGCTTCTTTTTGGCTTTTATCCTCTTTTGATGAAAATATTCGGTGTGAAAATTGGTTACCGTGAATTTTTCAAAGGTTTAAGTCCAGCTCAATTTTTGGCTTTCTCAACATCTTCTAGCGCGGCAACTTTACCTGTAACCATAGAATGTGTAGAACACAATTTGAAAATACCAAAACAAGCAAGTGATTTCGTGCTACCAATTGGTGCAACTGTCAACATGGACGGAACTTCACTATATCAGGCGATTGCCGTAATTTTCCTAGCACAATACCATGATGTGGATTTAAGTTTGTATCAACAATTGGGAATAGTTGGAACAACAACTTTAGCTTCCATTGGTGCGGCAGCAGTGCCAAGTGCAGGTTTGATTATGTTAATGATCGTATTGACGAGTGTTGGTTTAAACCCACTGTGGATAACAATAATTTATCCAATGGATAGATTGCTAGATATGTGTCGTACTGTTATTAACGTAACTAGTGATAGTGCGGTGTCAGCTATTGTAGCTAAGTCTGAAAAAATGATGTAGACTAAATTTTCGATTTAAGAAATTGTCCTGTGTAACTAGACTTTTCTTTGAGGAGATCTTCTGGAGTACCTGTAAAAACCAGGTTTCCACCTTTCACGCCTCCTTCTTGGCCTAAATCGATTAGGTAATCAGCGCATTTTATTACGTCCATGTTGTGTTCAATTACCACAACCGAATGTCCTGTATTTATTAATGCGTTGAAGGCAATTATCAATTTCTTTACATCATGAAAATGCAGACCTGTTGTTGGCTCATCAAATATGAAGAGAGTAGGGTCGGCATTGGAGCCTTTAGCCAAAAATGAAGCTAGCTTAACACGTTGTGCTTCACCACCCGAAAGTGTACTTGAAGATTGACCCAATTGTAAATAACCCAATCCTACTTCAACCAAAGGTTCTAATTTCTGAACTATTTTTTCTTCGGTTCTTCCTTTTTGTTTTTTGAAAAATTCAACAGCTTCTTCAATTTCCATGGCTAATAAACCCGCGATATTAACACCGTGTAATTCTACCTCTAAAGTTTCTGCTTTGTAACGCTTCCCTTCACAAACGTCGCATGGCAAATGAACATCGGCCATGAATTGCATCCCTACAGTAATTTCACCTTCACCTTCACACATTTCGCAGCGTCCGCCTTCCACGTTGAAACTAAAGAACCCAGGTTTATAACCGCGATTTTTGGCCAATGGAATTTTGGAATACAAATCACGAATATCATCGAAAGCTTTTACATAGGTAGCTGGATTACTTCTTGAAGATTTACCAATAGGGTTTTGGTCAACAAATTCAACCGATTTTATCAACTTCAAATCACCCTTAATTTCTTTATAAGCACCATTCGGATTTGATGAAACGATTCCCATAAAACCTCGAACTCCAGGGTAAAGAATGTCTCGAATCAACGTTGATTTTCCAGATCCGCTGACACCTGTCACGCAAACCAGATTATTCAATGGAATTTCTACATTGATATTCTTAAGGTTGTTTTTTCGAGCGCCAAATATTTCGATTTTATTCTTTTGGCCACGACGTTTTTTTGGAACCTCAATAACTTCCTTTTCTAACAAATAATCAGCTGTTAAACTGTTTTTTGCTTTCAACAAAGCCTTGTGATCTCCTTGAAAAACCAATTCTCCACCATAACGACCAGCTCCAGGACCAATATCCAATATTTCATCCGCGGCTTTCATGATATCTTCCTCATGTTCTACTACGATAACAGTATTTCCTAAATCACGTAAATTGTGCAGTACCTTAACCAATCGTTCAGTATCTCTTGGATGCAAGCCAATAGAAGGTTCATCTAAGATATACATCGAACCTACAAGCGTACTGCCTAGTGAAGTTGCTAAATTTATTCGCTGAGATTCTCCACCTGATAACGTATTAGCAGCTCTATTTAAGGTTAAATAACCTAAGCCAACTTCGGTCAAGAATTGTAATCGACTAATGATTTCCGGTAATATTCGTTTTGCTACCTGCGCATCTTGATTTATCAAATCCAATCCTTGGAAAAAGACCAAAGAGTCTTCAACGGGCATCAAAACAATATCTGTAATGGATTTCTCCTTGATTTTGACATAATTTGCATCCTTGCGCAAGCGGGTTCCGTGACAATCTTTGCAATCTGTTTTGCCTCTGTAGCGCGAAAGCATCACGCGGTATTGAATCTTATAAGTTTGAGATTCCAAAAATTTGAAAAACTCATTTAATCCATTAAAATGCTCATTTCCTTCCCAAAGTAGACTGTATTCAGCATCCGTCAAATCATCAATTGGTCTATGGATTGGGAAATCAAATTTCTTAGCGTTAAAAACTAGCTGTTTCAGGTATTCACCCATAGATTCGCCTTTCCAACAAGCAATGGCTCCGTCATAAACACTCAGAGATCGATCTGGAACTACTAGATTTTCATCAATCCCAATAACTTGTCCGTAACCATCACATTTTTTGCATGCTCCAAATGGATTATTGAAGGTAAAGAAGTGTTCGTTTGGCTCTTGAAAAACTGTGCCGTTTAGTTCAAATTTCGTTGAAAAATCAAAGGTTTTCTTTGTGTCTGGAAAAAAGATAAAACATTCTCCATTGCCTTCCCCAAATGCCAATTGAATAGAATCTGCAATCCGTGATTCCTCCTCTTCTTCCACAAAACGGCAAACGATTCGGTCAATTAAGAGCAAAGAATCGTTGATATTCTTTGGTGGATTTTCAAGTATGTCCTCCATTTGTATCGTTTCTCCATCGAGAAACAATCGAGAGTATCCTTGGTCAAAAAGTAATTTCAATTGACGGTCAACGCCATATTTTTCAAATCCTAAAATTGGACTTAAAATCATAGCTTTTGTTGACGGGTCTTGTTCTTTTAATAAGTTTAAAACGTCCTGAACGTTATGTTTTTTGACTTCTTCACCCGTTTTTGGATCGAACGTTTTCCCCACGCGTGCGAACAAGATTTTCATGTAATCATAAATCTCTGTCGTTGTTCCAACGGTTGATCGCGGATTATTTGTAATTACTTTCTGCTCTATTGCTATTGCAGGTGCAATTCCTTTGATATAATCTGTTTCAGGTTTATCCAGTTTGCCTAAAAATTGCCGAACGTAAGATGATAAACTTTCAATAAATCGTCGTTGACCTTCAGCGTACAATGTGTCGAATGCCAAAGAAGACTTGCCTGAACCAGATAATCCAGTCACAACGGTCATTTTCCCATGAGGAATTTTAACGTCTAAACTTTTTAAATTATGAACTCTTGCGCCTTTTACCTCAATGTATTTTGACATATTGATTCTTCGAAATTTTTGGAAGCTTAAAGGTAGTTAATAATTCAAATTTGGTTCATCGGTGGTTCTTATTTTATTGTAAAAAAACTGTTGTATTTCTTTAATTTCTTTCCAATTAATGTTAACCATTTATTTAATGGTAACTTTTGGATAGATATTTGAAATATCTTTGAGAAACAATCTTTTGTTATGAAATATTTATTTCTTTTCGCCTTCTTGTGTTTAATTCAACCCGTCAATATTTTTTCGCAGAAATATAATGTTCAATGGGGTGAAATGGAACAAGAACCCAACAATTTAATAGCGATTCTACCTATTTCAGGAGGCAATTTTTTATCTATCCGACAGTCTAGAAGACTTTTAACGGTTGCCAAACACGAAAATTTTTCAGTAACTGCAACGGGAAGAATCAGCACCAAACTAAAAGGCAATGTTGCTCTTTTTGAGGATGTTAAATTGGTAAACAATCAATTGGTTGTTTTCTTGAGCGATAGAAGAGAAGGGAAAGATCTTTTCTTCATGCAGAAATACGATCAAGACTTAAAAATCTCTGGAGACGGAATATTATTGGCCAGCTACGATTTGGAAAGAGGTTATTCTCGCGGCGATTATAAGGTAATTACTTCGCAAAACAACAAATATTTCGCTGTGATTTGGAATGTCCCAGGAAGAAATGATATTCAAGATAAATACGGATTCAAAGTCTTCGATGAGAATATGACTGAAATTTCAGAAGGAGATTATAAACTTCCATTCGAAGGAAAATTATCAGCGATAAATGAACACTATTTGTCCAATACAGGTGATTATTTTATTTCAGTTACAGAATATTCTGAGCCAGAAAGTAAAAAACTATTCAAGTCGTATTTGAATTACAAGGCTTTACATCTTTTTCATGTCACACCAGACTTGATGGATCAATTCACCATAGATTTAAACGGTAGAAGGGTGGAGACGATGACCATGAATTCGGATAATAACAATTTGTTTACGCTTTCTGGCGTGTATGGCGAAACATTGGAGTCGGGAGTAGCAGGCTTGTTTTATATGCGATTGGACTTCGAAAATAATACTGTCCTGAATCAAGGATTTGAAAAGTTTGACAAAAATTTTATTACCCAAGATTGGTCTTTCCGTCAAAAAGAAAGGGCTGATAAACTGGAAGCGAAAGGAAAAGGTGAGCCTGAATTGCATTATTACCAAATGCGTCAATCTGAAGTATTAGCAGACGGCAGCATTGTAGGTTCCTTGGAGCAATACTATGTCGTGACGAACACGTATTACGATGGAAGAGGTGCTTCAAGAAACATGTACACCTATTATTACAAAGACATTATTGCTTTTAAAATTGGAGTTTCTGGAGGTTTCGATTGGCTGAAGAAGATAGATAAACAGCAGGTTTCAACAAACGATGGCGGACCTTTTAGTAGTTACAGCCGATTTGTTGATGGTTCTAAAATTGTATTCGTTTTCAATGATAATAGCGACAATTATGCTACAGATGGTAGATTTATTAATTCAGGTGGAGGAAATATTTACGAAGCGAATTTCGGTACACGAAAAAATGTTGTCGCAATCGTAACTATCGATTTATTTAGTGGAGCTGTTGGTCGGGAAACTTTCTTTTCTCGCGACGATGTTGAGACTATTGCCGTGCCCAAATTATTCAACGTCGACTATGAACGCAAAGAAGTTTTACTCTACGGTATTAATAGACGTGATGAGCGTTTTGGCCTTTTAAAACTTGGGAATTAGTCTGGCGCCGAAACGTTGTCATACAGATTAAAGTATATTTTTATTCTTAAAATTTGCCAAATCAAAATCATTGTCGTAGTTTAGTAGTTCAAATCATAAAAATAAGACGTCTATCGGTACATCGTTACACTTAATTTAATTAGTTTTTATCAACAATTTAAAAGTGTGTACTATGTCTTTGAAAGAACAAGATGATAGCGTTTTAGTATCCCTGTACGTTAACGGTAATGAAAAAGCATTCGAAACGCTAATGCTTCGACATAAAGATCGTATTTACCGTTCTGTTTACGCGAAAATTAAAAATCCAGCGTTAGCTGAGGATATATTCCAAGAAGTATTTATCAAAATCATCAACACGATGAAATTGGGCAATTACAATGAAGAAGGTAAATTTTTACCTTGGGCTTTGCGTATTGCTCAAAACATGGTGATTGACCATTTCCGTCGAAACAAGAAAATCAAGCTGATTTCAGAAAGTTCATCGGCAAGTGATGATTATAATATTTTTCATACCCTGAAATTGCAGGATGCAAATATTGAAGAAGTCATCACGAAGGAAGAGATGGAGCAACAAATCGTTGGACTTATCGATTATCTGCCGGAAACTCAAAAGGATATCTTAATTATGAGATTGTTTCAAGAAATGTCATTCAAAGATATCGCTGAAGCTAAAGATATTAGCATAAATACCGCCCTAGGAAGAATGCGATACGCATTAATCAATATGCGCAAAATTATGGAGGAAAGAAATATCGTATTAGATGTAGCTTAGTGTAACCATTCTTGAATATTTTTTTAAAAAAGCTCCATTTATGGGGCTTTTTTGTTGGGTGAACTAACGAAAAAGATCCAGATAAATTAGTTCAAAGAGACTTTTAAAAACTTCTTTTTTGTCAATTCTTTTGGTGCTGCAATGTTCTCGGCTACATAGTACCAATTCATGTAAGGTATATCTACCGTATAAACTTTTCCAACAGGATTGATTTTAACTAAACTAGTAAAAGGTTCCAAAAGGGCTTCTGGGTTCGTCCAACCCAAATCTCCATGATTCGCACGCTCGTCCATATTGTATTTGTCATATTGAGACTCAAAACTTTTTCCGCCTTCAATATTGGCAACTATTTCTTTTCGAATTTCATTGATTCGTTCAACGTTCATTTTAGTGCCATCGAAAAAAATGGTTCTAACGCGATAATTGGTCGAAGTTGACGTTTCAAACAATTTGTAATAGACTAATTTGCCATCCTCATCTCTGGTTTCGCGAACACCTGACAATCCTAAAAGAAATAATAAACTATCGGATGGACTGAGTTTCTCAAATGAATTATAGAAAACAACTTTGGCATTTAATCCTGGATTATTATCCATAAAAGCTTGCATTTTACCTTCATTGTGCACTGAACGTAATTCTGCCATTTGTTGAATTGTTAGTTCCTGAGCTTCTACAAATTGATTTATTAATAAAAAGAAGATCGATAAGTATACTAGTTTCATAGAGTGATTTTGACAAGGAAGTTAAGAAAAAATCGGGGGATTATTTTTGCTTTTATCCAGTTCAAGAAGATTTCCATCAAATGAAGGAAATATTGTTATGGATTCCTGACTTAAAGATACACTGCAATACAAGGAAAACAAACTACAAGTAACTGCAATTTGACGAATGAGTTTCATCGCTTTCTTGGTGGTTTTGGAGTGAAGAATTGAGCCATTTTTGATGTTAATTCTTTAAAATTATTTAATTGATCTTGGTTACAGATTTTTTTAATATCCATAAAATGATTGTAGTTCAATAATTCGATTTCTGATTCAATCGTTGCAATAACGGAAAAAATGGAATCGGTTTTTAATTCGTCGTTACTTTCTGAAGCCAATGTAGCGTATAATCTGCCTTTTGATTTCTCTAATTTCTTTTTCAAATTCAAAATATCTGTCTTGTGTGCCTCAATTAGTTTAGTGTATTCGTTAACTTGATTTTTATCAAAATGTAAACTTTGAATAATCAATTTCTTCGGGCCATCCATAGGTGGGTGAGGTGGTTTCCTGAATACCAGAAAACCGACTAACAGTAAATTGGTAATCAGAAGTACAACGATCGTTGTGATAAAGAATTTGCTCTTATTCATAATAGAGAGTGTTGTTATCGTTTGGAATAATTGACTCTATTGAAGCTGTATTTTCATTTTGCTCTGAAAATGAAGTTGAGGTTAACAAATAAGTTTCGGCAGCAATTAATATGAAAATTGCAGCTGCCGAAGTTCTAATCCAAGTTAATGAGATTGTATTTTTCTTTTTATTTTGAATTTTCATCAAAATATTTTCATACATCCCATCGGGTGTTTCTACCCTTTGAACCTTGTTTAATATGTCTAATTTATTTTCCACTTGTTCTTTTGACGATAGATTCTCCATTATCCTTCGTTTTCGTTTAAAATAGTTTTCAAATTTTTCTTTGCTCGCTGATAAAGAGATTCAATCGCTTTTGATGATTTCCCCATTATTTCGGCCGTTTCAGCTTGCGTTTTGTCCTCCAAACGCATCAATAATATGGTTGTTTTTTGTTCTTCTGGTAATCGATTGATTGCTGCAAAAATTTGTGACACAGCTTCTTTGTCTTCCATTAAAAAACCTGGATGATCAAAATTTGGGACAGAAATATTTTTCTCAGGGTCGTCAATTCGCAATGCTGAAAAGAAAAATCCACGCTTATCTCTTTTCTTTGCTTTAATAAAATCCAAAGAGGTATTGATGGTTATACGATAAATCCATGTTTTTAGCGAAGAAATCTCTTGAAAAGTTTGAAGCTTTTCATAAACCTTTAAAAAAACATCTTGAGCAATTTCTTGCGCATCTTCGGTATTTTGAACGTACTGCAAAGCAAGGTTAAAAACTAAGTTGTTGTGTTCTAGATATATTTCTTCGAAGGTCAATTTTGCGTTGAAATTTTGCGCAAGTTGGAAAAATTTCTTGGATTAAGCGTATGTTTTATTGGTGTTGAAATAGTATTTGAAGTAAATTTTATGCTTAAAATTATACATAAACACCTCATATCTATGCACATATATTCTTGTTCCCAAATTTGGGAATTTGGGAATTTTCAAATGTTACTTTCAATTTGTCATTACAAATTTTGATCAAATATCAAACAACAAAACATCCTATTTAACTATCTTAGTTAAAAATTAAAAAATGGCATTAATTGAATCAAATAGCTTTCAAATTGGCGAAAAAGCACCTGATTTTACTCTTTTTGATACGATTTCGGGTAAAAATCTTTCATTAGAGAATTTAAAAGGAGAAAAAGGAACGGCCATTTTCTTTATTTGCAATCATTGTCCATTTGTGCTTCACATTAACGAAGAATTGGTGCAAATGGCAAATGAATACCAAGCCAAAGGAATCCAGTTTATTGCAATAAGTAGTAATGATGTTGGGTCATATCCGCAAGATGGTCCAGATAAAATGAAGGATGTCGCCGTGAAATTGAAGTACAGTTTTCCTTATTTATATGATGAAACACAAGAAATTGCGAAAGCGTACGACGCAACTTGCACACCAGACATCTATTTATTTGATAGTGCTTTAAAAGCAACTTATCACGGTCAACTTTGTGATTCACGACCTGGAAATGGAATTCCTGTCACTGGAAAAGATTTTCGTCATGCGATGGACGAACTCCTAAAAGGAAATGCACCTGTTACTAATCAGAAAGCGAGCATTGGTTGTAGTATTAAGTGGAAGTAGAATTTGGATTACAGACTTTTAGTGAAAGCTAATTCGTTAATTTGTATTAAATATTGGTCAAAATGTAAAGTATTTTTTACATAATGAATAATTTGTTATACATTTGAATCGAATCTATAAAAAATGAATTATGAAATTAAAGTATTTGTTCCCACACAGGTTTAAGAAAATTGGGTGGTTTGTTTTAATTCCGACACTTTTGGCTGGCCTTTCTGTCATGTATTTAAATTTTGAGCCAGATTTCTTTAATATCAAAGTATTTGCAATATTGAATGATGGATTTTTATCTGAAGGTCATAACTTTCAGTTCATTACTGATAATGTGTTCAATGAAATAATTGGCATTTTATTGATAATTAGCTCATTAATGATAGCCTTTTCGAGACAAAAAGAGGAAGACGAGTTTATCGCTAAAATTCGATTAGAGTCTTTGGTTTGGGCGACGTATTTCAACTATGCAGTTCTAATACTAACCATGATTTTCGTATATGGAATTTCCTTTTTTAACGTCATGACCTTTAACCTTTTCACGATTCTTTTTTTCTTCATTATCCGCTTCAATTGGGAATTGTTGAAACTTAAAAAAGCTCAAAAAAATGAAGAATAGTATCAAGGTTGAACGCGCAAAAAAGAATTGGACGCAAGCTGATTTGGCAGAGAAAGCGAAAGTTAGTCGACAAACCATAAATGCAATGGAATTGGGGAAATACGCGCCGTCCATTGTCCTAGCATTGCGTTTGGCAGTTTTATTTGAAACTACCGTGGATGAGATTTTCGCAATTGAGGAAAGTGATTGGGTTTGAGGATAGGACCGCTTCAAATTTAAGAGAAGATTAACCAAAATTAGCAAATTTTAAAATTCGCGAATTTTAAAATTCGAAAAGACTAAAATTTTAGACCATATTCTATGAATCAATATGTTACGTAAATATCCGATTGTTTTTATACCCTCAATTGAAATATTCTACTTACTTAATTATCAATAAAACTTATATCAAATAAGAAAAATCAATAAAATTGATTGAAAAAAAGTGAGTACTTTTGCACCGCGAAATAAGTACATAATCAATAAAAAAATAAATAAAAAATGAGTTTTGTAGGTAAAAAATTTCCGTCGATTTCTATAAATGCGATGGATGAAATGGGAGACACTTTCCAATTGGACATTTTCAAAAAAGCAACTGAAAACAAGAAAAAGGTTCTATTGTTTTGGTATCCAAAAGATTTTACTTTTGTTTGTCCAACCGAAATCCACGCGTTTCAAGCTGCTTCAGCGGAATTTGAAAAGAGAAATACAATTGTAATTGGTGCATCATGTGATACGGCTCAAGTTCACTTTGCATGGTTGAATACTGCAAAAAACAACGGTGGTATCGAAGGAGTTAAATTCCCTTTATTAGCTGATTCAACTCGTGTTTTGGCTCAAGAGTTGGATATTTTAGATTTCGATTTCTTCGATGAAGAATCAACAGGAGATAATGTTACGTATAGAGCAACTTACTTAATTGACGAAGATGGAAAAGTATTCCATGAATCAATTAATGATATGCCTGTTGGTCGTAACGTGGCTGAATACATTCGTTTGGTTGATGCATACACACACGTTCAGAAGAATGGTGAAGTTTGTCCAGCAAATTGGGAGGAAGGTAAAATTGCTATGGAAGCGACAACTACAGGTGTTGCATCATACTTAAGCCATAACTAAGCTATGTTTACTGAATTGACTGAAGACATCCTTCAAGAAAAGTTAGCTTCAAGCAACAAAGTGATGGTTCAATACGGAGCGACTTGGTGTGGAAATTGTAAAATTACCAAACCAAAATTCAAACGTATGGCTGAGGAAAATGGAGGAATTGAATTCTATTATGTAGATGCTGAGAAATTGCCTAATTCTCGTCAGTTTGCCGATGTTTCTAATTTGCCAACTTTTGCAGGATTTGTTGACGGAAAATTGATTCAACAGAACCAAGGAAATAAAATTGAAATCATTCAAGAAGTACTAGATGCGGTTACCTCTAATTAAGCACATGGTTTCCCTTGCCGAAGAGAAGGATGTCGATTTTTTACATGAAACTGTCGAGGTTTTGGAACATATAATTGATGCTCCAGGAATTAAAGATGAAGAACTAGATGTTATCGGTGAATTGCTATCGAACCTTGCTGGTGCAATAGATGTATATGCTGAAATTGAAGGGGGAAAAACGCAGCGTGACGCATTGAATGATTTTATGAAACGGGTTACTGGATCAATTGATAAGTAGCTTTTGAATAAAGATATATAAAAGCGGGGTTCATTCGAATCTCGCTTTTTTGTTTTTACTATGGTCTCTGTATGGTAACTCCAGAAACTGAGTTGCCACTAAAAACTGGATAATCAAAAGCATCAACGAATCCATCGCCATTCATATCACTTGGCAGGAAAAAGATAGATAATCCTGAAGAGAGTATTTGGTCAGATGTAAAAATAGGGTAATCAAATGCGTCGATAAAATCATCTTGATTTAAATCAGCTGTATAAATTCCGTATAGTCCAGTTGTCAAGGTTGCCATAGGATCGGAAGAATTATCGGTATAGGCTTTTGCCATTGAATTTGAAAAATTGTAGCTCGTTGCTTCAGTCATTAATACTGGATTGGCACTCCATGTTTCTAAGGTGTTTTTCGATTTTAATACAATGTAATAGCTTTCTCCAACTGCTGAATCTGGGAATGAACAAGATAATAATCCATTCGTAGAAAGCATTTTCGTTTGCGTATATGCTGGCGTATACAAATCAGAAGGAGCGTATAACTCTACATTAATTGAATCTACGTCAGTTGATAAAGACGCTGTACCTCCAGTTGCAAATAAATCATTGTTGTGATATGCTGGAACCATTGCCGGTGGATTAGAAGATGGATTGTAGTAGCCTTCAATGAAAGCTGTAATATCTAATTTGGCGTTACAAGAAATAGTAGGTAAGTCAAATGCTTCAATTTGATCGGTGCGACTATTGGTACTTCCTTGAGAGGCTGAGAATCCTAAACCTCTATTGGCAAAAACATTCCAAATAAGGCACTGATTGGCGCCATTATATAAGAGCATGTCGGCAGCTAAAATTGCATTTCTTCCATCAACAAAACCCGGGCTACACGGTTGAAGTTTTAATGCTTCAATAACTAAACTCATTGCAATGTTGTTCCCGCCAGTCCCAGAATAAACATCATTATCGAAACCATAACGATCTACCAATGCCCAATTCAAATCCCATAACATGGTGCACCAAACATACCCTATTCCATGGGGTTGAGTAATGTTAGCAGTATTGTTTGTTGTGGCATAGGTGCTTGGATTTATTAACATATCTGTGCTGTATTGCGTTGGGCGAATACCTGGTCCGGTTGTGGTTTGCCCTTTTGCATAGGTACCAATTCCTCGACCGTCAGTTCCTAAATCTCCAGATTCTGTAGTTAACATTAATCCAAACCAATCCGACCAACCTTCACCCATTTGTTCAGCGTTACTCAAACAGCTAGATGCTGAAGGTCCGCCGGTTAATCTATTCGAAATTCCATGTCCATATTCATGGGCAATAATTCCATTGTCAAAATCACCATCAATCGGCTGAACCGAAGCAGGACTTTGAATTGTCCCATTGACACCTCCACTTAATTGACCAGCAATTAAAGCTCCATCAACATTAGATATCATAATGGACGGGATTGTAATTGTTGATGAGGTCCCGCCCATTGTTGCCGGTAATCCTGAAACATTATTGATAACAATTACAGCTATAGCACCTGCATTTTGGGCATATTGAACCTTTTGAACAAAGGAGCAATTACCTCGATAAACTACTGCAATTTTCCCAGCAACTACAGAACTGTTTAATATTTGACTACAACCTTCGTTTGGTAAAGAAGTACCATCGTTAACCAGAGAGAAATTAGCTGATATAGGAGTTGTGGAAATTGTTGGGCCAAAATCTGCTATGCTTGCTGAATATTGACCAGCAATTGCAGATGGACTGTTCACTGTTAGATAATATTGATTGGCACCTGTCCACAAAAACATCTGCATGCGCGGATTTGATCCATCTCCAGGTGTGGCGAAATTGGCATTATTTGTTCCGCCACCATCTAGACCTTCAGCATTGACGTTGTCTGAAGCATTACCACCATTTCCATAATTGTTTTCCTGAAAATTCCCGCTCGATTCATCAAAACCATATTGGTAATAAACATCGTGCATGATGTTATTCCAATAAAAAAGATTTGTAATGGCCGCCGCCTGATTGGATGCAGGTGAATTATTGAAATTAACAGGGAAATCGAAATTTAAAGATGTTCCTCCGTCTGGCATGAAACCCACGCCACCATTGTTATTAATGTCTTCTGTTGCCCTCACGTTATTACCTTGGGTTACGGTATATTCAGCTCCAGGAATTCCGTCATCGTCATGCCAACCGTAAGGAGATGCGATAGGATCTGAAGGACCAACTTCTAAGTTTCTCGGACCATGATTTGGACTTTCTAAAGGAAGTCCATAAACTCTATATTGATCTGTACTTGGCGGAGGAACCGGGGAAGCAACGGTAGAGTTTACTTCTGGAATTGGTCTGCGTGAACTATGTGATAATTCTGAATGATCGCAAGATTCGAAGGTACACGATACTACCCAGTCTGTTTTATCTAAAACTTCACCTGTCTGAGCATCAACTCGAATGCTCCACCAATGCTCTTTGGAATGCAAGTAAATACTTAAATCCCAAACTAGTTTAATATCATTTTCGGTCGGTAAATAGAGAAGTTGAACAGGGATGTCTTCTAATGAAATCTCACTTCCATCGATTAAAAAGTGCTTTGTATCAACGGTTTCTATGATTTTCAGTTTTGTTGGAATTTCTAATCCTAAATGTGTCGAAGCAGAAATAATGGCTTCAAATGGAGAAATATTTGCGATTTTCGTATTCACTTTTTCGGAAACATTCGCCACAAATCGATTGCCGGTGTGAAAAACTAATCCATTTTTAATTGCAAAATTGGCGACAGCATTAAACAATTCGATTCCTTCATGATGTTGGCGTATATACACGTGTTCCACGCCTGATTTTTTGGAAGTATGCTTGTCGTAAATTACCCAGTTTTGAACATCTTTGTCTGTAAGTTTCAATTCTTCTTTATGTTCAGCTAAGTACTTTGCAACAAGGTCTTCACATGATTGTGCATGAATATTTGAGACACCCATTAATAGCAATAGGAGCAACCCGATTGAGGTTAATTTTTTCATAGTCTTAGTATATGTCTGGCAGGAAAAAAGAGCTTGAGAGAATACAAGGTAGTGAATTGTAGTGAATTACAATTGATTTTTATGTTAAAATTCAATTTGCCCAGTTGATAAAGTAAATAGGCTACATCGTATTTAGAAATTGGTACTTGTAAAACGAATATACAACACAAACTTAGAATTTCTGGACGAATGGCCCAATGTTGAATTTAAAACCCTGAATACAATATCCAATTCGGATTGTCATGTCTTTCTGAAATTTGGAAAACCGTTTCAGCAATTTGATGAAAACCATATTTCTTGTAAAAACTTATGGCACGATGATTTTCGGTCCATACGTATAGCCAAATTCCAGTCTGATCGTTTTCTTTGGCTAAATGAATATTGAAATCCATAAGTCGCTTTCCTAGTTCTGTTCCGTGAAACTTCTGAAGAACATACAAACGTTCTAGTTTTGTGCTGTCCGATGGAGTAAGCTCGTTATAAATAGCATTAAAGATGATTTTTGAATAAGCAACAAGTTCTCCATTGCAGTATAAAAGATGAAATAGATTCTTTGTATCGGATAATTCAGTTTCTATATTCTCTTTGGTAAATTTCCTGTCAATATACGATTGAATATCCTCTGGATCAGCACTATGTCCATGGGATTCTTGAAAAGTTGTAATTGCTAGTTTTTGAATTGCATCAGTATCCGCAATTCTGCCTTTTTTTATGACTATTTGGTTAGAAGACGGTGTTTTTATTTTCTCGAGATTCATTGTCATATTTACCTTGTTGCCATTTCATTAGACTTATAGCTAAAATCTATATTATCATAGAAATTATAGATGAAAATTTTTAGATTTAAAAGTGTATCTTAGAATTTTAAACCCGAAAATTAATCAATTATGGAGAATAATGATAATACAAACGGAGAGGCGAAATGTCCTTTCTCAAGTGGAACTTTGAAACAAAGTGCTGGAGGAGGAACGTCTAACCGTGATTGGTGGCCAAACCAATTGAAACTAAATATCCTACGGCAAAATTCTAATCTTTCCAATCCATTAGGAGAAGATTTCAATTATACAGAAGAATTCAAGAAATTAGATTTACCCGCTGTTAAAAAAGATTTGTATGCTTTAATGACAGATTCTCAAGATTGGTGGCCTGCTGATTATGGTCATTATGGCCCGTTCTTTATCAGAATGGCATGGCATAGCGCTGGAACCTATAGAATTCAAGATGGTAGAGGTGGAGGAGGTTCAGGAACGCAACGTTTTGCTCCTCTAAATAGCTGGCCAGATAATGGAAACCTTGATAAAGCTCGCTTGCTACTTTGGCCTATAAAGCAAAAATATGGAAACAAACTTTCTTGGGCAGATTTAATGATTTTAGCAGGAAACTGTGCTTTGGAATCCATGGGATTTGATACTTATGGCTTTGGCGGCGGTCGCGCAGATGTTTGGGAACCAGAAGAAGATATTTACTGGGGAAATGAGACGGAATGGTTAGGCGACAAACGTTACACGAATGATAGAGAATTGGAAAATCCTCTAGGCGCAGTACAAATGGGACTAATCTACGTTAACCCAGAAGGACCAAATGGAAATCCAGACCCTTTAAAATCGGCCATCGATATTCGTGAAACGTTTGCGCGTATGGCAATGAATGATGAAGAAACAGTCGCCTTAACAGCTGGTGGACATACCTTTGGAAAAGCGCACGGAGCAGCTGATCCAGATAAATATGTTGGAAGAGAACCAGCAGGAGCTTCTATCGAAGAGCAAGGGCTAGGATGGAAAAACACTTTCGGTTCTGGAGTTGGAAACGATACCATTACAAGTGGAATTGAAGGAGCTTGGACTCCAAACCCGACTCGATGGGACAACGAATATTTTGATGTTCTTTTGGGTTATGATTGGGAATTAACAAAAAGTCCTGCTGGAGCAAATCAATGGACGCCGACAGCAACTTCTAATGCGCAAAAAGCGCCAACAGCAGGAGATGCTTCTCAACAGCAAGCCCTGATGATGACAACTGCAGACATGGCATTGAAAATGGATCCGATTTATGCGCCAATTTCAAAACGTTTTCATGAGAATCCGGAAGAGTTTGCCGATGTATTCGCTAAAGCTTGGTACAAATTGACCCACAGAGATATGGGACCAGTTTCACGCTATTTGGGACCTGAGGTTCCAAAAGAAGAGCTTATTTGGCAAGACCCAATTCCGGCTAGCACGCGTTCAAATATTATTGATGCAGAAGTAAAAGCTTTGAAAACGCAAATAGCGGCTTCAGGGTTATCAGTTTCAGAAATGGTTTCTGCAGCTTGGGCGTCTGCTTCAACTTTCAGAGGTTCAGATATGCGAGGAGGTGCAGATGGCGGTCGAATTCGATTGGCACCGCAAAAAGATTGGGAGGCCAACAATCCAGCTCAACTTTCTAAGGTTTTGAAAACATTGGAAGGAATTCAATCAACTTTCAATTCGCAAGGAACGCAAGTTTCCATGGCAGATTTAATCGTTTTGGCAGGATGTGTTGGAGTTGAACGTGCAGCTGAAAATGCAGGTCATTCAATTTCAGTTCCTTTCACACCAGGACGTGGAGATGCTTCACAGGAACAAACAGATGTTGCTTCATTTGCGGCGTTAGAACCAGCAGGCGATGGATTTAGAAATTATTTTAAACCAAAACACAAAATCACGGCAGAAGAATTGTTGGTGGATAGAGCTCAATTGATGACATTAACTGCGCCAGAAATGGTTGTTTTGTTAGGCGGAATGCGAGTTTTAAATACGAATTATGATGGATCGAAACATGGTGTTTTCACAACTAAACAAGATGCTTTGACGAATGATTATTTCGTTAATCTATTGGACATGGGAATAACTTGGCGAGCGACTTCAGATGCTCAAAATGCTTTTGAAGGACGTGATCGTAAAACAGGTGCTGTGAAATGGACAGGAACTAGAGCTGATTTGATTTTCGGTTCCAATTCGGAATTAAGAGCAGTTGCCGAAGTATATGCTTCAAGCGATTCGAAAGAGAAATTTGTGCATGATTTTGTTGCGGCTTGGAACAAAGTGATGAATTTAGATCGATTTGATTTGAAGTAAATTTCGATAGGAATAAATGAAAAGCGAAGTCTACTGGGCTTCGCTTTTTTTTGTGCGTATACAATTCATAATCGATTTATTAAAAATCTACCAAAGACTGCTGTTTGCGTAAAAATTATCTGTGTTTATGTAGATAATTTTGACTTTATCAAATTCAGAAAGTTGAGCATTTTGTTGAATAAAACGAATAAATCTTTTGTTCTGCCTTCCCATAAATTTACTCCAATACACAAAAACTAAATAGTCATATTCCGGAACATTAATTTCCTTTGGAAACGATGTCGGCTGTAAGAATTTGAGTTGTTTTTTTAATGAAACAATCGAATCCAGCGGTGCTTGTAATTTGGGAGGGAAAGTTGATAAAATATTATTTCGATCCCAATTTAGGTTAGGAAATCCTCCCGCATAACAATTGATTTGAAAAGATTCCAACTGTCCACTTTTTTGATAATAAAGCGCCTGAAGCGGTTGAAGGTGGTTCTTAATTTGTTCTTTATAGATTGCCGTGTCTAGTGACCTTAGAAAAGTTAAATAATTAGTATCCAATTCGAACCCATCCTCCGGCGGAATATGAAGTTTGTTTGTAAATCGTAGAATTGTTTTCTCATTAATTACTTTGGGCTTTCGAATACCGTATATTCCCATTATTGGGGAGCAGCTAGTAATCAAAATGATAGTAATTAAACTGAGAATTATTTTCATACTTTGTCAGATACTTTTATGGATATGTTTTTCTTTGCTTTCATTCGGTGAAATTTTCGAGCCACCCTTTAGATACTAATCTTAAGATTGAATAGTAAACTTTTTTAAGGCAATCTAG
The DNA here is from genome assembly GCA_963977135.1 of uncultured Flavobacteriales bacterium. Lineage (GTDB taxonomy): Bacteria > Bacteroidota > Bacteroidia > Flavobacteriales_D > Crocinitomicaceae > UBA2040. Next base: position 2,615 of record CAXBNN010000017.1, on the reverse strand, counting down.
CTTAATTTAAAACCTACTATTCTTCGTAAATATCAAATTTTTCCGAAAAAGACTTCATTCCTTCACTATTAGAAAAATCATCCTCTGTCATAACCGAGAGTTGCTCTAGGAAAATATCAAATTCACCATTTTTAAATATCGTAAGCATTTTTCCGCCTTCTGCACATTTGGCTTCGTGCCACATATTTGGCGGAACTGTTATGGTATCTCCTTCCTTTAGGAATATTGTTTCGTCGTCAAAAATCAACTCCATTTCGCCAACCAGCATGTAGAAAACTTCCGTCATAATTTTATGATGATGTCGTTTCAAATGAAATCCTGGTTTTAAGGTGTCCTCGATAATACATAATTCTCCGTTTGTATCTCGTGATGATAATTTAATAAAGCAGTGATCTTGCGAGTAATTGTAATTCTCGCCTGCACCTTTTTTTATGTATTTGTATTTCATTAGTGATTTTAATTTTGAGAAGTTGGCGAGAGCAAGCAATTACTAAAGCGAATATTGTGCTTTCGTTATTTTTTGAGTTCTTGACGGATTAAATCTATAATTGTTTCAATTTTATTCTTTACGCCAACGGACTGGTCATTCGTGTATGTAATATTCACAATCATAGTACTAAGGTAATCCTCAAAGTCCGGATGATTCAAAAGTTCTGTTGGGTCACTTGGTTCAAATAGTTCCTTTAATGACTTCTCATTTTTAAACGTTATTTGGGTTACCTTTTCTCTAAACTTTTCGTCATCCAGAAATTGAATATTCATTCGCCCAATTTGGTAATGTTCAATCAAAAAGGGATAAAATCTTTCTTCTACTAAATTAACCGTAATAATTTCTTCCTCTTTTAACTCACTTAAAGAGCTGGGGAAAGCGGATATTTTTTTTCGAAGTTCAGAATTAGAAAGGAAATAGAGCTTTCCAGAGTTCGTAAGATCACTACTTACGCTCAATTCAGGGTCAAAGGTCGGCCGAGTAATTGTTCTTGAAAGATTTCTATCAAGACTGTCAATATTAACTGATGAAATTTTTAAATATTTATAATCCAATAATTTAATGGATGATTCTAAGATTTCATCACGTATAAAAATCTTACTATTAATTTGATTTAAATTACTCTCGTACTCTTCTAAAAGCTGAGTTAAAATTTGTTTTTCTTGTTTTCTATTCTGATTATTTTGATTCCAATTATTGATCTGTAATGCAATCAAAATTCCAATTACCACGAGCACTATTTCACCAATAGCATATTTGAAATACCTGCCAGTTTTTCCTGCCTGTCCGTCAGGCAGGCCTTCTGAAAGTAAATTTTGTCTAATTTTTCTAAAGAGTTTTATCATTGTTTAATAGTTGGTTATAATGAGGATAAACGGCTTAGGATATGCTGTTTATACCGCCGATTATTTAGCAAAGGTGATTTTGAGTACAGTCTTTATTTAATCTTTTCAATTTCATTAAGAAACTTACTAATTACTTCATGTACTTTTTCTGGTTGATCGATCATTGTCTTATGTGCGGCATCGTCAATAATTTCAACCCTTGCATTCCTAGATAATTTTTGATACTTGTACATAGTTTCTGGTCTTGCTTCATCATATTCACCTGCCATAAAAAGTATTGGTTCGGTTATTTTATGTAGGTCAGCTGTTCTATCAAAATCCTTAAGTGTGCCAGTAATATTGAACTCGGTTGGCCCCCACATATATTCATAAATTTGATCGTTGAAACCGGCTACATTTTCACATTCTATGTTGGGAATAATAGGCCAACTCTTTCTGGACATGTGTCTAACATAAAACGAATCAGTAGCAGCAAGATACTGAGGTGCGTTGTAATTTTTTAAAGCTTCGTACTTAAAAATCGTGTCCTGGACATTAACAGGTAGTTGAGAAAGCAAAACTTTGGCATCTGTCATCCAATCAGGACTGCTGATATGTGGGCTAGAGAAAATTACAGATTTCACCCCTTTCGGTTGCTTTGTAATCATGTATTCTATTAAAAATGTGCTACCACAAGAATGTCCCAATATGTGCAGATTATCTAATTCCAATGCACTTCTTAATAAGTCTATTTCATTCACAAATCGTCCGGTTTTCCAAAGGGTTGTATCTGTAGGTCTGTCCGAATTTCCTGAACCGAGTTGGTCATAGAATATTACTGGGCGGTCTTTAGCCAATAAAGAGAATCCAGGTATCATTGAACAACTCCTCGAACCTGGACCACCGTGAAGAATTAATAGAGGAATTCCATCGCCTTCCCCCACAATTTTGTACCATATTTTACCTCCTTCAACATTTACGTAACCTTCCTTTTCAATGACATTTTTACAAGACGAAATTACCAAAATAGAAAAAATACAAATTAGAGCAATTACTGTTTTCATAGTTCTTTTATTTTAAAGTTGTTCGTTTATCATTTCTTTGTGGCACACAGCGTTTAGTATATAAAAAGTAGGCGATGTCGAAGTACCAAAATTTCAGTTAAAAACAAAGTTTGATTCGAGCTAAAACTATTGAATTTATTACTGTTTCGCCTATTTTTTATATACATTGTTGTGCGCTTTATTTTTTAAATACGATGGTATTCGGATAAAAATTATTCCAAGCCCAATCATAAACAA
>CAXBNN010000016.1:0-65145 GCA_963977135.1 uncultured Flavobacteriales bacterium | reverse complement strand
TTTTTTCTTTTACATATATCTAATTATAAATTAGCGAATAATGTTCACGTGACCACTAAAAGTGTATGGTTTATCAGAAGCAGTCTCTTTTGCTCGAATGGTCCATGTATAAATTCCAGATTGAATAAGTTCATTGTTAAATGTACCATCCCATTCACCATTAACATCGTAAGATTGCCAAACTTTGTGTCCCCATCTGTCGAATACTTGTAAGTTGAAATCATAGACATCTATACCTTCAATATACACTCTCCAAGTTGGATTGAATTCATCTCCATCTGGTGTAAATGTATTTGGTGCGAAAAGAAGAACTTCTGGGAATACTTCAACAACTCCATCAATTGTGTCTTTACAACCAAAATCGCTGGTTACGATTAAATTAACATCATATTGACCTGTATATCCATCAGGGAAAGTTACAACAGGATTTTCATCGCTTGACGCATTTGGTACTCCTGACTCAAATGTCCATTGAGACTGATCTGCCCCAATAGAATAGTTGTCAAAAGTTACGGTTGTGTTAAACATAGTCGGTTGACCAGGTGCAAATTTAAAGGCTGCTTTCGGCAATGCGTGAGAAATTATATAATTCTGATAGTTAACAGAATCTATACACCCAAACTCATTGACTAGAATCAATTGAACATTGTATGATCCAAAAGGCATTTCATCGGTTACGACAGTATCTTGTGCTGTATAAAACTGTCCATCAGAAATAAACCAAGAAGCTAATTCATAGGTTGCGGTATCCGTTGTTGTATTTAAAGTGAAAACAGCTGGTTCGCATAATTCATTTACATCAACCGTGAAACTAGGCACAGGCTCTGGTGCAACCACCACCGTATTCGTAAGAATAAATGGGGAAGACTCACAATCGTCTGTAATCGTAACGGTATATGTTTGAGTTACTGGTGGTGAAACCGTTGGGCCATATTGAGCACCCGTACCAACATCTCCAGAACTCCAATTAAAGGTGTAAGGCACACCAAATCCTCCTTGACCAGTGGCGTTCAAAGTTGTCGGGTATCCTGGACAAATAATAGCATCTGCCGAAATTGTTCCATCAAGCGGTTCACGAACTGTTACATAAATTGAATCCATATTGGATACACACCCACTAGATGAAACTGCTTCGACTGAATAATACGTATCAACTATTGGGCTACCATATTGCGTATCACCATTCGTAGGGAATTGAGTCCAGTTGTATGTGTAACTCGTTCCGTTTATCGCAGAAGCAACTAAAGTTGCTGTTCCATTTTGACAAACTAAGGTGTCGTTACTAACACTTATGACAATTTCTAGAGGGTCTATTAATGTATCTTGAGTACAAGCTTGACATTGATTTATATCACGAACGCAAACATCATAAATTCCGGAAGGGAAACCTGTACCAGGTGTTGGTGACCATGTTACTCCATTGTCGAAACTAAATTCCACAGCACCTGTGCCAGTTGGAGACATTGTTCCATCTGATGAACCAAAGCAAATTGGGTTTGTATGTGCAGTCTGAATATCCATTTGTTTAACAAAAATATTAACCGTATCGCGTATTATTCCACAAACAGGATTTCCTTCCTGAATAATGAACTTATACGGACCCGGTTTATTGACTGTAACCATCGGGGTTAAGTTATTTGCCGCCGGCGCATATGAAACTATTGGCGTCGGTGAAATTGTCGGCGCTAAAAATGACCAAATTATTGGGTCAGTTGCAACCGTGATAGTTCCTGTCAATTGGAAAGGACTTCCAAAACAAACCGTGTCATCTATACCTGCACTAGGATTAATTCCTGGTGTAATGCTAACCGTTGTTGTTGGAGTTGCTGTACAACCTACACCAGTAACAGTAACAGAATATACTCCTGCATTGGCAATTACACAATTCGGAATAGTTGGGTTTTGAAGGTTAGATACAAATCCATTTGGTCCTGTCCAAGCGTATGACGTAGCTCCACCTGTTGCGTTTAGTTGAACTGTGGCTCCCTCACAATATGGTCCTGTATTTGACGCTACGATACCTCCACTAGAAATAGTGATATATCCAGCACCTCCATTTGAACCAGCACATGTGGAACCTGCAGGCATTAGGCTTGAGCCTCCACCACCAGCGCCACCGCCGTTTGAGCCAATGCAACAACCATCAGTTCCGCCGCCACCACCGCCATAATAGCCGCCGCCGCCGCCGCCACCTGAAGTGCCAAATGAAGGGTCAAAACCTCCATTTCCACCTTGACCTAGAGATCCTGGTGAACCTGTGAATCCTCCGCCAGACCAAAACGGTCCTCCAGCGCCTCCTGCAGTCTGAGTTCCGCCACCTCCGCCGACAACGGTAAATGGTGACCCTGCACCTATCATTCCGTTAGGGCAACCGCCTGAACCACCGACAGCAACGTTTGTTGCACTACTAGCATTTGTCCCGCCACCACCACCGGCAACTATAATTCTGTTTCCAATCGCATAAGGGGCAATACGCACGTCAGAAGCGCCACCGCCACCACCAGAAGGCAAGTTGCTTGTTGGAGCTCCAGACCAGCCGTTTCCACCGCCATTCCAACCGCCAACAGTGCCAACACCAGCTCCTCCAACATTTAATTGAAAAACTTGTCCGGTTGTTACGGGTAATTGATATGTGATTACTGCTCCAAAATTACTTGTGACGCCTCCACCTTTTGCTCCTGCCACAACGATTGTAACAGTATCAACACATGGAGGCACTGTCCAATATTGGGCAGAACCGGTATAACTAAAAGTAGTTGCTATTTGCGAAAATGAGAACTGAGTGAATAAAAGAAATACAAAAAGTAAAGAGCCAATTGTATTTCTATTATTGACTAAAGGCTTAATTCGAATTAAATTCAAAGAATGAAATTTCATAGTTATTGTTTATACTTACGAGACGACAAATTAGAAACTAGGTTGTCCCAAAAACCAAAAATATAGAAATAAAAACAAAAATTCACTGAATGACCAAAAATTCACAAAACCTTTAAAACAAAGCAAATTAAACACAATTTACTGCCAAATCTCTCGTCAAAAGTGAAAGACAAAGTTGTGAAGAGAGCCAAAGGCATAAAAAAAGAGGTTTCTCAAAATAGAAACCTCTTTTTATCGTATTATTTTTTAACCGTTTACTATGTGTAAACAATTGAACGACTAAACTATAAATTTGAAATCTTTTCCTGGGTAATACGCATTATCGCCTAGTTCTTCTTCAATTCGTAAAAGTTGATTGTATTTTGCCATACGATCACTTCTTGAAGCAGAACCAGTTTTAATTTGACCAGTGTTCAACGCGACAGCCAAATCAGCAATCGTAGAATCTTCTGTCTCACCACTTCTATGGCTCATTACACTTGTATAAGAATTTTTTGTTGCTAATTGAACTGCATCAATCGTTTCAGAAAGACTACCTATCTGGTTAACTTTCACCAAAATAGAATTGGCAATTCCTTGATCGATTCCCATTTTCAAACGTTTGGTATTCGTCACAAATAAATCATCACCAACCAATTGAACTTTATCACCAATTGCATCCGTCAAAAGTTTCCAACCCTTCCAGTCGTCTTCTGCTAAACCATCTTCAATAGAAATAATTGGGTATTTGGCTGCCCAATTTTTCCAATAATCAACCATTTCAGTTGGCGACATTTTATCTCCTGTTGATTCAAAAACATATTTATCCGTTTCTGAATTATAAAACTCAGAGGCTGCTGCATCTAGTGCGATATACACATCTTCTCCTGGTTTGAATCCAGCTTTTTCAATGGCCTCTATTACAACTTGGATTGCTTCTTCATTTGAACCTAAACTAGGAGCAAAACCACCTTCATCGCCAACGTTTGTTGACATACCTTTGGATTTCAATACTTCTTTCAAATGGTGAAATATTTCGGTTCCCCATCTTAATCCTTCAGAAAAAGACTTCGCCCCAAAAGGCATTACCATGAATTCCTGAATATCAATTAAGTTGTCTGCATGCGAACCTCCATTCAAAATGTTCATCATTGGAACTGGAAGGGTGTTTGCTCCAACTCCACCAACATATTGAAACAAACTAAGATCTGCTTCTTGAGCTGCAGCTTTTGCTGCAGCCAAGGATACGCCTAAAATAGCATTAGCTCCTAAATTTGACTTGTTTTCTGTTCCGTCCAAAGCTAGAAGAACTTGATCTATTTTCTTTTGATTGAAAATATCCATTCCATTTAGTGCCTCATCGATTACTGTATTTACGTTAGCGACAGCTTTCAAAACACCTTTACCTAGATAAGCATTTTTATCACCATCTCTCAATTCAACAGCTTCATGGATTCCAGTTGAAGCACCTGAAGGAACCGCCGCTCTGCCCAAAATTCCATTTACAGTGATAACGTCTACTTCAACCGTTGGATTCCCACGAGAATCTAAAATTTGTCGACCTACAATTCTAGCGATATAACTCATGCTTTGTAATTTTTCATATTGTCAATAAACTGATCGAAAAGATAACGTGAATCGTGAGGACCCGCAGATGCCTCAGGGTGATATTGCACAGAGAAAACTGGTCTATTTTTAAATCCAATTCCTGCTACAGTTTGATCATTTAAATGTATGTGTGTAACTTCTATTTCCTGATGATTGTTGGCACTTTCTTTTTCAATAACGAATCCGTGATTTTGAGAAGTTATTTCGCCTTTTCCAGTTTTCAAATTTTTCACTGGGTGGTTTATTCCCCTGTGACCTAAAAACATTTTCTCAGTTTTCAATCCCTGAGAAAGTCCCAATATTTGATGCCCAAGACAAATTCCAAAAACAGGCTTTCCGTCTTTAACAACTTCACCCACTAAATCAATTGCATCTTTCATTGCAGAAGGATCACCAGGACCGTTGGAAAGCATATAGCCGTTCGGTGAAAAGCTATCCAATTCAGCTTTGGTCGCGTTGTGTGGAAATACCTTTACGTGGCATCCGCGCTCAACTAAGCAGCGTATTATATTTTTCTTAACTCCAAAATCAATTAAGGATACCTTAAATTCTACATTTTCCGGCTTTACCTCAAAAGATTCTTTTGTACTCACTCTAGAGGAAAGCTCAAGACCCTCCATTGAAGGAACTTTAGATAATTCTTGTTTTAAAAACTCAAGATCTAGATTTTCAGAGGATATAATTGCATTCATCGCTCCTTTACTTCGAATATAGCGAACAAGTGCCCTAGTATCAACATCTGAAATGCCTACAGTTTCATTTTCAGCCATATAGTCTTGAAGGGATGAAATACCTGAAACTCGTGAATAGCCTTCTGAGAATTTCTTTGTAACCAAACCAGATATCTTTATACCATCTGATTCAACTTCTGCGGGGTGAACACCATAATTCCCTATATGGGCGGTAGTCATAATTAATATCTGCCCTAAATACGATGGATCAGTAAAAACCTCCTGATAACCAGTCATCCCAGTATTGAAAGCAATTTCACCAGTTGTAATTCCGATTTTTCCAGTTGCAATTCCTTCAAAAACAGTCCCATCTTCGAGCATTAAAATTGCTGGTTTCTTCGCGTCCATTTGTCTAAAATTTTGGTCAAAATTACAAATCTACTTTTGTTAAACCAATATTATAAGCGCTTTCCTTTTATAACTTTTCTAAAGGTTTTGAACAATTTGTCTATTATGCCTGTTAAATTTTACTGAGCCATGCTCTCTTTGTTATAATTCCAAGAATAAAGACTTTATAGACGAAAATCAAATAGCGGTATGGGCACTTATTTTTTTTTCGAACTTTATTTTTCTTACTTTCACAAAACGAATAAAATATTTCCTATTAAATTAAAATTTACACTATGAAACAAATAAAAAAGAATCTATTACTCTTTTCGTTCTTATTAGTGGCCTCTGTAGGCTTTTCTCAAAAGGATTACTCAATATCTTTTCAAAATCAAAAAATTGAAATTCAAGAAAATGCAAATTCATTCGATTGGAATGGAAGTGAAAGCTATAATGGAGGTTTCTACTTATGGATGCAATTTTATAGCACTCCTATTCAAACCGTGCAAGATGAATTAAATACTCATGGCGTAAAATTCTTAGAATATATTTCTAACAGTACATACTTGGCTTTCGTGCCAAACTCGATTTCAAAAAATATATTGGGTGAAAACGGAGTCAGAGGAATGATTTCAGTTCCAAAAGAAGTTAAAACTACCGCTACTTTGTTAAATGGCGATATGGATAATTGGGCAGTGGATGGTAATAGAGTCTTATTAGACCTTATGGTATATGATAATGTATCATTAGAGTCAATAGTTTCTAACCTTGAATCAAAAAACATTCAAATAGTTGAAAAAAATAAAGGTGCAAACATCGCAACCGTTTCTGTTCTTCAGTCAGAAATTCAAAACCTTCTTGAGCTAGAATATCTGCAATGGGTAGAGCAAATTCCTGCTCCAGGAGAGAAAGAAGACAACCGTGGCCGAAACCTACACAGATCGAACAATCTAGACACCCAAACTAGCGCAGGCAGAAATTATACTGGAGATGGAATTGGTGTACTTGTAAGAGATGATGGTATCGTCGGCCCACATATTGATTTCCAAGGGAGACTTGATAATTCTGGCGCTAGTAATTCAGGACCTACGCATGGTGATGGCGTTGCTGGAATTTTAGCTGGTGCAGGTAATTTAGACCCATTGATGAGAGGAATGGCAGCTGGATCAGACGTGTATGTATCAAATTATGCTTCTAATTTTCTTGATGGAACTACAACAACATTAATCAATTCCGGTGATGTTCAGATCACGAATTCATCCTACAGTGATGGTTGCAACAGTGGTTATACGACAAGAACGCAGACTGTAGATCAACAAACAAAAACAATTCCAACTTTACTTCATGTTTTTTCAGCAGGTAATAATGGTGCTTCAAATTGTACAAATAGCTATGGAGCTGGATCAACTTGGGGAAATATAACAGGTGGACACAAACAAGGAAAAAATGTAATTGCAACCGCAAACGTTTTTTTCGACGGTTCATTAGTAAACTCTAGCAGCAGAGGGCCTGCATACGATGGAAGAATTAAGCCAGACATTGCTGCAAACGGACAGAATCAAAATTCTACGGACGAAGACAATACCTATATGTCTTTTGGTGGAACTTCAGGTGCCTCTCCTGGTATCGCAGGAGTCTCTGCGCAACTATATGAAGCATATGGAAATGCAAATGCTGGCGCTTTACCGCAATCAGCATTAATCAAAGCAACACTTTTAAATACAGCAAATGATTACGGAAATGTTGGACCTGACTATAAATTTGGTTGGGGTATTGTAAATGGACTTAGAGCAGCTAAACTTATCGAAGACAATCGTTATTTGAGTTCAACTGTTTCTCAAGGAATTTCTAACTCTCACAATATCACGGTTCCAGCTGGAACAAAACAAGTTCGATTCATGGTCTATTGGAGTGACCCTGCTGCTTCTCCAGGCGCCACTACTTGTCTTATTAATGATTTAGATTTGACCGTTACAAATCCTGCAAGTGCTACTCTACTTCCGTGGATTCTCGATCCAACGCCAAACCCAACGACATTAAATTTACCCGCGACTAACGGTGCAGATCATTTAAATAACATGGAACAAGTTCTAGTTAACAACCCTGCTGCTGGAACATACGTTATAAACATATCAGGCTTTAATGTGCCGTTTGGTCCACAAGAGTATTTCATTGTTTATGAAATCATTGAAGAAAATGTTACAGTTACCTATCCAAATATGGGTGAGAGTTTTGTTCCTGGCGAAACAGAGTCTTTACACTGGGATGCTGTAAATACAACAGGAACATTTACTCTGGAGTATTCTACTAACAACGGTTCAACGTGGAATAATATCGCAACTGTTGGCAGTACTGTTACTAATTATGCTTGGACAATACCAAACACGGTTACAGGAAGTGCGAAATTTAGAGTAACGAATGGCTCTAATATTGACGTTAGTGATGGTGTGTTTTCAATTGCTCCATTAGTAACTGGTCAACAACTTACAAAAATGTGCCCTGACAGTGCAACATTTACTTGGAATGCAGTAATGAACGCAAGTGTTTATGACTTGTATGTATTAGGAGTAAAATATATGGAGGTAGCTGGAACCAGCCCAACACTTAGTGTTACAATTCCAATTTCAAATCCTCTAGCACCTATTTGGTATGCTGTTGTTGCTAGAAATACAACACTAAACTGGGAAAGCAGACGTTCAATCGCTAGTTTTTATCCGGGTGGATTATTAAATTGTTCTTTGCCAAATGATTTAGCTATGGCATCAATTAACAATCCTATTGGTGACTTTTCGGCAGCATGTAATGGAGGAACCAATGCTTTAATTTCTGTTACAATTAACAACACTGGTTTGAATAGCCAGTCAAATTTCCCTGTTTCGTATCAAGTGAATTCAAATACGCCAGTTGTTGAAACCTTCACCGGAACAATAACATCAGGACAACAAGCAACTTATACTTTCACAACACCTGTAGTTGGGTTTACGAATGGTGCTTCAACCTTAACTTGCTTAGTTACTTTAGCAGGCGATCAAATCGCTAATAATAATCAGCAAGTTTTATCCTTTTTTAATCAGGCATCAGCTACTGCAATCCCATTTGTTGAAACATTCGATCCTTCTGGAGTTCCTACCTTATGGTCTATATTAAATCCTGACTCAGGTCTGACCTGGGAGTTAGACAATGTTATAGGAGTTTCGGGTACAAGTACCAATGCAATGACAGTTAATCATTATTCTTATACCACCACTGGTGAAGAAGACGTTTTACAGACCGAAATTTTCGATATGACGAATGGTTCAGTTGGCACATTGACTTTTGACGTTGCTAAGGCTCAATATAGTGCAACACTAGGTGATGGACTTCGAGTTGAAGTATCAGCAGATTGTGGAGCAACCTATCAAAGTATTTATCAGAAATCTGGCACTACTTTAGCCACAGTAGGTAACCAATCTAATAATTGGTCTCCTGGAACTGCTTCACATTGGAGAAATGAATCAGTTGATTTATCTGCATACCTACCGAACAAGTTAATCTTTAGATTTATATCTGAGAATGGTTATGGTAACGGAACTTTTATTGACAATATTAACGTCACATCAAATGTAGGTATAGATGAGCAAGGCAATGTTGATTTCAATTTGTATCCTAATCCGTCAACGGGATTGGTTAATATTAATATCACGAATGAATTAAGCGATAATGCAACTATTACTTTAACGAATCAATTAGGACAAAGCCTTAAAGTGATTAGCGCTGACCTTAAATCTGGAAATGGTTTCACAATTGATTTAGCCAATTTCGAAAGAGGAATTTATCTCATCACTGTAAACTTGGACGGTAAAGTATCAACAAAACGTATCGTTAAGAATTAAGATTACATCATTTATATAGTAAAGCACCTTGAAATTATTCAAGGTGCTTTTTTTATGTTTAACAGACGCTTTATATCAATGCGGGACTATGTATTTCAATGTGTATTATTTCAATAAGTTAGCTTAACACAAGCTCTCTATTTCATTCAGAAAATAGCGCGTTTAACATTTTTACTTACATCCTTTATAATAATGACAAATTCATTTCAGAACATAATGACCAAGAATACGATTCCAAAGTTTTAATCAAACAAAAAAGGCATCCCTTTCAGAATGCCTTTTTTAAATCTATTTATAGAAACTTAAGCTGGTTTCCCGCCGTCCATTTCATCTTGCCATTTCTTCAATTCATCCCATTGACCTTCAGCAGCCATTTTGGCTTGTGCTGGCCATGATTCAGGTGTGTGTCCACCTTTAACATCAGTGATGATTTCTGCAATTTTCTCTGGAGTTGATGCTGCCAATTCTGCAAAAGTTGAAATTCCTGCTGCTGCTAAAGTTTCAGCAATTTTAGGACCAATTCCTTCAACTTTTGTCAAGTCATCAGCTTTAGCTTCTTCAGCTACAACTTCTTCAGCTACCGCTTCTTCAGCTTTTACTTCCGTTGCTGTTTCAACTTCTTCTACAGTTTCTTCCGTAGTTGCTGTATCTTCAGTTTTCTTAGCACCAGAACCACCTCTTCTTGAACGACGAGTTGTTTTCTTAGCGCCATCGTTGCTGTACAATTCATTGAAATCTACTAATTCGATCATACACATTTCTGCGTTATCACCCAATCTGTTTCCTAAACGAATGATACGTGTGTATCCTCCTGGACGATCTGCAATTTTAGGTGCGATATCGCGGAACAATTCTGTAACGATGTCTTTATTTTGTAAGTGCTTAAATACTTCTCTTCGTGAGTGAGTAGAATCCGTTTTTGATTTTGTCAAGATTGGCTCTACGTATACTCTCAATGCTTTAGCTTTCTCAACAGTTGTGTTGATACGCTTGTGCATCAAAAGAGATGTAGCCATATTAGATAGCATCGCTTTTCTGTGCGCTGTTTGTCTACCTAAATGATTATGTTTTTTTCCGTGTCTCATTTCAATATATTAAATGCTGTTCTTAATCTCTATCCAATTTGTACTTGGCAACGTTCATACCGAAATTCAAACCTTTGTTATCCACTAAGTCTTCCAACTCAGTTAAAGATTTTTTACCAAAGTTTCTAAATTTCAATAAATCGTTTTTGTTGTAGGATACCAAGTCACCCAATGTTTCTACGTCTGCTGCTTTCAAACAATTCAATGCACGAACGGATAAATCCATGTCCACTAATTTCGTTTTCAACAATTGACGCATGTGCAATGAAGTCTCATCGAATTCTTCTGTTTCTGCTTTCACTTCGCTATCCAATGTGATACGCTCATCAGAGAATAACATAAAGTGATGAATCAAAATTTTCGCTGCTTCTTTCAATGCTTCTTTCGGATGAATTGAACCGTCCGTTTGAATTTCTAAAACCAATTTTTCGTAATCAGTTTTTTGTTCTACACGGAAGTTTTCAATTGCAAACTTTACATTTTTAATTGGTGTAAAGATTGAATCGATAAAGATAGTACCGAATGCAGGGTTTCCTGTTTTATTTTCTTCAGCTGGAACATATCCACGACCTTTGATGATCGTTAATTCCATTTCAAGTTTTACAGAAGACTCCATGTTACAAATCACCATATCAGGATTCAAAACTTGGAAAGCAGATGTAAATTTACCCAAATCACCAGCTGTCAATTTATCTTGACCTGAAATAGACACCATTACAGTTTCTGAATCAGTACCCTCAATTTGTTGTTTGAAACGTACTTGCTTTAAGTTCAATACGATTTCAGTAACATCTTCTACTACACCTTTGATCGTTGTAAACTCATGATCTGCTCCTTCAATACGAACTGAAGCAATCGCGAAACCTTCTAAAGAAGAAAGCAAAATACGACGCAAGGCATTACCTACGGTGATACCATAGCCCGGCTCCAATGGACGAAATTCAAATTGTCCGTGATGCTCATCGGACTGAATCATAATTACCTTGTCAGGTTTTTGGAAATCTAAAATTGCCATGTTAATGCTTGGTTTAATTATTTAGAATATAATTCGACGATTAACTGCTCCTTGATCGTTTCAGGGATCATTTCTCTAGCTGGTAAGCTTAAGTATTTTCCAGACATGTCTGAAGAATTCCAATCTAACCAGTCGTATTTTTTATTTGATGAACTCAAAGATTCGTTGATTGATTCTAAAGATTTTGATTTCTCACGAACTCCAACAACGTCTCCGATTTTCACTTGATAAGAAGGTATGTTCAAAATTTCACCATTCACAGTAATGTGTTTGTGTGAAACCAATTGACGAGCACCGCTTCTTGATGGTGAAATACCCAAACGGTATACAGTGTTATCCAAACGAGTTTCACAAAGTTGCAACAAGTTTTCACCTGTAATACCTTTCATTCGTGAAGCATGCTCGAACATGTTTGAGAACTGACGCTCTAAGATACCATAAGTATACTTCGCTTTTTGTTTCTCATTCAACTGTACAGAGTACTCTGATTGTTTTCCGCCACGTCTCTTGTTAGGACCATGTTGTCCTGGACCGTAAGCTCTTTTGTCTAACGCTTTATCTGGGCCAAAGATTGGATCTTTGAAACGACGTGCGATTTTTGATTTTGGACCTATATATCTTGCCATTTTGTTTTTGTTTTGGAGCGCTTGTGAATTAAGGCTTTTCCTTCGACACGCGTAACTCTCCTATTGATTAAATAAAAATTATACTCTTCTTTTCTTTGGTGGACGACATCCGTTGTGCGGAAGTGGAGTAACATCGATTATTTCAGTTACTTCGATTCCTGCATTGTGTAAAGAACGGATAGCAGACTCACGTCCTCCTCCTGGTCCTTTGACATAAACTTTTACTCGACGTAATCCGAAGTCATGTGCCTCTTTTGCGCAATCCTCAGCCGCAACTTGTGCAGCATATGGAGTGTTCTTTTTAGAACCGCGGAAGCCTTTCTTACCAGCGCTAGACCAAGATATTACTTGACCAGCGTTGTTTGTCAAAGAGATAATTACGTTGTTGAAGGTAGCTTGAATATGCGCTTCGCCAGTCGCCTCTACTTTGACATTCTTCTTCTTTTTTTGATTCGCTTTTGCCATTATTACTTATTATTTAGTCACTTTTTTCTTGTTAGCAACTGTTTTTCTTCTTCCTTTTCTCGTACGAGAATTGTTTTTCGTTCTTTGACCTCTCAACGGTAAACCAGCACGGTGTCTGATTCCTCTGTTACAACCGATATCCATCAAACGTTTGATGTTCGTTTGTACTTCAGAACGCAAAGCACCTTCTACTTTAATTTCGTTCACCGCGTTACGGATTAATGACAACTGGTCATCATCCCAATCTTGAACTTTTACGTTTTCGTCGATTTTGCTTTCACTAAGAATTTTCTTAGCGTTACTTCTACCGATTCCATAGATGTACGTCAATCCGATTACACCTCTCTTGTTTTTTGGTAAATCTATACCTGCGATTCTTGCCATATCTTTTTAAATTACCCTTGTCTTTGTTTCAACTTCGGGTTCTTTTTGTTTATAACATAAACCCGCCCTTTTCTCTTAACGATCTTACAATCTACAGATCTCTTTTTTACTGAAGCTCTAACTTTCATTTTCTTTCATTTTAGGTTTTCACCTATTTGTATCTAAATGATATTCTCCCTTTCGACAAATCGTAAGGAGACATCTCAACTTTCACTTTATCACCAGGTAAAATTTTAATGTAAAACATTCTCATTTTACCTGAAATATGCGCTGTAATTACGTGACCATTTTCCAACTCTACTCTAAACATAGCGTTTGAAAGTGCCTCGATAATCACTCCGTCTTGTTCTATTGATGCTTGTTTTGCCATTTTTTAAAATCCTGATAATTCACCTTGTGTTCTTCTACCTCTGATTTTAGAACCTTCCATCAAACCGTCCATATGTCTATTCAACAAGTAAGACTCGATTTGTTGTAAAGTATCCAAAACAACACCAACCATAATCAACAATGATGTACCTCCAAAGAACATTGCGAAAGCATCATTTACACCAGCCAATTTTGCAATGGCAGGAATGATTGCGATAATCGCAAGGAACAAAGATCCTGGGAATGTAATTCTTGACACTAATGTATCAATGTAATCCGCTGTTTCTTCTCCTGGACGAACACCTGGGATAAATCCACCTGATTTTTTCAAATCATCGGCAATTTTCCGTGGGTTAATCATAATAGCTGTATAGAAGTAGGTGAAGACGATAATCAAAACTGCCAATAAGACATTGTAACTAACTCCATATACATCACCTAAAGTTCGTTGGATAAATCCACCTTCCCCACCGGCAAACATCATTACTGGAATTGTCATAATTGCTTGAGCAAAGATGATTGGCATTACACCACTTGCATTTACTTTAATCGGTAAGTAGTTACGAGCACCTTGATCGTCCACTTCTCTTGAACCAACGACTTTCTTCGCTGTGTTCAAAGGAACCTTTCGAACGCCCTGCACAATGAGGACAGTTACTAATACTACTAGCATAAATGCTACGATTTCCAAAAGAATTTTAATCAAGTTACCTGAAGACATAGCTAAACCGAATTCAGCTGTAAATGCTCCTGGTAAACGAGATAGGATTCCTACGGTAATCAATAACGATATACCATTTCCGATTCCATTATCTGTAATACGCTCACCTAACCAAACTGCGAACATAGCACCTGCGACTAAAACAATGATGGTTTGTGCCCACCAGAATGTTCCAGCGTCAACTGGTAATGCTCCCTTGCTTTGCACATAGAGTCCAAGATAGCCTGGAGCTTGTAATGCACAAATAACAATTGTAAGGATACGTGTATAGTTATTGATTCGCTTTCTACCAGACTCGCCTTCATTCTGCATTTTTTGGACAGCAGGAACTGCCATACCCAATAATTGCATAATGATCGACGCACTAATGTATGGCATGATACCTAATGCCATTATTGAGGCATTGGTAAATCCACCACCAGAGAACAAGGAAAGTAGCGTTTCTAGGGCGTTTTGATCTCCCGCAGCTTGTGCTCTTTCCAGTGCCGCGTAATCTACGCCTGGTAAAATTATAAACGACCCAATTCTGTAAACAAGTATAAGGGCTAAGGTAAAGATGATTCTTTTTCTTAGCTCTTCTACTTTCCAGATGTTCTTAATATTCTGTATAAAACGTTTCATTCTTTAAAAAAATGTTGGCAAAGTTAATTAGATTTCCGAACAATTCCCACCTTGAGCCTCAATAGTTGCTTTTGCAGTTTGAGAAAACTTGTGTGCGGTAATGTCAATTTTGGTTTTCAATTCACCTCTACCAAGGATTTTCACTAACTCATTGTTACCTACTAGTCCATTTTCTTTTAACACCTCTGGTGTAATTTCAGTTACATTTTTTCTGTCGATTAACGACTGAATGATGTCTAAATTGATTGCTTTATACTCAACTCTGTTGATATTTTTAAAGCCAAATTTAGGCACTCGTCGTTGCAAAGGCATTTGACCTCCTTCGAAACCTACTTTCTTGCTGTAACCTGATCTTGATTTTGCTCCTTTATGCCCTCGAGTCGAAGTTCCACCGTGCCCTGATCCTTGACCACGCGCGATTCTTTTTGAACTTTTTACCGAACCTTTAGCTGGAGTTAAATTATGTAAACTCATGTTAAATCCGTTTTTTTATTCTACTTAACTACTTCAAGTAGATGTTGTACCTTATTGATCATTCCTAGGATTTGTGGATTAGATTCTTTTTCAACAATCTGATTCAACTTTCTAAATCCTAACGCTTTAATCGTAGCTTTTTGGTCAGCTGGGCGATTAATAGCGCTTCTCACTTGCTTAATTTTTATTGTAGCCATTGTGTATACTATTAACCGTTAAATACTTTATCCAAACTAATACCTCTTTGTTTCGCTACGGTAACTGCGTCTCTCATGTTTGACAATGCTTCGATAGTCGCTTTAACCACGTTATGTGGGTTAGACGAACCTTGAGATTTTGCCAATACATTATGAACTCCAACGCTCTCCAATACAGCACGCATCGCGCCACCGGCGATAACACCTGTACCTTCAGAAGCTGGTTTCAAAAGAATCTCAGCACCACCATATTTTGCTTTTTGCATGTGTGGTACAGTACCTCTTAAAATCGGAACACGAATTAAATTCTTTTTCGCATCGTCGATGCCTTTAGTAATAGCTTCAGTTACTTCTTTCGCTTTTCCTAAACCGTGACCTACGATTCCGTTTTCATCACCAACTACAACAATTGCAGAGAAAGAGAATGTACGTCCTCCTTTTGTAACTTTAGTCACACGGTTTATTGATACCAACTTATCTTTAAGTTCGATATCAGCAGATTTTACTCTATTGTTTAATTTTCCTGCCATTTCTTAAAATTTTAAACCGCCTTCTCTTGCTGAGTCAGCCAATGATTTTACTCTACCGTGGTATAAATACCCGTTGCGATCAAACACAACTGATTCAACTCCGGCTTTGATTGCTTTTTCGGCTAATTCTTTCCCTACAACTTGTGCTTGCTCAGACTTGTTTTTCTTCTCAGCAGCTTTGTTTTTGAATGTAGAGGCGGACGCCAATGTAACACCTTTTGAATCGTCGATGATCTGTGCGTAGATTTGTTTGTTACTACGGAACACAGAAAGACGAGGCGTTTTAGAAGTACCAGTAATTTTCTTACGGATTCTTCTTTTGATTTTTGCTCTTCTTTTTAATTTGCTAAATGCCATGATTTCATGAAATTAATTATTTTTTACCTGCAGCTTTTCCAGCTTTTCTTCTGATTTCTTCACCTAAGAATCTCACACCTTTTCCTTTGTATGGTTCTGGTTTACGGAGGGAACGAATCTTGGCAGCGACCTGACCCAAAAGTTGTTTATCGTATGATTCCAATGTAATCACTGGAGCCTTACCCTTTTGAGTATCTGCAGATACCTTAATTTCACTAGGAATGTTCATCACAATTGGGTGAGAGTATCCTAAAGCCAAATCTAACATTTGACCCGTTGCTGTTGCACGGAAACCTACTCCAATTACTTCTAATTCCTTTTTGAACCCTTCCGAAACACCAATAATCATATTGTTCACTAAAGAACGATACAAACCATGTTTTGCACGGTGATTAGGGGCGTCTGATTCGCGGCTAAAAGTGATGGTTCCATCTTCAATCGACAAAGTAACGCAAGAATCCAATTCTTGAGTTAGTTCGCCTTTAGGTCCCTTAACGGTAACAATCGTACCGTTCACTTTTACTTCTACTCCACTCGGGATGTTTACTGGGGATTTACCTATCCTTGACATTTTTACTTCTTGTTAAAGATTAATATACGTAGCAAAGTACTTCGCCACCTACGTTTTCTTGTTTCGCTTGTTTGTTGGTGATAACACCATGAGAAGTAGAAACGATAGCAATACCCAAACCATTCAATACACGAGGCATTTCAGTTGAGCTACTATACTTTCTTAATCCTGGACGAGAAGCTCTTTGCAATTTTGTGATTGCTGGAACCTTCGTAGAAGGATTGTACTTCAAAGCGATTTTAATCATACCTTGTTTATCATCATCTTCGAACTTATAGTTCAAGATGTATCCTTGATCAAACAAAATTTGCGTCATCGCTTTCTTTGTGTTTGAAGCAGGGATTTCTACAACTTTCAACCCAGCCGAACTTGCGTTACGGATACGGGTTAAAAAATCTGCTATAGGATCTGTTGTCATAATATTTTCCTATTTAATAAATTACCAACTCGCTTTTTTCACTCCTGGGATTTTCCCATCAAGTGCCATTTCACGGAAAGTCACCCTTGAAATACCGAACTGACGCATATATCCTCTTGGTCGACCTGTCAAACCACAACGATTGTGCAAACGCACTTTCGATCCATTTGCAGGCAACTTTTGGATAGCCATCATTGCATCCCATTTCGCTTGTACAGCTTCATCAGATGTGTCACTTGATTTCAAGACTTTTGTTAACTCAGCACGTTTTGCACTGTCACGAGCTACCATTCTTTCTCTTTTGCGCTCACGCGCTTTCATTGATTCTTTTGCCATTTCTTCTTATTTTTTAATGAATGGGAATCCAAATGCATCCAACAAAGCATTACCTTCTTCATCTGTATTGGCTGTAGTTACAAATGTAATGTCCATACCTAAGATGCGGTTAGTTTTGTCGATATCTATTTCTGGGAAGATGATATGTTCTTTAACACCTAAGTTAAAGTTTCCACGACCATCAAATCCTTTTGGGTTAATTCCACGGAAGTCACGAGTTCTTGGCAAAGCCACAGAGATCAAACGATCTAAGAATTCGTACATTTTATCTCCACGAAGAGTAACTTTTGTTCCAATTGGCATTCCTTTTCTCAACTTGAAGTTTGAGATATCTTTCTTAGAAATTGTAGTTATTGCTTTTTGACCAGCAATTCTTGACAATTCTTCAGCAGCTGTGTCGATCAATTTCTTGTCAGCAACAGCTTCACCCATACCTTGGCTCAATACAATTTTCGTCAATCTAGGTACTCTCATTACTGATTTGTACTCAAATTTTTTCGTCAATGCTGGAATAATCTCAGCACTGTACATTTCCTTCATTCTTGGTTGTGTACTCATTACTTGATCTCCTCTCCTGATTTTTTAGAAAAACGGACTAATTTTCCGTCTTTGTTCAATTTACGTCCCGTACGAGAAGCTTCACCTTTCACTACTAACATTAAGTTAGAAATGTGAATTGTTCCTTCTTTCTCTACGATTCCACCTTGAGGATCTGCTGCACTTGGTTTGCTGTGTTTCTTGATCATTTTCAAGCCTTCCACAGATGCACGTAATGATTTACGATCAACCGTTAGAACTTTTCCTTCTTGGCCTAATGCTTCACCTGCTAATACCTTAACGGTGTCGCCTACTTTAATATGTAATTTCTTTTGCATGATTTACTATTTTAAAGTACTTCGGGAGCCAATGAAACAATCTTCATAAAGTTGTTTTCACGTAGCTCACGAGCAACTGGTCCAAAAATACGGGTTCCTCTCATTTCTCCCGTTGGATTCAATATAACGCAAGCGTTATCATCAAATCGAATGTAAGAACCATCAGCACGACGTACTTCTTTTTTGGTTCTTACAATTACCGCCTTGGCAACCTGTCCTTTTTTAACAGCTCCAGAGGGCATTGCACTCTTAACAGCAACGACAATTTTATCTCCTACGGATGCATAACGACGTTTTGTTCCACCTAATACGCGGATTACCAAAACAGTTTTTGCTCCTGAGTTGTCTGCTACTGCAAGTCTTGATTCTTGTTGTATCATTACTAAAAATTATTTAGCTTTTTCGACAATTTCTACTAATCTCCAGTTCTTCAATTTACTCAAAGGTCTGGTTTCCATAATCCGAACGGTATCACCTACGTTGCACTCGTTCTTCTCATCATGCGCGAAAAATTTGGAAGTTTTCTTAACGAATTTTCCATATTTAGGGTGCTTTACCCTTCTTTCCACTGCAACGACGATAGACTTGTCCATTTTATCGCTGGTTACTATACCTACTCGGTCTTTTCTTAAATTACGCTTTTCTTCCATCTTATCTAGAATTATGCTTTAGCAGTTGCCGCCGCTTCACGTTTTGTTAATTCAGTTTTCAAACGAGCGATTGTTCTTCTCATTCCTCGAATTTGGATTGGGTTCTCCATAGGAGAAACGCCATGTGCCAATTTCGTCTTCATCAATTTCTCTGATAAATTTGAAATGTTAGTTTGAACGTCCTTGTCAGAAAGCTTGTTGATTTCTTCTTGTTTCATTACTTTTCTTATTTACCTACTGGTTTAACATAATCATTGCGAACAATGAATTTACACTTCACCGGCATTTTCTGAGCTGCCAATCGAAGAGCTTCTTGAGCTACTTCGTAAGGAACACCGTCCGCTTCAAATAAAATACGGCCTGGTTTAACTACAGCTACCCAGTGACTTGGAGCACCTTTACCTTTACCCATACGTACTTCCGCTGGTTTAGAGGTAACTGGTTTGTCAGGGAAAATACGAATCCACACTTTTCCTTCACGTTTCATAAAACGGGTTACCGCAATACGAGACGCTTCGATCTGGCGTGATGTGATCCATCCTGGCTCCAAAGTTTTCAATCCAAATGATCCGAAAGCAATTGTACTACCTCTGTGGGCCATACCTGTATTTCGTCCTTTTTGAACTCTTCTAAATTTGGTTCTTTTTGGTTGTAACATCTTTTTAGACTTTTACCTTGTTCTTACTTCTTCTTTCTTTTCATGCCTGGACCTCCACCTGGACGACGATTACCACCACCTTGAGAGTTGCCTCCTTTAGCGTTTGTCATTCCAATGTTTGGTGAAAGATCTCTCTTACCATACACTTCGCCTTTGCAAATCCACACTTTGATTCCCAATCGACCGTAAGTAGTATGCGCTTCAGAAAGAGCATAATCGATGTCAGCTCTGAACGTATGTAACGGAGTACGTCCATCCTTGTACATCTCTGAGCGAGCCATTTCTGCGCCATTCAAACGTCCGGAAATCTTAACTTTGATTCCTTCTGCTCCCATACGCATAGTGCTTGCTATAGACATTTTGATTGCACGTCTAAACGAAATACGTGCCTCCAATTGACGAGCGATACCATCAGCCACTAATCGAGCATCCAATTCTGGACGTTTCACCTCGAAAATGTTGATTTGAATCTCTTTTTTCGTCAACTTCTTTAATTCTTCTTTTAGTTTGTCAACTTCTTGACCGCCTTTCCCGATGATAACACCTGGACGAGCCGTGTTGATAGTAACGGTAACTAATTTAAGTGTACGCTCGATGATAATTCTTGCGATACTTGCTCTCGACAAACGAGCGTTCAAGTATTTGCGAATTTTATCATCCTCAACGATTTTCTCACCGTAATTATCACCACCGTACCAGTTAGAATCCCATCCGTGGATGAAACCTAATCTATTTCCAATTGGATTTGCTTTTTGTCCCATTTTCTATTTCTTATTTGGTTCCATCAATGGTGATGGTTACGTGATTTGATCTCTTTCTAATTCTATGTGCTCTACCTTGTGGAGCAGCTTGGATACGCTTTAACATTGCGCCTCCACCTACTTCAATAGAACGAACTATTAAGTTCTCTTCTTCAATATTCTTACCTTCATTTTTCTGTTCCCAGTTCGCGATTGCTGAACGCAATAATGTACTTAAACTTTTTGAGGCATTTTTTGAATTGTACTGCAATATGTTTAGAGCTTTGTTTACCTCAACACCTCTTACAAGGTCAGCAACCAATCTCATCTTTCTTGCAGTTATAGGAGAGTCATTCAATTTCGCAAATGCGATTGACTTGTTGTCTTCCTTTATACTTTCTGCTCTTAGTCTTTTTCTAGCACCCATGATATTTGCTATTTAAAATCTATCTTTTTTTATCTTTCTTGTTCCCTCCATGGCCACGGAAATTTCGTGTAGGTGAAAACTCACCTAACTTGTGTCCTACCATGTTCTCAGTAACATAAACTGGAATAAACTTATTCCCGTTGTGAACGGCAAAAGTTAATCCTACGAAGTCTGGCGTAATAGTAGAAGCTCTTGACCAAGTCTTGATCACTGCTTTACTACTCGATGCTTGTGCTTCGTCCACTCTTATCATTAACTTGTAATGAACAAACGGTGGTTTTTTCAACGAACGACTCATACTCTACTTATTTTTTTCTTCTTTCGACGATTAACTTATCTGAATATTTTTTCTTGTCTCTAGTTTTGTATCCTTTAGCAGGAATACCATTTCGAGATCTTGGGTGACCACCAGAGTTACGACCCTCACCACCACCCATTGGGTGATCGACTGGATTCATAACTACACCACGAACACGTGGACGACGACCTAACCAACGAGAGCGACCAGCTTTACCGGAAACTACCAAGTTATGTTCAGAGTTCGAAACAGAACCGATTGTAGCCATACATGTTTGCAAAATAAGTCTGATTTCACCAGACGGCATTTTGATTGATGCATAACGACCATCGCGAGCGTTAAGTTGTGCGTACGTTCCCGCACCACGAGCGATTGCTCCACCTTTACCAGGTGTCAATTCAATGTTATGAATTACTGTACCAAGTGGAATATCACTCAAAAGAAGTGTATTTCCAACATTGGGAGCTGCTGTTTTTCCAGAAACAACTGTATCACCTACCTTCAATCCATCCGGTGCAATGATATAACGTTTCTCTCCGTCAGCATAGAACAACAAAGCGATACGCGCAGTACGGTTTGGATCATATTCGATCGTTTTAACCGTAGCTGGAATATCCTGCTTGTCTCTTTTAAAGTCAATGATTCGGTATTTTTGCTTGTGACCACCTCCAATATAACGCATGGTCATTCTACCGTCATTGTTCCGACCTCCAGATCTTTTCTTGCCAGCTACCAAGCTCTTTTCAGGAACGTTGGTAGTTACCTCAGAATAGGTACTGTTAATCTTGTGTCTTTGCCCTGGAGTTGTAGGCTTGAATTTTTTAAGACCCATTAGTTTTAATTACTTAAAAATTATTAAATAAATCAATCGTTTCTCCTTCTGCTACTGTCACAATTGCCTTTTTCCAAGGATTGCTAGGTTGCTCAACGATACCTTTGTTGGTGTACTTCACCGAGGATTTCCCGCCGCCATACGTCATTGTACGAACTTTCGTGATTTGAACACCGTACATGTTCTCGACAGCTTTTTTTATTTCGATTTTGTTAGCCCCTTTATCAACTACAAAAGTGAAACGGTTTTGCTTTTCGCTCGCCATTGTCGCTTTTTCTGTAATGATAGGCTTTTTGATAATTGTCTTCATCTTGAATTAATTAAGAATCTTTTCGATAATTTCTAAAGAACTCTCTGCCATAACCACTTTACGTGCATTCAATACATCATATGTATTAAAAGAATCAGCAGTAACAACTTTCACTTTTCCTAAATTTCTTGAAGAGAAGTATACATTGTCATTTTTAGATCCAAGAATCAACAATACTTTTTGGTTTTCTAATTTCAAATTAGCCAACATTGCTTTAAACTCTTGAGTCTTTGGTGCAGTCATTTCCAAATCTTGCATAACCATTAGGCCATCATTTTTTGCTTGAACAGCAAAAGCAGACTTACGCGCTAATCTTTTAAGTTTTACATTTAATTTGAAGTGATAGTTTCTTGGACGAGGTCCGAAGATACGACCACCACCTACACGAGTACCAGACTTGATACTACCCGCACGGGCACCACCAGTTCCTTTTTGTTTTTTGATCTTTCTAGTAGAACCCTGAATCTCAGCTCTTTCTTTAGCCTTATGCGTTCCTTGACGTTTGTTAGCCAAGTGTTGCTTAACATCTAAATAGATAGCGTGTTGATTTGGCTCAATACCAAAGATTCCTTCCGAAAGAGTTACTTTTTTAGAAGTCGCTTTTCCTGTTGCGTCAAATACCTTTACTTCCATTATTTCTCAATTAATACGGTTGAACCTTTGGCTCCTGGGATAGAACCTTTAATTACAATCATGTTTCTGTCTGTCATAACTTTCAATACTTGAAGGTTTTCCATCATCACACGTTTGTTTCCCATTTGACCTCCCATTCGCATTCCTTTGAATACACGAGCAGGGTAAGAACAAGCTCCAATTGCTCCTGGTGCACGAAGTCTATTATGCTGACCGTGTGTCGCTTGACCCACACCAGCAAAATTATGACGTTTCACTACCCCTTGGAAACCTTTTCCTTTGGAAGTTCCTACTACATCAACGAATTCACCTTCTTCGAAAACATCAACATTAATGATGTCTCCAAGGTTTACGTTTTCAAAGCCTTTAAACTCAGCCAATCTTGACTTTGGAGTTGTGTTTGCTTTCTTGAAGTGTCCTTTTAGTGCATTTGGAGTGTTTTTTTCTTTACGCTCTCCAAACCCAATTTGAACTGCCTCGTAACCGTCTCGATCTTGTGTCTTTACTTGTGTAACGACGCAAGGACCAGCTTCTATCACTGTGCATGGCATTGCCTTACCCTCGGCACTGTAGATGCTAGTCATGCCGATTTTTCGACCTATAATTCCTGGCATACTTTATTTATTAATTATTAAACTTACTTAAACTTTAATCTCTACGTCAACCCCACTAGGCAACTCTAAACGCATAAGCGCATCTACTGTCTTCGCTGAAGAAGAGTAGATATCCAACAAACGCTTGTAAGCGCAAAGTTCGAATTGCTCACGTGCTTTTTTATTTACGTGTGGCGATCTTAATACTGTGTAAATTCTCTTGTGAGTTGGTAATGGAATTGGTCCACTAACAACAGCACCTGTAGCTTTTACAGTTTTAACAATTTTCTCTGCCGACTTGTCAACTAAGTTGTGATCGTACGACTTTAATTTGATTCTAATTTTCTGGCTCATTTCTTAAAATTAAGCGGTAACTTTTCCATTCATTTTTGCAACTACTGCTTCAGCAACACTTTTAGGTGCTTCTGCGTAGTGAGAGAATTCCATTGACGATGTTGCGCGTCCAGATGAAATCGTACGTAACTGAGTTACATAACCAAACATCTCTGAAAGAGGAACATCAGCTTTCAATACTTTCGCTCCTGCTCTATCATCCATTCCTTTCATCAATCCTCGACGACGGTTAAGGTCACCAACAATATCACCCATGTTTATTTCAGGAGTAACTACTTCCATTTTCATGATAGGCTCCAATAAAATAGGAGATGCTTTTTTCATTGCAGCTCTATATGCCATTTTGGCACAAATCTCAAATGATAATGCATCTGAATCGACCGCATGGAATGAACCATCAGTCAATGTAACTTTCATCGCTTCAACAGGGAATCCAGCTAATACACCATTTTTCATTGATTCTTTGAAACCTTTCTCAACTGAAGGAATAAATTCTCTTGGAATAGAACCACCTTTGATGGTAGTAATAAATTCCAATCCTGTTTTTTCCGGATCGTCTTGAGGTTCAATTAAAACAACGATGTCGGCAAATTTACCACGACCACCTGACTGTTTTTTGTAAACTTCACGGTGATCAACTGATGTAGTAAGATCTTCTCGGTATGTAACTTGAGGCTCACCTTGATTAACTTCTACTTTAAACTCACGACGTAAACGGTCTACAATGATATCCAAGTGTAACTCACCCATTCCTGAGATAATTGTTTGTCCTGATTCGTCATCAGTATGCACTTGGAAAGTTGGATCTTCTTCAGCCAATTTAGCCAAACCTATACCCAATTTATCTTGATCTGCTTGAGTTTTAGGCTCAATAGAAATCCCGATAACTGGATCTGGGAAGTCCATAGATTCCAAAACAATATGTGCATTTTCAGCACAAAGAGTATCTCCTGTACGGATATCTTTAAATCCAACAACCGCACCAATATCTCCTGCTCCTAACTCATCAATTTGATTTTGTTTGTTAGCGTGCATTTGGAAGATACGAGAAATACGTTCCTTATTATTTGAACGCGTATTGTATACATAAGATCCTGCAGGCAAAACTCCCGAGTAAGCTCTTACGAAACACAAACGACCAACAAAAGGATCGGTTGCAATTTTAAATGCTAATCCTGCGAATGGTTCAGTAACTGATGGCTTACGTGAAGTAGGCAAATCTGTTTTTGGATCAATTCCATCGATAGAACCAACGTCCATTGGTGAAGGAAGGATTTCCATTACCATATCCAACATTGCTTGAACACCTTTGTTTTTAAAGGCAGAACCACACATCATTGGAACAACTTTCCCAGAGATAGTCGCTTCACGCAATGCATCAAGAATTTCTCTTTCTGTTAAAGATTCTGGATCAACGAAATATTTCTCCATCAATGTATCATCGAATTCAGCAACAGCTTCAAGCAATTGCTCACGCAACATTGTTGCTTCTTCTAATACATCTGCTGGAATGTCAATTTCTTGGAAAGTCATTCCTAAATCTTCTTCATTCCAAGTAATTCCGCGGAAATTGATCAAATCAACAACACCTTTGAAATCATCTTCAGCACCGATATTGATTTGTAATGGTAAAGCATGACTTCCCAACATTTCTTTCACTTGCTTACACACTTTCAAGAAATCTGCACCTTGACGGTCCATTTTATTAACGAAACCAATTCTTGGAACGTTATAGTTGTTTGCCAATCTCCAGTTAGTTTCAGATTGTGGTTCAACACCATCAACTGCTGAAAATAAGAATACCAAACCATCCAATACTCTTAACGAACGATTCACCTCAACTGTAAAGTCAACGTGTCCTGGTGTGTCAATAATATTAACGTGGTAATTTTGGTTACGGTATTTCCATGTCAAGGTTGTAGCAGCAGAAGTAATGGTAATACCACGTTCTTGTTCTTGCTCCATCCAGTCCATAGTTGCTCCACCGTCGTGAACTTCACCAATTTTGTGATTTACACCACCATAGTAAAGGATACGCTCAGTAGTTGTTGTTTTACCCGCATCAATGTGGGCAGCAATACCGATGTTTCTTGTATATTTTAAGTCTCTTGCCATTTCTAATTAAAATCTAAAATGTGAGAATGCTTTATTGGCTTCAGCCATACGCAATGTATCTTCTTTCTTTTTGAAAGCCGCTCCTTCTTCTTTCGAAGATGCGATGATCTCTGCTGCTAGACGTTGCGCCATTGTTTTTTCATTTCTCTTACGTGAATATCCAATCATCCACTTCATTCCAAGTGATTGTTTTCTTCCTTCACGAACTGGAGTAGGAATTTGGAAAGTTGCTCCACCTACACGACGAGAACGAACCTCAACTGATGGTGTAATATTTTCTAATCCTTTTTTCCATACATCTAAACCATCTTGGTCTTCGATTTTGGCATCTACTATGTCTATGGCATCATAGAATATTTTAAATGCTAAACTTTTCTTACCGTCCAACATTAAGTTGTTAACGAACTTAGTTACCATTTCCTCCTTGAATCTTGGATCCGGAAGGATGGCAATCTTTTTGGCTTTTCTTCTTCTCATTGTCTGAAAGCTTTATTTAATTATTTCTTAGGTCTTTTTGTTCCATACTTAGAACGACGTTGAGTTCTTCCCTCAACTCCAGCAGTATCTTCAGCACCACGGACGATGTGATATCTCACACCTGGAAGATCTTTAACTCTTCCTCCACGCACTAACACTAAACTGTGTTCTTGTAAATTATGACCTTCACCACCAATATACGCATTGACCTCTTTTCCATTGGTCAATCGTACCCTTGCTACCTTTCGCATAGCTGAGTTTGGTTTCTTAGGAGTAGTGGTGTACACACGCACACATACCCCTTTACGCTGTGGGCAAGAATCAAGTGCTGCTGACTTGCTCTTTTTAACCACTGCTGTTCTGCCTTTTCGCACTAACTGTTGAATCGTTGGCATACTGTAAAAACGTTAACTTTAATTAATAATAAAACATCCCAAAACACTCTTTGAGGGGTGCAAAGATAGGAGATTAATTTTAGAAACCAAGAGCAGCACTGAAAAAAGTGCATTTTTTTCACATTGATTTGTTGAGAAGCAAATAATTAGGTGAAAATCGTGTTAAATCACAGAAGAAAACCTCCATCTAAAACACCTTTACAAATAACGCTACAGCGGTTAAACTCAATTATGATTATCTAATCAAAAATAGTGGATTAGGAATTTACATTTTCACCAAACGAATCGTTTGAATGGAACTATCTGAACTAATATTAGCGATATATGTGCCTGAAGATTGTGCAGTTAAATCAACCTTAAAACCACCTATGCTTTTCTCAACAAAAATAATTCGACCTTGTGAGTTACTGATCGTTAACTCTATTTCTGTGCTGGCGAGATTCTTAAATTCAAAAACACCATTTGAAGGGTTTGGCGAAACAATCAATAATTCTGCCTCTTTTTCGTCTTGACCTAAATACACTTGTTGAAAGCAATCAACATTAGGGATTACACTAAGTTGCACTGTGCTATCTGATTCATAACAAAGGAACTGATTTTAATAATACTCTATAATCAAATTAGTTTCTGCGAAACCTACATACTGCATTTCCCTAAAGTTTTTTTCAGGTCCATATTTCTCATTAAAAACTCCTTGATATAAAGGATACAAATATGGAGCATGAGAACTGCCAAATACAGGCAAATCAGAACCATTTGCATAACACGCTTTTGTATTTAAATGCCTTAAATTTTCTCCATTGACATTTTTGTAATAAACTGAATCGACTCTTAAATAAGAACGATTGTCTTGTACATTTGGATAATTTGCATTTGGACCAAGATCCCAAACTTCTCCAACTACTGCATTTGTTTTGTATGCTAAATGAAATGCTCCTTCTCGAAAAATGAAAACACTATCATTTGAACTCCGCATGTATAGATCAGGCAAAGGAACTATACCAGTGTAATAATAGGTAGTTGGGCTAGTTTGTACCTTTGCCGAATATTCTCCACTCAGCTTTACAGATTGAACACCAGCAACCATTTGACTTCCATTGACAAACGTTTTAGAATATCCGTCAGGAAAGAAAAAAGATGTATATTGATGATGCCATAATGCTCCCAACTCAAAATACTCATTTTGAGAAAAGGTAATATGAGGCTGTAAGATTAAAATGAATAGTATAATTCGAAAATTGTATGCAGAAATTAAAGTTAGTTTAGTTTTCATATTAATAACCTTAGACGTGAACAAATTAAATAACGAATGATTCAATTTATCCGCTGGTAACATATAAAAACAACACTTCTCTAAAAACACTGAACAAAAAAAAGGATGAAGCCAGCTCCATCCTTTTATGTTTTATATTATTTTTATTCTAATCTCTATACAAAGTACTTTTCACAGCTTTAACTAAACGCTCCACATTTGGCAAAGCCTCATCAATCAAAGTTGGTGAAAAAGCAAATGGTGTGTCTGTTTGTGTAACACGCATAACAGGCGCATCTAAATAATCGAATGCATAACGTTGCAAGTGATAAGAAATCTCAGAAGATATTGAAGCCAATGGCCAAGACTCTTCTAGTACAACACAACGGTTAGTTTTCTTAACAGATTCCACGACACATGCGTAATCAAGAGGCCGAATTGTTCTCAAATCGATTATTTCGCAAGAAATACCCTCTTTTTCCAGCGCCTCAGCAGCTTCGAAAGCTACCTTTATTATTTTACCAAATGTCACGATAGTCACATCTGTTCCTTTTCTTTTTACATCAGCAACACCTATTGGAATGATATATTCTCCTTCTGGAATTTCACCTTTGTCTCCATACATTTTCTCAGATTCCAAGAAAACAACTGGATCATTATCACGAATAGCTGCTTTCAACAAACCTTTCGCATCATAAGGATTCGATGGAGTAATAACTTTCAATCCAGGCACGTGCGCGTAAAATGCTTCAAAACTTTGTGAATGGGTTGCTCCCAATTGACCAGCAGTACCATTTCCTCCTCTAAAAACTATAGGACAATGGAATTGACCACCGGACATCTGCATCATTTTAGCAGCACTATTGATAATTTGATCTGCAGCTAAAATTGCAAAGTTCCAAGTCATGAATTCAACGATTGGTCGTAAACCATTCATGGATGCTCCAACAGCAATACCAGCAAAACCAAGTTCAGCAATAGGTGTATCGATAACTCTTTTAGCTCCGAATTCATCCAACATTCCTTGAGAAACCTTATAAGCTCCATTGTATTCAGCAACTTCTTCACCCATTAAAAACACGTTCTCATCGCGACGCATTTCCTCATTCATGGCTTCTCTTAGTGCTTCTCTGAATTGTACCGTTTTCATTTTCTAAATCTTTTAAGCCAAATAAAGGCGAGCCAAAATTAGTTTTTAAGGCGTTAAGGTGCAAGTGGAAATAGAGTTTTTTTATTTCGGCTATTGACGTTTGGCTATTGGCTGCTGGCAATACAATGCTAACAGCCAATAGCCAATAGCCAAAAGCAAACTTCTTTACTAGGCACGCATAATGAAATATAAAATAAAAAAGTTGTTGGTCAAAACTTAATTCCACTAAAGATTGTTACTTTTACAGTCTATTTTTTTACGAAAAAACATTCAAGATGAAAATATTGGTTTGTATCAGTAAAGCTCCTGATACCACATCAAAAATCGCCTTCTCTTCTGGGAATACTCAGTTTGATGAAAATGGCGTTCAATTTATTGTTAATCCATACGACGAATGGTACGCCTTGGTTCGTGCATTAGAATTGAAAGAAGCAAACGGTGGAAATGTAACGATTATCACAGTTGGAACAGCAGGAGATGATGCAATTATCCGCAAGGCATTGGCTATAGGTGCTGACGACGCTGTTCGAATCGATGCTGAACCAACGGATGCATATTATACAGCCATGCAGATTGCAAACTATGCAAAAGAAAATGGTTTTGATATGGTATTGACGGGAAAAGAAACTATAAACTATAACGGATCACAAGTTGGAGGTATGATTGCCGAAGCGATGGATTTACCGTTTGTTTCCTTAGCAGCCAAATTGGATATGAGTGGAAACACTGCTACAATGGAACGTGAAGTTACAGGTGGTGTTCAAGTAGTTCAAGTTGATACTCCATTTGTTGCATCATGCGCTAAAGGAATGGCGGAACAACGAATTCCAAACATGCGAGGAATTATGGCGGCGAGAACAAAACCGTTGACGGTTGTTGCACCAGTTGCATTTGACATGTTGACTGCTTTTGTTTCTTATGACACACCAAATGCTAAATCGGCAGTAAAGCTGATTGACCCAGAAAATATGGATGAATTGGTGAATTTATTACACAACGAAGCGAAAGTTATTTAATAGTCGGACTTCGACTCCGCTCAGCCCTCGGATTTATAGCGCTGATTGAGCGTAGTCGAAAGCAAGCGACAAAATAAAAAAAGATATGATATTAGTATATGTAAACTCAGATCACGGAATTGGCAAAAGTGCCATGGAAGTGGTAACGTATGGTAAAAAATTAGGTGAAGTAGCAGTGGTTACTGCTGGTTCAGCGTCCGATGCAGACTTGGCCAAATTAGGTCAATATGGAGCATCGAAAGTAATGATCGACAGAAATGCGAAAGCTGATGATGCACAACAGTTGACAAAATTAGTTGCCGCAGCTGCGAGCTCTGTCGGAGCAAAAATCATTGTTTTTTCTCATGATTTGGTTGCAAAATCAGTTGCACCTCGTCTTTCTGTAAAATTAAAAGCAGGACTTGTTTCAGGGGCAATTGCTCTTCCAGAAATGGGTGGTGATTTTACTTGTAAAGTGAATGTTTTCTCAGGAAAAGCTTTTGGAACAGTAAAAGTTAACTCTGATGTGAAAATTATTTCTCTTTTACCAAACAGTATTCAACCGGAAGTAACTGGTTCAGATTGTTCAGTAGAAGCATTTGACGGATCAGTTGGAGATATTAAAGTAAAAGTTTTAGAAACAAAAATTCCAGAAGGTGAAATTCCATTGACAGAAGCTGAATTGGTTGTTTCTGCAGGTCGTGGATTGAAAGGTCCTGAAAACTGGGGAATGGTTGAAGATTTAGCAAAAACTTTGGGAGCAGCAACAGCTTGTTCTCGTCCGGTAGCCGATATTGGTTGGAGACCTCATCATGAACACGTCGGTCAAACTGGATTTGCTATTCGTCCAAACTTATATATTGCAGCTGGAATTTCTGGTGCTATTCAACATTTGGCAGGAGTGAACGGCTCCAAGGTAATTGTTGTTATCAATACAGATCCTGAGGCTCCTTTCTTTAAGGCAGCTGATTATGGAGTTATTGGTGATGCATTTGAAGTATTGCCTCGTTTAAACGAAGCATTTAAAAAATTCAAAGCAGCGAACCATTAATTCATCAAGAAATATTATTTTTGATCTATAGATACGTTAGGGAAGCAAACTTTGCTTCCCTTATCGTTTAACTCTATCCGAACGCTCAAAATAAGCATGGACAAAGTAAAATTGGAAATCGTAGGATTATCTTATAGCCAAACTCAATCAGGCGCGTATGCACTTGTGTTGGCAGAAGTTGGCGGAAAAAGACGTTTACCTATAATTATTGGCGGGTTTGAAGCTCAAGCAATTGCAATAGAATTGGAAAAAATGGTTCCAACTCGTCCATTGACTCATGATTTATTTAAAAGCTTTGCCACTTCCTTTAGCATCGAGGTAAAAGAAATCATTATTTACAAATTAGTTGAAGGGATATTCTACGCCAAAATTGTTTGTGAAAAAGATGGATTTTCAACTGAAATAGATGCCAGAACCTCAGACGCTGTTGCAATCGGCGTTCGTTTTTCAAGTCCAATTTACACTTATGAAAATATCTTAGCAAGTGCTGGTATTCTTCTTGATGAATCAGAATCAGGTGATGATCCACTTGACATGATGTCTTTTGATGACGAAACAGAAAACCCTGAAATAGCTGAAGGGATGAAAGCGAAGAGTATTGACGAACTTGAGGCGGAATTGAACGCAGCAATAGAAAGTGAGGATTACGAATTGGCCTCAAAACTTCGTGACGAAATCAATAAAAGAACCTCTTAGAAACAAGAAAAATTTTCCATAGGCTGAATATCTATTGAAAGTTTCTAAATTGGCTGCCAAAACGCAAAATCCTATGAAGAGTTTCCTTTCCTATTTGATTGTTTCTTTTTGTTTAATTGGTTCATTGTTTGGACAAAATATTGAGCAAAAATGGCAAGTTTCAAATTCTGAAAATGACTTTTTACGACTAGCGGAAGGTCATTATTCATTAAAGTTGTCAGGAGATAGTCTAATTCAAAAAGGAGACTACCAAATTCAAAATAATTTTCTTTTTCTATATGAAAATGGTGCTAATGCGCCAACCACACGATTTACCATAAAGTCAAACTCGGATTCAACTTTAGCTCTTGTCAACAAAGGGAAGGCATACTCATTTGTGAGTGAGAAAACAACTGCTAAACCTTCGAAAAGCGGAACATTAATTAAGAGTGAAGGAATGAGTGTCGGCAGTATATTGCGAGGTTTACTGGGAATGCTGGCTTTATTGTTTATCGCGTATCTTTTTTCTTCAAACAGACGAGCAATAAATTGGAAAACAGTTGGGCTGGGAATCCTCGCTCAAATCATTCTTGCTTTTGGCGTTTTAAAAGTCCCTTTTGTGCAACATGGTTTTGAGTATGTTGGGGGACTATTCGTTTTAGTCTTAAATTTTACCCAAAAAGGAAGTGAATTTCTTTTAGGTGGAATGATGGATATAGAAAGCTATGGATTTATCTTTTTGTTTCAAGTTTTGCCAACTATTATCTTTTTCTCCGCCTTAACGTCCCTCCTATTTTATTTAGGGATAATCCAGAAAATAGTCAAAGGTTTAGCCATTGTTCTTACCAAGCTTTTGTCCATCTCTGGAGCGGAAAGTTTATCTGTTGCTGGAAATATATTTCTAGGTCAAACGGAAGCTCCTTTAATGATAAAAGCCTATTTGGATAAAATGACCAAGAGTGAAATCTTGCTCGTTATGGTAGGTGGAATGGCGACCGTTGCTGGTGGAGTTTTGGCCGCTTATATAGGATTCTTAGGCGGAAATGACCCAGCTCTTCGTTTAGAATTTGCGAAACATTTGTTAGCTGCATCAGTTATGGCTGCTCCTGGCGCTATTGTTGTTGCTAAAATGCTTTATCCTCAGACCGAAAAAATAAATACTGAAGTTCAAGTTTCAAAAGAAAAAATCGGGAGTAACGTCCTTGATGCTATTTCAACTGGAACAACTGAAGGGTTAAAATTGGCCGCTAATGTGGCCGCTATGCTTTTGGTATTCATCGCTTTCATTGCTATGATAAACTACACCATGAGTTGGATTGGAGATTGGTCAGGTTTAAATGAACTAATTGCGCAACATACACCTTATGCCAAATTCTCTTTAGAAACCGTTCTAGGAATTGTTTTTTCACCTTTAATGTGGCTCATAGGCGTTGCAACTGAAGACATGATGCTTATGGGGCAATTGTTAGGTGTCAAACTAGCTGCATCGGAATTCGTAGGATATATTCAATTAGCCGAACTGAAAAATGTGGCCAATTCTTTACATTTTACTTATGACAAATCTGTAATCATGGCAACTTATATGCTTTGCGGATTTGCAAATTTTGCCTCCATCGGTATCCAAATTGGTGGAATAGGTTCCTTAGCTCCAAATCAACGCAAAACACTTTCTGAATTTGGATTAAAAGCAGTAATTGGAGGTTCTATTGCTTCTTTGCTTTCAGCGACAATGGCTGGAATGATCCTCGGGTAGGCAATTACGAATTAACACCTTGCCTTCGACTCCGCTCAGTCAGCCTTCCCATTTCGTAATTCGTAATTCGTAATTAATTTATGGAAAACTGAAACTTTTATCATCTAAAAGGAAATAACCTTTAAAAAATAGAAAAGATGAAAAAGTTAAGTGTAATTGCCTTGTTGCTTTTTGCGGGAACAAGTTTTGGTCAAAGTGGTCTTGGAGATGTCGTAGGAACCGTTGTAAACGGCAAAACGAAAGAAACGATATACGCTGCTTCAGTATTCATATTGGATCAGGATAGAAGATATATTACCCGAACAGATGAAGACGGTCGCTTTCGATTGAGCGCAGTGCCGGCCGGAACGTATCAATTGTATGTTTCCCATTACGGCGACACAATGAAATCACAAATCGTAGATATTCCTATTGATGGATTCGCTAGAACAGGAACGATAGATTATTACAGCAGTATTCAGGACATTCCGACTATTATAGTTGGAGCGGGAGACCGAGGTTTAAAACTAATCAACGGCTTCCTTCCTATCAAAACTTTAAGTTCTGAAGAAATAGCTCAAAGCGCTATCCGCTTTGATATCAAAGCACTGGTTTCAAGTCTTACAACTGATGTTAAAGTTGCAGATGATGGCTCATTAGTTTTCCGTGGAGCAAGAAAAGGAGACATGATTTATATGGTGGATGGTATGAAAATAATAGGAGACTTAAGCGTTCCTTCTGCATCTATAAGTCGAATGATGGTCTATTCTGGCGGGCTGCCAGCAAATTATGGCGACACCATGGGAGGCGTAGTTGTAATGGAAACAAAAAGCTATTTTGAATTACTTCGGAATTATGAGTCCGCGCAACTGAGAATGGGTAATTAAGGTAATTCTCAAACACGCTTGAAACAATAGAAACACTAAACTGTCTTCATGAAATTATCAGTAATATTCTTATTTTTAAATTTATATGCAGTGCATAGCATTTGTGTTAATCCAAAAAAATGTTAAAATATCCAATTTTTATTGATACCTTTTACCTAACCAAAAAACAAATGTTATGAAAAAAACTTTACTTACAATTTTAGCAATTGCTCCTTTAGGGCTTTTTGCACAAACAACCATTCTGTCAGATAATTTCGACGCTTATTCTGTACCAGGAACGGTGGCAGTTGCAGGATCAACTTTATGGCAAACATGGAGTGGTGCCTCAGGAGGCGCTGAAGACGCTGCTATAAGTGACTCTATATTTAGTAGCGCGAATAATTCTATGTATGTAAAAAATGGAGGGCCATCTGTCTTTTTAAATGACATGATTCTTGCCTTTCCCTCTGCTTACACTTCTGGAAATTATGTATTTAGCTTAAAGCTATATGTTCCACAAGGTTCAGGAGGATATTTCAACTTGGGCGGAGCTTGGACTACAGGAGGTACTGGTTATCAATATGGCGGCGACTTTTTCTTCAATGCTGATGGTAGTGGGAATGTCGATTTGGCAAGTACTTTACCATTTACATATAATGTTGCAGCTTGGAATGATATAAGTGTGCTGGTAAGTTTAGGCCTTGGAACTAAGACTTTGACCGTTAACGGTACAGTTGTTGGAACTAGACCTTGGACTGCAGCTTCAGGTTTTGGAGCAGTAGACATCTTTGGCATCGCTTTTACAAATGCTGCTAATGCAACGCAAGTTACATCTAAATTTTATGTCGATGATGTTAGTTTAGTAAGTCTGCCAAGTGGCGCTGGATTGGAAGAAAACAATTTAGACGCGCAGGTTTTAGTCTATCCTTCTCCAAACAACGGTCAATTCAACATTGAATTTAAAGAAGCTCTTTCACCAGAGTACAATGTGACGATTACAGATCTTTCTGGTAAGGTAATTGAAACTTCTTCTGTTTTAGTGAACGGGGCGACAACGGCTTCCTTCAATTTAAACGTTTCGGCAGGAGTTTATTTGATAAACATCAGCAACAATGAAACGAGGATTGTGCAAAAATTCACTGTTCAATAATTGCTTCAACAAACATTAAGCAAAAGCTCTCGGTTAACTCCGGGAGCTTTTTTTATGAAATCACAATTTGCTTAAAACTAGCACAGCTAATCAGAATAAATGAGTTTTACTCTTTCGGATTTCAACCTAATCACTAACCAATTTTTAATAGAGTTTTGATCATTAGGCGCTGGCTTCTTTTTGGTTTCAATAACCACTAACCAATCCAAACTTTTCATTGTCGAATTTTTATTCTTCCAAACGTTACTTTCAACAATTACGGTATCAAATGAATTATTCAACGCCATTAACTCACTAGAAACATCAGATTCCATTTCTCTGTAAGAATTTAAGCTATCGAGCTTTTCGTTCAATTTTAGATT
This sequence comes from uncultured Flavobacteriales bacterium, assembly GCA_963977135.1. GTDB lineage: Bacteria > Bacteroidota > Bacteroidia > Flavobacteriales_D > Crocinitomicaceae > UBA2040. Next base: position 28,992 of record CAXBNN010000016.1, on the reverse strand, counting down.
TTCATTTTCTCGAATTGCCAAGACATTTTGAAGCTTCATTTCCAAATTATCCAGCGACTTTTTGTCTGTTAATGAAAAACCTTGGTGAATGATCAATTCCACATTTTCTAAATTAAAATATTTCAACTTGCCTTTCAGTTTTTGAATTTCGTCTTCAGTAATTACTTTCCCACCGTAGGTTAAATGAATGGTTTTTGAATTTGGGTCTATTTCTTTTTTGAGCAGATAGTCATTCTCAAAAAATGCTTCTTCAGTTATGAAATTATTGGCATTTGTGGTGAAATTTCTATCCTGAACAATTTTATAACCGAAGTACAGGCTAGGAATTAAAGTTAATAGTACGATAGTATATAATATTCCTTTTTCACGTCTCTCGATTCTTTGATCCTCATATTTTTTAGTAGGAAATTTTAATAAAAAAGCAGAGACGATTGTTGCGAAAGCGATGAAAACACTATTAATCCAATACAAATAAAAAGCCCCGAAAAAGTAATCTAATTGCCATGTTGCAAGACCATAACCCGCGGTACAAAGTGGAGGCATTAAAGCCGTCGCAATAGCAACGCCGGGAATCACATTTCCTTTGGTTTTACTATTCACAGCAACAAAGCCAGCAAACCCACCAAAAAGAGCAATCAAAACATCGAAAATTGTGGGTTGTGTTCTGGCCAAAATCTCTGAGTGAGCATCTTCAATTGGTGACAAAAGGAAATAAATAGTAGACGCTAGAAGACCAATAATTAATGCAAACAAGTAGTTGCTTATTCCGCTACGAAGCAATTTCAAATCGTTCGTGGCAACAGCAAATCCAATACCTACAATTGGACCCATGAGTGGCGAAATAAGCATGGCCCCGATAATAACCGCTGTGGAATTGGTATTCAAACCAAGAGATGCAATCAATATGGCGAAGAAGAGAATCCAAAGGTTTGTCCCCTCAAAAACGGTTTCTTTTTCGATAGTATTGCGAATAGAAAGGCGACTATCTTTATCTTTTCGAAGATCAAATTTCTTTATGAAATCTAGATTCATTTACATAGAGTTTATCTACTTAAAGATACGGAATTTGTTCCAATATCAATCAATCAGTATAAAATTCTAAATGAGAAAAATAATCTAGAGAATCAGAAAAAATTTGGACTCTTTGCCTGTACAATCGGCAAAAACTTCTTCAAATCTTGCTCATCTTTTTGAGAAAGGATCATCAAGTTTCCGTCGGCTTCAATGATGATTTGATTTTCTAATCCTTGTATCATCACTAATTTATCATCCGGAACGTTAACGATACAGTTTTTCGAATCGATCATGGTAACATTTTCTCCTACAACGGCATTACCGTTTTCATCTTGGTTCATGTGTGTGTAAAGTGAACCCCAAGTTCCTAAATCAGACCAATCGAAAGTTGCGACAACAACATCTACATTTTTGGCTTGTTCCATTACAGCAAAATCAATAGAAATATCCTCGCAATCCGCAAAAGACTTATTGACCATCGTTTGCTCTTCGACTGTATTGTATTTATCCATATCACCGGTGAAGATGGCATGTAGTTTTGGTTGAAATGTTTTCAAAGCATCCAAAATAGCTTGCGTTTTCCAAATGAAAATTCCAGAATTCCAGAAGAAATTTCCACTAGCCAAAAACGATTCCGCTGTTGCCAAATCTGGTTTTTCACGAAATTGAATTACTTCTGTCGACTGTCCTGGCTGAACATTTTTCGAAGCGTCGACTTCAATATATCCATATCCTGTATCTGGTCGAGAAGGTTGAATGCCAAGCGTAACTAAATTTCCTTTTTCTGCTTGAGAAATTGCTGCTTCTATGGTCGCAAGGAACAAATCATCTTTCAAAATCAAATGGTCAGAAGGTGCAACAATTAAATTCGCTTCAGGATTCAAATCTTGAATTTTAGCTGCTGCGTATGCAATGCAAGGTGCTGTGTTTTTTCGCATCGGTTCGGCCAAAATTTGCCCAAAAGACATTTCAGGAATTTGTTCCGCTACCAAATCAACATAGTTGGCATTCGTTACTACGTATATATTTTCTTTCGGAGCAACGTGCTTCAATCGGTCGTAAGTTAATTGCAAAAGTGATTTTCCCATACCAAGAACATCAAGAAATTGTTTTGGTCTTTCAGGAGTAGACATTGGCCAAAACCTACTTCCGATTCCGCCAGCCATTATTACGCAATAATTATTTTTCATTGTCTTTTAATTTTACCTCAGCAAGTGCTGAAACTAAATAGTTTTTTCTTGTGCTTAATTCGTAGCAAAGGTATCTTTTTCTTCTCAACTTTCCTTTCGAAAACCATTTGCCATTCAACTCAAAATGGGAGTTTTCATCTATATCTTCTAAAAACAATGTTGCGGAAACGTTCTCGTCATAATTGCGTAATACACGCATAAGATTTAGATCTGTGCAGGATGAGGCTTTCACCTTTACCAATGAATTCAAAAGTGCATTTTCAATATCTTTTGGAAGGTGTCCGCTTTCAATTGTTGGATAAATTAGCTTTTGATACGAGCGCTGCCACTCTTTACCATGAGCTTTAATCCGACCGCCGTATTCCAAATGTGCAAAGTAATGAGCCAATTCATGTAAAGTTGTAATCAAAAAAGAAAACTGATTTAAATCTCCATTAACTGTTATTTTCGGTCGTTTTAAAGATGGACCAAAACGGAAATCTCCTAATTTCGTTGAACGGGGACGTACTATTGAAAATTCCAAAGGGTGCTTCAAAATTAAGGTCACCACCGAATCCACAAATTCAGCAGGCAAATACTTTTCGAGTACTTTTTGATGTTGTTCGACGACCGTTGGTTTCATTGGTACAAAAATAATGCTTCTCTTTGAGAATTAGCTATTAAGACGCAAGGATTTTAGGACGTGAAGACTATTATTCCTACTATCTTAAAGTCTTAATTTCCTGAAGTCTTTTTAATAAAAGAAAACTTAACAACGACAAACTATTGATAAAACTTAGGGCATTCCTTTCATGAAAACCGAAATTAGGATTAATTTAGCGGTCAAGTGAATGTATTATCTAACATAGGCAAGTATTTTCAAATGCTTTGGGTTGTTTTTTCCAAGCCTGAGAAGCTGAAAATCTTTCGAGTTCGTTTGTTTGACGAAATTCAAGGCATAGGCATTAATTCAATTCCTATTGTTGCGCTTCTCTCTGTTTTCATGGGTGGTGTAATTGCTCTTCAAACAGCATCTAACATGGATTCGCCTTGGTTGCCTGAATACACTATTGGTTATATCACTCGATCTAGTACAATATTAGAATTTTCTCCAACAATTATCTCTTTGATTTTGGCAGGTAAAATTGGTTCAAACATAGCGTCAGAAATTGGAACCATGCGCGTTACGGAGCAAATCGATGCATTAGAAATCATGGGGGTAAATTCTTTATCATTTTTGGTTCTGCCGAAAATTGTTGCGGCCGTTCTGTTTTTTCCATTCCTAATTATCCTGTCTATAGGTTTAAGTCTTGTTGGCGGCTGGCTTTCTTTAGTTTTGGCAGATTTATCTTCTACAGACACCTATATTTTTGGACTTCGTTCATTTTTCAAACTAGGTGATATTTGGTATGCCTTGATCAAATCAGTTGTATTTGCCTTCGTAATTGTTTCCGTTTCTTCTTTTTACGGTTACTACACCAAAGGCGGCGCTTTGGATGTCGGGAAATCTTCTACCCAAGCAGTAGTTAGTAGCAGTATTGTCATTCTGATTTGTAATTTCTTTCTTACCCAAATGCTCCTTTTGTAATGATAGAAGTACGAAACGTAAATAAGTCATTTGGTGATCGTCAAATATTATTTGATATCAGCGCAAACTTTGAACCAGGAAAAGTCAATTTAATTATTGGTCAATCTGGTCAAGGAAAATCTGTTCTGACGAAATGTATAGTTGGCTTGCACGAGCCTGATTCGGGAAGCGTGCTATTTGATGGTAGGAATTTCACGACAATGGATCGTGTTGAACGAAAAGATTTGCGCAAGGAAATCGGCATGCTGTTTCAAGCCTCCGCACTTTTTGACTCAATGAATGTTGAACAAAACATCATGTTTCCATTGACCATGTTTGGTAAACAAACGAAAAAAGAAATGCTTGATCGCGTTAATTTCTGTTTGGAAAGAGTCAATTTGGAAGGTAATAACAATTTGCTGCCAGCTGAATTGAGTGGTGGAATGAAAAAACGTGTGGCGATTGCACGAGCGATTGCAATGAATCCAAAATATTTATTTTGTGATGAACCAAACTCAGGACTAGATCCACAAACCTCTATTGTAATTGACAACTTGATTCGCGAAATCACATATGAGTCGAACATTACAACCGTTGTCATAACCCATGATATGAATTCTGTAATTGAAATTGGTGACAACATCATCTTTATTCATGAAGGTAAAAAATGGTGGGAAGGAAACCGTAAATCGATTATTACAACGGATAATAAAGAGATTTTAGATTTCGTGTATGCCTCTGAATTTATGAAGGAGATCAAGGCATCAATGCAAAATAGTTAGGATTTAATATCCATCTATCGTTATCCAACCATTTTCCCATTTTAATAGAGCTGATTGCCAAAATTCACGATAGTATAATCCTCTTTCGAGAACGTAATCATTATTGTTTAGTCCAGAAGGATTTTTCTCAAAGATGAACTGTTTGTTGTTTATTTCTGCAAATCCATAAATCCAATTTTCGCCACGAACATCGTTTTGTATTCTATCTGGCTCACCAAAAAGGATGTATAGCATACCTCTGTCTGTTTGCCATCCAGACTTATAACTTCCAAAGTTTTCGTTGGCGAATTTCACTCGCCTATTGAATTCCTTTATTAATTTTTCCGCATTCGCAGCATCATTACTCGATGCCTGAAACCAGAATTGTGTCCAATCATTCCCCGTTGCCGAAACATTCTTTTCCGACCCATCATCTAATAAATAAGCCAATGAGGCTATTGACAAATTAATTGAACTTGGTTGAACAGTAAAATGAAATTTTTGATTAGCATGTTTTTCCGACCTTTCTAATGGATACAATTGACAATATGATTCGACTTTTAGCTCGTTAACCAATTGCATTATCTCATTAAGAGAGCCTGTGAATTCGATTTTTGGCTTATAATCTTGAGCTTGGTTGATTTTGGCAATGGAATACATTCTTTCAGCTGGTGAAAAAATATCTTGATAAATTTCCAATCTGAGTTCACCATTGATTTGTTCGTTTTTTCTAATAATCGCTTGACCGAATGATATAAAATTACCCTGTTCGATTAAAAAATCCTCGGGAATAAAATCAAAATTACGTTCCCAAAACGAAGAATAGTTTTGATGTACGTGTTTATTTCTATCAAATACATCAATATCAATAATTACGTCTTTCTTTTCAGGAATGGAAAAAGAAAAACTATCACGCACTATTTCCTCAGAAGAAACTATAGTATCTTTATTTAGCTCCATAAGAACAGAACTTCCTAATTGATTTGCCTTAACCTTTAGCTCTACACCAATTTCTTGAGCCCACCGACCACTAGAATCGCACATGGACAAAAAATCACTTGGAGTTATTTGATAATAGACTTTACAATCCGTTTCGTTCTCCCTGAAGATCTGATATTTGATTGAAAGATTATAGACTTGCCTCGATTTAATGTCCTTTTCTTCCAATAAATGGGAATAACCTGCTTCCTTTTTCGAGGAACACGAAAGCATAAGTAGGATTAAAATAAAGCTAAGCTTCGTCATCAATATCTTCCTCTAGCAAGATTTGTTTATCTAAATTCTTTTTGGTTTTTACACCTAGTTTTTTCAATTTTTCAGCTGAAACCATTAGGTTGCCTGTTCCAGTTGTCAGTTTGTTCATGGCTTTTCCATAAGCTTCTGAAGCTTCACTTTGCTTCTTGCCTATTTTCTCTAAATCGCTGACAAATGATGCAAATTTGTCGTACAAGCGACCAGCTTGTTCTGCAATTGCCACAGCATTTTTATTTGTTCTTTCATGTTTCCAGATTGAATCAACTGTTTTTAATGTTGCAAGTAAAGTAGAAGGTGTTACCATAACGATTTTCTGCTTCATCGCCAATTCATACAAGTCGGGCTCCTCTTTAACGGCAAGCGCAAAAGACGATTCTAATGGAATGAATAGCAAAACAAATTCCGGAGAATTTACTTCAGCCAAATGCGAATAGTCTTTTTCTCCCAATTGTTTAATATGCGTTTTCAGTGACAACAAGTGATCGCGCAATGCTTCTTTCTTAAGAACCGCATCTTCCTCGTTTATATAACGCTCAAACGCGCGAAGTGATACTTTAGAATCGATAATAATCTTTTTGTTTTCTGGAAGTAGAATAATTACATCTGGTCGTTGTAAATTTCCTTCAGCATCACGAAAGGAGCTCTGAGTTTCATATTCTTGACCTTTTATCAATCCTGAGGTTTCCAATATTCTTTCCAAAGCCATTTCACCCCAATCGCCTTGTACTTTGTTTTCTCCGCGTAGCGCATCAACTAGGTTTTGGGCGGTACTTTTCATTTTGTCGTGCTGCTCAGAAAGTGTTTTAACCACGGCGGACATATCTGAATATTGCGCAATACCACGTTTGTTATTTTCACGTACTTCCTTTTCAAAAAGTTCTAATTTTTCTTTAAACGGATTGAGTAATTCATTCAATTTTTGATGACTTTCGGTTTTCAATGTCTTGCTGCCCTGTTCTACTAAATCCTTGCCCATGAGCTGTAATTGCTGAGTCAAGAACTCCTTTTGCTCAATATAATTTACCTTTTCGTCGGTAAGTTGCTTTTGATACAATTCGTTTTCCGCATTAGCCCGTATAAAGCCATTTTGCAATTCTTCCTTCTCTTTTGAAATCGCGCTTAAATTTTGTTTTACAACTTCTAATTCCTCTTTGCTTTTTATATCCTCACGGTAAAACCAAAAGGCAGCAAAGCATCCAAGTAAAGCAAGAGCAACGAGAAAAATTTCTAAAAACATGTAGGGATTTTATTGAACTTTAAAAATAGGCAATATATCCGAAATGAATCTTGCCGTTTTTGAAAAGAATTGGGTTTCCTAGTTGACTTCCTAACGCATATTGAAGTGAGAATACACCAATGTTAGTTCCAAATGAAAGTCCAGCACCAAAACCAAAGGGCTTATCCTGACGATACGTTAAACTCGTATTCTCGTATAGACTTTGGTCGTAGAATAGAAATACACGTGAATTTTTATCGAGCAGAAAGCGGTATTCTAAACTAAAAATAGAAACTGTAGAAGCAAATATTTCATCTTCATTGAAACCTCTTTGAGAAAGTAAACCTCCAAATCGAATCAATTCATTTTGAAAGATATTCGGTGCTGTAATTACAAAGGATTGATTTGCAATTCGGATAACGTTTCTTGCCGTTATTGGTATAAAGTATTCTATTGAACTTTCTCCTTTAAAAATTAAATTAACGATAGTCGCGCTTGTATCCGTCAATCTGCTTTGCCTTTTACCAGCAGAAATAGATGCTACAATGTTTAGTCCACGAGAAGGATTTGGAAAATAATCGACTTGTCTGTGTGAAATTGCAAGTCCGTAATTGTTTGTTGTGACATTCGCCAAATTGCTAAACGAAGTATTATTAGCAGCTCCGCCAAGCAATGATGAATTGTTTCGTTCATAATAAAATGATACGAAATTTCCGCCTTTCAAATAATACTGTAGGGCGAGTTTGGTTTTCAAATCCAAAAAAGTACTATCTCGTTTATACAATTTGAATTGTCCATCAATACCAAAAGGCGATTTGAATAGAAAAGGATAGTTCAAATGAGCCTGAAGTTGCTGGGTTTGTGTCTGAATATTTCGCCAATTTATATCTAGAAGCTCACCTCTTTTTAAAACATTGACCAGTTTCAGTGCAAGTTCTCCCGTTAAAAAATATTTGTTTTGGATAGGATCTGGTTGTAAGCCTAAAAAACCATTCACAGAACTCAAAGGTTTACTCTTGATGTATAAATAAAGTTCAACTCCTTCGGGAGTATACAGCAATTCATGTGTTTTAATTTCAGTCAAAAAAGATACTTGATTTATTCGATCCGTAATCAACTTCAATTGTGATTCATCGTATAAATTTCCAGGTTTTATTTGCAATAAATTATAGAGATAGCTTGTGGAAATGGCCGTATCACCTTTGATAATAATTTTGGACCATTTGAGTTGATTAAACTTTTCTACTTTTAAAAAAGCGGTTGTTCTTGTTTCTCCAATCTCAATGTTACGCAAAGTAACTTTAGCAAAAGGATATCCATTTGAAAGTAAACAATTGTGTAAATCCTTTAAAAGCTTTCCAACTTCCTTGGGTCTAAATTTTTGGTTCGTCAAGAATTTCTCGGAAATTTTCATGTGTCTTCGAAAAAACTGATAATCCTCAGAACTCATATTTAGGGACACATTTCCAAATTTTGGACCCAAATGAAAATCGACAATATATTTTTTATCAACAAAAATTGAACTGTCGATGGAAGCTGTTAAGAACCCATTTTCGATGGCTGCATATTTAAATTTTTGAGCATATGAAATTGGTTCTAAACTATCTTTAAAAAAACTTTCTGGATTACGTTTGAAACCTTTGTAGTCTTCGTTCGTAAACAGAAGCTGAAATGGTTTTTGTGATAACCCGGTTAACGGGAAAAAGCAAAAAAATAAAAATACTGCTTTATAAAACCACATACTTGTTTTGAACGTATTTAGAGATGTCTTTATTAGGACAATGAACGTATCTCGGGCAATAAAAGTATGAAATTAGCGTAATTAGTAATAACTTTGTCCCTAGTAGATTGAATATTAATGAATAAAACCTATAACATGAAAAGAGTAGCAATTTTGACTTTATTAGCACTAGTATTAACGGCTGGAGTGATGGCTTGCGGTGGTTCACGTGGTGGACATTGTGATGCTTATGGCAGCATTGATAACGTAGTTAACGCTGATTAAGCGTCAAAATCATACTACTTATCTCCATATTAGAGGTTATTGGTTTCAACTAATAACCTTTTTTTGTGGATTATAATTTACTTTCGTTCGTAAACTACCTGAAAATTAGTTGAAAACTTAGGTACTAACACCCAATTGTCTTGTCGATATTGATCTTCACAATCAGGACAAGAATTCACTACAAGAGTATAAGTAACTTTACTTGCTGCATTATTTATAGTAACATTTTTTTCAAAGTATGTATTACAACCCACAGAAACAGGGAAGTTCATAGCAGTATATTTAGAAAAATCGATTGGAATGTAGGTATAACCTTTATCGAATGATACTTGTAATAAATTATTTGGGTCGTCGGTATAATGTACTGACTTAACTCCGCCAGTATTGAAACCCAAAACGCTAGCATCAGCAATGATATCGCCTGTAATCGTATTTTCTTTCGGATAATCACATCCTTTTTTACAAGACTGACTTACAGTGAAAATTAACGTGAAAAGAAAAACTATTTTAAGCTTTTGTATCATATTATTCAACTAGTTGAGTTTCAAAATTAGACTTTTTTTTGATGAAGAAAAAATAATCACAGTTTACTTTTACAAAATTGCCAGTTGAAAAGGCTTAACAATGTTACTTTTGGCGAAGAACGAATTTTTGACCTAGGTATACTTTTCGCACTTGTTCATCAGCCGCAAGTTCCTCAGCTGTTCCAGATTTCAATATGCTTCCTTCAAACAAAAGGTAAGCTCTATCCGTAATATTCAGCGTTTCTTGAACGTTATGATCTGTGATTAAGATTCCGATACCTTTTTCGCGCAATTGCGAAATAATTGTTTGAATGTCTTCAACTGCAATTGGATCCACACCGGCAAATGGCTCATCTAACAACAAAAAACGCGGATTGGTAGCCAAGGCTCGAGCGATTTCCGTTCTACGTTTCTCACCTCCTGACAATCGATTACCCATTGTTTTCCTTACATGAGTAAGACTAAACTCATTCAACAATTCTTCTAAACGAGCTTTCCGAACCTCTTTATTCGTTTCCGACATTTCCAAAATCGCCATGATATTATCTTCAACGCTAAGTTTTCGGAAAACAGAAACTTCTTGAGGCAAATATCCAATGCCCATCTGTGCCCTGCGAAACATTGGGTATTTTGTAATTTCAGTATCATCGAGGTAAACATTTCCCTCATCTGGGTTTACCAATCCAACTATCATATAAAACGAGGTCGTTTTACCAGCACCATTTGGTCCCAATAAACCAACAATTTCACCTTCATTAACTTCGATTGAAACACCTTTTACGACGTGTCGACCTTTGTAGGATTTTTTAATACTATTTGTATGAAGCTTCACAGTGTAAAGTTAAAAATTAAAGGACAGTCTCGCACGAACACCTAATGGATTTTCACCAGGAATCAAATGTGTCAATCGCCATACCAAATCGATTCTTCCAAACTTAAAAATATTTTCTATCCCGATGTTGGCTTCAACATATGGTACATTGTTAAATTGCTTCACAAAAGTTGGAATTGAAATATCTCCGATTGATTTTGGAGATAAAGACCCAACCGTAGCCCTTGTGCCACTTACAAAACGCCATTTTAGTTTTTTAATCAATGGAATTCTGTCCATAAAAAAGCCGTCCCAGTGTTGTTCGAGATAAGCTGTAATATATTGATCTGAAATAAATTCGTAGAAATTCAGCTTATTGAAGGTAGTCGTTAACAGCCAATATGATTGACTTCCTTCGTGTATTTTCAAAAAAGGATACGCTGCTGAACCGAAGGTTTTACCAATATTAACTCCATATCTAATTCTTCCGAAAATTCCCGTTTGACGGATATGGTCTATAAATAAGTCAACTTTTTGATACTCATAGTCACTTTCAAAAAGTCCTTTAACCCCGAAAGTTGCTGAAAGTAAAAATACTGGGTATTTTGAACGAAGACTTGTTCTATCAAAAGCACCAGAGATGAATTCTTCACCTTTGGCCCAGCGAATACTTGTTGTGAATTCAGAAGTTGTTAATCGAGACGCAGTATCAACAGAGGGTATTCCAATACTGGAAAGCCTAACGTAATTCGCTCTTCCCAAAGCTTCCAATTCTCGCCATTCAAAACCAGCTTTGATAATAAAGTCCTTTTTGATATCACGCTCTATACTTGTTCCAACTCTTGAGATAAAAGTCAATTTATCCAGCACACCTGTTTGAAAGGCCGTTCCAAATGTGCTTCCAACTGTCGCGGCACTTGCAGATTGACCCAATTGCTCTATATCGTAATTATAATAGCATTTGAGCATTGTTCGTTTCTTCTGGCTTAAATTGGCCCTGAAGGTCAACAAATACTTAAACCGTTCATCGAAAAAACCATAAGCCAATCGACCTCCAAATTCAATTTTTCTTGAAAAATTATTCGATGTGCGCACAGAAACTGCCAATCGAAGTTGCTCTACTGGATTTCTACTTATGAAGCTAAATACACTTCCTAATTCAATTTTTCCGACCGGATAATAACCCGTTGTTGCCATGTAGGTCATGTTTTTCAACATCTTGAAATAGGGGTTGTTATTCAGCGAATCCACCATTTCGTCAATTTTTTCTTCCTGACGGGACAAGGTTTTGTGCCTATGTTTGGCCCAATAATCGTCACTTCTCGTGTTTGCCCCTACTTCAGTAATTACGGCATCATCGGCTCGATAAAACTCAACCGGCTTTTCTTTATTAATGACAAAATTCTTACGTGACGCATATTTTCTACCATATAAACCGTAGAGTTTTGATTTTTGAGTAATGTTGACATCCGCAATCATACGTTCTTCAGTCAGCATCCATACCTCAGGCGCCACCATGTCGAACTTATGTTCAAAATACATATCCGTTATAAAATTCAAATTGGCATCAGGCGCGATATTAGCTTTGAACTGTTTTATGGCATAGGTGGTGTCATGAATCCACATTTCACCTGTAAAGGTCAAATCTCCTGTCCGTTTAGGAACAAATTTGAGCAAGTAACACCATTGGTTATCAATGAATGTTGAATCATTCAAATAAAATCGATAAAATGAGCGCGCAAAATTTGCTGTTGGTGAAACGAAAGCTTTACCAAACATGTTAATGTAATTGTCATATATGTTGATATCCAAATACATATCGCCCAAAAATTGATTGAATGACAATTCCTCAGTACCAGAAACTCGGTAAGCCTGCATTACTTCAACTTTCTTTTTGGGGTTGTTTTTGAAATAGAAATCTGAAACAGATTCTGTTAAAAGAACGGGTAAATACGTTTTCTCACTTTCCGATGAATCGAGATAATCCATTACAAAATCGAGTTGTTTGAGCATCTTTCGATCCGTAAATTTATCGCCCATATTGTTCAAATCAAGCTGCAACTTATTGTACAACTCGTATTCGTACGCCTCTAATTTTGCCTTGTCGTTGATGTCTTTATTCGCCACCATTTTACGATGCAAAATAGTTGATGGAAACTCATCAGGAGCTTTCACGATAACTTCGCCAAAATCTGTAACTTGAATTGAAAGTTGTACATCAATAGTTTGGCTTTCGTCTTTGTTTACAAAAAATACTTGACGTTTATACCCTGAAAAAGAAAAAATCAAAGAGTCAGAAGCGTAGTAGGTTTCTATGAGATATTCTCCTAAAGAATCAGTTAGAGTACCAATTTTCGTGTCTTGAAATTGCAGTTTTACAAAGGGCAACGCTTCACCCGTCGATTGATCCGTTACTTTTCCTTGAACAATCGTTTTTTGCCCCCAAGCGGATAGGGAAAGCGTCAATAGTATAAAAATCAGCAGATTGATTTTCATTGATTGATTTTGGTTTCTAAATCGATTGTCCTTTTTTCTCAGCACGTGCAGCCACGAATATACCGACTTCGTATAACAATGCAATAGGAATGGCGACGATAACTTGAGAAATTAAATCTGGTGGCGTAATAACGGCAGATAAAATCAAAACTCCAACAATAGCATGTTTGCGATATTTACGCAAGAATGCAGCGTTGATTATTCCTAATTGAGTAAGCAGAAAGCTAACTACAGGCAATAAAAAAAGTAAGCCTGAATAGAAAACCGTAGATATTATCATCGACAGAAGCGAATTGACGGTGAAGCTATTGTGAATTTGATCGGACAAGGTGAATCCTCCAAAAAACTGAACACATAACGGTGCAACGATAAAGTAACCGAATAATATCCCGAAAAAGAATAACAAGCTTACATAAAAGATAATTCCTTTTGCAACTTTCCGCTCTCTTTGCTTCAAACCAGGTTTCACAAAAGCCCAGAGTTGATAGAAAATAAAAGGGAAAGCAATAACGACTCCGCCGATTATCGACATCATCAAGGCATAAGAAAACTGACCAGACATTTCGATACTTTGCATATCGAAATTAATTTCTTCGGTACATATGGAAAACCAGTCGCACATTAAACGATAGGTAATAAAGTCTGGAGAGCGCAGTATCAATAGTACATTCTCCATTATCCATGTCTTAAAAACCCATAGAACAATTCCAACTACTAGTATCGCAATTGCCGACCGAACCAATCTCCATCTCAATTCCTCAAGATGGTCTAAAAACGACATTTCTTTATCTTCTTCCATTTAGTTTTCAAAAATAGTCAATCACCTTGAGGAAAACTTGAAAATGACTGTTACTTTTTCTTTTTTTTTAACCGCAAAAAAACCTGAATTTTGTTCTTTTAATGCAATTAATTATCTTTTATTTGACTACATTCGTCTTATAGGTTCACAATTCTGAACCCCAACAAATTAATTACCATCAATGGCGAACGATAATCTAAAAGTTGCTTTACGCAAGTTTTTTGGTTTTGACAGTTTTAAGGGAAGTCAAGAAGACATCATTACGAATATATTAAATCGAAAAAATACATTTGTAATAATGCCTACTGGTGGAGGCAAATCATTATGTTATCAATTGCCAGCTCTTCTTTCAGAAGGAACGGCAATAATCGTATCACCGCTTATCGCTTTGATGAAAAATCAAGTTGATGCCATTCGCGGAGTTAGTGAAGAAGAAGGAATAGCACATGTGTTAAATTCTTCTTTAACAAAAACCGAAATCACCCGTGTAAAAAAAGATATTGTTGATGGTGTTACCAAAATGCTTTTTGTTGCTCCAGAATCTTTGACAAAACAAGAAAATATAGATTTCCTTACTTCTGTAAACGTTAGCTTTTTCGCAATTGACGAAGCGCATTGTATTTCTGAGTGGGGACACGATTTCCGTCCAGAATACCGAAGATTGCGTGAAATATTTGAAAAAATATCTGACGTTCCGATTATTGCTTTGACGGCAACTGCAACTCCTAAAGTTCAACACGATATTCAGAAGAATTTGAATATGTTGGATGCCACCGTTTACAAAATGTCTTTTAACCGAGATAATTTGTATTATGAAATTCGTCCTAAGCGTGATGTAGAAAAAGAAATCATTCGTTATATCCGCGGAATGGAAGGCAAAAGCGGTATTATATATTGCTTGAGCCGTAAAAAAGTTGAAGAAATAGCAGAGCTTTTGCAAGTCAACGGAATTTCTGCATTGCCTTACCATGCAGGTTTAGATGCCAATACACGTGCAAGGCATCAGGACATGTTTTTGATGGAAGACGTAAATGTAATTGTTGCGACAATCGCATTTGGGATGGGAATTGACAAGCCAGATGTTCGATTTGTGATTCACCATGATATTCCAAAATCGATTGAAAGTTATTACCAGGAAACTGGTCGAGCTGGTCGTGATGGAGGTGAAGGAGAATGTTTAGCATTTTACGCTTACAAAGACATTGAGAAATTAGAGAAATTCTTACAAGGAAAACCAGTTGCCGAACTAGAAATCGGCAGACAATTGTTACACGAAATAGTTTCTTATGCAGAAACTTCCGTTTGTAGACGTAAATTCATACTTCATTATTTCGGGGAGGAATTCGATGAAAAATTATGCGACAGCAATTGCGACAATTGTAAGCATCCTAAAGACAAAATAGAAGGTAAAGATTTCATAGTTGCTTTATTAGAAACCGTTGTACAATTGCAAGAACAGCAAAAACCAAAACATATTTGCGCCTTCCTTTCTGGAAATGTCACTTCAGACATGAAAAGCTACAAGCACGATTTATTACCAAATTTTGGACGAGGAAAAGACACCAACGAAATTCTTTGGAACGCTTGTATCCGACAGGCTGTTGTTTCTGGATTATTATCGAAAGACATTGAAAGTTACGGTATATTGAAAATGACACCAGCAGGTGAGGCCTTTTTGAAAAATCCAGTTTCATTTCAGTTAATTAAAGAAAATAATTACAGTTTTAGCGAAGACGATGATATTGTTGTTTCTGGCAAAGGAGCAGCATTCGATGAGGATTTATACAAAATGTTGGTTGATCTTCGGAAATCTACAGCCAAAAGCAGTAAAGTTCCGCCATTTGTTGTTTTTCAAGAGCCCTCTTTGAAAGACATGTGTTTTCAATATCCCATCACACTGGAGGAGTTGACAAATATTCAAGGTGTTGGTCAAGGAAAAGCAGCGCGCTATGGACGTCCGTTTGTTCACTTAATAAAATCCTACGTTGAAGACAATGGAATAGACCGACCGAATGATATGGTTGTGAAATCCTTGGTAAATAAATCAGGTTTAAAAGTACAATTGATTCAAAACATTGACCGAAAATTACCTTTAGAGGATATTGGGCGTTCACAGGGTAAATCACTAGTGGAAGTCATAGATGAAATAGAGGCCATTGTTTCTTCAGGTACCCGTGTGAATATCAATTATTACATTGATGACATACTTGATTCGGACAATCAGGAAGAGATTTTTGATTATTTCATTGAAGCCGAAACAGACGATTTATCTGAAGCTTACAGCGAATTTGACGGTGATTATTCAGAAGATGAACTGCGCTTGATGAGGATAAAGTTTATGAATGAATACGCGAATTAAGCGACAAAATCATTTCTTTTTCATTATAAAAATACTCTTCCGATCAGGAGCAAGCCCGCCCTGTAAATTCAAGTCTTTTTTAAATATTCTCGTGATTTCGAATAGGTAAATTTCAGTATCTACATTGAATTCTAAAGTATCTATCGTGCGACGTTTATACGTTCCGTTAAATGTTTTTTCAACGGTATCGAAACTACCCACAGCTTTGAAATTAAGTTGGAAATTGGATGCCGTTCCTCCACTCAATTTGTCAAAATGAGCTGATCCAGAAATTAAATCATATTTGTTTATTGTACCGTCAAAGATCACTTCTGAATAGGTAATAATATCCCAATCACCAGCCAAATATTTATTACTCTGCTTTTCTTTACTGCACGATAGCAACACTGATAACATTACGAAAAATAGAACCTTACTCATAGTAAATCAATAATTTACGATCATCTCTCATCAGTTTTCGAATCAAATCCTTCATACTGTCTTCGGCTTTTTGAAGCAATTGTGCATTTATAACATTTCGCTCAATTTTCACTTTTGCCTTGGCTAGAAGTTGTTTGCGCGTATAGTCATGCCAAGTACCATTTTCTTGAAAAACTTCTGTTTCAGATGGATTCAAGTTGATATCCAATATTTTAGCCTTTGGAAAATGAAACCAAATGGTGTCTTTGTTCTGATCAATACGGTAATTCTTGTCAGTTAAATCAAAACCAATTTTTGCTTCACCTTTCACAATCAAAGTGAGTCTGCGTTTTATTTCAGAGTTTCGAATCGCATTTTTGAAATCCAAATCGGCAAGTTTTCTCAAGGTACCAGCAAATTCATCATCTCCGCTTTTATAATATTCGATTGTGTCCGACACAACTTCATCTTTAAAACTAATCGTAGCAACTTCAGCAATTTTACGAATGGACTCGATGTGCAAAGGAGTTTCGTCTAGCACCAATTCTGGTGGTTGTGGTTTGTCACTACAAGCGCGGAATAATAAAAACCCCATGAAGCTAAAAAACAACAAGGCAACAAGATTTTTCAAAAAACGAATACTACTTCTCATCGTCTCCTTTCATAACTACAGTGACCTTTTCAAAGCCCATTTGCTGATAAAACTCAGTAACAAATGAGATCACATTTTTCTTCGCCTCGTTATAAATCCCAGTTTCTATTAAGCCATCTCGAATGGACTTCTCTCCCAATTGCAAAATTGTGTTTTTCTCCTCTTGGGTAAATGAAGACCTCATCCCACTGACTTCAGCCATTTCTGTTTTTATAGAATTGGGATCCATATTGAAAGAGGTAATCTTAGCTTTAGGCAAATAGATTATGATATTGTCACCTTTGATTTCAATATCTTCTTTTTGAATAGCCGTTAAATCAATTCCTGCTTTAACTTTTGCCTTGCATGAAATCAATATTTTTCGGTTACCAAACTTATACCATTCAGGCTTGTCATCAATTTTCAAAACCTTAGAATAAACAAATTCTGTCGTCGACAACTCTCCGATTTCGCGAATTTCGAAAACTTCAGTTTTACGCATTCGTTTTTCTTCGCTGCACGCTAGCAACAAAAAAAAACTTAGAAGAAAAATTACGTGTTTACTCATATTAAAAAGCGGTCGACGCCATGATTTGCATACCTGTTTTTAAGGCATTTTTATCAACATCAAATTTAGGATGATGAACACCATAAACAATTCCTTTTGCCTCATTGCGAACACCTAATCGGAAAAAACAAGCTGGCACCAATTGGGTATAAAATGAGAAATCCTCAGCAGTCATTCTCAAAGCTAAATTCTCAACATTCTCATTCCCTAAAATTTCTTGTGCTTTGCATCTTAATTCTGAAGTAGTCTTGCTATCGTTTTCCAAAAATGGATAACCTTTTACTATTTCAAATTCGATTTTAGTCCCAGTTTCCTTTGCAATTTCGGAAAGTTGAACATCCATTAAATCTAGTGCTTTCATTCTCCATTCTTCATTCATGGTTCGGAAAGTGCCTTTTAGAATAGCGGTTTCAGGAATTACATTCGTTGCACCTATAGCCTCAAAGTGACCTATACTAATGACACATGGAACAGACGGATCACATTTGTCTTTAATGTTTTTAGATAAAGATGAAACGATTTTTGCTCCTGCGGAAATTGGGTCGATACAGTTTTCAGGCAAAGCGGCATGACCACCTTTTCCTGTGATTTTTATGTGCAGTTCATCACATGAAGCCATGTACAATCCTTCACGGAAACCTACTTTCCCAGCATTCATTTCTGGAAAAACATGCAATCCGTAAATTGCTTTAACTGGATTCATTTTTAAAGCTCCAGCCGCTATCATTAAGGAAGCGCCACCCGGTGCCTTTTCTTCTCCAGGTTGAAAAATCAGTTGAACTGGAAAAGACAGTTCGTTTTCCAATTGCTTTAAAATTTTAGCCGTTCCTAGCAAGACTGAGGTATGAACGTCATGACCACAAGCGTGCATCACGCCATCAACTTTTGATTTGTAAGGCACATCGTTTTGTTCCAAAATAGGCAGTGCATCTAAATCTGCGCGAAGAACAACATGTTCTGTTTTATCATCAAATTTTCCTCGAATGAAAGCAACAATTCCTGTATCTGCAATACCCGTTTGATGCTCGATACCCCATTCGGTCAATCGATCAGAAACATATTTCATTGTATTGAATTCCTGAAAAGAAAGTTCAGGATTTTCGTGCAAATGTTCGCGTATAGCGTTCACTTCCGAGAAATAGCTCTCAGACAACTGTTCGATTTTATCGATAATTTCACTTTTCATTGCTCAATCCTTGATAGCCTGAATACAACAATTTGAAAGAAATAAATACCATAATGATTCCAAAAATTAATCGAACCAAATTAGGTGAAATACGCAATGCTAATTTACTTCCAAAATAACCGCCTGCAACAAATGCCAAAGATACAATCAACCCATATATCCAATTGATTTGTCCAGCTTTCCAATAATTCATTACAGCCAAAATACCAATCGGCAACAAAAGGACAAATAAGCTAGTTCCTTGTGCGTTTAATTGATTCATTCCTAATAAAAAAATGAAGGCCGGCACAATAATAATTCCGCCACCAACGCCTACAAATCCGCTGAGGATTCCAGACGCGATTCCGATTAAAACCAGAACTAAAATTGTTTGCAAAGTCATATTCTTAAATATCATGTGACAATGATAAAAACAGCTGTGGTCTTTTATTGAAACTGCCATTTTCAATTCCCCAGCCTAAATCACCTCTTACAAAGTAACCAAAAATTTTACTTCTGAGACCAAATCCAGTTGCGGCGACTATCGGTTCTCGACTATCGACTATTTTAATTACAACAGGTTTATCTATAATCGTTTGAATGTTGAAAAAGTTGTCAGCAGAAAAAGGATGTGGACCAGTCCAAGCAGTTCCAAGGTCGAAAAACGTGATAAACTGAAACATACGAAGAGGTTCATTTTTTACCGTTGTTTTAGAGAGCATCATGAATACGGGTATCCGCAATTCAGAATTGAAAACTGCGAAGCTATTCCCATTTCGTTGATTTTGTATGAAGCCTCGCATTGGAGTTGCTAAGGTTTGGTAGGCAAATTGACCTTTCGGATCAACTGGAATATCATTGTTGAAATTAACTTTCGGTCGCAACAACCAATTGTCCACACCGCCCATATAATAAAGCAAGCGACTGTTTCCAAGTGAAG
Source organism: uncultured Flavobacteriales bacterium (assembly GCA_963977135.1). GTDB lineage: Bacteria > Bacteroidota > Bacteroidia > Flavobacteriales_D > Crocinitomicaceae > UBA2040. Next base: position 9,314 of record CAXBNN010000016.1, on the reverse strand, counting down.
TTCCAGCTGCCAAACGATTCACCCAAACAAGTTCTTTTATCAACTTTATTGAATGGCGCAAATCAAATCCGAGGTTGATCATCCCAGTCGCATTGCTCTCGACGTTTTGTAAATATTCGGCAAATACCTTCGCTTTCGTTCCTGACCAAGCATTTTCAGACCATTGTCTTGCGTTATCGAAGACCAACGAAGTTTTTAATCCACCTTGATAAAAGTAATTGGTGTTGCGGAGCAAAGATTCCTTGTCGATGGCCAAAGGTTGGGCAACATCAATTCTTGACAAGACTGTACTTCGCCATGAAAACACCTCTGAGAATGGATAGTTTAGGTTGAGTTGAACTTCGTGTGTAATCAATTTATCCAATTCCTTTCCTCTGTTGTCTTCGTAGCTTCTGCGATAGTAAAAAAGCTGTTTGTCTAAACGTTGTTTTCGCATATCAAAAGCGGCATAAAACTCACTTGAATTTCGTGAGGTTGGTATTCTGATTCCGCCAGAAAGAACATAGTCTTCCATAACATCACTGAAACTAATTCTAAGAAATCCACTCACGGAAGGATTCAAATAAACACTTCCTGGTCCTGAATATCTTTGGTAAGACTGACTTAGAAAGGAATTATCAATTTTTGCGCTGACGTAATCTTTCGCGAAATTCAATTTATATGGAACGCGCAAAGGTTCACCGTATTCCAAATTATTGGTCAATAAATTTTCTTGATTCTGATATTCTTCAGTACTCTGATACAAAACCAAAGTCTGTTTTTCGTAGCGACCGTCTTCAGATATTTCTATTTTCACAGGAATCGAATCCTTGGTCGGCTCTGGTTTTTCTTCTACTGCACTTTCATTACCCTCGGGGCCGTTCTTTTGCTCACGACGGTTTAAAAAATAGACTTTGTTTGACTCTTTTACGCCTTCATTCAAGATTTGACGATAGAGGTAATCTTTCCCATTTTGATGTATCTGAGAAATTACTTCCGTCTGAGAAATCACTTCAGAGTTTAGAATACTTGTATTGAAATTTGTAGCTGGGGACATCTTATTATCAAATCGATAATGAATCATCGTGTCAATGAAACTGATCACGCTGTCTTTTTCCAACTTCCATCTATTTCGCAAACCATTTTGGTCATTCAAATAATAGAAAACGTCCTCCTTCACTTCAACTGGCTGTGTCTCGTTTACTTCTGGTGTATTCGTTAATCGCTTTAAAACGATTTTATTTCTATCTTTCTTCTTGTAATCAAATACGAACAAATCAAGTTTGTTGTAACTTGGTAAAATTTCCTCCTTCTCCTTCAAAGTATCACTATTTCTATTGGAAGAAAAAATAATATTTTCACCATCGAGTGTCCATTTTGGATCTAAATCATCCCATAAGTCATCTGTCAATTGATCCAAAGAATTCCCGCTGATCTTGTAGGTATACAAATCTGTTTGACCGTTTTTCACACCGCTTATCACTAGACTTTGGCCATCTTTTGAATAATCGGCACTTAAAACTTTTTCTAAACTCGGTAATTCTTTTTGAGTAGTTGTTCCTTCTTCAATATCATAAAGCGAAAACATTAATTTGCCTTTGCGCTCTATAAAATAAACAAGATAATCGCCATTTGGGTGAAATGCCAATATAGGGAAAGTCAAATCTTGGATTCGTGGCAATTTAGGCTCATACGCTTTGATTTTCTTCGCTTTCTTTTCCTCAGATTGCTTGAGGAAAATTCTATATCGACCGTCTTTGTTTAAAACGTAAGCTATTCTTTCACCATCTGTTGAAGCTGCAAATCGAACGAGTATTTCATTCTTTTTAGAACGAAAATTAATTTCTGTCCCTACAATATCTTCTTCATATTTCAAGTCTGCTAGAAATCGTTTTTTATAATAATTGCTGAAACTAGGTAAAAGTGTTTTCAAATCAGAGCCCAACACATATTCTAGAGAACGGTCGATGTGCCCACTCATTTTTGTGAGATAAAGCAGGTTCATTAATTGACTTTTCCCATACGTTTCTTCTATAAACGACCAAAAAGCGTGACCTGCGTGTCGACTTTGCTCTTCATCCAAACGAGAAAAATCATCGTATAAACCTGTCAAGAATCCATCTTTTATGGTTGCTTCGAAATCGGCGTCCCACGGCTGAGCGAGATAATCGACGAAGCCTTTTGTAAACCAAGTTGGGTGTTTATTTGGGTCATTACCAATTAAAACGTCTGACCACTGATCTCCGAATAAGATATTTCGCACGACCGTTTCAGCTATTACTTCTCGAATTTGATTTTGCAAATCGACGTGATTACCTTGATAATAGATGAACAGTTTAGAGCCTACTATTTGACTTTTTCCGCCATATTGAGCTTCGTTTTCATTCGTCAAGCCAATGTTGCTTTGCCTCAAATCTGTTAACGATTTAAAGACCAATATTTCTAAATGTTCTTGAATAGAATAATTTAGAAACGATTCCATATTCAGTAATTCTCGTTGGATCGTTTTTGCAGCATATTCTGCTATTTCCTCTTCACCTCGATAAAAGAAAACTTTGAAACGCTCATAGTTTTGGTAACGCCAATCGAATTCATAATACTGCACACGATTTTTTCCAAATTCCTGCTGACTCCCGTTGTAGAACTGAGCTTGGGCAGAATAAGAGCAAATGAAGAGAAAAATAAAAAGTATACGCACGAATAACCTGAACTTTGGGAAATAAAGGTAGTGTTTTCCTTGATTTAAGCGAAGAACAATTTCGGTTAATTGAGCTACTGTTAAAAGAAGCTTACTCAACCAACAAATTACAACCGCGAATATCAGCTTGATCAAAACGTCCCATCAAACGCAATTGACCGTCCTCCAAGCGACCTAAATCTTGAGTTGAGATAAAACTACAACTGTAAACATTTGCCAAATCGATAACATTGACCCCTCCCGTTTTCTCCTTAGAAAGCTCGGTAAGCGGATCGCTGGTTTCCCTGAGAATTATCTTCATCCATTTGGGTAGAGAAAACAAACCATTTTCTTTTGAATAGGCTTGGGAAAGTAGTTCTGTCATTCCATATTCTGAAGAGATATGCGAAACATTCAAGCCTTTTTTCAACATTTCATGCATGGCTTCTTTGCTCATTTCCTGACGTTTGCCCTTCATTCCCCCCGTTTCAATAATTGTTGCTTGGGAAAGGTTCATTCCCTTTTCAGCGAGATCGAGCAAAGCGTATGAAACGCCGAAAATAACCACTTTTTTTTCTGAATGGATTGCTGAATCGTAGCGACTTTCTATACTTTCCATGTCCGACAATAAGAAACCTGAAAATTCATTTTGTGTGAGTTGAATCAGGTCATCGACCATAAAAACCAAACTCGATTCACCTTGTTCGATATAATTTGGCAATAAAGCCAAGATTACTTGATCCTTTGGATCACCAATTTGTTCAGCATAAGTTTTTCGGAATGATTTGCGATACATTTCTGTCGACTGAATAAAATGTTGACTACGTTCCATTCCTGTTGTTCCACTACTTTTGAAAATTGTTTCTACAGGCAATTTCTTTGAACGAACTTCATGTGTTTTAAAAAATGAAATCGGTAAAAAAGGTATTTCCGCAGTGGATTTTGGTGAGGTTCTATTCATCAACTCACAGAATTCTCGATACACGGCACAATTCTCCAATTGAAAAGCAAAAACCTTCAGCGCCCATTCTTCAAATTCACTTTCAGATTGGATAGAAAAAATACCTTCCCATTGATTCATGCGCCAAAATTAACCTCTTCCACTAAAAGAAATGGTATTTTTGAAGGGTATTTGCTAAATTCGAAAATGAAAAAAGCTTTTCTAGGGATTTTTGGACTCATGTTATTGGTCAGTTGTTTTAAAAAAAACAAGTTTCCTTCTACGCCTAAAATTACCTTTGGATCGTTTGAAATCCTTGGAGATTCGGCTCGATTGGTTTTTTCATTTGAAGATGGCGAAGGGGATATTGGCTTAGACTCAGACCAAACGTCAGCTCCTTACGATATAAATTCATTTTACTATTACAATTTATATCTTGTTTACTACGAAAAAAAGGATGTAGGTGGTTGGCAGCCTGGCAAAGATTTGAACGGTGACAGCATCGTTTTCGCGAATCGTCTGAAACCAATTTATACGGGCAAAGAAAAAAGCATTTCGGGAACGGTTGAATATACAATTGAACCTATTTTCTACAATTTAGTTTCAACAGATAGCGATACGATTAAATATAGAATCTTACTAATTGACAGAGCTTTGAATAAAAGCAACTGGATTGAAACACAGGAGATTTATCCTTGATTAGCAAATTGCTATAAAAACCGACGCCTTCGACTCCGCTCAGTCGGCGATTTTTATAAACGAAAAAAGGCAACCTATTCAGATTGCCTTTCTCAATTTTTGATATTTATTTTTATTCAGCAACGGCCAGCTCAGCGCTGGAAGTTGGGAATGCGCGATCTACTTTTTTGAATAATCCTTGTAATACTTTCCCCGGACCAACTTCAACTACTTCCGTACAACCATCTGCAATCATCTGATTCATCGTTTGTGTCCATTTTACTGGTGCTGTTAATTGAGCAATTAAGTTTTTCTGAATTTCAATTGGATCTGTTACAGCTGATGCAGTAACATTTTGGTAAACCGGACAAATTGGTTGATTGAAAGTTGTTGCTTCAATTGCTGCAGCTAATTCTTCTCTTGCTGGTTCCATCAAAGGTGAATGAAACGCTCCTCCTACTGGTAAAATCAAAGCTCGTTTTGCACCAGCTTCAGTCAACAATTCACATGCTTTTTCAACTGCTGGAAAAGAACCAGAAATAACCAATTGGCCTGGGCTATTGTAATTTGCAGGAACCACTACTCCGTCAACAGAAGCACAAATTCTTTCGATATCCGCATCTTCCATTCCAATGATTGCCGCCATAGTTGATGGTTCAACTTCACATGCTTTTTGCATAGCCAAAGCACGTTTGTACACCAATTGCAATCCGTCTTCAAAAGACAGAGTTTTATTTGCAACCAACGAAGACAATTCACCCAAAGAGTGACCTGCAACCATATCAGGTTTGAAATCATCACCCAAGCATGCAGCTAAAATCGTTGAATGCAAGAAAACTGCAGGTTGAGTAACCTTCGTTTCTTTTAATTCTTCGTCTGTTCCTTCGAACATGATTTTAGTAATATCAAATCCTAAGATTTCATTGGCTTTGTGAAACATTTCTTTGGCCAAATCTGAATTGTCGTATAAGTCTTTTCCCATTCCTGAGAATTGGGCACCTTGACCCGGAAATACATATGCTTTCATAGCGCGATCTATTGTTTGGGTTCAAATTTATAAAAATCAATGGAAGAGATAACAAAAAAGGACTTGCGAATACAAGCCCTTTTCAACAATATGTTTTGTTATAATCTATTTAATCGTCAATTTCTTTGTGGTTTTAACTCCCTCAACAAAAATATTGACCAAGTAGATACCAGCATTCAATTCACCCGTCTCTAATTCTATAGTTTGCGTTCCTTCAAGATTCGACAAACTTTTTTTAAGGACAATTTTACCCGTCATATCGGACACTTGAATTATGACATCACTCTGCGACACGTCGTTTAGTCTTAAAAATGTGCTTCCCGATGCTGGGTTTGGAAACAATTGAATATCAAGGTCTTTAGAAAAAATCTCTTCATTCGAAACAACAGATTCAAAACTCATGCGAACCATAGGCTTTTCAGTAAAACTATACCAGTTTGGCAACGAATTGAATTTTTGAAAAGTAGTAAAAGACTCGGATAATCCTGAAGTGCCAATAACTAATCCGGGAAAAACTGGGTTTCCTTCAGAACCAGCCACTAGCAAATAAGATTTACCCGTTTCTAATAACTCAGGATTTCTCATGCGCACGCGATACCATGTATCTTGGGTCAAAGCAGGAATAATTAACGTGTCTGAACCGGATAAATAATTGAATGTGTTATTATCAATTGCTTCGTAGATTTTCACAAATAAGGTAGAATTGGCCGCCGTCTCACCCATCACTAAAACTCTTGCGCTGGTTAAGGTTTCATCCTGGAACATATCAAAAACATTTCCAACTTCAAAACCTATGCTATTGAAGTTATTAGAAACTCGACCCTCACGAATCAACTCATCACGCGCATAAAGATCAGTAGTTACCTCCAATTTTAGTGAGTCATAAAAATTATTTATTGGCACTGCGTCGACAGCTGTTGACTCAACATGTAAGCCTAAACTTTTATTTCCTAATGAACTTGTTGGTGTCCAGTCTTGATTCAAATTAAAAACAGCAGATAAATTTGGCGGAACAATATCCGGCGTTGATTCCGAAGAAAATCCTGAAGAAGCTCCTACTAATTTCACGTCGCCTTGTCCAGAGTAACCCGCATTTTTAACTTTCCCAGACACCTTAATAGGTTGAACTTGAGATACTGGCAATTTTGTGTAAGCAATTTTGCTTCCCCAGTTTCCTGTTGTTCCAGATATTAGTTCAACAGCTTCCAAATCAAATTCATCTTGTCTCAGAATTTCGATATCATCTACAGCCCAAAACCAAGCATCTGATGCTCGATAACGGAAGCGGATATAAACGGTATCTTGATTACCCGCAACATTGCTAATATTCACAGTCACCTTTTCTGGATTCGCTGAATTTGTCGAGTTAAACATACCTTGATTAACAACAAATTCTGTCCAAGTTGTGCCATTATTACTAACCTCAACAGAAGTTGTATCATTAAACTTTCTATACATTTGAGAAAAACGAAGCAGGACAAAAGGCTCATTTGTACAAGCTGTAATTCTCGGATTCAACGAAAGTATCGCATCCTGATGTGCAGTATCGCCTTGTGCATCCGAATCTATTATTGCGTAACCATTGAACGCTGTAAAAAAACCTGCAGGGTTAAAAGATGGAAATGGTGCGACATTTAGGTTCGTTGTTATTAGCCAATTCGCACTAGGAGTAGATGTATTACTAAAAGACCATTGAGCTGGCGATTGAAAATTATTCGAATACAAAACAAGCGCTTTGCCATTTATATTGGTTGGTTTTTTCGCTGAAGTTTCTTGAGCGAACAATCCAAATTGAACTAGTATAAAAAGCAATAATAGTTTTGAGAGCATGCAATTTAATTTTTACCAAATTTAAGGAAAGGAGAATTGGTGGGCAAATTATTGTTTTTATGAGTTTATAAGATCTCAACAAATAATTTCAAACCTTGGTAAGGTTTGAAATTCTGGCTGAAACTTGTTACTACTGTCAGCAAAAGTTGTTAAAAAAGTGTTGTTAGATTTTAGATTCGAATTGAATTTTAGCGCTTACTTTTCTTTCTACTTTGGCTATAAGTTTTAGTCAATGGAAAAGTTAAACGGCAATACCATTATTGAACAAGAAGTTGAGCAATCCTTTACGCTGGCCGATTTCATAAATTTCCCTGAAAAGGATATTATGGACCGGGCTCGTGAGTTTCGACAATTTTCAAAATACATTGATCAACACAAGCACAATACTGTCCAAAGAGTTTCTTATTCTTCATCTACTCCTATTCGACTGGTAAAAGATAATTATACCGGAGAAATGAGGAATATGATATATATGGCTTCGAATGATTACTTGAACCTATCTAGCCATCCGAAAGTTAAACAAGCCGGCATCGATGCCATCCACAAGTACGGAACTGGATCAGGAAGTGCCCCTTTGATTGGAGGCACAACAAATTCCCACGTAGAACTAGAACAAAAAATTGCAAAATTTAAAGGCTGTGAAAGCGCCATGGTATATTCCTCTGGTTATGGATCGAATATTAGCACTTTACTGTCTATGCTTGATAAGTCTGACTTGGCTATTGTTGACGAACTAGCTCATGCCAGTTTAATAGATGGTTGTAAAAATACCAATCTCAAGTTTTTTCGCCATAATGATACGGACTACTTAGAGACAATTTTGATGCGGTTTTCGAACGATTTTCGAACGAAATTGATAATAATTGACGGAGTGTATTCTATGGACGGAGACATTGCTAAATTGGATAAAATTGTTCCCTTAGCAAAGAAGTATGGAGCTTATTTGATGTTGGACGAAGCTCATGCTACAGGTGTTCTGGGAGAAACTGGCTCAGGAACAGCCGAGCATTTTAATCTCAAAGGACAAATTGACATTGTATGCGGAACATTTTCAAAATCCTTGGGTGGAGTTGGCGGTTTTGTCGCTTCAAATGCAGAATTGATAAATTTATTACGCTTTTATTCAAGAGGATATATGTTCTCTGCATCTATGACGCCACCAACAGCCGCTGCTATTTCTGCCGCTATTGATATAATAAAAAGTGAACCAGAAAGACGGGAAAGGTTGTGGCGCAACATCAAGTATTTTAAGCGAAAATTGCTGGAACTAGGTTTCAATATTGGACAAAGTGAAACAGCAATTTTCCCTATCATTATTGGTGATGACTTTATAGTAAAGGAAATGTGCAGGGATCTCAACGATTTGAACATTTATGTGAACCCGGTAATTTACCCTGCTGTGCCTCGCAAATCTTCACGATTACGATTAAGCCTTATGGCAGATCACTCACAAAAACACCTGGATAAAGTCCTGAAAGCATTAGAAGAACTAGGAAAAAAGTACAAAGTGATTAAAGGAGAATCAGAAAGAGAAAAATGGGAAGTTTTAATGCCTGATGTTACCAAGAACAATAAGCTCCCAAAGTATTCTAATCATGAAAAACATGCAGATCGGAAGAGGAATTTTAGTCTTGTCCAATATTAACAGTCAATGCTTTTGACGCCAATATTTTTCTAAAAGCAAAAAGCTGGGGTTTTAGCCCACATTTTGTTAAGGGCAGAAATGGATTGTCTAAGCGCTTTAAATAGAGCAACTATTTCCACCTTCTTTCATTCCTATTTTCTTTAGTATTATATCCATTAAACACCATTTCGTGAAACTTGATTGGATTAAATTCACAGCTACGAATGCAGTAAATAGGAAGAAATATTCATTGTAGAAATAACCTAAGATTATGGAGGCTAAAACGAAGCTCCCAGCTATTAGTTTTATTGAATCATTTATAGTCATATATTTTTTACTTGATAAATAGTATACAAAAGTATACGAAGCTTCTGCAATTAAGTGTAACCTATGATACACAAGATTATGGCATAATCTTACACTATAACATGAAGATTTGAAAAAATAAGATTGTTCCTTTGTTTAGATAAGAAGGTGATAGTAGAACGAAAAAACCCCAACCATAAGGTCAGGGTTTAATCTCACATTTTGTACTCGAGGCGGGACTTGAACCCGCACG
>CAXBNN010000015.1:0-66735 GCA_963977135.1 uncultured Flavobacteriales bacterium | reverse complement strand
ATGATGCAAATGCTACCACAAAAAGCATCATTAAAAAAATCAGTTTCAATTTTTTTACTATAGTCATTATTTTATTGCGCATAACAACCGGCTATCCACCACTCAACCGTAGACTTAAACGTTTAATTCAACGGTTATTGCTATTTATTTATTTTGTAAATGTCTTTTATTCAGTTATTTATTCAATTACAACTATTTGAAAGCATTTGTTGTCGAGTAGTTTGTAATTTCAAAAGTCTATACTCAAATATAGGGTAATTTTTTTCTAAATAGTGGGCTGTTTGGAATAATGCTATTTCTAACTTCATAAAAAAACCGAACCCAATAAATTGAGTTCGGCCTAAAATTTTATTTTAATATAAATTACTTCGCGTCTTTTACCTTGCATGTGTTAAAGCCAAATACGGCGTATAAAGGACAAAAATTGATTACGCTAGTCAATGCGAAAATCGCAGCAACAACTATCAAAATTATACTTAATGTCCCTGAAATGTATCCCATTGCATACAATCCTAAAATTACTGCAGCGACTATTAACCTAATAGTACGATCTGAACCTCCCATGTTTTTTTTCATAATTTGTTCTATTTGTTATTGTTATACTCAATTTATACTTCAAAGTTACCTTTTTGGCAGAGTCGGTGCAGTGACCTTAGTCACTAGATAGAACCTTTATGCCATCACTTTTCTGAGAAACTAGGTTTTCACCTTCTAATTTCTTCATTATCCGACTTACAACTTCGCGAACTGTTCCCAAATCATTGGCAATCTGTTGATGACTTATCTTCAATTTTGATTTTCCCGTCAATCGAGATTTTTCGACGAGGTAGTCATGTAAACGCTTGTCCATTTTGTCAATCAAAACGTGTCGAATCGTTTCCAGCATTTCGGTATAACGCAAATTGTATTGCTGGTAAAATAAATTATTCAGCTTAGGATATTTGATGAGCCATTCCGGTAATTTTTCCGCGGGCAAAAGTAAAATCGTAGAATCTTCCTCTGTAACAGCAAAAACTTTGCTCGGTTCATGATTGATACTTGCCGAAAAAGACATGACACAGCTTTCTTTTTGTTGAATATAGTAAAGTAGGAGCTCTCTGTCGTCAAAACGAGAATATACCTTTACTAATCCAGTCAAAACCAGAGGAAGGACTTTTATGTATTGTTCTTCTTTTAGTATTTCTGTTCCTTTTGGTATTTCTTGAATTGTAGAAAATTTGAGAATTTCTTCAACCAATTCAGGACCAAGGAATGCTATTTTATTGCTTGCTTCTTGCATAGGCTGCTTTTTATTTTTTCGAAACTGCTAGTTGCTCCATAAAAGCGAATGCAATAGAACCTCCAAGAATAAAATTTTCTTGGGAAATGCCATTTTTATTGGTGAAATAGTAGCCAGCGCCACTAAGCCAGCGACCCTCAAAACGACAAACCAAGTTTGGGGTTGGGCTGTAGTCAAAGTTCATTGAAAAGCCTAAAATACGAGTACCGTTTATTGGATTTGTTGGGAGGAGAATCCCAGCATCATCTTTAAAGTATTCTATGCGCAAAGCTGTTTTCCATTTGGAGTTCAGTTTCAATTGACCAATCAATGTGGGGGTTAACCAGATGTTATAAGCTGAGCTGTCTTTTTTGACTTGTTGTGCACCAATGTCAAATCCTGCAATCAAAGTGAAATACTTGGATTTTTTCCAGTGAGCATAGATATTACTGAAATACCGCATTCTTCTGCTAATGTCTGGATCAATTGTACCTATGAAGGTGCTCCAATTAATAAGTAGTTTGTTATTGGGTGTAATACCAACTTGAGTTCCAAATGAAAGTATAGAATTCCCGCTTACTCGCTGAATTCGTTGCCAGCCGTTCAGAGCAAATGCAGCCAATTCCAACTTTTCGTTAGGCTTGAATGATAGTTTAGCACCGGCTTCAAAATACGGTGAGTTTTCGGCAGATAATGATCGCGTCAATGTTAAGTTTTCCTTTGAAATAGCACTTTCGAAACCAATATGAGAAGGCAAAATTCCTACATCCAACCAAACACGGTCACGTTTACTAAGCGACAGACCGATATTGGCTTCTGAGATATTTTTAAGAGCCACAGGTTCATTGGCATAATTGTCAGCAACATAAGTCCCCACTTGCAATGCAAGATTTGCTCTGTATTTTGAATGGTTTACATTAAATTTGATGAGACCTAAATTCAAATTGAATTCATTGTGACGATTATGATTGTACAGAAATTTTTGTCGGTAACTGGTTTTTGGACGACCGAAATCATACACATAAAAGACATCGGCGAAAACAGAAAGATTTACAGTTGGCTTTGTTTTCCAAACGGTATCCTTTTGTGCAGAAGCGGAATTGCTTATCAAAAACGATAAACAAATCAAGAGAGCTAAGTATTTCATTTCAATGGAAAGTTAAGAATAAATGGCCTTATTTAACTAGATAATTCCAAAAGGATAGGATACCGAAGACCTTTTTTGTTGGGATGTCGATGGACTTAAAATTGAATTCAATGTCGCGCAGCTTGGCTTTATTCCATGAAAGACCATATTTCAACACTACAATTGTGCAGACATTTAGATCCAATTTTTTCCCACGTGAATTGACGAAATCGGCATTTATTTCAAGGACGGAGAATAGCAGTGCATCTTGATAAAAATAGGTAATGTAATCCAAATCAAATTGCCGCTCCTTTTTTGCCCTGCGACTTAGAACAAAGAGTCTGTTTTTTGATTGATCCAAAGTTATCTTTTCGGGTATTCTGCCCCAATAAATGATAAATACGATAGTGGACATGAGGATAGCGAATCCAATCAACTCAATCATAAATTGTGAAAAGGGAAACTCCGATTCAATAAAGCATGGTTTTAATAAATAAAACATGATGAATAACGAACTGTTGAGGAAAATGAAAAATAGAACCAGTAAGAATTTGTCAATTTTCTTTCCTGCCCAGTCAATCAGTAGAGGTGGTTTTTCGGAGATAGAGTCAGCGGAATCAACCATACGCATGAAAAGTCACAAAAAAATAGCTAAACAATTACTAAAAAACCGTGGTTAACAATATAATTACGATGGTCATACCTATGATTAAGGAAATAGTTCCTAAAATAATACCTGTCTTTCCCTCTTTTTCGCCTCCATATTCATTTGGGTAGCGTCTGGCTTTTGTTATAGCTATGGATCCTTGAATTATTGCTAAAATTGAGAATACCCAACCTACTACTGGAATAAAAGAGAGCCCACCAAAAATGACGGCCAACCTTCCATATTTCGTGTTGAGTTCAGGTGATTCATCGTTTTTATGTTTCGTAGTTTTAGAACCAATTAATGGTTTCTTCGTTTTTTCAAATGATGATGCTTCCATAGAAGTATTGACAGAGGCAATTTCGTCTGGTTGCGCTATAGTTTGTTCGATATGTATCGGTTCTTCAATTTCGGTGACACTCTTTGCGGCAGTTAAAATAGTTTCAGTCCTCGTGCTGTTGATGATATCCTCAGAATTAGCAGGATTATTTGACAACTCCGATTTTTGTTTTTTGTTTTCTTTTTGGAACTTAAGGTTATGGTATGAAGAGGTGCCACAAGATGCTAATAGTGAAAAAATTGTCAGAATAAATAGTGCTTTCAACTTCATAGTTTTTGATTTTATCTTTTAAAGGTAACCAATTCTGATGTCTATTCTTATTTTAAATTTTAGATGGGTTAATACCTCAAAAAAAAATCCCCGCAAATTTCGCGGGGATTCAGTATTAATTTAGTTTAAATTATCTTTTTGCTAATGGCACGTAATCACGTTTCGTGTGACCTGTGTATACTTGACGTGGACGACCAATCGGTTCACCAGCTTCAATCATTTCTTTCCACTGAGCAATCCATCCTGGTAAGCGTCCTATAGCGAACATTACGGTGAACATTTCTGTAGGAATTCCTAAAGCTCGGTAAATGATTCCTGAGTAGAAATCTACGTTAGGATAAAGGTTACGAGCAATGAAGTAATCGTCTTCCAAAGCTACTTTTTCTAATTTCTTAGCGATATCTAAGTATGGATCGTCAATACCCAATTTATCTAGGATGTCATCACATGCTTTTTTGATGATAGTCGCACGTGGGTCGAAGTTTTTGTAAACTCTGTGTCCAAAGCCCATCAAACGGAAAGAATCGTCTTTGTCTTTTGCTTTCAAAACCCATTTGTCAACGTCGCCGCCGTCATTATCAATTTTTTCAAGCATTTCAATTACCGCTTGGTTTGCTCCACCGTGAAGTGGTCCCCAAAGTGCAGTAATTCCAGCAGCAACGGCTGCATATAAATTCACTTGAGATGAACCAACTATTCTTGTTGTTGCTGTGGAACAGTTTTGTTCGTGGTCAGCATGCAAAATCAATAATTTATTTAAAGCACTTGAAATAACTGGGTCTGTAACGTAATCTTCCGTTGGCATTGCAAACATCATATGCATGAAGTTTGAACAATAGTCCAACTCATTTTTTGGATACATAAAAGGGTGACGAATTGCATTTTTATAAGACCAAGCCGCCAAGGTTGGTAATTTTGCAATTAATCTATGGATAGTGATATCCTTATCTACTTGAGAACGATTTGGGTCTAAAGACTCAGGGTAGAACGTTGATAACGAACAAACCATGGAAGCCAAAACTCCCATTGGATGTGCTTTCGCTGGATACGCTTCGAAAAATTGTTTCATGTCTTCATGAACCAATGTATGTTTTGTAATGCTATTGCGGAAATTTGTTAATTGCTCTTCAGCAGGCAATTCTCCATATATCAATAAATAGGCAACTTCCATGAAGGTAGCTTGCTCAGCCAACTGTTCGATTGGATATCCTCTATAACGAAGTATACCTTCTTCACCATCTAAAAAAGTAATAGCACTTTTTGTGCTTCCTGTGTTTTTAAATCCTGGATCAAGGGTAATGTATCCTGACTCCCCACGAAGTTTACTGATATCGATTGCTTTTTCGTTTTCAGTTCCTTCGATAACTGGGAATTCGTAGACTTTCCCATTTAACTCAAATTTGGCGATTTCACTCATGTTTTTTTATCTGAACGGTTGATTTTTTTCCGTGTGCTAAATTAGTAAAAGGTTTTCTTCTCTTAAAACTTTCTATGCCCTAATCCTGAAAATTTTACCATTTATTTTGAATTGAATATATTTTCATCAATTATAAGTTGTCCAAAGTATAATTAAGCATCATATTAAAAAGGTGGTTTCTTGTGTTTCCGCCATAAATACCATGATTCTTATTTGGATAAACAAATAAATCGAATTGTTTGTTCGCGGCAACCATTGCGTTCACCATTTCCATTGTATTTTGGTAGTGAACATTGTCGTCACCAGAACCGTGAATCAGGAGATACTTTCCTTTTAATTGATCTACAAAATTGATTGGACTATTGTCGTCATATCCAGTTTCGTTTTCTGCTGGAGTTCGCATGAAACGTTCAGTGTAGATATTATCATAGTATCTCCAATTGGTAACTGGTGCGACTGCAATTCCCATTTTGAAAACATCAGCCCCTTTTGTCATGCATAGAGAGGTCATGAATCCACCGTAACTCCAACCCATGATTCCAATTCTGTCTTTATCAACCCATTTGTTTTGAGAGAAATTTCTTGCCGCAGCAATGAAGTCTTCAGTTTCTAATTTACCCAAAGTTAAATAGGTAGATTTTTTAAATTTTTCTCCTCTGTACATGGTGCCCCGAGGATCCACGGAAACGACTATGTATCCCTTTTGAGCTAAAAGCTGGTGGTACATATAATCTGCCGCTCCAAAACCGTCTTTCACCATATTACTTCCCGGTCCACCATAAACATGAAAATATACAGGGTATTTCTTTGTTGGATCAAAATCAACTGGTTTTATTACGTAAGCGTTTAAATCACAATCGGCACCATAAATGGTCGTGAACTCTTGTTTTGCCAAACTGTATTTATTGAGTTTTGTTTTTAAAGCGGCATTATCCTCCAAAATGGATAGTTCCTTTCCTTCATTATCGCAAAGACTGAAAACCGCTGGGGAATTTGCCGTTGAATAGGTTTTAACAAAGTATTTCATACCTACAGAAAAATCTGCATCGTTTGAACCGGTTTCAGAGGAAATGGCTTTTTTCTTTTTACCATCCAGTTGTATACTATACAAACCTTTATGTATAGCTCCTTTTTCTGCCGAGCTGTAATAAACTTTTTTGTTGATTTCGTCAATTCCCAAAAATTCTATCACGTCCCACTTTCCTTCGGTAATAGGTTTTATCTTTCCATCAAATCCAAGTGAGTAAATGTGGTTGTAACCATCTTTTTCGCTGGTGCGGAGTATGGTCTTTCCATCTTTGAGGATTAGCAAGTTGTCATCAATATCAATATATGTATCCGACTTCTCTTCATAAAATGCAGTTGAAGTCCATTTCCCATCATTCATACTTACTTTATGATATTTCAAATCATTTTGATGGCGATTCATGGTTTGAAGGATCAGCGTGTTTTCATTTCCAGACCATTTCATTCGAGGAATGTATTCGTACTCTCCCAAATTCAATTTACCCAATGTACCATCTGCGATAGTTACAATTTGTGCTGTCACTTTTGAATTATCTTCCCCAGCTTTAGGATATTTAAAAGGGTAAAGAGTAGGGTATAATTCATAAAAATAGGTCATTGTGAATTCTTTAACCTCGGTTTCGTCGAAACGCATATAAGCTATATACTTGTTGTCAGGAGACCATCCGTATGCTTTTGTAATAGCAAATTCTTCTTCGTAAACCCAATCTGTGCTACCGTTTAAAATTGCATTTTTCTTTCCGTCATTTGTCAATTGAGTCACTTTTTCGGATGAAATATCTTTTACAAATAGGTTGTTTTCAAAAATATACGATACCTTTTTTCCATCTGGAGAATATTCTGCCAACATTTGAGGAGAACGCGCGTCATCTAAAGAGGATAATTTTTTTGTTGACAAATCGAATAGAAGGTAATTCGCATAAAAAGATCGTCTGTATATTCCTTCAGTTTGTGTGGAGAAAAGGATTTTTGATTCATCATCATTGAATTCGTAATCATCTATTTCAACTGCTTTACCATTTAGTTTTAATTCGGATAAGTTTACTAAAATATCACCTTTAGCATCTGGTTGCGTAAACTCGTGTTTGGTGATACACATATCACTACCAACTTTCGATCTTTTGGTAAAATGAACACCGTCCTTCATGGAGCGAAATCCAGAGACGTTTTGACCGAAAAATTGATATTCTTTCCAAATTTTTTCAACAGTTATTTCCTGAGCTTGACAAATTGTTGAAAACAGGAAAAGTATTATAAACAGTGACTTGTACATGTGTTATTTAATTTTTTTTTAGCTAAAATAACAAATGTAAAGTTAACAAGGTGGTTTCCTTCATGATTTGGTGATATAAGTTTAACATTTGAAATTGGTAGAACAAATTTAATGGTTTACATTTGCACAAGAATTTTGATGTAATCCTTGACGTTTCCCAGTAAACTGAAACCATCAAAATGTTTAAATGGAATACAAATGAAAAATGTTGAATATCTTAAATGATATCAAACAATTGATTTTCAATTCAAACCATTCAGAAGTAAAGGCTTTTTCTTGTTTTGCTTCGCAGAAAATCGTATATTCTTACCCCAATAAATTAATAACTATATGAAAAAATCATTACTATTATTATCTATCGTATTGTCTAGCTCAGTTTTTGCGCAAGACTGTACTAAATTATTTATTTCTGAGTACGCTGAAGGTTGGTCGAACAACAAAGCATTGGAAATTTATAATCCTACAAGTGCTCCAATAAATTTAGCTGACTATGTTATAGCTCGATACTCTAACGGTTCAAACTCTGCAACGGAAGCAAACTCTGTTCAATTGTCTGGAATAGTTCAAGCGCACGATGTGTTCGTTGCTGTTTTGGATAAAAGAGTTCCAACTGGTACTGGAAATGAAGCTCCTGTTTGGGATTCATTGCAAGCAAAAGCAGATGGTTTCTTTGCTCCAGATTATAACGTAAGTAGTTCTTTCTACTGGAACGGTGATGACTGCGTTGTTCTTTTGAAAGGAACATTAACAGGAAATCCTTCTCAGGTAGTAGCTACTATACCAGGAATGGTGGTAGTTGACATCTTCGGTAAAATTGGTGAGCAACCAACAAACTTAAGTGGTGGTACTTCAACTCCTACTGGTGGTTGGTCAACTATTGCACCATACAATGGTGGTGCTAACGGAGGTGCTCAAGTTTCTGTTGATCATTCATTAATTCGTAAGTCAGGTGTAAAAAAAGGAGTTACTAATCCGGCAATTCCGTTTTTCAATCCTTTAGCTGAATATGACTCAATTCCAGCAGTTATTGTTCGTTTAGATCAAAACGGAGATACAATTTTTGGAACAACAGGTAATCCAATTTTGGATGGAAACTGGAACTCTTTAGGTTTTCACGCTTGTGATTGTAATCCTTTATCTGTGGAAAGCAAAAAACAAGATGTTTTGTCAGTTTATCCAAATCCATCAAACGGAACATTCTATGTTAAAGGTTTGAATGAAATGGAGAATATTTCAGTTTACAATACATTAGGACAAAGAGTTTCATCAATTTCAACAAATGGTAAAACTTCAGCTTCTTTTGAATTGGAAATGAAAGGTGTTTATATCGTTCGATTCAACTATTCAAACGGAGAAACAACTACCAAAAAGGTTATTGTTAAATAAATTATTCTAAAAATTAAGAAGAGGTCGAATTTCGGCCTCTTTTTTTTCTATAAATTTTCATTTATGAGGTTATTAGTTGCTTTGTTCTTGTTTTTTACGACTTTTCAATCGTTTTCTCAAGAGTTTATCCTAAAAGGGAAGGTTGTTGACAATTCTAATAAGGAATCGCTGATAGGTGCGAAAATAATTGTCAATGAAACGATTAAAACATTAACGGATATTGACGGGAACTACTCCATAAAATTGGATAAAGCTGGAGAATATAAAATGGTAGTTTCCATGCTTCTTTTCTCTACTGAGAATTATACAATTACTGTGGTTAACCCAGTTACAACATTCGATATTTTCTTGGGTAACAGTCAAGAATTAGAAGAGGTTAAAGTAATAGGAAACTTAGTTACTGACAGAAAAACACCAGTAGCTGTAACCAGAATTTCACAAAAACAAATTACAGAAGAACTAGGTTCTCGAGATTTACCAATGTTGTTGAATGCCACTCCTGGAGTTTATGCAACACAATCTGGCGGTGGTGACGGAGATTCTAGAATCAATGTTCGTGGATTTGATCAACGAAATATCGGTGTTTTGATAGACGGAGTTCCGGTGAATGATATGGAAAGTGGTGCCGTTTATTGGTCAAACTGGTTTGGTTTAGATGCCATTACTTCTACCGTTCAAGTGCAACGTGGTTTGGGAGCTACCAAATTGGCTCTTCCTTCAATTGGTGGTTCTATTAATATCATTACTCAAGGAGTTGGGAACAAAAAGGGTGGAATGATTAAACAAGAGTATGGAACAGGAAACCTCTTGAGAACATCTTTTTCATACAATTCTGGTTTAAGTGCTTCAGGATGGGGAATGACTTTAGCTGCAAGCTACAAACAAGCCGATGGCTGGGTGGATGGTACGCCTTCAAAAGGAACTTTCGTTTATACGAAAATTCAAAAGAGATGGGGAAAACACTTAACGTCGCTTTCAGGTTTCATGGCGCCTCAAGAACATGGACAACGATCTTTCATGAACCCAATTGCTTATTGGGATGCTGAAACAGCAAAAAAATTAGGAATTAATATTCCTGATTCAGCTCAATTACCTACTAGATATGATAATGGTATCCGCTTTAATAATCAGTATGGTACTTTTACAAATGACAAAGGCAAACAAGAAGTTAAAAATGCTTCCCTTAACTTTTACAATAAACCTCAAATCACTTTAAAAGATTTCTGGATTGTAAATGAAAAACTATCCATTTCGAATTTGGCTTATATGTCAATTGGACGAGGAGGAGGAACTAGAATCAAGAATTCTTCAGGTGTTTTGTATGATACCCTGAATGGGACAATCGATTGGGATCAAATGATACAGAACAATCAGCAATACGAGTTTTTCGGAACTACATATCCTAATATTGATCCAACCTATTCTCCAGTTTTGTTCAAGTCAAACAACTATCTTTTGGCTTCGATTAACAATCACTTTTGGGTGGGATTTTTGCCACAGTTTACTTATAACAAAAGTAAAAACTTGAGTATTTCAGGTGGATTGGATTTAAGATATTACAAAGGAACGCACTACCAAGAAATCACAGATTTGTTGGGTGGTGAATACGCCTTAAGTGGAACTAACAAAAACGCTCGAACAGACATGAAGTTTGTCGGTGATAAAGTTGCTCTACAACCTTACAACAATCACCGAGATGGATTGGTTAAATGGGCAGGAGTTTTTGGTCAAGCTGAATACACGAAAGGCCGTTGGACTACTTTCATTAATTTATCAGCTATTTACAACGGATATAAAGGAATCGATTACTTTGTTGAACGAGAAATTACTATCGGTGATACTACTTTGAAAGTAGGTTACAACGATACAGTGAACTATCAAGGCGTTCAATACACGCGCGAATCTGATGGTTTGAAATATAACCAAACAGCTTGGAAATATTTGCCAGGTGCAACAATTAAATTAGGAGCACATTTTGAGTTAACAGAATTCTCAGGTGTGTTTGTGAACTTAGGTTATTTATCTAGAACTCCTCAATTCAGTAATGTTATTGATAATAACACAAACACTTTCTTTGCCGAAATCCTTAATGAAAAGGTACAAGCGATTGAAGGAGGGTACAATTATGCAAACAATAAATTTGGGATTAATGTGAATGGTTATTTCACTAATTGGAAGAATAAACCTTTCCCTTTCGGTGTTTCTGTTCCTGATCCAAATGATCCAACGGAAACAATTCGCGTTAATATCAATGGAATGGACGCAATTCACTACGGTGGAGAAATTGACATGGCCTACAGCTTAAATAAAAAACACAGTTTTGAAGCTATGTTCTCCATGGGGAACTGGACTTGGAATTCTTCTGAAGTGGTAACCATACCTCAATATAATGTGACATTTACCTTCGATGCAAAAGGTGTTCACGTAGGTGACGCTGCGCAAACCACACTTTCCCTAGCGTATAGATGGGAACCAATTAAAGGAATGTTTGTGAAACCACAATTTCAGTTTTTCGACAGATATTATGCAGATTTTAGCCCTTTTGCCTTACAAGGTGAAAATGCAAGAAGAGAATCATGGGTCATGCCAAGTTATTCTTTAGTGAATTTATATGCTGGTTACCGTTGGAAATTAAAGAAAAATGCAATTTTAATAAATGGTTCAGTTATAAATCTTTTGGGAACAAAATATATCTCAGATGCTCGACCATTGCAAGGAACTTCAACCGCTTTTGAAGCAGTTGGGTCGCAAGTTTTCTTCGGAGGTGGACTTCGATTTAATGTTTCATTAGGTTTACAATTTTAAATTAAAAAAATGAGAAAAGTAATTTATCTATCAAGTTTGCTGCTTTTGATAAGCGGCAACATTTTAGCTCAAGCGGTGTTGCCAACTTCTTGGAGTTTCGCAACAACAACTCTTCCTACAGGTTGGTCAGAGTCTGGAACTGCGTTTTATACAGCCTCGGGAAATACACCGCCAGCAATGAAATTTGATGGAACTGGTGATTATATGATTATCGAGTTTGCAAGCAATCCTGGAAACTTAAGTTATTACATAACTGGGAACGGTTTTTCAGGTGGAACATTCACTGTTGAAGAATCCGTTTTAGGAGTAACTTATACAACTTTAGCTACTTATACGGCACCGCCGAATGGAACGTATACTCAATTTACAGATGCTCCCATGGCTGCTTCACGTTTTATCCGTTTTATCTATACGAATAAAGTGTCGGGTAACATTGGTTTAGATGATGTTAATATTGCTCAAGGTGCGGCAACTCCGGCTCAAGAAATTAATGTTAAACAAGGCACAACAACAATTCTTTCGGGTGGTTCATATATACTTAGCTCAGGAGTTGGGGTTATGACACCAACAACATTTACAGTTGAAAACCTCGGAACTGTAAGTTCTTTGAACATTTCAGCGGTTAACATTACTGGTCCAAATGCTAGTGATTTTGTTGTTCCTTCTATTCCTGCGACTATTATGGCTTCATCTTCTGACAATTTGGTTGTGAATTTCACGCCTGGTGCTGCTGGAAGTAGAAATGCTATAATGACAATTGTAAATGACGATGCAGATGAGTCTTCTTATGTGATTAATCTAAATGGAATTGGAGGCGGTCTGGCTTCAGAACCAGCTGCACAACCAACAAGCCTGACTTTTTCTAATATTTCTACATTCCGATTAAATGCTTCATTTACCGCAGCTTCTGGTACTGATGGGTATTTGGTTCTTCGTAAAAAAGGTTCAGCTATTACTGGAGTTCCTGTTGATGGAACAGTTTACAAAAGAGGTGATGCAGTTGGCGATGCGCAAGTAGTTTATAGCTCAGGTGCAACAAGTTTCAACCCAAACAATATTCGTGCTTCTAGCGACTATTACTTTGCTGTATTCGCATACAATGGAACAGGTGCCTTTAGAAATTACAAAACAACAGCACCTTTAACGAATAATGTTACAACACCATTTACGATGCAAGCTGCTTCGTATTATAGCGGAATCTCTACAAGTAGTCCAAATTTTGTAGCTGATTTACATGCCTTGATCAATCCGCATCAAATGCAATTCTATAGTAATTACAATACTTTAATGGTGAATAATTTCTATGCAAGAGATACTGCAGATGACAAACGAGTTATAACTTGTGTTTACTCAGGTGAAAATAAAATTTACACAGAACCTTTCGACTTTACTTTAAATGGTTATTCGAGAGAGCATACTTTCCCTCACAGTTGGATGCCAACAAATCCAGCGCAAAACTTCCCGGAATACAATGATTATCATCACTTGTTCCCAACGAACCAAAATAATGCAAATGCTGTCCGTAGTAATTACCCACTAGGAAAGGTTGTTACAGTAACGAATACTTTCTTAGGTGCGAAACTTGGAACAGATGCTAATGGAAAAGTAGTATACGAACCAAGAGATGAGCACAAAGGTGATGCTGCAAGAGCCATGATGTATGAATCAACTTGTTATACAACTGTAAGTGGAAACTCATGGGCTTTCCCCAATTACATCAGTTCAAGTGTTCAATACGGTCAAGATCAAGCAGTGATTAAACAATGGCATTTCCAAGATTTGCCAGATTCTTTTGAGCGTTCTAGAAATGATTATTTGGATTCACTTCAAGGAAATAGAAATCCTTTTGTTGATAGCGTAGACTTCGTTTGTTGGATCAATTTTTCAAATATGAACTATGAAACTAATGGCTGTCTTGCTTCTGTTGAAGAATTGTTAACGACTGGGTTCATTGTTTATCCTAACCCTGCAAAAGAAGTCTTAACTGTTCATGTTGATGCAACAACGATACAGCAGTACGAGATTATCGATTTGCAAGGTAGAATCGTTTTAAGTTCTGACGTTAAAAATGCGGTTGTTTCGAAAATTGATATATCAATGCTTAAAGCAGGAGTTTATACTGTTAAAGTTAAGACTCCACTTGGGATTGCGCAAAAATCAGTTGTAATTGACTAATGTTTAAAAAAGGAATTTTCATTTTATTTTTGGGAGCAGGCTTAACAGCCTGCTCTTCTTTTTCTCCTAAAACTTGGAACAGTAATACCGTGATCATAAACGAGGAAAAAGGTGAAGTAGAATTTCTTGAAGCACAAATCAAGCCTTATCGTGATTCTTTGGCCGAAAGTATGAACCAAGTTATAGGGTTCGCAGATGAAAATTTGGTAAAGGGCAGACCTTGTAGTCCTTTGAATAATTGGGCAGCAGACGCTATTTTAATTGATCAGGATAGTCTCGCTAAGTACTTGAGACCAAATATGTCCTTATTGAATTTTGGAAGTATACGTTCGACTATAAACGCAGGCGAAATAACGGTTGGGGATATTTTTACCATAATGCCTTTTGATAATTTGGTAGTTTGGGTGAAAATGCCTCTGTCAAGTTTGCCTGAAATAGCTGCTTATTTGAATAAATCTGGAGGTGAACCAATAAGTAATGCAACATTGACGACTAAAGGACTATTCTTAAATGTAGATCATACAAATAAGGACCATTTTTGGATTGTTACCTCAGATTACTTAATGAATGGTGGTGATTATATGTCCTTTTTTGAAAAGAAACTTGAAGTGATTTATACCGATAAATTACTGCGCGAATCATTCATGGATCAAGTCAAAGCGCAGGGAACTTTGAAAGTGGACAAAAAATGTAGAATCAATGTGGAGTAGACGAAAGTTTCTTGGTGATACACTTTACCTTTCTGGAGGAGTTACTTTGGCATCGTCTTTTATTGATGTTTTAGGTCGTAAGGACAAATCAAAAAGTCTAACGATTCTGCATACGAATGATACCCATTCGCACATCGATCCATTTCCCGAGAACGATTCAAAATATCCAGGACAAGGCGGTGTAAGCAGAAGAGCTTCGGTAATAAATAAAATTAGGGCAGAGGAAGAGAATGTTCTTTTGCTGGATGCTGGTGATATTTTTCAAGGTACTCCATATTTTAATCGCTATGGAGGTGTTTTGGAAATGAAATTGATGACCGAATTGGGTTATGATGCTTCGACCATGGGAAACCATGATTTTGACGGTGGGCTAGACGGTTTTTTAAAAGCTAAACAATATGCAAAGTTTCCATTTCTCTGCGCTAATTACGAGTTCTTTAATACCATTCTTAGCGGGCAAACGATAGAGAATACAACTTTCAAAAAAGGAGGAATCAAGATAGGTGTTTTTGGCCTTGGTGTTGAGCTAAACGGTTTGGTTCCAAAATCTAAATTTGAGGATACTGTATACTTGGACCCTATCGCCATAGCACAAACTCAAATAAAGGAATTGCAAAAAGAAAATTGCGATTTAATAATCTGCCTTTCGCATTTAGGTTACGATTACGAAGACAAGAAAAGAGTAAGTGACTTAAATCTCGCATCCAATACCGACGGAATTCATTTGATCATTGGCGGACATACCCATACATTTTTGCCTGAACCCACTGTTGCGAAGAATCGATTAGGGGAAAATGTGTTAATCAATCAAGTTGGTTGGGCAGGACTTCAATTGGGAAGAATAGATTTCACGTTCGAAAATGGGCTAAAAAATAAAAGTGAATTGATTCGAGTGTGAATAAATTTGGCGATTGGCCTTTGGCGTTTAGCTTTTTTGCCAACAGCTAACAGCCAACAATAGCCAATAGCTGATCAGTATGCCCACTCCAATTCCTGAATCAAAGGAACCCCCATTTTCTTCAATTCCTTAACCAGTTCTTTTTCTTCTTTAATGTCTCGTTTTGGTAAAATAATTGATGAACCATTTTTCATTTTCAAGAAATAGTAATCAGCAATTTCTATCAAACTTTCCAATTCTGTAGATTTAACTTTCCCCTCACCAGCAATGTTTTTTGAAATTATATGATCTATTTTCGTTTCTAAGCTCTCTTCTTGACCAAATTGACTGCCGTAATTCTTCTTGCTGTATTTCAGAAAATGAGACTTTAATCGCCAACGATGATAACGAGGATAGAATAAATAAGTCGCAACAGCCACGGCAAGCATTACAAAACCAGCTATGGTGCTTCCTGTAACAAAGAGGTTAATTGACAATAGTAGTCCAGCGATTGAAGTTAATAATTGGCCACGACGTCTAGTTCTCAGAACGGTATCGGATTTAGACACTGTAAATAGTTGAAAAGTCAAGAAATCGATTTGTTCAACACTAAATTTAAAAAGCATAATTTTAAAATATCAAAAGCCTAAATTAGAATAATTTCAAAGAAAAAACGTTTCACAACTTGACTTCATTTGTTTTGACGAAGTGTAACTTTTTGTTCGGCACAAATGTTTTACTAGTAAAGAAAATACTGAATTTTAACCTAAATTAAATACTGATGAATATAACAAAACTTACCCTAGCAGTTACCACTTTATTCTTAGGGTCATTAGCCGCAAATGCGCAAGATCAATCTGGACGAAATTCGGTTGTTAAATTCTCACCATCCAAAATGATGCGGGGAGAAATTCAATTCTCATATGAAAGAAAAATGGCAGAACAAGCTTCGTTTGAATTCTCTGCAGGTCCTGCTATTTCAAATGTTTCACCTTTAAATTTTGATCATATATTTGGAAACGGTTCAAATGCCACAGAAAGCAGTTTATTGGGCTTTGTAGCGACCATTGGAGCAAGATATTATCCTTTAGAAGATAGAGATGCATTAGAAGGGTTTTATGTTTCTCCAATAATTGGTTTTACTCAATTGAATTACAATTTTTCGGCGGATAATATAGGGTATGGAATTGTGCTTCCTGATCAACGAGGTCATTCAAATCAAACAAGCTTTGCCTTTGTTTTCGGAACACAGAAATGGCTTTCTTCGACTTTTTGTTTAGACATGTACATTGGTTCTGGAATAAAACAAATTACAGAGCAGAATTATTTTATCGATTATGGTGATTTTAACGGCCCGATTAACCCAACTCCGAAATGGGGTGAGCAAACCAATACTAATGTCACTTGGTTTATTACTGGAGGAATTAAAGTAGGTATAGGTTTCGGTAAGAAAGGTTAAACAAATCATTCTATAAAATTGAACGACTTTTCTATAATGAATCAATTCATGAATCAATTCATGAATCAGCGGCGAAAAGTCGTTTTTGTTTTTACGATTTTTTTGGTTAGTTGCTCTTCGCAAGTTAAGAAGGAACCAATTATCATTGAGGCTAAAGTTGAAGTCAAGGAAATTGAAAAACCTGAACCAAAACCTATTGAGGTTCATTACTATTTAGTCGCCTGCGCCGATACTTTAAATTGGTTGCAAGGTCTAAAAGAAGGGGATACCCTAAATGCTCTTTTGTATATAAATAGAGTCGACGAAATGTATTTGACTCAACAAGACACATTGGTATTTCCCGATACAATTTCAAGTAATTTAGCTCTGTACAGCCCATTTCCTGAAAATCTAGAAAAACTCAATTCTGTCAATAAAATGATATTCATTTCCTATTATGCCCAAGCATTTGGAGTATATGAGAAAGGTAAACTCATTCGTTGGGGTCCTGTTAGTTTAGGGAAAGAATCGACTCAAACGCCAAAAGGCCTGTTTTACACCAATTGGAAATCAAAGAAAACGTATTCAACGATTGATAGCAGTTGGGTGATGGAATGGTATTTCAATTTTGCAAATTACGATGGAGTTTCATTACATCAATATACTTTGCCAGGTTATCCAGCTTCACACGCTTGTGCACGTATGTTCAGAGAAGATGCTTATTGGTTTTATTATTGGGCAGATCAGTGGCTATTGGCATCTAACCAAAGTGTCGCTGCATATGGAACACCTTTGATTGTTTATGGTGATTATCCCTTTCAAGGCCGAAAACCTTGGTTAAAACAAGACCAGAATCGATTGGCTTTGTACCAACGTGAAGAACTATTAAATCAATCAATTTCTGAACATCTTGCATTAATTATTGAAAGACAAACTGTTCGTGAAGAAATCGAAAAAGCGCGAGAAGCTGAAAAGCAGAATTTGCCTTAAATAGAAAGATCATATGCTTCTTTGACGTATGCAATTACCTCTTTATCAATTTCATTGATTGAATTTAACTGAATGCGATGAGTGCACATAGTGCCAAAAGGTCCAGAGTTCTCCAATCGGCCATTTACATCTTTACCTGGAAGTTTTAAACCTAGATCAATTCGAGTTTTCGTTGCAGGCTTAACCAGAGCAAACTGTCGTTTACGGATAAAACTCACACTATCTTTTTTTGGTGTTATAGTGATGTCAGAGCCAAATTTATTTATGTGGTTCAACAGTTCATCATAAATTGGTTTAAGGTCTTCTTTCCCTTTATATTGTGTCGAAACCAAATCGTCTGGTGAATTTTTATCGTCTTTCGAAAGTTGAATTATCATATTCGCAAACCCATGGGTAACATTGTTTTCTTCTTTCAGAAATTTCATCGCCTCTCCATGCTTGGCCAAGTTCTTTTCTTTCAAAATTTTCTTCCATTCGTTTAATGATTTGCCTGTTTTTTCGGGCATATTGTCTATCATCGTTTGAATCGCCTTATCCATTTTGTTCTGATTTTATGGGGTGAATAATACTATTTCTATTGCTTAAAATACAACAGCATCCATATTAGCTTATTTTCTCACTGTTATAAATATATAGAATTATTTTTCAAAGTTTTAGTGTCCCTAATCCAATTTAAGAAGTAACAGTGCGGCCAAAAGCGTCAGTATTACGCAGGAAAGGATAAGTAATTAGGATTTTCATAAAGTTACGAGAACAAAAAAAGCGACTTAATAAGGTCGCTTTTTTTATTTGATTACATTCTTGATTAAGCTTTATTGGTGGCTCATTGCGGTTTACATATATTTTGACAGAAAACGGAAAAAATCTTTTTTTAACTCACCATATATGTGACGTTGAGTTTCCATTCGTTCTCTGAGTTGAATATGATTTTTAACATGCGCCGTATCCAATACATCTTCATGTTTTGCATCGTGATTAGACATGTTGGTTTCGTGAACGTTGATTTCATGTTGTAGCTCATCTATAACCTCGCCATGTCGAATAAAATTGTTTTGAAATTTATCCAATTCGGACAAGACAGATTTATCCGTCCAGCGGTTAACTAATTCTTCTAATCGATGATTGAAAGTTTTCAATTCATCTTTCCAAAACGCCAATTCCATTCGCCATTGTTCATGTTCAAAGTGTAAATCAGCGTTGTTTATTACTGTTGCTTCCATGGTGTTTGTTTTTAAATTATTGATTATAAGTTCAGTATTGCATTGATACGTTTTTCAATTTGAAGTGCTTTTGAAGAAGCCTCACTCAAAATAGACGCTCCAGTTATTGCATCAACATTTTCCATTTTGTAAATTCCATCTCCAGATGTTACAAAAACAACCAGACGACTTGGGTCTTTTACCTGGTTAATGAATTTTTCGGCGTCAGGTTGAGGCTTCCAAATCTCCCATACGTGCAGTATTGCGATTGCATCCCAGTCTTCCTCATCGATAGATGGCAGTTTTGTTACATCTATGACCTTGATGTAAACTTTCTTTTCTTTGAAATGGTCAACTATCTCTTTGACAACTTTGTCCTTAAACTTGCTGCCTTGAGTGGCAATTAAAAGTGTTTTATGTTTGTATTTAGTATTAACAACATATGTTTTGGCAATACCCATTTTGAAATGGTTTTTATACCAAACCAAAAACAACATAAACCCAAACAGCACAATGGCAATCGTGATACTAATTTTTTTCCAAGCTTTCATCTTGCTTACTTTATTTCCTTAAAGTTAGCGCAGAAAACAATCGATTAAAATGACTTGCGTCAGGTTATTGGGAAAGAGGATTTATTTCAAGTGTGAAACCGTTTCATTTTGCTTAATTAGGTCGATTAGAAGACCTAGTTTTTCAATAGTAACGTGCTCCATTATTACTATTTTATACCAATTTGGGCGATGATGACTATCCGGAACCAAACCAAAAGTTGAAGCAATTGTTGGATTAATACATTCACTTTTTATAGTGATAATGTTTGAAAATGGTTGACGGAAGAATCCGATTCCTAGTTTTTCAAGTTGATCGACCATCCATTCAGCTCTTTTTTGAAGAATGAATATTTTCTCAAACCAACCAAATGGTCCGTTTTTCGAGAGAATCATCCAAACTGCAATTGCGTTTGCACCGGATCGGCTGCCGATGAGCGTCAAATCTTCACCTTCAACATAGCTTGCTTCTTTCGTGTTTACATGGTGAATAAATCCTTTTCGAATAAGAAATATTCCAGTTCCATAAGGAGCTTGCGCCATTTTATGCGCATCAAGCGTAAAAGAAGTGATATTAGGGTTTTTGAATGTGAGCTTACTTTTTTCATCGGCAAATGGATAATAGAATCCTCCATAAGCACCGTCTACATGCAATTTGTATTCGCAATTCAGTTTTGCCAATTCATCAGTGTAAACATCAATGTTATCGACAGAGCCGAACATGGTCGTCATCATATTGCAAACGACTATGAAGTATTTCTTTCCTTGTTCTTTTGCTGCTGAAATGGTGTGATTTACTTCTTCAGATGTAATTTCTCTGTTTTCTTGATGAACTTTTACTTTGAATAGATCAACGACCAATAAGTTTGCTGCTTTGTCCATTGAATAATGACTGTCGTCACTGCAAAGGATACAAATTTCTTCCCTTTTTGCCGAGAACTCATGAATAAAGTAGTTTCTGTATACCCAAATCGCTTGAATGTTTGCCTCCGTTCCGCCTGAAGCAACATAGCCATCTGTTTGGTTGAGTTGTGCTTTTAAAATGTCGACAGAACAGATTTCAATCAGTTCTTTTTCTATTTCTTGGGTGCCACTGAAAAAAGATTCTGATTTACCAAGTGTATGACAACCAATGTGATTAGGGTTTTGGGCAAGTGTTGAAACAAAAGGAGCATCTTTTAAAAACGATTCATTCTGATTAAAAATTTTATCATCTAGGTAAGATGCAGGAATGCCTAATGCATTTTGCTTTTCATAATTGATGTTTTCATTCAGCGCTTTGAATACTGTGGATTTAATCTCTTCGTGCGATTTCTTCTTCCAGATACTGTTCATTTCTTATGTTTTTGCCAGTTAATGGCTAGATTGCTTTTAAAAATGCAAAGTTCTTAAAATTCATATGATTCGCCCAATTGAAAACATGAGATATATCAGTATTTACTGGGTTTAACGAATAAACTTGAAAAGGGAAAGAAATTTAACAGCGAAGGAAACTCTCATTCAAACTACCGGAATAAATCAATTGCTTTTTTTATAAGAAATTGGATTCGTTCTATGGGAATATCTGCGTTTGGGTCAACACGAAATATTTTCATCCGTTTTCTATCGCCCATTTCTAAATCTGGATAGTCGAGTTTTCTTCCTTCACAAAATAGGAGGTAAGGTTGATTACTTTTCTTTTCAACCATCAGATAAATGAATACTTTTCCATTGAATACAAAACAAGGCATTCCGTATTTGATAGTTTCGCTAATGTTTGGATCACAACTCTTAACAATATCACGTAAGGCGAGTAGGCAACTTTTGTTCGGCTCAGCTTTGTTCAAATAAAAATTATTGACATCGCTCATGCTGATTTACAAATATTTATGCGAACCGTCACAATTGGGCATTTTTTTGGAATGACCGCAGACACAATCATTTATTCCCTTGCCATTCATGATTCTTTCACGGTATTTTTCAATTCTATCTTCTCTCGTTTTGGATTGTTTGGCAGCCGTAAAAAACATATTGTAACCACGTTGACGTCCAGTGGTCAAAGATTCAAAGGCTTTTTTGAAGTCCTTGTTTTCTTTGAATTTGTTCAATAACTCTTCTGGAAATTCAAGGCTTGTACTCTTCGTTTTTTCAATTTTTATTCCAGCTCGCTCAACTTCAATAGCTTCGAAAATATATGCCTTTAGAGTTGAAGCTGCATCCTTAATTTGTTTCAAGCTGGTGAACTTTGCAAACATCACTGATTGTGAATTCTCACCTGGACTAACTAATAAACCTTCAGTATCCTTCAACAGAACTCCTTTTAAAAAACTGAGTACACAATGATCTTTGAAAGCACTTATTATCAAGATATTACTCCCATTGAAATTATAACATGGTTGACGCCATTTTAATTCTTCAGTTAATCCACATTCAAGCACTATCTCTCGTAAGGCGGTCATTTCTTCCCGCCAATTATTGGCTTTTTCCAGAAACTCGTCAACTTTCGGATTCATTTCAATTCGAGTTTGATGAAAACTACTTTTTCATCTTCAATTCATAAATATCTTTACGTCTGTCTTTTAGGTTTCGAACGCTACCATGACGGTTTAACGTTCGTAACATATCGATATCTACGTCAGCGATCAAAATCATTTCTGTATTTGGAGTTGCTTCAGCTTTTATTCCATTTGTCGGGAAAGAGAAGTCACACGGCGTAAACACCATTGATTGAGCATATTGAATGTCCATGTTGTGGACATTTGGTAAATTTCCAACACTTCCTGCTATAGCAACATAACATTCGTTTTCTATCGCTCTTGCTTGAGCACAGTATCGAACTCTTGAATAGCCATTTTGTGTATCTGTCAAGAATGGAACGAAAAGTATGTCCATTCCTTCGTCAGCCAATAGTCGGCTCAATTCAGGAAACTCTGAATCATAGCATATTAAAATTCCTACTTTACCACAATCTGTATCAAATACCTTAAGGCTATTTCCGCCTTGCATTCCCCAAACTTTTGCTTCGTCTGGTGTAACGTGTAGTTTTTCATAACGTTCAACACTTCCATCTCTTTTGCACAGATATCCAACGTTATACAAAGTTCCATCGATCAATTCTGGCATACTTCCAGCAACAATATTGATATTATACGAAATGGATAAATTTGAAAATTTCTGAACTATTTCTTCCGTATGTTTTGCCAATTCGCGAATCGCTTCTGGTTCCGAAAGATGATTGTTTTTGGCCATCAAAGGCGCATTGAAAAATTCTGGAAAAAGGGCAAAATCTGAGCGGTAACCAGATACTGCATCCACAAAATATTCAACTTGTTGTAAAAGTGACTCAACATCGTCATAAGGTCTCATTTGCCATTGAATTAACCCTAAACGAACAACACTTTTTGTGGTTGATGCCTTTTTATCTGGTTTTTCGTAATAGATATTATCCCATTCCAATAGAACAGCAAATTCTTTTGAGGCTGAGTCGCCCGCTAAATATCCTTTCAGAATTTTAGATGGGTGGAAATCATTTGAAACTTGAAAATTAAGTACAGGATCATGAATTTCCTTTTTCCTTACTTTATCGATATATTGTTTTGGACTCATTGAATCCGAATATTTGTGATAGTTCGGAATTCTTCCTCCAAAAGCAATTCCTTTTAAATTCAACTGCTCGCATAATTCTTTTCGGTAGTCATACAATCTTCTTCCCAAACGCAAACCTCTGAATTCTGGTTTGATGAATACATCGATACCGTAGAGCATATCGCCAGCGTCGGTATGAGTATTGAAGGTGAAGTTATCCGTAATATCCTTGTAGGTATGACTGTGTTCAAACTTATCATAGTCAACAATGATAGATAAAGCGCAACCTGCCAATTTACCGTCAACCTTTATAACGACTTGACCTTTAGGGAATTTTTCTAACAAAGATTTGATGTGACTTTCCTTCCAATAAGCGTCGGGCATAGAAGAATAAGCTTCTACCATCGCGTCTTTAATTTCTAAGTAATCTTCAAACTGAAGAAATACCAATTCA
The DNA here is from genome assembly GCA_963977135.1 of uncultured Flavobacteriales bacterium. Classification (GTDB taxonomy): domain Bacteria; phylum Bacteroidota; class Bacteroidia; order Flavobacteriales_D; family Crocinitomicaceae; genus UBA2040. Next base: position 43,233 of record CAXBNN010000015.1, on the reverse strand, counting down.
ATTTTGTCAATATCGCTTAATTCCATTTGTTGTTTTGACTGTTGATTTTTGGTGAAATTACTGTCAATTTCAGAGAATAAAAGTACTATTTTTTGACCACTAATTCTAGAATCTTCCATTTTTCGTTTAGCTGTAAAATCGAATCAAACAATTGCTCAAAGGAGACGATGACAAAATACTTGGTCTGAATTTCATCAGTTTTGAATACCATTTCGATGACTTTATTAAGATCAAAACTGATGTGTTCAATTTCAGATTGAATAGACGAAATAGATTCTCCGAATGAAGATGCAATTCCAGCTCCATATATTTTCAATCCATTTTGTTGAATGAGGCCAAATTCAATCGTAAACCAGTAAACGCGTTGTAGTTGGATTAACTTTTCTTCATCATGAAGAAATTGAACGCCCAATTTTCCAAACTCGTGCATAAATGAAGAGAATATTGGTTGAGAAAGCAAAGGAACGTGTCCAAAAATATCGTGAAACATGTCTGGCTCTTCAAGATAATCTAATTGATCCATTCTTCTCAACCATGTGGATGAGCAAAATTTCTTCTCGGCAAGGAGTTGGAAGAAATCGCCAACAGGAATCAAACCTGGAACACATTCCATTTGCCAACCTGTTGTAGATTGAAACCAATTATTCAATTTTTGAAAATTTGGAATTTCGTTTGGGTTAAGTACATCGGACATTTCTGATAGTGAATCCAAATATTCCTTGCAGGCCTTATCCTTTAGGTTTTCCACTTGCCGTTCGAACAGCGTCTTCCAAACTATTAAATCTTCGCTTGTGTAGCGGTCATATTCCTGTTTCATATTTGTAGCATAAAAAAAAGCCCGATTCACTTAAGAATCGGGCTTTGCGTTTATTAATTATTCTATTTCTTAGCGCATATCAGTTTCGATTCCATGGGTTTGGATTCGATAATTGTAATATGCGTTCGTTGTTATCATGTTTAATCAAATATACTTAAATTATTTAATACTGTTTTTTGAATTAAAAAACGGATCTAATCCAAAAAATATCAAAGCAGGGAAGAAGTGCATCGGAATGGCTAATCCAGGAAACATTTCCGGGAACTCGACATCCAATGGTAAAGTCATGCTTAGTGGACCAAGGATACTTAGAAAAGTCAATACAATAACGATGATGTTCAGCCAACCTTTTAGTTTGGGTTTGTTTATTTTCTCAATTCCCCAAAATCCGATTGCCATGAGCATGCAACCCAGCATACAAGATCCGATTATCGACCCTGAATTTAAGACTGAGCTGAAATCAAGGAACATTGCTTCTTGATATATGTATTGAAAGATTATCGCCGCTAAAGCTGACAATAGTCCGGCTAAAACGCCATGGGCTAAGTACTTCTTCATGAATTATTTTTTAGTTACTGGAATAGAAACATCTAATTTTATTTCATTGGACACCTTTTTCATCATTCCTTCCATAGTCCCGATTTTGTAGTCCAATCGATTTACCGAAAATTTAGCTTTGAAAGTATTACTGCTAAAAGTGAAAGGGATAGTGACTGATTTTTCAATTCCATGCATTTTTAGAGAGCCGGTAACTGTGTATCCAGTTTTTGATTTAGTAAAAGATTTTGACTTGAACTCAATGTTAGGAAATTTATCAGCGTCGAACCATTTATCGCTTACCGCATGTTTGTTTTTCATACCGTTTCCTGTATTAATGGACTTCACATCAATTTTAAAGTCGAATTTCGATGCACTCAAATTAGCTTCATCAAACGCTACGTCACCAGACATTGTTTTGAAAATACCTTCAGCATCTGTACCTGAAAATTTAATAGAATGGTTACTAGAAATTTTCCAATCAATAGATTCACTGATTGTGAAGGCGGACAGAAGTGTTATTGAAGCCGCCAGAAATAGGTGTTGAATGTTTTTCATGTCTTATATTATTTGTTCTGACAAAGTAGAGATTTTTAAATTGAATACACATTAATCTAGATTAAGAAATGTTAAACTAGGATTTTCAAGTACGCTTTTATTCTATCAAAGAATTTTATTTTTTAATAATTTGATTTAAATGATGTTCTAAATGGTCAACGTAATCCTTAATTAAAAACCTAAAATCTTTAATTTTCCCAGCTTCCAATTCGATTTTATAATTCAAGCTATCTTCAGAGAGTATGGCCAGCACTTTTAAAATCCGCTCATTGATAGATAACCATAATTGCATTATTTCATGCATTTCTGAATTCTGGTAGTCATTTGTTTTCACCAACTCATACTGATTGTACTTTCTTATTTTGTACGGTTTGCTTTCAAATTGAATTTCTGTAAAGCGTTGTAGATTATTGATGCCCGAATCAATTAGGTGACCGATAATTTCTTTTTCAGACCATTTTTCTGGACTTGGTTTAACTGCCAATTCCACTTCGGAGGTTTTTGAAATATAATCTAAACAGCTTAATATCAGTTTGTCTAATCGTTTTATTGTTTCGGTCATTTTTTAACTTAAGATTGAAATTTAGATTGTTATGAATTTGTTGAAGTCATTGCCATTTCAATTTGGCTAAGATCTATTTAGCGCGAATTGCCTCTAATTTTTGTCCGTTTTGTAATAAAACCAGTTTTTCAATTTCATCATTCGCATTTTTCTTAAACTGAATTTGTGCGTCTACTTCTTTAATAAAAAAGCTCAACTCGCTTTCAGGGTGCAATTGTATGGCACTTTGTCCAGTAAGTTGAACCAATAATTTTTCATCCTCAAGAAACACCTTAAATTCAAAATCCTGTTCCCCTTTATAGATTCCGACAAATTTTTCAAGTTGCTCCTTTTTTAGAGTAATTTCTGTTTGCACCTTTTTAGCAGGCATTTCTTCATTGATGAGTATGTAACGAATCGCTTTAATAGGAAGTACAACATTATCATGGTTTTGAAGGGCGATTATTGTTCTGTCTTCACCTATATGTCTATCGATAAAAGTCACATATCCAGGCCAACCGCCGCTATGCGAAGCAATTTCCCCAAAAGTTTTGTTCTTATCCAATCCCCAACCGTAACCGTAGTTAGATTTCGATTTGTCGTTTAAAGTTTGTGCCATGAAAACGGCTTTAATACCTTTTTTAGAAATAAGTTTGTCTGTATAAAGTGCTCTGTCCCATTTTAATAAATCGTTAACCGTAGAGTTTACACAACCGTCACCAACTATTCCATCTAGCCAAATAACAATCTCTGTTTCTGGCAGTTCGTCGGGTAAAACGAATTTATTCAAACTATCGGAATAGACGTAACCATAAGCATAGTTGTCAATTTTTTTCGGCGCATATCTGCGTGTATAAACGAACGTTCGATTCATCTGTAAAGGTTTGAATATGCTTTCCGCTAGGAAGTCACCAAAAGATAAACCAGATACGTTTTCAATTATTGACGCTAAAAGCGCGAAGCCTGTATTGCTATATTCAAATTTTGAATTTGGTTCGAACGATACCTTAGGTTGCTCCTTTGCAAAAAGGTCAATAATATCCTTATTCGTTGCTATTTTTGTTTTGTCGAAAAGGGAATCTAATAGTTCCATATAATCGGGAAGTCCACTTGTGTGATTCAGCAAGTTTTTTATTATGACTCCTTTATAAAATGAAAGTTCTGGAATGTATTTCCCAAGTTCATCTTCTAAATTTAATTTTCCTCGTTCTTTCAGAATCATGATGCCCATTGCAGTGAATTGCTTTGAGCAGGAGGCTAACTCGAAAATTGTATTTTCATCTAACTTCTCTTTCGTCTCCTCATCGGCATAACCGAAACTTTTGCTGTAAATTACCTTACCTTTTTCTGCAACGAGAAAATTACCATTTATCTTTCCTTTTGTATAATAAGCGTTAAGTAAACTGTCTATTTTTTGAGCTTTATCTTGTGAAAATGTAAGTTGAGCAATGAGGAAAAGTGAGATGGTTACGATAAATTTCATAGCATATTTTTACGTGAATATAGGAAAAGTACTGTTAGAATTATAGCCATTCTGCATGACCAATTCTGAAGAAATAGATTTTATTAAAGAGTTGTAATTTACTTTATAAATTGAAGCATGTCTTGTGGGTTTCTCATTGCAACTACTTTGTCACCTTTCATGACGATAGGAGCAATTAATATATCTGGGTTATGAACCAAAAGCGTTAGCCAATCATCTTCTGATAAATTGTCCGTATGTCCAAATTTCTGGAGAAAAGCAGAATGGTCTTTGTTGACCAAATCCCATACGTGAATATTCATTCTCGAAGCCAATTCTGCCCAGTGCGTTTTTGTTAGTTTAACATACTTAAGGTCAATATCGTGTATAGGTATATTTTCAGATTGTGCATATGCCAAAATTTGTTGACCGGTTCTATCCTTTGAATGATAAATTAGCGTTATTTCTTTATCTGTGTTGGCGAATATCATAGTTTCTATTTGTTAGAGAATATCATATTTAGAAATCATTTTTTTAATCTCACTCTCTATAAAGCTACCTATTTTTTAACAAATACGATTTACTTAAACAGGTATTTAAAAGAATCTAATTTTCAGATAGATAAAAATTAGCAGATAAAGTTTTCATTAATTCTTCATTTGAAAAATCATCATCACTCATAATTGAAAGTTACTCTAAAAAACCTTTCCATTTGAAGAGTATACTATTTAGGGTTTTTATTTATACTTCTTATCAATAAATTTTGAATTTAGAAGTCTTGCTACGGCCATGTAATTAGGTTTGAAGTACATTTTGTCGCCAATTTTATATTTATTCTCTCCTGATGCGGTTTTATTTGTTCCAATGTCTACCACCAACATATCAGATGTGACGCCAACAAAGCGTATGTCTTCGTCCAGCGCTGTTAGGTCATCTTGTTCAACATCCATCATTCCAAAATCGAGAATGGCTTTAAATGACGATTCACCAACATTTTTTTCATCGTATTCTGCAATGTGCCCAATATTTGCTTCACTGATAGTTCCGTCAGGAACAATGTGTTTGCTTTCTAGTTCAATGATATTTGCTTCAAAATCAAATGTATCGGTAGATAAATCCCGAAATTTTTCATTTGTGAGTGGGCTAACTCCGAAAAATGCGGCTTCACCTACGCGAAAGTGATTTATGTCTTTTGGGATAATTTTGTTCTCGACCATGGGAAGCGTGATAGATGTGCCGCCGGAAAGTAGTTTTAATTTTTTGTTGAATTTGCTTGAAATAAGTTCTTTATAGATAGACAATTGCAGAAGTTTATCATACGTTGGTTCTACACCGTACATACAACCTAAATTGGATCCGATACCGATGACTTCAATATTAGACAATTCAAATACTTTTTCGTAAAAGTTCATGATATCGCTTGTATTTACGCCTTCTCGCAAATCACCCAATTCAATCATAATAACGATTTCGTGAATTTTGTTAACCCTTGCCGCAGCCTGATTTAGCGCATTTATGGTGTTAAAAGAAGTGTTGAGCGAAATGTCAGCATACTTGACAACGTCATCTGCATACATTTCAGCAGGCGGTTTTATGTAAATCGTTTTCATGTCGGGATTCACTTCTTTCAGGTTTTTTAAACTTGTTAAACGCGAATCACCAACGGAACTGATATGTTCAATTACATCAGAAGTTAGTACATTTTTTAGGAATTCTTTATCTCCAGAGAATACTTTTGTAATCAAGCTCCATTGAATATGGCGTTCTTCAAAGTACTTACTGAGACTTTTAATATTGTTCTTTATTTTATCGGTATGTATTATTAATTCTGCCATTACTGAGTTATTTTTCGTGTTATATTCGACGGAAGTCGAGTAAGCATTTCATAGTTGACCATGTCACTAAAATTACTGAATGAGGATACGCTTATTTCCAAATCCCCTTGATGACCAATGATGACGACTTCGTCACCTTTTTGAATAGAATTTCCTTCTTTTATATCGACGATAATCATGTTCATATTGACGGTGCCAATTACGTCATATCGCTTGTTACCTATGAGAACTTTTCCTTGATTGCTTAAAGATCGAGCGTATCCATGGGCATAACCTATCGGAAGAACTGCGATTTTGGTTTTGACATTAGTCAAAAATGAAATACCGTAACCTATGTATTCTCCAGCTTCTACTTCCCGCACGTCCATTACCACTGTTTTCCAAGAAATTACTCGCTTTAAAGGATTCACTTGCGTGTCATGTTTAGCGAAATACTGAACGAGCACTTCATCACTTGGGAAAAAGCCGTATTGCAAGATACCTATTCTGGCTAGATCTAATTGTGTTTCAGGAAATTGTAAACTAGCAGCGGAACAGGCTAAATGATATTTTGTATTCAACCAATCCTCTTTTTTTAAATCTTTTCGAACTTGATCGAAGCGTTCGATTTGCTGCTCAATTCGCTGGTGATTTTCTATACTTTCGGCACCTGCCAGATGTGAACAAACTCCATTTACGCGAACAAATTTTTGTTGCTCCTTGAGGAAATTGAATAATTCGGTGATATGCTCAAGTTTAAATCCTGTTCGATTCATACCTGTTTCTATCTCAATATGAACATGGGCTTGAATTTCAAGTTTTTTGGAAAGCGCGATTGCTTTTTGAAGTCGTTCTTTTTCAAAAACAAAAAATTCCACTTCATTTTCAACAGCCCATTCCAGTTGGTTGTCGCTTAAATAACCCATTATCAAAACCGTAATATCTTTTGGGACTGAGGCTAAAATAGATTCTGCCTCAGTTGCGCTAAAAACACTAAAATGTCTTACTCCTGCTGTATAAAGCATTGGACAATAGACATCTATTCCATGACCATAAGCATTGCCTTTCACTACAGCCGATAATTCCGTTTTACCAAGTGTTTGTTGAATAAACGCAATATTGATATCCAACGCTGATTGAGAAAGTTCTATATAAGAGGTTGGGTTCATTAAAGGTTGGTTGTTTCTTGGATGATTTGGAAAAATAGTCGAATTCCTGTAGATGTTATATCATCAGGGAAATCGTAATCTGGATTGTGCAGGGCAGGAGTTGTTTCGCCAGCTCCTAAACCAAACATAGCACCTTTAAATAGTTGTGTGAACAGTCCAAAGTCTTCACCCCATTTGAAAGGATCCGTCTTTTCGTGAATATCAAATTTATTGTGTTTTGCAGCTTTTCTGACAAATTCATTTGCCGAATTGTCATTTTTATTGGCGAAGAATATTTGAGTCCAAGAAATTTCTGGCTTCAAGTTGAATTCCGCACATTTGTTATTAATGAAGGATTCTAGGTCTGCACATTTTTCATCAAAAAGCTTCAAATCCCAACTTCTTATGGTTAGATGAAGTTCACCTTCACCAGCGGAAATTCCATAAGCCAAATCTCCCATCTTCATGTGAACAGGCGTTATAAGAAAGAAATCTTCTGCGGATGGATTGTTGTTGGTAATCTTTTCAGCATACTGCATGATTTCAGCCAAAGCTAAACCAGGATTGTATCCTTTTTCTGGTTCTGCAGCGTGCGCCGTTTTACCTTTTAATTTAATAATCATACTTTTCACATTGGCATTAAAGATGTTTTCTTTGAGTATGATTTGATTTTTTGGGTATCCGGGAATGTTGTGCAATGCAAAGACATAATCAAATTTCAAGTTTTGAAAATGGTCGTCGTTTAAAACAGCCTCAGCACCCATGCCATTTTCTTCAGCAGGTTGAAATAGTAGAACTACTTTGCCCTTCTTTATGGGATTTTCAGTTAGCATTCTTGCAACACCAAGCATCATAGCTGTATGTCCGTCATGACCGCATTTGTGACTAATTCCGAATGAATTTGACTTATAATCGAAAGTATTTATTTCTTCGATGGGCAAGGCATCAGTATCAGCGCGTAACATGATAGAATTTCCTTCAATACCACTGTCAAACGTTACCATTACGCCGGTTTGGGCAATAGCCTTTACCTTTCCATTGGTGTGCAAACTCAAATAAGATTGAATGCGTTTAGAAGTATTGTATTCGTGTTCAGATAATTCTGGATTCTTATGAATTTCCTTTCTTATTTGTTCTAAACTAGGTAATATAGTGTTTACTATTTTTTCCATTTCTTATTTTCTTTTAATGAGTTGTATGAGAACAAAACTGAATGTTGCAACGGAAATTCCGAAGAAATTGGCATCTAATTCGTAAGGAAGTTTTAATTCTGAAATAATTAAAACTAATGTTGTTGAACCACCTAAAATCATAGAAACAATTGCCGCAAGCGAAGAAGGCTTTTTCAAAACCAACATACCAACAACCGGAACCAATAACCCCGAAACCATAAAAGCGTAGGAATAGAGCATGAGTTCCAGAACGTTTTGCATGTTGGTTGCCAAGAGTACCGCGAAAACTCCAATAAACAGGGTGATAATTTGTGAATTTCTAACTTCGTGTAAAGCTTTTTTCTTTCTAAAAAAGCCAAGTATATCGGTTGTGAAATTTCCCGAAGCTGCCATTAAACAACTATCAGCTGTGGACATTATCGCCGAAAAATAAGCTGACATCATTAATCCCATTAATCCGACAGGTAAAATAGTTCTCAAAAGTAAAGGTAAGCCCAGCTCTGGGTCCATTGATGTTCCCGGAGCATATCCGATATCTGTAAACATACCTTGTTCGAAAGCAACACGAGCAAATAATCCCAAGGCAATTCCCATAAACGCCATAATTGGCCATTCAAAAAGTCCGGCAATTCGCCAGGCTTTAATAGCAGTTTTTTCATCTTTGCAGGCATAAATTCTTTGGTAAAGAGTCATCCCAACAAACCATATAGGTACGATAGTTATAAACCAATTGAATAGGTCAATAAATGAAATTTCGGTTAAAGACATAAAGCTGCTTGGCAAAGTTGCGCTAATCGCTTCCCATCCACCGATAGCATTATACCCCATGGGAATACCTATGCAGATTAGACCTAACATCAATATAATCCATTGGATAGTATCGGTATAAATTACCGCTTTGATTCCACCAATAACGGTATATATTACGGCAATTACGCCCATTACTATTACTGCGTCGTTGATGGAGAAAGACGGAAATGTTGCTGAAGCAAGTTTCGCTCCAGCGAGTATTTGTGAACTCGTAAAGCCTACATAGCCAATTAATGAAATTATTCCAGCAACCAGTGCCACTTTCTTATTGTAGTGAAAAGCAAGAGATTGTGGGAACGTCAAAAAATTGTGCTTTTTTGCAATGGGATAGATTTTCGGAATTAGCAGAACAGCACTAAGCCAAGCTCCAACCAATCCGGTAAAAAGCATCCAACTGCCAGATATACCCATCACAAATCCAAGTCCTCCAAGTCCGATAGAAAACCCACCACCTACATCAGTAGCAACCACTGAAAGTCCAATATGTCCCGCGGACATATTCCTACCACCAACGTAATAGTCTTCTTCCGATTTATTTTTTCGCATGAAGTAGAAGCCTACTCCGAGCATGAAAGCTAGATAAACAATGAAAATACCTAAATCAATAATGTGTAAATCCAAACCTTATTTTTTTAACCTCATTTCTAAGTAAGGGTTTGTGAAACCAAGTTTTTCATAGAGAATTTTAGCGGGATTATTTGCTTCAACGTGCAGTGCAATATCACCTTGAGCAATATCAATAGCTTTTGTCATTAGTTCTTTTCCAAGTCCTTCTCCTCTATGATCCTTATGAATTGCTATGTATACTAGAATGTTTTCAGGAATATAACCACCCATGCCGGTTTGGTTTATCACAACAGCTCCTTTGATTTTATTTTTTTCTTTTATAATCATAGTGAAGCCACCAAAGGAAATGAACTCCTTAATTGAGAAGTCGATCGCTTTTTGAATGTCTTTCTTTGGATCGCCGTATTGCTCTAAATGATTGAATAGAAAATCAACGATCTCACTTTTTTCAATTTCGCTGGGTTTATCAATGGCATTGTAAATAAGTGTTTCTGACATGAATTTTATTGTTTACCACATAATACCAATGTTTTTTTAACTGGCAAGGATTTAATCGAGTTTTTAAGAAAACTTAGGACTATTCGCTAGTTTCTTCGAAAATTTGGTTAAAAATTACTCAATTCTATTTTCCAATATTTATTCTCTTTCTGTTCAAAACCTATTTTGCGAAATTCTGGTTTGCTCCAATCTTAGTCAAAGGCCGTTTGGGTTACTTTTGGCGATAAAAGGTATCCAGTGTGAATTTTCGTTATATCAAATAGCACTGGTGTTTAATATCGAATATAACAGTCTATTCCCTTTGAAAAATAGTATTGTAACGCAAAAATCAGATAAAACTATAAATCAATGTGGTGGTTTGGATAATCGATAACAACTATTTTTTCCGCTTTTGCAATGTTCTCAATTCCTTTGATCAATGCATCTGGGTTAAAAGATATACTGTCGATGTTGTTTTGAACTAGGAATTTGGTGTATTCTGGATAGTCACTAGGCGCTTGCCCACAAAGTCCGATATGTGTCTTTGTTTTTTTTGCTTTGTTCAAGGACATTTTTATAAGTTGCATCACAGCAGGATCGAAAGGGTCAAAAATTTCACTTAACAATTCTGAGTCCCTATCAGCGCCCAAGGTAAGTTGAGTTAAATCGTTTGAACCTATGGAGAATCCATCAAAATATTTTGCAAAATCTTCTGCCAGCAAGGCATTACTCGGAATTTCAATCATCATATACAATTCAAGCCCGTTTTCTTTTCTTTTTAAACCGCTTCCTTTCATTACTTCAATAACCTTCTCGGCTTCAGCAACATTTCTACAAAAAGGAATCATTAACTTAACATTGGTAAATCCCATATCATTTCGCACCATTTTCATTGCTTTACATTCCATTTCGAATGCATCTTTGTAAAGAGGATGATAATAACGAGAGGCTCCTCTAAATCCGATCATAGGGTTCTCTTCCTTGGGTTCAAATTGTTGACCACCTAATAAGTTCGCATATTCATTTGATTTTAAATCACTCATTCGAACTATCACATCCTTTGGGTAAAATGCGGCTGCTATTTTAGCTGTTGCTTCCGCAAGTTTATGGATGAAAAATTCTTCTTTGTTAATGAAAAGGTGAGTTATGTCTTTAATTTTATTTTTTGCCTTTACATCTTTTAATTTGTCAAAGTGTTTTAAGGCCATAGGATGAATTCCAATTGAATTACTGATAATGAATTCCATGCGCAAAAGACCAACTCCGTCATTTGGCAATAAAGAATAACCGAAGGCCTCATCCGGATGAGCGAGAATGAGCATAACTTTTGTTTTTGTTTTTGGAATGGAGGAAATATCAATCGCTTTTTCTGTCCAATTTAAACGCCCATCATATACCATTCCTGTATTTCCTTTGACGGTAGAAACCGTAATCATTTGACCGTTTTTTATTTTCTTGGTTGCGTCACCAGTGCCAACTACAGCAATAGCGCCCATTTCGCGAGCTACAATTGCTGCATGTGATGTCCGTCCGCCTTGGTCAGTGATTATCGCTCCTGTTTTTTGTAGTACTGGATCCCAATCCGGATCGGTCCGTTCGGTTACCAAAATATCACCTTTTTTCAATTTAGAAATTTCGGAAGGAGAGTGCAATATTCTTGCTTTGCCAGAAATAATTTTACTACCTAAACCAGCTCCAGAACATAATTGTTGGCCTTTTTCCGTTAATGTGTATTGCTTGAAGACAGTATGTTCGTTTTTACCATGGACAGTCTCCGGTCTAGCTTGAACGACATAAAGTCGGCCATTTTGACCATCTTTGGCCCATTCTATATCCATGTGGCGTTTATAATGCTTCTGTATTATGGTTGCCCAGTTCGCCAATTGTATTATTTCTTCATCATTAAGCACATACTCCTTGCTTTTAGACTTTGATGTATTTGTATTGATTACTGCATCCTCAGGCTTTAAAATATCATCAGTGGAGAGCGTAGAATATATCATGGTTTTATTCTTACTCCCAAGTTTATGTGATATTATTGGGTTTTTCACTTTGCCTAAAAAAGGTTTGTAAACCAGAAACTCATCCGTGTTAACACTGCCTTGAACGACGTTTTCACCAAGGCCCCAAGCACCAGAAATTAAAATAACTTCTTCGAAACCGGAGTCTGGATCAATCGTAAACATAACGCCTGAGCTTGCAATGTCTGAACGAACCATTGTTTGGACGCCGATAGACAATCCCACTTTCATGTGTTCAAAATTATTGTCAGATCGGTATTTTATTGCTCTATCAGTAAACAATGAAGCATAGCATCGGTGGCAAGCTTTTATCAAATTTGCTTCGCCTTTTACATTAAGATAGGTTTCTTGCTGCCCGGCGAAACTCGCATTTGGTAAGTCTTCGGCTGTTGCACTGCTTCTTACGGCATACGTTTTTTCTTCACCTGAACTTTTTACAAGTAAATTATATGCTTCAATAATTTCTGATGCTAGCTCCTCGGGGAAAGAAGCATCAATTATTTTTTTTCTAATTTTCTTAGCTATGGTTGAAAGATTGGAGAAGTTTTTTACATCCAATTTCGCCAAGGTGTCACTAACTTCGGAAACCAATTTATTCTCCCTTAAAAACTTCCAATAACCATCAGAAGTAACGGCAAAGCCTTCAGGTACAAATATTCCTTTTGATGATAAAGATGAATACATTTCACCTAGCGAAGCATTCTTGCCACCCACAGAAGGAATATCGTTTATTCTAATTTCAGAAAAATGCTTTATAGATTTCATGTTTTATAAGTTTTATTTTTCTTCCCAATAATGATTTTAAATGATAATCGAATAAATGTAGTATGTTAAAGAACAGTAAACTATGACATACATCAGTTTCGTGAGAAATTGAAATAGTCTAATTTTCGAGAGAAAAAACTTTTTGTTCACAAGATATTTTCCATAAACCTATAAGATTAACGGTTTTATTATTATTAGATTTAATGGCATGCTAGTCATCGGACCTGAAAAAGAGTATTATATGGGAAATAATAGCAAAGAAAATAGGTTTTTCAGATTAATTCCAATGGCTGGAATTTTGATTTTTGTTGTGCTTTACTTTGTTGCGGCCTCGGTTTATCCTGGAGGCTCGAACTTGAATCGTCATCTAGATGGATTCGATTGGATGAACAATTATTGGTGTAATTTGACCGACAAACGAGCCATGAACGGTGTCGTGAATGAATCCAGACAATACGCACAGACGGGGATTCTTGTTCTGTGTTTCAGCTTAGCATACTACTTTTATAAATTTCCGTTTTTATTTAAATTGAAAACACCATGGAAATTAATCGTTCCAATTTCTGGAATTGCCGCGACGACTTTTTCGCTTTTTATTCATTCAAGGTTTCATGATATCATGGCTGTGTTGACAGCAATTGCAATTTCAATTGCAGTAATTGGAATATTCTTTGGTCTAAAAAGACACAACTTAACTCATTTTATTTGGACAGGAATTGTTTGTATGTTCCTGATTGTTTTAAATGGCTATATCTATTTTTCAGAAAATTATATTGAAATGCTTCCATTAATTCAAAAGGTCACTTTTGCTGCGGTTCTCCTTTGGTTTTTTCTTTTAACTGCAATGTATGGGTCTGAAATGGAAAAAGAACCCTAAATAGCGCCTTTAAGAAAAACCTAAAATATGAGATTTAACAGGACGATAAAAATAATTTCAATCAAACTTTTCTTATTCGTATCACAAGGTTGCGGAACGATACAAGAGCAGATAACTAGCGATTCAAATTCTACAGTCTAAGAAGTAGACGAGGAAAAGCAATCACTATTTAAGAAACTTAAAGAAAAGAATCATCTTCCTGTCAAAGAAAGAGTTGCTTTGTACCATGAATTGAAAAAGAGAATAATTTAAGTAGTGACAGAGAATTAAATCAATTCTATATTTCGAAAGATCCAACTGCTTTTTCACAACCTTCCCACATCACTTTTAAATTTGATTTATCGTAAAGTAATTCTTCCGGTGTTAGTAATTCCGGATATCCACTCCAACCAGCTTCAGGACCATAAAAATTTCCTGGCTTGGCTGTTTCATCCATCGAGCATCGAATGATTCCTGCAGCACCGTCTTCTTGCGACTGAGCATGTTTCATGATATCCGCATTTTTATCCATTCCTCCGTCTTCAGCTGTCGTGATTTGTAAATTAGTAGCCGCTAGACCAGGATGTGCGAGTAGGGGAATTACATTTGAAATTTTAGCTTCCTCCAGTTTTGATTTAAGAGCAAAGGTAAATGCTGCGTTTGCAAGTTTTGTTTGGTGATATCGTTCCCACCTAGGCCCTCTAATATTTGAGTCGCCTTCTGCTGCATTGTCTCCACCTAGATTTCCACCATTTTGCCCAAAATAATCTTCAATCAATGGACCACCCAGTCTTGCCATGGAAGAATGATTTACAATTCGTGCCTCTTCGCTCTTTTTAAGCAGTGGGAAAAGTTCCTTTGTTATTAAGAAATGTGAAATTACATTTGTTTGCATCTGAACGTCGTATCCGTCTTTTGTTGCAGCATCTTTTAATGCCATAACGCCCGCATTGTTTACCAATACATCAACAACTTGGTGACTTTTTTTTATTGAATTCATTGCATTTTTTACACTGGTAAAATCCTGTAAATCACATTCAATAGCTTCAAATTTTCCATTTGGAACAAGTTCCTGCAATTGCTTCAAACTCTTTTGAGATCTTTCACTTTCCCGATTCAATAAGATAACCGTGGCTCCTTTTTTACCCAGCTCACGAGCACAAATAAAACCTGTGCCGCTCGTGGTTCCTGTTATTGCTACAACTTTATTTGCCATGTCGCGACCATTTTTGCTTATTACGTCTGGCAAGTGTTTTGTTTCGATTTTCATAATTATTCCTATTCGTTCTGTTTATCAATTTTGAAATGGCAACAATTTTCATACTTAGTAGTCAAGTTTAGTTAGTACAAAATACAAAATAAAAAGGTACTTATTAAAAATCAAGCAACGGAGAATAGCGGATTTGCTTGGATTAAAAGATTGATGAAATGAAAATGACAATTACCTCAAAAATATATTGTACCTTGATATCCAAACGTTTATAAAAAAATACTATTATGAAAAAAAACAGAAGAATTTTAGGGTTTTTAGTATTGACAGCTTTGTTTTTTACAAGCTGTGAAACAGCTGAAAAAGAAGAGGTCGAACAAGAAGACACTTTTGACATGGAAATGGTAAGGACTGAAATCCAAGCTATGGAAGATGCTTATGCAGCGGGCGAGAAAGCGAAAGATGCTGATGCAGTAGCCGCTTATTACAGTGACGATGCCATAAGTTATGGACAAAACAAAGAACCGCTTTCAGGTAAAGCAGCAATTAGAGCCAATATCGCAAAGAAAATGGCAAAAGATACAACTGACAATTACAGTGTGTTTAAAATTGTAGATTTATATGCTGAAGGAAATATGGCCGTTGAGATTGGTTCTTGGACACAAATGGATTCCAATGGGAAAGCGTTGGATAATGGAAATTATATGTCCTATTTCGAGAAAAGAGATGGAAAATATGTATGTGTTCGAGATATGAGCACGACAGCAACTCCTCTTAAATCAGGCATGTAGGATAATTCTTGCTCCAAAAAATTAATAAAGAATGCATCACAAGATTTTTGTGGTGCATTTTCTTTTCTTGAAAATTCATGCGTTATTAAAATTAGGCTAAACTGGTTCAATGTTCAGCTTATCAATAATATCTGAGGCAATTAATGAAGTGTAACTTCTTTTCTTAACGCCTTCGTCACCAGCTTTACCATGGAAATAAACAGCAATAATGGCAGCAAATATCGGTTCGTATTTTTGAGCAAGTAGACCTGTAATTATACCTGTTAAAACATCTCCACTTCCGCCTGTGGCCATTCCTTGGTTGCCAGAAGTGTTAAAATAAAGTCTGCCTTCTGGAGAAGAAATAGTGGTATAAGCATTTTTTAAAACGATGATACAATTGTGATTCTGAGAAAATTTGAGTTGTTTTTCGAATCGTTCAGGAGTACTCTCCGATTTACCAACTAGCCGGTCAAATTCTTTAATGTGTGGAGTTAGAATGGTATTTCTAGGAAGATATTTTAAGAGTTCTTTATTGGCCGAAATTATGTTTATGGCATCGGCATCCAAAACTAAGGGCTGTGAACTACTTTTAAGAAGCGACTCCAACATTTTTGCAGTTAGGTCATCTTTACCTATGCCAGGTCCAATGCCAACTGAGTCAAAGTTTTTTATATCTGGCAAGGTTGTCAATATATTTTGATTCTCATCCGTTAAACACATTGATTCTGGTACGGAAATCTGCATTATTTCATAACCACATTTAGGTACATGACTAGTTAATAATCCTACGCCACTTCTTAAGCAAGCTTTTGCTGATAAAATCGCAGCCCCCATTTTTCCGTAGGATCCAGCTAATAAAAGTGCATGTCCGTAAGTTCCTTTGTGAGATTGTCTTGGTCTTGTTATTACATATTGAGAAACGCTTTCGTCAAGTATAGAATAAATTGATTCTTGTCCTTGAATGAAAGATTCATCTAGTCCAATATCCACGATTTCCCAACTCTTGATGTAGTCACTATTTTCCGTGAAAAAAAATGAGAGTTTGGGTCTCTGAAAACTGATCACATGTGCAGATTTCACAATACAATCATATTTAGAAATCGTATCGCAAGAAAGTCCAGAAGGCACATCTATTGAATAAACTTCTTTTCCAGCAATGTTTATTGCTTCAATAACTTCTGAAACAAAACCTTTTATAGGAGAATTCAGTCCAGAACCAAATATCGCATCTATAATTAAATCGTATTGGGAAAAATCAAAGGAAGGTGAGGAGGATTCAATCGTAAGCACCTTTTCTAATCTGTTTTTGTTTACTTCGCAATCTGGTGAAAGTGTTTCTTTAAACTTGACAAGTAAAGCGCTTGCATCAAACCCCTTACGTTTTAATATTCTACAAACTGCAAATCCATCGCCGCCATTATTTCCTGGTCCGCAGACAACTATTATTTTTTTGGATGTTAATTCCTCTTTTTCAAGCGCTTTCACAAATGAATTTGCGGCACTTTCCATCAATTCTATGGAAGTAATTGGGTTATTTTTAATAGTATAATTATCAGCTTCTCTGATTTGCGCAACGTTCAATATTTTTTTTAGATTATCCATTAATTCAAGCTATTAGATCTGAGTATAGAATCGAATTTTGTATAATCGAGTAGACCTTAACTAAGTTAATAAAGAAAAACGAACTTATCGGAAAATGTATAGGTATTTCCCTGTTGTTTGGAATAGAATTTCCCAATAAGGATATTGTTAAATTGAAAACTCAATTAAGATTAGTATGTTGAAAATCAATCTATGGCTTTATCCTTAACAGGAATAGAAATTAAGAAACGAAACAACCATTTCCTGTGTATTTCATAATCAATCAAGTCCGCTTGGTGCAAAATTGAAGTTATCTCTTTTTTGGTAAACGCCCTTTTTATAGCTAATAGACCATCTTGCATTACAATCTTAGAGAAAGGAAGAAGAATAGAGCCTATTTTAAAAAGGGAATATGCTAAATAACTTCTTTTTAATTCGCTAAATATGATTTTAGTAGATACTTTATTATTTGATTTTTTTAAAAATTGAACTAATTCAATGTCAGAAAAGTGGTACATGAAATGGCTACTTATTAGTATGTCGCATTTGGGTAATTCGAATGTAGAATCTAGTATGTCTGCTTGAAGATATTTGATGGTTAAAGATTTATTATTCAGTTTTTTAGCATATTCTAAAATATGTGCGTTCCCATCTAAACCTATTAGTTCTATTGATTTGTTGTTAATAGAACACCATTTGGCTATGGCTCTTAAGTTATCGCCACCACCGCAACCTAAATCTAATATTTTTAGCGTCTGATGCGCCTTCGCTATTTCTGTTTTTACAGCTTTAAATGTAGCTGCAGTGTTTCCAAGATATTTGTTAATGAAAGTAAGCCCGCTTAAGGTTTCGTTCAGCTCTTTACCAGACAACTCAAAGTTGTCCATTTGTTCTTTTTGATTGCTTCGAACTGATAACACTTATTCTGCTTCTTTTTTAAACAATAGTTTATATACTTTACCGGAAATCCAATTTCCAGCGGGATAGTATAAAGCAAAGAAAAGGGACATACCCAAACTAAAGTTTCTAATATTAAAGAATTGATCCAATAAATTGTCTGGATAGGCATAAGATGACTGTAAAGCGTATCCACCAAATTCTAAAAGACCCATGGTAACTAAACCGTAAGCATATTGGGCATGAAAAGGTAATTTTCGAAGTAACAATGAAATGGGAACCATGTACAATAAATAGACAGTAATTACTTGCCACCAATATGTAAATCTCGCAATTTCGACAACACTGCCGAATTTATCCATGCACATGCCAACTGAAAAATAGATTACTACATAAATGGTAATTAGCCTTTTATCTACATTTAGTTTTATTTTAGCGTATTGTATAAAATCATTCACCTTTTTAATTTTTTATAATTGAATAAGCACCATAGTTTCCATGATGGGTAATGGAAAGCGATTTGTTTTGAGATTTGTTTTTATAATAGATTATCGGAACTCCTTTTTTGTTTTTATGCACTGATATCTCAGAGGAATTTAAAGAATTTCTTTCTGCAAAGTCCTGAATTACTTGTTGATGCATGAAATCACTTTGGTATTTGCTGCTCTTTTGATTAAGTCGAAAAATACGCGTGTCAATGTCAATATTATTTAATAGAGCAGTGCTAAAAACGTACTTAGAATTAATCGAAGTCTTTGTCCAAAAAGTTGTTGTGTTAATTTTCGCTCGACCTTTTTGAGATGAATCTATGAGGCATTCAATTTTTGTGGGGTCGAAAAATCTGTTACCACCAGCTTGAATAAATACCTTATAAGCACTTTCTTTCATGCTCCATAAATGCCAAACGGTTGCATTTGGATCTGAAGACATATCAATAATGAGTTGCTCGTTTGTGGTAAAAATCTTTTGTAAAAATCCTCGTCTTTCCCAATTAGAAGAGCGTCTAGTTTCGTCAAAATCAACAATATCGTTTCCGACCATTATTTTTCAGAAATTTTAGTATTTATAACTTCTAAAGCAGCTTTTATATTCAACATTTTGTCCATGGATTCATTATCTAATTGAATGTCATATTTGTCTTCAATATCTAAAATTACATCGATAAGATTTGCCGAATTTATCTTCAAATCATTTATAAAATCAGTGTCTTCATGCATATTTTCAAAAGCTTTTTCATCCTGAATGTATGGTTTGACTATTGATTTTAACTCATCAATCATTTGTTCCTTGTCGCTCATTATAATTTGAATTTTTTAAAAAGTATACACCCGTTTACATCACCAAAACCAAAACTAGCTTTTGCTACAATGTTAACTTGGGTTTCAATTAAATTTTGGGGTATTTTTTCTTCGGAGATTAAAGATGTTATTTGTTCGTTTAAATCTTCACAATTGATATTTGGGAAAATAAAGTTGTGATGTATTTGCAAAACGCTTGCTACACTTTCTATTGCCCCGGAAGCAGAAAGACAATGTCCTATCATAGATTTTAAAGAATTTATATAGGGAAAGTCTACTCCTTCTAAATTTAAAGCCTTTGACCAGTTGTCTATTTCTGTAAAATCCTTGCTGGTGGCTGTTAAATGCCCATTAATAGCGTCAATATCTTTTGCCTTAATATTTGAATTTGTAAGTGCATTTTTAATACAAAGTTGAACCGCTTCAGAGTTTGGTGCGGTCATGGTACCTTCGTTTCTTTGTCCACCAGAATTTACTTCTCCGCCAAGTATTTCCGCATAAATAGTTGCATTTCGCTCCAAAGCACTTTTTAGTGACTCTATTACCATTGCTCCAGCACCGCTTCCTGGGACAAAACCAGATGCGGTTGCACTCATAGGTCTTGATCCTTTTTCGGGAGAATCGTTGTGTTTATAAGTTAAAACGCGCATAGCATCGAATCCTCCCCATAAATAGGCACCATGATCACTTGTGCTTCCAACAACCATTCGTTTTGCTCGCCCAGCTTTTATTCGATCGTAGCCCATAAGTATCGCTTCTGTGCCAGTGGTGCATGCAGATGAATTAGTCGTTACTTGATTTCCCAAACCTAAAATACCTCCAAGGTAAGCGCTTACTCCGCTTGCCATAGTTTGGGCAATTACCGTGCTTCCCAAACGCCTTACATTTTTATCATCTAACTTGTATATGGCTTCTCTAAATTTTTCAACTCCTGAGGTGCCAGTTCCGAATATAGTGCCACTGTCATAGTCTGTTTTGTCGCTTATTGTAAGTCCGGCATCTTTCCATGCATCCATTCCAGCCATACAGCCGTAAAGAATGCCAGAACTATTAAAGTTTTTAAGTTGTAGTTCTGTAAAGTAGTTTCGTTTTAATTCTTCTGAAACACTCGGGATTCCGCCTATACAACAAGAAAAGTTTAGTTCGTTTAGCTCTTCGTGGTATTCAATTCCAGATGTGCCGTTTTTTATTGCTTTCGTAAATTCATCTATTCCAACTCCATTAGGAGAAACAACACCAAGACCCGTTATGACAACTCTGTTATCCATATTAAATTTGCATCATCCCCGCTATTTTACCTCTGCAAACCAAGTCTCCGTTTTCATTAAACATTTCAACGTTGCATTTCAATTTATTAAATCTAAAATACTCTTTTTTACTTTTTACAATAACCTTTTCTGAAGGAAAAACTGGTTTAAAGAAATCTATCTCTGAAGAAGTTAAAGCAATTTTTAAATCAGCAATTGTATTCTCTGATTGGCTCAACAGATAAATACCAAATGAAACCAACCCAATTTGAGCCATGGTCTCCGTTAATATTACACCTGGAGTGACTGGATTGTTTTTAAAATGACCTTTGTAGAAATCATGAGTCGCTTCATAAGTATAGGATCCAATAATTCCATTTTCATCAAGCTCAAGTATTTCATCCACGAATAAAAATGGTTGCTTGTATGGAAGTTTTTCTATTATCTCTTCGAAAGTCATATTAGCTCAAATGTTCTCCGCCGTTTACTGGAAGTATGACACCAGTAATCCATTTGGATTCCTCTTTGGTTAATAAATATACGACATTGCCGACGTCTTCTGGCGTTGTAAGCCGATTAAATGGGTTGCGTTTGATTGCGTATTCTTTTAACTTTTCGTTTCCTGGTATCATTCTCAACGACGCTGTATCGGTAACACCAGCTTCAATGCAATTTGCCTTAATTCCATACGGTGCAAATTCTAAAGCTATATTTCTCGTAATCGATTCTAGAACAACTTTTGCTGCTGAAACGGCTGCATAGTTTTTCAATGCTTTCTTGTTCCCTTCGCTAGTGAAGCTAATAATTCGCGCATCTTCTGAAAACAAATTTTTAGTGAATAGAGCTTTTGTCCAATCGTATAAACTGATGGCCATGTTCTCTATGGTAATATGGAAGTCATCATTTTGTAATTCGCGTCCTTCATCTGAGAACATCGGTTTAAGGTTTCCTTTCGCTATGCTATGAACGAGGCATTTTACTTTGCCTTTTTCTTTAAAAGTTTCTACCAAATGGGTTGTTATTGTTTCTCTATTTTCAGGTTTCACGACATCCATATTGAAATGAATGAGATTCACATTACAAGTAGATTTAATAGTTTCAAATTCAGATTCTATTGCATCAACGTCGCTTTTTCGGGCACGATAGACCAAACATAAATTCAATCCTTCTTTTCCAAGTTTTTTAGCAGTAGCAAGACCTAATCCACTAGAAGCTCCAAGAATAATTGCCCATTCATTTTTATTTTCAAATTCTCTTACCATTTTAGTAATAACCTTTGTGCAGTAAACCCAGGTCCGAAGCTAAGCATAAGACCAATATCTCCTTTTTTTACCCCTTGGTCGATAAATCGTTCAAGAACATAAAGCACAGTTGCGCTAGACATGTTCCCGAATTCTTTTAAAACAGCTTTTGTAATGTCTATATTCTTTCCTAGAGAGCCAAATAACTCTTCTACAGTTTGAACAATTTTTTTTCCACCAGGATGAAAAATGAGATGATCTACATCCTCAATTGTTAAGCCATTTCTTTCTAAAAAAGGGTATACAATTTTTGGAAAATGAGCCGCAATTTTTTCAGGAACTTCTTTATCCAAGACCATTTGAAGTCCCGTGTTTTTAAGTTCAAATCCCATCATATGTATTGCGTCATAAAAGTGATACATGGCTTCATCAATAATTTCAGGCCCTTGTTCTTCTTCGTAAGAAGAAAGTATGGCACAAGCACATCCATCTCCAAAGATAGCCGCACTAACAATGTTTACCATTGAGTAATCATCAATTTGAAAAGTGGAAGTAGGGGATTCTACAGCTATAACAACTGCTCGTTTATTTGGATTGGCTTTTAAAAAATTGTTTGCGTAGATCATACCCGAAATACCTGCTACGCAGCCCATTTCGGTAACGGGAAGTCTCACGATATCCTGTTTCATATCTAACTTATTTATAAGATAAGCATCTACGGAAGGTATCATGATTCCTGTGCAACTTACCGTTATAATAAAATCGATATCGGTAGGAGTGAGGCTTGCTTTGTTCAGTGCTTTAGTTATTGCACCTTCTGCTAATTTTATTGTTTCACGTTTATAGATTTCATTTTTTTCTTCAAAGGATGTTTTTAAAAAAACTTCTTCAGCATCCATTATTGAATACCTTCGGTCCACACCAGCATTTTCGAATAGTTTAATAACTTTCCGCTGATAACGTTCTTCTTGTCCGGACAACCAGATTTGAAGAAATGGAATTATTTCTTCAGTAGACCTAGTATAAGGAGGAAGTTGTGTTGCAACCGATGTGATTTTTACGCTCATGTTTTATTAATAATCCATTGGTAACGAAAAGCCCATCGCCAAGTTAAAGTACTTTTAAAATTTATTTTTTTTGAAAAACGTTCTAAGTCTTTACGTTTAAAACCCTTTAAAATCGATAATAAGCCATCTTTTTTTGCCATTTGGTTTGTGCTAAACAATGTAACAACTTTAAATAAATAATATGCCAACCGATGACGATGTAAATCATTTATTACAATTCCAAATTTGGCTTTTTTAGCCAGGTTTTGAATAAAGTTTAGCGCTACTGCATCCTCGAAATGATGAAGAAACAGCGTGCATAGTGCGATATCGTACGATTCAGTTTCAAATTCATTGGATAAAACATCTTCTTTTTTATAGGTTATTTCAGGATAATTGACCGACAATTCATTAGCGTAATCAATTGTTGCTTGATTTGCATCTATGCCCAATAACTCGAATTGAAAACTATTTTTTTTTCCAAACTCAGCTACTTTTCTTAGCATATCGCCATTACCACAACCTAGGTCAACAATCTTTATTGTTTCGTTTTTTGTTTTATTTTCCAATAAAATTTTAATCCCGTCGATTGTAAGTTTATTGCCGCCAAGCCATTTGTTGATACTTGCAATTTGATCCAGTGAATTAATAAGCACTTCACCACTCATATCAAGATCATCCATAATCTCAATATCCTTGCTTCTACATGTCGTGTTTACTAACATTAAATCTCTGATTTCAGGGGTTTACCGTGTGTTTTTTTGATAATATAAGGCAATATAAAAGGGAATGTTATTAAAGATAACATAATGAATTCAGAAAACCATCCTAGTCTAAATAATCGCGAAATAATATATCCAGAGTTTAGTCTTGATTTGAACTCTTTATTCCAAATGTGGGTGTACTCGTTTTCTAATTCTTTTCGAGACTTTATTTTACCTGCTTTATATTTTAGAATTTGCTGAGAAGCCATTTGTGCAGCCCTAATGGCCATGCTCATTCCGTTTCCTGCCAATGGATGAATCATACCTGCACTGTCCCCACACATTAGAATATGGTTCTCAACAGCTTGTTTTTCAGAAAATGAAACCTGGCTTATCGTTAATGGTTTGTCGAATGCTAGCTCATACGTTTCAAAAACATTTTTTAAATATTTATTCTGGCTGAGTACTTTCTTCTGGAAATCGTCGATGTTTTTATATTTTTTAAACGACTTAAAATCTGCAAGGTAGCAGACATTTATATTGTCCGTTTCTACTTTGGAGATGCCGCAATAACCACCTTTGAAATTGTGTAAACCGACGGCATCTTCAGGGAAAATTCCTTTGTAATGTGCTTTTACGCCCAAAAATGGAGACGATTTTTGAATAAAATCTCGGTTCATTTTTAAATCCAAATTTGAACGTTTGCCAAAAGACCCAATAACAAACTCTGAAGTATATTTCTTATTTGTATTGGTAAACACTTCAAACTGATCGTTTTTGAATTGAATATCGATAACATTTTCATGAAGTATATGAGCTCCGTTTTGTTTAGCTTTTTTTGATAACTCCCAATCGATACAATAACGGCTAATACTAAACCCCCCAAAGGGTAATTTAGTAGTTATGGATCTGCTTCCCGGAGTACTTAATGTAAAATCAACAATATTTTTTGCTCCATAGTCGTACGGATTGAAATCTAAAGCATTTAAATAGGGGAGAACTTCATTTGAAATATATTCGCCACACACTTTATGTCTTGGATATTCATGTTTTTCAATTAAAAGCACAGATAGTCCTTTTTTCGATAAATGAAGAGCACTTGTCAAACCTGCTAGGCCCCCACCAACTATAATGACATTATATGACATAGAATGCTTTTAATTTTATGCTTTCTTTGTCCGTTGACATACCAATATTAAATGGTTGCAACAAATTCTAAAAAGACTTTTTTGTGCAGTTCAAGATCCATATCCGCAGAAAGCGCAACGCGAGCAATGTAGTCTTTGTCACCTTCTTTCGTGGTTCCTTGAGTGGAAGTTGCAGGAATGGTCCAATAACATCCTTGTAGTTGTCCATAACTTACGCAATACTTGCTTTCATCCGGGATTTTTGTAATCATTAAGTCGATTAACTTGTGATTCAACTCCCTTTTGTATGCTTCTTTTTCTTCAGCCGTATTTCCTTTCGTTGGAAGATCTAGTGAAAACACAGATGGAGTAAATCCTTGCTGTGCCAATTCTTCCGAAACAAAATTGATTTTCGCCGTCGGTAAAGTCTCGTTGATGAAGTTAACAAACTCCCGCGTATTCAAATACGCATCCTGAATTCGTTGATTCATGGATGGCAACTGTTTTGCTAATATTTCATATTGAAGATCAGTCGCTTCGTTATCGCAAAGTGTTAGGTGTTTTTCAATTTTACCTATCAAAGCTTCTGCTTTTTTATTTGCTACACAGTAGCCCGCAGTGCATTTTCCTCCACTTGGAAATTTAGATCCACTGGCATAAGAAATGGTTCTAACAGTCGAAAGTATTTCTCCTTCACCTAAAAAGAGCACATTTGGACAAAATGTTTGATCTAATATAAAAACGGGATCGATAGCTATATTTCCACTTGCCGTTTTTCGTTCTTGACTTAAAACTTTCTTCAATTGATCTAAATCTGGAACTTCAACTCTAGGATTAGTCGGGATTTCAGCGATTATATAAGGAATGGCATCTTCTAGCGCAATCTTAGCCAAAACAACATTAATGCTATTATTCATGTCGTTTCCGCCATCAACCGGCAAATCCACTATTTCTACATTTGGTAAACAGGCCGCAACTCGTCTTGCTTGATCATTTGTTCCACCATAACAATTTGGAGGAACAATAAATTTAATTGCTTTCCCTTTGTGATTTTCAAGAGCATCGTCAATGAGCCCCATCATTATTGCATATTGAATAGATAAACCACTTGAAGCAACTAAAGGCTTTGCAGTTGTACCAGTAATTTCCTTAAGTGATTTTAAGACACTGGATTTGTCCGCTTCAACGTTACTTTTCGCTATTTTAAAAGAAGAATTATCTATAAGTGCTTTTAATGCAACTAGACAATTGATAGGTGTCATAGAAATGGTTTCTCTTCTACGGACATGTTGAATTTCAGAAACATAGCTTTCATTCTTCTGTCCATTCACTAATAAAACACTTCCATGGTGAGAATAAGCATTTATATAAAAGTCGATATTCGGATTAAGATGAATAGGACTAATTTTTTCTTCTTGTGAAAGGAAAACTAGGCTGCCATCAAATGAAGAAATATCTTCTGCTTTTTCGACCTTCAATAGTTCGAAATTATAACCGTAAACAGTCTTTATTACTTCAGCATCAAAAGAAGCTGGCAATTCTCCTGTATAAGCAATTTGCGTATTTTTATTATTAAATAGATTTTTTCTTAGAATAGCTAAAATAGGCGCAGTGTGTGATGAAAAAGTGATTACATTTTCAGCTTTTGTATTGTTTAAGTTCGCAATTGCCCATTCTAGTATACAAGATAATGGATGACCTAGTCGAATATAATCGTAAGCTGTTGGCAATTCGCTTAGCGATGACGAAGAAGAAATATTGTTTTTATATAAACTTTCAAACTGATCTAAGAATTGACTTTTGGCCAATTTTTCATTGTAAATATCTAGTCGATGGGTTGTTAGGTTCAACCAACCAGATGGCATATTCTCAACTACTGCTTTGATATAATTTATCATTTTATTGTCTTCCATTATTTTTACCTTCAGATAGACCGGCAAGATACATTAATTCGATATGTTTTAAAAGGGATTGGACACGTTTTTGGCGAATGTTTGAGCTGATTTTCCATTAACAATCACTACCACCAAACGATAAAGAAAGTCAAGTAATTTCCATTGTGTTTTTGCCAACACATAGGGGCTTGTTTTTCAATAATACAGGTCTTAACTTGATCTTCAATCCCTTTGAAATCTGTCCAAAAATCATTTTCGGAAGGATCCATTCCCCATTCTTTTTTTGAAGGTAAGCAATACAATTTATCTGAATTGTTGAGGTCAATAAAAGTTTCTAAATTGACGTAATAGCCTTGAATGGCTTCTTCAAAAGCGCCAGGTAATTTTAAATTGTATTCATAAGGAATGAACAAGGAAGCCAACAAACATAAAGATTGAGAAACCTTGTTGATATCTATTTTACTAAACTCTGATTTGGCGCAACTATGGTAGAGTATAGGAAATTGTTTTGTTTTCAATTTATCCAATTTCTCATTCAGAGAATCATTTCTATTTGGACCTATCAAGTTATTTATTGGTTCATAAGAAATAGTGGGGTCGAATAGGTAGAATTTATAAGCTAATTCCAGATGTGTAAGTTCATTTTTGTTGAGATTCTCGAGTATAAAATCTATTTCGCCTATGGTTTGACCATTTTTAATAATTTGGGTGTTTTCATAGATGACTTTATAGTTTTTAGATGATTTAATTAACTCTGAGACAATTTTCTCCGCCAAATGACCCAATCGCACATTGGTTGGCAATTCAAAATCTAGTTCATCGGCTAGGATTAAGTCAGATAAACGAAAGGTTGGAAATCCAGTAATCGAAAAGTCTAAACTGGTAGCTTTTGCAATAGAAGCGATTCTGGATTTTATGTTCATTTTATTTCTCAAAACTCAAATTACTAGGCTTTTTAAGGGTTGATGTACCAGTATTCAATGTATTTCCTTCAATGATTTCTATAGTCAAATCATCAAACCAGATTTTACCTGTTCCACTTAATAATGCTCCAAAATTTAAAGTCGCTGCGCTTTCTGGAACATCCAATACGATCTCATATTTTACCCAATCAGTTGTTCCTTTTATCGCTCTGTCTTGCATATTGTCGAAACCTATGGATTTACCTTGGTTGTTATCAATTCTTAACCAAAATCCTGCCCAATCGCTAAGATCTTCAGATTTTACAAAACCAGAAAGTTTAATTCTCTTTCCTAAATAATCATCGGCCAGACAAGTTTGCATCAAAGTTCCGAATCCTTTAATTTTCTTTTTTGCTGATTGAATCGTTGCGGAGCTTTTACCTGATTTAAAGATCAAATTATCTATTCCCATTTCATAGCTGCTTGGCTGACTTCCAGCTTTGAACCAATCTGAAGGGACAGAATCAATAGTGAAGGAGAATAGTAAAGTGGCAATGCTAAAAATGAATAGTAATTGAGTAAGTTTTTTCATAATAATGGTTTTGGTGCATAATTTGAAAACGCAAATTGGTTACATCTGTTACACGTGGTGTTTGAATTCAATTCAAGACTTAGTTTAAAAGAGATAGCGGTTCTTTACTGCGATGCTATTTCCTTATTGATTTCTAGACTTGAGTTCTTCATCAATTTTTTTAATAAGCTTGTCTATAGCGTTTATCGTTTCCATTTCATGATCAATTTTTTTTCCTCTGTTGAAAAGAACTAATTGCAAGCTTTTTAAAAGTTCGTTGTCATTTAAAAATTCATCGTAAGCATTTATTTTTAATCTATAAATTGAAATCGAGTCGGAATATTTAAAACCATAATTTTTTGGTTGACTGCGATCTGCAATCAAATATTTCATTTGAAATGGCACGAAAAACTTTGGAATAGTGAATCCGGAACTATTCATTTGAAGTTCATCATCAAAACGTTTCAAATCCAACTGAAACATATTTGTAATTGAAATCCGAAGGCTATCATTCGACAAAGTATTTAAACCTATATTTTTTAAGTTTTCAAACGCACTCGTTTTCGGCACTATCTGAAAGTCTGCGCTAGCCGACGTAAAATGTTCATAGATAGATTCTGAGTATGGCTTTTTATCGCAAATGTCAGTAATTAGTTGTTGGTTTGATTTGAATATTTTTTTATGTTTCGTAACAGTTTCTCGTATATCATTTCTGGTTTGAATGAGATCGTTTTTAAGTTCTAAATAAATCTGTGTTTCTTGATTTCGAGTTTTTTGATTTTGATTCCAGTTGTTAATTGATAGGGCGATCAATATCCCGATTACCACAAGCACAATTTCACCAATTGCGTAGAGCAAATACTTACTGAATTTTCCTGCCTGTCCGGTAGGCAGGTTTTCCGACAGCTTTTTTTGACGAATTTTCCGAAAGAATTTTATCATAGGTTATAGGCTTCTTTAGTTGCAGTCTAACACTTTGACTTTCAATATATGTATTATTCTTGTGAAGGAACGCGACATATTATTAGAAAACCATAGAATATAGATTTAGTAAACAGAAATTGTCAAGAATATCATAGTGGTGACGATTAAGATTAATAGAAGCGGCAACACAAATTTCAACCATTTGTTAAACCCAATTTTCACTATGGCCAATGCGGCTAATATTAGGCTAGTTGGATTGATCAAATAAAAGAGGCCCATTCCATATTGGTAGGTGTCTACGATTGTTTCTCGGCCAATATGAACTGTGTCGGCCAAAGGAGACATAATTGGCATTGTTAAAACGGCCATTCCTGAAGATGATGGCATGAAAAAAGATAAACCGCCGTAAATGAAGAGCATAAAGTTTGTAAATACTCCTTTGTTTAAACCTTCAGTAATTGTACTCGCATGGAACAAAATAGTGTCACTTATGAGTCCATCTGCCATGAGAATGGTGATTCCACGAGCTATACCAACAATAAATGCCACACCCAATAGAGTAGCGGCGCCTTTTGCAAATTCTTCAACAAAAACACTTTCTTTTATTTTGGCAATAAAGCCAACTAGTATAGCGCCCACAAGAAATACAGAAGTCATTTCTACGAACCACCAATCCAAAAATGAGACACCTATAATCATTATTACAAAGCAAAGAGAAAACACAACTAGAATAAGTCTCAATCTATTGGTGAATTTTGTTGTGGTATTCATCGTATCCAAGCCAAAAAGCTTTTCTAGTTCTTCTTTTTGATCATAAATTATCGATTTAGAAGGATCGGCTTTAACGCGTTTAGCATAGCGCAGAATATAGGCAATTGTAATAGACACGCAAACTACCAACATGATTATTCGGTTATCTAGCCCAGTTGTCCAGCTTATTCCAGCCGCGTCGGAAGCAATAATCGTTGAAAATGGATTTACGGTTGAGCACATAGTACCAACCCCTGAACCAAGAAAAATACATGCAAGTCCAACCATTGCATCATATCTAGCAGCTAAGAAAACAGGAATTAGAATAGGGTAGAAAGCCATGGTTTCTTCAGCCAGACCAAAGGTTGTACCTCCAGCAGCAATAAGCGTTGTCACCAAAATGATTAATATGTATTCTCTGCCTTTAAGTGCTTTTGACATCCAAACTATACCAGCATCAAAAGCACCGGTAATATTCATTATTCCTATTAATCCACCAATGATGAGTATTAAAAAAATGATATCTGCGGCTTCAATAATTCCTTTAATTGGTGCTGTTGCTAATTCTGCAAGACCCTGAGGTTTTGATTTTAGTTCTTTGTAGGTGTTAGGAATGGCAATGGGTTTATAGATATCTCCATTGGTGAATTTTTCAATTGGAATTTTTATTTCGAGATTTTCTAAAGTTTCTTGAGTTGCGGGTAATTCAATGCTTTTTTCTAAGGTGATTTTGGAAAATGTATTGCTTTCAGTATTGTAACTTAAGGTATCAAATTTTCCTGCAGGAATTAACCAAGTTAAAACCGTAACAATTATTGCAATTATGATTAAAATGGTTTGTGCAGTTGGAAATTTTAGTTTTTTCATAAAAGTTTTTTCACGAGTTCTAAATTTGACCTAAATGCATTTTGAAACGGATTATATCCATACTTATGCTTTGCACTAATCTAGTAGTTTTTTTATACTTTTTGAATATTTAAAACAGGTGCAATCGAGATTAAAGTTCCCAATAGCGAATGAAAAGAATAAACTAACCCAATCTTTTCAACCAATTGGTAGATTTCTTTAAATAAGTTTTTTTGTATATAATCGATAAAGATTGACCGCACCCACCAAAAGCAAAACGAAGATAAAACGTGAGTTACTCGTATCATTCGTAAAATAGTCAATCAACATATAAGTCAATGAAAGTATTACCACACTAGCATAAATGATGATCGATTTTTTTTTCATTGAATCAGTTTTTGACCTCATAAAAAAGAGCGGAAGTACTATGATTGCAAGTAAAATGAAAAATTGGATATCCATAATTGGTTAGTTTTTTAATCGCCTATTCAGCGTTTCAGATAAATATAATCATTTTTCTTATTTCTCGCTTTAGGCATCTAAATTGATAAATTTCCACTCAACAAATCAACATCAATCGAGTTTCGCCAGGTTTTTCCTCAGGCGCACGATGAACGCATGGCTTTACTTTGCTTTCAGGATGATCAACGGCCAACTTCCACAAGTGATTGAGACCTAAATTGATTGGTTGTGCATTTGGTTTAGCGAGGTAGTGGAGATCAAAGAAATTTTCCGTTAAAAATTCTTCAAAACCTTCTTCCTTTCCAGAATAGAGTTTTATAAGTTCATTGCGAATTTCGGGAACAAGGATCTTTTGTTCGGCTTGTGAATTGGGCAATATATCACTGGATGCGCCGTGGTAAGTGCATAAAAAGGTTGCTGTTGGTATCGGAGAACGATCTACATGCCATGAATAAACATCAGTTGGGAAAAACGGGTAAGAATCGTCGCGCTCATAGAACTTGATTAAATTAAGAACGGGTGAGGCACCGTGTTCTCGCAACAAATGTAAATCCTGAATCAGAATTTCACGGGCCAGCTGACCTTGTTCGCTAAGCTGAAGTTCAAGAAGCTCTTCTTCACCTAATTCTGTCATATTTTCAGTTAGCTCTATCTTTTCCACAATCTCAGAAAAATCTCCGATAAGTTCTCGAGTCCAACACATGGCATTTATTTCACCATGAAAAGGAGTGGAGATTAGATCTTGAAAATTCGAGACTGATTGTGTTTGGTTTGCTGTTTGAGCTGTTATTAGCATAATCGAAGGTAAGGGTTTTCTATGATATCTTATTCAAGCAAATACTTATGGCTATTGTTGAGCTTTTTACTTAATTTCTTTATTTATATCTTTTATAAGTGTCAAGGCAACCTTCTTGTATTGTTTTAAATATCCTAAATATAATTTATAATATAAAATATAGAATGAACGAACCCTGTTTCTATAGTCTTGAGATTCAAGAGCATATTTTATAAATTCTTTATTTATTGTCTGTGCTTCGTAATCCTCATACCAAGACATATTATTTTTGAAATAGTATCGGTTGTCTTCATAATCACTTTTGACTTCTTCTATTGCCACTTCTATTTCGGTGTTATAATAATCGTAAAATTCTATAATCCTAATGGAAAGACTATCATAATTTGATTTTTGGGTGTTACTATTTGCTTCTAGTAATTTAAGCCCTCTTGTTTTTAGACTTATGTCTGGAAAACCATTTAGAATATTAGAACAGAATTTACATCCCATGTAATCATCCATAGTCATATCTCTAGTGATTACTCGTTCGAAAATGCTGTCTCTTGATTTGGTCAGAACCAAAACTCTGTCAATTATTTTTATATCATTTGATAAATCATTTTGAATGATTAGATAAACATCCTTAATAGCATCATTGGCTTTGCGTTTGTCATTCCAATTGTTTATTGAGACAGCGATAAGAATACCAATAACTACAAGTATTATTTCTCCAATAGCATATGTCAGGTATTTCCCGAATTTATTTCCTGTCATGCCGACAGGCTGGTCAGTCAGCATTTTTTGCCTAATTTTTCTAAAGAATTCTATCATAGGTTAGCGGTTTCTGATAATGAAGCACAACGGTTTGCAGTTCCAAGAAGTTGGCGATTTCGAAGCACAGAACTGTCTGCCAGCACAGAACTTGACACGAATCACAAAACTTCATTTAACCACTGAACCGCCAATTTATTGTAGGTGCTGTTATGGGCAGGTTAATTATCAACTTCCGTGTAATTAAAAAAAGCTTTATTGCCAGAAATTGTTTGTGCATCCCAACCACCAGATATAACTATTAATTCAAATCTTGTATTTTCTGGTAATATAATTGGGTATTGAATTACAAATCCCATGTCACGAGAATGATATAATAATGTCCCATATTCCTTTTTATTCAAATCAGTCATAATCGCACCATTAATACTTTTAATATATACTTTTATATCATTATTCCGATCATAATTTGAAAACACATTATTTACTACCCACGTTTTTCCAGCAGGTACAGTAAACTGAGCATTTGCATTAGAAAATTCAATTAGTTGTGCTTTACCCTTTGGTATTGTTGTCTGTGCATTAACAGGCAGACAACAAGCGCTTAAAACAAGCGTAAAAAAGAAAATTGTTATTGATTTTTTCATTTCATTTTGCGTAGTCGCCACTTTTGTTTAATTATTTTCCGTTTATTAGAGTGGCTCCTAGACTCCACTTTTTCTATTTTTCTTTCTGTCACTATAGGTGGTCAGCCTGCCTTGAACCGCTAGGTTTTTTTTTAACTTGCCCATAACGGTTTGCGTGTAGCTTTCATTTGCCAATTTCGAGCCACTTTCATGGCAAGTTGCACATAAATCCATTAAATACAGAAGCCCTGAAATTCACACTGAACCGGCAATTGAAGCTACACGCTGTTAGCAATTGGGTTTTATTTCTTCCATTTACAAACTAAGTTACCTCTAAAAAAATTAATTATGTTG
Organism: uncultured Flavobacteriales bacterium; assembly: GCA_963977135.1. Classification (GTDB taxonomy): domain Bacteria; phylum Bacteroidota; class Bacteroidia; order Flavobacteriales_D; family Crocinitomicaceae; genus UBA2040. The sequence goes on along the minus strand of CAXBNN010000015.1, from coordinate 9,688 downwards.
AACAAAGTCTATTTATAACGAATATTTGTTATTTCGTAATAGTCCTCGATCTTACCAGTTTTTTCCAAAGTCTCAGGGCCAGTAAATATTACTTCTTCTCGTGTTTTCTTAACAGCTTTAACTACAAAGGTTTTGTTTAACACTTTTGAGCATGCAGACTCAGTATAATTCGCACAATCTACAATAAGACTAATAATTTTTGCAGACTCACTATCTATTCCTGGATAAGTGCTACCAGTCTGTTCATCCCATTCTTCATTCCATGAAAATGTGATATTTTTTCCTGTTGAAGCATCTTTGAAATCGTAATAACAAAAATCACCGCACTCAGCTGAAACTAATTTGACCGTCCAGGTAACTTCATCTGTTCTTTTGGTATTCATACTTAAATTGGCAATAAGCAATTTGTAAGAATCAATAGAATCTTTTAGCATTAAAACTGTTTGTTGTAATCCATTATTCGAAGTCATTAACTCATTAATTTTATCGTTTCTCTTTTTTAACTCTTCTGATTGTGAAGCTATTTTGTCTTTATTAGCATTGATAATATTATTCTTTTCTAGCATGCTTTCGCTGAGATTTTTAATTTCTATGTTTAATTCACTATTTACAGTATTTAGACTATCTACTCTAGTTTTCAAAATTTCAATTTGTTCTTTTTTTGATTGTGCTTGTAGTGAACCACTCAAGCCAAAAACGACAAGCAGTAATAAAGTTGTAAATTTTCTTTTCATGATAATTAATTTTTATTAGTAATGTTAATAAGTTATTTGTTGTGCTAATTCCTGAACCTTATTACTAACGGTTTCGGGCTTGGCGAAGGTGGCGATTTTCACCATAAATGTTGATGCGGAGAACCAAATTTTGATTAACCACAATTGTGTCTGCGGAGAACTGAACCGCCACTTTTGCCAAACCCGTGTTAGCGGTTCGTTGTTTTTTTGTCATAAAAAAATTACTGTTTACGCTTACAAAAATATTGCAATGCAAATGATAACGAAAAAAGGGATTGTCCTTCAAAATTAAAAAATACATCTTCTGGGTCGAAATTCCCGTGTATACGGCTATGCAACAAGCGATTTGAAAAGTGTTGTGCTAACTCTATTCCAATCCCAAACATAAACAGTCCAACAAAAATAAAAATGTGGCGGGACAGTTTCCATTCTGAAAACAACATATTTATGAAGATTTTTCAAGAAAATGAAGGCGTTGATTTGTAGTTAGTTATGTTTTCATAAAACGGAAAATGACCGATTTCAGTCGAATTCAGGGGGTGTTTTCCCCACGCAGATGTGATAGAAAAAATTATTAAAAAGATTTAATTGCTCGAATACGGTTAGAGACTGATGTTTAATCAAATAGGTCTATAGCTAGTCGAAATGTGTTACAATGTGCTTCTACTATGGTTTTTATTTCGGGAGAATACCCACCACCTAGTGCCACTGTTACCGGAATATTATTTCTTTTAAGTTGCTTAAATACAAATTCATCTCTTTGTTTACAAGCTTCTATACTTAATTGTAATTTTCCAAACTTATCAGTACTCAAAACATCAACACCTGCTAAATAAAATGCAAAATCAGGTTTTACAGTGGCTAATAATTTTGGTAAGGTTTCATTTAATATGGATAAATAGGTTTCGCTATTTGTCCCGTTCTCTAAACCTACATCTAAGTCGGACTTTTCTTTATGAAAAGGATAATTGGTTGCCCCATGCATACTAAATGTAAAAACGTTTGGCTCGTTCTCCATAAGTTTGGCTGTTCCATTTCCTTGATGTACGTCTAAATCAATAATTAAGATTTTATGACACAATCCATTTTTTAATAAGTAGTTGGCTGCTATAGCCATATCATTCAACAAACAAAATCCTTCTCCCCTTTCTGCAAACGCATGATGGGTACCTCCAGCAATATTAAGAGCAGCTCCATTTTCTATTGCATACAAAGATGCGTCTATGGTGCCCTGTGTGATAATTAATTCTCGCTTTATAAGTTCAGGAGATTGAGGAAAACCAATTTTTCTTTGTTCAGCTGCACTTAACTGCAGGCTTAATAACTTGTCGAAATATACTTTTTCATGAGTCAATAATATAACTTCCTCTAAACAACTGCTTGGATTAAAAAAATTTGCTTGCGTGCATGTACCTTCATGAATTAATTGAGCAGGAATGAGCTCGTATTTTAACATTGGGAAGCGATGGTTTTCTGGCAGTGGATGCGCATAAATCGGATCAAAAGCTATTTTAACCATGGGGCATTAAAAATATAATACGAAATTAAAAAATAGGAACTAAGGAATCATCCAACTGTTACAATTATTTATATAATCAAAGAAAGCCCTTCTATGGCCTGCATGATTTAACCATAACCATTCCATAGACCCAACTTGTATGGAAACAATTCCAAAATATTTGGCTCCTGCTTCGCTTTCTGCTAAAGTAAAATTTTCCTGCTCAATATTCTCTGATAATCCACTGGCGGGTATGTCTGAAAAACTGGAGGGGCTTGCTTGTGTTAAATAACAACGTCTACTAGACAAAGTTGTTTTTTGCCAGGCTTCAGAAGTCATTTCATCATTAAAATGTAAGATTGCTTTACCCTTTACCCTGATTTGAACACGAGTTGATGGATCATAAAACAAAGCACTAATGGAATCATTATTTTGTAATTCTTTCCATTTACTGCTTCTGGTATCGGTATGAAAACGCAGTTCCTTTAACAAAAGAAGAGCCTTCCTAAGTACAACAGTTCGCATACTTACTTCACTATTGTTTAAAGTTGCCACACATGGGGTATGAAAAGGACTTTTACTTTTTATAGCTCCATTAACCAATTGGATCCAACAATCTTTTTCAAGTTCATCTATACTATAACTAATACTGTTAATTATTACTTTATCCTTGATTTGATACATCTCTTTTCGATATTTATAATATTACTAAAGTTACTCATCATATGATAGATTTTACTGCCATTTTTAAAAGAACATCAAATAAGATAATAACTTCGTTTATATGAGAACTAAAATATGCGCTTTATGTCAAATGGAAGCAACTATACTTTATAGGGTGCAAGTGATTAAAGGCAAAGATTGGATTTTTGTTTGTACCGATTGTTGTAACAAAGTTAAATTAGAACCAAATTACAAATATGGCGGCACGTGGAAAGGAGATCGTCATTAAAATTAATAAAGTCATATGCCTAAAAGAACTTCCATGAATGACATAAAGCAACTAGAAGCACTCAACGATCTAGAACGTATTGTTAAGGACAAACGTAATGATAAAAGAGCGGGTGCTAAAAAAGAACGTAGAAACAGGCATTATGTGAAAGTATTAATTAAGCAGCAACTAAAGCATAAGGGCATTGAACCAACAGAAAATACCGAAGAGATTCCGACCGAGGATATATAAAATAAACGCCTCTTAAAATTGGTTTCTTTTCCAGTTCACAAATAACCTCATGTAAAAACAAGAAAGGACAGTTACAAGACGAACTTAATTGTCTTGATATTCTATAAAATAGTGTAGTTTTACATGTAAATCAATTGAAATGATAAATCTCTCCATTATTGCTCAAATTTTAGTTGCGTTAGCAATATTGATTATTTGGGTATTCCGATTTTATAATGTTGAAAAAGAATTTAGGTCTTACGGATTAAGCGACTTGACCCGAAATATGGTTGGGGCAGCTAAAATAGCTCTATCAACCCTCCTAATTGCTGGTATTTGGTATCAGGACTTATTATTTGCTTCAGCATTAGCTATGGCATTATTGATGTTAGCAGCTCAATATTTTCACTTTAAAGCAAAACATCCCTTGCTTTACTTCGCACTATCTTTTATACTCTTAGTTCTTTGTCTCTTTATTGCCGCCGTATCAAAAAACCTAATTTAAATTGGATTTAAGAACCTTCGCACTAATTTTTTCGAGTGTCTCCTTTTTATTTTACGGAATTACTTACTTCACTTCAACAAAAATGAAAAGTGAGTTTAAAAGATTCGGACTAGAAAAGTTTGGTACAATAACAGCAACACTTGAGATAATAGGTGGTGTTGGTTTAGTTATTGGTTTAAAATTTAATGCAATTTTAGTTATATCATCTGGTGGGTTAGCATTATTAATGTTTCTTGGTATTTTGGTAAGAATAAAAGTTAAGGATTCTATTTTGATCACCGTACCAGCCTTGTTTTACATGCTATTAAATTTATATATACTGTTATCATTTTGCTTTATTCTGAAATAGCTTCAAATTAATCCCTACATCTAGTTTAACTAATTGTCTGCTTTCTAAAGCAACCCACTAGTAGAAAAAGAAAAAGCTATCATTTATGATGACATACCCAGTGTGGCTCCTGGCAGGACTTGAACTAAGAAATGACAAAAACCTCACGCAAACCTCACGCAGAAACTAAAAAGGACCCACGAATTAACGTAAGTCCTTGATTTTCATGTAGCGAGACCGGGATCTGAACCCGGGACCTCAGGGTTAATATTCCTGCTGCTAAAAAATAAAACAAGAAGTGTAATTCTTTGTCATAATGGCTAAATACACTTGGAAGTCGAACCATAAATCCAATAATTGACAGAGCAATTAGCGTAAATGTAAATGATAGTTTTAATTTCATTGTTTTAGTTCTTTTATTCTTCTGTTTTTCCAGTAGGTTGCACTAGTGGTCAATACAATTACCGCTAACGGTTTCGGGCTTGACGAAGGTGGCGATTTTCACCACAAATGTTGATTCGGGGAACCAAATTTTGATTAACCACAAATGTGTCTGCGGAGCACTGAACCGCCACTTTTGCCAAACCCGTGTTAGCGGTTCGTTCTTTCCGCTTAAAGTTCTTACTAATTTTTATTTATCAGTTTTCTCTTATTTTTTTGAAAATTATAATTTCATTATTATTTTTTCATTCTTCAATTTCATTACTTTCTTGAATTTCTTCTGCTAACTTCTTTTCAAATTTATTATATATGAAAAGTATTGAAAGTCCAAATAAAACAGCAGAAATAATCAGTATATTATTAATGATACCGCTAACAGAAAAAGATATTCGAATTAATATAGTTGAAATAATAAATCCTGAATTTCGAATAACTTTGTGGAACTCGTCTGTGTGGAAAAATGAAAATAATAATAATATTACATCAGTAATAATCAGAATATTGAAAAACTGTTCAAAGAAAATATTATTGATGTTCTTGAAAGAAATAGCATTGCTTTCAAGTGGTTGAAAGATACCAATACTCCAGTTTAAGAATGAATATATTGCAATAATTAATAGTATAGGAACTAAGGCTGTAGCTATCCATTTTTTTGCGTTTATAAATCTTGAAATACTTGAAGAATGGTTTTTGCTATTTTTAATAGTTCTATATACTCTGGTTCGTTGAACATGGAATAGATAAATTAAATAGAATAATAAGACTGATGCTAATAAATCATAGGTAAACTGCAAATCATTTTTAATGTTAAACCAATTAGACGAAAGTGATAAATCTGAAAGGTCTTTGAACAATCGTCTAATAATGATTAGTGTAATAATTTCATATTGCTTTAAGATATAAGTAGAAGTTGATTTTGTGAGATAGTAAATTAAAAGATACACCTCATAAATCAATATAAAAGAAAAAGGGGTGTAAATGGCAGCGATAGGATTTTTTAATAAGTTTGATGGTTCATTAATAGTAATAATATTAAAATGTATCAATCCAATCATTAATAAGTGAATTATAAAACTCACTAAAGCAATCCATAAGATAACCCGTTCACTCTTTTCTTTAGTTTTTTTTGAAAGAAGTTTTTGATAAAGTTTTTCCAAGAGTTTGTATAAGCCTATATTAATTTTTTTAGTCAAAATATTCTATTGTTTATAATCAGTTGTTAATGTGAGAATGACCTCTAACGGCTAAAGCTAAGAAACGTAGCCGTCCCCGCAGGGGCGGCTATGTTTTCTTAGGTTTTGTTATGCACATTAGTTTGTTTTGACAAATTTAACTGCTTCATTATCAATTCTTAGAGTATAAACATTTGGAGGTAAAGATGAAATATCAACCGTTTCAGTTTGCCCATTTATCCTGCCAGATGCCACTTTCTTTCCTAACATATTAATTATGATAAATTCAGAACCTTCCAGTATTTCGCTTTCAATAAAAAGTTGATTACTAGCAGGATTAGGATAAAGAATAAAGCTGTTTTCTTGTCCGTGAATTTCATCTACCGCTGTAACCTGATAGTCTTTCTTATATACCCAAGCCATATTGGTTGAAGTATAACTATTTGGGTCAAAACCACCAAAATAGATAGCGGTTTCATTTAAAAATGGAGATTTTACATAGCACCTGTTAGCCACTAAAGGCTTATCACTTGCACCTATAGTTCCATTAATCTCTTCTATGGAATATTGACCACTTTGATCTCGCTTAGCGAACAAACCACCTTTATAGTAGCCGTTCCATAATGGATGACCACCTCCTGTGATATTTACTTCAAACCCAATAATGTGATTAGTATCATTACTTATGGGGTCAATGTATTCGTAAAACTCATTGTATGCACCTAGGACATAACTCGCACTAGACCCAACTAAAAAATTAGCTGTTAATAATGATAATTTAGTTTCATAAATACGATTAAATCCTCCGATACCATCTGGTTCGAGACGATAAATAGTTCCTTGAGACTGACCGTTAGGACACCACATCAAAAGGAAAGCATCATCAACGCCACTAGGGTTATCTATAGTTGTTAAACCTCTAATGCCACCTACAGCAGAATTGATTGTAGCACCCAAGTCACTAAAGTCATGATCTATTAAATAGCTTGGTGAAACTCCATCAATACGTCTATAGAGCTTACTTCCTGATGAAAAATGAAGCGCCCCATTTGCTACTTCAATACCTAAAGGTCTAATAGCTAAGGGGCCAAATTCTGCTGTTGATATCCAATCGATTTTACCTGGAGCTGCAGGATTATATTTCCCTTTATAAATTCCTTGTGTTCCAACAGTAGCAAATACATATTCTAATCCAGTTTGCTGGTCAATATACACTTCAATATCTCTTATGGAATAGTTCTCTCCTGCGGGGAAACTTCCCTGTACAATTTGACTTTCTCCCCAAGTACCATTCACATCATTCCTAACAAAACTCTTTACCACTACTTGGCTAGTAAAATAGTTTGATGAGTATCCTGCACAAATCAAAACTGTATCTGGAGAAGGCAGAGAACTACCAAACTGGTCTTTTGTGAAAATTATTTGTTTAAGAATTTCAGGTCGAAGAAAGTTTGCACCAAGAAACAAATCTTGCTGCCAACTAGCAGAAGGATTATCCAGTCGATTAATTTGTCCCCAACCAATGCTGCTAGTTGAACCACCATACCAAATGTTATTAGCATCTTGCCAGTAACCGACAGATGCAAATAATATACTTTTATGGTCAACTAACTGTAGTACCTCTGAACCACCTAATAATTTGTTATTTGAGTCGTAGCCGCCGGCAGTGAATGACTTGCTCCATACTTGAGCATTTAATCCACTGTAAGAGCAAGTAATACATATCAAAATTAAAATTCGTCTCGTAAAATTTATTTTCATCTTATAACTTATTTTCTAAAGAATTCTATCATAGGTTAGCGGTTTCTGATAATGAAGCACAACGTTTTGCAGCTGCAAGAAGTTGGCGATTTAGAAGCATTAAACTGTCCGGCACCACAAAACTTGATACGAAGCACGAAGCTTCATGTAACCACCGAACCGCCAATTTCTTGTAGGTGCTGTTATATGTTTAAATAAAGGGAACTGGATTAGTCTTCTGTTCAAGATTTAATTATCATATTCAATGTAAGTCATAATCGCTTTACCTCCAGAATTCTTAACTGTTAACTCAAAGCTTGTTCCTTCTTTGAGAATTATTGGAAAATTCATCACCATCGCATTATTGTAGTAGTGCAATATTGGGCCTTTTTCGAAAACTACATCATTGATACTTTTTAAAACAATTAGGGATTCTTTCTTTTCTCCTTCAGATTGATAGGCTCGGTCGCAAAACACATTAGTGATATGCCATGTTTTACTCCCTGGAACCTTGAATTTGGTATCTCCGTTAACTAATTCAACAAGTTGTGCACTGCCATTTGAATCAGAGTTTTGAGCAATGATGTCAGAAGTTGAAATAAATAAAAAAAATAGAATACTTAGTAAAGTAATTGTTGATTTCATGGTGTTGAATTATTAAATTATTTTTTATAGATAATTATTGTCATTACATATAACGAATGGTAATATGTTTTAGTTTAAAAATTTATGATATGAAAAAATTAACTTTAGAATACACATTAGAAAACAAGCTTACACCGATAGATTGTATTAAATACTTTAACCCTGAGTGGAGTGATGAGCATTGCGATTTCTATTTATAGGAAGAAACTTGTTTTCCTTTCTCGACTAAAACATTGATTGAACAATTGAACAATAAATTTTTAAATTAAATATATTACGTGTTAGCAAATCGTTTTAATGTTTGCTAACGATTTGGCTAAAAAGCGTTTCTTGCTTCAGCAAGATATGATTTTTTAGCGATTGTTATAACCATTCCTTCCTTTTCTTCACACACACCCAATTTGGGTTTTTTGTTGTAATTTCGCCCACTAAAATAGACACTAATGAAGAAAAACGCACTCTTACTACTTACACTAATTACGACTTTAGCTGTCTCAGCACAGGAAGTCGTATCCACGCAAGGAGAATCTTACTCCAATGCAAGTGCGAATATCGACTTCACGATAGGCGAAGTGATTATAAACACAGGAACAGATGGAACCAATGACCTTACACAAGGTTTCCATCAAACCAACTGGAACTTTGTAGGACTGGAGGATTATGCTCCCGACTATCAAGTCACTATTTTCCCCAACCCAACTCAGGATGTATTGAACATCAGAACAAGCACGTTCGCGAATGTGACCTACACACTTTATGATGCAAAGGGAAAATTGGTTTTGCAGGACATTCTTTCTGCAGAGCAAACACCCATTCAAGTAAGTCAATTGGCTCCAGGAGCTTATTCATTGACCTTGAATAAGCCGATGCGAGAGCATCAAGACCTTCCACTAAAGACATTTAAACTTATCAAAACACACTAAGATGAAAAGAATATTACTATCACTCGTTGCTATAGCAACAATCTCTCTAAGCTCCTTCGGTCAAGCACCAGAAGGTTTTAAATACCAAGCAGTCGTAAGAGATGCAGGCAACCTTATATTGAACAACCAAGCTGTTGGGATGCAATTGACCATCCATCAAGGAAGTATTGGAGGCACAGCGGTGTATACTGAGACATTCATTCCAACATCGAATGCATATGGGTTGGTAAATATTGAAATTGGATCAGGAAATACAACAGACGATTTTTCTACTATTGATTGGAGTGCTGGACCGTACTTTATTGAAACCGCCGTTGATATTACAGGTGGAGTAGCGTACTTAGTGATGGGGACGAGCCAATTGATGAGTGTGCCCTATGCTTTATATGCAAAAACATCAGGCAATGGAGCTGGACCAGCAGGTCCAGCAGGAAATGATGGAGTTGATGGAATAGACGGAGCAGCAGGAGCAACTGGCGCACAAGGTCCAGCAGGAAATGACGGAGCAGTTGGTGCTACAGGCGCAACAGGCCCACAAGG
>CAXBNN010000014.1:0-70409 GCA_963977135.1 uncultured Flavobacteriales bacterium | reverse complement strand
CAACTATGCCGGCAACAACTTATAGCTGGACTGGTGGTTCAACAAACGATTCATTGGTTGTGACAGCAGGTGGAACGTATACATTGAACATCACAGATGCATGTGGAACAGGTTCTGAGTCAGTAGTGATTACAGAGAACTCAACGCCAGTTGCTTCGTTTACATCTTCTTCAGTTTTCTTGACAGGTATTTTTAACAATACATCAACAGGTGGAGGAGCAACAACGTACTTGTGGAACTTTGGTGATGGTTCAACATCAACTCAAATGAGTCCAAGTCATGTTTACACAACAGTTGGTACATTTACAGTTACATTGACTGTAACGAATGCTTGTGGAACAAACACAACAACACAAACTGTTACCTCTTCAAATCTTGGATTAGAAGAAGTTGAAGGAGTTGGAACTATTTCAGTTTATCCAAACCCAACAACAGGTGCATTCCAAATTGATTTCAATACAATCAATGATGTAAACATTGCTGTACAAGTAACAAACGTTCTTGGACAATCAGTATATGCTAAAAACATTGGTTCTATCAATGGAACACACAAAGATGCAATCGATATTACAAACCAAGCTCCTGGAGTTTACTATGTAACTATCGTTTCAGATAATAAAACGGTAATGACAAACATGCTTATCAAGCAATAGTCAAAACCCAATTAATTTAAAATCCCGCCTTGAGAAATCGAGGCGGGATTTTTTTGTTTACGTATCAGAGCAAGAATAGGATTTGTATAATTGGTTATAATTTAGTACTTTACAAAAACAACAATTCAAAGCTTATGAAACGCAAAATTACTCTACTTTTCGCGGCGTTCACTTTCGTCCTTATCTCTGCTGACATGATGGCGCAGCAAGGAACTGTACCCGAAATATTGTATTACAAATTTGATCAAACGGGTTCATCCGTTACCAATTCGGCCTCTAACCCTCCTGTTGGTGCAGCAACTGGAACGATAGTCGGTGGTCAAACTCAAGGAAGCACGGGGCTATGTGGAGGTGCGCTTATAGGAACTGGTGGTTCAGGAACGGTTGATTATGTCAGTACTGGCTGGAATACGACTTTAGGGAATTCAGCTTGGACTATTGCATTTTGGATAAATAATTTGCCAAATAACACAACTTTACATTACCAATTTGGTGATCCTGGTGCAGCCAGTTTCAGATGCTTTAACAATGGCGTCGCTGGTGCAGGTAACTTTATGCTTAGAGGCCCGGTTACGGACGTCACATGTACTGGTTGCGCTCCTAGCGGAGTTCCTTCTATGTCTACTTTTGTTTATGATCCGACATTAGGAAACATCAAGGCTTATCACGACGGAGTTCTAGTAAACACTGTTGCTCAAGGAGTCTTGAATATTAATGGATCGGGTTTTTCGGTTGGTGGCACTTCAGGAACTGGTATGGGATCTGGTCAACTCATGGATGAATTTAGATTTTATGATAGAGCATTAAGTGCAACGGAAGTCTTTGATACTTATAATGCATGTTTGCCCTTAGTTACGGCACCAAATGATGCAGGTATTTCAAGTATTCTTGGATTTACGCCGGCATGTATTGGAACGTATCCTGTTCAAGCTGTGGCAAACAACTTCGGTATCAATGCAATTTCTGGTTTAACCGTTGGGTGGTCTGTTAATGGGGTTCTACAAACTCCCTATACGTTAACATCTACTCTGGACACTTTAAACGGTGTTGGTCCAAATACACAAACAGTGACTTTAGGAAACGTCACAATTACTGATTCAACTCAAATAAAAGTTTGGACCTACTTACCAAATAACGTTAATGACACCGTTAATGACAACGATACAACTTCAATGGACATTTTGCCAATGCAAGTAATACCTAATTTAATAAACGGGATCAACTGTAACGGCGGTTCAAACGGAGTAGCTCAAGCATCTGTTATATACAACACTGGAGGAACAATGACTTATTCGTGGTCAAATGGTGTTAATGGAGGTCTTTTAGTTGGTGTTCAGGCAGGAACCTATGTATTAAGCGGTTCTAATGGAACATGCACGGATACAACTAGTATAGTTATCACTCATCCACCAGCTATAGTTCATTCTGATGTTACTACAGGTGTTAGTTGTTTCGGTGATTCTACTGGAACGTCAACATTGACGATTTCAGGAGGAACGCCAGGTTATACAGTTTCATGGGCTGCTGGAGGAACAGGATTGTCGAATACGTCACTTCCAGGCGGAATGAATGTATTTACAATTACGGATGCTAATTCTTGTCAAGTAACGGATTCAGTAAATGTAACTCAACCAACAGCGTTGAATTTAACATCAACTGTTACGCCTGAGACATTAGGAAGTGATGGAGCGATTGATCTTACAGTTTCTGGCGGAACACCTGGCTATACTTATCTATGGACTAACGCAGCAACAACTCAAGATTTGAGTGGCTTAAACAGTGGAACATTTGGCGTTACCGTAACCGATGCAAACGGTTGTACTTCAACTTTAAGCGCTGTGGTAAACTCAGTTGTTGGGATAAACGAAAAATCAGATGACTTCGGTATATCTATTTATCCAAATCCGAGCAATGGACATTTTACAGTTGTGCTGACTAATGGGAATAAGAATGCGTCAATAGAGGTATTTGATGTTCTTGGAAAGAAAGTCTACGGAATTGACAACCCAAATTCAACAACAGAAATTAACTTGAATGTTCACAATGGTGTCTATTTGGTTAAGGTTATGAATGCTAAAAACTCTTACTTAGAGCGAATCGTTGTAAAAAAATAATAAAGATTTCAAATGAAAAAAGCTTATGAAGCAATAGACTAAACCTAATTAGTTTAAATCCCGCCTTGAGAAATCTTGGCGGGATTTTTTGTACAGTTTGTTTTATGAAAAGAGAAAAAAAAACGAAAAGTTGTGGTTGAAAAGATTAAAATTATCTATCCTAGTATTTCGGATGAAGAAGCCGAAGCGATTTTAAAAAGTTTAGAGGTGTATTGTGAGTTGATTATTTATGAAGATGCAGACTCAACACTGAAGGAAAATAGTTGATTAGCTTGAATCGTCTGTTAAAGCGTTTATAAGGTGGTTAAAATAAATCCGAATAGTGCTAAAACTATTGACAACCCAATCTGGTTATTTAAGGATGTCTAAGCGGAGTAGGGGGCAAGCGCGTCAGTAGAAGGCAATCGAAAAGTCCATAAAAGACAAAACCCCTAAGATATTTGATACATCTTAGGGGCTTCTAGTCCTCCAGCCATAGAGGCTTATCTTTTAACGCCAGCGTTTTGCGGTCTGGGCGTGGACTTCTCGGCTGAGCCGAGACGCCCCCCTGCAATTTCATATTTTATTTAATTCGTTTTTCTCGGAATCAATTAGCCAATCTAGATATTTATGATTTTGTCTTTTTAACATTTTCTCAAATATTAATGCTTCATATTTTGTATTGAAAGATTGTAAGAAAATTAATTTCCAAGGTCCTCTTTCGGAAGTATATTTCCCTAGTGGTGAATTATGTTCTTCTAAACGTCGAGTATAATCAGTCGTAAAACCTTTATAGTAGATTCCTGTTGGATTTGAAATCATATAAACGAAAAAGTTTTTCATGAAAGTTGGTTTTCTATAAAAGACAAAACCCTCAAAGAATTGATACTCCTTGAGGGTTTCTAACCTTTCAGCCATAAAAGGCGTATTTTTAACGCTAGCGTTTTGCGGTCTGGACGGGACTCGAACCCGCGACCCCCTGCGTGACAGGCAGGTATTCTAACCAACTGAACTACCAAACCAATTTTCTTGCTCTTTCGAACTTCTACAACAGTAGAATTAAGAAATTGTGTAATGCTTTGCGTTAAAAGCGTGGGCAAAAGTAAGTATAAATTTTGTTTCTGCAATAAGAAAGAGAAAAAAAACGCATTTTTTTATTCTGTTACCCGCTTGGTTTTTGTGCAGAAAAATGTAGGTTATACAAATCACTGTTAAAGAATGATTTGCTAGCTTTACCTCATGAAATTTCTTATCATTTTTTTGACTAGCCTTTCATTTTGTTTAACTTCTGTTGCACAAAATCTAGATATTGACTTATTACGCAAAGCCAATGTCAATAGAAATCAAAGTTTAGATGGAACATTTAAATTCATCTCAAATTCCGATACACCAATTATTTTGGCGGGTCCTTTAACTGTGCTAACGGTTGGATTAATAAATAAAGATAAATTGACTATTCAAAAGGGATTGGTGATGGGAGGGACGCTTTGTTTAAACGGAGCACTCACTTTAGGATTGAAATACGGTTTTAATCGCCCTAGACCTTTTGTAACTTATCCTGAAATACAAAAGCTTGACAAAGCAGGTAGCTACTCATTCCCTTCTGGGCATTCTTCAAGTGCTTTTGCTTTTGCTACTAGTATTTGTTTGGCTTACCCAAAATGGTATGTAATAGCTCCTTCGTTTGCTTGGGCTGGATTAGTTGGTTATTCTAGAATGCACCTTGGCGTCCATTATCCAAGCGATGTTTTGGTAGGGGCATTACTAGGAATAGGAAGTGGATTTCTTATGCACTATCTTGGAAAAAGGGTTCTTTCCGAATACCCAGGCTACTAAAAAAAATTGGCACCAAAAATAAATTCGATGCCAATTTAACAGTGTAGTAAGCTAAGCAATAGATCTAAACAATTAAAACAATCCTGCTTAAGCAGATGTCAAATTTATCACCCTTTAAAGGATTTACCTATACTCACTTTTGGGTATATTCTATGAAAAGAATGAGTTTTTGTAGTCTGAAATGTCTGAAAGTGACTTGATATTAAGTTTTTTCTTAGCATTTCTCCAATGTGTTCGAACGGTAAGTTCCGATAAGAACAATTTATCTGCAATGTTTTTTATTCCCTCGCCTTTAGCATAGTGCTTAAATACTTCTTTTTCTCGGGAAGTTAAGGTGAAAAATTTTTCAGTATTCTCTTTAAGAAAAGCGTTTTCCTTTATGATATGGTTGAAGGATTTTAAAGTTGACTCTGTGTTTTGAGATGAAGTTTCTATTATGAAACGACTTTTACCTGCCTTCGTTTTGCCATTAAATTTAATCTCAAAATCATTGGATTTAGGTTCCTCAGGAAGTGAATCATGCAAAATCCAATCGATGGCTTCTTTTTCACTACTGAAGTGTTTTGGTGAAATACAAGACTTCACCTCTTCGAAAAAGTTAAATACTTGAATCTGTGCCATTACGTCCTTACCAACCACAAAAGCACATTTTTGTAATCCCCAGTTCAAACAGTCAATATTTACATTTTCTTCTATCCACATTTGATCCTCAGTGGATAAATTGGTTGCAAAATCTTCTTGTAACCAAAGCACGCTCTTTGGATGGTGAATAGAAAAATGCTTTTTGAAGGCTAGTAATTCTTCGCGAAATTCGTTCTGCGTTAAAGCTGAATTGTGATTCCACTCTTGTGTAAACAAACTGTTTTTTTTATCAAAATTGATCTTAAGGTGTTTACTATTGTATAGTTGAGTATAGTTCAGAACTTCTTTAGCCATATCTTAAGTACGTAGTTATTGCATGCCGAGTTGGCTATAATGCAAGACAAAAATAAAAAAGAAACGGAGAGTATTTGTTAAAATATTCTAATTTCTACGTTGGATTGTAGAATATTTCACAAAAAAAAGGTTGTCATGCTTTACAAACATCCTTTCGCAACCACGTCAGTCCCAATAGCTATCGGGACGAACCTAAGACCTATAAAAATTTGTGTAACAAAAAAAACCAGCTTCTAAAAGCCGGTTTTAAATCGTGACCCCATCAGGATTCGAACCTGAGACCTACTGCTTAGAAGGCAGTTGCTCTATCCAGCTGAGCTATGGGGCCAATTACCTAATTTTTTTACCTCATTACAACATTTAAGTTGCTCTGTCTCCGCCGCGGCGGAAGCTATGGGGCCAAAATGGTTTAAAACCATTTTAAATAAAAAAGGGGAAGATTTCTCTTCCCCAGTGTCGGGGTGGCAGGATTCGAACCTACGACCTCCTCGTCCCAAACGAGGCGCGATACCGGGCTACGCTACACCCCGAACTTTAAAAGTTCGCTTTGCCGGCTTTTTTGTTCATTTGTTTAACCAAATGAATCGCTTAAGCGAGTGCAAAGATACTGTTTTAATCTAAAACTACAAGTTGAAAAAGTAAATAAATTTATTTTTTCAACAGATCATTAAGATAAAAACTATGCGGAGAGAGCGGGATTACCTCGCATGAAATTCTCTTTGGCTTTCGCCAATAAAAAATATGCTGCTCGGTGGTCTTCGCTCTGCTACGACTCGAACCTATAAGGTTCTCATCCTGCAAATAATATAAACCATTAAAAAACTATGCGGAGAGAGCGGGATTCGAACCCGCGGTACAGTTACCCGTACGTCAGTTTAGCAAACTGGTGGTTTCAGCCACTCACCCATCCCTCCGGATGTTCAAAGAACGTGCCGGCAAAAGTAGTAAATTCATTGGGACTAAAGAATGTTTTTAGAAAAAAAAGTTGTTTTCACGATAAAAAGTACAAACTCAATTCTCTAGCTAAAATAAATAGGGGGATGTATAACCAAAAACTACCTGAATTCTGGAACAGTTTATTCGTTTTTACAAGATTTCGAATGATTAATGTTGCGGGTATAATTAGCCAAAGTGGGGAAGATAAGAAAAGGATTATCGCAATTAAAACGACGGAAAGAGTGAACTCTGTTCTATTGATCTCAATTGTCTGTTTTCGGTTCTGCAAGTAGAGAATAGGAATCAACAACAAATGAGCTAAAATTTTGAAAATATCAGTGACCAAGCTTTGGGATAGATTTTCTAATTTCTCATCGGACAGAAAAAAACTGTAATTGTATTCTAAGCCTAGAAACTGAAACAAGCCATATAAAATGAATACTCCCGATAAGGTTTTGTTTTCTTTCCAAACTTGAAATGCGAGAAAAGTGCAAATAAGTAAAAAGCCAGTTTCGAAAAAAGGCAATGGTAATACGAAACTTCCCAATTGAAACAAGCTACCTAAACCATAAACCAACAAAGTGGCAAAAACGGTGTAAAACAGCTTTTGTTCGGTCATTACTTTTTGCTTAGCGCTTCAAGGATATAATCGAAGGTACTCAATATAACTGGCTGTCCATCAACAACAGCTATATCATGCTCGAAGTGGGCACTTGGTAAGCCATCAGCTGTAACAATAGTCCAATTATCATCCAATTGTTCAACTTTTTCGGTTCCCATATTGATCATAGGTTCTATGGCGATTGTCAATCCATTCTGGATTTTCTTTCCACGCCCTCTACGACCATAATTGGCAACTTGCGGATCTTCATGCAAAGATTTCCCTAAGCCATGTCCTACCAAGTCTCGAACAACACCATAGCCATTTTTCTCAGCATGGGTTTGAATCGCCCAACCTATGTCATCAATTCGATTTCCGACTTTGGCTTGTTCAATTCCCAAATAAAGACATTCTTCCGTTACTTTCAATAATTTTGCCTTCTCATCACTGATTTCTCCAATGGCAAAAGTATAGGCATGATCACCATAATAACCTTTGTAAACAGCTCCACAATCAATAGAAACGATATCACCTTCTTTTAAAGGAATATCAGTCGGTAATCCATGAACAACTTGCTCATTCACTGAAATTAAAAGTGTACTTGGGCAACCGTAAAGTCCCTTAAAACCTGGAACGGCATTTTGAGAAATGATATATTCTTCCGCAAAAATGTCCAATTCCTTTGGGGTAACCCCAGGACCAATGAGCTCTGCAACTTTTCCTAATGTTCTACTGACCACCTGCGCTGCATCACGCATAATTGCAATTTCTTCGGGAGTTTTATAAATTATCATATTGAAATGCTTGCCTATAAAGTTAATTTTCTTCTATTTATTTTCCCGATTGACCTTTTCCTATTGCGAAAATAGTTGGAATTTTTCCTAAATCGTATGCATGTTCGCGCCAATCAACAACTGTTTTTGTTTGAACCTTTTCGTTCAATCCTGTCAAGTGACTAGCAATACAAAGAGAAGTATTATTATTTAGTTCATTTAAAAGATCATCCAATACATTCATGTTGCGAAACGGCGTATCCATAAATAAATTGGTGTGCCCTGTTTTTAAGGTGTTGAATTCAAAATCTTTAATGGCTCTTATTCGGTCTTTTCTTTCTTTAGGCAAATAGCCATGAAAAGTGAAAGATTGACCGTTGAATCCACTGCCCATTAATGCCAATAGGATGGAGGAGGGTCCAACCAACGGTTGAACAGGAATATTGTGATTGTGAGCAACGTCAACTAATGCAGCTCCTGGATCAGCGATACCAGGACAGCCAGCTTCACTTATAATTGCTACATTCTCTCCGTTCAACAAAGGTTCTATCATTTTTTCGAGTTGATCGGCAGGTGTTTTTTTATTTAAGATAAAAAATGTACTATCATCGATAGGAAAAGTTCTGTCCATTCTACGAAGAAATCTTCTAGCTGATTTTAAATCTTCAACTGCAAAAAAGCGAAATTCTTGAACTTTTTTCACGACTTCTTCAGGTATTACCATTTTGAAATCCTCTTCACTTATCGGGCAAGGAAGTAAGAATAAAGTCCCTTTGTATTTTGGTGGCGCACTCATATTACGTTTTCTTCTATTTGTTCTACAATTGCATCGGTTGCTGCATCTAAAAGTTTATAAACAACCTCAAATCCTTGTTCTCCAGAATAATAAGGATCTGGAACTTCATTCAAATGTTCGTCAGGTAAAATCTCCAATATTAGTTTCACTTTTTCGCGATCCTCATCGGTTTCCGCTAATTCTAGTACGTTATACTGATTCGTTCTGTCCATGACATAAATCAAATCAAAATTTTGAAAATCTTCTTTTTTAAATTGTCTCGCACGTAAGAAGCTTATATCAAGATTGTGTTTCAAAGCATTTTCTCTTGTCCTTTCATCTGGCTGATTTCCAATGTGATAAGCAGAAGTTCCTGCCGAATCCACTTCAACATCTAAGCCTAGTTTGGCTACTTTTTTACGTAAAAGCGCATCTGCCAAAGGTGATCGGCAGATATTGCCCAAACAAACCATTACTATTTTCATGCGGCAAAAGTAGTCAAACCTTGTGGTTGAAAAAACTTTCTTTTCCTAAATCCTCTTAAAATGAAGGATTTCGTCGTTCTGTTTAAGTAAAAATTGTTAAAAAACAAAATATATCCAACTTTATTTGAAATATTTCGTCTAATAGTTAGAAAGGTTTAATTAAAACCCATAAAACATGAGACAATTAAAAATTGTAAAACAAGTCACCAACCGCGAAACCGCATCCCTCGATAAATATTTATTGGAGATAGGTAGAGTGGATTTAATTTCAGCTGAAGAGGAGGTGGAATTAGCGCGTAAAATACGTGATGGAGACAAGGCTGCATTGGAAAAATTGACGAAAGCAAATCTTCGATTTGTGGTTTCTGTGTCTAAACAATACCAAAATCAAGGACTTTCATTACCCGATTTAATCAATGAAGGAAATGTTGGTTTGATAAAAGCAGCTGAACGTTTTGACGAAACAAGAGGATTTAAATTCATATCATACGCAGTATGGTGGATTCGTCAATCGATTTTACAAGCACTAGCCGAACAGGCGCGTATTGTTCGCTTACCATTGAACAAAATTGGAAATATTAATAAAATTAAAAAAGCATTTTCTGAGTTGGAACAACGCTACGAGCGTCCACCTTCAGCTGAAGAATTGGCAGAACATTTGGACTGCTCTGTTGCGGATGTTCGTCAATCGTTAAATAATAGTGGTAGACACGTATCCATGGATGCTCCATTGGTTGAAGGCGATGAATCTTCGTCAAGCATGTACGATGTTTTGCCAAATGATAGTTTGCCTGGACCTGAAAGAGGATTGGTGATTGAATCTTTGAGAAAAGATATTGACCGTTCTTTGTCTACATTGACGATGCGCGAAAGCGAGATATTGAAAATGTATTACGGTTTAAACGGCAAGTATCCATTGACCCTAGAAGAAATAGGAATTAAATTTGATTTAACGCGTGAGCGTGTTAGACAGATCAAAGAAAAAGCTATTCGTCGATTGAAACATACCTCAAGAAGCAAAATGCTAAAATCTTACTTGGGTTAAATAGGGTCAACGTCGATAGAAAGTCGAATTGATTTATTTCCCGGAATACTATAGAATTGGTCCAGCAAGAGCTGGACTTTTTCTTTTATAGCTTTATCCGAAACACTTTTTTCGTACTTCAGTTTGATGACTTTAATAAATTGATTGTTTATTCTTGGAATAATTGCGTATTCTGGACCAATCACTCTTTCTTTAAAGACTTGCTTCAATCTGTCACCCAAATCTTTTGAACCTACTGCCAATACGTTTTCGTCTTTGTGTTTCAAAACGAACTGAATGATTTTGTAAAAGGGTGGATAGAAGAAATTTTCTCTTTCAATTAGTTCGTGATTGAAGAAACCATCATAATCATATTGATATACTTTTTCTATTATCCAATGATCTACCTGGGCAGTTTGGATAATTACTTTTCCTCGTTTGTGTTTTCGACCAGCTCTCCCTGCGACTTGTGTCATCATCTGAAACGACTTTTCGAAAGCACGGAAATCTGGACGGTTGAGCATATCTTCCGCATCAAGAATTCCGACTAAACTAACATGGTCGAAATCCAGACCTTTGCTAATCATTTGAGTTCCAATCAAAATATCAACCTGTCGATTTTCAAATGCATGAATAATATTTTCGTAGCCATTTTTGTTTCTAGTGGTATCCAAGTCCAACCGTCCAACTGTAGAATCTGGAAAAAGTAAAGACATCTCATCTTCAATCTTTTCTGTGCCATATCCTATCATTTTCAATCGATTGCTTCCGCAGCTTCGACAAGAACCCATTGGTGCAGCTGCATGCCCACAATAGTGACATTTTAGCGTATTAGTCGCTTTGTGGTATGTTAAGGAAACATCACAATTGACGCAATGTGGAGTCCAACTACAAATTTCGCATTGCCATCTTGGATTGTAGCCTCTTCGGTTCTGAAAAAGAATTACTTGTTCTTTGCGATTCAGCGCTTCACGCATTGAGTCGATAAGGAAGGTACTAAAGAATTGAAAATCTTTGTTTTGTTTGCGTTCTTTTCTTAAATCGGCCAATAAAATTTCGGGCATTTGAATTCCTGAATACCTTTCTTCTAATTTTACTAAACCATATTTATCGGTCTTGCAATTGTAATAAGATTCCATGGAAGGAGTTGCTGAACCCAATAGAACTTTGGCTTTGTGAATTTGTCCCAGTACTACCGCGCAGTCGCGTCCGTTGTATCTTGGCGAAGGGTCATATTGTTTGAATGTAGATTCATGTTCTTCGTCAACGATTACCATACCTAGATCTTGGAATGGTAAGAAAACACAAGAACGGGCTCCAACGACAATACGATAATTATCAGGGTTGTTCTCTAATATGTTGTTCCAAATTTCAACTCGCTCATTTTGGTTGAATTTCGAATGATAAACACCAACTTGCTGACCAAATATTTTTTGTAAACGAACGATCAGTTGGGTTGTCAAAGCAATTTCAGGAACTAGGAACAGAATTTGTTTGCCAAGCTTAAGTTGCTCTTGGATTAATCGAACGTAGACTTCCGTTTTTCCTGAACCCGTAATCCCATGTAACAAGCAAACATTTTTATCCTCGAAAGTTGATTTTATTTCAGAAAGAGCAGTTTCTTGTGCTGGGCTTAATTCAAAGGTTCTGAATTCGGTTTCATCGTCTTCTTTGTTTACTCTTGAAATTATCTGTTTGTTGATTTGTATAATATCATTTTTCGCAAGTGTGTTCAGCGTGCTACTCGAAATGCCTTTATTTTCCAGATCTTTTTTCAATACAGGAAACATGGCATTCATACTATATTTGCCCTCAGCTAAAAGAGCCAGCAGCGCTTGACTTTGTTTTACTTTGGCTTTTTTGTCTGCCCAATCCGTTAACAAAGAATTGATATTCTCTTCTTGAAGATAATGATTTGTTAGTTCTACAAACAATGCCGTTTTTGCTGTGAATTTATCATCTAAACTTTCTAAAGTCAAAATGATATTTTTATCCAACATTTTTTTGATAATCGGCTGTATGGTCTTGATGCCCACGATCTCTGAAATTTCTTTCAAATCGAGTACTTCTTGCACTTCCAAAGCATCGACGATTGCAATTTCTCTATCTTCAGTTAATGGTGTTAGAATATCAAAATCCGGGTGAAGAACGATTTTTGTTTCGCTCGCTAATTTAAAATTAGACGGTAAGGCGGCATTCATGACATCACCTATAGCGGCCATATAGTATGTGGCCATCCAATTCCAGAAAGTCAATAATTTTCCTGTTATAATTGGCTGTTCATCTAGAATATGTTCCAAATATTTGGCTGCGTATTCTTTAGGTGGGTTTTCATGAACTTTGATGACTATTCCAGTGAGTAATTTTGATTTACCAAAAGGTACAATGACGCGAATCCCCTGTTGAACATAGGTATTTAACTCAAAAGGAACTCTGTAGGTAAACGCTCTGTGAATAGGTACAGGCAATATCACATCAACAAAAAGGGTTTGCCTTTCACTCATATGATAAAGGTACTGACTATTTGTTTTTCTTTGATGGAAAAACTAGTCGCATTTGTATGGTTGCATAATGTCTCCCGGATGCTGACTGCAAAACAAAGCGCCAAGCCCAGGGATTAAACCTGTGCAAAGAGATTTTGTTGTTGGTCCATCAATACAGCGCACAAAAGTCTGATTTTGGAAAACAAATGGTTTAAAAATCTTGGTTGTTTTGCGCGCGGAGAATATTCCTACTACAGAATAACCTTCGGTTACCGATAAATTGGTAAAACTTGGTTTTGATTGAGTTAAAGATGTAGAAGGTTTGTTTACCAATATGTAATTGTACAATTCTTGTGCCCCCCCCGTAAAAGTAACTTCAAATCCGAAAAAATTACGTTTTGTAATTGTATTGTCATTCGTGAGTCCATCTTTAATTCTTTCGAAAAATGATTGACCTTGGGCAACTGCCGAGATAAAAGCACTTTTAGCAGTTGTCTCAGCGACATTCCAAGGAATATGAATTAACGTTGAATCGTTATTGCCACGATATTCGTAAACTTGGAGATCAAGAGAAACGTTTCCAAAAGCAGCCGTACCCGCATCACAAGTAATCGAAGTACTAATGTATTCTCCATTGCTTTTTGCGAATCTTAAATTAGAATTTGTGGAGTTTAAACTTGTACCGCTATTTGCTGCAGTTGTTGGTGCAAAGTTCCGAACCAACTGAGTTTCGGCGGTAACTTCTAATTTCCCTTCGTCAATATTAACAGTCAATCTATAATTGCTTCCTTCTACCAAGGGATGTGAAGAAGTGCTGAAATAATAAGCTTTGTAATTTGGAGAAAAGAAAAGTCCGTTAGTGCTCTTCGTTGTTAATATAGTATCGCGTAATTCCCAAGTGTAAACTACTTGATTGTTAATGACTTCTTCGACTTTTGCTGACACGTTTTTAAAATAACTTGAGTCTGGTATTTGTGCTATTTCAAATGCATTACCAGGACCGATAAACCCACGATTTATTTTGATAAACTGTAAATCCTCACTCTGGTTTAATAAACCATATATTACTGGAGTTTCTTTAAATTCTTGGTTCAGCGTAATTTCTTCTTTACACGACTGAAATGACAGACCAAGCAGGGTAACAAAGGAAATCAAAAGGAATTTATTCATATCAATTTTATAGTTCAACAAATGTAGAGAAATAACAGGGATTTTCATAACGGCTGAATCAGTCAAATAGACTGTTCAATCAAATTAATCACGAACTTTGCTCAATCCCATTGCTTTCAGCATGAATTTTGGCAAATGTTTTTCTGGATTTCTTTTTTTCAGATTGATGTACCAACCCCATTTTTTCATGACAGGAACTTTATGTGTTTCAACAAATTCAATCCAAGTGCCATCTGGATCTTCTATATATGAAAAACGTCCGCCTGCTTCTCCCATATCAAATGTTTCTCCTGAATCAACGGTGAAAGGGAAGCCTGCTTTTTCACAATCAGTTTTAAGAATGTCCATACCCTGAATGTCGAAGCAAAGATGAATGAATCCCCAATCGCCCCAATATCTATTTTCAAATATATTTCTACAATCCGTTCTGTCCATACATTGGACCAATTCAATTTCCGTTGAACCCAATAATTCTGCAAACGGGCCTTTTCTTTTCTCTGGATGACCTAATAAGACTCTACGAAATTTGGATTTTCCACCATCGATTTCGCTAAAACAATCAAATATATCGGTTTCATCATAAACTATTTTAGAATAGCCAAGAACGTCAGCATACAATTTCATAGATGCGTCAATATCACTAACGCCTATCATTGTTCCGGCCACGGCTCCACAATAGCTAGGATGTTTGGTGTCAGAAAACCAATCCAACCCTTCAACTATATTGAAAATATTGCCATTCGGATCTTTTACAAAAAAGTGTTTTCCACCATCTGGTCGAGTTGCTAAATTTCCTAGTAATTCAGCTCCATTGGCTATGTAATAATCAAATGTTTTTTGAATATTTTTGGATTTTATGCGACAAGCAAAGAGACCGTAGTCACCCATTTTTATGTTGAAATCAGCTTTTTCAGTTCCGCGAGAAGTGTATTGCCAGATTTCAAATCCACCACCTCCATCCATAGAAAGAGCTAGTGTCGCTGTGCGAGATTGAACCTTATCACCAGTATATCTTGTCATCAAAGGCGCCTCTGCAGCATCTTCAAATAATTTTACGTTCACTCCGAAAAATTTGCGATACCATTTCCATATTTCAGGAACGTTTGGCACACCAATTCCCATTTGCTGAATTCCACTGATAATTTTTTGCATGAACTAGTTATTTGTAGATTGTAAAGATAAAAACTTGCACGAATTGCGAATTTAACGAATGGCTCTTTCGTTAAAAAGAACGTATCCAAAACTCAATTGAAAAATAAATGGGTTATTGGTTTGTTTTGGAAAATAATTCAAAGTAGCTCTCAATGGTCCAATTGGTGAATGATAGATTGCTGAAACTGAAGCTAAATAAGATTCTCCTTTAAAAGGTTTGGAATATTCAAACCCACCAGTATCGTTCTTGATAAGCTGAACAAGCGGCTGATAATAGAAGCCATCGAAACGAACATCAATATTTTTAGGTAAGCTGAAAATTAGGTTTATACCTCCACCAAAAAATTGTGGTGAACGATATTCTGGCAGAAAAAAGGTGTAAGAATCAGGAATAATATTAAAAGCAGTCAAAGATAAAAGTGAAGCTGTATAATTGCCAAATAAACTTTGACTGTTAAAGGTAGCTCTACCTTGTAAACCAATATGGAAGTATTTTGTACTCAGAGGAAAGCTTTGGAAATCAACATTTAAATTAACCCACTGATGGTTTTTGTTTTGATCTGCGTTATTAGAAGTAGAGCCGCTAATGGTCCTTTCATCACCGTGAACGTACCTAGCTTTGAAGCTAAAATAATGACCAGAACTCGCGAATTGTTTTCTGTTTAGTGAATTCTGTTCAATTTTCCAGCTGTAAGTTTGTCCGTTAAAATAGGTAATATCACTGGTATCTTGGGCAGTAAATACATCTGTTTGGTAATAGTCGTCCTCAAGATTAAATATCCGAACATCATAAGTACTCTTACTATTATTGAACAATGGATGAGAAATACTCAATCCATAATACATCTCATTTTGAACTAAGAATGAAGGTTTAACATCTTCAAAAAATGTGGCAAAACTTTTAAAGTAATCCCAACGATTCATGGTGAAATATGGTTCAATTGTAACTGGGAACAGAGCAGGTATTTCTATTTTAGCATTTGTATTAATGGATCCATAAAATTTACCGAAGTAGGATTCGGCATGCAATTTTAAGGCTGTTTTCTTCAGTCGATAATAGGTTAAACCGACATAACCAGTATTTATTGGTCGTGATGATATTAGTCCGCCAACATCTAGTTTAAATCTATTCTTTTCACGAAGAATCAAGTTCATATTGTATTTGCCCGATGAATTTGTATCAATGGTCGGAAAAAGGAAGCCAATATGATCTGTTGCTGCCAATCGGTAATATCTTCGTTCAATTACAGATGCTGATAATGGTTGTTTCTTTCTCAAGCGCAACATAGAATTCTTCACAAAAAAGTTTATTTTCCTGTCTGTTCCGCTATATATACTGTCAATAACTAATTCTGGAATAAATTCTCGAAAAGCTTTACGTTGTTTATCCAATTCTGAAGGTAAACGCAATTCTTGAATAAAAGGTAATATGCTATCGGCATATTTTAATCCAGTTTCGTAACCGATGGCAATGGCAGATTCAACCTTGTCAAAGTCGAAAGTGCCGACATTTAATTCAGGTTCAATTATTATTCCTTCTTCACATGGCAAGGCAAAATTAGAATAACGAACCAACATGTTTTCAATTTGAGAGATTAAATCGTATTCTTGAGGCTCATCTGCATTGTAAGATACATTACTTCCAATTATATAATCGGGACTGAACTCATGATAAAGCACGTCAGCCGGGAAGTTATTGTATAGCCCGCCATCAAATAATAATCGTCCATTGACACGCAGCGGCTGGATGTAAAAAGGAAAGGTCATTGACGCTCTAACGGCCTCGTTCAAATGCCCGGAATCGAATATTACATTTTCTTTTGAAACAATATCTGAAGCCAAACAACGAAATGGCACGAACAAATTATCAAAGTTATTTCCTTTTGCAGCGGCAACTGTGCCCAGTATTTTCATCAGCTCAAAATCCAGAAAAGTTGAATTTGTAAAATTAGTGGGCAAAGATTTTTGAATTAAACTATCAATTGAAAATCGGATGGAAACAAGATCGCTCTTAGGTTCATCTTCTTTTGTGAAGAACTGTTGTTCTGGTCGCAATTCACCTGTTGCCATTCTAAAAAAGTCCTCATCTTTACAGATGTTACGAATTTGAAGTGGAGAAAACCCTACTGCATACATCGCTCCAACAAGAGCTCCTGCTGATGTTCCTGTTATATAATCAATAGGGATTCCTTTTTCCTCGAGAGCTTGGAGAACGCCAATGTGAGCGAAACCGGTTGCTCCGCCGCCACTTAGTACCAAACCGACTTTTTGTTGTGCTAAAATAGAATTTGTAGCAATGAAAGGAAGGAATAGTAGAAGAAATTTATAGAGAAATGACTTCAAATGCGTTCTTTTGTACAAATTTAATAGTATTTGCGAACATTCAAAGCAATATCTAAGGCGAGAAAATGACAGAACAAGATAATAAAAACGTAGGCGAAGAGCTGACAATCACACTTAAAACTTTCTTTGGATTTGAGGAAGTTTTAAAGGAAGAACTCGAAGAGTTAGGATATTCAGACATCACTGTACTAAATAGAGCTGTGCAACTAAAAGGGGAGTGGAAGGATGTATATTTCCTAAACTTACATTCAAGATGCGCGGTTTCAGTTTTAGTTCAAATTGCCAAGTTTCGCATCAAGAATGAAGACGATTTGTACAATAAGGCCTTTAAAATTGATTGGACGCAATATTTCTCTAATGACAAGACTTTTGCTGTAAAAGGAGCAGTTTTCTCAAAAATATTTCGTCATTCTCAGTTTCCTCATTTCTTGTTGAAAGATGCAATTGTTGACAAATTCCGAGAAAAAGGTCAGGATAGACCTGATGTCAATGTAAAAGCTCCTCAAGTTCTTTTCGATTTGTATATCCAGGAAACTGAATGTATTGTTTCATTGAATACTTCTGGAGTTCCATTGTTTCAGCGTGGATACCGCGAGGCGATTGGTGAAGCTCCAATAAATGAAGTTGTTGCCGCTGGTTTGGTGAGAATGTCAGGCTGGGATAGAAAAACAGATTTATATGATCCGTTTTGTGGTTCTGGAACAATATTAATTGAAGCCGCATTGTTAGCTGCTAACATTCCTTCAAATCTCGAAAGACATCATTATGCATTCAAAAATTTCAAGAACTTCCAACCTGAAGTTTGGGATGAAATTTATGAAGCGGCGAACAAACGTTGTACTGGACTTCCATGTAAAATTGCAGGTAGTGATTTGAGTTCGGATATGATGCTCAAAGCAAAACGCAACTTACGCGGCTTGCCCGTTGGACGATTTGTAGAAATTACTTCAGACGATTTCGCTGATTTGAAAAAACCTTTTCCAAATGGAGGAATGGTTATTACAAATCCTCCATATGGTGAACGAATGGGGACGGATATTCCTGAAATGTACACGGCATTGGGTGATTGGATGAAACAAGAATTAACTGGATTTACTTGCTGGATTATTTCTGCAAGTGAAGAAGGATTGAAAAATGTAGGTTTACGACCTGAGCGAAAAATTCAGTTGTACAACGGAGATTTGGAATGTAGTTACCGAAAATTCACGATATACGAAGGTTCTAAAAAAGATCGTTATGATGAAGAAGGTAATTTGAAGGAAGAGTTTAAGGATTAACGTGTTTCAATACTTGAAGTATTCGCAATTTCCTTGCGAAAAAAGATATAAAAAAAGCTTGCCCAATTTAGGCAAGCTTTTTCTTTTTATCAATTTAAGTTTTAGTGACGAATTATTATTGGCAAACGTTTTGTAGCTCCCGATGTGATAACTTCGATAGTATACATACCATCCGCCATTTTGGTTAAATCTAGAGTTAACGATGTTGTAGATACACCCAATTGTTCCGCTACTTTGCGCCCAGCATAATCGAATACTGTTAAATTACTAATTGGCATATCCTCTGAATTAATAGTCAATATTCCAGTTGACGGATTTGGGAAAATTTGAATACTTGATTGAGTATTTTCGTTCAAACTTAAACATCCATCAACCAAAATAATGGATGTAGCTGAATTCGAACAGCCATTTCCATCAGTGAAATTATACGTTAAGGTATTGGTTCCAAGTCCAGCTGAATTAGGGTCAAATTGATTTCCGCTTATTCCGTTCCCACTGTATACTCCGCCTGTAGGTCCGCCTTGAGTAAGAGTTATAGCAGGATTATATATACATATATCCGCCAATGTACCAAATGTGACAACCGGATTTGGGTTTACTGTAACACTTGTTAAGGTTGAACTAGAAGAACAGCCATTGAAGTCAGTATAAGTAACTCCATAATTACCAGAAGTAAGAACCGTAATAGATGGAGTTGTTTGATTGTTTGTCCAAGTATTGCCTGTTGTAGATGAAGAAGTCAACACTACTGAATTTCCTTCACAGAAAGTCGTCAATCCACCTGCCGAAACATTCGGTGTAGCGGGATTGTCATTCACTATTACTATCATAGGAACCGATGTTGCAGAACAACCAGCTGCATTAGTATAGGTAACGCTATAGCTACCCGATGCAGTAGCATTTATTGATGTCGTTGTAGAACTATTTGACCACGTATTTCCTGCTAGAGCAGAGGATGTAAGTGTAACCGATCCACCTGAACAAAATGTTGTTGGCCCTGATGCAACAATCGATGGAGTTGCAGGAGGAGTTGGATCGTTTAACCCTTGTGAAATAGGATTAGATAAACAACCAGCAGCACTAGTAAAGGAAATTGAGTAAGATCCAGCCGATATATTTGAAATAGAAATTGGCAAAGAACCACTAGCTGTGCCAGTTCCAGTTCCAGACCAATTTAACGTTCCAGCTCCCGTTCCAGTAACTTGGATACTTCCTGTTGCTGTTCCACAGGTAATTGGATTTGATATTGTTCCAATAGCGATAGCTGGCAAAGGGTTGACATTAATAACGGATCCTGAAGATGCTATAGATGAGCATCCGCCAGTAGTTGCGCTAACTGTATATGTTCCGGCTGTTGAAACAGTTATTGATTGTGTCGTTGCTCCAGTTGACCATAGATTTCCAGTCGAAGAGGAAGATGTTAATACTACGGAACCTCCAGCACAGAATGAGGTCGAACTACCGGCAGTAATTGTCGGTGCAGATGGAGCTGGATTAACAGTAACCGCAGTTCCTGCGGAACTGGCAGACGAACAGCCGGTTTGCGTAACAGCGACGGAATATGTTCCAGAAGTTGAGACGGTAATGGATTGTGTTGTTGCTCCAGTTGACCATAAGTTTCCTGATGCAGACGAAGATGTTAAAACCACTGAACCTCCAGCGCAAAAAGTCGTCGAACCACCTGCCGAAATTGTCGGAGTTGCTGGAATTGAATTAATTGTAACTGAGGTTCCTGCAGATGTTGCTGAAGAACATCCAGATTGCGTGACACCCACTGTATAGGTTCCCGCCGCTGAAACAGTAATGGATTGTGTTGAAGCACCAGTCGACCAAAGATTTCCAGTTGAAGATGAAGAAGTTAATACAACGGAACCACCTGTGCAGAAACTAGTTGAGCCACCAGCTGTAATTGTTGGTGTTGATGGAATTGAATTAACTGTAACAGTTGTTCCTGAAGAGCTTGCCGATGAACAACCAGAATTCGTAACTGCAACAGTATATGTTCCGGTAGCTGAAACTGAAATCGATTGACTAGTAGCTCCATTTGACCAGAGATTGCCTGTTGAAGACGAAGATGCCAAAACTACCGAACCTCCCGAACAGAATGTTGTTGAACCACCAGCTGTTATTGTCGGAGTTGACGGAATTGGATTAACAGTTACGGAAGTTCCTGAAGACAAAGAAGATGTACATCCTGCTGTTGTCTTTGAGACTGTATATGTTCCTGCTGTCGAAACCGTAATTGATTGAGTTGTAGCACCAGTCGACCAAAGATTACCCGTTGTAGACGAAGCTGTCAAAACAACTGATCCACCAGAGCAGAAAGTTGTTGATCCACCTGCTGAAATAGTTGGTGCAGTCGGAATAGGATTAACCGTAACTGATGTACCTAAAGATGCTGATGATGTGCATCCTGATGAAGTCACAGCAACCGTATATGTTCCTGAAGTTGAAACAGTAATTGATTGGGTTGTAGCGCCATTAGACCAAAGGTTACCAGTGGCAGATGACGAGGTTAAAACAACTGACCCACCAGTGCAGAATGTTGTTGGTCCACCTGTTGAAATAGTTGGCGTTGCAGGAGTTTGATTTACGCCGATGTAATTCGTGAGTGTTGATGTATTCGACCCACTTGAGTTTGTAGCAGTGAGCGAAACTGTATAGGTTCCAGCTGTCGCGTATGTGACTGTTGGATTAGTGGCCGTTGAAGTTGCAGGAGTTCCTCCAGCAAAAGTCCACGAATAAGATGTTGGCGAACCTGCAGAGTTATTTACGAAGGTCACTGATTGCCCGTTACAAATTGTCGTTGGCGTTCCAGTGAAACTTGCGGTAGGATTGGTAGGTACTGTGGTACCAGTTAGATTAATATTATCCACATATAAATAATTTCCATACCCACCCAGGTTTCTAAAGGCGACGATTACGTTTGATTGACCAATGAAGGGTGTCAAATCCACAACATCATTTCGCCATTGAGTTGTCGAGGGAGTAAAAGCTCCTGTGGTTGCAGGGGCAGTGGCTAAGACCGTATAAGATTTAGAATATACAGTAGTAAATGCACCACCACAATTGGTAGAGACTATAACTTCTAAACCATCATAATTAAAAGGGTCGTAAGGAGCATAAGCCACGTCAAAAGCTAACTGAGCTGAAGTTAAGCCAGTTAAATTTACCGATTTGAGATGTATCTCGTCATCATCGGAATCATTCAAATTGTAATTATCGAATACCATTGAGTTTCCTGCGGTTGGAGCGGTACCAGTGCTTGCACTTCTTACCCAAGTTGAGGAAGAATTGGTATTTATAATAGACCAGTTGGTTGGTGGAAAAGTTGTACTTGTAAATCCTTCAACTAATGGCAAAGCGGCACCAGATCCAGCCACGACAGTAATATATCCTGTTTTCACCTCTGAATCTGTTCCATTTACATTTGTTACGGTCAAAGTAACATTGTAGTTTCCAGCTGTTGAATATGTAATTATTGGATTCTGCGCTGTGGATGTCGAAGGTGTTCCTCCCGGGAAAGACCATGACCAAGTTGTTGGAGTATATGATGATGCGTCGGTAAAAGGTACAGTGTTTCCTAAGCATACTGTTTGCGGCGCAATAAAATCAGCAACAGGTGCAAAATTACTCACAACTGCCACGTCACTTTCCCATGTTCCTCGACCATAAGTTCCCGCTCGAATTTTTGAAGTTGGATAAAATATTTCTAAATCACTAATTGAAACTCTTGGTAAACCACTCATGTAGTTTTGCCAAGAACTCATGATATTGTCAATATAAAAGACGCCAATGTCGGTGCCAACATATACAACATCATTTGTGGTGCCACCTTGGTAAACAATAGTATTACAAGGAACATTTGGCAGACCCGTACTTATATTGACCCATGTTGTTCCACTGTTTATAGATTTATAAACTTTGTTTGCTGCCGAATATCCAGAAAAAGTCACCCAAACTATGCTCGGATTTGTGCTCGATATAGTCACATTCGTTATTGAAGCAGTTCCAACTGGTAATGTTCCAGTTACATCGGTAAAAGTTGTACCTCCATTAATCGATATTGAAATAGCGTTTTGTTTTACAGCATAAAGGATTTGATTGTTGCTCGGCGCAATGGCGAATTCCAACACTCTGTTTGAGCCAGAAGGCGTGCCGACGGCTGACCAATTAGATCCTCCATTGGTTGATTTGTATAATGCGGCTCTACCCGCAGCATATAAGGTTGTTGCTGAAACTGGATCTTGATGCCAAGGGCTTAACCAACTGGCATTTCCAGCCCCATTTGGAAGACCAGTGGTAATAGTTGTCCACGTTGCTCCTCCGTTTGTCGATTTATAATAATCACCATAGACATAAGAACCATACAAAATATTGTTGTTGGTACGATCAATGAAACAATCCATTCCGTCACCACCGTAAACTCGCGTCCAAGAGCCCCCGTTCAATAGGTTTGTACCGTTATCTTGATGACCTGCAATAATTCTTCCAGCGGTTGTTGCCGATAAACCGATACGGTATTGTTGCGCAATTTGTAAGTTGGAACTAATATCTGTAAACGATGTACCTGAATTTGTTGTCTTAGAAATTCCACCATCATGGCCCATGAAATATGTTGTGGAAGAACCTGGTAAGAATTGAATAGCATGACAATCTGCATGAACATAAGGTGCACCAGAACCTGTCCAATGTGAATTGAGCGTCCATGTAACACCGCCATCTAATGAGCGCCATGTGTTTACACCGCCAACTAGAACTGTATTTGCTGCGGTTGGCGAAACGGCAATTGCTAAATCATAAAAAGCTTGTCCACCAGAATCCGTTCCAGCCGATGACCATCCTAACAAGTTTGGAGAAGTTGGTCCTTTTTGAGTAGTAAATGTTGCTCCAGAATCTGTGGAGCGATAGATTCCTAATAATCCTTGGTCTGAAGATTGACCAATAAGTAGATAAACATAAGCGCTATTTGCAGGGGTAACCGCAATAGAAATTCTTTGTACACCTGTTGTAGGTAAACCAGATGTTATGGTTGTCCATGTTACGCCATTGTCAATTGATCGCCTTAAAATTGTTCCAGCAGCATAAACAGTATTGGCGGATCCAGGAGAAAATTCTGCAGATTTATATGATCCGGTGCTTGTTTGTGTCCACGTTACACCGCCGTCAATTGTTCTATACATTCCATTGGTAGTCGCTGCAATTAAAATTAAAGGATTTGATGGATGCATCAATAATCTTGAAATTCGACGTCCAAGTGATACAGCCCAATTTAATCCAGTTGTATTCCATGTTGCGCCGCCATCTATTGATTTTAAAACCCCTACACTATAAGAATCACCGGCTTCACCGTCACCGGTGGCTAGGTACATTATTTGAGTATTACTAGGGTTAATCGCTATATCTGTACATCCAATTACGGTCAATTGATCTGTATTGGTAGTCCAAGTTGTACCTCCATTGATTGATTTCCATAAACCACCATCTGGTGCGCCAACATAAATAGTATTTGAGTTAGTAGGGTCGAATCGAACAAAATTGATTCTCCCAGCTCCACCGCCGGCTGGCGCTCCTGTTGGACCAAGTGGAGACCAATCATTAGGTATGAGACTCAGACTTATTGGGTTTTGAGATAACCAAGTAAGGTAATTGGAGTAAGATTGTGATGGAAGTGTCATATTACCACTTGGGTAAACTCGAGGCTCCATATGCTCTTCCCATCGTTTAAATTGCTTATATCCTTTTCCTTTTTCTATAGTTTTGCCCGCCCAAAAATTATTGAAAGCAGTTTGTACATCGTAAAAATTGGCATTTGGATCAGACATCATGTCGACCCAGTTAGAATCATTTACTTGCCCAAATAGCATTGTTGGCAGGGTTAAGGCAAGAATTACTAATCTGAGGAGTAGATTTTTTTTCATGGGAATAAGTATTTGGAGATTTTATAAATACCGTTTTGTGTAAACGGACGGAGAAGTCCTGAAGTAACTGTGGAGACAGAAACATCACGCATGTCGACAAATGGAGAATTTTAAAATTCGTCGGTTTTATTTTTTAACATTAATATACAATAATACTAAATTAAATTGATAAAACGCACATAATCATAGATATAGTTGTTTTCAGTTTTGTCTATTTGGATAGTATTTTTTACGCTTAACTTCTGAAAAACTCAATGAATTATAGTGTCAAAAGATCATGTTATGACAAATTTGAGCCTTTAAAAAGAATCGTTAACCGCTGATTTTGTTCTGAAGGTTAGCTTTTACAGAATTGAACCACTCGTCTTTTAAGATGCTCAATACAATGCTATCTCTTCGCGTACGATCAGGTTTATAGCCATGATTTCTTAGAATCCCTTCTTGTGTGCAACCAATATTTTTCATAGAGACAATGCTTTTCGTATTGTCGTTATCCGCACGGAATTCAACTCTATCTAAATTCATTTTCTCGAAAGCAAACTCAAGAAGTAAAAATTTGCAATTTTGGTTCAACCCTGTTCTTTGAAAAGCTTTTCCGTACCACGTAAAACCGAGTTGAACCGTGTTCTGTGCAAGTTGGATGTCATAAAAACGGGTACTTCCGGCAAATTGATTTGTTCTTTTGTCAAAAACGAGAAAAGGGTAAGCATTCTCATTTTTTCGACTTTCGATAGCTAACTTAAGATAGTTTTTTAATCCTTCCTCACTAGTCGCTTGAACGAGTGAATATTCCCATAAATCAGGCTCATTATTAGCAAAAGGTACTAGTTTTCCAAAATCTTCTTCTAAAAGAGGAGTTAATCGAACCACATTATTTTCAAGGACGTAGTTTTCTTTAAAACTGAAAATCATCTGAGGCAATTTTTATCTTAAACGTAATTCACAGTAACTATCTTGTCTTAGCGACTTAATTGATAACGATTGCCAATTGATAAAAGTTATTGACGCTGCCCAAGATTTTAAAATCTACATAGAAGGAATTGCTCCAATCTTTAAGAGCTTTGTATTCATGCATAGGAACATTGAACTCATCGAAGAAAATTACATCACCTTTTTTTAAATAGGGTGTCATTAGAGTTAATACATACAAAGTCGCTGAATATAGATCAGCATCCATATGAATAATTTTCTTGTTGTCTGATTTGTATTCGCTTAAAAAAGGTAAAAGCGTTTGCTGAAAAAGACCTTGATAAAAAGTATGTCTGTTGTCGTCGATTTGAGGTGGTTCGTTGCCGTTATCCATGTCACCTTTTTTGAACAATCCCCAATCTTCAGGTAAACCTGAAAAAGTATCAAAGCCATAAAAGCGAGCTCCATCATTTTTTAGACGATTGATCCACCAGCGAAAAGATCCGCCTTTGGAAACGCCAAATTCGAAATAATCCACATTGGTATCAAGGTTTTCAGATTGAATGACTTGCTCAAATAATCCTTCCCGTTTATCATAATGAAATTTACTACTGTAAAAGTCATGTTTCCCCTCTTTTTTATTTTTTGCTATCCAGCGAGACAATTCAGCCATGTGGCCTGTGAAAAGGAGTAAATGAACTGGGATAATTCTATCAACACGAAGGAAAAAGAATAAACCCTTTAATTTACCTGGAATTTTATTGGTGAGAGTGCGAAAACTCATAGTTGTCTTATCGAAATTGGTTCGTAAGCGAAACTAATAGATTTTTTTCAATTGAGGGTAATTTTATACGATAATGGCGCTAAACAAGAAGCTCTATGGTAATTTAAAGAAAGGATTAAAAATTAATCCAATAACATTTCCCCATGGATCTCTGATGCTTGCTACCATCATTTCACCGCCAACATTGTTAGGCTCTTCATGAGAAACAGCTCCGTTTGAAATAAATCGCTCGTAGGTTTCTTGTATATTCTCTACTCCCCAATAGCTTAGCACATTATCGGATTTTTTCATATCCTTTTCTTCATTCGGCATGAGACCTAACTCATAACCACCAATCGAGAATCCTACATAAAAGGGTTCGTCGAAATATGGATTTTGGTCAAATGCTTTGGAATACCATTTTTTAGCTTTGTGTAAATCCTCAACTTTATAAATTGTCGTGCGTAATCCAAGAATTTGAGCATCCTCCATTTCTTTATTTTTATGTTTGTTGATAAATCAATTCCGATTTATCACGTATCGTCCCAACTTTGGAATAGGGATATATTTCCTCAAGTGTTACGATTTGATTTAAGTCTACCCTTGTGAAGATGTGAGAACGATTCAATTCGCTAGGTTCAGCATAACCAGCTGCACCCAGCATTTCAACAAAACTCTTTATCGTTCTTTTATGAAAATTAGCCACCCGTTCAGATTTATCTCCAACATCAAGCCCTTTCATTAATTGCTTGTCTTGCGTAGCAACTCCAGTAGGACATTTATTTGTGTCGCATTGCAAAGCCTGTATGCAACCGACAGCCATCATCATGGCTCGAGCGCTATTGCACAAATCAGCTCCAAGAGCTAAAGACCGCGCAATGTGGAAGCCGCTTACTATTTTTCCAGATGCGATTATTTTAATCTCTTTTTTTAAATCGAAAGTTATTAAAGCGTTATGGACGAATGTTAGTCCATTTACCAAAGGTGCACCCAGCGAATTTGAAAATTCAACAGGAGCAGCTCCAGTGCCGCCTTCGCCACCGTCAACTGTAATGAAATCCGGTAAGATATTAGTTTTCACCATAGCGCGACATATGTCAAGGAACTCTTCTTTATTACCAACACACAATTTGAATCCAATTGGTTTTCCGTTTGATAATTCTCTCAGCTGTTTAACGAAATTCATTAAGCCTTCAGCATCCTGAAATACTTTATGTCTAGGGGGAGAGTAGACAGTTATGTGAGGTTCAACGTGACGAATTGCAGCTATTTCCTCGGTGTTTTTAACTGCTGGTAAAATACCTCCGTGACCAGGTTTTGCGCCTTGTGATAATTTGATTTCAATCATTTTTACATTGTCTTTCAAGGCAGTTTTTTGAAATGTTTCTGGGGAAAATCCTCCTTCCTTGGTGCGACAACCAAAATATCCTGTTCCAATTTGCCAAATCAAATCACCTCCGAAATTCAAATGATGAGAACTTACGCCACCTTCGCCAGTATTTTGGGCAAATTCTCCTTTTTTCGCTCCTTTGTTCATTGCCTGAACGGCATTCATACTGAGCGAACCATAGCTCATTGCTGAAATATTCAAAATACTGGCAGAGTACGGTTGTTTACAGTCTTTACCACCGATAATTACGCGGGGATCAAAATTCATTTCATGCTCATCCTTTGCGTAAATAGAGTGATTCATCCATTCATAACCTATAGCATTTACGTCTGATTGAGTTCCAAATGGAGTTGTGTCGCTAACATTTTTGGCGCGTTCGTAAACCATTGTTCGCTCAATTCGGTCAAAAGGTTTTCCCTCCGTATCCGTTTCCACAAAATATTGCATGATTTCTGGACGAATGCTTTCTAGTATATAACGCAAATTACCTATTACAGGGAAATTCTTTCGAATCGCGTGTTTGTTTTGTAACATATCAAAAACGCCTAGAGAAACTAGAGGCAATATGATTATTAAACTCCAAAGAATAGGAGGCCAGTATAAATAAATTGCTGCAATTAGCCCTAGAACCAATATTGAAATCAGAATAAACTTTTGGCGAACGTGCATGATGTTTTGAGACTTAAAAATGAATCCTAAAGGTAAAAAATAATGATAAGTGACTTTTCTATATAACTAGAAATTAACCTTTCTCTTGAAAACCTTCCAAGATTTCTTCTAACAACACAGTGTAGTCATGTTGAAGGTCTTCATTCATCGTCGAAATGGATTTGCGTAACATTCTAGTCTGAGTTTCAAGAGTGTTCATAAGAACTTTATTGCGACTTATTTTTGGACGAAACTCGGTCAATAATTTACAAAAGTGGAGTAGGAGCTCTATTTCGATATTTTTCTTTTGAGCATAACGAATGTTCTTTTTTGTTAAGGACAGTATTTTTCGAATGGCTTTTCGAATGAAAAAAAAACTAGAACGGTTAATCTGAGCGAATGACTCATTCATATCGGACTTGCAGCTCTCAATGAATAAATCATCGTTATCAGATTCATAAAGGAGGTAGGTAATTAACTCTTTGTTGTCTTTTTTAAAACGGATCAAACGCAAAGTCAATTCCAAAAGTTCATCCTTGGAACTATTTTTTAAATCTGCTTTGATGTCTTTTAGACTCGATGCTTTCATTTATTTTTTACGAGCAGTTTTATTGGGAGAAGTCTTTTTTTGTGATTGACTTTTTTCCTTCACTTTTACATAAATCAATTTAAACCGTCCATTTTGGCTATCACGTTGTTCAACTTCAAAGTTCTTTATAGACTTGATAAGTGGCGTTAGTTTCAGGAAACCATAGTTTCTAGAATCAAAATTAGGTTGTTTTTTCTGCAATAGCCCACCAACATCTCCTAGAAAAGCCCAACCATCTTCATCCGCCAAATCACTTACGCTGTTGGATATAAATTGAATAACTTTTTGGGTGATTGGTTCTTTTTCTATCGTTTTCGTTTCTTGGTCACCAGATTCAGTTTCTTGCGTTTGCTTCTTTAATATTTCTATGTAGATGAATTTGTCACAAGCAACGATGAATGGATTTGGTGTTTTTCTTTCACCAATTCCGAAAACTTTCATTCCAGCTTCTCTTAATCGAGTTGCTAATCTTGTAAAATCACTATCACTTGAAACAAGGCAAAAACCATCAACTTTTTCTGAATAAAGAATATCCATTGCATCGATAATCATAGCTGAATCGGTAGCGTTTTTACCTGTAGTATAACCATATTGTTGAATAGGCGTAATAGCGTTTTCAAGCAATAAGTTCTTCCATTTCGTTAGATGAGGTTTTGTCCAATCTCCATATATTCTTTTGATTGTGGGATTGCCATATTTAGTTATTTCTTCCATCATTTCACTAATGTATGCGGAAGGTATATTGTCGCCGTCTATTAATACGGCTAATTTGATGTCCATTTTTATTGTATTTGTTTTAAAGGTAAGGAATTATAATAACCTAAGAATTCCAGATAACAGATTTTGAGTGATGAATTTTAAAAGTTGTAATTGCCGACTGAGCGAAGTCGAAGGCGTCAGTTGCTATTTTGAACTTAGGACAAAAAAAATAAGGGTCCGAAAATCGAACCCTTATTCCATGATTATATTTTATGTTTTAGTCTCTAACCAACTGCAAGAAACCTTTTCCTTCTACTTCATCACCATTGATTCCAATAGCAGTGTATTTATAGAAATAAGTTCCAGCTTTAGCCTCGCTTCCGTTCGGTGAACGTCCGTCCCAACCTTGAGATCCTACTGGAGCTGTAAGGTCTAAGATTTTGTCGTACATCACGTTACCCCAACGATTGGTAATTGTTAATTTAAACTCGGTTGTATACACCGTTTCAAAGAAGAATAAGTCATTTTGACCATCACCGTTTGGTGTGAAGACATTTGGATCTTGAACAACAGGAATTGGATAAATACATAATCCATCTTGAACTACTGCATTTGGATCATAGTTTATCGCATTAGGATCTGTACAACCACATACCACAATTGAAATATCTAATGTTGTAGAAGTTCCACAAGTTTTACTTGAGTTGTCATAAGCCCAAAGTGTTACAGTTGCTGGAGCAAAATACTGCTCAGCATGAGTAGTTATCGCATTGTCAATAGAAGTATTTCCATTTCCAAAGTCCCATTCAAAATACGAAGTGTTTTGACTTGTATTTGTGAATATTACTGACATTCCCGCACATCCATCAGATTTATCAACTGTAAATGATGCTGTTGGAGCGTTAATTATATC
Source organism: uncultured Flavobacteriales bacterium (assembly GCA_963977135.1). GTDB lineage: Bacteria > Bacteroidota > Bacteroidia > Flavobacteriales_D > Crocinitomicaceae > UBA2040. Next base: position 40,040 of record CAXBNN010000014.1, on the reverse strand, counting down.
CACGAAAACACTATCTAAATCGCTACAAACATTGTCAACAACGGTAAAGTAATACCATCCTGGGCTAATGTTATTCCATGAGTTAGATTGAGTTGAATCTCCCGAACCCGGTGTAATGTAGTTCAATGAATCTTCCCATAGGAATTGTGCAGGACCTGTATTTCCAGATACTATTGCTAATACTGAACCATCTGGCTGACATGCAGTAGAAGCGGTTGATTGAACGTCATCGATATTCAATAATTTGTCTATTACAAAAACAACAGTTTTAGTTTTAGTATAACCACAAGCATCGGTTAATGTAACCGTGTAAGGAATTGTTTCATTGTCTAAACCTGTAGATGTTAACCAAGTTGTGAAAGTTGTTCCTCCGTTAGACCAATCATAAACCAATGGAATTGGAGGGTTTGTATTAGAAGCACCAGTAATACCTGTTACATCTACAGCAATTGAATCACCTGGACAGAATTTCTTCAATGTATCAGGTAGATTGAAATTTAAATTGTTAATATTCGTAACATGCAATACTACTGACTTCGTAACGCTATTTCCACAAGAGAAAACAGTAACATTATAGGTAATAAAGGCAGGTGAAATACCATTGTTTGGAAGGTTGTAATAGCTCAAGAAACCATTGTTTCCTGAATTATTGAATGGTAATGGCGTTCCTCCAGCCGTTGTCCATAAAAACGTAGCACCTGGCGCATTTTGAAGTGCAGTTGTTGGTGCTGGTGGTTTGATTGCTAAACAGTTTGTTGTTACCGTGTCAGGTAAGTTAAATGTAATCGGAACCAAAGTTTGAGGTACAAAAACACTATCACTAATCGTACATACGTTATCCGTTACAGTCACATAATACCATCCACTAACTAAATTGTTTGCATTATTTCCAACTGGGTTTGCCGTTTGTCCCGCTGAATTTGTCCATTGATGAACTGGCGTTCCTTGGTTACCAGTAACTACAGCCGCTGCTGATCCATTCAGAGCACAGTTTATTTGTGGATTAACACTAAAAGAGGCAATGGCTAGCGTTTGGTTGACATTCAATAGCACACTATCCGGGATAACATAACCGCAGGCATCGGTGACATCTACATAATACCAAATATTGGCAGGAGTGACTCCTAGACCTGAAATAGTCGCGGTACTAGTTGTACTTCCTGTCGACCATAAGTAAGAAACTGGTAAACCAGCATTCTGAATGTTTGTAACACTAACATTTGTAGAAGCTAATGGACAATATACGTTTGCTGCACCCGGCAGAGAATATGTGAAATTACCATCGAATAGATTTACTGTAATTGTGTCAGAAATACATTGTTGCACACCGTTTGTATCAAAAATGACCGCATATAATGTTGTGTCTTGTGACGGCGAGAACCAAAAAGAAGTGGTGTCATTCAAACCATTACTCCAATTCAATACTGTTGAAGTTCCACAAGGAGCGGCTGTTGCGTTAATAATGATGTTTTCCAATCCCCAGTTATCACAACATGAACCTGAAGTAGAAGATTGAGTCCATCTAAACATAGTACTTGTTGACAATGCACCAGCCGGAATCGGAACAGTAAAGGTGTTCCAAGAGGTAAATGGCGTTATACCATTGGCGCCAGGAGTTGTTACACCAGGGTTTGCTGGCAACGTAGCACCATTTGGAGCATAATAAATTATGTCTATCCAAGTTAAACCGCCATTCAAACTATACTGTAAACTCACTCCTTCATTGTATTGGTCAGGTCCCTCGCAAGGAGAAGATCCACCTTGAACTGAGTAAATCATATCAAAAATAACAACGCCACCACAAGTAATATCAAATGCTGCAGTTTGAATTCCAGGTATGGAACCTGCTGCTGCAGTAGAGGCCCAGTAATATGGCGTACCATTAGGATGAGGACCACAAGGGGCAGAAAAAAAAGTTGTTCCAGTTGTACTCCATCCTGCAGGTAATGTACTTGCATTAAAGTTGAAACTCTGACCAGCACCTAGTAAATTGGCATAACCTTGAATGAAAACTGAATCTCCAGGACAGATAGTGGTATCTAGTGGAGAAACTGTCACATAACAATTCGGGTTTTGCGCAAACAAACTACTCGAAAAAAGTAGTGTAAATATTGTCGTAACTAAAAGTAAATTTTTCATAGTTGAGTATTAATCGATTTTAACATTAGTAATAGAAACTTTTTCGAAGTTCCATCCACCTTTGAAATTTTGGTTGCGAACGCTATGCGCCATTCCTTGTTGCGTGAAGTTACAATCATCTTCTATTGAACCATTCGCTGGAATTGTTTGAGTGAAATGCGTTTCGTCTCCACCATCACAACCGTTACATCCTTCTGTATACTCAGTCACAAAATTGTAAGCAACCTGCACATCTTTGTTGGTGTTGTTTACAATTTTTAAGAACGCTATATCAAAAGGTTTTGGTGATTGTTCAGACATTTTACATTCCTGATATTTAGCAAAAAATTGCACACCATCCGTTTCTTGAACTAATTTCCATTCGTAAGTCAAATTTCCAAGGCTTTGTGCCATAAAAAATCCACTAGACATAAGGAAAAGGAACATTAGCACCGCTCTGTTAAGTTTTAGTTTTTTCATAAAATTGAATTATTATTTTGTGTTGTGTTAATTACTTGACGTAAACAAATAAATAAAAGTTGCGCCGTAAAAATAGGGACTTTAAACTTGGAATGAAAATGTAGCGGCATGATATTGTAAATGTGTGAATTTCTAAACAAAAACTACTTCTTTTGAAAAAGATATCACCAGAACACCCCTAATTCGTTAAGAATGGAACGGTTTTGAGCAAAAAAAATGAATTAATTTTTTTGATAGTTATTAATGCAAAAGAAAAATTTTATTTTTTATTCTTGGATTCTCTTCTGACGAGAAGGTTTAAGCCTAATCTTTTCGTAGATCTGAAAAAAGACTATTAACGTTTTTTCTTAGTTCTCGATTTCATCTTTAATTGCTGATAACCATATTCAAAATCCAAGTTGTAAAAGATAGAAAATGTAATCCTAGAATTAACATTAGAATAGGAATTTTGAACCTCGACTTTTCTATTTGACTTCCAAGAATTAAAAATAATGGAAAAATAATTGAGATAAATCGGGTCATAGATGTTACGGATCCAGAGCAGAGTGGTAAGATTAAACTAATCCAAATCAATGTATTTAAACTCAGTGGTAATTTTTTTCGGATGGAGAAAGCATAAACAATTACAATGATGGTATAAATGGAATTGAACTGTGTAGCTAAGTCACCTTTTCTAAAGAAAGCCAAAATTGGGAACATAAATTCTCGGTACCAACCAGCTTGAGCGATACTAAAAGCAAAAGGATAACCGGTCATTCTGTATTGATACCAGCAATAAACAGCAAAAGCTATTGGTCCAGTTATGAAAGCGCTCGTTAAAAAAAGTTTTTTCTTTGTGAATAGTGCGCGCCAATTGAACTTCCATTTGGTTAATAATTCATTTTGTTCAAGGAAATAAAGGAACAATGGCAATAATAACACGAGTCCATTTGGCCTGAGAAGTATTAATGGAATGATTAGAGCGGCTAAATAAATGTGTTTTTTATAGTAAATGGCGATAAAACTGAAAAGCAAGAAAGTAAAAAACAATGCTTCGGTATAAAACATCGAGAAGTAAAAGGAAAAAGGAAAGCAGAAAAAGAGTAAAGTAGTAAAAAGTGCTTTGCTTTCATTCTTTAAGAAGATTAAACTGAACCATAACATACCCACGAGAGAAAGGAAGGAAAAGAGCAGGCTTAAAAAGAAAGCGGCTGAATTGTAATTCATTCCGAAAACGGTTTTCATTCCACTTATTAACTTCGGGTAGAAAGGGAAAAACGCCCATTCGCTTTGTTTGAAATCTTTTTCATTAGCATATCCTAGTTCCTTTTTATCGGTGACTTTTGGATAACCATTGTTGGCTATTTTTTCATACCAATAAGCGTCGTACTTTCTTGTTGTTTGAATGTATTTTTGATAGATATTGCCATACATTTTTTCCTCAGACAGATATACGGACATCGATAAATACACAATTTTAATAACCAAAGAAAAGGCAAGAAGGAGAAATATGTGTTTTGTTTTTGGCAAATTGTAAATTTTAAATCGAAGATAAAGGTATTTCCTAAAGAACAGTATACGGTTAAAAAGAAAAAACCGAACCCCATTTCTGAGATTCGGCTTAAAAAAAACTAATCTATATCTTATAAATGTATCACTTCACCATATGCAGCAGCGGCAGCTTCCATAACTGCTTCTGACATTGTTGGGTGAGGGTGAACCGTTTTGATCAATTCATGCCCTGTTGTTTCCAATTTACGGATAGCGACAATTTCGGCAATCATTTCGGTAACGTTTGCGCCTATCATGTGCGCACCAAGTAATTCACCGTATTGCTCATCGAAAATTAATTTCACGAAACCATCTTTTGCACCAGCAGCACTTGCTTTTCCAGAAGCGGAGAATGGGAATTTACCCACTTTGATTTTGTATCCTTTTTCAACAGCTTGAGCTTCTGTCATTCCTACTGATGAAATTTCAGGAGAAGCATAAGTACATCCTGGGATGTTGCCATAATCTAAAGGCTCAGGATTGTGTCCAGCGATTTTCTCAACACAGATAATTCCTTCCGCAGAAGCAACGTGTGCCAGAGCTGGGCCAGGAATAACATCTCCGATGGCATAATAACCTGGGATATTGGTTTGGTAGAAGTCATTTACTATAATTCGACCTCTGTCTACAACGATTCCCATTTCTTCCAAACCGATGTTTTCAATGTTTGCTTCAATTCCTACTGCGGAAAGAACCACATCACATTCGATTTTTTCTTCTCCTTTTGCAGTTTTAACTGTTACAACACAACCTTTACCTTTTGTATCTACTGATTCAACAGAAGAACCTGTCATAATGTTGATTCCAGATTTTTTAAATGATTTTTCCAATTGCTTAGAAACATCTATGTCTTCAATAGGAACAATGTTTGGCATGTATTCAACAATAGTTACGTCTGTTCCTATTGCATTGTAGAAATAGGCAAATTCAACACCAATAGCTCCTGAACCAACAACAACCATTTTCTTAGGCTGAGTTTTCATGGTCATAGCTTCTCTGTAGCCAATGATTTTGTCGCCATCTTGTGGCAAGTTTGGCAATTGACGACTTCTTGCGCCAGTTGCTATAATCAAACCTTTATTTGCTGTGTATTCTGTTACTTTTCCGTCGGCATCAGTAACGGCAACTTTCTTACCAGGTTTTACAACCCCAGTTCCCATCAAGACATCAACTTTGTTTTTCTTTAACAAGAATTGAACACCTTTGCTCATACCTCCAGCAACATCGCGACTGCGACCAACCATTCCGTTGAAATCAGCTTTTGGTTCAGCAACCTTGATTCCGTAATCTGCTGCGTGAGTTATGTATTCAAATACATTCGCACTTTTCAACAATGCTTTTGTAGGTATACATCCCCAGTTCAAACAAACTCCTCCAAGGCTTTCTTTTTCAACAACGGCTGTTTTCAAACCCAATTGTGAAGCGCGAATGGCAGTTACATATCCACCTGGTCCACTTCCTATGACTATAATATCGTAATTCATATTCGCTAAATATCTTTTGAGGGGCGAAGTTAAGGAAAGATTTGAAAATAAAAGGGAAAACAATAGAACTCTACATTAATAAAGAGATACTGTGAAAAACTTCCCGAATTCGTGAAAACTAGTCAGTCTATTGACAGATAATTTGATTAATTTTGCAGCTCAATCAAGCGTTATGGAAAGCACATTACAAAAGGAAGCAACACTCGAACAAGCAGTAGAATTAGGTTTAAGACCAGAAGAATTCGATAAAATCAAAGAGATTTTAGGGCGAACACCTAATTTTACGGAAACAGCTGTTTACTCAGTGATGTGGTCTGAGCATTGCTCTTATAAAAACTCAATTCACTGGTTGAAACAATTGCCAAAGGATGGTCCGCATATGTTGGTAAAAGCTGGTGAAGAAAACGCTGGTTTAGTTGATATTGGCGGTGGATTAGGTTGTGCGTTCAAAATTGAATCCCACAATCACCCAAGTGCATTAGAGCCTTATCAAGGTGCAGCAACTGGAGTTGGAGGAATCAATCGTGATATCTTTACCATGGGTGCTCGTCCAATTGCTCAGTTGAATTCTTTACGTTTTGGAAACATCGAACGTGACCGAACCAAGTGGTTGGTGAAAGGTGTTACTAAAGGAATTGGTGATTATGGAAATGCTTTCGGTATTCCTATCGTTGGTGGAGAGGTTTTCTTCGACGATTCTTACAATACTAATCCATTGGTAAATGCTTTCTCTGCAGGTATCATTGATTCAAAAAAGATTATTTCAGCGAAATCTAAAGGTCCAGGAAATCCAGTATTTATTGTAGGTTCTTCTACAGGTAAAGACGGAATTGCTGGTGCAGCATTCGCATCAAAAGATATTACAGAAGAATCTGCTTCGGATTTACCATCGGTTCAAGTTGGTGATCCCTTCATGGAAAAATTGTTGCTTGAAGCGACAATGGAATTGTTGACAACAGACGCAGTTGCAGGAATGCAAGACATGGGTGCAGCCGGAATTACATGTTCGTCTTGCGAAATGAGTGCAGGTGGAAATGTTGGAATGGATGTTCATTTGGACAAAGTGCCTACGCGTCAAGATAATATGCTTCCTTATGAAATTCTTCTTTCAGAATCTCAAGAACGTATGTTGGTCGTTGTGAACAAAGGCCAAGAAGATGTAGTAAAGCGAATTTTTGATAAATGGGATTTACACGCTGAGGAAATTGGTGTTGTTACAGATTCCACTCAGGTTCGTTACTTTATGAACGGAGAGTTAGTAGGAGATGTTCCCGCTGAATCTCTGGTTTTAGGTGGTGGCGCTCCAGTTTACGAGCGTGAATACAAAGAACCAGCTTACTTCCAAGAATATAAGAAATTTAATATCGATTCAGTTCCAGAGCCTGATGATTTAGTTGCTGTTGCAAAATCATTGTTGGCTCATCCAAATATAGCTTCTAAACGTTGGGTTTATGAGCAATATGATTCTATGGTTGGAACAAGAACGATGACAACAAATCGTCCTTCTGATGCTGCCGTTGTGAATATTAAAGGCACAAACAAAGCATTGGCAATGACTGTGGATTGTAATTCACGCTATGTTCATGCTGATCCTGAAATTGGAACTCAAATCGCTGTTTCTGAAGCAGCTAGAAATATCGTTTGTTCAGGAGGAATTCCTTCAGCAATTACAAACTGTTTGAATTTTGGTAACCCTTACAATCCAGAATCTTTCTGGCAATTTGTTGGTGCTATCAAAGGAATGTCGAAGGCTTGTTTGAAATTTGCTACGCCCGTTACAGGTGGAAATGTATCTTTCTACAACCAGACTTCTATGGATGGAGTTGAAATTCCAGTTTTCCCAACACCAACTATTGGTATGATTGGATTACTTGAAGATAAAGACAAAGTGATGAGTTTGGATTTCAAACAAAAAGGAGATTTAATCTTTATCATTGGTGATTCTCATAACGATATTTCTTCATCAGAATATTTGGTGAGTTTCCATGGAGTAAAAGCATCTCCAGCACCATTCTTCGATTTGGATATAGAATACGAATTACAAGAAAAGGTAAAAGGCTTAATCGAAAATGAAATAGTAAATGCGGTTCACGATTGTGCTGATGGTGGTTTATTCATTACATTATTTGAAATGGCTGCTCCTCGCAATTTAGGATTCGATATCGTTTCTGACTCTGAAATTCGCGAAGACGCTTTCTTATTTGGTGAGTCTCAGAGTAGAGTAGTGGTTTCAATCGAAGAAGACAAAGAAGAAGATTTCATCGAATTCATGATTGATTCAGGAGTAAACTTTACTTTGCTAGGTCACGTTACAAAAGGAAAAATGACCGTTGATGATTACCATTTCGGTTTCATCAACGAAGCAAAAGAGATTTATGACAATGCGCTTGGTAAGAAATTAGAAGCGTAAGTATAAGATTTGAAATTATAAGAAATCCCTTTTAACGAAAGTTGAAAGGGATTTTTTGTTTTATGTTATCTTGTAAGGAATTCATTCCGAATACGCCTAAAAAGTATTAATTGAACTTTTAAAAATGCTAGAACGATTCATTAAAACAAGAGAAATATCAGAATTACTGTGTCAGCCATTGTTGACTGAAGATTATTCAGTTCAGCCCAGTGAATTTGCATCGCCACCAAAATGGCATTTGGCTCATGTAACCTGGTTTTGGGAAGAGTTTGTGCTAACTAAGTATAGTGCGGGCTATAAAATTTACGATGATGATTTTTCTTATTTGTTCAACAGTTATTATAACAATGTTGGCAAGCGAGTTCTTCGTCCAACGCGAGGTTTAATGACCCGGCCATCCGTTAAAGAGGTTTACGAGTACAGGAAATATGTAACTAACGCCATGACTGATTTACTCGATTCAAATCCTTCAAAAGAAGCGCTAGAATTGATAGAAATAGGAATTAATCATGAAGAACAACACCAAGAACTTTTGTTATATGATATAAAGTTTATTCTGGGTAATCAGCCCACTTTCCCTAAATATGATGATGGGATTAAAACGACTGAAAAAATCGAGCAAAGCAAGTTTGTTTCTATTGAATCGGGTATATACGAAGTCGGTCACAAAGGCGAGGGGTTTTGTTTTGACAACGAATTGGGACGGCATAAAGTCTTCATTCATGATTTTGAAATTTCGAACCAATTGGTGACCAATGGAGAATATATTGAATTTATGAATGCTGGCTGCTACAAAGATTTTAATTTTTGGCATGACGAAGGTTGGTCTTGGATAAATGCTGAAAATATTTCCGCGCCTTTATATTGGCATTTAATTGAAGACGAATGGCACTATTACGATTTAGAAGGTTTACAGAAAGTCAATTTATTCGAGCCAGTAAAACACATAAGTTTCTATGAAGCATTTGCTTTTGCAGAATGGAAAGGGATGCGTTTGCCGACTGAATTTGAGTGGGAGGTAGCTTCTGATAAATTTGAGTGGGGACAACTTTGGGAATGGACCAATAGTGCTTATTTACCTTATCCAGGATTTAAGAAAGCGGCAGGAGCATTAGGTGAATACAACGGGAAATTCATGGTAAATCAAATGGTTTTAAGAGGTGGTTCAATCGCCACGCCAGAAAATCATAGCCGTAAAACGTACAGAAATTTTTTCCATGCAAGCATGCGTTGGCAATTCAATGGTCTTCGGTTGATTAAATAAAAGTGATTATGACAAAAGAGAAAATAAATATTAATAACCGCAATGGCGAGGTACTTTCAGCTCAACTGATAAAACCAGTCAATGGAAAAATGACTGCAATTGCAATTTTTGCTCATTGTTTTACTTGTTCTTCGAGTTTGGCTGTTGTTCGAAACATTTCATCCGAACTGACGAGTGAGGGAATAGGAGTTTTAAGTTTTGATTTCACAGGGTTGGGGCACAGCGAAGGTGATTTTGCGGACACCAATTTTTCAAGTAATCTTGCTGACATTGAAGATGTTAATGATTATTTAATTCAGAATTATATTGCGCCAACTATTATGATCGGACATTCCTTAGGCGGAGCAGCAGCAATTGTGGCAGCCAATCGAATGAAAAATATTAAAGCTGTTATTACGATTGGCGCTCCTTCTTACATCGATCATATCACCCAGCATTTTCAAGACTTTAAAAAAGAAATTAATGAAAATGGAAAAGCAAAAATCAACATTGGTGGACGTCCATTTACTATTAAAAAACAGTTTCTCGATGACATGGAAAAGCACAATGTCGAAAATGAAATCCATGAATTGCGCGTACCAATATTGATTTTACATTCTCCTCAAGATACTATTGTAGGGATAGAAAATGCAGCTAGTCTTTATAAAAAGGCCTTTCATCCAAAAAGTTTTATCAGTCTGGACGGAGCTGATCATTTACTTACCAATAAGGATGATGCGCACTACGTGGCAAATGTAATTGGATCTTGGTTAAAACGTTACGTTGAATTGGGTGATAAGAAGAAGGTAGAATTAAAAGACACGAACGGCGAGCAAGTTCTTGTTTATCTCGATACTGACGATGGCTTCACCAATCACGCTTATACAAAGAATCATCATTTGGTTGGTGATGAACCAGTTGATTTTGGCGGAACTGACTTAGGTTTTTCACCGTATGAATTACTCAATTCTGCCATCGGATCGTGCACTGCTTTAACTTTAAAGTTATACGCTGAGCGCAAAGAATGGGATTTAAAGGAAGTGTTTGTCTATCTTAATTACGAGAAAAAACATGCATCCGAAATAATGGTGGATGTTGAAGCAATGGGTAAAATTGATCATATTACTAAAAAGATTAAGCTCGTTGGCAATCTCACAGAAGAGCAAAAAGAAAAACTAAAAGAGATCGCTTCGAAATGTCCAGTGCATAAAACCGTTGCTAGCCAAGTTTATTTTGACACTGAATTATTGAATTAAAAAATGAATCAACAATTTTTAAATGATGTTCTTGAAGGTTTGAACAAAAAACCGCAAAAGACACTTCCTTCAAAGTATTTTTACGACAAGAAAGGAGATGAACTTTTCGTTCAAATCATGGCTGCTCCTGAATACTACTTGACAAATGCTGAAATGGATATTTTCCAGAACAAAACGGATGAAATGATCTCGGCACTAGATATTCAACCAGAAATCAATTATAATTTAATTGAACTTGGCGCTGGAGATGGCACTAAAACCTTTCATTTACTTGATAGAATGGTCAGTAGAGGTTTTCAATTTGAATACATGCCAGTGGATATCTCTAAGAATGCGTTAACAGGCTTGGAATCGATGTTAAATAAGCGATTGCCAGAATTAAAAGTTATTCCGCAACAAGGTGATTATTTTGTGACATTAGAGCAATTGAAAATGAACAACAAACCGAAAATTGTTCTAGTTCTGGGTTCTAATATTGGAAATCTTCAAGATCATCTGGCAGCAGAGTTTATTTATAAGCTTGGTGCGAATTTAAAAAAGGGAGATAAAATAGTTTTGGGGGTAGACCTAATTAAAGCAAAAGAAATAGTTCTTCCCGCCTACAATGATGCTAAAGGAATAACTGCCGAATTTAATCTCAATTTATTGGACAGAATCAATTCAGAACTAAACGGGAATTTTAATAGACAATATTTTGTTCACAAACCCTATTACGAAGAGAATGAAGGCATAGCTAAAAGCTTTTTAATGAGTACTATAAAGCAAAAGGTGAGTGTGTTTGGTAAAGAATTTGAATTTGACGAAGGTGAGACAATTCAAACTGAAATTTCTCGAAAGTATAAGGACGAAATAATCTATCAAATCCTCAGCAATACCGATATTGTTCTCGAGAAAAAAATTATGGATAGCAATAGTTTATTTGCTGATTATATTTTAAAGCGGAATTGATGAATAAGCTTGGCATTCTAGGATTGGGTTCATACAGTACCGCGCATTATATTCAAAAATTGAATAGTGCTTATCATAAAGAGAAAGGCGGGTTTTCAACGGCTCCTTTCGTCATGCTAAATGTTGATTTTGATAGCATAAATCCTTATTTGCCAGATCAATTTGATGAGGTAGTTAGAAATATTCTTGGTCCACTAAAAGAATTGGAATCCTATGGAATAACACATTTGTTGGTGCCGAATATTACTCTTCATGAATCTTTAGATAAAATTAAAGATGAATTTCAGTTTGAAATAATTCATCCTTTGCCATTGCTAATCGATGAATTGAAAAGAAATCAAGTTGAAAAAGCAACTCTTTTTGGAACCAAATACACGATGAATTCTCTCTATTTGAATCGCTTTCTTGCAGAAAACTCAATAGAAGTTGTAAAACAGAGCGACCCTTTTGAGCAACAAATCGACGAGATAAGAATGAGTGCTTATGAAGGAATAAATTGTCTGTCTCAATTTACTGTTTTGGAATCTTTGATTTCTAATGACACGGCGATCGTAATTGCATGCACGGAGCTATCAATTCTTAATGTAAAAAAACGGCAAAGTTTAGTATTTGATCTTTCTGAAATTCAAATTAAACGAGCAACAGAATTGCTTTTGCAACAACAATAATTCGGCTAAATCCTTTGGGTTTGATATTAATAGAGGAGTCATCTTTTTCATTCAAAATCAATGCATTAACAAATATTAATTTTTGATATTAACAACAATTTTTTAATAATTTCATCATCTAAGATTGTTGTTTATTGATTTAAAAAGCCGTCCTTTGTTAAAAGTAAATAATTATGGAAAACTTTGATAGTTCTTTCTTTAGAAAGGAATCAAATACTCCAGCGCCAAGACCTACTGACAATAAGCTCTCCAAGTCAACTGAAAAATGGTCACTTGAATTGCTTGAAGTGACTTTGCACCCTAGTTTTGGTGGATTTATAAATCAAATATTAGGTCGCGATGAAAGAATACATTTTGTTTCTTTTTCGTGGGACTATAATAGGTTATCCCACCCAAATGAATCTTATTTAAACTTTGTCGGGAACTGTTCTCCAATGGAGTTGAATCCAGGAAATTCTCATACTTATCAAAATGGCGGATTAAGTTTGTTTCCCAATAGGAGAGTTATCGATTCTTTGAACCTTGCTCTGTTTGTTTTCAATAATAAAAACGATAAAAAATCAGTCGACCCATTGATGGATGAGATTGGCAACAAAATTAATTCAAGTTTATTGAGCCAAGAGTTGGCGGAATTAACAGAAGAGAATACTGTTGATAGAAAGGAATATATTGTATTCTTGGCTGATCAATTGAAGCAAGATATTGAGACCATGATCACTGACTATGGTACAAAGCATATCAGCACTTTCAGCTTGAAATATGATGTTAACGACAATTCAAAATTCGTTGGAATGTCTCATCATTTACAAAATTTCGTTCGTGTTTGCTTCAATAAAAGAAAACTGTAAAACTCAATCTTTCTAATTAGTTCAAATGGCTAAAACCGTTACGCTTCTCGTAGGGGATTCTATGAAGGAAAATTAACAATCAGACATCCCAACATTTACAGCCAAACCACCTTCAGACGTTTCTTTGTATTTAGAATTCATGTCTTTAGCAGTTTCCCACATTGTTTGAATTACTTTATCTAAGGTTACTTTTGCCTTACTTGCATCACCATCTAAAGCCAATTCAGCGGCATTAATCGCTTTTATTGCGCCCATTGCATTCCGTTCAATACAAGGAATTTGCACAAGTCCACCAATTGGGTCACAAGTTAGTCCTAAATGATGTTCCATTGCAATTTCAGAAGCCATAAGCACTTGTTCTGGACTTCCTCCAAGAAGAGATGTCAAAGCTCCTGCAGCCATTGCTGATGAGACACCAATTTCGGCTTGACAACCGCCCATAGCAGCTGAAATAGTCGCTCCTTTTTTGAAAATACTTCCTATTTCTCCTGAGACCAATAAAAATTCTTTGATATGCTCAAAACCGGCGTTGTGATTTTCAATCGTTAAATAATACATTAGAACTGCAGGAATAACTCCTGCGCTTCCGTTAGTTGGTGCAGTTACAATTCTTCCTAACGATGCATTCACTTCATTCACAGCCAGAGCATAACAAGAAACCCATTTTAATATTTCTCTAAATGCAACAGTAGTGTTACGGATACTTGCTATCCATTCTTCATGCGTATTGTAAGTTCTATCACCAATTAGCTTATTGTGCATGGCGTTGGCTCTTCGGGTAACATTCAAGCCGCCAGGCAAAGTACCCTCGGTATGGCAACCAATGTACATCGAATCAAGCATCACTTCCCAGATTTCATGCAAACTTTTGTCAATGTCTTCCATACTTCTAGCAGAGAGCTCATTTTCTAATACTATTTCATGAATTTTTTTGTTTTCAGCTTTGCAATAAGCCAACAATTCATCACCTTTTGCAATTGGGAAAGGGTAGGTATTAAAAATCTCTTGCTTTTTCTTCATTCGTTTTCGGTCTTCTTGAACAACAAAACCTCCACCAATTGAATAATATGTTTCTTTTAATTTTTTTCCTTTGTTGAAGGTTGCCGTGAATGTCATCGCATTGGGATGAAAAGGCAAAAATTTCCGATTAAAAATGATGTCATTTTCCAAATCGAATTTGGCATATGGCGTATTGTTTAAAACCAAAACTTTATCCAGTTTCAAGCGCTCTATATCACCATCTATGTTTTCAACCGGATATGTTGTTGGATCATTTCCACATAATCCCATAACAATGGCAATGTCAGTCGCGTGACCTCTTCCAGTTAGAGAAAGTGAACCATATAAATCTACCTTTAAACTTTCTATTTTCGAGATATCCGTTTTCAATGCCAATTTGTCCAAAAAGCGCATTGCCGCTCGCCACGGACCAAGTGTATGGGAGCTTGATGGCCCAACACCAATTTTCAACATATCAAAGACACTAATACACTCCATGGAAATAAGTTTAGGACAAAATTAGTAGCCTTTAGAAATAAGAGGTAAGAAATCTGATTTTTTTTAAGAAATCGGTCAATACGCAATCCGCAATCCGCAATCCGCAAATCAATAATCGTCCTCGTCAACTTCAATAATCTCTTGTTCGATTTCTCCAAGAACTTTGAACGCTGTTCTCCGATTTTTCTCACGACCTTCTGGATTGTCGGAGCCATCTAAATTTTCATTTGGTGCTATAGGCTGAGTTTCACCATAACCTTTTGCTGAAAGACGGGTTTTATCTATTCCTTTTTTAATCAAATATTGGACAACGCTTTCTGCTCTTTTTTGTGACAAAGTCATATTGTAAGCATCTGTTCCCTTACTATCGGTATGCGCCATTATTTCAATCTTCGTATTCTGATACTTATTTAGTATTAATAGAAGAGTCGTGTCCAAAATATTTTTCGATTCTTTGGTCAAATTTGGGCTATCAAATTCATATCTAATATTTGCTAGAAGCATAGGTTCCAGAGGTTGTTTGTCCAAAACGATTGTTTCTTTTAAGGCAGTAGATTCTAAAATATACTTCGTGCTAATCATTTTTTCATTTGGAAAATATCCGTCCTGTTTTCCAATTATAACATACGTTTGATTCGGGCGCAAATTGAATTTTGAGTTATCACAGATGTTTCTTTTTTCTTCAATCAATAATCGTCCATCTTCGTCGACCAAATATAAGTCAACATAGGCTGTGCCATTTTTACAAAGACGTATTTTATCTTTATCCGTAAGGTCAACTTCTAATTCGATGCTTATAAATTCAGAATATTCGAATTCGTAAATGTCGTCACAGCACGTAGGATGATAAAGTGAGTACCCACCAACTCTGTTGCTTACAAAGTAACCGCCTCTATTCGATGGTTTTAAGATGAAATCTAAATCATCTGCTGAAGAATTGATTTGCATGCCTGCATGCGTTGGATTCTCCCATTTACTTGCTTCACCAGTCATGGAATAGATATCTAAACCGCCAATAGTTGGTCTGCCATCCGTACTGAAATACAATGTCTTTGCAGGTAAATCATAAAAAGGTGTCATTTCATCTCCAATTGTGTTCAACCGTGCTCCACAATTTCGAGCTTTCTTAAACGCTTTTTTCCTAGGGTCAAAAGGGGCATACCAAATATCCATCCCGCCGCGAGTTCCTTCTCTATCCGAAACAAAGTAGATAACTTCCATGTTTCTTCTCGACTCCCTTCCCATTGTCGGATGGGTGCTTGTGAAATTTGGATTATTCACCAAATCACTCAGTTTTTCCGGTTGGCTCCATGTTCCCTTTCCCGATAATTTGGATTCGTATATGGAACATATCATTTTGTATTGCCAATTTTCAGCACATTTTGTGAAATAGAATCTTTTTCCATCCAATGAAAAACAGCCATTGGCAATGTCAAATTCATCGTCGTTAAAAGGTCCCGGTAGCGTTCCTTTTTTCAACCATTCATTATCAACTTTTTCGGCAATAAAAAATCTTCGTTTAAGGACTTGAAGCGGCATTGTATCGTTTAACTCGTAAACCCGTTCTTTCGTCTCGTTGTAGCTGCCAAAAATTATTTGGTTTTCACCCGTCGGGATAGGAGAGAAATCAATATGTCTTCTATTTACTTTATCTCCTAGGTTTTTAGCGACCGCTTTTTCTATGCTGTCTTTGTAGCTAATTGCCAATGCACATCCTTCCAGTTCGGTCTTGTACAATTTAGATAATTTTTTATCTCCAAGTGAGCTTGCTTTTTTCTTGAATTTCTCGAAGCTAACTATAGCCTCGGAATATTTTTCAAGATTTTTTTGAGACTGTCCTAAATAAAAGAGTGCTTCTGGATGCTTGTCACTTTTTTTGCCTTCAATTATTTTGGTATAAAATTTCTCAGTTTTCGTATAGTTGTGGGTCAAGCGATAGATGCTCGCTAATTCCTCAATAACATTATTATCGGTGCTATCTTTAGCATACAATTGTTCCAAATAGTTCTGAGCGAGGTATAAATTCCGAGTTCGTTTGGCTTCCATTGCTAATCGCCATGTTCGACCTTCTTTTTTCTCCAAAAGTTCAGACGCATCAACTTCTTGTCCGAAAACCAACTGGGAAAATAGCAACAGAACAAGTATTGCTGAAATATGTCGGATTAGCGGTTTAGTATCGATCACAAGGGATTATTTTGTATTTAACTCTTGTACTCGGAGCTGTATATATAAGTGAAAATTCTAAAGTTTTAACTCGCTTAATTCCTTCGCTTAATTGAGACACATTTACGTCATAACTAACTCCAATATCGAAGTTTTTGTATACCAAACCAAAAACGGGATATACAGCATCAAAGGTTCTTTTTATTCCATGGCGATAAAATACTCCTCCATAAATTGCTGGAATAGTTTTGTTCTGAGTCTTATATCTTACATTTGACCCTAGCAGCATATCATTGGCTTTTGCCGTCCACATCCACATAACCTTCGGTTCCAATTGAAACTTTGTGTTCAAGAGAATTTCCGCAGTTGTGTGAAATACGCCACGCATTTTTCTACGTTGAAATACTTGACTAAAATAGGTGTCTTTTGGTCTGTTTACGTGATTTGCAGCGATACCTGATACAAGTCGGATTTTATTGAACTTCTTCGTCCAAGTTGCACCAAGATTTAAGTCTAAATACATCTGAGATGGACGAATATTATCTTCTCCATTATAAATTGCTTGATCGAATTGACCATTTGGATAATCCCATTGTGTTGGAAAAGTTTGAGTAGATAAATCAGTACTATTCGTAACTAGTCCTGCTTGAATTCCACCTCGCCAATGACTCGAAAGCCAATTGACTCCATACGCTCCAGTAAGGTAAATTTTATTTGTGATGGTTTGAAATCCGGAAAATTGATCTCTAGCATAAAATATTCCACCATTTATTTCATGGGAGTAATAGTGAAAGGCCTTGTCAAAACTCAACATTCCCGTGCTTAAAGGTGCCCCATTAATTTGTCTCCATTGATTACGGTAATTTGCTATGAATCTCCAATCGCCGTCATATGCGCCCGTCATTGCAGGATTTAAAAATTGATCAGAACTATAAAATTGAGACAAATGAATATCCTGTGCCTCCAAAGTCATTGGAAAAATTGCTATCAGTAAGAAAAGGAAAGCTTTCTTCATCATTTACCACATTTGAGGTAATGTTGTTGCAGTCGCTGCCATTTTTAAATATTGCTGACAAGTAAAGCTGCATCCACATGGATAATAGGACATTATGTTGCCAACAATTGGGTCGTAATAGTCACCATTCACATCTGTTAATGTTGAAATAAATTTACAATTGACAACATATAAACTCATTGGATTTGGATGAATATAAGGATCAGCCGGCGTATCAGAAATTCCATCCGCGGTTGTGGTTGAATTTGACCCGTTTACTAATTCAGTAGTTTGAGTGTCCATGAATGTATGTTCTAAGCCAAAATAATGGCCCATTTCATGGGCATGAACGCCAGTGCCACATCCTTTCATGATAACAATTCCAGATCCATTCAAATTAGTTATTGAACCGAGTCCAGCATATCCACATACACCTTCTGGAATTTCTATAGAATCAACATAAAATATATTTATCCGATTTTTAACATGGTAAAGATTTTGCATTTCTGCCCATTCTTCATCTGCGTTGTGTTTTGTATAGGTAAAATTGTCGTGGTATTGAAATTCGCAAACTTGAAATGTTATACAAATTGAGTCGAAATAGTTACTGGTTCCAGCTATCCAGCCATTGATTTCAGCTTCAGTTGCAGCGTAGTTACCAAGACTGTCTTTGAATATATGAGCTACGATTGAAAACTTTTTATCGATGCATGGCAATCTTTTTTTGGTTTGGGCCGATACGGAAGCAACCATTCCACATACAAACAACGTCATGTAAATGAACTTCGACAGCGATATGAACTTAATTTTTTGCATATTCGTAGTCATAATTTTAAAGTTAACCTAAACAAAACGAAACTTTTGATGAACATAAAAAGTGGCTTACTTTCTTTAAAAACAATCAATTTTGCAGCAGTTTTGTTTTCAATGTTCATTTCGTTCAGTCTTTATTCTCAGACGTCAAATATTACTCAAGGTTGCATGCCTCTCCAGGTAAACTTTACAGCTCCTGCTGGCGCAACGACCTACTATTGGGATTTTGACGACGGTGCGAGTGCTAATATACAAAATCCAAGTAATACTTTTACCGCTGCAGGAACTTACGTTGTTGAATTTAAAAACTCGTCTGGAGGACCTGTAGTTGGGACGATTACAATAAATGTTTACCCTAAACCTGTGCCTACAATTACAGCTGTTGGAGCGACTACAGGTTGTCAGCCTTTGCCTGTAAATTTTATGGCGAATGTAACCTTACCCTCAGGAATTACGGCTTCATCATACATTTGGACGTATGGTGAGGGTTCAAGTGGTAGTGGGCAGAATGTGAATTTTGTATATAATACATCTGGTGTATTTAATGTTTCTATTGGAATTCAAACCAATACTCCTTCTTGTAATAATACTGTGACATATAACACATTTGTTGGTGTGTCAAACCCAATAGCAAATTTCTCGACGAATCCAAATCCGGCATCTTCTTGCACAGCTCCTTTAAATGTAACTTTCACAAATTCTACTTCAAGTAATATTCCTACAACTTATGCTTGGGATATGGGGAATGGGAATACCTACACCACTTTGAATCCTCCCGCTCAAACCTATAGTACTTTGGGTACAGTTCAAGCTCAATTAACAATTACCGATACTAATAATTGTGTTAAAACAATTTCTAAACCTATTTCTATAGGTGGACCTGTTGCTTCCTTTGATGCTCCAGACACCATTTGTATTAATACCTACACATTTTTTGAAAATACTTCCTCTGCAGGACTTATGAATTGGTCATTTGGACCAACTGCATTCACTCAGACATCGAATTCGCTTTCACTTTTCAATTATTTTAATACGGTGGGAATGGTGAATGTTCAATTAACTGTAACAGCGCCTGGTGGTGGTTGTAGTGATGTAATCACAAAGCCAATTTACATCGAGGACCCTGTAGTGACAATTTCGGGCGTTCCTTATGATAATTGTGATACGAATGCCGTGTTTACCTATACGGCAACTACGACATCCAATATTGTGAATTATGAATGGTTTTTCGATAACGAAGATCAAACCTCTACTTTAGCAAGTCCGACAATTACCTATCACATTGCTGATACTACCTATTACAAGCGAATTGCTCGTTATGTTGATGGATATTTGGTGTTTACTACATCAGGAGGATGTATAGATACGGTTTTTTTCAGAGATACAATACATTGGGTGGGAGCTCGCTTTATGCCCGATAAATGGCACGGATGTGCACCGTTAACAATAAATTTTTCAGATTCAACTATTTCAGATTTTCCAATTACAAATTACCATTATGACTATGGTGATGGAACCTCAGCCAATTTTGCGACAGCAGGGGCTGCGAATTCTCATACATATTCAACTCCTGGGGTTTATGCAGTGGTTATGACTGCCGACAACAATATTGGTTGTAGCAATACCTCCGACACAATTTGGATTGAAGTAGGGCAAACGATTCCGATAAACTTTACTTTTTTCCCAACAACAATTTGTCCAGGGGAATCCGTCACAATGACAAACCTAACGCCAAATATATTACCCGATTCGGTTGATGGATGGCATTTTTCAACGGATGGTGAATTGTTATCCTCTTGTCAAGATGATCCAAATGGTGTTTTCGTTTTTGATGATACGGTTGGTGTTTTTGATGTTACCCTAACTGCCGATTATAACGGTTGTTTATCAAGTTCTACGCAATCAAATTCGCTAACGGTTAACGGGCCTATTGCAGGATTTGATTGGTTCTATGATTGTGCGGATACGATGGATGTTTCATTCACTAATCAAAGTCAGGGATTCACGACGTTTTTATGGAATTTCGGTGATGGAAATACATCAACGGTTAGTAATCCAGTTCATACCTATGCCAGTACAGGCGATTATTTCGTAAGTATGACTGCAACCAATAATACCACAGGTTGCCCTATTTCAGTTGATTCGACTCTTGTGCGAATTAGAAAAATCAAAGCAAATTTTGGAACAAGTGGGGTTTATTGTGGGGGAACTGTTTCGCCATGGGATGCAAGTGCTTCGGTTGATGTGCATACTGATTGTAATCGAGGTTATAAATGGATATTTTCGGATTCCACAATCCGTCCAGTTACTACTGGCACTCCGATGGAAGATTTATATGCAAATCTTTCAGGACCGCAGACCATGACATTAGTCGTGACAGACATAAACGGTTGTACGGACACTTCCTCAGCTAACTTTACAGTTTATAACGTCGTGGCAAACTTTCTAATGTCTGATACCATGATTTGCGCACCGAATAGTGTTCAATTCACTGATTTGACCACTTCCGATGCTCCAATTGCATCCTATCAGTGGACCTTCCCTGATGGTCAAATTGACAGTGTTCAAAACCCAAATCATCTATTTGATTCAACTTTACAAACAGTGCCGTTTCTGCCAGCAATAGGCCTAATCGTTACTGATATTTATGGTTGTACATCATCCGTAGCCGATAGTTTAGATTTTTATACTCCAACCAGTACTTTGTCAACTATTCCGTTTACAGGTCATGTTTGTGCTGGCGCACCAGTTCAATTCAATTCAACAAATTATACAGCTCAAGGTTCAAGTCTTAATTTTGTAATTGACTTTGGTGATGGAACTACAGGTACAGGTCAAAATACAAGTCACACTTACACGAACGACACCACTGTTATTGTTCAAGTTATTTACACTGAAATTTCATCTGGATGTACGGATACAAACTTCGTTAATATTGATGTTCAAGAATATCCAATTGCTGGGATAAGCACAGATGTGGATACCTTACCAGCATTGTGTAGTCCTCAATTGATCAATTTTTCAGATAACAGCACTGGTGCATCAAACATCGTTTCTACACAATGGTCATTTAGCAATGGGTTGTCAAGTACTTCATTGAATCCAGCTTTCACTTTTAATTCTGGCTCCTATACCGTTCAATTGATTTCCAGCACCTCATATAATTGTCGTGATACGGCTTTTAGAACTTTTAGTGTTATTGGACCTGAAGCGAATTTTATTATGGATACAAATTATATTTGTTTGGGAGACGCTATTCAATTTACCATTATTGATTCGATAGAAGTCGGCGGTTATTCTTGGGATTTTGGAGATGGAACTTTTGATACAGATGTAAGTCCGATTTCACATAATTATTTGTTCATACCGCCATCAGGACAAACAGTTGCTAAATTGACAGTCTATGGTGCAGGTGGCGTTTGTCCAACAACTTCAGAACAAACGGTATTTATTCGTGAAGTAATCGCAGGCTTTGATAGAAACGATGACCTAGACACTACAATTTGCATGGGTGATCCGCTTGTTATTACAAATACATCACTGAATGCCGATGTGTACAATTGGGATTTTGGGAATGGAACAACCTCTACTTCCGGTGCATCACCGTTCAATGTTAATTACACAGTTGCAGATACATTTATAATTTATCTTGACGTATACAATATTCAATATGGATGTCGAGATACAATTGAGAAATCAGTTATCGTATTTAATAGACCCTCTTACCATGCAATTGGTGATACAGTTTGTTTGGGTGAATTAGCACAGTTGAACATCGATAGTACTAATGCGAACTACACATATCTTTGGACGCCTTCCACAGGCTTGAATGACGCAACATTGCCGAACCCAATTGCAAATTTAAATTCAACTGTCGATTACACAGTAACAGTATTAGATGTAATCTCAGATTGTTCTGCTGACGACCAAGCCTCTGCTGTTATTATTCAGCCTTTATCGGATATTGTTTGGGATACCACCATTGTGGTCGGCGATTCTGCAATTTTCCCAATTACCAATCAAAATGGGTTTGTCAACTTTGTGTGGACGCCCAATTCTGGATTGACATGTTACGATTGTTCTTATCCGGTTCATCAAGGATTAGAAAATATCACATATACTGTAGTCATGGAGGATGTACTTGGCTGTTCTTCGGCAACGGGAACTTTTGTAGTTAATATTTTTCCAGAAACTTTCATAGACTTACCATCAACATTTACACCAAATGGAGATGGAGTCAATGACATAATTTATCTTCGGGGATGGGGAATAAAAGAAGTTCTGTATTTCCAAATTTTTAATCGTTGGGGTGAACTAGTATTCGAATCTTTCGACATTGATTATGGCTGGGATGGCTATTACAAAGGAGTTCTTCAAAACAATGACACGTATACCTACAAGGCAAAAGTTAGTACTTGGCGGAACGAGGAACAAGAAGCAGCAGGATTTATCAATTTAATGCGTTAATCATTCAATAATTAAGTAACTTAACTAATCGTTATTTAATTTTATTATTTTTGACGTACAGAATCTTATTTAAAAATCGATTCTATCTCTAAGTAAATATTTTAATGGAATACAACACAACAAGATCGATGCTTATTCTTCCAGAATATGGTCGAAATGTTCAGAATATGATTGCACACGCTATGACCGTTGAGAAACGAGAAGAGCGCAATCGTGCTGCTCAAGCAATAATAGAAGTTATGGGTCAGCTTAATCCGCATTTGCGTGATGAGGATGATTACAGGCATAAATTATGGACGCATTTATTTGTAATGTCTAATTTTAAACTTGACGTGGACTCACCTTATGAAATTCCGAAACAGGAAAGCTTGAACGAAAAGCCAGCTATAATGGACTACCCAAAAGGGAAAATTCGTTATGGCCATTATGGGAAATACACACAGCGCATCCTTGAAGAATCATCAAACATAACTTCGCAAGAAGAAAAAGATTTTATGCAGAAAACGATGGGTAACTTTATGAAGTTGCAGTTTTTGGCATACAATAATGATACTGTTGAAAATAACGTAATCGTTAATCAATTGGCTGAGCTTTCTAGAGGTGAATTGGTGATTGAGAATCCTGATGAACTTGTTCATACAAATCAGGTTTTAAGAGCATTGGGTACTGGCAAACGAAGTTCTGTCCCAACTAAAACCAACAAGAAATCAAATAATAACAACTACAAAAAGAAAAAGAAATAAAGAATGGCTTCATTTGAAATAGAAGGAGGAAAGCAATTGTCAGGGGAACTTATTCCTCAAGGGGCGAAAAATGAGGCTTTACAGATTTTATGTGCTGTCTTAATGACACCTGAAAAAGTCACTATTTCCAACTTACCAGATATCATTGATGTAAATAAATTAATCAATTTATTACAAACAATGGGCGTAAAAACTGAAAAGGTAGAAAAAGGTACTTTCATTTTTCAGGCAAAAGATATTGATTTAGATTATTTCGATACTGAAGACTTCAGAAAACGAGCAAGTTCATTAAGAGGTTCAATAATGATTGTTGGTCCTCTTTTGGCGCGATTCGGAAGAGGATATATACCAAAACCTGGTGGTGATAAAATTGGACGTAGACGATTAGACACTCACTTTGAAGGGTTTGAAAAACTTGGAGCAAAATTTAATTATGACGCTGGAGAGCATTTCTATTCTGTTGAAGCAAAAAAATTAAAAGGAGGATACATTCATTTAGATGAAGCATCAGTTACTGGTACCGCGAACGTCGTTATGGCAGCTGTTCTAGCTGAGGGCAAAACAACGATTTACAATGCAGCGTGCGAACCATACTTGCAACAGCTTTGTAAAATGTTGAATAGCATGGGAGCAAAAATCACAGGGATTGGCTCAAATATGCTTTACATTCAAGGTGTAAAAGAATTAGGCGGTTGCTTCCATAGAATTTTACCCGATATGATTGAAATCGGCAGTTTCATTGGGTTAGCTGCTATGACTAAATCAGAAATTACAATCAAAGATGTAAGTTGGGACAATTTGGGAATTATTCCAAATGTATTCCGTAAAATGGGAATCAAATTAGAGCGACGTGGAGATGATATTTACGTACCTGCTCAAGAGTCTTATGAAATCGACACGTTTATTGATGGCTCCATTTTAACGATTGCAGATGCTCCTTGGCCAGGTTTTACACCAGATTTATTATCCATAATTTTAGTCATTGCTACTCAAGCAAAAGGTAGTGTTTTGATTCACCAGAAAATGTTTGAATCTAGACTGTTTTTCGTGGATAAATTAATTGATATGGGTGCACAAATTATTTTGTGCGATCCACACCGAGCCACGGTAATTGGTTTGAATCGTGCACATAGCCTAAAAGGCATTCAAATGACCTCGCCTGATATTCGTGCTGGAGTTTCATTACTGATTGCAGCGCTTTCAGCAAAAGGAAAAAGTACAATTCATAATATAGAACAAATTGATCGTGGTTATCAAGATATAGATATACGATTGAACAACCTAGGAGCCCAAATAAGAAGGGTTTAAACTAAAAGACAAGAAAATGAGATCATTATTTATTTTAATAATTTGCTTTTTGATTTTTTCAGTTCGCAAGGATGATACTCCTAATAAAGCAACAGAAATTAATCTAGAGGGTACTAACGGTAAAAACGTTAAACTTAGCTCACTGAAAGGAAAAATGGTTCTAATTGATTTCTGGGCTTCATGGTGTGGGCCTTGTCGAAAAGAAAACCCGAATGTTGTTAATGCATATTTAGAATTTAAGGATAAAAAATTCCAAGACGGAAAAGGGTTTGAAGTTTTCAGTGTCAGCCTAGATAGACAAGAGGAACCATGGAAAAAAGCGATAAGTGATGATGGTTTGATCTGGATGAACCACGGATGGGACAAAACAGGCGAAACAGCTAAAGCTTATGGTGTTAAGTTCATTCCAAGTGCGTTTTTAATAGATGGTTCTGGGAATATAATTGCTCAGGGCGAGGGGTTAAGAGGTGCAGGTCTTGAGCAGAAATTGCAATCACTTGTTAAGAGTAAGAAAAAATAATTAATTGTTACTTTTAAGGAGTTTTTAGTACCTTTGACTTTTAATATTAAAAAATACTTATGATGAAACCTACTTTTTCATTGATAATTACTATGTTGTGCTTGTTTTTAACCACAAGTGTCTCAGCTCAGGTAAAAGATTTTAATCGTTTCTCTATTGATGGTTCAATTGGAGCAAATAAAGTAATTGCTCCAAAAAGCCCAGGGTATTCTTATACGTATTTTGGAATTCTTCACGGCGATTTAGGTGTACGTTATATGGCGAACAGTAAATTTGGTGTGAAATTGGAGGCAAGTATCGATAGATTTAAAGGGACAATGGAGACTATAGATCCAGTAGGAACTAGCGAATCTAGAGGTCGATTGATTAAAGGATCGTTGCAACTTGTGGCTAATTTAGGTAGAATTGCAAATTTTGAAGATTGGACAAAAACGATTAGTTTACTTGGACACGCTGGTCCAGCTATTGGCTTTATAAAAGATGCTTCTGATTCTCCAATAGCCGGAACTGATAGAGTTGGAGGTTTAGTTATTGGAATATCTCCAATTTTTAAATTAGGAAATAATTTGGCAATTACAACAGATTTATCTGTTATAGGTACTTTTTCGCAGCAGCGTACCTACGATTTTAAAGCAAAATCTAGCGTTCTTGGCTTTGATGGTTATTACGGAACTGCCTCGATCGGAATATCATTGTACCTAGGTAAAAAATCTTCGCATATCGATTGGAAATTTGAAGATGACGAAGCTTTGAAAAAACGTTTGGATGCATTGGAAGCTGAACTTGAGAATACAAAAGGTGATGTGGATTTATTGAATCAAGAAATCAAAGCTGTTCAGGCTAAAATGATGGATGATGACAATGATGGAGTTGCAAACTACTTGGACATCGAACCGGATACTAAAGAAGGAGCAATCGTAAATACTAAAGGTCAAGAAGTTTTAACACCTAAATTCGATGACCTAATGATCAATGATCCTAACCAAGGATTGTTCTATACAGTTCAATTAGGAGTGTTCGCGAACATGATTCCTGAAAAATATTGGAAAGATATTACACCAATGTACAAGCTTAAAATTGAAGATGGAACAACTAGATACTATTCTGGTATATTCCATTCAGTTGAAGAAGCTAAGGTGAAATTAGATCAAGCTAAAAAGAATGGTTTGACGGATGCGTTTATCACATCTTACTATAGAGGACAAAGAATCACTGTTGCTGAAGCAGATTTGATTTTATCAACAAGAGGTGAGAGTGCATTGAGACCAAAGCCATAAGATATTTAAAATATAATGGAACCCGAGCTGACATTCAGTTCGGGTTTTTTTGTGACAAGATTTCCTGAATATGACTCTTTTTCTGACACACTGTCTACATTTCTAAATTGGCAGCATCTTTGCAAAAAGAGAAAAAGAATAATTAAATACATCCATGTCAGATAATCACAAAGATCCGCAAGAGGATTTGCAAGAGGAAGCAATGAATATTCAAGATGAGTCATCAAACGAAAGCTCTACCGAAAAGGAAGTAGTTGCTGAAGAGAAAGCAGAACCAACAATAGAAGAGCAATTGCTAGAAGCGAACAATAAATTCATTCGGCTTTATGCGGAATTTGAAAACTTCCGAAAAAGAACTAATAAAGAAAAAGTTGATTTATTGAGTCATGCTAGCGCGGGAGTCTTGAAAGATTTGTTGCCAGTTATGGATGATTTTGAGAGAGCTATTGTAAATAACGAAACTGTAGAAGACCCCAAAGCTTTAAAAGAAGGTTTTATGTTGATCTTCACAAAATTCAAAAGTATTCTAGAGCATAAAGGTTTAAAGCAAATGGAAGCTAAAGGTAAAGCTTTTGATAGCGAGATCCATGAAGCCATCGCGAATATCCCTGCACCAACCAAAGATTTGAAAGGCAAAGTCGTTGAAGATGTTGAAAAAGGATACGTTTTAAATGATAAGGTAATACGCTTTGCTAAAGTTGTAGTTGGTCAATAGAAGAATACACGGTTGTTGTTATGAGTGAAAAAAGAGATTATTACGAGGTACTTGGTGTTAGCAAAAGTGCTGATGAGTCAGAAATAAAAAAGGCTTATCGCAAGTTGGCATTGAAATTCCATCCCGATAAAAATCCTGATGATAAAGCTGCGGAAAACAAATTTAAAGAGGCGGCAGAAGCATATGAGGTACTTTCAAATGCTGATAAAAAAGCCAAATATGATCGTTTTGGGCATGCAGGTCTAGGCAACGGCGGAGGAGGTTTCGGAGGCGGAATGGATATGAACGATATCTTTTCTAATTTCGGTGATATTTTTGGTGGCGGATTTGGCGGATCTTTCGGTGGCTCAAGAAGCGGTGGCTCAAGAGTTGTTAAAGGCACAAACCTTCGAGTTAAAATGAAATTGACTCTCGAAGAAATATCAGAAGGGATAACCAAAAAAATAAAGGTCAATAAATTGGTAAATGCCGATGGTGTGACGTTTAAAAATTGTGGAACTTGCAACGGTTCAGGTCGTGTTACGCGAGTAGCTCAGACTTTCCTAGGAGCCATGCAGACACAATCTACTTGTCCTAGTTGTCAAGGTGCTGGAAAAACAATAGATAAGAAGCCTGCTGATGCCGACCAAAATGGATTAATCCGTAAGGAAGAAGTTATAGAAATTGAAATCCCTGCTGGAGTTGAGGAAGGAATGCAACTTAGCGTGAGCGGAAAAGGAAATGCTGGTCCATTTAACGGAATAGCGGGAGATTTAATCGTTGTAATTGAAGAGGTGGCTCACGAGTACCTTAGAAGAGATGGAGAAAATGTTCATTTCGAAGCATATATTAATTTTGTTGATGCTGTTTTAGGAGAAAGTATTGAAATTCCCACTATAAACGGAAAGGCAAAAATTAAAATTGAACCTGGAACGCAAAGCGGTAAAATGTTGAGACTAAAAGGAAAAGGTTTGCCAGTCTTGCAACGTCACCAAACTGGCGATATGTTTGTGCATATCAACGTTTGGACTCCAAAAAGTGTTAGTAAGGAAGAAAAAGAGATATTAGATAAATTGAGATCAAGCGAGAATTTTATACCGAATCCGGATGGCAAAGAAAAAGGGTTTTTTCAACGCGTGAAGGATATGTTCCATGGATAGAAATTTTGTATTTAGATGATTTAAATTTTAGATATTGATGTTTTTAGCCGAACTTTCGACTAAAATTTAATTCAGATAAATGACAACCAAAATTCACCTTATTTCTATAGGTTTGCTTGTGTTTGGGCATGCAAATGCTCAATCTAATATTCATTCTGAAGTTACTCATGTTCAAGGAACATTTCTAGGAATTACAAATCCCATCTCGGAATATTCTGGCTCGTTTAATGGAACTGAAAAGTCGCATTCTGAAGGGGATGTTAAGGAAAACAGAAAGCGACCAGAGGTTTTGAATTTAGAGGCTACGAATGAAATTGACCCTGTAGTTCAAGAAACATTTGGAACGACGGCCTCAAAAGCTCCAATTGTAAATTTTAATGGTTTGTTTGGTGGATTGCCTCCTGATCCGACAGGAGCTGCAGGCCCCAATCACTATGTGCAGGCCGTGAACTCTAGTTACAGAGTGTATGGCAAAAGTGGAAGTCCTTTGTCTGGAAGTCTTCCATTAAATTCCCTTTGGGCTGGAAGTACAAATGATGGAGATCCTATTGTGCTTTATGATAAACATGCTGGCAGATGGGTAATAACCCAATTTCAAAGTACAGGCAATAAAATTTTATTTGCAGTTTCGACTTCACCTGATCCGCTTGGCACGTATGCAACTTATTCATATGGATTATCGAGTTTCCCAGATTACCCAAAGTACTCAATTTGGTCAGATGGTTATTACATGACGGCCAATTCAAATAATCAGAATGCAATTGTTTTTGATCGGGCGGCTATGTTAGCAGGATCGTCAACGGCATCTTATATTGCCCTAACAACTCCTGCTTTCATTACTCAGTTAGGATTCAAAAGTATATTACCTGCAGATGCAGATGGCACTTTACCACCTTTCGGGACGCCGAATTATATGTTCTACTTTCAGGATAATGCATGGTCAAGTTCCATTACAAGCGACGTAATTAAAATTCTAAAATTTCAAGTGAACTGGTCCTCGCCAAATTCGAGTTCCATTTCTCTCCATCAAACTTTATATCCGTCAGCCTTTAGTGCTGTTTTTGCTAATGATTTTAGTGATATACAACAAAAAGGAACTACTCAAAAAATAGATGCTCAAGCTTCTATTTTTAATTATAGAGCCCAATACATTCGTTGGGGAACCTATAATACAGTAATGCTTTGTAATGTTGTTGACGTTAACAATGCGGATAAAGGAGGAATTAGATGGTATGAACTTCGACAAGACAATGCGACTAATCAATTTTCAATTTTTCAAGAGGGAACTTATGCTCCTGATGATGACAGTCGATTTATTGGCAGTATAGCAATGGATCTCTGTGGTAATATTGGATTGGCATACTCTATATCTGGACCGAATTCCTACCCAAGTTTGGGGTATACTGGGCGCCGTTACTTTGACCCATTGGGGCAAATGACAGTTCAAGAAGTTCGTGCGGTAGAAGGTTCTTTTTACCAAAGTGGGTTCAATCGTTTTGGAGATTATTCACAGATGACTTTAGACCCTGATGGTCTTTCATTTTGGTTTACTGGGGAATATATAGGTTCGGGTGGTGTGAGAAGTTCTAGAATTTTCTCTTTCGACATGGTGTCACTTGTTTCAACTCCTCAAAACAAAATGGATAATACCAACCTTTTGACATTTCAAAAAGGTGAGGTTTTAAATATTAGAATGGAGGGCTTGGACTTTACGGATAAAATTAAAGTAGAGCTTCTCGAAATGAATGGTAAAACAGTACGAGCAATCGAATTAAAAATTGAGAACGGCAAGCTGCAATTAGCCTGGGATATTAGTTCGATTGCAAAAGGAACCTATATAGTTGCTGTTGGAGGGAATGATTTTCAACGTACTCAAAAAATCATTTTACAATAAAATAACGACTGTTTTAATTAAAGATTCACGATTTCTCTTAAGTAATCTGCATCTTGAATAATCATTTTTCTCCCTGAACTGCTTAATGCGTTAGATTTTTTAAAATCGTGTAAGATTCGAACTGCAGATTCTTTTACGGTGCCTAGAAGATTAGCCAAATCGTTTCTTGATATTTCAACATCCATGTTACTCTTATCAATATTCTTTGATTGGATATATAATAAATAAAAAGCTAAGCGCTGTTTCAAACTCAATTGTGAAACAACCTGAGAGTGGCGAATGTGTTTAATACTGTCTAAGCTCAGGATATTTATGTAATTTTTGCACATGACTTTATTTTCTTCCATAAGTTCTAAAAAGATTGTTTTAGGAATGAAATGAACCTTTACTTCAGTTAATGAGCAAGAAGAATCGAAATGTCTTTCATCATTGAATAGAATCCTATGTCCAAAAATCTCACCAGGACCACATACATCGAAAATAGCTTCACGCTTATTAGCTCCGGAAATGTAACGTTTAATCGTACCTTTTTCTATAAAATAAAGACCAGAACTCCTATTGCCTTCTTCAAATATGATTGAATTTTTTGGGTAATGTTGAACCGTAGTTTCTTCAAGGAGTTTTAATTGTTGTTTTTCGGTTAATTCACCAAAAAGAGAAATTCTAAGCATGTTTGTGCTGATTAAAAAGCACAGCAAATATCTGATTATTTTTAACAAAATAGTCAGATAATAAAAAATAATCCAACATTTATCAATGTTAACCTCTAATTCGATTCGTAAACTCCGATGTCTTCAGGGCTCGTTCGAGGTTTGTTGTCTAAGTCTTGTGCAACGATAGGAGTGAAAAACGAATTATCTGCGTTACCGTTAAGAGGAGATAAAGAATTGATATGGTAATCATCTTCTGCAAGATCAATGAATGCTGGGTTTTGATTCCAAAGTATACTGCTATAAAAGCTGTTCGTTGGTATGGTTTCTGACTTTATCAAACAGTTTTTAATGTTAAAGTTTAGATTATACGCTCCTCCCGGATTTTCCGTAGCAATGGCTATTTCCGTAGCTTGATTACCTGTGATAACGCTATTGGTAATCGTTCCTTCATTAATCGATTTATATGTTAAAACACCTTGACTATTAGTAAAGTAATTGGTAATGCCAACAGCCGGAATTTGGTCTGTGGAAGCATAACCTAATAGATTACAATAATTGAAATTAAAGTCACCACCTTCTAGCACGAATAGAGCGTAGGCTAAATTTTTGTATATCAAACAGTTCTCTGCTTTCACCTTTGCTCCTGAATAAATGAAAATACCATAACGAGCGTTGTTATATATAATAGTGTTGTCAACTTCTAGCGTATAACCAGTATTGCTAGGGTCCTCTGAAAATAAATGTATTCCTGCCGTACCATTTTTAATAATTGCATAACTAATTTTAGAAGGACGAGCTTCTTGGAAATAAATACCATAAAACTGTCCTGTCTGGTCTTGATAGTAAGATTCTAGTCTGTCTCCTTGAAGGATAACCTCATGGTCATGCGTTCCATTTATGTTAAGCGTTCCTTTATAGTTGTATAAAATTGCGTCTTTGTGGAGATAAATTTTTGTGTCTTGCTGGATATTCAATGTCTGAGCCGAATCAACAGCTGCATAGCCGTATATGACATGTGGCTTATCGTTTGGCCAAGTTCCGGAATTGGTGTCCTTAAAATGGAAGTATGCATCTTGTCCCCAAACAGCTAATTGAACAAATTGATCCTTGCCATTGGTCTTAAAACGAATTCTGTCTTCAACTATTAAGGGTAGAATACCATTGTTTACTGAGAGCGTAACTTCAACAAAAATGAATAAACTATCGCCTTTCTCCATTTCCAATTCAGTTATAATCGTTCCTTTTTCGCCGTCAACATTCATTCTAAATGGAGAAGCGGAGCCGCCCATCAATTCAATTTCGTCAACTTTTAAAGTTGAATTTGAATTATTATAAATTTTTAGGCGCTTAGTCGTAGAACCGACAGTCGTAAATACAGTGTCGAAAACGATAGTGTCGGCAGAAAAATTAAGGTTTTCTTTAGAAAATTTAAAAGGTTTCTTGCAGCTTGTGAAAGTTAGACTTGCGAAAAGACCCAAGCTAAGAATGAAACCGAAAATATACTTTGCCATTGTGCTGTTTGATTTCAAAAATAACGTAATTTGTATAAAGTTTATTTTATTTCTTGAAATTTGATGAAATTTAAAAATCTTTGCCTAAATTTGCACTCCTCTTAGAGGACATAGAAAGAATTAATAGCATAACAATGAGAAAAGATATACATCCAGAAGATTATAGACCAGTGGTATTCAAAGACATGTCAAACGACTACGCTTTTTTATGCCCATCTTGCGCACCTGCATCAGAAACAATCACGTGGGAAGACGGTAATGAGTATCCTTTGGTAAAATTAGATATTTCACACAAATCACACCCTTTCTTTACAGGAATCGTTCAGTTTGTGGATACAGCAGGTAGAATTGATAAATTCAACAACCGTTTCGGAGCAAGAAACAAAAAATAAGCTGTACAAAATAGTTTATAAAGCCTTTCGTTCGCGGAAGGCTTTTTTTGTTGGTTATTTTTTCGGTAAATTGTATTGAAATGACCGCATGACCTTATATTTACACTATGATAAAATGGTACAGAAATTTTGTGATAATTCTTCTGCTATTGCCACAATTTGCAAAAGCAGACAAAATTGACAAAGCTTTTGCAAGTTTACAGGAATACAATTATTTCGACGCGAAGGAAAAATTTGAGAAAAAGCTAAAAAAAGCAACTTCTCCGGCTGCTTATGGCTTAGCCATAATATATTATCGCCAGGATAATCCTTTTCACCAAATCGATTCAGCTTATCGTTTGATAAGATTAGCTGAGGCAAGCTTTGATCTTTTAAAAGAAAAAAAAGCAGTGAAATATGCTGTTTATGGCTTCAGTAAAAAGTCAATAGCTGAGCTCAAACAAAGAATAAGCTCGTTCTATTTTAATCGTCTGAACGTTAATAATTCGGTTACTGAATGGACCAATTTTGCCATTCAAAATCCTGATTCTAGAGAATATGGAAGAGCAATTGAAATAAGAGATTCTCTTGCTTTTGAATTAACAAAAAAAGACAATTCCTCAGTTGCTTACACGAATTATATCCAAACTTATCCTAAGAGCAAATTATTAAAAGATGCGCAAGAGGGATTTTATTTGGCTGAATATCGCGAACAGACGAAAAATGTTAGTGTAGCAAGTTATCAGGCATTCATCAGTAAATATTCTCAGAACCCCTATAGAGTGCAAGCCGAAGATCAAATTTATAAGATTACGACGGAAAAAAATCGGGTGGAGGACTTGAATGACTTTATCATTAAAAATCCAGCGAATAGAAACAAGGATGAAGCTTGGAGACGTCTATATCAAGTGTATATGTATGAGTACTCGGATGATAGAATAGAGCAATTTGAAAAAGAGTTTCCACAGTATCCATTTAAAAATGAGATTAAGTCGGATTTGAAAATGGCAAGAACCATTCTCGTTCCTGTGAAAATTCAAAATAAGTTTGGGGCTATGGATTTGGATGGGAATATTGTAATTCCCGTAATCTATGACTTAGTGAGCACATTTAGTGAAGGGTTAGCACTAGTTGGTTTAAATGACAAATACGGATACATCAATAAGATGAATGAGCGTGTTATACCAATTCAATTCGACGCAGGCTTAGATTTCGAGCAAGGTAGAGCAGTTGTAGAGAAAAACAAGAAATATGGATTGATTGATCGTTCAGGAAAAATGATCTTAGCATATGAATTTGAAGATATCGGCACATTTTCTGACGGTTTGATTTATGCTCAAAAAATTGATTTATATGGCTATTTCGATAAATATGGGATTGAAAGAATCAAACTGAAATTTGATGACGCATTTTCATTCCAAAATGGAAAAGCAGCTGTTCAAATTGGAGAAAAACAAGCTATAATTAACACAGAAGGTGAATTCGTTTTTCCTCCGAAATATGAAACGATTAAACCGTTTTCTAAGAACACCGTCGTTTTCGAGGAAGAAGGTTACTTCGGAATAATGGACTATGCACAAAAAGTAATTTTACCCGCAGAATATGATGAAATTGGCAACTTGAGCAATGGATTTGCTTTAATCAACTTCGAAGGTAAATTGGGTTTTATTGATTCTCTTGGAAATTTAAAAATCCCAGCGAAATTTGAAACCTTTCCCAATTACCTAGAAAACTGTCAATTCATTGGGAATTCTGCTTTAGCCAAATCGAAAGGGAAGTATGGATTAATAGATAAAACTGGAAAATTTATTATCCCTAACATTTACAATCAACTCGGAGTAAATTCTTCTTTGATTGCTTTTAATAAAGGCAAATTATGGGGTTTTATTGATGGGAAAAATAAAGTGGTAATAAAACCAGCATACGATTGGGCGGAAAGCTTTGTTGGTGAAACGGCTATTGTTGCGAAATTTGATCAACTGGGTGTTATCAATACACAGGGTTCGCCCGTTATTCCAATTCAATTTGATGAAATAAGTAGAATGGATAAAGAAAGATTTCTTGTTTCATTTAATGACAAAGTTGGATTGTATGACCTCGATGGCAAGATTCTTGTACCTGTTGAATATAGAGAAATCAGACAATTGAACGACTCTTTTTACGTTTTATTAGGTGAGGAGCGCATCGATTATTTGTATCTTCCCGAAAACAAATTGGTACGACAGAAATAATATGAACCGATTTTTTGAACTTATAGACAAAAATAAATTTGGAATCATTGCTGCATTCGCGGCCTACATATTGATTTTCGTTTATTTGCAGATGCGTTCTTATACCGAATATTTTCCAATAACTCCTTTTCATGAAGGGGCTTCCATTCAAAAAGAACCTGAAATAGAGCTTGATAAAGAACAAATTGAGGTTCCACAAGATTTTCAAAGCAATGTTAAGAATATGGCTCGTGATCAAAATGATGATCGAGAACGGAGCATGGACAAATATTCTCAGAACAAACCCTCAGAAAGCGCTTCGCAATCTGTGAAAGATTACGAAAAGAAACTTTTTGAAGAGACGGGTGGTGCTGCTGAACGTGAGCGAATCAAACAGCAGATGGAAAAGGCTAAGCAAGACAATGCTTCTAAATCCACAACGAAAACGACGAAGCCTGCTCAAACTGGAGGAGATAAAGCTTTTGCAGGAAACGTAATGGTAGAATGGAGTTTGACTGGTCGAGATCCTCATCAAAAAAACAATTGGAATGTGCGTAATCCTGGTTATACATGCGGAGTTGGTTCAAACGGAACGGTAGTAATTGATATCCGCGTTAATCAAAATGGTGATGTTATTTCGGCAACGTACAATTCTGGCAGCAGCTATGGTACAAACCCTTGTATGATAGAACAAGCTCAGAAATACGCAAAAATGTCAAGATTTGCCTTTAGCAGCAGTGCTCCAAAATCGCAGGATGGAACAATAATTTATAGATTCGTTTCACAATAAATGGAGTTGAATAATAATCTATATCAAGAGCTTGTCGATTCATTCGGGGTTTCTCAAAATGATATTCTTTTAATTTCTTCAGACATAACCAATTTAGCCAAACATTTTAAATCAAGTGGTGAAGCTTTCAACGTTAATACTTTTATTGATACACTTCAAGAAAGTATGCCAAGCGGCACTATCATTATTCCAGCTTACACAGATAATTTAAGGAATGGTGATGTTTTTGACTATAAAAAGTCTAAACCGACCACCGGTGCCTTATCCAATAGAATTGGCCGAAGAAAAGACTTTACGAGAACCTTTGATCCAATACATTCAGTATACGTCTGGGGAAGTCACAAGGAGGAAATATTAGGTTTATCTGATGAGACTGCCTTTGGTGAAAAAAGTATTTTCGGATTTCTAGCGAAGGAAAATACCAAGTTTGTCTTCATTGATGTCGATTTGCAAAATAGTTTTACGTTCGTTCATTATTTGGAACAAAAGGAAAATGTCAGCTATCGAAAATTTTATCCTTTGGAAATTCAAATTAAAAATGAAGATATTGTTGCTCCAAAGTTGATTCAGTTTCACACGAAGAAAATTGGGGTTTCAACGAACCTGTATCCCCTTCAGAAATTTCTTTTGGACAATAAATTCTTATTAGAAAAGGAAGTTTGTGGAGCCAGAATCCAACTTTCGTCTGCAGATGCTATGACAAATGGGGTTAAAGCCTGCCAAAATAAAGGAATCAAATTGTATAAATTCGAAATTGGTCTAGCAGCGAAGCAAATAGTGAAAAGAATCTTAGGAAAAAATTACTTTTAATCCATAAAATCTGCAAAATTATCGAACCGTTTTGTCTCTGAATGGTTAATTTTGAAACGAAAATAAAATACTATGTCCAATAGAAAGTGGGAAACCATTAAAAAATACGAAGACATCCTTTTTGAATTTCACGAAGGAATAGCAAAAATCACAATAAATCGTCCAAAAGTATACAATGCTTTTCGTCCGGAAACGAACTTTGAAATGCTGGATGCTGTAAATATCTGCCGTGAAAGAAATGATGTCGGCGTTTTAGTACTTACTGGTGCTGGCGATAAAGCATTTTGTTCTGGTGGAGATCAAAATGTTAAAGGAGTTGGAGGATACATTTCTGAAAATGGTGTTCCTCGGTTAAATGTCTTGGATTTGCACAAAGCACTTCGTTCATTACCGAAACCAGTTATTGCCATGGTTAATGGCTATGCAATTGGTGGTGGACATGTCTTACACGTAGTTTGTGACTTAACAATCGCTTCGGACAATGCCAAATTTGGTCAAACTGGTCCTAAAGTAGGCAGTTTTGATGGTGGATTCGGTTCATCCTATTTGGCTCGTCACGTTGGACAAAAGAAAGCTAGAGAGATTTGGTTCCTATGTAATCAATATACTGCTGTTGAAGCAGAAACTATGGGAATGGTCAACAAAGTTGTTCCTCTTTCAGAATTAGAGAATACTACAGTTGAATGGTGTAAAACCATCATGAAAAGAAGTCCTTTGGCAATTCGAATGATTAAACGTTCTTTAAACGCAGAACTAGATGGTCAACATGGATTAATGGAATTAGCCGGCGATGCTACATTAATGTATTATTTGACAGAAGAAGCGCAAGAAGGTAAGCATGCATTTTTGGAAAAAAGAGATCCAGACTTTCAACAATTTCCAAAATTCCCTTAACTTCAAAGTATGATGAAAGTCTTGGTGATTGTTGCTTTATCTTTGGCTGGAGCGATTCCTGTTGGTGGATTGTTCTTTGGTGTAAATAAAGCAAACCAAGAAGCTGTTTTCATTCCAGATAATTTTATTGCAGAAAATGTAGTAATCTTGGTTATTGATGGCCCTCGATATACTGAGACTTTTGGTGAGTCGACAATGCGGTACATCCCAAATTTTAGAGATAGTCTTTTGCCTCAGGCAACTTTTTTTGATCATTTTTACAACAAAGGTTCAACCTTTACCAACGCTGGTCATGCATCCATTACAACTGGACGCTACCAAAGAGTCGAGAATAGTGGATTAGAGGCACCAAAGTACCCAAGTATTTTTCAATATTACATGCGTGATAAAAAACGAAATTACAATGATGCATGGATAATCACTTCAAAAGGAAAGCTCGACATATTAGCAAATAGCAGAACGAAAGGTTGGGAAGATAATAACCTTGCGAGAACTTGGTGCGGACCAAGTGGAGAAGGTTATGGTTATGGAAATGATCCGTATACCGTAAAAGTAGTAGATAGCGTTATAACCAACTTTCACCCGAGATTATTATTGGTCAATTTATTAGAGCCAGATGTTCAAGGTCACGCTGGAAATTGGGAAAAGTATTTGAAGGGAATTCAAAGCACAGATAAACAAGCGCTGCAATTGTGGAATAAAATTCAATCAGATCCAATTTATAGAAATAAAACGGCCATGTTTATTACCAATGACCACGGTAGGCATTGTGATGGTCATAAAGATGGTTTTAAGTCGCATGGTGGTGGATGCGAATGTTGCCAGCACATTAGTTTAACCGCT
Organism: uncultured Flavobacteriales bacterium; assembly: GCA_963977135.1. Lineage (GTDB taxonomy): Bacteria > Bacteroidota > Bacteroidia > Flavobacteriales_D > Crocinitomicaceae > UBA2040. The sequence goes on along the minus strand of CAXBNN010000014.1, from coordinate 1,443 downwards.
TTAGGTCCTGATTTCGAAAAGGGAAAGGTTGTAACAAAATCGTATGAGTTAATCGATATTGCTACCACAACTGCCACTATTTTAGGTTTAAATATGCCAACTTCGAAAGGTCGGTTTATTTCCGATTTGTTTTACGAAATGCCACAACCGACTAAATAAGATTCTATTCATTATATAATAACCCACAAAAAAAGGAGCTAAGTTTAAAACCTAGCTCCTTTACTATTTCTAGTTCGCCGTTATTATTTTTTAAAATTGTCTGCTACAATTAATTCTTTTGTTCCGTGACCCCAAGAATAGAATCCTTCACCTGTTTTGATTCCTTTTTTACCGGCCATTACCATATTTACCAATAAAGGACAAGGTGCATATTTTGGATTTCCAAATCCATCATGAAGAACATGAAGAATGGCCAAACAAACGTCTAGTCCAATAAAGTCTGCTAATTGCAATGGTCCCATAGGATGCGCCATTCCTAACTTCATTACTTGGTCAATTTCATCAACACCAGCAACTCCTTCAAACAAGGTATAGATTGCTTCATTGATCATTGGCATTAAAATTCTATTGGCAACAAATCCAGGATAATCGTTTACTTCAACTGGAATTTTACCCAATTTCTTAGATAAATCCATGATTTGGTTCGTGATATCATCGGATGTAGAATATCCACGAATAATTTCCACCAATTTCATAACTGGAACTGGATTCATGAAGTGCATTCCAATTACTTTATCTGGACGATTTGTAACCGCTGCAATTTTAGTAATGGAAATGGATGAAGTATTCGTTGCAAGAATTACATTCTCAGGAGTTGCATCGCTTAAGTCTTTGAAGATTTTCAGTTTCAAATCAACGTTTTCTGTTGCTGCTTCAACTACCAATTCAACTCCAGAAACACCTTTCGCCATTTCTGTGAACGTTGTAATGTTTGCCAAAGTAGTAGCTTTATCAGCTTCTGTAATCAACTCTTTCGCAACTTGACGGTCCAAATTTTTGGCAATAGTTGCCATTCCTTTGTCCAAATTTGCTTGTTGAACATCAATCAAACTTACTTTATATCCAAATTGCGCGAAAGTGTGAGCAATTCCATTTCCCATGGTTCCAGCACCGATTACAGCTACGTTTTTCATTATCTAAAATTTTTGGCAAATATAAGGTTTTGTGAGGATAAATACATGCCACGAATGCACGAATTGCCACGAATGCTTTATGTTTATAAAGAATGCAGTTGGTTTCATGCTGTGAGAAAAGAAATGTATGCAACAATACAGAAATCTCCACTATCTATTCGTGCTCATTCGTGCATTCGTGGCTCAAAAAAACAAACAATAATTCGTAAATTAGCGGTAATGAAAAGTGTTCCGGACAAAATTGTTTTCTATGATGGTGAGTGCGGTTTCTGCAATCGTTCTGTTCAATTTGTTTTAAAGTACCAAAAAG
>CAXBNN010000013.1:0-73587 GCA_963977135.1 uncultured Flavobacteriales bacterium | reverse complement strand
ATGAAACTAAACATCCCAAACTACATAATCATCGCTGGCGGAATAGGGCAAATATTCACAGCGCTCATCTACCCTTTCATTCGCCACAAAGTATTTGATTGGTACAATGATGTGAAAAAGTTGAAGCCTTTGAACCAAGAAATCGCCAAAACCTACGGTCGTTATATTCAGGGGTTAAATTTTTCATTTGGGTTAATCGCCGTTCTTATTCCGTCAGACTTGAAGAATCATTCTAATTTGGCAATTGCTTTAACTGGTTTAATTGGTGCATACTGGATAGGAAAAGTTGCGACTCAATTTGCGTATTATCCTATGTATCAAATTCCTCAAAAACCCATCTTTAAAATTGGCAGTTATGGAATGAATTTGTTGTTTGTCTTTTTTGCAGTGGTTTATAGTTTACTATTTATTGGTAATTTAGGGTAAATTGGTGCTGCTTTAATTTATCAAAGCCAGTCACAAAATCACAAAAAAATGAACAAATCCGTTTATAAAGTTTTAGCTGTACTATTTGGAATAATGTCTTTCGGGGCAATATCCGAATCATATAGAATTATGACTTCTAATGCTTATGATGTAGCGTCAAAACGCTCGTCTTTACCAACTATGGGAATTGTAATGACTATACTTTTCTTAAGTCTGACATGGTATTTTTGGAGAAAAGGAAAGTCTAAAAAATAATACCTCGAGTTGTCACAAAACATGCTATGATAAAAATCTTCCGAAACATAAGACAACGACTATTGAAACAGAATAAGTTTTCCGCTTACCTTGTTTACGCTATAGGTGAGATTATACTTGTTGTGATTGGTATTCTCATTGCTTTGCAAATTAATAATTGGAACGAAGTAAGAAAAGAGTCTAAAAAGGAAGCTAGATACCTGGAAAATCTAGAACGGGATCTCGAGAATCAACTGAAATCTATTGACATACAATTACAATATGAAAGAAAATATAGCAAAACGGGAAATACTATTCTGAATGACTATTTGGGATCCGATTCGATAGTGTTCGATAGCCTTATGTGTGCTATGCTAATGACTCTGACTGAGCGGAAGACCTTTGTCCGAACAGATCCTACATTCGAAGATTTGGTTTCGACTGGAAATTTAGGTCTTTTGAAAGACAATGGCCTTCGTAACGAAATAATAGAGTATTATCAAGAACTCAAGCGACTTGAAATGGTCCTTCAAAACAATAATACTCTTCACGTGGATCAGGGTTACGCTCAGAAAATCAGCGATTTAGTCTTTGTTGGCGAAAGCGTAACCACTCGTTTTATAGTTCTTTCTACTGATTTATTGAAAGACCCTGAACGTGAAATGAAATTTATCAACCATGTTTCAAAACGAACTGGAATTGCTAAAACGCACATTGGTTTTATGAACACTTTACGACAAAAGACTAGCAAAATACTGGAGCATCTTAAGAAGTCGTGAACATAAGTTGATTGATACTTGTTTGTATGAAACAAATATTTTATCATGAAACTCGCACTATTAATGTCCATTTTATTTTCCTCTATTTCTCCGAAGTTAATTATCGAATTCAACAAAAACACGGATCTCAAAAAATGGTCTGTAGTTGATGATGTAGTCATGGGTGGACAATCTTCAGGCTCATTTAAACTGAACAGTGATGGTCATGGCGCTTTTTCAGGTGATGTTTCGCTGAAAAACTATGGTGGATTCTCTTCCGTGCGCTATGAATGTGGTGAAATCAGTGTGAAAGGATACACAAAAGTTAGAATTAAAATTCGTGGCGACGGTAAATCTTATCAATTCAGAATTAGATTGAATTCAAAAGATTCCTATTCCTTCATTACTACTTTTTCAACAAGTGGTGAATGGGAAGAAGTTGAAATTGCTTTAAAGGATATGTATCCATCATTCCGCGGAAGAAAAATAAATCAACCGAACTTCTCAAGTGATTCTTTTGAAGAAATAACTTTTTTGATAGCCAACAAGAAAGAAGAAAAATTCGAGTTGATGATAGATAAAATAGAATTGATCTAATTTTTGTTTAAGAAATCAGCACAAATTCCCCGCCCATAATCTTGTATTTGTAGCCCTCAATTTCGAAAGTATCTCCTTCAACTAGCTTGCCGATGTTTGTGAAATCTCCAGATAAGGTATGAACGCTACCTTTCGTTTTCCAGGCAATCGTTAGATGTTGAGCATTCGGTCGTCTCGGGTCGACACAAAGAACTACATGGACTGGCGCTTTCAACTGCTTGAAATACTCGTAATCATGTAACGCTGCATCTTTGTCGACATAAAGTATAACATCCTTGTAGTTCTTCGCAATGCCATCACCTACAATTAATCCTTTCAAATCATGCTTTGCACCCTCCAAACCTTTATTGGCGTATACATAATCTATTAATTTGTTCAGTTCGTCAAAGTCAGGATTCTCCAAATGAAAGGCATTCCCAGGCTTTGTGCTGCCATGTCTTTGCTGATTATTGTATAGAACAAACTGAGTTGTTTCTCCTGGTTTACGGTTTTTAATATACCAATTGGCTAATTTCTTTGCATAGTCGAGCATTTCAGATGAAACATCACTTATGAGCAATTTATTTGTCCAGTTGTTTCTATCCATAACTGTTTCTAGAACCCTGTCTTCTTCATACTCGCGACTTCCTCTGGCAATAGCTGCAGCAGCACGTTTTTTTTCTTGTGCCATACGCTCCTCTTCCGCTTTCCTTCTTCGCAAATACTCTTTTGTTCCCATGTATTGAATATCTATGCGAACTACTGTTGTGCCAATGGAATATTCAAGTTCTTCTATCCGATAGTTCTTATGGTATTGAAAATTGATGTTATAAATATCTCCTTTTGGAAGATAAACAAGCACATGACCACTTGGGCTCGTAACCGCTTTGAACGATTTATTCCTATTTCTTCCGGTAAAAATAATCTGTTCATCGCTTAGAGGCTGACTTTTCAAATCGATTAAAGTGATATCCAGTTTAGAATAATTGTCTAAATCGCTAGGCGGCCGCATTGCAGAACCATTGACAAAAGTTGTATCGGGCAACTTGCCTATCGCTTTGTCAACAATTGATTTTTGACCAGCATTCATTGCCGCTGCCAAGCGTTTCTCAGCCATATCAGCTTCGTAGGAATACGTTCTTCTAGACATACTATTTGCCCTCACGGGAGATTTGATTTCGTCTTTCGCAGCGTAGTTTGAAATCTTCACATCAAAGCGTTCATCACAAGGAAGTTGGAATGTAACTTCTCCTTTTGCATTGCTCGTTTCCGTAAAAACTTTATTTGTGGAAAAGCTGATAAGCTGAACCTTTTGACCTGAGAAATAGCCGCCAGTTGAGATGTTATTGAGTATCATAACCACCTTAGATTCGCAATCTTGAGCAATAGCAAATTCGGCAAAAAAGAAATTTAGAAGTATGAGAAAGAAGTAGTGTTTTTTCATTGGTATGAGAATTAATGAATGAAATTGTACTTTCATTATACTAACGTATGACGGTTGAATCGTTACATCTAGCTATTTTTTTATAGAATGAATTATTAAAATATGCGCAAAGCGCAATATTGAAATACGCTTCTGTGCAATTCGATTGTCTTTCTTAATTTATTAAGATTAGGTTTACATAAAACAAATAATATGCGGTACGCTTTACTATTTTCGTTCACATTTTTATTCGCTCTAGCGTCATTTTCATTGACTGGAAATATACCTTCGTTGAATTCGAATGATGAAACAATTTTACTATCAGGTGATTCAACTTTTATAATTACCAAATTTTCAAATGGTAAAACTTTCTTATTTAGAAAAGGTAGTCAAATGAAAATCAAATACATTTCAAGTACTGGAAGATACTCATCCCTAAGAGGGAAGCTTACAAAAGTAGATTCTCAAAGTATACAATTGAAAAATGTTCAAATACCATTGAACAAGATTATTTTCATAAAAAAATATTATGCTGAAAAAGCTTTTCTATCTGTAGTTGGCGTATCTCTGGGCATTGCGGCAACCATAGTTGGCAAAAATTCACTAGAGCAAAATCCATACGGAAGCAAATCACAAACTGCTGTAAACACTATGGTTCTAGGAAGTTTAACAACCCTATCTTTTCTGACTTTAGCAGTTATACCAAAAAAGTTTAGTAATTCTAAATTCAGTTTCAAAACTCAATTAAAATGAAATCAATTTTAAAAAAACATTTTACGAAAGGCGCCGCTTTTGTCGTTACTGGTTTATCAATATTCTTTCTGTTTTCATGCGGACATTACCAACATAGAATTTTAACGGATACCAATAGAAACGTGGTAAACACAATAAAGAACTATGGGGAAAGCAAGTCTTATTCTGATAGGAAAAGAGAAAATTACTATGTTGTCCATTTTGGTGACAGCTTGTTCAGTTTAAAAAACGCTCGATTTGGTCCTGAATACATGGGCCAAATCAAAAAAGAATACAAAAAATGGAAATCCGATTGTGTCGAAAACGCTATTCTTATTGGTGAGTTTTCGCCTTTGAATAAAAGTGACGAATCCATAAAAAAAAGAGTCTCGGTATACAATTATATGAAGGAACATCCGAAAGGAAAACTGCAGAATAAGCGCGCAGATAAGAATTTTGTTTACCAAACACACATTTACGTTGATTCACTCAACCTAAAAAACGGAATTCTCGAAATATCTGATAGCAACATTAGAAAAGTTGATGTATACTATCGAAACAAACAAGTTAAACGATGGACTTGGTTCGGAATTGGAACTATATTCACTGGTTCCTTTATTGTTTATATAGTAAATGAGTTTCAAAATATTAGCTAACTCATTTTCCGCACAATCTCCTCATAATCTGGAAATTGACTAAGCAAATCTTGTGTGGTAAACAATTCGAAATCGGCAAAATCAAATCCTGGAGCTACTGTGCAGGATACGAGCGAAAATGCATTTTCCTCATCTAAGGAACTTCCAAAAATAGTATTTGCTGGAACTAGAAGTTGAGGGTTTTCACCATTTGAAAGGTTCAATCCAACTTTATGAACTTGGTGACCATTTTCTTTGTCCAAAGTATGAACTGAAAGTGGACTACCGTCATGGAAATACCACATTTCGTCGCTTTTGATTCTATGGAAACGAGAAATATTGTTGGAAGTGATTAAGAAATAAATCGCTGTCATTAGGTTTCTATCGCCTGTTTTCACTGCACTTCTGTAGGTTTCTTTGTAAAATCCACCTTCTGGGTGAGGCAATAGACCTAGCTTGTCAATGTATTCTTGTGCTTTTTTAGGAATCATATTATTCTATTGGACCGCGCAGTGGTTGGTCACCTTTGTTTTTGATTGTCGGGAAATAAAACCGCAAGTCTAATGTAAAAAATGGAGAACGTTGATTATAAACTACCGCGCTGAAAATATCCGAATTCGCATAATTGTATTTTGAATAAAAATAGAAAAGAGTTCCTGTAGGAATATGCGCGGATCCGCCTAGATAAAAGATTCCACTTCTATCGCTCACAAACTCAAAGCCTAATTGTGCGTTTATGTTCAAGTTGAATTTCTTTTCAACGATTCCCGCCATTGAAAACTCACCTTTATTTTCCTTGAATTCCTCAGCAGCCACACTCGATGGTTTGTAAATAGCGCTAATTCCCAAACCAGCATTGGTGAAAAAACGTTCACTTAATTTAATGAAAACCAATCCATTAACAGGTAATTCAAAATTAGTGAATGCGAAATCTTTTGTAAAGAATTGATTACTATCCGGAATACCTGTTGAAACATCGTAATATCGTTTGCAGATATTTAAACCCATTTCAATACCAAGTCTATCGGTATATCTTCTTCGAATAACTCCACCAAAAGAAAAACCATAATTCGATTTAATGGAAGAAGTTAACGTGTCATTGAAAACTGTATTGGTTCTCTGTTCTGAAAACTTATTTGGAACCAAACCTCTCAATTGAAAAGCAAAATGAGTGGGAAATTTTTCTCTTACCTCTTTAATTTCCTGACCAAACGCAGAAAAACCGAGCATTGAAAGAATCACGAAGGTTAGAGAAATTTTCATGTACTTATTTTTCGCTGAAAATACTGATAATTGTCTATTAAACTATAACCATTTATTTTCCGGTAATAACTTTTGATTCAACTAGCTTGTTTTGCGCTTTACAATAACCAACCGTAGCCAAAACCAATACAAAAAATGAGAACATTAATAATGACCAGCGCAAGGCTTTAAACGGAATAATAGGTTTTTTATGTTTTGCTTCGGTGTCGTAGTTTATCTGTTCAACTTTTTTAAAATCAGATTTGTGAACAGCATACATAAAATAGGGTTTATTTCGCTTGACTTCCTCCCCTTTTTCAAACCAAAGCTTCTGTTCAACTAGTAAGAATTCAAATGTTTCTGCGCGCTGACCATCGGCAAATCGAAAAACGATGTAATTTTTATTTTCAGGGTGCTGAACATAATTGACAAACCCCAAATCAATCGTGTGATCTACTGGGTTTTCCATTCTGTAATATATTCTATCGGTTTTCTCTGACCTTTTGGCCATTCGCCTGCTGGATAACCAACAAAAAACAAGCCTAAACATTTGTCTTTTTCGCCCAAACCAAGATAATCTTTCATTTGTTGACTATGGATTATTCCTGGAGTAGCCCAAAAACCTCCCAATCCGTATGCTGTGCAAGTCAAATGTATATTTTGGACAGCACAGGCTACAGCTAACATTTCATCTTGTTCAGATATCTTTTCGCTAGCTTGTCGCTCCATACAAATTGCTATTACTGCAGAACTTTTGCGCGGACGATTGGTCATTTTAGCAATTCTCAATTCACTATGTTGATCAACGGGAGTTAGCTCTTTGTAAGTACTAACCATGAAATCGCTCAGTTTTGGCAATGCGTCTTCCATCATAACTTTGAATCGCCAAGGCTGTGTGTTTCCATGCGTAGGAGCCCAAATTGCGTTATTCAACAACAGTTCTATTTGTTCGCGATGCACTTTACGATCGCTAAAGAACTCTGGATAAATCGTTCGACGGTTGCGAATAACTTCTGTAATTTCTGACAGATTGTATTTCATTCTACTTTAAGAATTTGTCGGTTCAGTTGGATTCGTCGATTCAGGAGGACTAGTCGGTTCCGGTGGAATTACATCTACCTTTGTAGGTGCTTCCCCTTCAACTATTTCTTCGGGTTTCGGCATTTGTCTAGGAGGCGTGTATGGCTTTCTTGACGTATCCATTGCTTCGTTAACATCCACTGCCATTTGATCCAAGGGTTTACGAATATCACTCGCCGTTTCCCTAATAATTCCGGTCAAATCCATGTCCTTTTTGATGTTCGCTCCAGACTTTTTTATCTCATTTTGAACCTCTTGCGAAGCATCTTTAATTTGACGAATCGTTTTTCCCATCGTTCGAGCAATACCAGGAATGCTTTTCGAACCAAAGAAAATCAATATAAAAACAAGAATCAAAAGAATCTCAGAACCCGCGATGTCATTTAAAAACAGAAGCATGCTACAAAGCTAACTAATTACTTTATAAAAAGAACCTTATTAGGAGTGTAAAGTGGAGAGTTTTAAAGTGTAAAGTACTCTCCACTTTACACTCTCCACTTTTAATTTAGTTTCCTCTAAAAAAATCTTCTTCAGAAAATATCGAACCAACCAAATCCTTGAATTGAGTGCCTTTCACCAAGTTATTTCTTAGTAAAAGTGAATGCTCGGCCATGCCGTACAATGCGAATTCCATTTCTAGTAGAAGTTCTTCTCCTTTTAATCCTGGGAATACAGATTTTACATAATTCTCAAGTCCACTAACACTTTTTAAGGCTTTCTCGTAGTCTTTTGAAGAAGCCATCAACATCAAATCAATATGATTTCCCGAAGAAAACCATTCTTGAATTGGCTGCATAGGGTTTTTATCGCCTTGTTTCTTGAGTTTCTTTGGATTGGGGTAATTCAACAAATATTCTTCTTTGATTGAGGACGAAACCAAATGCTGAGCAACCGCTCCTGCTCCTTCTTGTTCGCCTTCGTAAACCAATTCCACTTTCCCGTTGATAGCAGGTAAGACACCTTGTAAATCGCTAATTCTGGCAATTCCTTTCTTTTCACCGTTCACTAACATTCTTCTTTCGATAGTACTTACCAAAGATTCATAAGATGAAATCGTTAAACGAGCAGAAACACCACTTTTAGCATCCACGAATTCACTGTCTCTTGCCATGAAAGCCAAACGTTCAATTAATGTTGCAATTTTATCGGGAACAACAATGTTTGCTTTCTGATCTGGGGACAATTTCGCTTCTTGAGCAGTAATTTTCTTTCCAATGTTAATGTCTGTTGGGTAATGCGTCAAAATTTGACTTCCAATTCTATCTTTCAATGGTGTTATAATACTTCCACGGTTGGTGTAATCTTCTGGATTTGCAGTGAACACAAATTTCATATCCAAAGGAATACGTAATTGGTAACCGCGAATTTGAACATCGCCCTCTTGCAAAATATTGAAAAGAGCCACTTGAATTCGCGCTTGCAAATCCGGTAACTCATTGATAACAAATATGCAACGGTTACTTCTAGGAATAATTCCATAGTGAATTACTCGATAATCCGAATAAGATAATTTAAGATTTGCTGCTTTAATTGGGTCAATATCACCTATCAAATCCGCCACAGAAACATCTGGTGTTGCTAGTTTTTCAACGTAACGTTCATTTCTATGCAACCACGTAATCGGTGTTTTATCACCGTGCGCCGCAACTAACTCTTTCCCAAACTGAGAAATAGGCATCATTGGATCGTCATTCAATTCTGAACCTTCAATTATTGGTGTATATTCATCCAACAGAACTGTAAGTTGGCGAGCTATTCTTGTTTTCGCTTGTCCACGAAGCCCTAACAGATTCATATTGTGACCAGAAAGAATTGCTCTCTCAATATCTGGAATTACTGTGTCTTCGTAGCCAATAATTCCTTCGAAAATCTCCGTTTTATTTTTCAAAGCAAGAATCAAATTATCGCGCATTTCCGTTTGAATGGATTTTGGCTGATATCCGCTTTTCTTTAATTCTCCTAATGTTTGAGGTAATTTCATATAATCTTATCTTCTAAAAGTTCTTTTCTTATTCCGTTCAAAATCCTCAAATACAAACTCGCCGAGTCCTTGTAAAGAGGTGTAAAATGCTTTTCCATTGTTCGCTTCTGTAAAATCATGCACAAACTCTTGCAAATAAGGGTCTGAAGCCACCATAAAGGTTGTAACTGGAATTTTCAATCTCCTTGCCGCCTTGGCTAGGTTGAAGCATTTGTTCAATATTTTATCGTCAAGGCCGAAGCTGTTTTTATAGTATTTTCCATCTTCAATCAAACAGGTTGGTTTTCCATCCGTTATCATGAAAATCTGTTTGTTGGCACTTTTCCTTCTTCGGAGTAAATCCATTGCCAATTCCAGGCCAGCAACAGTATTCGTATGGTAAGGTCCAACTGTCAAATAAGGTAAATCCTTCACTTCAATTTGCCAAGCATCATTTCCAAACACCAAAATATCCAAAGTGTCTTTCGGGTATTTTCGTTTGATTAATTCCGCCAAAGCCATAGCAACTTTCTTTGCTGGCGTAATTCTATCTTCACCATAAAGAATCATAGAATGCGAAATGTCTATCATCAAAACGGTGCTCATTTGTGTTTTGAATTCACTTTCACGAATGATCAAATCATTTTCCGTCATGGCAAATTCACCAATCCCGTTATTGATTTGAGCCTGTTTCATTGATTCCAGCATAGCAATATCTTGCATAGAATCTCCGAATTGATAACTCCTAGTATCACTAGACGCTTCATCTCCAATTCCTCCAAAACGAGAACCGTGATCGCCACCTTTGCCTTTTTTCAGTTTTCCAAAAATGTGATCTAAAGCTTGCTGACGGATGCTTTGTTCGGTTTTGGCTGTGATTTTCATTCCACCATTGCCATCGGTCTGGTCTTTCAGATAACCTCGATCTTTCAATTCTTGGACAAAATCATCGATACCGTATTCAGGAGTTGTTATCTTGTATTCTTTGTCCAATTCCGTCAACCAAGAAATCGCCTCGTCCACATCACCACTGGTATAGGTGAGCAATTGCTTGAATAAATCAAACAACTTGTCAAAGGGCGATAAATCTTCTGGAACAAATTCTAAAAAACGGTGACCAATCATACTTTTAATAAACAGAAAGGGAAAGGTAATTGTTTTAAATTGGAGTAAGAATTTTAAAGGAGGGTTTAACTTTTTTTATGGGGAACTTAAAAAAGTGGAAAGTTTAAAAGAGTGGAGAGTTATGAGTAGCATAATGCAAAGCACTTTTCACTTTAAAACTCTTCTCTCTCAACTTTTTCCTAATGATTTCCTTATATTTGCTCTCTTAAAAAACGAAACGATTTGACAACAAAAATAAAATTTGGAACTGACGGATGGAGAGCCATCATAGCAGAAGAATTTACAACAGATAATGTCGCTAGAGTAAGCGTTGCAACGGCGAAATGGTTAAAAGAAAATTTCAATGAGCCAAGTGTAGTTATCGGTCACGACTGCAGATTCGCTGGAAAATTATTCATGGATGTAGCCGCTAAAGTGTTCGTAAACGAAGGAGTACGAGTATTGATGGCAACCGAAATGGTATCTACTCCTATGGTTTCTCTTGCTACAAAACAATTGAAAGCATCTCTGGGAGTTGTACTTACTGCAAGTCACAATCCGCCAAGTTACAACGGATACAAGCTAAAAGCTCATTACGGTGGACCTTTGGCGCCTGAATTGGTACAAGATATAGAAGATATTATTCCAGATACACATGGCTTAGATTTAGCAAGTATTTCTCTTGACGACGCATTGAAAAGTGGGTTATTGGAAATGCACGACATGGAAACAAGATATGTAGACCATGTTAAAGCAAATTTTGACTTAGAAGCAATTGCAAACAGTGGATTAAACTTGATGTATGACGCAATGTATGGCGCTGGTCAGAAAGTCATGCCGCGTATTTTGCCTAATGTAAAGTTGATGCATTGTGAAATGAATCCTTCTTTTTACGGACAAGCACCGGAGCCAATTGCGAAGAATTTACAGGAACTTGAAAACTTCATCAAAACCGATGGGAAAATTGATTGTGCACTTGCCACGGATGGCGATGCCGATAGAATTGGTTTGTACAGTGGAAAAGGTGAATTCATAGATTCTCATCATATCATTTTGTTATTAATTCACTATTTAGTGAAATACAAGGCCATGAATGGCAAAGTGGCTACAGCTTTTAGTACAACTCCTCGCGTGAAAACGATGGCGGAGCATTACAATCTTCCGTACGAAGTTGTGAAAATCGGATTCAAGTACATTGCTGGAATCATGGTTGAAGAAGATGTTTTACTTGGTGGAGAAGAATCTGGAGGTATCGCCGTGAAAGGTCATATTCCCGAAAGAGATGGAATCTGGATGGGATTAATCGTTTGGGAATACATGGCCAAATCAGGTAAATCTTTGGATGATTTGATTGCTGAAGTGTATGAAATAGTTGGAAAATTTGGCTTTGAAAGAAGTGATTTACATATTACTGAAGACTTGAAGCAAACTATTATAGCAAATTGCAAATCAAATGCTTACAAATCGTTCGGCGAATATAATGTCCGTGAAGTTCAAACTTTGGATGGATTCAAATATTTCTTTGATGACGACCGTTGGTTAATGATACGTCCTTCAGGAACTGAACCAGTTTTGAGAACGTATGCTGAAGCTCCAACTTTGGAAGAAGTTCGAAAAATATTAGCCATCTGCGAACAAACAATCTGTAATTAAATTATGTCAGGATCCAGTTTCGGTACATTACTTCGTTTGAGCACTTTTGGTGAGTCTCACGGCGTTGGAATTGGCGGAACGATAGATGGATTTCCAAGTAATTTTGAAATAGATTTTGAAAAACTGAACCGTTTTGTAGCAAAACGCAAACCTGGTCAGTCAAAAATCACGACACAACGCAAAGAAGACGATGAAATCGAGTTTCTTTCAGGCATTTTTGAAGGAAAGACTACTGGAACGCCGATTGCATTTCTAATTCGTAACAATGACGCTAAAAGCAAGGACTACGACAATAATAAAGACGTATACCGTCCTTCGCATGCAGATTTTACGTACGACCAAAAATATGGTATTCGCGATTATCGAGGTGGAGGACGCAGTAGCGCTAGAGAAACGGTCGCTAGGGTCGTTGCAGGCGGACTTGCCATTCAATATTTAAATTCAAAAGGAATACAACTTCAAGGTTTTGTTGACCAAGTTGGTGACATTCGTTTACCTTGGAAAAATCAGCATAGCTCAGAATTAGAATATACCGATAACCAAATCGAAACCTCAATTGTCCGATGTCCCGACTCAATGACTGCTATGCACATGCAAAGTTTGATTGAAGAAACGAAAGCTTCAGGAGATTCCATTGGTGGCTGTGTTGCATGTAAAATTGTCAACTTACCAATCGGTTTAGGTGAACCTGTTTTTGATAAAATTCATGCTGTTTTAGGACAAGCTTTGTTTTCAATCAACGCTGTAAAAGGAGTTGAGTTTGGCGCTGGTTTTGAATCTGTTACAAAGAATGGTTCTGAGCACAATGATTTATTTTTAGAAGGAGGAAAAACATCTACAAATTACTCCGCAGGAAGTCAAGGAGGAATAACGAATGGTATGCCTATTTACTTCCGCGTGGCTTTTAAACCAGTTGCAACAATAGCCAAAATTCAAAACACAATAGATGCCGATTTGAAGACAAGAGAAATTCAAGGAAAAGGTCGACATGATGCATGCGTTGTCCCTAGAGCAGTTCCTATCGTTGAAGCAATGACAGCCATGGTAATTCTCGATTTTTATCTTTTGCAAAAAGCTTATGCTTAAGCAGATACTGAAATTTTCACAAGGAAAAACAGGGATACTCCTACTTCTGTTGATAATATTGGCAGGTGTTTTAAAATTTCAAAGTAGTAAATACCACAACTGGTCAGATACAGAACGTTTGGATAGACCTATCATTCGTTCCGACGGTTCAGGATATTACGCTTATCTGCCACAACATTTTATTTACCACGATCCAGATTACTTTTTCATAGATTCACTTTTACCAAATTATCCCAATGCAAAATTTGGTGAATTTGGTAATTACGCACACCCAGATGAAGGAAGAATGAACAAGTTTTTTCCGGGTGTTGCTATTTGTCAAATTCCATTTTTCCTTACCGCGCATTATTTTCACTCCTCCAAGTTTAATTCTGACGGATACAGCTATCCTTATCAGCGATGGATTGCTATTGGCGCTATCTGTTTTTTGTTGCTCGGTGTATTTATGTCCTATTTGGTTATGATAAGGCTTAAGATCGCTCCTTTGGCAGCTGCTATAAGCTTGATTGCTGTAACGCTGGGAACTCCTCTCCTATTTTACACTATCAATGAACCTTTGGCATCGCATGTTTATTCCTTCGCAATTATAGCCTTGTTCATTTATTTGTTATTGATTTGGCGGGATAGTCGTAACAGTAAATGGCTCCCACTTATTGCTATGACATTAGGATTGACCCTTTTGCTGCGCCCTGTTAATGGCATAGTGGTTTTGCTTTATTTTGCCTTGTTTCCTTCTTTAAAAGATGCTTGGAGCTTTCTAAAAGTCAACTTATTCAATTCTTTACCAAGAACAGCGTTGGCTATCCTCTGCTTTGGTTCTGTTGTATTCATTCAATATTTGAATGTTTACTACCAGACTGGTAATCTGCAGTTTAATCTTTATTCCACTGAAACCTTTGAAAACTGGAACAACCCACCTTTTTGGAAGGTCCTTTTCGGCTACAGAAAAGGCTTGTTCATGTATGCTCCATTGACATTTTTCGCATTGTTAGGCTATGTTTTCTCAATGAAAAAACACCGAACAGAAAGCCTAGTTTCGTTATTCTTCTTTTTGATCTTCACATATATTACCGCAGCTTGGTGGTGTTGGTGGTACGGAGGAAGTGTTGGAATGCGTCCTATGGTTGACATAAGTCTGTTATTCGCAGTTGGCATCGCTATCATACTTCACAAAGGCAATTGGCTAGTCCGAGCAATCGTTTTACCTATAATAACTTTCTGTATCTACTTTCAATTCATTTTAAGTCATCAATTTGAGTTCGGAATCCTTCATTATTCAGAAATGTCAAAAGAGCGTTATGATTTCATTTTCTTAAAAACCGACCGTCGTTTGCAATGGAAGTATTTTATTGAACTACCCGCTCAGCTTGAAGAACCTGAAAAGGTGTCAAAGACCTTATTGTACGATAAAAACTCAAATTCCTTTGTAGAGTCAGCAACAGTCAAAAATAATACCTTCCAAATAGAACACATGATTAATCAAGATCTGTTTAAAACAGTGATTGATTCATCTGATTTCCAAAACATTAAAGGAATTAGCCTCGAGGGCAAAATGACAATACGAGACAAGAACAACATTCCAATGGTGCTCGTTTTCTTGAAAAAAGGAGATGATTGGACACAAGTTCAAACTGATTTTGTCGGGATGAGAATTGAGAATATAAATGAATCTTCTCATTTTGAATCAGACTATGTTTTTCCGGAAGATATCTTAAGCTCCGACACCCTTTCAATACAATTCTCAAATTCACATGGACTTACGACTCTTGAAAATTTGAAAATTCAATTCGTCGAAAAGTAAAGTCAAGAATTTAGGCTCTTGCCAATAATCTGACTAATTTTGCAAAAAATATTACATCATGATTCAACGTATTCAATCAGTCTATCTATTCATTGCATTAATTTGCTTAGGGATAGTGACTTACGGAACAACTCTTTTCTCTTTCATCACGGAAAAAGCTGAATTACAATTATCTTCTTTCGGCGTAAAACAAACAGAAGCTATTGCTGGACAAACGGATTATTCAGCATCTTTTCCAGGCTACTTCATTGGAATTGGTTTAATGATCATTGGATTAGCTACTTTATTGTCATTTAAAAAATTACCGCGCCAACACAAGTTCGGACGTATGTTTTTCTACACTTATTTCGCTGTCTTAGTAAGTGTTTTACTTTTCTTTTACTTCGGAGCATCTCAGGTTGCAAATGGAATAACAGCAAAACACTTAGATTTAGGATTCTTTTTACTCGTAATCGGATTCCCATTTACTTTCTTAGCCAATACTGGCATCAACCGTGACAAAAAATTGCTCGATTCTTTGAATCGTCTTCGTTAATATATGAATGTACTTTCGGTTGAAAATATCACCAAGACTTTTGGTGTTCGCACGATTTTTAAAGATGTCACTTTTGGTCTAGACCAAGGAGACAAAATGGCTATTGTAGCAAAAAATGGTAGTGGGAAATCTACTCTTTTGCGCTGCTTAAATGATATTGAACCGATTGACAGCGGTCGTATCGTTTACCGTAACGATTTGTCTATCGCTTACATGGAACAAGCGGAAAATCTTGATGGGAAAAAGACTGTCTTGGAAGCTGTTTTAGGTGGAGACATGCCTGAAATGGTTGCTATCCGAAATTATACGCTTTCACTCCGAAACGGAGACCAGGAGCTGATGAACGACAGTATGCAAGCGCTAACTGACTTGAATGCATGGGACATCGAAGCTAAAATTGAGCAAATACTTTCAATACTTCGATTGGATGATACGACGAAAAAAGTTAGCATGCTTTCTGGAGGTCAACAAAAGAGAGTTGCACTTGCAAAAGTATTGGTTTCGGAAGCAGATATTCTCATCTTGGATGAGCCAACCAATCACTTGGATTTGGACATGATCGAATGGCTGGAAGAATACCTTTCTAAGTCAAAATCAACGATATTAATGGTAACGCACGACCGTTACTTCTTAGAAGTAGTTTGCGACGTTATTTTAGAGTTAGAAGACGAAACACTTTACAAGTACAAAGGAAACTTCTCGTATTATTTAGAAAAGAAAGCAGAACGTCAGGAACAATTGGCTTCTACCGTTGGAAAAGCGCGAAACACATTCAAAAAAGAACTAGAATGGATTCGGCGTCAGCCAAAAGCACGTGGAGTGAAACAAAAAGCACGTGTTGAAGCTTTCGATGGTATCAAAGAAACTGCCTCAACCCGATTGGATGAAGATGAAATGGACATTCCAGTAAAAATGGAACGTTTGGGTTCAAAAATTGTTGAATTCCATAAGGTTTTTAAATCTTGGCCAGGTTTGAAAATTCTTGATAATTTCTCTTACCATTTCCAGCGTAAAGAACGATTGGGAATTGTTGGAAAAAACGGAACAGGGAAAAGTACTTTCCTTCAAATGATTACAGATAAAATCCCTGTGGATTCTGGAAAAATTACCGTTGGAGAAACCGTTCATTTTGGTTATTACAGTCAAGACTTAATAGAAACTGCTGACGATAAAAAAGTAATAGACGTTATTCGCGATATAGCTGAATACATTCCTTTGGAAAAAGGAAAACAGCTATCGGCTGCGCAATTGCTAGAGAAATTCCTTTTCCCGCGGCACATGCACTATCAGTTTGTTTACAAACTAAGTGGTGGCGAGAAGCGACGTTTGAAATTATTGACGGTTTTAATGTCCAATCCAAACTTCTTGATTCTTGATGAGCCAACAAATGACTTGGACATCTTCGTTATGGCTGTTTTGGAAGACTATTTGCGTCAATTCGAAGGTTGTTTGATCGTTGTAAGCCACGATAGATACTTCATGGACAAAATGGTCGACCACCTATTCGTTTTTGAAGGAGAAGGTGTAATTAAAGACATTACTGGAAACTATACGGCATTCCGTGAGGTAGATTCGAAAGGTCCTAGTCGACCAGCAGAAACAAAAGTTTTGGAAGTAAAAGCTCCTGAGACTCCTACTCCATCAAAATCGCAAGATTCTGAAGAAAAAAAGAAGCTTTCGTTCAAAGAAAAGTTGGAGTACGATGGCTTGGAAAAAGAGTTGGAAGACTTGGAAACGAAAAAGGATGAATTCACGGCTGTATTGTCTTCTGGAGACGCTAGCAACGAAGAATTGACCAAAGCTGGAATGGAGCTGAAGAAAATAGTTGATGCTATAGAAGCGAAGACGGATCGTTGGCTGGAATTGGCGGATAGGATTTAAGTCATTTCAAATGAATCACTACCAAAGCCACAATAGCAGGAAAACCCTGAACTATCAATATCTTCCGTGAAGCCGTCATAGCACCATATACTGCTGCGATAACAACGCAACTTAGGAAGAAAACAGCAACATAAAAAGACCAAAGCGGATCTTGAATGAAAAGTGACCAGATTAATCCTGCCGCGAGAAATCCATTGTACAATCCTTGATTTGCGGCTAGAGTTTTAGTTGGTTTAAACAGTTCGTCTGGCAAAGCTCCTTTGAAAGTCTTTTTCCCCAAAGTTTCCCAAGCAAACATTTCCATATAGAGAATGTAGATATGTTCTATTGCGACTATTGCGATTAGTATTTTACCAAGTAATTCCATGCATCTAATTTTATCGAAGCTAAGAAAAATTTAGTTTCCAAATTCTATTCGACCAGAATTGGAATCACCTGCTCTGGATTGCATAAAAATTTGTTCGTTAGTCAATTTAATTTCACGAAGGTAATTGTACCATTTTTCAACATTTGGTTTGTCCAAGAAATCACCGAGTTCATTAATATCAATTAAAAAAAGCGGTTGATTCTTTCCTTGGAAGGTTTTAAAAAATAAAATTGTATTGGTTTTGAACTCGGGATTTTCGCTTGATGCCTTTCCTTGTATTATCCAAAATCTGGAAATGTCATTCTTATTAAAATACATCCATTCGTCCTCGCTTCTCACATATTGAGGTTTTTGTCCTTGCACTTCAAAAATCATTGGTTCGCCAGTATTATCGACTAAAATGGCCCCTTTTTGGGAGAGCATTTTCATGTCCCCTTCGTTTTCAATAATTGGAGAAGTTAGATTATTTGGATTGAAATTAAATGGCTGTTCATCATGCGGAAAATCAGCAGACATGGAATAAATACCATAATACGGTTCAATTAGTTCTTGATTTACCATATCAACAATAAATTCTATAAATTCTGATTTTAAATCACCAGTTTTCGCGGTTGTTTTTGAAAACAAATTCGAATTATCTCCTTTCTTTAATTCACCATATATCTTTTTGGTTTCTTTTTCAATTGTGTTTGGTCCGCAGTTAAATTGTCGATAATGAAAACTCTTAAATTCACCCGCTAAAATTTTATTTACACAATTGAATTTATTCAGTTCTGTATTCGAAGCCACCTCTTTCCACGAAAACCACATTTCGCGGGCACCACTTTTTGGTTTAAACCCGATTGCCAGAGGCTGCTTTTCGAATTGAGGAATTTCATTCACCTTTTTACCTTTTTGAAGGATTTTAAAATAAGCTACTTCGCTCATTATAAGTGGGTATAAGGAAATATCTGAATAAACAAATTCTTCATTACCGTTTTCATTGATGCGTATCAAGGGTTGATCATACTCGTCCATTAATGGTATGTCACTTTGGTATTGATAGGTCAGATAATCCAAACGAGTGACAGCCGTATTGTTATCAGGATTTACAAAATCTAAAAAATATTGGTGCTCTGGAATATTATAAAAAACGCCAGTTTCATTCAATGCAACGGAATCAAAATAAATGGAAATCTCATTTTTCTCAACTAGCCTTCTAACGGCAAGAGTAAAGTCGTCTTGTGGTGTCGGAAGTTCCTTCGTTTCAAAAAAGTGACTATTTTCTTTATTATTTTCGATTAATATCCATCTGTAGACTTCCCCGTTTGATTCAGAAATCGATAGTTGTGCACTTGTGAAAAAAGAACACAAAAGGAAAAATATCAGTGGTATTTTTGTGGTTTTCATAGATTGTGAACGGTTTACGCGAATGAAGTTACAGAATTGCCTTAGATTTACAACACAATTCTGTCAAAAAAACACATGAATGTTGAACGAATCCCCCCCGAAACAAAATTGACTTTCGTTTGGATTAGTACAAACATTAAATTAACACATTATGAAAAAAATTACTCTGATCTTGTTTCTTTCAACAGGAACATTTTTCACCAATTTTGCAAGTGCGCAATCTCCTTGCAATGCAAATGGAACCATGACACCAACAGGTAATCCTGGTGAGTTCACAATTACAGATTTATCAACGGCTGGTAACGGACCGTATTCTTATTTTCAAACAGACAACGGACCAGGTGGCGTTAATTATCTTCCACTTCAACCATTAACTACTTCTGGAACAATTCAGTATACAGCTGATGGAACATACAATTACTTTTTTGCAATCGGAGATTCATTAGCTGGATGCTGGGATAGCTTGGCTGGCACTATTACTATTATAGGAATAAATACCCCGCCTCCATGCCAAGCCGCATTCACAATTATACAAGACTCTACAAATCAAGGAGTTTATTGGTGTTGGAATAATTCTACTGGTGGAACTCCAGCTTTAGGTTTAACCTACCTTTGGGATTTTGGTGATGGTTCGACTAGCACACAAGCTTATCCTACTCATACTTATAATAGTCTTGGGGCCTTTTTAGTTTGCCTGACTGTTTCTGATCCAAATTCTTCTTGCACAAGCACAACATGTGACACTATTATTGTTTCTGTGAAAGCAAGTGGAACAACATTGAATGTTCTTCCTCCTGGAGCATCAGCATCGATTGATGAAATTGAATCGATTACAGGACTAGCCTTATACCCAAATCCAACTGAAGAGAAATTCGTAATTGAAATGTCTTCTAAAAATCAAGGAAATATTGAAGTTTCAATAGTAAACTTAGCAGGACAAACAAATTTCAGCTCTAATTATAGCTTACTTGAAGGAAGCAACAAAATTGAATTGAATGCATCAAATTTGAATGCTGGAGTTTATTTTGTGAAAATTCATGATCTTAATTCAAATAATACTCAAACATTGCGTTTGATTAAAAAATAATTCAACCTAAACATTGATAAAGCTGTCTTCAATCGTTTGAAGGCAGCTTTTTTATTTTGTTATAATTGGCCATTAATTATCTCGATTGGTAATACTGCTGACCAGGATATTTCGCAAAGATTAAATATTGGTACCACTCTTCATTTTTGAATAGTTCTTCGTATTTCTTTATCTGTTTTATATCAAGTAAAAACAACTCTCTTTCGATTCCTTTTCTTTCAATTACAAACACTATTGATTCAGGTTCAAATATTGCAGGGTAATTAGGCGTTCGAATTGCTTTCTCATGAATTCGAACTTCTTTCAGATCCTTTAACTTAAAATGAATAAAAATATCAGACTCATAAGTCAGTGTTTGATTCCCGAAGGCATCCGATTGAAAAAGGGTATCACCATATTTATTTATGGCAACCGGACCTTTTCTCGCCAAAAGTTGATAATTCCCAAATTTTCTTTTTTTAAAGGCTATTGTGTCAACTAATGGAATATCAAAGTTTTTTTGTTCCCAGCGATAGTCCCAAGGTTCTTTTCGGTAATTTAAAAATATGTCCATTTTACCTGAATTAACCAGAGAAGAAATTGGATTAAAAAATTCTTCTGTAAACAGGCTTTGGGATTCCTTATTCTTTTCAATTTTTATTCTTCGTATAAACGGGTCAATATCCATAATTCCTGGATTAAAACCTTCTTGGCGATACTGAAATCCATGGTAATTTTTATTTTCTACTTCTTTCAAGAAAATGAAATCATCTGATGTTCCAATTTTCTGATTTAATTGAGAGTAATCCAGCCAGACAGTGCTTTTATTATATGGTAAATAAAGGCCTATTGCCAAAAGGCTAAAATCTATTGTATCTTTCCTTCTATTGTACTTACCAACTTCCAACAATTCAACATAATAGATATCTTTCGCTATTAATTGTCGCTTTGTGTATTCAAACTGATACGATTTAGTTCCGTCTGTATTAAGAAAAAAGAGAGAATCGCCATTTGAATTCTTTTTTGGTTTTATACTTTCTTCTAGCACCTTGAGATAATCTAGGTTGAAGAATGTATAGCTAATTTCAGGAGATTTTGGATTTAAATAGTATTTCTGCTCGGGTATCTTTAGCCATTTGCCAAAATTGCCAATAGCAACTGTGTCAAAATAAATAGAGATATTCTTGTCTTCAACTCCTCTATATATCATTCCCAGAAAATCATTGTTTCGCTCAGCTTCCGACAAACTCTGGAAAAATGAGCTATTCATCTCGTCGTTATAAACCCGAGTCCAACGGTAGATTTTACCTTTTTCAGTTTGGATTTGGCTTTGCGACAAAAAGGAAACTGAAAGAATTAATAGGGTTAGTTTAATATTCATGCAAATAGAACCGTAATGATTTATTAAAGTTAAGCAACAAAACCTTTAACAAGCTTCGTTAAATCAAAAAAGTTAGTCGACACTTTTTATCCGAAACAAAGAAATCAATAGGATCAAAAACGTTACACCTGAAACAAAGAAAATGAATGAAAAGCCAAAATTGAAATAACCCGCTAACTCGTTGTCTATCTTTCTATTCAGCCTCAACAAGTTTATCATCACCTTGCGGCATTCTGCATTCAAGTTAACGTAAAGTCCCTTTAATATTTGTGGTTGAATGTTGTCATTTGGATTGTCTATATAACTGTTTAATTGCTTCAATCGCAGATCTAAAGTATCTAAAAATGCATTTTTTCTTAATTCGTTGTGTCGCTTTACAAATATTAAGGTCCCTTCTCCAATTTCAGTCTCACTTAGGTCATCCATTTTTGCAAGCTGTTCAAAAGAATCCTGTTCTATTGATGACGCTTTAAGTATTAGTGAAACATGAAACTTTTTCTCCGCTCTCAAAGTTGTTGTCTTAAAATAAAAGAACAGGTTTGTAGCTATAAAACCAGCTATTAGGAGCAGGATTAAAATTAATATCTGCTTTTTCTTCATATCCGTGGAGACTTTAATAATGATGACAATATGGCTTAATATATACATAAAAAATTAACCAATGTTAATTTTTTTTATTCGACACCATTTAAAAAACCAGATGCAACTCTTTAATATTTTTCAACGTTCCGCAATGTACCGTAATTTATGAAACTTTGCCCCCCCTATTCTAAACTATTCCCGTTTATATCAACGAACCTTATTTAGATATGCTTTGGCAGAGGAGGCAGTTAAGCAACTTAAAATACCGTAGAATAGTTATTCTGCACAAATTGAAACCGTAGATTGGAAATTACTGACTCGCTAATAAAGTCTATTAAAGACAGTGACCGAAAGGTCATTACAAAGCTGTATAAGGAAACTTATTCAGTTTTGATGAGTGTGGTTGTGCGATATAAAAAGAATACGGAAGAACAAATGTCATTGGTAAACAATTCTTTTCTTAAAATAATTTCAAAAATAGATCAGTACAAAGTTGGTACGTCATTTTTTTCATGGGCAAAAAGAATTGCTCAAAATGAAGTGATAGACGATTTTAGAAAAGAAAAGAAATACAAAGAATTGTTTCAATTTGAAGAAGAAATGGGGAACTATGATTTAAATGATCAAGAGCCAGAATCGGATTTTGAGTTTGAGGCTGAGGAGTTGCAGGCAATGATGGATACACTTCCTCCTGCAACAAAAGTAGTCTTCAACTTGTATGCTATAGACGGATACAAGTCGAGTGAAATCATGGATGAGCTTGATATTGGATACGAAACAGTAAAATGGCACATAAAAGAAGCTAGAAAACGTTTAAGAATATTAGTGGCTGAAAAGTCACTTACATTAAAGTAGTGAAAGAAGAGAAAAACCATATCGACAAATTGTTCCAAGAAAAATTGGGCGAGCGATCCTTCGAGGTTCCGTCAGCTTTTTTAGCTGATATGGAAGCGAAGTTGGATGCAACAAATACGCGTGGTGGCGGGTGGATAACATTCTTCACCGTGGTTTTCTTTGGCGCGCTTATGGCTACTTCTTACGCTTTGATAACGAATGATGAATTAAGTTCTTTATTAACTGGAAAATTATCCATTGCAAAAAATATTGCTGGGGATAATCTTCAGGCGACATCAAAAGAACAGGATAAAAATATTTCTGTAAATAAAAATAGCGTATCAACAAACAATAATGAAACTATAGATAATGTTATAAATAATTCAAATGAACAAGATGGTTCGGATGTTGAGCCAACTACTGGGAATGAATCCAATAAATCAGCAAATAAGCCTAATACCAACGAACAAAATGGGTTGTCTAGTGATTTCAAGAACGGAACACAAAAAACTAGCCAATCTGCTCAGCCTGCTGTTTCTGAATTCTTCAATCAAGCCAATTCAGCAAAAGGGAAGGTGGGAGCCGAAAAAACTTCTTTTGCTAAACCTCAGCAATCAAAAAATAAGACGTCAACCAAAACAAGTCAGACTTCTGAAAATGGAGTCATCGATTTGTTGCCAGCGAAAGCGGGACAAGAATCATCAAATCCAGCTCAGGCAAAAAATAACGGAGTTCAGAATTTAATTCAAACAAAAAAGAATAAAGCATCGGAGCAATTCGCGAATTCAAAAGATGCCAATTCTTATGCCATCGATCTTTTCGAAGATACGACGAAACGTGCAAAAAGAAATATCAGAGATTCAGTAGTTATCCGGGACTCAATAGTTTTTCGTGACTCTGTTGTGATACGTGACTCTGTGGTCTTGAAATACCAAAAAGATCCAACCCGAAAATTTAAGCTAGAAGCTCAAGTATATGGCGGGTTCATGCGAGTTCAACCAAAAATAGAAAGTCCTTTTGCTACCTACAAAACAGCGCTTGAAAGCGAAGAAACAAAAATTCTAAGTCCAGATTTTGGCTTCCAATTAAATGCTTATTATAAAAAATGGACATTGGGCACAGGGTTGAAATATTACCAATTTGGTGAAAAAACGAATTATTCTACGTTGAAAGTAAGTTCTATGGTAGACTCTGTGTTTACATCTATTACATTTATTTATTTGGACTCAGCTGGCGATACAATTATTCCAACACCAAACAACCCAGCATTCGATACTATTGTTAATGTTTTTATCGACACATCATACATTTATGATTCAGTAAGTAACAACAAACAATGGCAAAATTCATATTCTCGTTTTGTTATCCCGTTGAATTTCGGGTACCGATTCGATTATAAGAACTGGGCTTTGATTCCGCGAGTTGGTTTGAATTTTGAATTTAGTACCACAAAACAACGAGGTCTTTATGTCGATGCCCTTAAAGAGGAATTCATAGAATTGGAACAACGGAATTTTGGCATGTCCTATCAACTTTCACTAGAACTAAGAAGAAGCTTTGGAAATTGGCATGCTTTCATCAATCCATATTACCGAAATAACTTCGGATATGTCATCAATACGCCTGATTTAAAACGACGTTATGGTGGCTTTGGCGCTACGTTTGGTGTTGGTTTGGAATTTTAAGATATAGACAGAATTTCTAACGACTTCCCTTGAAAAGTTGTCTTGAAACCGACTTTTTGATTCTTCAACAATTGACCGATTGGACTAACTAGAGAAATGGCATAAACATCTTGGTCATCAACGATCACTTTTCCAAAAGCCAAAGCGATAAAATACAGTCCTGAGTTGGTTTGAACGAGTGAACCCAACTGAACTGATGTATTTGCTTCATTTGGCTCTAACATCGCTAAAACTCGTTTGAAATCTTGCGCCTTCGCCATCTGAGCATGTGCTTTTTGTTCTTCCTGCTGAAGCATGGCCATTCCCGTCTCATATTTATCTCCGGCGCTACTTTTCGTCTCGTTATCCTTTGAAAAATTAATTGAATCTATCTCCTTTTGTGTTTCCTCAACCCGAGAAGCTACAATACTTTTTAACTGATCAACTATCTTGATTTTATCCATTATGCCCAAAAGTAGAAAAAAGTTTGACGATGAATTTTTGATATTACACTTTTCTTAAAATAAAAAACCAAAATCCTCCCCCTTTGTCCCCCTCCAAACGGGGAAACCAAATTTTCGAAATCAATTAAATTCCTATATCTTTGTGCCACAATTTTATTCACCTTTTTAAAACGAGCATAGCATGCAACTGTGTAACACTTTGAATAAGGAGGAACTTGAGAAAAAATTACGAGCTGACGGCGCACAGTTTGTTACAGTTTCCTTCTATCAGTACGCCAAAATCGAAAACCCCAATTTATTTCGTGACCATTTGTATCAGCATCTTGATGCATTAAAAATCGTTGGACGAATCTATGTTGCCCACGAAGGGATTAACGCTCAAATTTCTGTGCCAACGGACAACATTCACCTTATGCGTGAGTTCTTAGACGAAATTGAATTTCTAAAAGGAATACGTCTAAACATGGCTGTTGATGAAGCGGAGGTTGAATTTCCATTCTTGAAATTGAAAGTAAAAGTTCGAAACAAGATAGTTGCCGATGGTTTGAACGATGAAACATTCGATCCAGCTAACAAAGGCAAACACCTCACTGCTGAGGAATTTAATGAACTCACCGACAAAGAAGATACTATTCTTATCGATTTCAGAAATCATTACGAATCTGAAGTTGGACATTTCAAAGGAGCTATAACTCCTGACGTTGACACTTTTCGTGAATCACTTCCATTAATTGAAGAAGAATACTTGAAAGGAAACGAGGATAAAAACTTGGTAATGTATTGTACCGGTGGAATTCGTTGTGAAAAAGCTTCGGCTTGGTTCAAACATAGAGGATTCAAAAACGTTCATCAATTGGAGGGCGGAATTATCAAATATGCTAACGACTGCAAGGAAAGAGGTGTAGAAAACAAATTCATCGGGAAAAACTTTGTATTCGACGAAAGACGTGGCGAACGAATTTCTGATGACGTAATTGCCGTTTGTCACCAATGTGGTAATCCTGCAGATACACACACCAATTGCAAAAGCGACGCTTGTCACCTACTCTTTATTCAGTGCGATTCTTGCAAAGAAAAAATGGACAATTGCTGTTCAACAGATTGCTATGATTTCATTCAACTACCTGAAGAAGAGCAAAAAGAACAGCGCAAAGGTTTACAGAACTCCAATTTGATTTTCAAGAAAGGTAGGTCGGAGAAATTGCCTTTTCAAAAGAAGAATATTGTTATCGATAGTGAGTCGAGTTGTTAAAACAGATTAAAATAGGTTTAAGTATTCATCAGGAAAGTCTTTCCTTTTCTTTAAAAAACTATCTTTAACCTCAACTTTATAATCTAGAATTGTGATTCAATATATTACCTGGAACGTTACTCCTGAAATTGTCGATGGTTGGAAAACACCAAATCTTTACGGACTTCTATTTGTAACTGGTTTGATTCTCGGCTATTTCGTCGCGAAAAAAATGTTCAAACGTGAGAATATGTCCGACGATAGTTTGGACAAACTCGTAATGTACATGGTAATTGCAACGATAGTTGGCGCTCGTTTGGGTCATGTTCTTTTTTACGGTCCTTATTGGGATGCTGTTGACGCAAACGGAATCATGCAACATGGCTATTTCTCTCATCCTATGGATATTTTCAAAGTTTGGGAAGGCGGTTTGGCCAGTCACGGTGGTGTAATCGCCATTTTAATTGCATTGTACATTTATTCGAAAAGAGTCGTCAAAAAACCATTTCTTTGGATTTTGGACAGAATAGCGGCTCCAGGAGCAATTGGCGCTGCTTTTATTCGTTTCGGAAATTTAGTGAATTCGGAAATAGTTGGTGACCCTACAAATGTTCCTTGGGCGTTTAGTTTCCCTCATTACTTCAATGAAGTTACGATGAACTATGATGCAACACCGCGTCACCCAGCGCAATTGTATGAGGCTCTGGCCTATTTGCTGATTTTTGGAATAATGCTCTTCTTGTTCTACAAAAAAGAATTGTACAATATTCCAGGAAGAATCTTTGGCTGGTTTATAACCCTTCTTTTCACCGCTCGTTTCTTAGTCGAATTTGTAAAACTAGGTCAAACGGCTCGTGATGCTGAATTTTGGTTGAATACTGGTCAAATGTTGAGTATTCCGTTTATTTTGGTTGGGTTGTATTTTGCTTTTCGGAAGCCGAAGTTGGTGGCGAATTAAACTCGAAGAATTTACCGCAAAGAATCAGAGGGCGCAAAGAAAGCTCCTAAAACCTTTTGCGGTCTTTGCTTCTTTGCTGTGAAAAATATTATCCGACGGTTTTCTCGAAGAACTTCCATAAAGAATCCTCTGGCACAGGAGCAACAATCTCTATTCTTTCTTTTGTAACAGGATGATCGAAGCTCACTTTTCTAGCGTGCAAAGAAATTGATTTATCCGGATTGGAACGCTTTGCGCCATATTTCAAATCACCTTTGATAATGCAACCAATGGTAGCTAATTGACAGCGGATTTGGTGGTGTCGACCAGTTTCTAATTGGATAGATAACAAATAATATTTGTCGCTGCTTGATACTAGTTTGTAATGAAGAATCGCTTTTTTGCTACCGTCAACCTCTTTTTGGTGGGCGTAGCTTTTGTTTTGCTTTTCGTTTTTCTTCAAATAATGAATCAGAGTACCTTCTGAGTTTTCAGGTTTAGTCTCCACGATGGCCCAATAGGTTTTGTTCACTTCCTTTTCTCGAAATTGTTTTGACAAACGTTCAAGTGCTTTGCTGGTTCTTGTAAAGATCAATGCACCACTTGTAGGTCTATCCAAACGGTGGACGACGCCACAATAGACATTTCCGGGCTTGTTGTACTTTTCTTTCCAGTATTCTTTGATTTTATCAGGAAGAGGAATATCGCCAGTTTTGTCTCCTTGAGAAATATCCGATGCTTTTTTATTGACCACTAAAACGTGATTGTCCTCAAAAAGTACTTCTAGTCCAAAAGTATTTGGATCTGTCATAAAGGATTTAGTATTGCTCGTTTTCGTTCGGGAAATCTCCAGACTTAACATCTTCGATATATCGCTGAATAGAGCCTAGCATTTCCTCGTAAAGATTGTTGTACTTTCTTAAAAAGCGAGGACTAAATTCATTGTTGATTCCAAGCATATCATGAACGACAAGCACTTGGCCATCGACACCATTTCCGGCTCCAATCCCTATAATTGGAATAGATACGCTTTTTGCAACCTCTTCCGCCAAATCTGCTGGGATTTTCTCCAAAACAATTGCAAAGCAACCCGCTTCTTCCAGCAATTTAGCATCCTCAATCAATCGTTGCGCTTCTTCATCCTCTTTAGCGCGAACAGTGTAAGTTCCAAATTTGTATATCGACTGAGGAGTTAATCCTAAGTGACCCATAACTGGAATTCCCGCTGTTAAAATTCTGGTAACAGATTCAATAACTTCTCGTCCACCTTCTAATTTAATAGCATGAGCTCCAGATTGTTTCATAATTCGAATAGCACTTGACAAGGCCTCTCTCGAGTTTCCTTGGTAAGAACCGAAGGGCATATCAACAACCACTAATGCTCTATTAACACCGCGAACTACAGATGATGCGTGATATATCATCTCATCCAAAGTAATAGGAAGAGTTGTCTCATGACCAGCCATTACATTCGATGCTGAATCGCCGACTAGAATTACATCAATACCAGCTGTATCAATTATTCGAGCCATTGAGAAATCATACCCTGTCAACATGGATATTTTTACGCCAGCATTCTTCATTTCCTGAAGCGTGTGGGTTGTTACTCGTTTTACGTTTTTGTGAACTGACATACCTTTGAATTACGAATGGGGAATTACGAACTTGTTGAATCCAAAACTACTTAAATTATTATGAAGACACAACGCGTGAACAATATTTAAGTCTTTTCAAAATTCGTAATTGATTAGCCTTCTTGAACAACTTTGTACGCCTCTCTTTCGCTTGAACCAATATGGAAAATTGCATCGCCTTTGTTGACAACAGGAGATTCGTTTATACAGAATATGTAGCCATCTTCCCAAGCTTTCACTTTACGCTCAACTTTACCAAAAGGATCGGTGATTAATCCAATCATTTCATTCTTTCGGACTTTTTGTCCATTGGTAACATAAGAGAGAAATAATCCGGAATTCAAGGCTCTCATCCATTTATCTGAACGAAGAATTACAGATTCTCTATCGCTCAATACGTTTTCTTTGAAAGAACGCATTCCAAGATGAACTAAAATTCTTTTTACGCCCATAACTCCCTCATGTACAATTCCTTCTTCTATTGAATCTGCTTTCCCACCTTCAAACAATAGAATTTGTTTTCCTCGTGAAATCATCGCATCACGAAGAGATTTGGGAATTAAGTTGGAATGAACAATAAATGGAGGATTGAAGGCTTTTGCCAATTCAACACTGCGAGGATCTTTTAACACGCATCTAACTTGTGCAGCATTATTCCGTTGTCGCGCACCCGTGTGAAAATCCAAAACATAATCAACATGCGGAGCAATTTCTTTTAAAAATTGATAAGCGAATTGACCAGCTAATGATCCGTTTTTAGAACCTGGAAAACTTCGATTCAAATCTCTACCATCAGGTAAAACACGTGAAATATTTAGAAAACCAAAAATATTAAATACAGGTAAACAAATAACAGTTCCTGAATTTGGTTTGTTGTATTTGTTTCTAATTATTCGACGAACAATCTCTACCCCGTTTATTTCATCACCGTGCATACCAGCCATTATGAGTAAAACTGGACCATCTTTTTTAGATCGCTCAATAAAAACGGGAACTTGTATAGGAGTATGCGTGTGCAGTTTTGCAACATTCATATTTAATTGATACCCTTTGCCTGGTTCAATCGATTGTCCTAAAATTTCCATTTTCTTATTAGACTTCATGATTCTTGATTCGTATTTTTTTCAATAAAATCAATAATTTTTCCAGCAATATCAAGCTTAGTAACCGATTCAATTTCTTTTAATCCTGGTGAACTATTTACATTCAAAACAAGAGGGCCTCTTTTGGATTGAATGATATCAACACCAGCAACGCCCAATTTCAATGCATTTGCTGCTCGCACTGCAATGTCGATTTCAGCTTCTGAAAGAACAATTGGAATTGATTTTTTTCTTCTTGACGTATTCGTTTGAAAATCTCTGTCCTTGTTAAAACGTTTTATTGCCCCAACAACTTCACCATCAACGACCATCATACGTACATCCGTTCCTTTGGCTTCTTTGATGTATTCTTGAACAATTACTCTTGCTTTTACACCATTGAATGCTTCCAAAACGCTATCAGCAGATGATTTGTCTTCTGCTAAAATTGATGAAATGTCATCTGACTCGCGCAATAACTTCATTACTACAGGTGTCCCGCCAACTGATTCTATAACATGATCAACATTTTTAGAATAGTTCGTAAAAACTGTTTTTGGTTGTCCTATTTTCGCTTTTGAAAGCAATTGTAAACATCTCAATCTATCTCGTGAATGAACAATAGATCTAGAATTTGCCACGGTAAAAACGTGCATCATTTCAAATTGACGAACAACCGCTGTTCCATAATAAGTAACCGAAGCACCAATTCTAGGAATTACTGCATCAAAATCTTCCAGGTATTGATTGTTGTAAAACAATTTTGGTCCGGTTGGATCAATTTCAATATTGCAAATTAAGTGATTTATAACGTGCGCTTTATAACCTCGAGCTTCTGCAGTTTCAACAAGTCTTTTTGTGGAATACAAATCAGAATTCCGAGATAAAATGGCAATTTTCATATTTAACTATTATTTAATAAAAATGGTAGTTTTTAAATTCTTCTTGGAGAGATCAATTTTTGAAGAATCGACAATAAAGCGCTTATTGAGTAACTTTCTTCCTAAAAGTATAGGATAACGCATATTTAATCGCTCAGAAAGAGAAAATCTCGTTTTGTATTTCTTTCCAAACAGAATTATATCACCTTGCACGAAATAACGAATCTCCTCTTGGCCGCTTGAGCTTCTGACTTTTTTGGTGATGAACTTATCGAAAATAACAATCGGAGCTTCATTTTCTTCCGTTCCAAAAAACTCAACCTTCAAACTAGACTCGTCGCCATCTTCAATTAAAGTGATATGATCACAATGAATGCTAGACGAGTAAGCTCCAGAGTCTATTTTAACAGGGACATTTTTTAATCCAAAGGTTGGCAGATCAGCATGATCTTTTCGCCCAATTATTATTTTTTCCATTATTCAGCCAGCATTTCTTCCAGCATTGCCCGACAGTTTTCGTCGCGCTCAGCTGCATAATCAATTTTCTTTTCGCCTTCTTCTTCTCTTCCTGAAAACAGAAATGCAACACCTAATTGGAAATGATATTCCATTTTAGCAGGATTTTCACCTATTAACTTCTCCCAGAGGGGAATACTCTCTTTATACTGTTCAAGATTCATATAACTTGTAGCCAAAGCCTCAGCTAAAGGTTCTCTTGGTGAGATTTCATATGCCTTTAAATTATTCGTTAATGCTTCTTTATAATTAATAAACTCTTCACCGTAACTTCCACTATAGATCATTCCTAAGCTATTGTAAATCGCCATTTCGTCTGGCTTCAATTCTTTCGCTCGCTCATAATTATCTTTAGCTAATTCAATTTTATCGGTAAGCAATTCATATTCAGCTTTATTGAGATAGAAGAAGTAACTGTTTTTCTCTGCAATTTCAAAACCCAATTTCGCATAATGCAATGCAGAGTCTTTTTCATTTTGAAAACTATAAAGCAGACTTAAATTTCTCAAGATACCTGCGTTCAAGTCTTTCGGTAAATCTTTTTTCTTTAAGGCTTGCAAAAAAAGTACAGATGCTTTGTCGTATTCTTCTTTGTCCATTAAAGAAACACCCTCATCATTGAGAGTTTTCGCGTCTTCTGCCCCGTGATTGCTGCACGCAGCGAGAATACAGAATGATAGAAAAAAATAAATTGTTCTCATTGTGTCAAAATTACGGTTAAAAGTCTGAATTTTGCATAAGTGAACTAACAAGTTGATGTTGATTAAAAAAAAGATGAAAAAAAGCTTCTATTCGTGTGTTAATAAAGAAATTCTTCGTAATATTGCACCCCGATTTAAGCGGAAAACAACGATTTTAGAATAGAAAAGATGGATATATTAAGAGAAATTCAGAACGAATTATTGGAAGTAAAGGACTTCCCAAAATTCTCTAGCGGTGATACGGTAAACGTTTCTTACAAAATTAAAGAGGGCGCCAAAGAGCGTACTCAGCAGTTTCAAGGTGTTGTTTTGCAACGTCGTGGAACAGGTGGAACTGAAACTTTTACAGT
The DNA here is from genome assembly GCA_963977135.1 of uncultured Flavobacteriales bacterium. GTDB lineage: Bacteria > Bacteroidota > Bacteroidia > Flavobacteriales_D > Crocinitomicaceae > UBA2040. Next base: position 41,382 of record CAXBNN010000013.1, on the reverse strand, counting down.
TCGTAAAATGTCAGGGAATATTGGTGTTGAAAGAATCTTCCCAATGTCTTCTCCATTCTTGGAAGACATCGTTGTAACGAAAAAAGGTTCTGTACGTCGTGCACGTATTTTCTACTTCCGTCAGAGAACTGGAAAATCAGCTCGTATTCGTGAGAAACGTTCTTTCCACACAGAGAAGAAGAAATAAAAAATTTATATTTTTATATAGTAAAGGCTTCCAATTTGGGAGCCTTTTTTAATGCAATAAATGTCAGCAACAAGAAAAAGAACAAGCTCCAAAAAATCGAAACCAAAATACATGTTGGTCTGGGCTGTTGTTTTATTTGTACTGCTAACTGGTTTGCCAACTGCCTATTATTTCTATCGAAAGACAAAAGTCAAAGCGAAAAAGATAGATCTGTTAATGACAATTCCAGAAGGATTCTCATCGGTCGGAATAGATGTTTCCCATCACCAAGGGAAGATTGATTGGCCACTACTCTTTGATGAATTGCGCTACGATACGATTATTAAATTCGTTTATTGCAAAGCAACAGAAAGCGATGATCATTTAGATACCCGATGGGAAGAAAATCGAGAAACCCTAAATAATATGGGAATTGTAAATGGTGCCTATCATTTCTTCGACCCAAAAAGTTTGCCGAGACCCCAAGTGGAACATTTCTTAAGTCGTTGGAAACCGCGTGAAATAGATTTACCTCCTATGCTCGACGTGGAAACTGAAGGCTACAGCGATGAGGATTTGATCGCCAAAATGAAAATCTGGTTGACTGAAGTTGAACGAATAACAGGGATTAGACCAATTATATATACATCGCACCATTTCTTTGACACGAAATTCAAACACGATTTTAAAAATTACAAATTTTGGATAGCAGCTTATTCGAGACGACCGCATTCTTTGGATGATAACAGAGTGATCTATTGGCAGTACTCAGAAACTGGAAAGATACCAGGATGTTTGGAATTGGTTGATTTGAATGTGGCGAAATAATACTGTTCATTTCTGAAAATTAGGGTTTTCCCTGAGAAGCATTATTTTTCTTCGTACTATTTTTGACTTCGTTACGAACGAACAAAAATAGTAAAATGAAAAAAATTCTTATAATTCTATGCCTAGCTGTTTTATGCTCATGCCGGGTAGAAACTTTTGAAGCATGGGAAGTAACGAACAATAGTTCTGGAGATATTAATGTACTATATACGGGTAATCAAACGAACGTGGAGAAGTCTATGTTAATTCCTAAAGATGAAAGTGCGATAGTTCAAAGTAATACATACAAAACAAAAGAATCTATAACATTTAATCCTAAAGCCTCTTTTGCTACTTTTATTATTACAAATACACTAGGAGATACATGCACGAAAGACTACCTATTGGAAGCTAGCTGGACGTCAATAAATGATACAAAATCACCACCTAAACGGCAATACAACAACTACTATTTTTCTGTAACCGACAGTGATTTTTAGAGCTAAAACGCTTACAATTTCTCAATAGTAAACTCCGTCCGTCGATTTTTAGCCCTGTTCTCCTCTGAATCATTCGGAACTTTCGGCATTGTTTCTCCAAAACCTTGCGATTTCAAACGTGATTTGTTTACACCTTGAGTAGCAAGATATTCTTTAACGACTCTAGCTCTGTCATCAGAAAGCTTCATGTTTTGGGCATCATCACCAACGTCATCTGTGTGACCTTGAATTATAACATTTACAGTCGGGTTGTCAATGAGAAAGCGAGCAAATTGACGTAAAATCATTTTGGATCTGTTGTTCAAATCAGCTGAGGCAGTTGTGTATAGAATGTCGTCAATTATATATGAACTGCCAAGTTTCAATTTTTCCACTTCCATGTCCTTTCCTTTCACAGAAACCTCTTTCTTCTCCTGAACAGCTTGAATTTCTTCTTTTGTTATCATTTTGGCAGCAAATGCATGCCCTTCTTTTTTAGCAGCGACCATCACATCTTTTGCTCTATCCATTTTGACAACGGCAGCGTATTTTCCGTCATCGCCATTAACTTTAAACTTTTGAACTTCCTCTCCTTCACCGTAGGACACTTCAATCTCAGCACCAGAAATCGTTTCACCATTTTTATTGGCTAAGGTTCCTTTCATAATCATAACAGGTGTTGGTCTCGCGTCTTCATATAATTCAAAACCATAAATATTCCAGTCTCCTCCTACTCGAGAAGAGAAATACGCCAACTCGCCGTCTGTTGAAACAAAGATTCCTAATTCATCTTCTGGTGTATTGATAGGTTCACCAATATTTACTGGTTTCCCCCACTTTCCGTTTTCCTTTTTACAATAAAATATATCTGTCCCGCCTGCTCCTTTTCGTGTATCTGTACTTGACGAAACAAAATAGAAAGTCTCGTTATCTTGATGAATAAAGGGACTTTTGTCTTTACCATCTGTGTTGATTTCATCAAATGGTCGCGCTAAACCCCAAGTTCCATCCGGCTTTCTTTCAGAAATGTAAATATCATTATCTCTTGAGTTTTTGCGAACGCTAGTAAAATAGAGTGTATTTCCATCCGCAGAAACAGATGGCTGACCTTCCCAACCGTCTATTGTATTAATATTAGAACCTAAAGATTCCAACGGCGTCCAATTGTAGTCGTTTCCGCCTTTTCCCGATCTTGAATAGGTTGTTTCATACAAATCGCAGTTGAGATAATCTTGACCTCGCACCTCCTGTTTTTTACATGCACAAATAATCATTTCTTTATTATCTATCGACATTGTAGCCGCACCGTAACTTGTAAATTCACCGTCATTGAAAGGCGCTTTGAAGGGATTACCTTTGTCAAAGGTTTTATTTATTTCTGGACGATAAGAAAAAGTAAATTCCTCGACTACATTACCGACCATATCTCCTAAGTTTCTTCTATCCAACTTTCTCGTGTAGAACATGAGCTCATTATCGGGTGAAATCATTGGGAAGTATTCGTCGTTTGTTGAACTTACATTTTGCACTCTAAATGGAGCATAAGGAACCGTCTTTGGTGCTGCTGAAGCAATAGGAGTAGATTTCATTTCTTTCAAAACTCCTTTAGCGTCGGAAAGCATTTTGCCATAATTATTAGGGAAGCGATTGTTGTCGTTGTTTTTATAGGCAATAAACTTTTCAAACCAAGCGACTGACGATTCCTGGTCTTTTTGTAGATATTTTACAACTCCGAGAAAATAATATGTTCCGGCATTATAATCTTCACAACGATCCAAAACTTCATTAAACATTTGCTCTGCCTTTACAAAACTTCTATCACCACGCGCTGGAGAATCGTCTGTTTCATAATATCCTAAACCTTGGTTGAAAGCGTAAACACCATATTCATAATATGCTTTTGCATTGTCTGGTTCCGCTTCAATTGCCTTATTGAAATTGTCTACAGCCGACTGAATACTTTCTGCATTTATTGCGTTATCAATTAAACGCTGTGTTTTCTTACTCGGAGGATTACAATTTGGGTCTTGCTCTTCTTCGTCCTGAGAAAAAGCCACAAGAGATGTGAAAATAAGAAAAGTACTGAGAAGGTAGAATTTAACCATATTATGAATTGTATTACTGTTTTGTGAACGCAATAACTGTTCCAATATTTTAAAACGTATTTGAGGGAAAACGGTTACGTTTTTATGTTTCAGACTTCGACACCACTCAGTTCTTGTCATGTAAAACGAGGGCTGAGTGGAGTCGAAGTCAGATAATTATGCTATCTCTTTCTTCTTCGGCATTTCAATTTTCACAGCATCGTCAACCTTTTCATTTGTCAGAGCGATATCTAAAACTTCTCTCATTGTTCTAACAAAATGGAAAGTCAATCCTTTTAAATAATCTGGTTTGATTTTATCGATGTCTTTTCTGTTTTTCTCGCAAAGGATAATCTCAGTGATTTTTGCTCTTTTGGCTGCAAGAATTTTCTCTTTGATGCCACCAACTGGGAGAACATCTCCACGAAGCGTGATTTCACCAGTCATTGCCAAGTTTTTCTTCACTTTTCGTTGCGTATATAGACTCGCCAATGAAGTTAACATCGTTACACCAGCACTTGGTCCATCTTTAGGAGTTGCGCCTTCTGGAACGTGAATATGAACATTATGCTCATCGAAAAGCTCTTGATCCAAATTGAACCAATTAGAGTGTGCTTTCAAATATTCCATCGCAATAACTGCAGATTCTTTCATCACATCGCCCAAGTTACCTGTCAAAGTTAACTTGCCCTTACCTTTGGTAATTGATGATTCAATAAATAATATATCACCACCAACGCTAGTCCAAGCTAGACCTGTGACAACACCTGCAACTTTATTATTATCGTATTTGGTTCTTTCACGACTTGCGCCTAAGAAATCGAATAAATCAGCTTCAGTAATTTTTGGCGAATACTCTTGCTCCATCGCTTTTTGACGAGCACGATTTCGGACCAATTTCGCTATTTTCTTGTCTAAACCACGAACACCTGATTCGCTAGTATAACCTTCAACTACTTTTTCCAATAATTTCTTATCGATTGTAAAGTCCTTTTTGGTCAAACCATGTTCAGCCAATTGCTTTGGTATCAAATGTTGTTTCGCAATTTCTATTTTCTCTTCTACCGTATATCCTGTTACATCAATAATCTCCATACGGTCGCGCAATGGACCCTGAACTTGCGATAAATCATTAGCTGTAGCAATGAACATCACCTTAGACAAATCGTATTCCGTTTCTAAGTAATTATCATAGAACGAGTGATTTTGCTCCGGATCTAAAACTTCCAATAATGCAGAAGATGGATCACCATGATTGCTTCGACCTAATTTATCGATTTCATCCAAAACGAATACTGGATTAGAATATTCAGATTTTTTCAATTGCTGAACGATACGTCCCGGCATAGCGCCAATGTATGTTTTTCTATGTCCTCGAATTTCACTCTCATCATGTAAGCCACCTAAGGACATGCGGATGTATTTTCTTCCCAAAGCTTCAGCTATACTTTTACCCAAGGAAGTTTTACCAACTCCCGGAGGTCCATAGAAACAAAGAATTGGTGCTTTCATGTCGTTTTTCAACTTCAATACCGCAAGATATTCAAGGATACGTTCCTTAACATCCTCTAAACCATAATGATCGCGGTTTAGAATTCTCTCAGCTCGCTTTAAATCCAAGTTATCTTTCGAAAAATGATTCCAAGGAAGATCCAAAATCAAATCCAAATAATTCAACTGCACTGAATACTCAGCTCCTTGAGGATTCATTCGGCGCAATTTATCTAGTTCTTTGGCGAACAATTTTTGCTCCTTCTCACCCCATTTTTTTACTTTGGAACGTTCTTCCAACTCACTAACATCTTCTTGAAAAGGATTGTCACCCAATTCTTCTTGAATCGTTCGCATTTGTTGTTGCAAGATATAGTCACGTTGTTGTTTGTCTAAATCTTTTTTTACCTTTTGCTGAATCTCGTTGCGCATGTCAAGCATTTGCGACTCCAATTCAAGGTGTTCCATGATTTTTTCGGCCCGTTTCGACATGTTCAACTCCTCCAACATTTCTTGTTTCTTAGAAACGTCGGCATTCATATTCGATGAAATGAAATTCACCAGAAAGGTCGGACTGTCAATATTTCCGATTGCAAAAGAAGCTTCAGAAGGAATATTCGGACTGTCACGAATGATTTGTAAAGCGAGTTCTTTGATATTTTCAATCATCAAACCTAACTTCTTATCTTTCTTATCGAAAGTTGCTTCTGAAAGCATTTCAATCTTAGCTTTCAAATAAGGCTCACTTTGCGTTTCTTCGATCATTTTGAATCGACGCTTTCCTTGAATAATAGCCGTTGAACTTCCATCGGGCATTTTCAACAAACGAACAATTTGCGCAACTGTTCCTACAGTATGCAAATCCTTAAATTCTGGCGACTCTTCGTCTTGGTCAATCTGAGAAACGACACCAATAATCTTATTTCCTTTATTGGCATCTTGAATCAATTTAATCGATTTGTCGCGGCCAACGGTAATGGGAATTACTACTCCTGGAAAAAGAACGTTGTTTCGCAAAGAAAGAATTGGCAATTCATCGCCAAATTCCTGTTTGTTCATCGATTCCTCTTCTTCAGCAGTGATTAATGGAATAAACTCTGCTTCTTGTTCTCCACCAGCCAAATGAAAAAGTGAAGTGTCAAATATATCTTTCATAAATTATTTTGTCGTTATTAGCGCCAAAGTGTCAGCCGACTTGCTAGAAATTAAATGATCACAGCAAGAAATCAGCCATTTGATTAGCGAATGACTAAAGTTCAACGATTGTGCCAAGGGTTGAGAAGCGGAAATTTTGTCGGGGTTTTATACTTTTATCTTATTAAGAATCTCAATCTCCACCTCACTCAACTCCAAACCTCGTCTTTTCATCATACCATTTGCCGCTTCGAGAGCCTTATCAAATTCAAATGGTACAAATTCTTCGCCGCCCCAAGAGAAAGATGGAATGAACTTTTGAGGAAAATCACCACCGTAAATATTGCAAGACACGCCAACCACCGTTGCTGTATTGAACATTGTGTTGATTCCACATTTGCTATGATCGCCCATAGTTAAGCCCATGAATTGAAGATCTGTTTGTTCTTCCTTTCCAAAAGTGTAATTGTATGTTCGGATGGTGCTGTAGTTGTTTTTAAGGTTGGATGTATTCGTGTCTGCACCAAGATTGCACCATTCACCGATTAGAGAATTTCCAACGTAACCATCATGACCTTTGTTAGAATAAGCTTGAAAAACTGAATTTCCAACTTCTCCTCCTACTTTGCAATGTGGTCCTACGGTTGTTGCTCCATAGATTTTTGCGCCCATTTTCAAACCTGCATTATCGCACAAGGCGAATGGTCCACGAACCAGTGAACCTTCCATAATTTCAGCATTTTCACCGATATAAATAGGTCCATCTGTTGTATTCAGAACACAAGCTTCGGCTTTCGCTCCTTCTTCTAAAAAGACCAAGTTTCTATCGCCAATTATAGTAACTGTATCCGATAGTTTTTGGGATTCCATGCCATCTGTCAGTAAAGAGAAATCACTTTTTATAGCTACATCATTTTTTTGGAAAAGATGCCATCGTTTAGAGATAACAATTATCTCTTCACCTTTGTATTGCATTTTCGTTGAGCCATTTCCTTTCGTCCCCAACCAAATTTCATCTTGATAAAGAGACGTATTGTTGTCCATCGAATTTAAAACGGCCGCATAATCTTCGCTTGGAATTACGTTTGCAGGAACAGACAAATCCCAATCGTTAGACATTGGGTATTTCTTTTGCAAGTAGTCTTCGGTAGCAAATGAAAATGTCGCATCAGGAAAATGCTCTTCCCATCTTTCTTCGAAAGTCAAAATTCCCATTCGTAATTCCGCGATTGGTTTCAATAAACTTAATGGCGCAAATTCTAGATGTAATCCGTTGTCGTGCAGTTGAATCTTCATGACTATAAAGTTAAGCTAAAGTTTTGGCAGTTTCTTTTTTTGAAATGGCAAAAAGTGCTAAGAAAGTTATAACTGAGTTGATGATAATTAATTCGAAACCGATTGCATATTTTCCAAATATCCCAGGATTTCCTGCTCCTACGCCAGGCGCTCCGGCAGAATAATACCAAAGTAATATTGTCGTGCCTATCGCCACCAAACATGCAATAGGTACTAGTTTATCATTTAATCTGCGTTTGGTTAAAATTCCGAAGAAGAACAAGGCAATTAGCGGTCCGTAGGTGAAACCCGCGAAGAACATAACCAAACCAATAGCACTTGACGTTGTAGTATATTTCAAGATAATAATAGTAAACAAAAGCAATATAGAAACGCCAATATGCACTCGTTTTCTAAGCTTATTCTGTTCGTGCCTTTCCTTTTTTCCAAGATCAAAAATATCGAAGGAGAAGGATGTAGTCAAGGCTGTCAAAGCACTATCGGCACTGGAGTAAGCTGCAGCAATTAAACCAACAAGGAAAAGGATTCCGACCGCCATTCCAGTTTGCGGATTAAGTGCTATAGTTGCAAACAAGTCATCACCAGAAACTCCTTGACCAATTCCCGTTTCGATGGAATACATGTATAACAAAGCACCTAATCCAAGGAAAATTAAATTGACAAAAACTAAAACTACCGCGAAGCTCATCATGTTCTTCTTTGCTTCTTTTATGTTTTTACAAGATAGATTTTTCTGCATCATATCTTGGTCGAGTCCTGTCATACCGATAGCGATAAAAATACCTCCTAAGAAATGTTTCCAGAAATAGTTTTTCGCCGCCCAATCATCAAAAAAGAAAATACGCGAATATTGACTGTCTGCAATTGAAGATACTACTCCTTTATTATGCAAATCTAAATCACCAACGATGATATAGCACATCAATAAAACTGCGGCTATCATGAAGAAGGTTTGTAGTGTATCGGTCCAAATAATGGTTTTAATTCCACCTTTATTGGTATATACCCATATCAAAGCAATGGACAGAAATACGGTTAACTCAAAAGGAATATTCAATTTGTCGAAAAGGAATATTTGCAAAACGTTAGCCACTAGCAATAAGCGAATAGCCGATCCCAAAAGTCGACTACCAAGGAAGAAAATTGCACCTGTTTTATGCGAATAATATCCGAATCGTTCTTCTAAATAAGTATATATCGAGGTCAAATTCATTCGGTAATAAATCGGCATAAGTATATAGGCTACAACAATATATCCTAGCAAATACCCAAAAACTACTTGCATATAAGAAAATTGATTGTCGGGATTCCCTACCCAACCTGGAATGGAAAGGAAAGTAACGCCAGAAAGAGAAGCTCCAATCATTCCAAAAGCAACTAAGTACCATGGACTTTTTTTATTCCCTGTAAAAAAGGAATCGTTATCGGCGCCTTTTGAGGTAAAATGTGCCACCAAAAGTAGTAATCCGAAATACGCTGCAATGATTGTAATAACTATAGCTGGACTCATATATGCGAGTTAAATTTTAATTTATGGACAAGGATACGGAAAAATTTGGGTGTGAATTAGTATAGACCTGATTGGTAATGAAGTATTGGGTGTTGAAAACGGGTATTATCTAAAACATATCTTGTTCGCAAATTTAGCTTCGCTGCTTCCTTCGGAGGTGGGAATTAGCGAATTTTAAAATTTTCGAATTTTCGAATTTTGTTGAAAAACCAAAAGTAACCAATCGTTAACAATCCCGATATACCAGTATATTTGCCTAAAACAAAATAAATCAAATGGACATCCTTATTCAAATTCTAATTGCAACAATCCCTGCAGCAATCGTTTTTCTAACAACTGCAGTATTTCTCAAAAGACAAGGTGAAAAAGACGCACGAAGAATGCAAATGCAATTGAACAGAACAAAAAAGAAACAAAACTTCTTAACGGAAAGAATGGAAGCATATCAACGAGCAATATTATTGCTTGAAAGAATCCATCCCAACTCATTGATTATGAGAATACATAATCCAGCATTACCATCTGCAGTTTTTCAGACAGAACTAATAAAAGCAGTTCGTGAAGAATTTGAGCACAACGTAACTCAGCAATTATTCATTTCCATTGAAGCTTGGAATATGCTCAAAAAAGCGAAAGACGAAACGGCAAAAATTATCAATGTAGCTGGACAGCAAATGTCTGATACGTCAATGTCAACTGATTTGGCAGGTAAGATTTTTGAAATCGTTGGCGAAGTTGGAGACCTACCAACTGAAATAGCTGTTGAATATCTTAAGAAGGAATTTCAGGAATTGTTTTAATAAAAAAAAGAGAGACTAAAAAGCCTCTCTTTATATCTTCTATTTCAATAAATTATTGAATCTGCATCTCTGGTTGCGGCATTTCTTTTTTCAAAGAACCCTTTGGTCCAAAGTCGTTTAATTCGACATAGAATGTTAAAGACTCGCAGTTTCTTTGCTCACCGTAAGCAAGATTCCAAGGAACGAAAATTCTATACTTTCCTCCTTTTTTCATTTGTTGAAAAGCCATTGTCCATCCTTGAATTACTTCGCCCAAATTCATCGCTGGTAAATCAGTTCCGTTTTGGATTTTGTAGTTAAAAGAACTTTCAACTGTATCACCTTCCGCACTTGTAAGAATATAATTTGCTGAAATGTCATCAGTAGCTGTTGGCGAACCACCAGTTCCTTCTTGAATCGTTTCTAAAATGATTCCGCCGTCTATAACTCTTGTGTTTGGACGTTTTTTACCTGCAGCCATCATTTTATCGCCGTTCTTCTTATTAATAGAAACCAAGAAGTCTTTCATCATTTTCATGCTCAGTTGCTTATCGATAAGCGTATCTTTTTTCAAGATTGCGTGACGAAAACCAACTTTTGCCATTTCCATATCGATTTGATCAAGAACACCTTTTTTGTTCCAACCGGTATAAAATACTGAACCAGCAATACGACCGATACAATGAGATCCTTTCTTAACATAAGCTGTGTCAAAATCCTGACCGTAAGGTCCGTACAATTTTGTCAAAGTGTTTCGACAATCTGCATCAACTGCTTCTTTAGCACTTAAATTGCTATTGAAACCAACTACGATTTCTTCAAAATCCAAACGATCCAAATTCGGATCACCAGCTTCTGTTATCATTTTAGCTTGCTCAGCTCCAAGACTGTAAGACAGTTTATCCTTGAAGGTTTTCAATTCAATTTTTTCCTCAGCATCTTTGCTTCCGCAAGCTGCCAAAATTGCTACTACAGCAATGAAAGCGAGTTTTCTCATTATTTTACTTCAATTAGTTCAACGTCGAAAATCAACGCCATAAATGGTTGAATTGGTCCTCCTGGATGCGGTTGCTGTCCGTATGCCAATTCTTGGGGTATATATAATCTGTATTTAGATCCTTCTTTCATTAATTGCAAAGCTTCTGTCCATCCCGGAATAACTTGATTTACTCCAAAAGTAGCAGGTGAATTACGCTCTACAGAACTATCAAATACAGAACCATCCAACAAAGTACCATGATAATGAACAGTAACTTGACTTGTTGGACTAGGTGACTTACCTTTTCCTTCTTCGATTACCTCGTATTGCAATCCTGAAACTGTTGTGTGAACACCTTCTTTTTTGAAGTTTTCAGCCAAAAATTTCTCTCCTACTTCTTTGTTCGCTTTGAATTGTTCCTCGATCGCAACATTCAAATAATTTTGAATGATTTCATTTGCTTGCTCTGGTGAATATGGTGATGGTTTTCCTTGAAAAGCATCACCTACAGCCTGAGCCATTACTTCTGGTGAAATTCCTTGTAAATTTTGTTGCATCAAGCTTCCTGCTAAACTCATTCCTACACAGTAACTTACCGCTTTAATATCTTCTGTCATTCTTTATTTTTTTTGGCAAAGATAATCAAATTAAGAGCAGAGAAAAGAGAAGCATGTCCGTAGACCCAAATTTTCACTTTTCTATGCTTCTTTTAACTTTTATAAAGAAATCTGGTATTGAAGTAAGAACATATTTTTTCTCGCCACTTCTCTATTGTCGCCTAAAACATTTTGGAAAACAGGTCTATTTTGCATTCCTAAAGTTAGTTTGGCTCCATGCGTTCCATGAATCAGCCAATTTACTCCACCTTCATACATAACCATTGGATCTTTCAAGTATTGATAAGTTGAATATTGCATATCCGCATAAACCTGAATACTTCCGTTTTCTGGTAATAAATTGTCTTTAAATTTGTAACCGAGCTGCGTATAAATTGTTTGACCTGTTCCTATTAGTGGCATTGCATTTCCTCCGCCAGCAAGCGATTGACCAGAAGCCACGCCATTAGCAGGATTCATAACGCCTAAGTTTCGAATAAAATTTGTTCCCATTTGGTAATCACTCCAAGCTCCGTAAAACGTAATTGTATTGTGACGATCTGTCAAAGGAATTTCTGTGAAAACATCAACTCCATACAAAGTCATATCTGAAGAAACAGTGTCAACTCCATTTTTCAACATCCACATCGCATCTTTTTGGTGAATAATTCCAGCACCAAGATTCAATATTTTCTTCTTGCCTAAATACGTTCCGCTTTCATACCCTAAAGCGTTGCTTTCTTTGTCAAAAAATTGATAATTCAAATAGGCTTGTTGTTGCCAATTTGAAGGTTTTAATGAAAACACGGATTGATTACCATTTAACGGTGGAAATGTAACCAAAGAATTTGCTACAGACATTGGTTTTGTCAAAGCAATTCGATAATCCAAACCATAAATTTGACCTTTGGCATAAACACTTAACTTTCGTAAAAACTGATCATTAATTCCATTGGTAACTTGCTGATAAAGTGGTGCATCTAAACTCACAATTGAACCTACACTTGGCGCTGCATAACGCAACAAGCCACTGTAGCCCGTCAAACCAGCTCCCATGGTAAAATATCCTTTTTGTGAAACTTTATACTCTCCCAAAGCATCATGAAAGAAACTTCCTGTTTGTTGTTTAGACAAGTAAGTAAAGTTATTTTGACCAAATTGCACATGGAAAGCGATTCTGTCGGTAAGCTGACCAAAAACATTGAAACGCATCCGTCTTATACCAAGGTCCGAAGTGGCACTTTGGGCAAAACCGTCTACTGTTGTTCCATTATTGTTGTCATTGTACCTACCCCAAAATTGAGCAACCATTCCAGCTTTAATGAAATGTGAACCATCTTCGTTTAGGTTCTTTTTAATTTCGGGTAATTTGTAGTCTTTTGGCTTGTCCTGCGCAAATATCACGTTCGAGAAAAGTAGAGCGAACACTATTATTTTTTTCATATCCTAAGTTTTTTTATAATTAATTGAAATCCTTATTTCCCTTTTGGGTTGTGTTTTAGAGTATTAATTCTAACACCTGATATTACTAAAAACTAAAAATAAAGGTGCTGTCGGGCAAAAACTTGATAAAACTGAAACTTTTTTAGCATTCCTTAGCTTGAAAGAACTTGATTTGAAGAAAAGAAAATCAACTTGGATATTTGATTCTAAGTTGTTTGATTTCTGTTGAACTAATTCATCAACATTTTCATCATTGGATTCTAGAAGAAATAATTCTTGGGATTTCGAATTTTGACTTTCTGAACTATTAGAAATAAACTCGTTTGAAATGTTTGAAGACGAAATAGTACTTTTTTGAGCTGTATGCGCTGCTGCATTGAAAATAATATACAAGCTGACAAAATAAACTATCCACTTCATAGTACAAATTTATCCGCTTCTGGACGTCAGCAATTTAATTTAACTAAGAATTAACTTTGGTAACCAATAACATAAGTGTTACTTGATTACTTTCAAGTAGGAAATTGAATCTCCTACTTGGACAGATAAAAAATAAATTCCTTTTGGTAAAGTCTCTGCGGAAATTGAATATTTTTCTTTAGAGCCTATTGAGAAATTATCAGCATTTGACAACATCTTGCCATTCATGTCAAACAATTTCAAACCAGTAATTTTAATACTTTGGCTCGAATTGTTTAACAAGTTTAATTCATTTATAATTGGATTAGGAGCGATTACAATTTGATTATTCTCAATTAAACTTTCCAACAATCCAACTGGTCCTGAAATTGTTACAGGAACAATAGTAGAACATGTTCCACCATCTGAAACAGTACAAGTGTAATTTCCTTGACAAAGTCCAGTCGCCGTTTGGGTTGTTTGTCCCAAAGGATCATTCCATAAATAAGTATAAGGAGGAGTTCCACCATTTACTAAAATTGTTGCTTCACCATCACAAATACCGGATGCACCTGAGGCAAAAACCCCTGTCGTAACTCCGGGAATTCCTTCGATTTCAAGACAAACTACATCTTGAAGTCCGTTCGCATCCGTTACATTCACACAGTAACTTCCAGGCGCTAGTCCAATTGCCGTTGCAGTCGTCTGATTTCCTGCATTAACATCCCATAAATAAGTATATGGGGCTACTCCCAACAATGGTGTTACTGAGGCCGAACCATTTGTGTTTCCTATACACAACGGTCCATTATTGGTGTATGTCAATGCTAAACCATTTGTAGTTGGCAATATCGGAACAAGCTTTAATTCAACTGGCAAATGATCTGACATGTAATACAAAGCATCCATAACGCTATCTGGATATTGAGCGTTTGCAGGCGCACTGTTCACATTTTGATTAAAATGCAAACCGTCATTTCCGACTGCTCGATACGAATTCGGCACGTATATCAAATTATCGGAACCAGAAAGCACGTTCCCAGTTGTAAGTATTTGATCAAAACGATCATCTAATCCACCTGTGGAACCACAAGCATAAGAACCATTGGCTCTAGTTGACTGTGTATGGATATTAGCAAAGCTGCCATTATTGTTCCAATTTCCTGGAGATGCAATAGGATCATTGAACGGCAATAAACCACCTGTCGTTAAATTTTGATAACAAGCTTCGCTACTCCTGTAAACATTCATATCACCGCAAATCAAATGATTTCTCATCAGTGGTTTTGAATCGACATAAGACCTAAAAACTTGCGTTTGAATAGCTCGTGTTGCTTGTTCAGCAGAACCACTTCCCGCTTTTAAATGAGACATATACACTTCAATGAAAATTGTATCTCGGTGAACGGACAAATTTGGATCTTTGGCACAAAGCGTATAATGATTGATATCTCGTGAATCGGTAAGAATAGCCTTCTGACGAAGGAAAACAACCTTATCCATATTGTAATACATTGCATTATTCAATGAGCCTCCGCCTCCTGCAGAATATTGAAAAGGGGCCATTGCGTAATTGGTAGCTCCAAAAACATTTAATGATCTCGTTAATACACTATCAGCACCAGCTTTTGTTTGAATTTCACAAGCCACCAAAATATCCGGTTTTAAATAAGCTAAAATTTTTCGTAAAGTATCCGTACGATTAAGAGGGTTAACATTCGAGGAACCACAATCATTGCGACCATCAGGAAAGTTCAACAGATTGTACGAAACAAGACTTACAGTATCGTTTTGACTAAATACTAGTGAACTATAGATTAGGGAAACTGCAAAAAGGAGGTTGATTTTCATTCGGCAAAATTACACCATATTTAGACTGAAATCCTCAAATTTTGAAATAATTATTTGTAAGGGTTTAAGGCCAATGTCCAATCGTATGGTAAGAATTTCAAATCTTTCTTTTTGTCGTCTTTTTGAGTGATACCGTAACGAACTAAAAATTTACGAATTCCTCTTTTTCCGCCAAAATCAGCGCGAAACCATGAGAATAAAACAGGGACTTTTACTTCGTTTTCAGAAACAACACAGTATTTGCTTAAATAATCTGAAACGCTAGTATTCAGTTCTTCATTCACCTTTTCTGAATGATAAGGAACAATAGGCGGACAACTTAACGCGCCACAATTCAAAGCATAATGAATACGAGGATCCACTCTCTTTATACGGAATTGTCGTTCAAATTTAGAAACTCGGATTTTGCTTATATAACCAAGACTCAATTTCGATTTAGATTTCCGAAGAATGCCATGCTCAATGACATCAAAACTTAATACTTCACCAGCAATTGTAATTTGTTTCGCTTTGAAGAAGGCGCCTCTATCATCAAATTTCGATGCATCTTTTTTAAGTATATATTGAACATTCGTATTGTAGATATTCATCCAGAAAGCCAATATTTTATCGTCAGTATTCAATTCTTCACGAAGGGAATCTCTATTGTAAGTTGCTAATTCCTTGGCCAAGGCATCTGCTTTTTCAGTTTGATTATTCTTTACTGCATCAAAAAAACTTATGGATAAAACTTCTGCTTTCCCAGCTACCTGAGCTTTAAAACTAAACGACAACAGCAACAATAAAAACATCAATATTAATCTCATAATTCAAGTTTAAAAAGCCTCACCAATTGTAATATAAGGGTAAGCCTTACCGTTTCCAAAACCAACATCCAGCCGAATATTGATGTGATCTTTCTTATTTACTTTATACCTTATACCTACGCCATAACCGACATGTTGGTTTTTTAGCTGTAACGATTTCCAATTTGGGGCAATCCATCCAACTCCCAAAAATGCCGCTGCGCCCCAGTTCTTCATAAACTCTTGTCGCCATTCTAACTGCGTTTGCCAAGCGTACTTTTCGCGAAACTCACCTTCAAACTGACCTCTCAACTTTTTATTTCCGCCTAGCAGACTTAAATGGTAGAAAGGAACATTTCCCGTGTTTTGCTGATAATACAAATTGTAACCAACTACAGATTTTTTAAAAGGTGAGACAAAAACACTTGCATCAACGATGAGACGTGAAAAGGCATAATCACTTACAACTTTACCTAAATCATTGGTATTGATAACGTCAACTAAAAAGCCTTTTCTAGGATAAAAAATACTTGATCTTGAGTCGTAAAGAATTGCTGGCCCAAACCCTAAGTTGTTACCAACTTGAATTCCATTCAGATTATTTGCAGCAATTTTAGAATTTTCAGATAGTCTTAAATCAGAATAGGAATCAAAGGCACCGCGAAAACCAATGAAAAACCTTGGTGAAACTCTTTTTAGAAAAGTTAATCGCAATCGTGGAAAAGAAATTCGGAAGCTTTCCTCTTTTTCTTCTTTTGTCCCTGAAACATTCCCGATTCCTGAATAAAAATAGGTGTATTTGTAATAACCTATTTCACCGTTGACTCGGAGCTGATCATTTTTCAATAACAAGTTAAATGGCAAATAAAAAAGCAATTGGTCCAATACAGTTATCGAAAAACCAAGTGTAATGTTGGATATCCTTGCGTTGATTGAATCATTTTTCCAATTAAAACTAATTACCCCCAAAGCTCCGACGGCAAAACCTGTTTCTGGAGTATAATAAGCGGCTGGTATGCCAAACAACTTTATTCGTGGTTTAACTTTTGTCGAATCTTGTGCAAAAGAATTTAGTCCAACACAAAGGAAAAAGGATACAATTAGACTACGAATTAAAAGTTGCTCTTTTTGAATCTTCATTTGAAACATCTACGTACAATACTAAGAAATAGATTTTAGAACCTTATTCTATTGAAGAATACTTTATTTACGAATAGGACGTTAATCCTACAATTTCCTTAATTTCAAGATATGAAGACAAAAAAAGAAATCGTTGACAATTGGTTACCCAGATATACAGGCGAGAGTTTAGAAAATTTTGGCGAATACATTCTCATCTGTAATTTTCAGAACTATGTTGATCAATTTGCCTCAAATAACAATGTAGAGGTAATTGGCAAAGGGAAACCAATGTCTTGTGCAACGGCGGATGGAATAACCATTATTAATTTTGGGATGGGAAGTGCTTCAGCAGCTACCTGCATGGATTTATTATCTGCAATTAAGCCAAAAGCGGTTTTGTTCCTGGGGAAATGCGGTGGACTGAAAAAGAAAAACGCAGTTGGCGATTTGATTTTACCTATTGCAGCTATACGAGGTGAAGGAACCAGCAATGATTATATGCAACCGGAAGTTCCAGCTTTACCTTCATTTGCACTTCAAAAAGCTATATCAACAACGATTAGAGATCGATCATTAGACTATTGGACTGGAACATGTTATACTACCAATAGACGAGTTTGGGAACACGATAATAAATTTAAGAAGTATTTGAAATCTTGCCGAGCAATGGCAATTGACATGGAAACGGCAACCATATTTACTGTTGGATTTGCAAATAGAATTCCAACTGGTGCTTTATTGTTAGTCAGCGATCAACCTATGACACCAGATGGGGTAAAAACGGAAGCCAGCGATATAAGTGTAACCGCAAACTATGTTCAAAATCATCTAGAAATAGGTATTGAATCCTTACGCCAATTAATCAATAATGGGGATACGGTAAAGCACTTGAGATTTTAAAAGAAAGTTACGAGTTACAAGTTGAGCGATTTCTTCGAAACGCTCTTCAAGTCGCAAGTTTTGTGCGCTTAGGTTCGATTTGGTCAAAGTTCAATACCGAGCAGTTTGCGCAAAATAACCATACAGAACTTGCAACTTTGAATTTTTCAACTTATTGAAAAAGAACTTGAAACTTGAAACTATCTCATCACTTCCTAAAATCTTTCCCTGTTGGTCTTTCGAAAACAGCTAAATCAAAATGATGAATGACCGCAAATAGATGATCGAAAATGTCAGCTTGAATACCTTCATATTCTTCCCAGACTTTTGAACTAGAGAAACAATATATTTCCAAAGGCATTCCGTTTTCTGTGGATTCCAATTGACGAACCATTAGGTGCATATCTTTATTCACCAAGGGATGATTAATTAAATAGTATTCCGCATAACGTCTGAATAAACCGAGATTCGTTTGTCGCCGACCATTTACAGCATTTTCTCCGGTGAACCCGTGAAGGATGTTGTAATCCTCTATTTCTTTTTGCCTTTTCGGAACAAACTCAGATAGTAATTTGATAGATTTTAATTTATCGAGTAATTCTGGTGTAGCAAATTTTACAGAATCAATTTGGATATGAATTGGTCTTTTTATTCTTCTTCCATCTGATTCTTGCATTCCCCGCCAGTTTTTGAACGAATCAGAAATGAAAGCGTAGGTTGGAATTGTGGTGATAGTTTTGTCAAAATTCCGAATCTTCACTGTAGCCAATGAAATCGCTTCTACCTCACCATCAGCTCCATATTTTTCCATTGTCACCCAATCACTTATTCGAAGAATGTCATTGGTAGCAATTTGAATACTTCCAATAAAACCTAAGATGGTATCCTTAAAAACTAAAATCAAGATAGCAGCTGCTGCTCCCATTCCGCCGAAGAAAACGAGTGGAGACTTGCCTGTGGCAGTTGAAAGTATAAAAATGACGATTATTAAACTAACAACAATTTTAGCGACCTGAACATAGGATTGAATTGGCTTATCTCGGTATTTTACATTTTCTTCAATTAAATCACGCAAGGCATTTAGTGCTCTATTAATGGTTATCATAATCGCTATGAGAATAGCTATTGAGACTATTTTCTCCCACAGGCCTTCCATTTTCGGATAAGCATAAAAAATAGTTGAAAGGAAATATTCTACAAACATCAATGGAATCAGATGAGCCATAGATCTAAAAACTCTATTATGGATTAAATGGTCATCCCACGTGACTGTTGATCTATCAACCAAAATGTGCATAACTCGAACTAAAAACAGTCGAGAAAAATACCACATTGCCACAAAAAGAATAGAAAACCCTAATAAAAGTCCTGCCGTCCAATAAAAAGAATGGTTATCAAAACTGATTTGATCAAAAACTTCTACTCCATTATTCATGTGGTAATAAAAACTTTTTATCCATTGAATGATACTTTCCTTCATCTTACTATTTTTACACAAAAGTAAACAACTTCTTGAGCAAGCGAAGCATCTACATTCTCGGTATCGTAACTTTATTCCTATTTCCCTTACCTGCCTACTTTTACTGGTATTGGCAGGATGGTATCACTTTACAACAATTTCTTCGCTGGGAAGAAATCTGGATGCCTGAAACAGCTTTTGGAATCATTTTCGGTGTTATCTATGCTTTTTTTGCTCTTTTGTTCATGGGCGCACCAGTATTCGAAAGCATGCCTAATCGAGTTGAGAACTTGGTCAAAAGCATGCGACTAACGGTTTTTGATGCCATATTTCTTTCAATTTGTGCTGGTGTTGGGGAAGAATTATTGTTCAGAGCAGGTATGCAACCTATACTTGGGGTTTGGTTTACTTCCATATTTTTCGTGGCTATTCATGGTTATCTAAACCCGATGAATTGGCGAATGTCCCTGTATGGACTTCTAGTGCTACCTTTCATAGTTTTAATATCTTTTGGGTACGATACTTTTGGTCAATGGTTTAGTATAGGCGCACATTTTTCCTACGACCTTGTATTATTTATGACCATTATTTCCGACAAGGAAGAAACTATTTGACGATAATCTGAAGTCGGTTGGCTTGCAGAACCAATAAACAAGGCGGTATTGCCGTAAACCGATCTATTTCGAGAATCTCCAACATACGCAAATCACATAGTTTTTCTGTAACCAATGTCATCGGCCCTGCACCGGCAAGATATAGCTCTTTCAAATTCGTCAATTGAGCAAAATCATCCGAAATCTCTTCAATATTGTTTCGGTTCAAATAAATAAACCTCAAGTTACGACACATCCCAAGAGTTGGAGGTAAATGTTTTAATTGATTGAATTGTAATTGCAGATTTTCTAATTTATCGAGTTTCCCAATACTCATAGGAATCTCTTTCAATTGATTTTGGTTCAACCAGATTTGTTCAAGACTTCTTAAATCTCCAATTTCTTCGGGCAATGATTCCAACTTGTTGTATTTCACAGACAAGATTTTCAACTTCTTCAAATTTCCAATTTCCGGTGGTAATGAGATTAAATCATTGCTCCCAATATAGAGTTCTTCCAAATTTTCTAGCTGCCCAATTTCTGGTGGAATGGAAGAAATCTGATTTCTGAAAAGGCGCAGAACTTTTAAATCCTTTTGTTCAAATACGTATGCCGGTATTTCCGTTAGATGTTTCTTACTCAAATTTAGAGATGCACCTTTCCCTTTACTCGCATCTTTTATTGTTGAAACGATACAACTTGACATTATTAAGGCAACCGTTAGGCAGTAAATAGCGTTTAATAGATAGTTGCGCATGGAAAGACTTTAACAGGTAAATGAATTACTTTACTAAGTTAAGCTTTTTAAAAAAAGATTTCTTTTCTTTGGCATAGAAATTGAAAACCAGATTGTAAATTAAATAAAACGTTTTATCATGAAAATAATGAAAATAGGTAGTATAGTAGTAGCAGGATTGTTCGCATTCAATTCATTCGGTCAAGCTGAGGGACGTCCTGAGGTTAGAAAAAATGTGAAGCAAGAAGAAGGTGTTGTAAAAGTAAAAGAAACACCTGAGCAGAAAGCAAAAATGCAAACAGATAATTTGACAAAAGAATTGATGTTGACTGATGATCAAATTGCGAAAATCTATGAAACGAATTTGGCTATTAACATGAAGAATGAAGCAGTTCTTGTTCATGCTACATGGACAGAAGCTCAAAAGCAAGAAGCTTTAGACGGAAACAACGCTGGTAGAAATGGATTGATTAAATCATATTTAACTGAAGAACAAATCGTTCGATTCAAAGAAGTTGAAGCTAGAAAAGCTGCAAGTCAAGAAATGCATTAATAGCATAAAAAGTGCTTAACTGCGGTTAAGTGGATAATTTTGAAATAATTAAAAGCGACTATTTTATTAGTCGCTTTTTTTATGACTTTTTGTTTTAAATATATTTTCAGCGACAATTTGCAATTGTATAAATTTCAAATACAGCAAATGACAAAAATGTGACTGATTTCTAATCAGTACGTCTTAAGTTCCTAAAAAGATTAAAAATAGCAGAGGATATTGTCACAACTAAATATACAACGGTGACTAGTAATCACCCTTGTTTCCAAAAGCCCTCAATTCCATAAGAATTGAGGGCTTTTCTTTTAGGTAAAATAATCTTTAAACTAAGCGAATTATTTTTTCTCAAAATTCAACGAAGCGGAATTTATGCAGTAACGCATTCCTGTAGGTTTCGGTCCGTCACTGAAAACATGGCCTAAATGAGCATCACAACGAACACAATTCAATTCATCACGACTCATTCCTAAGCTGTTGTCAACTCCTACTAGAATATTTTTCGAGTTGATTGGAGCATAAAAACTTGGCCAACCAGTTCCTGATTCAAATTTCGTTTCGCTTGAAAATAATGGAAGATCGCAACAAACACAAGTATAAGTTCCTTTGTCGTGATTATCCCAATACTTGCCGGTAAAAGGTCGCTCTGTTCCAGCTTCTCTAGTGACATAATATTGTTCAGGTGAAAGCAATTTCTTCCATTCAGCTTCAGTCTTTACAACTTTTGTGGAATCTCCAGGCTGCAATTTTGAAGTTCTTACTACTCCATTTTCTTCCGAAGTTGAATTGATCGAAGAACTGCAAGCTAATAATGCAGTTGCTAAGATTAGTGTTGATAATATGTATTTCATGTTTCTGTTTTTAATGACTGCTTTAGAAGAATAACAAGTTAAGACCAACTTAGTTTATTCATACCTACTCAATCTAATTAATTGTTAATAGTTCCAATATTTCGACGCTTTCGTCTTTCAATCCTGACAATAAATCAAAAAAGAAAGTAATTTTGCGCCATGATAAATACGTACAGCAAGAACTTTTGGATGTTATGTCTCTCCATGTTCTTGTTCATGACGAGTTTTAATCTAATCTTACCCGAACTAAATCAGTTCATTACGAATCTTGGAGGGGCGGATAAAAAAGGGTTAATTTATACTTTCTTCGCTATCACCGCACTTATTTCTAGACCTTTTTCAGGGAAATTGTCGGATACTATTGGCAGAAAACGAGTAATGTATGCGGGTGTTGCCGTTGCTTTGATAACGAGCATGCTCTACCCTTTGAGTCATACTGTATTTTTCTTTCTCGGACTGAGATTCATTCATGGAATCGGAGCCGGATTTATGCCAACTGGAGCAACAGCTTTAATTACAGATATCCTACCAGTCAATAGACGTGGCCGAGGAATGGGGATCTGGGGAACATTCATTTCTCTTGGAATCGGAGTTGGACAATCACTCGGCTCACCAATAACAGAGAGCTTTGGTATAAATAATTTATTCCTGATGTCTGCAATATTTTCTGGAATTTCTGCAATACTATTGGGCTTTGTTCGAGAAACATTACCGAAAGAAAACAAACAGAAATTTCGTTTTGGATTATTAAAAATTGGACTAAAAGAAATTGTTGAGCCATCCGTTTGGCCATGTGCTTTGGTAATGTTTCTATCAGCAGTAAGTTCTGGAATCATCTTCACAATAACACCTGACATTTCTGAATACTTGGGTATTTCCAACAAAGGATGGTTTTTCTTGTTCTATACTATTTCCACCATTTTCGTGAGATTATTCAGCGGAGGATTATCCGATAATATCGGCAGACGTAAAACATTATTAATAGGTATGTCCTTGCTAATAATCAGTGTAACGATGATTGCTTATTCAACCACCTGGGAAATATATACAGCGGCAGCGATCATGTTTGGATTTGCTACGGGTATTTCTAGTCCAACCATTTTCTCTTGGACGGCTGACCTTTCTCATCCAGAAAGACGCGGAATTGGTTCCGGTACAATGTTCATAGCTTTGGAGGCTGGATTTATAGTTGGGTCATTATCGACTGTTTTCTTATACGATAGCACTTGGTCTACCGTTCCTTTAGCATTTGGCTTTGGCGCTTTGCTGGCATTGGTTGCTTTGCTTTATTTATTGTGGCATTTGAAATATAGTACTTCAGCTACTTAATTGGAGTATGGACCGTATGGGCCGTTTTGACCCTTCGCCTTCGACTCCGCTCAATCGGCGGTTAATTCTAGAAATATCATTTTCATTTGACTTCGTCTTCCACTTGGAGATACTTCCTTAAAACTTTAGTTCCATAATAAAAAGGTATTGTATCCAATAAAGCGAAGAATACTTTGAATAAATAGGAGCTCAGTATGAAGAAAAACAATTGTGTTCCAACGGCAACATCTGCCTTCATTGGTAAAGCATTCGCATAATAATAGGTAATTAGAATTACAGCAATTGAATCGACTAATTGGCTTGTCATTGTGGAAGCATTGTTACGCAACCATAGTTTTTTACCATTCGTTTTTTTCTTGAAATAGTGAAATATTTGAACATCCGTAAATTGAGCTACCATGTAGGCAATCATAGAAGCGAAAGTAGCGCCGAAAGTATAAAAGCGCATTTGATAAAATGAATAGCCATAAGGAACATTTGCTTTACCATCCACAATGGAAATTTCTAGTAAACCTGAATCATTCAGTCCAACGGGTGGATTCAAACTTCCTCCTAACCAAAGAATGAATAGCACCCAAATATTTAATCCTAATCCTACCCAAACAACCATATTTGCTCTCCGTCGGCCAAAAATTTCTGATATAAAATCTGTACATAAAAAGGTAATTGGATAAGCCAAAACACCTACCGCCAATGAAAATCGAATTGGACTTTCATCTGAAATACCCAACCAATGTGACAGATCGATAAAACGAGAAATGCCCAAAATATTGAGCATGGTCAATGAACCTAGAAAAAGTCCAGCCAATGAAAGAAAAGTGAATTCTCTTCGGAATAGTATCTTTTTAGAAACGTCTTTGATTTCGCTAAACATGGATTTAAAATTGACCCAATATAATTAGAATCTAATTATCAATAACACTTTAATGAAAGCTCTTCTTTAGAATATGTAAGATTATAAATGGAACCTTCTTGCTCAAATAGTATTTCAAAATCGGCGGGAATTGCTTCTTCATTTGTTGGAAACCACTTCTTAATGGTTTTGTTTATAATGATAAATAATCCATTCTCATCTCCTTGCGCACAAAAACGCTCCATATCACCACTGAATTTTGGAACACCTGCTTTTTCATGAATTAGCTTATAAAGCTTTTCAATGTTAATGGTCGGAATACCAATTTCACAAATTTCAAGAACTTGGCTTGAATCAAATATGACATGTGTCGAATTATTCAAATTTTTTCTCGAAATGAATTCAACAATGTTATTGTCTGCATCATAGAAATAAATGGCTTTCGCATTCCAAAAATCGAAATCTTGAATTTCCTTATTTCCATCTTTGAGAATTTTCACTCTTGATTTCAACCAAAGTAAAGCTTCCTCTTCCTTATTACTTGGAATGTTAAAAGCGAAATGATATTGTGTTGAATTATCCCTTAACTGAAATTCTAGAATAGAATGACCAACATTAAAAGAAACTGAAAAATGGTCTTCACTACTTATATTAAAACCTAGAACTTTAGAATAAAATTCCTTTTGGGCGATTATATTAGTCGTAAATAATTTGAGTTTCTTTATTTGCATCGTTTACCAAATCTAAGAAAACCTCTGCAAAATTACTTTATCCTTTTTCCTTCGGTGGTAAAAGATAATCCTTGCTGTCCTGAAGTTGAAATCATTACACAATCGAATATAGGTTCGCTAGTTTCTGGTTTTTTCTTCCAATCAAAAATAAAATTTCCGCCAGTGCCACCTGCTGGGTCGGATTCATTGATTACTATTTCAACAGTTTCCAAAGGCGCAACATAAATCGTTTTTTCAAAATAAGAACGTATTGATTTGCCATGCGTATCAAAATACTCGGCATGATCAAAATAAATTGTATCCCTTGAACTCGTATTGCGCATACTTATCGTTGCAGTTAAATCATGTTTCCTATGTTCGTTTTGACTGTAAATTTGCGAGTACACAGACAAAAATGTGGCGCCTTCCTCTAAAGAATCACGAATAACTGTGTTAACAGCTCTGTTTTGCCAATTAACATCCTTTATCTCAGTATGCTCATTTTCATATTCGCATGAAAGTAAAAGAAGTGCCGAAGCAATAACGACGAATGAATATTTCATTATCATTTGAGATAGGTTGATAAACGATTAAAGGTAGCAATTTATTTAAAAATTAAACGGAACTCATTCGTAAGGATTGCACCGAAAGATCTCTTGGAAATTAAACTTCCTATCCTCGAAAGTCTCTGATAAAATTTTAAAGTGTTTATTATCAGGTTTTTTTTGCTGTTGGCTTTTGGCCTTTGTCTGTTGGCAGTGCCTCGCCAAAAGCCAAATGCCGACAGCTTATTCAACACCGTAATCCAATCGCTTCACCTTTAAGTAGCGTGGAATTAAATAACGGCTTGTGCTAAAATTTTCAAGTACGACTCCCCTGCTTGATGATGCGTGAAGAACAAAGATGCCTTCATCGCTTACTTCAGAAACTATTCCAACATGTCCAACTTGAGTGCTATTCACGTTTCTACCTTTAAAGAATATTAAATCACCAGGACGAGCATCGGATAATTTTACGATTCTGCCCATGTCAGCTAAACCGTAACTAGTTCGCGTAGTACTGAAACCGAAGTTTCCCATTATATAGTATATGAAACCAGAACAATCGAATCCAGATGGAGTAGTTCCACCCCAACGATAGGGAACGCCTAAAAAGGTTTTTGCAAATTTTATCAGATTATCAACTTCAGGACTAGCTTTTCGTTTTTCCGCCAAAGCCAAAGAATCTTCTACTCTCTTTAGCGAATCGGTTTCTGCTGCCGATAGAAATAATACTTTCTCTACGTTTACTTTTGGCGTTTGCTTAGCAACGGCAATGGAATCGGCAATTCTTTGCTTCTCCTTTTTTATGGCAGCCGGAGAGATCGGTAAAATTACCGTCTGCTTTTTTTTTATCGTATCATTTTGCGCTTGAACACTTGTAAATGAACAAACCAGCATGGATAAAAAAACAAGAAAACCGACCCTAACTTTCATGAAGAGTGCAAAATTATAACTATTTTCGAAACTCAAAGTTTAATACAATTGAGTAAAATAACTGACATTCAACTAACAAAACTCTACTACAGCATTGGCGAAGTAGCTGATATGTTTGACGTAAACACGTCGCTAATACGGTTTTGGGAGAAAGAATTCACATTGATTAAGCCCAAAAAAAACAAGAAAGGCAACCGCCTTTTCACCCCGAAAGATATACTAAACTTTAACAAGATTTACATTTTGGTTAAAGAGCAGGGCTATACGCTTGAAGGAGCAAAATTAGCTTTGAAAGCAGGCGCTGATCCTGTTTCGCATAACGCCGAGAAAACAACCACCAATTCTACCCACGACCACGCAGAACTAATCGCCCGATTAGAGAAGCTGAAAGTTCGGTTGATGGGCTTGAGATAATTCTTTATATTGAATATACTAAGGAAATATTCCATATAGGGATTCTCAATATTGAATTAAACTATTATTGACAAGGCAACCCAAAATTATATTTGATGTCTTAATATAAAAGCTATATATTTGATTTAAACAACATTGTAATGGCATCTCTCAATCCTATTTCCGGGATACTTGGAGTCCAAAATGCAGCTCATCTTCTTCGGCGAGCAACATTTGGCCCTAAAATCCAAGATATCCAAATTTTTTCAACTTTGACGGCAGCAGCTGCTTTTCAACAGTTAATTCAGCCCCAAATTGCACCCAATTTACCAATTGATTATTTAAACGGAACGGACTGGGTTTATCCAAATTCTATAGATCCAAATCGTAATACAGATACGATAAGTGAATTTACCAGTGGATGGTGGATAGACAACATTCGTGCTTCTGGAGCAAACTTGACGGAAAGAATGGTTTGGTTTTATCATACCCATTTTCCACTTATTATTTCTCGAGCAGAAAGTAGACCTCAGTTTTCCTTAGACTATTTGCGCCTATTGCGTTTTTATGCAATAGGCAATTACAAAGATTTAGCAAAAGCAATTTGCATTGACAATTCTATGCTGGTTCACTTAGATGGGAATCTAAACGTTAAAGGTGTTCCACAAGAAAACTTCGGACGTGAATTTTTAGAACTGTTTACAGTCGGGAAAGGCCCACAAATTGGTCCAGAAGATTATACAAATTTTACCGAAACGGATGTCAAAGCTTTAACGAAAGCACTAACCGGCTGGGGAATTGATACGACTTATCAAACAATTGACCCAATTACCAACATACCAACGGGCAAGGTAAAAGGAAGCTTAACGAATTCGTCTCAACACGATGTAACCAACAAGCAATTTACAGCCGCTTTCAACAATACACTTATTCAAACGGCAAATGCTTCTGGTGGAAATACAACTATTCAGTCAGTATATGATGAATTGGATGATGTAATAGATATGATTTTTAATTCACCTCATACAGCGAAAAACATTTGCCGTAGAATTTACCGTGAATTTGTCTATTACGATATTACCGCAGAAATTGAAACAGACATCATAGCTCCCCTAGCCTCAATTTTGGAGCAAAACAATTTTGAAATTACCTCTGTTTTGGAAGTGTTATTAGCTAGTGAGCATTTTTATGATTTAGATTCTGCACCAACAAATGACAATAATATCGGAGCCATTATTAAATCACCTATTGATTTAATTGTCGGTACACTTCGATTGTTTGAAATGGCAGTTCCAGATAAAAATACAGCTTTAGAAAATCACTATACCTTATATAGTAAACTATTACAGCAACTAGAAGCACAAGGCTTGCACTTTTTTGAGCCTTACGATGTCGCGGGTTATGATGCTTACTTTCAAGTTCCCGACTTTCAGCGTTACTGGATATCATCAAATTACCTAGCGAATCGATATAAGTTTATCGAATATCTGATTGATGGCTTTACTAATGGTACAGGTACGGTTTTATTGAAACTAGATTTCGTGCAGTTTGTAAAAGACAATTGTTCGAATGCGGCAAACGCAACAATCTTGATGCAAGAATTAACTTCTTGGATGATTCCAATTACTCTAACAACAGCCCGTTTCGATTACTTTAAAGATAATGTATTGCTCGATCAACTGTCTGCCGCAAATTGGTCGACAGAATGGAATAATTATATTAATACGAATAACGACACCAATGTTCGTATTCAATTAGAGAAGTTAGCATTAGCGTTAATGCAATCACCAGAATATCAAATCTATTAATCTAGAAATTATGGATAGAAGAGACTTTGCACGATTGTCTGCACTAATGGGTACTGGCATGTTCTTAAAATTAAATGGGGTTCCACTTCACGCAGCTCAAGGCGATGGCTTTTTAAAAGAAATAGCCGCGAAAAGCTTGAACAACCGCGTTTTAATTTTGATAGAATTACACGGAGGAAACGATGGTTTAAACATGGTTATTCCGATTGATCAATACGGAAATTATTACAATTTAAGGCCGAATATTGCCATTCCACAAACTGGTCCTAGACAATACTTACCATTAGACTTATCGCTTCCAGACAACAGAAAGGTTGGATTGCATCCTGATATGACTGGTTCAAAAGCTATGTACGACAATGGTCATATGGCCGTTATTCAAAATGTTTCCTACGAAAACAATAATGGATCACATTTTCGAAGTCGCGACATTTGGCAAATGGGCGTGGATTATGATCAATATGAAGGTTCAGGTTGGATGGGAAGATATTTGGAACATTATTACCCAGGATATCCTACGAACTATCCGAATACGACCAATCCCGATCCTTTGGCAATAGAAATAGGTACTGGCGTTTCTTTGGCTTTTCATCGTGACCAAGGAATACCGGCTGGACTGTCCATTCAAGATCCTGTTGCTTTTTACGATCTAATAAATAGTGTAGGTGTTGATCCACCAACGATTTTTCCAGATACGCATGCCGGGAATGAAATTGAATACATTATGCAAATGGAATTACAGGCCAATAATTATGCAGAACGCCTGAAAAATGTTTACAACGCTGGTTCAAATTCTTCAACAGTGTATCCAGACTTATATCCTTACATTGCCCCTTCTGGATCACTTCATAATCCTCTGGCTCCTCAACTGAAAATCATTTCGCGTTTGCTAAGTGGTGGAATTGGAACAAAAGTCTTTTTATGCAGAATCGGTGGTTTTGATACGCATGCCAACCAAGTAGAAACAAATAGTACTACTATGGGAAAACACGCCGCATTAATGTATCACATTTCTTCTGCTGTCAAAGCATTTTATGACGATTTACAAAATCAAGGCTTAGCTGAACGAGTATTGACAATGACTTATTCAGAGTTTGGTAGACGAGCTGCTTCCAATGCAAGTTACGGAACGGATCATGGAAATGCCGCGCCTATGTTGGTTTTTGGAACATGCTTAAATCCTGGCGTTTATGGCGAAAATCCTGATTTATCAAATTTACTAAGTGGTAATATACCAATGCAACACGATTATCGACAAGTATTCAGTTCGGTGATAAAGGATTGGTTTCAAGCATCAAATGCTGCCATTGATCAGGTTCGTTTTCAAGATTATATTGATAACCGAGTAGATTATATTCAATGTAAAGAGTTAAGCACAACGGAAATATTCAAGGAAAATTTATGGATGAATTGTTTTCCAAATCCTAGTTCTTCCTCAACAACTGTTGAATATTATTTAGCCAAAGCTGGACACGTTGAAATACAAGTAATGGATTTAACTGGGCGATCTATAGCAACAATAGTTGATGCGAATACAAATGAAGGAAAACATAGTGTTGATTTTGATCTTTCAAAATTTCAAAGTGGAACGTATATTTTTACTTTAAAAACAAATAATGTTTCGATAACGAAAAAAGTAATCTTACAAAAATGAGGTTGAACAAAAAACTATCTTACATTTTACTTTTTAGCTTGCTTTCACAGTATTCCTTTGGACAAAATTATACCGTTCACAAAGAGGGGAAATCGTATTTTGGATTGGTAGGCGGAATCAATTTTTCACTACTGAAAATTACCGATCGATATTCTGTATTGACTTCACCGGAAGTAAATACTGATAAAGATTATGACAAATTCGGCAAGAATAGAGGTGTTCAATTTGGCATTCGTTACAGTTATAACTTTTCGAACACCATTTCTCTTCAAACGGGATTTGGTTATCAAACCTCGGGATTCAATTATTTCACGAATTACTCTTGGGCTGACACCGTGAATAATCAAAATTTTACTCGAGAAATGCACCATCTTCAAAAAATTTCTTATTTCACCTTACCAATAATGGCGAGATGGGAAATGACAAAAGGTCAATTAAAACCATTTGTACAAGGTGGCATTTTTATGGATTTCAGGCACCAAGCAAAAAAAGTAATTAATTACGATAATACGATTGATGGAGAAGAGACTGAAAATCAGCTTTCATCATCGTCATTAGTTTCTATTACAGATTACACTCGGAAGTTTAACATGGGTTTGATGGGAGGAATCGGCATTAGTTATAACACCAAATTCATTACCATCGGTTTGGAGAGTAATTTCAGATATGGATTCTATAAAATCATGAATGACGAAGTCAGATATAGCGATATAAACGGTTTTTCATTGCAATATCTTGATGTTTTAGATCAAATGAAATTGAGTGATTTGAATGTTCAATTGTCCGTTTCTTTAGCTATAAGCAATACGGTTTCAGCGAATATTCTTAGAAAAAGAAGATATTATAATCGAAGATGATAAAAAGAACGATTTCATATAAACTTGCCTTTACTCTAGTGATTATTCTCACGTTGGGTTTAGTAATCTCTGGGTGTAAAAAGGACGAATTTAAACCTGAAGAATCCTTTATTAAAGTCTACAATGACCAAGATGGAAGTAGAAATTATTTCCCGTTGAGCATGCAGCGAGCGAGTGACGAAGGTTACTTGGTTTTAAGTGCTTACAATGGCTGGAACATTCATTTACTGAAAACCGACAAAGTAGGTGATTTGCTTTGGGAATATGATTTACCATCCAAATACATCAATGCAGTGCCAAATTTGGTTGAACGAAATGGCAACTTGTATTTTGTTTGTATGGATGCTGTTGGATTATTTTCTTACGTGATGCAAGTAGATGAAAATGGTCAAAATGCCATTGAATTTCAACAATTTCAACAAATTAAGTATCCTTTATATGTTGCCGACAACGAAAATGCAGTTTTCATTCAAACCTATGAACGCTCGTCTTATAGAACAGGTATTTTTCAATTAAGTGGTGCGATGGATCAAGTTGTAAATGCAGGAAGCGTTCCTATCTACACTGATGTAGAAGACAAAATCGTAGATCATTTGAATTTCACAGGGAAGCGCTTTCCGTTTTTTTTAAGTGTAACACCTGAAAATAATTACATTGTCATGAGCGGATTTAATAATTACAGTTTTTCCACTGTTTTTATGGATGCAAACCTCAATTTTTCAGGAGTATACAATGGCGCCGCTTTTGATGGTGGTGTGAATGCAATATTACCTTTGGGTGGAAATCAATTCTCATTGGCGCGTTTCTCTTTTTCAAATTTGTATTTCAATCCAAGTGCAACCCTGTCTCCTAATACCATTGATATTGTTGAATCAATTCCTGCTGAAGGAAAAGCAGAATTGGATGCTCAAAGTCCTGTTTTGATTAAAAATGTATCCATTCAAAGCTCGGATTACGTTGTTTATTTAGCTACCACAAAAAGCAATCAGCTTTTATTAAGTTTTTATCAAAAGGGATCAAGTGAACTAATAGGCACCAAATACCTGGGACAAAGTGTTCCATTAAAAGCATGTGATTTCGAAATGACAGCAGACGGCGGCTTGATGATTTTGACAAGAGTAACCGTGATGGGAAGTTATAACAGAGTTGCAACTATAAAACTCAGTAAAGCTGAGTTAGAGGCTGTAGTCGAGTAAAAAAAGTCTTTAAATCACAATGTATTCATGGTATTGTCATACGTAATTTTTGATGGACCAGACTCAGTGCAGATATAGTCAAGAGATATGACAAACTCAACAAAGTTCATTTTATCCCTAAATTCCCTCCCAACAAATACACGCCAATGTGACTTTTGTCATATTTAAAAACGAATATCTAAGATAACTTTATGCTTAGATGGCTATTAGTAAATCAAAAATATCCAATAAGATTGGGGCATTTCTTGAAGAGATTGGCGACATGTCATATTTCACTGGTCGCTTTTTCAAAGAAGCCTTTTCTAGACCTTTCGAGTATAAAGAACTCCTTCGTCAATGTTACAATATGGGTAATCGATCCTTATTGCTTGTTGGAGTAACAGGTTTCATTCTTGGTTTAGTTTTCACTTTACAATCTCGTCCAACACTAGAGGAATTTGGTGCTGGCTCTTGGATGCCGTCTATGGTCAGCGTTTCCATAGTTCGTGAAATCGGTCCAGTTGTGATAGCACTTATTTGCGCAGGAAGAATAGGTTCGGGAATAGGAGCAGAATTGGGCTCCATGCGCGTTACAGAGCAAATAGATGCAATGGAAGTTTCGGGTACAAATCCATTTAAATATTTGGTTGTGACTCGTATACTGGCAGCGACACTTATGCTACCTTTACTTATCATCTTTGGCGACACATTAGCTTTAATTGGTTCAGCTGCAGTTGAATACTTGAAAAGCGGTGTTTCATTCCAGCTTTATTTCAATATGGTATGGGCTGATTTGGATTATGCCGATCTCATACCAGCAACTGTAAAGTCAATTTTCTTCGGAACAGCCATTGGTGTGGTGGGAACCTACAAAGGATACAACTGCAAAAAAGGAACCGTCGGTGTTGGTGAAGCGTCCAATTCTGCAGTAGTCTATACTTCCCTACTCCTATTCGTTATTGACTTTATAGCCGTGTTCATCGCTGATATCTTTTTTGAAATCTAAAATGAAAGAAAAGAAAGATATAGCGCCCGTTTTGCAAATTGAAAATTTGAGGAAAAGCTTCGGTGAAAATCACGTTTTGAATGGGTTTTCAATGGAATTACATAAAGGAGAAAATCTCGTCATCATGGGGAAATCCGGTTCTGGGAAGTCGGTTATGGTTAAGTGTTTAATGCATTTATTAGAACCCGATAGCGGTACCATGAGAATACTGGGAAAGGATGTTTCTCAGCTTACACAAACTGAATTGAACAACGTAAGAACACAAGTTGGCTTTCTCTTTCAAGGAAGTGCATTATACGATTCAATGACTGTACGTGAAAACCTTGAGTTCCCGCTTAGAACGTATCCTGAAAAGTTAAAAATAAAGGATGAATTGGTCATAGAAGCATTGGAAAGTGTCGGATTAAAACATACTATTGACCTAATGCCCGACGAACTTTCTGGTGGAATGAAGCGTCGTGTAGCCTTGGCTAGAACCATAATTTTAAAGCCTTACATCATAATTTATGATGAACCGACAACAGGTTTAGATCCAATAACCGCAAAGGAAATCATCGAACTTATGGCAAGTATTCAAGAAAAATATGGTACATCTTCTCTCATTATAACTCATGATGTAGATTGTGCAAGAGTAGTATCAAACCGGATGATATTACTCATCGAAGGCATCAATTATGCCGAAGGGACTTTCGCAGAATTATCCAATTCAACAGATAAAAAAATTAAAGCATTCTTTAAATAAAACGATCGTGCAACAAACAAAATCACAGAAAATTAGATTAGGAATATTCGTATTAATCAGCACTTTATTTCTGATAATTGCCCTCTATTATATAGGAAGCAAGCAAAACTTATTTGGAAGAACGTTTCGAATCACTGCCGAATTTAAAAATGTAAATGGACTGATGCTAGGCAACAACGTCCGGTTTTCAGGGATAAACGTGGGTACCGTAAAAAAAATAGAAATGAAAAATGACTCAACGATTTATGTTGATATGGTCATTGAAAACAAGGTTCTACCCCATTTAAAAAAGAATGTCATGGCCTCCATAACCTCGGACGGATTGGTTGGAAGTATGGTCGTAAATATGCTGCCAGGCAAAGGAAACTCATCACCCCTGTTAATAGGTGACACTATCGAATCCTATAGTAAAATTTCTACTTCTGACATGATGAGTACACTCAATAATACGAATGAAAACGCTGCATTATTGACAATAGATTTATTGAAAATAACCAACAGCATCAATACTGGAAAAGGCACTTTCGACTTGCTGATCTCAGACGAAAATATGGCAAATGATTTGAAAGAAACGATGTTGAATTTGAAACTTGCTAGTGCAAATGCGAACAAAACAATCAATGATTTAAACCGGGTAGTTAGTAAGGTCAATTACGATGAAAGTGCAGCTGCAGTGCTTCTCAGCGACCCAAAAGCCGCAGCACAAATGAAAAGTTTGATTGATAACTTAGAAAGATCAGGCAAAGGAATTGATTCGGTTATTAAGAACCTTAACGAGGTAGTTCTAGAAGCTAAGTCAGGTAAAGGAACTGTGAATTACCTGTTAACAGACAAAGCTTTAGTGACCCATATTGACACAACCGTTAGGAATATCCAAGAAGGAAGTGTGAAGTTAAATGAAAGCTTAGAAGCCCTAAAACATTCATTTTTATTGAAAAGGTACTTTAAGAAATTGGAAAAAGAGAACGTGGATAAAAAATAAAAAGGTAATTGCAACCACACCTTTTAAACCACCTATTATTGCGTTAATTTTACTCAGCAAAGGACATTCATTAATTTTCCTAGCATCAATAATAAATGATAATATTCTAAAAGTTTTAGCTGCAATCTCACATCCTATTTTAAAAATTCAGAAGGCGATAAATCCATTTTCAACACGCAACTTATTGCTCATATTTATTCATTTATTCGAAGGTTTTGATCAAAACCAACCGTCTTAATCAGTCAAAAATTGAGCAATTTATCGGCAATTTATCGGCAAAATTATTAGAAACACCCCTCCATTTTTAGTACATTTACACCCATAATTTTGGGATATTTGAACAAAAAATTGGTTGAAATTTCAGCTGAAAATTGAAACATAATTAATGTAATTTACAAAAAATGCAGTTAAAACCTGTCCAAAAAACACTTCGGAAATTGACTAGTTTTTGTAATTAAAAGCACAAATAAAATGTAAAATAATGACATTTTTTGATGAAAATATTGTCATTTTAGCAACAATAAATACCTCAATTTTTCGAAAAATAGCAGGTTAAAACCGTCTCAAAAAGCGATCTTTTTTAGCCAAAATTTGATCGGATTCCAAGTCAAATTTATTAGAAAAACCAATCCACATCTACCACATTTACAACCTTAATTTTAGGATATTCGAACAAAAAACTGGTTGGAATTTCAGCTAATAATCATGAATGTCATTAATGAATTTGACAAAAATGTAGTTAAAACCCGTCCAAAAAACACTCCGAAAATCGACTTTTTTTTGAATTTAAGAGCACCAAAAAGAGGTAAAAAAGGACATTTTTTGATGAAAAACATGTCCTTTTAACAGCTAAAAACGACCCTAATCCTTCGGAAAAAGCAGGTAAAAACGTCTCAAAAAGCGATCTTTTTTAGCCAAAATTGATCGAATTCCAAGTCAAATTTATTAGAAAAACCAATCCATATCTACCACATTTACACCCTTAATTTTAGGATATTCGAACAAAAAACTGGTTGGAATTTCAGCTCAAAATCATGAATATCATTAATGAACTTGACAAAAATGTAGTTAAAACCCGTCCAAAAAACACTCCGAAAATCGACTTTTTTTTGAATTTAAGAGCACCAAAAAGAGGTGAAAAAGGACGTTTTTTGATGAAAAATGTGTCCTTTTAGCAACTAAAAATGACCTTTATTTTTCTAAAATAGCAAATTAAAATAGTCTCAAAAAACGATGCTTTTAGCCATAATTTGATCTAATTCCAAGACAAATTTTTAGACAAATGGTCGATTTTATAGAGAATATCATTTTCTTTTTTTTGGTACCTTCATTTAGTTTGAATAAATCCTTAAACTTCAAGTAAAAATTCAATGCCTTAAAACCACATATCTCAATAAAAACAAATGTTTGAACGAAATTTTCAGCAAAATACTATTGTGTATTTCAAGCTAGAACTTATACCTAGGCGCACTCTTATGAACCAAAAATTCATCAACTGTCAATTTATGTTAATAACTCCTAAAACCTTTTAACTGTGGGCAACATGAGTTCACAAAAAAAGTCATGAAGGTCATAAAACCTTTGATTTATAAAGAAATTTAACAATATTAAATAAAATAGTTAAAATTTACAAAATTAATTTTTTGCTTTTTTAACAAAAATAAAACCAAAAAAAATAACTGATATTCAACAATAACCGACGTTTTAAAAAGATATTGTATTCGTTATTGGTGAAAGAAGTTTTCAACAATAGGTTAGAAAAATACTGATTTATGTTTGTTTTTCATTTTTACTCTCTAAACTTGACAATCGAATTAAAGCAAAGCACTACGATTTGTTGAGATTTGGTAGCCGGAATATATAAGCCGGCAAACTACTGGCTACAAGCCTCGAAAACATTTTAACACACTCTCCAATATATTGGTAGCAGGCTATTTAGCCTTGTTGTCAGACATACTACTCCTTCTCCAAATGTAAATTACCGGCATTTTGCCGTTTATTAATACAACTACTTGTCACACAGTACAAACTATTGAAACTATGAATACTCTAAACTACAAAACCCGCAACGTTTTCAGAAATTTGCATGCACTACTCCTAGTGCTATTGTTATTTATAACGGCAAATGTTAACGCGCAGAATGCTTGTCAAGGCCGAACCTACACAATAGGTGGATGGGGCACTACAGGTACTACACCTGCAACCACTTACTTGACGAATAATTTTAGCTCGGCATTTCCGTCAGGTTTAGTTATTGGTTGTGCTAGTGGAAATAGCTGCACCTTCACCACGAAAGCTGCGATTACTGATTTTTTGCCAGCGGGAGGTTCGCCTGCATTTTTACCGAGTGGTGGTAATCACACGGACCCAGGTAACACTTCTCTAAATACTTTGGCCAGCCAAATTGTAGCTTTGACATTGAGTGTTACATTTGATGCTTACGACGCAGGTTTCTCTCCCTCTAGTGTGGCTCTTGGGAATTATACAATTAACTCTGGTTTGTTTTCTGGAATGACGGTCAACGCTTTCCTTGCTTTGGCAAATAACATTATTGGAGGATGCAATACCACTTCAGGTTTTACTCCTTCACAATTGAATGCGGCAGCTGCAGCTTTAAATGAAAATTATGACAATGGAACTGACGATGATGGATATGTTAATTGTGTTCCTGTTTGTGATAACGTTACAAACGGTGGAACAATTAGTGGAGGCACTTCAAATTGTGGTCAAATTTGCAACGCAACTTTAACGAACTCTGTTTTACCGTTTGGCGGTTCAGGAGCAATGGAATACGTTTGGATGCAAAGTTCAACAGGTACTAGTCCTGTTTCAACCTCAAATGGTTGGAGTGCAGTTCCCAACTCAGATAGCCCTACTCTTTCTTTAGGATGTATTACTTCAACAACATATTACGTCAGATGCGCAAGACGTGCTGGTTGTACTTCATGGCCGGGAGAATCTAATAAGATTAGTCTTACGATTAATTGTTGCCCTTTAACATCTGGTGGAACAATTAATGGTGGCACAACATCTTGTGGTCAAGTTTGTGGCATAACTTTAGGAAATGCATCTGCACCTTCTGGTGGATCAGGTGAAATACAATACATTTGGTTGAAAAACACTCAAAATGTAGCGAATAATGGAAGTAATGGTTGGATTCCAATTGCCAATTCAGACAGTCCAACGCTCACATTAGGTTGTGTTACATCAACAATGTATTACCTAAGATGTTCAAGAAGAAGTGGATGTAGCACCTACAATGGTGAGTCCAACAGAGTTGGCGTAATCATTAACTCCGGAAGTCTGAATGCAAGTATTTCAGAAACCAATGGTACATGTAATAATAACAATTTAGGATCAGCTACTGTTACTGCTAGTAACGGTACTTCGCCGTATACATACTTATGGAGTAACGGTGATACAACTGCAACTATCACAGGACTTACTGCTGGACCGTATTCAGTTGATGTTACTGACGCAAATGGTTGTACAACAACTGATTCAATAACCATTTCTACTGTTGCATGCTGCAATGTTACTAATGGAGGAACAATTACTGGCGACACTACAAGCTGTGGTCAGATTTGTAACCTAACCTTTGGTAGCCTTTCACCTGCAAGTG
Organism: uncultured Flavobacteriales bacterium; assembly: GCA_963977135.1. Lineage (GTDB taxonomy): Bacteria > Bacteroidota > Bacteroidia > Flavobacteriales_D > Crocinitomicaceae > UBA2040. The sequence continues at coordinate 2,787 of CAXBNN010000013.1, read as the reverse complement.
GTGGAACAGGTGGTGCAATCGAATACATGTGGATTAAGAAAGTTGGAACTGGTAATTGGCAAAATATTGCAAATTCAAATAGTGTAACTTATTCACCAGGATGTATTACGACTACAACGATATTCCGTAGATGTGCAAAAAGACCTGGTTGCAGTTGGTCGACTTTTGAGTCAAACAATATTACTGTAACAATTAACTCTACAGGTTTATCAGCGAGTATCGCAAAAACCGATGGAACTTGTAGTAATAACAATTTAGGATCAGCTACTGTTACAGTGAGTAACGGAACTGCTCCTTTTACTTATTTATGGAGTAACAATGAAACAACTGCAACAATAACTGGTCTTACGGCTGGTTCTTATTCAGTTGATGTTACCGATGCAAATGGTTGTACGACAAATGAAACTACAACTATATCAACAATTCCTTGTTGTAATGTGACGAGTCCTGGTTCAATCTCTGGTCCTCCACCGAGTTGTGGTAGTATTTGTGGATTTACGCTTGGATCTGTTGAGTTACCTAGCGGTGGAATTGGAACATTAGAATATGTTTGGTTAAAAAATACACAACCAAATTATCCAAACTACGGTAATAACGGTTGGGTAGAAATTCCTAACTCAAATAGCGCTTCATATACATTTGGCGCTGGAGAATGCATTACAAGTACCACTTATTACATCAGATGCTCAAGAAGATCAGGATGTACATCATACCCTGGTGAATCTAATATGGTCACTGTGGTTGTTAATGCGACTGGTGGTTTAACAGCTAGTTTTGCTAAAATAAATGGAGATTGTAACAATAATAATTTAGGAACTGCTACTGTTACAGTAAGTAACGGAACCGCTCCATATTCTTATTCTTGGAGTAACGGTCAAACAACTCAAACAGCTACCGCATTAATTCCAGGAACATATTCTGTTACTGTAACTGATGCCAATGGATGTTCAGTTCTTGACTCTGTTACTATCGCTAGTGCACCAACTTGTTGTAATGTTACAAATCCAGGTATAATTGGTAGTGACCAATCAAATTGTGGACCTTTTGATCCAGCACCAATTGTTACTATTATTCCAGCTTCTGGTGGAATCGGACCACTTGAATACATTTGGATGAAAAAAACTGCATCTTCTTCTTGGACATGGGCGGCTATCCCAGGATCTACAACAGAGTCATATGATCCAGGTTTACTTACCGAAACAACTGTCTTTGTAAGATGTACTAGAAATCAAGGATGTACTTTCCAAGCGGAAACGAATACTGTAACAATTACTATTTATCCTCAGCCAATTCTTTTAGCCTCTAAAGTAGATGTTAATTGTTTTGGAGATTCTACAGGTTCAGCTACGGCGTCAGTCTCAGCTGGAACAGCTCCGTATTCTTTCTCTTGGAATAATGGTGAAACGACAGCAGCAATTTCAGGATTAATTGCAGGAACATATACGGTTATAGTTACCGATGCAAATGTTTGTGGAGACACGACTTCAGTTGTTATCGGTCAGCCAGCGGCAGCTCTTAATTTAGTGCTTTCAAAAACGGATGCAACATGTTACGAAACAACATCTATTCCAGCTGGGACAGATGGAACAGTAACTACTACTGTAACCGGTGGAACATTACCATACAGTTACTCTTGGAACAATGGTGCGACAACCGCGTCAATTTCGGGAGTAGTTTCTGGAACATACACCGTAACAGTTACAGATGCTAACGGATGTATCAAAATAGATTCAATTTTTGTTCAACGTCCACCTTGTTGTAACGTATTAAATCCAGGTATAATTGGAAGTGACCAATCAGGTTGTTCTCCATTTACTACTGAAACAATTGTTACGATCATTCCAGCTTCAGGTGGTATCGGACCAGTAGAATATATTTGGATGAAGAAAACTGCATCTTCTTCTTGGACATGGGCAGCTATCCCAGGATCGACAACAGAATCATACAATCCAGGTGTTATTACAGAAACAACTGTATTTGTGAGATGTACTAGAAATCAAGGATGTACTTTCCAAGCGGAAACGAATACTGTAACAATTACTATTTATCCGGACCCAACAGTTGTAATGACTAAAACAGATGTTAATTGTTATGGCGGATCTAATGGAACAGCGACAGCGACACCTTCAGGAGCAGCTCCTTATTCTTATTCTTGGAGTAACGGTCAAACAACACAAACCTCAATAGGATTAGCAATAGGAACATATACAGTAACAGTTACGGATAATAACGGATGTCAAGTCACGGATTCTATAACTATAGGTCAACCATTGGCTCCATTATCAATATCAATGGATTCAACAGATGTATTCTGTTATGGAGATAGCACTGGAACTGGAACAGCAAATCCAGCAGGTGGAACAGCACCATATACATACTTATGGAGCGATTATTACGGTCAAACGACTCAAACTGCAATAGGTTTGGCAGCTGGAAATTATGATGTAACAGTTACTGATGCTAATGGATGTATAATCGTAGGATATGTTACAGTAAGCCAACCAACCCCGCTTGCAATAACATCATCAACAACACCAGTTGTTTGTTACGGTGAAGCAAACGGTTCAGCGACAACTTCAGTGTCTGGTGGTACACCTTCTTACACTTACTTGTGGAACAACGGTGGTACATCGGCAACTATAACAGGTCTAGTAGCTGGTACATATACATTAATAGCTACTGATGCTAACAACTGTACAATTTACGATACAGTAACAGTAAGCCAACCAACACCGCTTGCAATAACATCATCAACAACACCAGTTGTTTGTTACGGTGAAGCAAACG
>CAXBNN010000012.1:0-79563 GCA_963977135.1 uncultured Flavobacteriales bacterium | reverse complement strand
AAAACAAAAAAACCTTCTTTTCAGAAGGTTTTAATTTAGTGGAGAAGATCGGGCTCGAACCGACGACCTCTTGACTGCCAGTCAAGCACTCTAGCCAACTGAGCTACATCCCCAAATTTATTGAGCACTTATGCTCTGCAGGATAGGCTAAATCTATATGAGCTCAAATCTAATGATATTTTCCACTGTGTAGACAAGGTTGAATAAATTAGATGTTTGGTAAATATTTAACTTATTGTAGAAAAAAAATGTACCTTGTTTAATATATTTAAAATTATGCAACTATGAAAATCAATTACTTTATCTTTAGATATCATCTAATTTTAATTACTTTAATTGTAACAAACCTTTCTTACGGTCAAGGCACTTCGGCAACTAATCAGGTTATTGTTACCTCAACGAATAGTTATTCAGGCGTAGGTAGAGGATTTCGGTTTACCCCAAATGTTAACATGAACGTTACAGAACTTGGAAAGAGAATACCGAACACTTTAGGGAATTATACATGGACAATTTGGAATAATTCTACCAATACTATTGTTCATCAGCAGGCAAGCACATCAAACACTGCAGCAGTTTATACCTATGAACCAATAAGCACTCCTGTGCAACTTCTTCAAGGTGTCAGCTATTCATTAATGATGTACTGTGATGGAACTGCAGGTGCTCAATATTATTATGGACCTAGTACTCAAGTTAATTCACAATTGACCTACACTACTGCCGTATTCTGCAATAGTTGTGGGCCAAATAATAATTCCACTGGAGTTGTAGCTGGCTATCATTATGGAACACCAGATTTTAAATTTACAACATGCACACCAGGAACAAGTACGGATACGAGAACAGAATGTGCTGGTTATATATGGTTAAACGGGCAGACATATAATTCAAATAACAACACGGCTACACACGTTCTTCCCAATGCTGCAGCAAATGGTTGCGACTCTATTATTACACTTGATTTGACAATAATTCCGACTCCCATGGGGATACAAACAGTAACTTCTTGCGGACCTTTTTTATGGATTAATGGATATACTTATACGATAAGTACTCAAGTTGCTCAGTATCTAATACCTGGAGGGGCAGCGAATGGTTGCGATTCGCTTGCAAAACTGCATCTAACGGTATTAAATCCGTCAACAGGAACAGATACGAGGACGGAATGTGCCGGCTTTACTTGGATTGATGGAAATAGCTACTATACTGACACAAATTCGATAACGCATACAATTCCAAATGGAGCAGCTTCTGGTTGTGATTCAATAGTTACCTTGAATTTAACTGTTTATAATGTGGATGTAAGTTTAACGGTTGTCGATCCAACGTTAACAGTTAATGTTACTGGAACGGCCTATCAATGGTTAGATTGTGGAGCTGGATACGCGCCTATTGCTGGTGCGATTTCTCAATCTTTCGTCCCAACGACGAATGGAATTTATGCCGCCAAAATAACAGAGAATGGTTGTACGGATACTTCGGCTTGCACGTCAATAGTTTCTGTAGGAATTGAAGAAAACAGCTTTTTCAAAAACGTTACGTTTTCACCAAACCCTTCGACTGGTGTCGTGAATTTCGATTTTGGTGATCTTAAAGGTTTGGATATTAATGTATTTAATACAGCTGGAGAAAAAGTATTTTCTGAAGAGAACATAAATAGCATTGCACACACAATTGAATTGAATGAGGCATCTGGAGTTTACTTCATTGAGCTGATTTCAAAAGATCAAAACCAAAGATATAAACTGGTTCTTCAATAAATGATCTAGAAAAAAACTAAAAAATAGTCTTCCAAATGGGAGGCTATTTTTTTTGCCGAAATATTTGTAACAGGTAGGAAGAATTAGATTAAACTCTAGCTTTTAACATATTAGCGCAAAGTTGGACAGGAATTACTGAAAAGCCTTGTTTTATTGTTACAGGGAAAGGTTCGGAAATGTTAGGTTCTGACTTGCCGAGAAGAAAGCAAAGCAAAAAAAATAGCCCAAAAGCTTTGCTTAGCCATGATAGACGAAGCTTAACTAAAAAAAAAGAATTATTTAGTAAAAACAGATTTGGAATACATATTACTGTTTTGGATAAGGTAACCTTTTCTGAAGGAAATATATGCGGTATATATTGGAAAAATCGGTTCTGTCCTATTTTTACAAACATTCGAAAAGCTGTTAAGCCCAAAAGTTATTAATACGTATTTTGAAAGTAAATTAAAATATAAAATATAAAAAACTAATAAACTGACAGTAAAACTGATGGTTTAATTTAAAAAGCCTTGCAAATCAATTGCTTGCAAGGCTTTTAGTTGGGTCGGAGGGAGGGTTTCCGAACTTTTTGAAGAGTTATTTGGAGCTGTAAAAAATACTATTTCATTCCTTTCAGTGTCTTTAATAGCAACTTAGCCGCAGCTTCGGAGGAGCCTGGATTTTGACCCGTAATTAATAACCCATCTTGTTTCACGTATGGAGCCCAATCATCGCCTTTGGTGTAATGCGCACCTTGTTTTGAGAGTTCATCTTCAAGTAAAAAAGGCACTACCTTCGTTAATTGAACGGCCTCTTCTTCCGTATTTGAAAAACCTGTTAGCTCCTTACCTTTTACCAATGGTTCTCCATTTATCGCTTTTACATTAACTAATGCCGCAGGCGAATGACATACAAAAGCGATTGGTTTTTGATGATTATAAAACGCTTCAATTAATTGAATGGAGTTTTTGTCAGTAGCCAAATCCCACAATGGGCCGTGACCACCAGGATAAAAAACAGCATCATAATCGGCTTCCTTTATATCGCTAAGTATTAGCGTATGGGCCACTTTATCAATTACGTCTTTGTCTTTGTAAAACCTAGCAGTTGAAGGCGTTTGAGCATCCCCTAATTCGCTTTTAGGATCAACGGGTGGTTGGCCTCCTTTCGGTGAAGCAATGGTTATTTCTGCTCCAGCATCTGCCAAAACATAATAGGGACTTGCAAATTCTTCTATCCAAAAACCGGTTTTTTCGCCGGTATCTCCCAATGCACTGTGGGATGTTAATACGATTAATACTTTCATAATTTCTATTTTTTCTTGTTGTTATTAAATTTTAACGATCATTTTCCCTTCATTTTTCCCTGCGAATAAATCGAGGAAAGCCTGAGGAATAGTATCGAATCCTTCCACAATAGTTTCGCTAAAGGTTAGTTTGTCCTCTTTCAACCAAGTGCTTAATTTTTTGGTTGCGGCCGGAAATTTTTCTGCAAAATCACCAATGATGAACCCGCGCATCGTAGCACTTTTAGTGAGGATGATGGGCTGCAATCGAGGACCCATTGGAACCTCCGTTTTATTGTAAAGAGCTATTGCACCGCAGACAGGCAATCTTGCATATTTATTGATGTTTGCTAAAACAGCATCTGAAATCTCTCCACCTACATTGTCAAAGTAAATATCCACCCCGTTTGGGCAGGCGCTTTTGATAGCTGCTTTTAAATCGGACGTTGTTTTATAATTGATGGCATGATCGAAATTAAATTTTGATTTAAGTAGCGATACTTTTTCATCACTACCTGTGATACCAACCACATTGCAGCCCAACAATTTACCAACCTGTCCTACAACTGTTCCAACAGCACCGCCTGCTCCAGACACTACTAGTGTTTCGCCTTCCTTTGGCAGTCCGATTTCAGTCAATCCTAAATAGGCGGTGAGCCCAGTCATACCTAAAATACCCAGATAGCTTGATAATTTAGCTTCTGTTTTATCGACTTTAATTAAGCCCTTCCCGTTGGAAGTTTGAAATTCCTTCCAATCCAACATACCTGAGACAAAATCACCTTTTTTGAAATCAGCCTGTTTGCTGTCGATTACTTCAGCTATAATTCCCGATTGTATGGGTTTGTTTAATTCAAATGGTGGAACATACGATTTAGCATCATTCATTCTACCGCGCAAATAAGGGTCGACAGAAACATAAACTGTTTTTAATAGAACCTCACCATCTACGGAAATTGGTACTTCTTCACTAATAATTTTAAAGTCATTTAGTGTAGGTTTTCCATGTGGACGTTTGTTCAGAAGGATTGTTTTATTCATGATTTTCATTTTTAATTTTATTGGACAGCTTTTTCTATTGGAATTTCTCCACTTAGAATTTCGAAAACCTGGTTCTGTTTAACGCCATCTTTCAAGGCTTCAACTAATGTTTTAGCCACATCCGCTCTTGAAATGCTTCCCTGAATTTTTAGTTTCTCATTGAGTTGAATTTTACCTGTTCCATCGTCATCTGTTAAACGACCGGGTCTTACAATACTATAATTCAAACCACTTGAGCGCAGATGATCATCTGCATTTTGCTTTGCTCTCAGATAATCTTCAAGTTCGTCACTTACGGATGGATTATCGGCTCCCATGGAGCTCAACATGACAAACTTCTCAAGTCCTGCCTCCTTAGCAGCATCTGTTAGCCTTTTTGCGCCTTCCTGATCCACACCTATTATATTTTTACCTTTTGATCCAGCCGCAAAAATTACTTTATCCGCATTCTTTACTGCATTACTCAAGTCTTCCTCCAGATCAGCCAAAACAGTTGATACATTTTCTTTTTCGAAATGATCTTTTTGCTCCTGTTTTCTCACCATAGCAATAGGCTGATAGAGTTTTGATCTTTTTAATAAATCGATGATGATTCTTCCTGTGGTTCCGTTGGCACCTGCCACTAATACATTTTTTCTTTCACTCATGATTTTTTCTTTTAATTTAAATTACGACACTCACTAGCTCCATTTTTGGGGAGTTAAGAAAGCGTTATAATAACCTTCCCTTTTGCTCGTCCAGTAGCTAGATATTGATAGGCCTCAATGCTGTTTTTGAAAGCATACACCTTATCTACCACAGGCTTGATACTTCCATCGTCCACCAAAGAGGTAATTTCGTCCAACTGCTTACTATTTGGTTGCATCCAGGTTAGCTTATAATCGGCTGATTTCTCATTGATGAGTTTTGATAATTTTTCTGGTAGTTTATAATCGGTCATGCCCATATTCTTGGCTGTTTCTTCATCGGGCGGACCTACTATTGAGGTCACTTTTCCACCTTCTTTAATAATTTCAAAAGCATCCAAGGTATAGTCACCTCCTAAAGTGTCGAAAACGATGTCTAAATTATTAGCGATTTTTTTATAATCCTCTGTTTTATAATCAATGACACGATCGGCTCCCAATGCCTTGACCCAGTCTACATTTGTTGAGCTAGTGGTAGTATAAACTATCGCTCCTTTTGCCTTGGCATATTGAATAGCAAAACTACCTACACCTCCAGAACCAGCATGAATAAGAACTCTGTCACCTTCTTTAATTCCAACTTTTTCTAAAGCTTGGATTGCCGTGAGTCCTGTTAACGGCAAGCCAGCAGCCTCTTCAAAGGAAATGCTAGCAGGCTTTTTAGCCACCACATCACTTCTTACAGAAGCATATTCTGTCAGAGTACCCATTTGTTCCTGTGGCACTCTTGAATACACTTCATCACCAATCTCGAAATCAGTGACATCATCACCTATTTCAGTTACTACTCCACTCACATCAAAACCGATTGTACTCGGTAAGTTTAAATGCACCATTTCTTTTAGTTTTCCTTCAGCCAATTTGAAATCAATAGGATTTAGAGAAACTGCTTTGACTGCTACTAGAATATTGTTTGACTTCACCGATGGTTTTTCGATTTCACCAATGGTCAAACTGTCTTTAAGGTCACCGTATTTTACTATTTGTAAGGCTTTCATATTTTTTAGTTTTAATCTATTTTTAGATTACAAATGCTGTTTATTTCTTAGAATTTCTCCATGACTGCCATGCACCAGTCGACCAAAGTGCCCACGCTATAAGAACCGGCTGAAAGAAAAGTCGGATTAATCGGGCTGTATCCGAATTTAAAGCTCCAAAAGCATCTTTTCCATCAAGGTATTGGGCTACATTACCTGGGAAAACAAGTATAAAGAATAGGGCTAAGGCCCATCCAATATTTATGCGTTGCTTTTTCCAAAACAGTAAAATCAGACCTAATGCTATTTCAACAACACCTGATAATACTACCACCAAATCTTTGCTTAATGGAACCCAATCAGGAACTTGAGCCTGGAAATCGATTCTATTAAAAGTAAGATGACTAAATCCGGCATAGACCATAAAAAGAGCCAATAGTATTCTAAAAATATTTTGCGTTAGAGAGAAGTTGTCTTCTTTTTTCATAGACATTTTTTAAGATTAAAGAACTAAAGTCGGTCTCAGTGACCGATGATTTCGGGCATTCAATTTTTTAAAACCTATTCACTTAAATAGAGTTGCGTAGGAAGTTCAATTACTTTTGCTCCGTAAGGACTATGGTTCCGCAGCCTTCTCTGGGCCCCGCATTACCTGTTGGTTGTGTCTTCAGGTCATCCATATTTTTGTGAACAATTATTCCTTTGTCAATAATTGACTTTTCACCATTTAGCATCATCATTTTATCCGTAAACTCCTTGTGTGCATGGCCCGAAGCATTGGCGATTATATTTCCCATATCGCCTGCATGCCGATTCGCATCCATGAGTGATCCATGTGATTTATTGTTGGGGTTAAAATGACCACCTGCAGAGCTGCCGTCTGGCGCAGAGCAATCGCCAAATTCGTGTATATGAAAACCGTGCGAACCTGGTGTGAGACCTGTCAGGTCTGCTACTATTTTAACGCCATCTTCGGTCTCAGTGAAAGTAACGGTTCCTTTTACTTGGTTACCTTCGGTAGGTTCTATTTCACACGTAGCTTCCAAATTTCTGGTATTCTGCCCACATGAAGTCATACTTAACAATAATAAAATTGGTAAGAACTTGCAAGTTTTGTAAAGCGCAATTTTTAATCTATTTTTCATGGTTTTAATTTTTTATTGATTGTACATAATTGAATTTATGATGATTATCTGCACATCTTGTTACACGAAATGAAGATGGCTAACCATTCACGTTCAATTCCATTTGGGAGAGTTTTTGCCCGCCTTTAATTCCAAAGTCCAATGTGCGAATTGGAAAAGGAATAGTTATATCTTGTTCATCAAATGCTTTCTTAATCGCTTTGATGGCTTTGCTTCTCATTGTCAAGTAGCCGGGTTGGTCAGGGTACTCGATCCAAAATCGAATATTAAAATTGATTGAACTGGAGTCGAATTCAGAATAGTCAAAAACTATCATGTCCTTGTCTATAACCCCTTCCAAATTTTTAATTGTGCTTAGTACCGCATCTTCGACCTTCTCAAGATCATCTGCGTAAGAAACTCCTACAACTAAATCAATTCGCCTTTTTTCTAAGACAGAAAAATTGTAAAAGGCATGCCGTAAAAAGTCTTTATTAGGAATGTAAACTTCTTGGCCCTGAAAAGTCTCAATTGCCGTATCGCGCAGGCCAGTTCGGGTTACTATACCCATTATATCGTTTATTTCTATGATTTCCCCAATTTTAAAAGGTCTCCTAAAGGCGAGGATAATACCCGAAACAAAATTTGCAGCTATATCTTGAAAAGCAAAACCTAATGCCAAACCTATCACACCAATTCCTGCGAGTAATGAGGTTAAAGCCTTATCCAACCCAAGTACTCCTAGTATTATAAAAAGGCCAATACTCAAGATTGCACCATAAACGACAGTGGAAAATAATTTTTCCAGTGCTTCGTTATTTGATGCTTTGTAGAAAAGTTTTCTAAACAGTTTAGTACCAAGTTTGGCAAGCACAAGAAAGATGACCATTAACAACAATGTCACTGCCATATTTGGGAGCATATTGATGAAGGTATCAAGCCAACTTTCTAACTTTTGTACTACCGTTTGTATTGGTTCCGTTACTTGCTCTTGTATATCCTCTTTCATTGTCCTTTTAAAAATTCGCCTTTATTCTGTGCGGAGTTCTTTTATGAATAAATGCTGAGTCTGTCATTCCACTATTTCCTGTCACAATTACTTCTTCGGCATCTGTCAAAGCATTTTACTCCAAATCTCTTTAAAGAAAAGTATTATTAAACTCTTCACGAGCATAGAATCCTTCAACGCTATTCGAATGATGAATCGTATTATCTCCCATGTAATGGCGAAATATATTTAATTCGTATGGAAAATCTACAAAATCTCCTTTTCTGAACCGTTTGGCTTGAGTAAAAGTCAACCTATCAATTTGATTGGTATTTACAACTTTATTCTTTTCATCAATGCTTGCCATTCCTATAGGAATAATCAGGTGATTTTCCCCTTCTTGGTTTAAAAACTCGTGAGCGTCGCTAACTTGGTTTTGATATGTATTGTGCCCCTCTTCGATTAACGTTTCATCAACTTCAACATCTATATAAACTACTCGTTCGGCAGTTTTATTTACCAGCAAATGATCAACTGTGCCAATGATGCGGCTATCAGCATCTTTTACATCCCAGCCACGTACATCAATATAATTCTCGGCTACTTTATAACCTGATAATTCATCCAGGTTAAAAAGATTTTTGTTTGTATCTGTCATCATTCTAATTTTTTAAAGCCTGCATGCCACAGGCGTGATTAATCAATTCATTTTTTAAAGAAACTAGGTAGAGTTCCCGCTTTATCGCCTGATTGGCTTCTACAGTTGCTGCATAAAAAAACATGTTCCGCTTTCTACCCAACACTTATAATATTGAAGCAGAATTGGTAGAGTTCTAAACGATAACCGTATGTGTAACCACTAAAAGCAGAATTAAAAAGCAGTTAAATAAATTTGTCAACTACCTAGCAGTAATATTTAATCTACGGAGAGTTGATTGTCTATTTTTTCAGGGTTCAGTTTTGTCAGGTCGCTCATTAAAGGCTGAAGATTATCACGATCAATTGTTCCTCTAAGCACTATAACACCAGAAGTAACATCCGCCTGCACTCCGGGATATTTGATAAGAATAGATTGAAGCGAAGTTCTCATGGTCATATCGGTAGAATTATCTTTGGAGATATTATTTTCTACTTTCGAAACGCCTTTTATACCTGCAACATCCTTTTCTATAGCAGTAACACAGTCATTGCCTTCGCACATACCACTTAGCTTAACTATGCCTTCATTCACTGTGGAAGTAACGCCTGCATAATTTTTGTTATCCTGCAAGTGTTTAGTTACATTTTCTTGTATTTGTTTATCATCAGGTTTACTGTTACAGGAAACGATAAAAAACATCGAGAGCACAGAAAAGGCTAATACCTGAATAAATTTTTTGTGTGATTGTTTCATGATTTTTTTTGTTAAGTTGTTTATGTAAAATTACTTTTCTCCTTGTGGAGATGTTTATCTGAAACTATTATCTGCTTAAAGTATTTTCAAACTGATAATTCGTCCAGGTTAAAAAGATTTTTGTTTGTATTTGTCATCATTCTAGTTTTTTTCAAAAATTAATTAATTCATTTTTTGAAGAAGGTCAGCAGCTTTTGCAAAGTAATTCTTGACTGCATCTTTTTGCTCAAGCGTAAGTACTCCTGGTTTTATTGATTCTGATGCACTTTTTAATTCTTCAACTTCATCTGCCAGACCTGCATATTTTGCCTTTTGAATGTTTTGCAATGCATTGGTTAAAATGTCATCGGCTTTTCTAATGTTATCCGCATGTGTTGTCTCAAAAGGATTTTTTGCAATCATTTTTGCATATTCCCTTACATTTTCTAAATCTGCCTCGACGTCATATCCAACCTCATTGGCCATAGCATTAGTAGCCGCAATTAATTTTAATAGCGCTTCATTTGTATAGCCATGATCCAGACTCATTTTTTCTTGACTGTTTCCTACAAAATTTACATAAGCCGCAACGGTGCTGTTATTTTCATTTACCCCTAAGAGGTCAGCTTCGTTCGTATTGGTGATGTAATCTTCTTCAGTTACTGCCTCTGTATTTTCGCCGTTATCGCGAAATACCAGAAAATATACAAGTAATGCAACTAAGATAAAGCCAATTAGCAACCATGGCCAAACCTGTTTTTTCTGTTCAATCTTAATTTCTGCCATGATAATTTTGTTTTTAAGTGTTAAAATATTTATTCGATAATATTCTCTTTTGCAGCTATCGTTAGAAAGATTGCAAAGGAGATATATTAATTATAGTATTTATTTGCCTTGAATGAGTTTAACAACTATTGCGATAATTGCAATAACAAGTAATAAATGTATAAACCAACCGACTTGAAAAGCAAAAAATCCGATTGCCCAGCCAATAATTAAAATTACCGCTACGATGTAAAGTAAATTTCCCATGATTGTTTTTTTTTAAGTTATTATTATTCGTGTTTTGATAGTCTTGTTTGACCGAACACTGAACTTGCTTAAGTACAGAGGAAGACGAAAAGAATTGTAGCCCTATTCTCTGTGTACCTTATTTGGGTATTCGTTTTATAGGAAAACTTTCCAGCATTTTATGTACAGCCGGATGAATATCATCTTTTGCATTTTGAGTGTAGTCGTCGTAAATATCGGCTTGAGCAGTGGCCGTCCATACTAATTCGTTTCGCTTGCTGTCAATCATTCCAACGGTAATGGTACTTCTGGTATAGTCCTGTTTTTCTTTAACGTATGTGGTTTGATAGCGGTAGCCAGTGTTGTAACCATTATAGTTATAAGGATTGGGTTGAGAGCTGTAATACCTATTGCCTGAATAATTATTAACAGGATAATTATTGTAATTATATGGGTAGTTATATTGGTAAATAGGTGTGTTGTTATCATTGTAATACCCTCGAGAATAGGTGGGAACTGTTGTGGTAACAGCATTTTTTTCTGTTTCTGTTTTGTTCGCAACTGTTACTGTAATTTCCATCAGGACATCAGGTGTGTCTGTATTGGCTGTGAAGCCGTAATTGTCAACAAACTCGTGCGTGAAATAATTTTTAATATTGTTACGCATTATTTGATTGTTGAGGATTTTGTCTGAATTGTCTCTATCTGGTAGCCAAGCAAATGTTTTATATTTTGAGAAGTCCGCTTTATTATCCTTGTCTGAAGAAACTACTGAATAAACACTACAACCGACTGAAAACAGCAGAAGAGTAAGAATAGGGAAAAGATGTTGATGTTTCATTTTATTGTTGTTTAATTAAGAATGAATTCTCTTTCCACAAAGGTGAACTTTCATTGAAGGATAAGTGTTACACAATTCCTCAGAAAATTTGTATCATTCACAAATCCAAATCTGTTTTTGCGAGTTTGTTGTAGATACTTATTTATTTGCTGGAGGGAAGATTTGGCTCTTTTGACTTTGCACCTTGATTGTTTTACCTTCGGCTTTCATTAAAATCATAGCGATACCTCCCGCAGAAGATTTGGGATTAGATACTTTGATATACAAATAAGCACTAAACCCAAAATTAATAGCTCCAATGATAAAAATGTAGGGAAACCATGTTCCCGATAATTGGGCAACTTGACCTAATTATGCAAAAATACCAGCACCAATCCTTACACCAGTGCTAAATGCTAAAGCTCCTTTTAACGTTAAACTTTTTTTTGCAATTATCCATTTTTGCATTTCATACGTTGAGTCTAACTTTCAATTCTTTATAGTACTCCCCAAAATTGGATCGGTCTGTTGTGGTTATAGCTAAAGCAATTTGTTGTTCTAAGCTGTCTTTTTGTGTTTTAACAACCATTGCCCGATATATTCCATTTTATAAGTGATTGTATCACGCTACTTAGATTTTTTCAAAATTTCCAATTCATCAGAGGTGGTCTTAACTTGCTGCTGAGTTTGTGTGATATTATTTTTATCACTTGGTTCTTCAGGCTCTTCGCAAGAAAAAAAACTATAATGAGGCTCAAAGCAATAAGGATTTCTTTCATTTTTTGGTTCTTGTTTCAAATTTCAGCGATTGAGTTTAGATAATTATTTAAAAAGTTATCTTATTACCACATTCATTGTTTTGATTTAGATGTCTAAAATGAAACAGTTCTTTTTGAGATAAAAATATCAGTAAGGTGGTTGCTTATATGTTCCTAGATGAGTATAGAATATGCTTTTTATCTTTTTTTTCTTTTGATTTACATCAATACGGTAAAAATTCGATGCATATGGTATAGATACTACAAATGATTTTACAATTTTATAGCTTCCGTATTTACTTTCAAGAAATGCATCTTTAACAATTGCAGGTAGTTTCTCCTCTGTTATTTCCTCACATGTGGCAATAAGCAATAACTCTTTCCTGTTAGAATTGATTACTGTTTCATAGTTCACATTGTTTCTGGTATAATATATTTTTGAATGTTTTGAATCCAGCTTTTCTATAATATTAATTTCTTCATCCACAAATACACCAGGATAATTCTGAAATAGAACTTTTTTTTGTTCTGCAAGCACAACCGAATCTTTTTTTTGAGCAACGGCACACATGGAAATAAAGAAAAAAGAAACGAGAATCTGGAATTTTAAATTTTGAACAAGAATCATTTTATAAGGTATTATTTATTAAAGGTTTATAATTGTTAGGATACAAAGATGAATATTCATTAAAGGATAAGTATTACACAATTCCTAAGAAAAGTTGTATCATTCACAAATTTGCCCAGAGTTAATTCTTTCCAAAACCGCTTTTTATTTTCCTCCACCATCTAACCAAAAATAGCTCTCCGTCATCGTCGTCATCTTTATTTTGCTCACCAATGATTAGCGCAATTGGTTTGAGCTCTTCAAACTCTTCGCAAACAACTTTTAACATGGCAGCAAAGGGCAAAAACAGAACCATACCGGCCAATCCCCAAACGGTAGCACCAATAAACAAACTTAGGATGGCGGTTAAGGCATTGACTTTTAAACTGCCCCCCACAATTCTCGGAGTTAGAAAATTATCGGTAACCAGTTGAACGGCCCAAAATAAAATAGTAACTGCTACTGCCATCCAAATAGAACCAAAAGAAACTAAAGCATAGATTACAGGAATTACAGCTCCCATTGCAGTCCCCATGTATGGTATGATGGCTAGTGCAGCGCCTAAAAATCCGAATAGGAAAGGATTGTCAATACCAATAATCAACAACCCAAGACTATTTGCTAACCCTATTATAACAGTAATAATGGCCATTCCAAACAGGTATTTTTGTCCAACCTGCTGAACCGATTTAAACATTTTTAATACCCTTTCGCGTTTGTTCTCGGGTGAAAAAGTCAAGAATGCATTTGTCAATCCATTTCTGTATATGAGGAATAGAAAAGTAAATATTATTGTAGCACCCAGTCCTGCCATAAAAGTTGCTGAAGTGCTAACTGTTTTACTTACCAAAAACTTTGTTGAATCAGTAAGCCAAATTTTCATGCTGTTAAAAAGCTCACCCTTTTCCAAGTTTTCCATAAAACCCACATGTTTATTGACAAATAGCGTAACATCGGCAAAAGCACCAATAATTTTATCTTGAAAATGAGTGAATTCTTTTACTACATCAATGATTTGAGTTGAGAAAAGGAAAATGCTTCCCCCGATTATTAAAATCACCGTGAAAATGGAAAGAAAAGCAGCAAATGTTCTACCAATTTTCCATTTCTCAAGCTTTTTAGCCAATGGAAGCAGTATGAATGAAAGGAGCAAAGAGATGCTTAATGGAATTAGAATTGGCTTCGCAAAAATCAGGATAGCAAACAACAAAAACGCGGTTGCTATGGCGTAAAATAGCTTTTGAAACGATATATTCATTTTATCTAGTTAACAGATTAATCTCTTCTCCAAAGTTAATGAGTTTTTAGTGTGAGAATCTCACATAATATTTAGGGGTTCTCGCTAGTCACATCTTTAGCTGCAGTTACTTCACCAGATGTTTTTTCCATATCTCTGTCAAATGTGTATATAGCATTACTACTCATTTTTTCACCACCAGCTATTTTCATTTTATCCAATAAGTTCATCGCGAGGGTTTCTTCTTCCACTTGTTCCTTAACAAACCATTGCATAAAATTCCATGTAGCCCAGTCCTCCTCATCAAGACTTTTCTTTACTAGTTTGTGCACTGCTTTTGTATTGTCCACTTCGTGCTCGAATACTTTTTCAAAGCAGTCGTTTATACTGGTCGGATTCTCTGGTGGAGCGGGAATTGCTGACACCTTTACTTCGGCACCTCTTTTTAAAATATATTCCAATATTTTCATCATGTGGTTCCGTTCTTCTTGCGCATGTCTAAAAAGGAAATTGGCTATACCACCGAATCCCTGTTTTTCTGCCCATGCTCCATACGACAAATATATTTGCGAAGCGTGTGCCTCCTTTGTCATTTGGGCATTTAACGCTGTTTCAATACTTTTTGAAAGTCTGTTCGTGTTCATGTGTGTTTATATTTAAATGAGTTTAATTAAAAATCTTCTTTGACTATTGATTGTTTATCTATTTGCAAATCGGCTAATTGTTTTTCAATTGCCTCCATCATAGCCGGAGGTCCGCAGAGATAAAAAAGTTTATCTGGGCTGCTACGGTTTTCTTGAATGAATTCTTTGGTAATTTGACCATTCGCATAACCATCTACTTTTTCATTAGATAAAATGTTGATGAAATTAGTGCCTAATAATTTTTTAAATTCCTCTTCAAGTATGATGTCATTCTTTGTTTTATTGGCAAAGATGAGGGTGTTATTTCCTATTTCATTTTTTGACTTAAGATCCCTGAAAATGGAAATGAACGGAGTAACTCCTGCGCCACCAGCTATAAATACTCCTTCGCCTTTGTAGTGGATTGCTCCAAAAATCTCATGTAAAATTAACTCATCGCTTGTTTTTAAATGAAGTAATTCGTTTGTCTCACCTTGGTGCGAGGGGTATGTTTTTATAATAAACTCAAGATGGTTTTCCTCAGGCAGACTGGTGAAAGTGAACGGATTTTTTACATCTCTCAATCCCTCTTTGTTTATAGAAATATCTGTGGCTTGACCCGGTGTAAAGTGGTACTGTTTTGGTTTTTCAGTTACAATTTTCAATACATCGTGTGTGACCTTTTCTACCGATTGAATTTTTACAATATGTTGTTTCATTTTCTTCTTTTAAATCTATAAAAATAGATGATGAGTAAGATGACGAAGATTGGTATAAACCAAATTCCCCAGCCCATTCCAAAATGCCAATTGCTATCGTGCATGATGGTTTTTTAGATATTAATACTAAAACGGGTCATTCAGCCCACTTACGCGAATCAGTTTCTTATTCACAAACTCATGGATGCCAAGCTCAGAAAGTTCACGTCCAAATCCTGAACGCTTTGTTCCTCCAAATGGAAGATCGGCCTGAGTCCAGGTGGGATGATTAATAAATACCATACCTGTATCTATTTGATCCGCTATTCTTTTTCCACGTTCGATATCTTGCGTAAATACAGAACCGCCCAAACCAAAATCGGAGTCATTAGCCAAATCAATAGCAGCTTGTTCGTCTTTCACCACATAAATGGATGCAACCGGACCAAATAATTCTTCGTGATAGGCAGCAATACCGGGTTTCAAGTCGGTGAGTATGGTAGGTTCCATAAATGCACCTTCACAATCTGCACGTTTACCTCCCAAAAGAACTTTTGCACCACCATCCACGGAACGTTTCACCTGATCGGCTAAATGAACGGCAGCTGCTTCACTACTTAAAGGGCCTAACTCTGTCGCGGGGTCCATCGGATCACCTACTTGCATTTTTGATAACTTATCCTTGAACTTTTGAATAAACTCATCGGCAATTGCTTCCACTGCTATAAACCGCTTGGAGGCAACACAACATTGGCCGTTGTTATTCATCCTCCCGACAACTGCCCAATCCACTGTTTTATCCATATCGGCATCTTCGAGAATGATGAACACATCATTACCGCCTAGCTCCAGAACAACCTTCTTCAAATGTTTTCCAGCTTCCATGGCAACACTAGCACCGGCTTCTTCACTTCCCGTTAAGGAAACACCCTTGATGCGTTTGTCAGCAACCAAAACAGATGCACGATGGCCGGGTATGAATAAATTGGTATACAACCCTTCAGGCGCTTCAGCTTCCGCGAAGAGTTCTTCAATAGCTGCAGCACATTGTGGAACTATGGAGGCATGCTTTAACAATATAGTATTGCCCACCATTATGTTGGGAGCTGCAAAGCGGGCTACTTGATAGAAAGGAAAATTCCAGGGCATCACGCCTAACAATACTCCAATGGGACTATTTCGAATAATGGCAGTTCCATATTCCGGGTTTAGTACTTTATCGGCAAGAAATGTTTCTCCATGGTCTGCATAGTAATCAAGAATATCAGCACTCAAATCAATTTCTCCTTCCGCTTGGGCAAGGAGTTTGCCCATCTCTAAGGTGATGGTTTTGGCGAGATCAGATTTCTTGACTCGCATAAGTGTTGCTACTTTATGCAGCAGATCGGCTCGCTGTTGGTAGCTGGTTTCTTTCCAGTCAGTAAAAGCTATTTGCGCTTTAGCTACTTTGGCATCAACTGACTTTTCCGTCATCTCTTCGAATGACTTAACAGTCTTATTTGTGTTTGGATTTACTGTTTGTATGGACATAATTATTAAGTTTTTAATGAGATAGTATGAAAAGATATTGCTTTGCCGCTTTGACAGTATTTCCAAAAAAAATGCTTCAATTTCTTGGCTCAGAATGGCAATACCAAAATTTATTAAATGTCCTTCGAGACACTTTTTTAAAGGTAGGTGACTCGTTAGATTAATGTGTTACACAATTAATGGCAATAGTTATACAATTCACAAAATGCACCATTGCTTAAAATATAACTGATTGAAATTTATGTTAGATGTTCGTGTTTCATTGTTAATCTTCGTTAGAGGTGTGGGAGCCATTCTGGCAGAGATTCGACATATGAAGTCAGGCAGTTGGAGCAATTCCGATAACAAGTCATTATTTCATTGACTTCAGTTTGGTATAGTACCTGGTTCACTGCGGGCACCAAAGAATGAAATTTATTAAGCCAAGTAGATTATTGATTTACTTGGCTTTTTTTATGGGAGTAAGGGGGTTGAAGTGTCGTGCTTACTTGAGATAAATTGAAGATGTTAATCCCGTTAGTAGAATGTAGATTATCAGTTAAATTTAATTTAACTAACCAGAAATATATTCCTTCCATCCAATCTGTAGATTCTATTTATCGAGCTGAATGTTTTTCTTTGAAACAAAAATATGGATCCAAATGGATCGTCCTAGTCTAAGTATGAGAGGATAAAAAATAACCAAGACTAAAATCATAGCTATGATGATAGCAATCAAATTTACTTGTCGCGAAGAAATAGCAAGAATTAAAAAAGGCAATTCTAAAATAACGATAATCGGGTAGGAGGTCCATAAGGCACCAATCCAAAATCCAGGCTCTAATTCAAATATTTGGTCGCAGTGATTGCATTTTTCAGGCATGTTTAGAATGTCTTTATATCGAAAAAGCCCCGGTTTAACAAATAGATCACCTTTACTACATTGAGGACATTTCAATTTTAAAATAGAACTTATTTTTTTCATAAAATTGAAATATTTCGGATAGTGAAATAAAAAAAAGCCTTGTAAATCAATGACTTACAAGGCTTTCAGTGGAGTCGGAGGGTTTCGAACCCTCGTCCAAACAATGTGCATTCTAGCTTTCTACATGCTTATTTCTTGATTAATTTTCGATTGTGAAAACGGACAAGAACACCCAATTTCACAACTTAGATTCTAAGTTTCGGACTTGCTTAGAATCATCGCAAGACCTAGATCAAAATTTTGAACTCTCAAAAGCAAAGATTAATGAACGGAATCTTCGCGAGAGTACTTGTCTTAGTTACTAAACTTCACTGAGATTAAGCAAATTAACATTCCGTTAATTAAGCTGCAAGTGCGTATGACGTGTTGTCAATTATGTTTTGGAGCAAGATATTTAAGAGCTTCACTTCAACGCTCTGCATGCTGACACTAAACTACCTCCATCGCTGTCAAATCCAATACGACCCCAGAAATTTGTGTTTATGTAAAATTAGCGATTAACAATTGATAAAGAACAATTGTAACTCCTAATTAATATTAAATATTATGTTGCAAATTTAAAATGTGACGTTGCGAAATTTTGAGCAGTCAGTAAATTGTTAATTATCCATTGTCAATTAACAATTAATCTTCCTCATCGTATTCGTCGTCTTCGAAATCTTCATCATCGTATTCCTCATCATCGTCTGAAGCATTTACAAGATATTTGCTGTAGTCTTCGTCCAAATCATTGTCTTCATCTCTACCGAATAAATCAATTTCTTCATCGAAGTCGTCATCGTCATCCAAATAAACGTTGTCTTTACCACTTTTGCGGTAAGCTTCCATTTTCTTTGTCTTAGGACCTTCGTTTTCACGAACTGTTGGAGCTTTCGGAGTTTTCTTCCGAACTTCTTTTCCAACTTCTGGAACAAATGGTGCAGGAGCGTCATCGGAACCAGGTCTTGAGAACTCTCTTGGAGCTGAGGAACCTTCGTTTGATCTTGTATCTCGTCTTGGTTCGTCACCTCTTGGTCGAGGTGTTGGACGCGCGTTAGAACGATCTTCCGCTTGCTTTACTGCAATAGGTCTGCCGTTAACATCCGATCCGTCTAGATTTTTAATGGCTTCTTGAGCCTCGCCATCATCAGGCATTTCTACAAATCCGAATCCTCTAGATTTACCCGTTTCTCGGTCCAAAGCTACTGAAGCCTTGTTTACTTTTCCGTATGTTTCAAAAAGTGAGGAAAGTTGTTGATTGTCGACACCAAAATCTAATTTGGCAACAAAAATGCTTGTCATAATGTAATCGTTGACGAAATGTGTTTCATTGTTAATAAAAAAATCAAGCGTACTCCGCTATTCCTGACGAAATTACATTTTTTTTTGATTTGAACAAATACAAATAAAAAAAAAGGAGCTCCGAAGGACTCTTTTTCTATTTCCTAGAATGGATTTATTTTTTCAATAAGTCTCTAATTTCAGCTAACAATTCTTCTTGAGTTGGACCTGCTGGGGCAGCCGGAGCCTCTTCTTTTTTCTTCTTAGTTTTCGAATGAGCTTTCATCATCATAAATAATACAAAACCTACAATCACCAAATTAATCAAAGCATTGATCCAAGCTCCATAACGAATAGCGTTTGCTGGTTTTACAACTGCTCCGGCTTCGTCAAGCACATCTGGAGATAATACAATTTGTAGCGACGCGAAGTCCATCCCTCCTGCAAAATGACCAACGAAAGGCATCATGATATCATTTACAAAACCGTTGACAACTAGTCCCACAGCACCTGCTAAAATAACAGCGACCGCAAATTCTAGCACATTGCCTGTCATGATGAAACTCTTAAATTCTTTTAACATATCTATTTGTTTTTAATTGTTTATTTAACAAATTTAACAAAAGTTAGCAATAGAAAATAAATTCTATTCATTGAGTTTAAACGGCTGTCTGTTGATAAGCGATCTCCCAAGTGTCAGCTCGTCAGCGTATTGCAATTCTGTTCCAATAGCAACACCTCTAGAAAGACAAGTTATTGCGACATCATAAGGAGCCATCTTTTTATACAAATAGAAATTAGTCGTGTCACCTTCCATATTGGCACTTAATGCAAAAATTATTTCTTTCACTTCACCTGTTTCCAACTTTTGAAGCAAAGTTGAGATATTTAAATCCGCAGGTCCAATTCCATCCATAGGTGAAATTATTCCTCCTAGAACGTGATATATACCTTTGAAATAGTTTGTCGACTCTAAAGCCATCACGTCTCTAATGTCTTCAACGACACAAATTTGAGATGGATCTCTTGCTGGATTTTCACAAATGGTGCATAATTCTGCGTCGGATATGTTACCACATGAGCTACATTTTTTAACCTTTTGCTTCATCTCTATGAATGACTGAGAAAAACGCTCAATTTCACTTTCGCTTCGGTTGAGCATTTGCAATACCAATCGAAGGGCAGTTTTTTTTCCTATACCGGGCAATGAGGAGAGTTGGTCTACCGCCTCATCAATATATTTGGATGGAATTTTCATTGGGCTAAAGTTAATCATTCTACAAATCCACCAAAACGCAAATGTGATAAGCTTCGTAACTTTTTGATTTTTTGTCTTTTGAAATGCTTGCATTCCCTTATATTTGCAGACCAAATAAAGATTTTGTGGAAATTATAGAATTTGAAATGTTTGGCCTGAATCTGCAAGAGCCGATGGCGCTGGTCACAAACTGGTTGATTGCAAGTTTTTCATTTTACGCCTTTTTTAGACTAAAAAAAAACGAAACCCAGTTTCAAGATTATTGGAAAATGTTTTATCTTATGTTGGGTATTTCAATGCTATTTGGCGGTTTAGGACACTTGTTTTATCAATATTGGGGAATACCTGGAAAATTTCCTTGTTGGAGTTTAGGGATTTCAGCAGGTATTTACTCCTCTTTTGCAATGATATCCGTTTGGCCAAATAAAAAACAACAAGTTAATTTCCGTCGTTTTGTTTTGATAAAATCAGTATTACTATTGACTTTGGCGTTTGCGACCCAGAAATTTCTATTCGTAGCTATAGACACAACTTTAGCCTATTTGTTTTTCTGTGGATATCTTGCCTATAAGTTATTTAAAAAGAATTACGTCGGAATGAAGTACATTTCGCTTGGAGTTTTAGTTTTACTGCCTTCAGCTTTTATTTTTGGGTTACAAATTAATATTCATCGGTTTTTAAACAAAGACGATTTAAGTCATTTATTTATGGTAGCCTGCATCGTAATGTTTTATATAGGTGTGAAGCGTACTGATAAAGCTCAAATAATGTCCGTAGCGGACTAATTTATGGAACATAATAAAGTAAATATTAAGAATAAAAAGGCGCGTTTCGAATACCATTTGGAAGAGACGTTCTCTGCTGGCATGGTGCTTTCGGGAACAGAAATAAAAAGTATCCGGAGCAACAAAGCCAGTATTCTAGAAGCTTACTGTATTTTTGATAGGGGTGAGGTTTGGATTCGTAACATGTCAATCAACGCATACGAGAATTCATCATTCTATCATCACAAACCTAAAGGTGACCGCAAACTATTACTCAATAAAAAGGAAATCAATAAGATTGAAAAATGGATGAAGGACAAAGGGAACACCATTGTTCCTTTAAAGATTTTCATCAATGAAAAAGGTTGGGCAAAGATTGATATTGCTTGTGCCAAAGGTAAAAAGCTGTATGACAAGCGAGAAGACTTGAAGGCAAAAGATGACAAACGCGACATGGATCGTGCGATGAAACAATAATCAAAGAAAACCTAGGGTTATCAAGTGCAACCAGCGATAATCTGAAATCAAAAACCATACTGTAACAGGGAAAATCACGTACAAACTAAATAAGTACATGAAGGAAAAATTCGGCGTTTTTTTTCGATAAAACCACAATATTGCAGGCATCGCAAAAAATAAAACAGAAACAGGAATTAGGGAACTGAAAGAAAAATCCAATTCATAGGTTTTTATTTGATCTTCAACAGGGTGAATTATTTTCATTGGTATATGAAGAATTCGAGTTCTTTGAACATAATTTGTTGAATGATATTTTACATCACTGTACAAACCTTTTTCAATAAAAAATTTGCCTGAATTTTCAAGATAAACAGGATGAACATTGTCTAAAATAAGTCCACCAGATTCTTTAATTGACCAACCCGAAAATTGATCTTTTTCGTTATATTTTGGAAGTATTAAGTCTATAGAAATAACCAAAAAAAGTACAGCACACACTATACTGCCGATTCTATATATTTTCCAGCGTGTTCCATTTGTGAGTTTATTGAAATACCTATCGGTTGCTCTTTGTTCTTTTAGTTGTTGCTCTTTGTAACGTCTTTGTGCATCTTTGATTCGTTCTTCTTTCGTTTTCTCATTCCGTAGCTCCGATGGTTTCTTTAGTGTTTTAGGACGACTAGGGTCAAGATAATCAGTCAAATAATCATACGATTCCTGTAATTCGGCAAATAAACCTGGTGCTCTTGGGTCTGGATTTTTATCCGGATGCAATCTCATCGCCAATTTGCGATACGCTTTTTTTACATCAGCTTGATTGGCAGACTGTGGCAATCCTAAATTATCAAAATGCTTCTTCACGTCGAATTTTGGATGTTTGTACTACTGTTTTTAAGCGATTTATTTTCCCGGTTTCAGTATAAACGAAAGCATCAATTAAATAGTATGCTTTAGGTATTTCGTATGACTTAAATCGCTGTAAAAGTTCCTTTTTGTCTATTGTGGGCCAATCTGTTCCTTCAATATAAAGTACAATTTTTTCACCCCATTTCACGCTTTGCTCTTTCCAAATGAAAAATGGTAATTCTAAAAATTCGGACCATCTATTTTCCAATAGCTCTGGGTGAACTTTGTACCCACCTGAGTTGATCACAAAATCCTTACGTCCAAGCCATTGAAAAGTAGTAGGGGAGAGTAAGTTCACCAAATCATTGGTAACTAAATCTTCAATACCCAAATCTTCAGCATGTATTACCAATTGGCCATCTTTTGTCGAGAAGTGAACACCATTTAATGCTTTGAATCCCTCGTCACTTTCTTTTCCAATTTTTTTTAAAGCAATGTGCGAAACAGTTTCCGTCATCCCAAAACTATGATAAATCGTCAAATCATGTTTTAATAATCGTTTTTGAAGTTCATTTGAAATGGGACCACCGCCGACCAAAATTGTTTTAATCTTTTTCAACTTTTCAATATCGTGTTTTATACTTTCTCGAAGTTGAAGAGGAACCATGGCAACAAAGTCAATTTCCGTTTCAACGAACTCCAAAGGACGTTTGCTTGCGGTAACTATGTGAATGTTAAAGTCTCCTTCCATGGCTCTCATGACCATCATTTTACCAGCGATAGCGTTAAGGTTCAAGCACAATAAAGCACGCGTTTTTTTAGTAAACTCAAAAAAGTCATTCGTTTTTCTAGCAGATCTTCTAAGTAGATTTGATGGATAGGTGAGAATTTTTGGAGTACCTGTTGATCCAGAAGTTTGTAATTCAATTGGTTTCCCAAGAGTTACTTGCTTAATGAAATTTTCTACCTCAGATTGAGATGAACATTCAGGAGAAAAAGTAAGTTGAAACATTTTGGAACGAATCTTGATTAAATGAGAAATAAAGTTAAGGTTTTTCCTTGGAATTGGGTTCTATAGTGAAATGTCCTATATTCGAATAAATAAATAATAAATATGAAAAAGTTAATCGTTAGTGTTTTGCTGGTTGGTCTTACAATTACTGGCTTCGCATTTTCTAATAAAACAGTAAATTCAAAAACTGAAGTTTCGGCCGAAGAAGGTAATGGAATTCAATTTCAAAATTTGAGCCTTGAAGCAGCTAAAAAGCTTGCAAAAGAAACGAATAAACTAATTTTCATTGACGTTTATGCAGCTTGGTGCGGACCATGTAAAATGATGGCAAGAGGTCCTTTTCAGGAAGAAAAAGTCGGAAAAGTATTTAATGAAAAATTCATCAACCTTAAAATCGACGCTGAAAAAGATGCTGATGGTGAGTTCGTATCTCGTTCATACGGCGTACGCGCATACCCAACTTTACTTTTCATCAATGGTGATGGTAAGTTGGTGAAGAATATTGTTGGTTATCAAACTGGCGACAATCTTCTCTTGCATGCAGAGATGCGCAAATAAAGCTCTTCTTTTTATTTAAGATAGACTGTTTTTCGATTGACGAATTCCATCATTCCATCTTTGGACAATTCACGTCCATAACCTGAAAGTTTAGTTCCTCCGAAAGGTAATCGAGGATCTGATTTTACAAGTTCATTAACGAAATATGCAGCATCACTTACTCTGCTAGCACATTCTAAGGCTTTGCTAGTGTTTGTAGTACAGACGGTTACTCCAAGACCATAATTTGAATTTTCAGAAAGTTCAAACGCGTGATCTATATCTTTAGCTTTTATCATTGCAGCTAATGGCCCGAAAGTTTCTTCATCGAAAGCGGGCATTCCTGGCGTTACATCTCCTAAAATTGTTGGTTCATGGTAACAGCCGTTTTGTTTACCGCCAAGAATTAATTTCGCACCTTTTGCAATTGATCCCTTTACTTGAGCATGAAGTTGATCTGCAAGATCGAGTCTCGCCATCGGCCCAACATGTATATTTATATCTAAAGTATCGCCTGATTTTAGATTTCGAATAGCCTCCGTAAATTTCGACACAAACTCATCGTAGATACTTTCAACTAGAATAAATCGTTTTGCTGCAATACAACTTTGACCACAGTTTAGCATTCGAGCTGTTACAGCCGTTTTTACTGTAGCATCGATATCTGCATCTTCCCAAACGATAAAAGCATTGTTACCTCCAAGTTCCAGGACAGATTTCTTTAAATATTTTCCAGCCAATTGAGCTACTGCCGCACCAGCTCTTTCACTACCTGTTAAGGTAATTGCTCGAACACTTTTGTGAGCTATAATTTGCTCAGTTTGGTCTTGATGAACAATTAAATTCTGAAATACATTTTCAGGATAGCCAGCTTTCACAAAGACTTCTTCGATCATTTGAGCGCAACCAAATACATTTGGTGCATGTTTTAATAATCCTGTATTTCCAGAAGTCAATGTAGGTGCTGCAAATCTAAAAACTTGCCAAAAAGGGAAGTTCCATGGCATTATTGCTAGAACACCTCCAATTGGGTCATGTCTTACAAAACTATTTTGAGCATCAGTGGGAATTATTTCGTCCGCAAGGAAAGTTGTCGCATTTTCAGCGTAATAATCGCAAACCCAAGCACATTTGTTGACTTCAGCCTTAGATTCTGAAATTGGTTTTCCCATTTCTAGTGTTATCATTTTGGCGTATTCGTCTACATTGTCGCGTAAAACTTGACCAGCTTTAATCAGCAATTCGCATCGTTTTGCAAGAGGTACTTCTTTCCATGAATTGAAGGCAAGTTGGCCTTTTTCCAATTTTTCCGTTAAAGCTTCTTTGGAAAGGGCGTTGTAAGTTCCGACTTCTTCTCCGTTGTATGGGTTAATGCTTTTAAATTCCATTTTTTATGTTCTTAATATATTCTTCAAATTAATATTCAACAGGTTCGTTCCAATATTCAACGACTTCCTCCCAAGCAATTTCACCCTTAGGCATTAGTCGATCTCTCAATTCTTGTTGCTTGCGTTTTGTCTTTTTCCCTATCATTCCATTCACAAGTGAATCAAGCACTGCAGCCTGCCAACTGTATCCGATGCTTTCCAAATGAGCTGGTTTCCATGTGTCAGATGGTATAACCGGTTCATCAATGGATTTGTATGATATAAGCAACTGTTCTTCCTTAAAATTAGCGAAGCTTCTTTCTATGGCTTGATCTAGCCATAGAACTTTCATAATTAAGTTTTTTGGCTGATAGACGGCCGTATATAAAGTTCCAAACCCTTCGGTAAACTTCGTAGTGTAAAGCGGAGAGTATAAGAATGCTTTTGCTAATTCATTAGCACTCAGATTTTTCGTGTTCAAATAATTTTTAAGGAAATTGTATCGCTTTGTGGTTTGATTAAAGTGAGCGTTTTCTGGCCAATCTATTTCCCCTTGATGATTTGTAGCAAATGCATCGTTGGTTACCAATGTCGGTTTATCTGGCGCTAACATAACTGTCTTGGAAGTGCCTTTTTTGTCAACTATCGTAACATTGTATGACATATGTGAAGGGATGCTTTTTAAAACTTTTACCGCTTCAGAAGTATTCGAGCAGAATTCTAAAACGTAGCGCAAAATGAATGGAATTCCAAATCCGTGGCCTACTTCCTTTCGACCGCCAAAAGTGAGTGATAAACAGAGTCCAGCGTCGTTCATTCCATCTACCAAACCAATCATGCTATCGGAGGTTCCCATTACTTTGTGGGTATTCCATTTGCTTAATAATATAGTCCCTTCAAGTAAATCTGGGTGATAATCGTAGTTGCGCACCAATTGTATTTCGTCTGCTTTTATAACGGCCTGTGCACAAGCATTTACGTAAGCTGGCGGCTGAAAGCCTGTTAAGAAACGGGCCAAAACGGGATCGGCATTGGTTATGGAGCACAAGTGAACATAGGTTGCCCACATTTTTGGCATATACTTCTTTAATGCGTCCTGCGAAGTCTGCAAGTCCGGAGTCTGTTCATTTTGTTCCGAAACAAACCAACTTCGGTATCTCGACCAATGCAAATCAAACAAACCTTTCCATTTTGCTCCGGCAATAGATGGTTCAGAGACCGTACTAAAGTTTAATTGCATATTCTTTTAAAATTAAAATATGCCTCGAAAGTTACTTCGAGGCATATATTCTATTTCTATGATTTTGTTTATTTCGTTAAACTGCCTATTAAATGCATTGGAGCTCGTCTATCTTCAACGATTTGAGAAGTGTATTTGCCGTGAATGGCATTTAGCCAAGTTTTTGCACGTTCATTCAGTTTAAAATCGTCAGTCATCATTCGACCACGAGTCACTAAAATCCCCATGTCAGCTCCTTCATATAAATAGTCACCTTCCTTAGCAATGTGTAAGAAGAATGCTTCACTCTCAGATTCTACAGCTCTTCTGTGGGTATCCATTCTATCAAATTGAATATGTCCAGTATCGAACATTTTCCAGATACCTGATCTTGGTGCTTCAGAGACGTATTCAATAGTGTCTTGTGTATGCTTAACAATCAATTGACTCCATCCATCAACATTTTCTTGACGAGACCAACGATTATTCAATGCTTCAACATCTAATTTATAATCGATATCCATCCATTCTAAAATATGGAAAACAAAAAGTGGTGCATCTGCCAAGGCAAAAACCGCATGATTTGTAATAGAACTTGCTCCAGTTACTCGAGGATTTAATTCACCCAAGTAAACTTCACCATTGTCTTGGTCAATTAAAAAGTCTAGCTCAAAATAACCTTTGTAACCTTCTTTTCTTAGTTGATCCCCGAATAATTGGGTGTATTTAATTGCTTTTTTTCTAATTTCAGGTGTAAAGGCATTTGGATAGATTTCATTTCCACACCAACCTCCTTTGTAGGGAGTTAATTCTTCGAAACCAACCAATTCTGTCATCAATGGCGCAACAATTGTTCCGTGTCTTGTAACACAAGCTTCAATTGCAGAACCTTTGCAATTGATTCGTTTCATTATTTTTACTTCTTTCTCTTTTTCGATTTCTTCTGCATACTTTTGGTAGTCTTCTTCATTTGTGATGAAAAAAGTCGTATGTCCTGAATCTCCGAATGGAGTTTGGATTACTAGGTCAGTTCCGAGAATTTTCGAAACTTTGCATAAATGAGCATAATTTTTTACGTTTGATAGAACATAAGGCACGCATGCAACTCCCGCTTTTTCTGCAATTCTGTTTGTATTTACTTTATTATCCATCAATGTTCTCATCTTTGCAGGGGGAAACATGATTTCTAATCCTAATTTTTTAGCAAGTTTCTCAGTTTTTTCATCAAACATTAAAAACATGGCTTTTCCAGCAGATTTATCTTTTTTTCTTGAAGTCAGATAATCTTGAACTTCTGGATGTTGCAAAAGATAATTGTTAATATCCTCTATACTAGTAAAATCATCATGCGGGATTTCAGTCTTCGGTGAAAAAACATTCGGATGTTGACCATCAAAACACTCAATGTGACTTATAAATTTGAATCCTTTAATCCACTCATCGGCACCCAACATGTTAAAATTGGTTGCACTAATAAAGTATAAAGGGGTTTCATTTTTGTGAAAAAATCGTCGAATGTCAGACACGCCATTAAGAATTGGAGCAGGCTTCGGTGTTTTTACCACTTTCTTTACCGGCGCTTTCTTTAACGGAGCTTTCTTCAAAACGGCCTTTTTTGCAGGAACCACTTTTTTGCTTTTTGGTTTAACTTCTTTTTTTACTGTTGTTTTTTTTTGAGTTGCCATCTATATTGTTTGCTTTTATTGTACTAATTATTTTTCCTTTTTACTAGTGGACATCCCACCAATTGAGGAGACAATTTTATGTCTATCCAATATTTTTTCTTTAAACACCCTCAATCCTAAATCGGCTCGATAACCATGAATTTCACTGACGTCTAATGCGTTCATGAAATTTATTATTTCCTCGCTAACCACTTGCCCAGGAACTAAAACTGGAAATCCTGGAGGATAAGGTATAACGAATGTCGATGCCACGAGGTCTCTACCTTTTGCCATGACAGCTAAGCATTCATTTAAAGGGACATATTCGTAATTCTCTTCATCATAAGCGAGGAAATAAGCTTCGCGTAAATTTCCACCAGGAACACCGGGAACGGCTTGGAAAGAGCTATGGAAATAACTGAAATCGGGGAGAGGAGGAACTTCTTTTGTTAAGGAATGTATTCTTTTATCTCGAATTTCTCTCTCTTTATCATTCAATGACTTGAATTCATCATCCAATTCATCAGCAATCATTAAAAGAGCATTGATAAGATAAGTAACACTTCCTCTTGTGGTACCAATATTTGTCATAAACAATACGGTATTCCGAGAAGTTTTATTGATTTGGATATTGAACTTATCCATCAAATACTTATTCTTAAAAGTATCGCCATCAACACCAGTTTTACCAATATACAATGTAATTTTCGTTGGGTCCAAAACGAATTCATCTTGTTCCCAAGCTTCTTCCATTCTATTCCAGCCTTCATTTCTGGTATAATATTCCTTTAAACCTGTTTCACGGTATTGATCTGGAATAAAATCATAGGCTGTCAAAACATCGAAGTATTTACTTAACTGTGGAGTATTATTGATTTTTGCCCGTAAGACCATAGCCATTTCTATGCTTTTCTCAACCAATTCGAAGCCTTCAAGTTGAACCTGTCGTCTTCCAACATCTAGCGATGCCAACATTTGATAATTTGGAGAAGTTGAGGTATGCGTCATATAGGCTTCAAGAAATGTGTTCTCCGTTTTTCTGCGGAAATCTTCGTCCCAAATATGGATCATTGAACCTTGTCTAAAACTACTCAAGGTCTTGTGCGTACTTTGCGTAGCATAAACTCTTACTCTAACTTTATCTGGATCTGGCATTAACGATTGGTCGCCGTTGTTCAATCCCTTAATATGGTCGTTGTACTTCTTTCTATAACTATCGCTTGCGTATTTTACATGTAGTTTTTTAGCAACAAACATTCCTGTTCGCTGTTTATAATTGTATCCAAATCCTGCAAAAGCGAACCATGCCTCATCCCATAAAAAAATCATATCAGGTTTGATTGCGAGAACTTCTTCCATCACTCGCTCAACGTTGTACACGAGTCCATCGAAAGTACAATTTGTTAAAAGCAACATTTTTACTTTACCCAAACGACCAGCGTCTTTCAATCGTAGTAATTTGGTTTTTATTTGCTGCAATGGAACGGCACCATACATTGAATATTCTTCAATTGGATAAGAATCCAAATAAACTGGAAATGCCCCTGCCAACACCAAGCCATAGTGATGGGATTTATGACAGTCTCTATCAATCAAAACGACATCCTTTGGTTTTACCAAAGCCTGCATCACAATTTTATTTGCAGTCGAGGTGCCGTTCGTTACGAAATATGTATTCAAGGAACCATAGGCATCACGTGCCATTTCCTGAGCTTTTTTCAAAGGACCTGTTGGTTGTAATAGGGAATCAAGTCCGCCGGTAGTAGCTGAGGTTTCTGCTAAAAACATATTGCGACCATAAAACTCTCCAAAATCACTTATCCATCTTGATTTAAAAACTGAATTTCCACGTGATATTGGCATTGCGTGAAAAATACCGGTTGGTCTTTTACTATATTCAACTAATGCAGAAAAGAATGGTGTATTGTATCTATCCGCAATTCCTCGCATAATTGTAAGGTGAAGTTCTTGAATATCTTCTGTTTGGTAAAAGATACGTCTAAAACCTTTTATAGTGTTGTCTCTCAAATGTCCGAGAGCAGTATCCGTTACATAATAGGTATCTAATTCCGGACGGAGTTCTTTAATCAATTCACCCAGGATTGGTCCTAATTCCGTTTCTGGATTTGAAGAAAAATCATACTTCATCACCTGATCAATATAGGGTTGAATAAGTGGTGAAATGGAAGTTGATTTATATGGCGGAGCATATCGAACTACTACTGCCTGTATATTGTGATTGAAAATCAATGAAATAAGTGCGTCTTGGAATGAACGTTGCACTACAACTCCGTAGCTGAATTGGTCGTTAGGTGTTTGTAGGCTTCGTAAATTTTTCTTGAGTTTACTTTCGTCTGACTCAGACATATCATCAACAAACAATACTTCAAAATGATTTTTTCGGACACCATTATGCTGGTCATGCTCTTCGGCAGACTCCATTGTAGGCTCATCGAAATCGATATAATCATGATTGCTCTTGTAGCTATCGCCAACAAGTTCTTTTGTCGTTTCTGCCACCATGTGTGCAAGTGAGGCAAATTCATGTGAATTAAACGCAATGTCCAAACGGCGCAATCTTTCTATACCTGGAGACGCAAAAAAGCATTCAACGCCTTTTAAATCATTTATGAGCGCTTCAACTCTTTGCTTGTGTTCCTTTTCGTCAGGAGATTCTTTTTTACAGCGGGAAAGTTCAGATGTTTCAATCTTAAGCTTATTCCAATAATCAACACGTAGTTGACCGATGTTATAATAGGGCGCTATTTTCGTTTTTGTTTTTGACAAATCTTAATTTTTAGAGTGTAGAGCAAGCTTATTTCCTTGAGAATCAATGAAAATGGCAAAATAACCATCTTCTTTACTTATCTTAGTTTTTTGCATTATTATGCGACCGCCAGCGTCTTCAACTTTATTCAAGACCTTACTTAGATCTTTTCCGCCATTTAAATAAATCAAAGTGCCTGTATCGGATGGAATTGAACCTGGACCTTCAATTACGGCGCCACCAATACCTGTCGAAACAGGAAAATAGGCCATCCTATTTGATTCGGTCACATTTTGTTCCATTTCAATATCGAAAATGTGGTTATAGAATTGCACCGCTTGTTGAAAATTAAGCGCTGGAATTTCAAACCAACTGATAAAGTCTTTATTTACTTCTTTCTTTTTGTTTTTATTTAGTGGACTTCCACCCATAATAATTTTATTTTAATTTATTCCATCGCCTTTATAGTGGACGGGAGTAACTATTTGTTCAATTAGATCTTCTTTTATTTTTAATTCTGCTAAATCATCAAGGCGAGTAGGTTTGATTAGAGGACCCAATGAATCTAAATAAGGAGTCGGTAAATTTGGTTGATATATGCCAAATTGCCCTGTTTTAAGGTGATCTCTAAAACTTTTCATTGGTTGCCCCAATCGAAGAATACCTAATTCACGACTTCTTTTTACTCTGTCAATATCTAACTCCAATGGAACGATTTCTTCGGTACCTTCTGATTGGTGTAAAACAC
The DNA here is from genome assembly GCA_963977135.1 of uncultured Flavobacteriales bacterium. Lineage (GTDB taxonomy): Bacteria > Bacteroidota > Bacteroidia > Flavobacteriales_D > Crocinitomicaceae > UBA2040. The sequence continues at coordinate 48,199 of CAXBNN010000012.1, read as the reverse complement.
GACCATCCGGCCCACAAACTATTGATCGCCCGCATCCTCCAGTATCTAATCCATTCATATCGAAGAAGAAACATTGATTAATTGAAGCCATCGCTCTTACAATAGAAAGTTCTATATCACGATCAATTGTGCCAGACATTGTTGGGTGCATGATTACCTCAGCTCCCATGGAAACTAATGTTCTTATTGTTTCCGGAAACCACATATCATAACATATGGAAACACCAAAACGACCAACATTTGGTACGTCAAATACACAATATTCTTCGCCGGGTGTTACGCCTGTTTCGTATGGATAAAAAGGGAACATTTTACGGTAACGTGTCACGATTTCTCCTTTAGGATTTATGACCGTTGCCGTGTTGTATATTTTGTCCTCACTTTTTTCAAAAATAGAGCCTGGGAGTAACCAAATACCATATTTCTTTGCCATCGCCTGCATCTCTGCTTCAAAATTATTGGGAATAGGCTGAGCCGTATGGGTCAAGGGACCAAAAGCACACAACTCGCTAAACATGATCATTTCTATCCAAGGATATAGATTCATGGTTATATCGATTTTCAACTTCATCATTTCCACGTTGGAAGCGACAGCCGAAACTTTCATTTGTATTCCTGCAATATTGAATTGTGACATTTTATTTGCTTAAAGATTTTTTTATAACTGTTTCTAAAATTGACATTCCTTTGTCTAGCAATTCATCTGAAATTACCAAAGGAGAGAGTATTCTTATAATATTTTTGTGTGTACCTGCGCTAAGCATTATTAAACTATTCTTAGAGCATTCTTTAACAATTGTATCACATAGATCTGAATTGGGTTGTGTAGGATCACCATTGTGTACAAATTCAATTCCTATCATAGCACCTATTCCGCGTACATCTCCAATTTCTGGACATTCTTTCTGTAATTTCAGAAGTCGACTCATGATTTTTTCACCTACGTCTTTCCCTTTTTGATTGAGGTCGATGTCTTTCATGTATTTTATTGTTGCCAAAGATGCCGCGCAACAAACAGGACTTCCAATGTACGTGCCGCCAATTGATCCTGAAGCTGCTGCATCCATAACATCTGCACGACCTACAACTGCTGCAATTGGCAATCCAGACCCCATAGATTTAGCATAAGTACTTATGTCTGGTGTTACACCATAATGTTGCCAACTTGCCCAATGGCCAGTTCTACAAAATCCACTTTGAACTTCATCAAAAATCAACATTACTCCGTGTTCATCGCAAAATTCTCGAAGTCCAATTAAATAGTCTTTTGGAATTGGATAAAATCCGCCTTCACCCTGAATTGGTTCAACAATAATCGCAGCAACAGTTTTTATATCTACTACATTCAATGCACTTTCATGAAGTCGTTTTAGTTCATCTTTTACAAAAGTAGCTTCATCTCTATCTCCTTTGTAACGGTATACATTCGGAAAAGGAAGTCGATAAACTTCTGGAGCAAACGGACCACAATCGTATTTATAACTAATCTTGCTTGTTAAGGTCATTGCCATCAAAGTACGTCCATGATAGGCTTCAGTATAACACAAAACGGCTGGTCTTTTCGTGGCTTGTCTTGCTATTTTTATTGCATTCTCAACCGCTTCAGCACCAGTACTAACCAACATAGCCTTGGTTTTCTCACCGTGAGGCAATATTTCCGTTAATACTTCACACAATTCTATGTAGGGCTCGTATGTAACTACATTAAAACTTGTATGCAGATACTTGCCTGCTTGTTCTCTTATTGCAGCGACTACAGGTTCTGGACAATGTCCGGCATTTACAACACCAATCCCACCTGCAAAATCGATTAATTCATTTCCATCCGCATCAATTATCGTGGCTCCTTTTGCTTCTGAGACTGTGGCCGTGTTAAATACACCCACACCATTTGCAACTACATTTTTTCTTCTTTTAAGTAGTTGCTCGGATTTTGTAATTTCTTTTATCATATTTAATCTAAAACGCGTTGTTTGTTTATAAAAAGCATATTATGTTCATTTCTCTAAGAGCGATACAGTGTAAAACAAATGACGCAAAACTTTGGCTATAGTCACAATGATGTTTTGAATAGAAACGCTAAATGTAAATTTAAAGCCTTCTAAAATCGATTATCTCTGTGAATAAACAATAATCCAAATTGTTCATTATGAGTGTTTTACAAACTAAATGTAAAATTTACATCGAATTTATACTCAATTAATTTGAACAATTAAATGCAATCTATTTGAGTATAGCTAAAAGATACACATTATTTAACATAGTTACTAATTTTTGTGCAAAAAACACAAGACATATGTAAGAAAATGATAGTTGGTTTAATAAAATAGACCTTAAAGATATTCCGAGGATATTTTCTTTCAAAAAATCTTATAATTTGAAGTCAGATGGGTTTGGTTAGCAAATAAAAAAACGACCCCAAAATAGAGGGCGTTTCGATGATGTTTTAGTTTGACTAAAGTGATATGTTGATTTCTAAAGCAGCTCTTCGTTTCTCGAGAATCAATACCTCCCTCATGGTATTATCATATTCAACAATAGTTATTTGATCCGCTTTTCTTTTTTCGGAAAGTCGTATACGAACTTGATTTATTTTTGAGTTTGTTTCTGTATACAAAAAGTTATTACGAACAATAATGAAGTTAAATCCTTCAACGGCTTGGTATTCGTAAACTGGATGGTATTTTTTGTGTTTTTTTCTTGCTTGCGATGAACGATATTGGCCATAGTTTCGGTATCCATAATATCCTGGTGTGTTTGCATAAAGATAGCCGAAATTGGGATGTCCTTTTACAACAAGCATTCTATTAAAATTTTTAGAATGTCCCTTCTCAAACTTTACTTTGCCTGGTTTGCCATCATATCTTTTATCATGTTTTCCATGACTAGGATTTCCTTTCATCTTTTTACCATGTTGGGGTTGAAAGGATTTATTCGATTTACCCCCGTGATTACCTTTTCCTTTTCCCTTTCCTTGTTGAACGATAAAAATCTGATTCTTTGGTTTAGGACTAAATGAACTTTTATCATGATTGCCCTTTGGAGATTTGTGCTCCATTTTTCCAAAATGACTATTTGATTCTTGCTTAAAATCATTCTTTTGGTGGACGTTTTTACTTTCATTTTGAGTCATCACTTTTCCGTTTTGTCCGGAATGTTTTGATTTCTCTTTTTGAGCAAATGCAGTAAAACAAAGAAACAGTATGGCTATGATTGTTATATTTTTCATCATTATTTAAGTGTTTGCATTATTGAGTCTAATTCTCCATCGATTTCTTCTAATTCAATATTTTCGTCCTGAGCTTCTTTTATTTTTTCAGAAGTTGAGGCATTAACCTCCAAAGTAGGGTCTATTTCACTTGGATCTGTCGGTGAGCACGATGTTGCAATTGCAACGGCAAAAAGTATCATTAATTTTTTCATGCGATTTATTTTAGTTTCTTTTTTCGCAATTCACTTTTAATCAATTGCGAGTCATTTACAAGTAAGTCTCGACTTTCAAAGAGAAGGCCGAGACTTGAATAAAATATCTTTTAAATCTATAAATGGAAGGCAAATCCAAACGTTGAAACTCCACTTGAAAGGTCAAGGAAGATTCCAAATTTCTGACTTATATGAAATTCGGAACCAATGTGCACATTAGCATATAATGGATTTGCACGTCTATAAATGTTTTTATCTCCATAATAGCCTGAATCCCACGTTGTTTGTGTAATTGCAAATCCCAGAGAACCTGCAACATAGAAATCCCATTTGCTACTAGCTTTCAAAAGATTATCGAAATAGTACGTGCCTTTCATTCCCACAGGTATAACGGTTTCACGATAATAATAATCTTTGTAAGCGTTGTTTTTATCTCCCCAGTAATAGCCTTTTGAGTACGTATAAGCACCTATGAATGGAGCAAGTGTAAAACTCTTCGCAATATCAAACTCATAATTAAGCATGACAACTGGAATGGATTGTCCAATGTATCCGTAATAGCCTATACCAAGTCCTAAGTTAAGGGTGTTTCCATATTTTTCGTTAACACCAGAATCTTGCGCTATCAAACCTGTGCAAGTTGTAGCGAAGATTAAAAATGTGATGATTTTAATTGTTTTCATGATTTCTGTATAAATTATTTAAATGTCCTGAAATTAATACCAAGGAATCCTTTTAAGGCCTACTCGTTTTTTACAGACAAAAGTCTTTTAATTTAGGAGGATTTGAATTACAGAATTAATATCAAAAATTACATAATTCACTGTTTGCTACTCAGTTTTGGAGGTATGGAAGAATGTGGAACAGCACGTAAGATGATTTACATCCGATCCATGTACCATTTTAGTTCATTCTCCAGTTTTTTCTTTTGAAATATCGAAGTAATTATTTTTTGGAGTCGCACAAATGCTGTTTCGCTTTTCACTACATAATCATCTGCCTGATGGTGCATACAGCTTATGGCTACTTCAATTTTATCCTGAGAGGATAGCATAATAACTGGGATTTCAGAATCGTATTCTTTGATTTTATCGAGAGTTTCTATTCCATCCATAGCGTTTACAGTGATACCATCCAGATGATAATCCAATATAATTAAATCTGGATGATTTTTGATACTTTCTAAGCAGAGCTCACCCGTAGCGAAAGTTTCAATTTCAAAGTCTGCATTTTGTAGAAATTCAATCTCTAAAGACTTTAAAAAGACCGCATCGTCATCGACCAAAAATAGGTGTAGTTTGTTGTTTTTCATAAGTTTGTTTGGCGATTAAATTCCATTTCCAATTCGAAACAAGCTTGGTTGCAAACCGCTTCTAAAGTTTTTATTTGTTCAAATACAATATTGTTTTCTGGCTGCGAGCCATTGTATTCTTGAATTTTCCTAGCTAATTCTTCATATTCCGGTTTAATTCCCATAATCAGAAAAGAAGGAATCATTTTGTGAATAGCTGATCGCAGTATATCCCAATCTTTGTTATTAAAACTTTCACCCATTAGTTTAAGTAGAGTAGGTGTTTGTTTCAAATACAATTCTATCATTTCCATAATTAATTTAGGATTTGATTTTGTAAGTTTATTCATGTAGTCCATATTGGTAACCTGAATATTTTTCTTTTTCTTATTTACCGGATTATTTTTCAATTTGTTGATCTCTGGATTTTTCACCAAAGCAATTATTTTTGAATACAATAATTTCTCATCGATTGGTTTTGCGAGGTAATCATTCATACCTGCGACTTTGCATTTTTCTAAGTCCATGGTGGTTACATCTGCAGTTAAAGCCATAATCGGGATATTTGAGTTTAACACTTTTCGAATATGAACTGTAGCTTCAAATCCATTCATTTCTGGCATTTGTAAATCCATAAGAACAATGTCGTAGGAATGGTTCTCCATTTTTTCAATAGCTTTTTTACCATTCTCGGCAATATCACATTTGAATTCAAAATCGTCTAAAAGAGTTTTCATCAAAAGTTGATTAAGAGGCATATCTTCCACAACCAAAATGTTAATATTTTTTATTTTTGGGTCTAGTTCAATATCCTCATGCACGGATTCTGCCTCTTCGTTGGTTTTCAAAAAGCTCAAGGAAAAACTAAATGTTGACCCTTTACCAATTTCGCTAATGACTGAAACTTTTCCTCCTTGTGATTCTACGAGTTGCTTAACGATGGCGAGCCCCAGTCCAGTTCCGCCATAAATCCTTGCTGTAGAACTCGAAGCTTGTTGGAAATTTTCAAATATTTTTTCAATCTTTTCTTCAGCAATTCCAACGCCTGTGTCTTTTATGGAGAAAAGAATATTGACTTTATTTTCGTCTTCACTTTCTAATCCAACAGTAACTTTAATCTCTCCTTCATTTGTAAATTTCAATGCATTACTTACTAAATTGATTATAACCTGATGCAAGCGAACTGGATCACCAAGTAATACATCGGGAATATTGCTATCATATTCGTTTATAAGTGAAAGGTTCTTTTCGTGAATTTTAGGTTCAAATAAATGCAACATGGTGGAAATAGACGCTTCCAATTTGAAAGGAGTTTCTTCAAACACAAGTTTGCCCGAATCTACTTTAGCCAAGTCCAAAATATCATTGATAAGCACAATCATTGCGTCACCACTGACCTTTATGGCTTTCAAATATTCTTTTTGTTTTGCAGTAAGTTCGGTTTTCAATACCACTTTCGTAAATCCGATAATTGCATTCATCGGTGTGCGAATTTCATGACTCATATTGGATAAAAACTGCTGTTTTGCTTTTACAGCTTCCTCTGCAATTTTTGTAGCTTTTTCTGCTTTTCGTTTCGCTTCTTCTGCCACTAAAGTGGTCAATTCGGCTAATTCTTTCAAATTCGTTAATTCCAATTGGATTTTGGTCTGATCCGTAACATCTCGTGCAGAAGCAAAAACACCTAGCACATGGCCTTGATTATCTTTATAAATAGACGCATTGTATAATACGTTGGTTAACTTTCCATTCTTATGTTTGATAGTTAATGCATAATCCTTCACGAAACCTTTTTCAAAAGCTTGTTCGTATCCCGCTTGCGCTTTTTCTGGTTCTGTAAAATATTTTGAGAAATTAGTGCCGATAAGCAATTCGCGAGCGACGCCTATTACGCGAATAGAGGCTTCATTTACATCGGTTATTTTTCCTTCGCCGCTAATGGTTACCAAAGGATCGCGACTCGCTTCTATCAAACTTCTAGAATATTGAGCTGATCGTTCTAGCGAATATCGAAGTGCCTCTAATTCTTTATTTTCATTTTCCTGTTTCTCCTTTTGCTCGGTTTGAAACAGCAGTGCTTCGTTTGCAAGAATTAATTCGTTTGCTCTTTTTTCTTTTTCTAGATTCTGGAACAAAAGTTCGGCATTTGCTACAACTAGTTCATTCGCCCTTTTTTCTTTCTCATCTTTTTGAAATAGTAATTCTTTATTGGCAAGAATTAATTCGTTTGCCCTTTTTTCTTTTTCTAGATTCTGGAACAAAAGTTCGGCATTTGCTTCAACTAGTTCATTCGCCCTTTTTTCTTTCTCATCTTTTTGAAATAGTAATTCTTTATTGGCAATAATCAATTCGTTTGCTCTTTTTTCTTTTTCTTTGTTTTGAAACAAAAGCTCTTCATTTGCTAGAATTAGTTCATTCGCCCTTTTTTCTTTCTCTTCAGTTTGAAAAAGTAGTTTTTTATTGGCAATTCGCACATCAATTTCCCATTTTTGTCTAGTAACAGCTTTTGCTGTAGCACATAAACCAAGTACATTTCCTTCTAAATCTTTGTATACGGAAGCGTTGTATAAAACATCGGTTAGTTTTCCGTTTTTATGTTTAATTGTTAAAGAATAATCGGAGACTGAACCTTTTTCAATTGCCTTTTGGTTTCCAGCTTTAGCTGCAATAGAATCAGTGAAATAAGTCGATAATTGGTTTCCAAGAATAGCTTCCCTGGTTTCACCAGTTACTCTTAAGATGGCCTCATTCACCTCGGTAATTTCCCCATCTGGGTTGATGGCAACAAAAGGATCTAAATTGGCTTCTACGAGACTTCGCGTATAATCTTGGTTATGTTCTATTGTGTTCATTTATATCGATGTTCCTTAGGCATTAATCATGAGGCATAACATTGGTTTTCCCAATATCTTCAATCCCACTTCTTTTTTTGTTTTTTAATTTTTTGTAATTTGTTGGTGTTAAGCCTGTTACTTTCTTAAATTGATTTGATAAATGAGCCACACTGCTGTAATGAAGTTTGTATGAAATTTCTGTCAAGTTCAATTCATCGTAAATCAAATATTCCTTTGCTCTTTCAATTTTGTTGATGATAATAAATTGTTGGATGGTAATTCCTTTTACTTCGGAAAATACATTCGACAAATACGTATAATCATAACCTAATTTCTCACTAAGAAAATTGGAATAATTCATTTTTGGACTCTCGTCAGTATGGTGAATCATTTCAGTTATAGTATTGACAATTTTTTCAATAAGAACCGCACGCTTGTCGTCCATCAATTCAAGTCCTGATTTCAGTAAACCTTCATTAAGATGAACCCTTTGATCGAGACTTAAATTTTCCATTATTTCAACTTCCCCTAAATCCAACGTGATAAAATGCAGACCAAGTTTTTGCAACTCATCTTTCACCGCCAATTTACAGCGATTGCTCACCATGTATTTGATATATATCTTCAAAGTTTGTATTTAGGAATCATAGAGTAAAAATCAGCAGATTTATAGGTTTAGTTATTATACTTTCCTAATTAAAAGTTGTAAGTTTTACTGATTGTGAAATATTCAAGTTTACCTGCTAAAATGAAAAATCTGCCATTCAACGAGTCTCGTTTCGAGGCTAAAAAGCTATTAAAGAATTCAATAGTTATGGTAAGGTACAACAATAAAAAGTGACAATTTAAAAAAACAGTTAATTAAGTGCTTTACATACTTGTTTCATAAGTACTTTATCTTCTGAATCTTGCATGGCCAGGGATACACTACAAGGAATAATTATTTGGAATTTTAGTTAAATCACTAAAGATCCAGGTTTAGTTATAGAAATTAGAATTGAGCAAAAAAGAGATTTATTTTGGAGTTAGAATTTTGCTACTTTATCTGATTTAAAAATTTTGTGAAGGTTAAATTTAGATGTAGTGGGTACTATGTCTCCCAATAAGGTGCCCCAAGGCTTTAACGAATCGATGTGATCAAAAATCACCTTAATGATTGCTGTCAATGGAATTGCGAGAAACATACCAGGAACTCCCCAAATTGATCCGCCAACGATTACAACAATGATAGATACAAGCGCATTAATCCTTACACGTGCAGCAACAATTTTCGGAAGTAGAAAATTATTATCAATGAATTGGATGAAAAAGTACATTATCAGCACATATAGCATATAAATTGGCGACATTGTAAGTAAGGCTATCACCATAAAAATGGAGGCTGCAATCACGGCACCAACATATGGAATTATGTTTAAAATCGCACCTAGAGATCCAAGAATTATTGCGTATTCAAGCCCAATAATCATTAAGCCAATGGAGTTTAAAATGGCGACAATTATGGTTTCAATAAAAAGCCCAACGACGTAAGATTGAATGATTTTTTTAGTTTTTGTCAAAACTTCCTGAACGGCTATGTGATCGTTGTATTGAAATAAGCTTTTTATAAAATTTAGTATTAGAGGTTTGTAGTAAAGAATCAAGGTCATATAAACAGGTAACAGGACGATTGTGACCACAATATGTCCAAACTTGATGAAATTCTCGCCAACTACATATTTTTTAATTTCTGTATTTTTGGTTTTGACTAGGTAGTTGTTGATTTTTAATTCGTCAATTTTTGTTTGATTCGATATCCAATGAATTAATTCAGCATTACCAGTGATAATTTTCTCTTTCATTACTGGAAAGGACTGGCTGAAATGAGAGATTTGTGAAAAAATGAGATAGAAAATAAAGATTATTAAAATCACAGTCGAGAATACGGTAATGGCAATTGCGATTAACTTGTTTACTTTGATTCGGATTAAAAAATTAACCACGGGATTCAGTAGAATAGCCAATATTGTAGCGTATACTATTGGTGTAAAAATATCTTTTCCAATATTTATTGTAAAAACAAAAGCAAAAAGACTGATGAAAATCAGTGCCGTTTTTGCGTAAAAAGGAAATTTTATGGTGTCGGTAGTTGATCTCATACCTCCAATTGTTATCTAATGTTTTTTTAAAAAGGTGCTGACCCAAGTTCTAATTTGTTCACCATTTTTAGCGACTTCTGCTGAGACAAATGACTGTGTAGCGATGGATAACATTTTTTGAAAAATATTTTGTGAGTCAGCAACAGTAACTTTCTTAACTAGGTAGCCTGCTGCAGCTCCTATTGACACATCAACTATTTCATGCTTTAACTCTTTTGAAGAGATTAATCCTTTGAGTCCGTTAATTAGTAGATTTGAAGGGCTCAATTCATCTTGAATAAGTATGAAATGCTCTTTAACAACAAGGCCCTCAGCCGTTTTTTTAACCTCTAAAGCTTCAATAGCCATTGTAAGTTCGTCTATATTTGATATCTTATTCATACAATCAATTTAGCATTTGAGAAATAATTGAATTCTTGATTCGTCTAATTATTTTAGGGAAGAATCGAATAATAATAATTCCGGCAATGGCATAAGCTGCGGCTAGGATAAGAAAACCCAGATAATAGGCTCCAAGCATTGTCCCAAGCCAAAAAGAAAGACCAACGCTGATGAGCATTAGACAGAAGGAAAAAATGATAATCAAAATAAAATAAGTGATGAGTTTAGCTAAAACATCTGAACTTTTTTTCACAAACTTTAAGGTCAGTAAATCAACACCTGTTTTACTATAATCTTCTATACTAACAAGCAGATTTTCAATTGTTTTATTTTCGAATTCCATAGTAATTTTTTGAATATAATGGTCGAGATACTTAACTCCCGACCATTATTTGGGTAATTTTTTACTTATTAACGATCAGAAGGCTAAGCTTTTACGCCATCATTTTTAAAGTTCTCTTCTACTTTTTTCTTTAAATCTGATTCCTCTTTCTCAGCAGAATCAATAAGTCCACTGAATTTCTCTTTCAGTGTGTCTTTAAGCTGATCACCTTTATCCATGATTTTTTTACGTGTTTTACTTCCTTTATCCGGAGCGAATAAGATTCCAATAGCACCTCCAACCACAGCACCAATAAGTGCAGCTGTAACTATTTTTCCTGTATTGTTTGACTTAGTGTCATTTGATTTTTCCATTTTTTTTTGTTTTATCGCTGATTTTATAAATTAACGTAGGAGATTAACCCACAATAGAATTGTATTTGTCTTTGACAGCATTTTTGAGTTCTTCGCCTTTACCCAAAATATTTTTACGCGTTTTGCTTCCTTTAGCCGGAGCAAATAAAATGCCTAAAGCCCCACCAATTAATGCGCCAACTGCTGCGGCACCAAGAACTTTCTCAATGTTATTTGATTTTCCCATTTTGATTTTATATGATTTGTTAGTTAATATTTTAGTATTTTTTTGAAATTGATGTCTCAGATATACCTTCCAAAAGTAGGGTCAACTTTCTGTTGTTTCTTTACACAAATATCAAATTGAGTTGCATATATAACTGATTGATTAGTAAATATATATCAAATAAAAACGCCGATTCTTATTAGGAACCGACGTTTTTAATCAAGTGGTCGTTTATTTTTTTACAATAAATTCAGTACGTCTATTTTTTTGATGTTGTTCAGGAGTGCAAACGGAGGTAGTTGTTCCTTCGCATTCGCACCCGTTGATTAATTTTGTTTCGCCATAACCTTTACCTTTAATTCGACCTGGAGTGGTTATTTTGGTTTGAATGTAATCCACAGTTGATTTTGCACGTCTTTCAGATAAACTTTCGTTATATGATTCCGTTCCTCTACAATCTGTATGAGCGGCAAGATCCAATTTCAAATTTGGATACTTGTTTAAAACTTTCACGACCTTATCCAATTCTGTTGCAGCGTCAGCACGGATGTTTGATTTATCGTAATCGAAATAGATTGGTTTCAATTTAATGATTAATGTTAAATCAGTTTCTGGAACCAAGTCTGTTTCTACTATTACTATCTCTTCCTCAACTATAACGATATTTTTTAGTAGTGTTACGTCCGCTTTGATATTTACGATGTCCCCAAAGCTATTGACACTGGTGTTTCCTTCGATATAGCCGTCCTTGTTTCCAATCAGCTCAAAGTTTTTATCATTTTCAACCTGAAAAGTATACCCTCCAAATTTATCCGCAGTTTTTGTTTCTATAATCTCTTCGCCTTCACCGATTAAATTAACTAGTGTACCAGGAATCGGTTTGCCACTTTCGTCCTTTGCGATACCTGTAATCATTTTTTGAATTTCCTTCTTCTCCGTTGACTCGAAAGCATAAATGTCATCTCCACCGCTTCCATTAATCCTATTAGAGGAAAAGTAACCTTTATTAGCCTCAGCATTTGAAATCATCGCGTAATCGTCGGACGTCGAATTGATAGGACTTCCGGGGTTTTCAATAAAACTCCAAATTGAATTTGTAAGAACACTGTTGAAAATATCCAAACCACCCATTCCAAAATGACCATCTGAAGCGAAAGTCAATTTTTGTTGAGTTTCATCAAAAAACGGAAACATTTCGTTTCCTTCAGTATTAATCCCATCTCCTAAATTATTTGGAGCGGACCATTCACCATTGGTGCTTTTTTTGGAGCTATAGATATCTGTTCCTCCAAATCCACCTGGCATATCGCTAACAAAATATATGGTGTTTCCATCTTCAGTTAAGTTGGGTTGACCAACATTGTATCCTAAAACGTTGTATATAAAAGGCACTGGATCTGACCACTTACCATCTTTTTTTGTCATCAAATGAATTTGTAACTCGACGATTTTATCCTCGGTTTGGTCTTTTATTGTGTTTCTTGAGATTGCCATCATAGTGCCATTGTTACTAAATGTTGCTGGGCCGTCGTGGTATTTAGCATTCAAGTCTTTATCGAAGAACTTTGGATTTTTCAATTGACCATCTTTAACTTCAGCGATATACAAATTCAGGTAGGGTTCTCCGTTCCAATTGTACTTTCGTTTTATTGGTTTCGGAGTGTTATTACTTGATGCGTAAACTACTTTGTCTTGGTAATAAGAGGTTCCGAAATCCTGCGAATTTGTGTTTACAGATTGTGGAATGATTTTAATGGCCGGGTTATCGGTAAAATATCCTGCGAAATACTGGTTGTATCCTACATAACTTTTAGCACGTAAATCGTTCGGTTTTTCAGTTGCAAATTTGTCCATCCATTTATTAGATTCTTCATATTTCTCGTTACTCTTTAGGACCATTGCATAATTGTAATAATCTTCTGATAATACGCCATTTGATGAGTTGATCAATTTTGAATAAACTGCTTCTGATTTATCTTTCTGCCTTGTGTTTTTATAACTAACAGCAAGATTTCGTTGACCGGGAACAGTTAATTCCTTGGAACGACGATATTGGCCAATAGCATTGTCAAAATCATAAGTAAAAAAGAATTTATCTCCTTTTATTTCTCTTTTTGATTTCTCTTGTGAGAATCCACCGAGGCCAAAACCAACCATTAGCAAACAGGTAATTATTAAACTTTTCATAACTTGTATTTTTAATGATATTTATTAGAAATATCGTGGTGAATTGATTTGTTTCTTGCCAGAGAAAATAAAATCGTAGCGTAAGATTATTTCGTGACTTCCTTGATTGTAGGTAAACGTTCTTAAACCGTAAGACCAATCATAAGAGTAACCAATATGAAACTGTTGATTTATATCAAATCCAACCAGTGCACCAAAGGAATCTCCCGTGCGGTAATTAGCTCCTAATAACAATCTTTTCATTATAATGAATGAAGCTGTAAAGTCTGCTTGCAGAGGTGCGCCCTCGGTTGCTTTAACCAAAGTGGTTGGTTTAAAAGCCAAATTATCAGCTAATTTGAAGACAGCACCGGCAATAAAGAAATAATGTCGCTTGGACTGGCCCAAAAGTGTTGTGCCATTGTATTGGTCTAACTCAGAGTAGTTGCTTTGAATTAAATTTGGTGTAGAAACCCCAGCATAAAAACGTTCACGCGAATAATAAAGCCCAAAACCAAAATTTGGCGTTAAACGATTCGAGATATTGTTTTGAAAAGCAGGATCATTTTGCTGATCTAAATCCAAACTGTTGAGATTCGCCTGCAAAACATTCACACCTCCACTCAAACCTAGGGCTAATTTTGATCTTTTTGAAACTTGCATAATGTAAGCAAAGCTTCCAGATACTGAAGTGTTATTTATTGGACCAATTTTATCGTTGGATGCAGATAAACCCAAACCTATATGCTTCACACTAATTGGCGTGTGTAAGGTAAGTGTTTGCGTCATAGGCGCTCCTGAGAAATCAACCCATTGCGATCGATGAAGCGCAGTAATTGTTAGCGCTTCTCTGCTGCCTGCATAGGCAGGGTTAACAGATAAGGTGTTATACATATAATGTGTAAACATTGGGTCTTGTTGTGCTTGCGTGCCAAAGCATACCATACCGAATAACAAGGATCCTAGTATTTTTTTATAATTTTTCATGATATTAAATATTAGTGTTTTAAACTATTTTGGTCTTATTTATTTAAGTAGATCGTTCCTTTGTAAACATCTGTTCCATCTCCTAAATCTAAAACATAGAAGTACGTTCCAACAGGCAATACATCTCCACCAACATTGAATTTAGATTCTGATTTTCCGTCCCATGTGTTTTTATAAGGAGTTGCTCCGTATACTTTGTTGCCCCATCTGTTGTAGACAGCAAAGTTGTTGGAAGGGAATCTTATTATTCCTCTGATGATGAAAAGGTCATTGGTCAAATCACCGTTTGGAGAAAATCCTTCTGGAATATGAAAATCAAGAGGAAGAAGTTCAATAGAGGATTGATTATTCGACAGTATAACTTCTGGCTCAGTCGCATAAATAGTCACTGCGTTAGAATAGATACCATCTGCGACAACAGCGACTGTGATCGTTAAAGTGTCTACTGAACCTACTACCATATTGCCAATTGTCCAGATTCCTGTTGTTAGATCATAAATTCCAGATGTGGTGGTTGCAGAAATAAATTGAAATCCACTTTGTAACGTTTCACTAACTTCAGCGCCAGTTGCTATCTGTGTACCTGCATTACTAGCAATTATTGTGAAAACAACGGTTGAACCAAGTAAGGGTTCCATTTCTGATGCCGTTTTCACAATACTCAAGTCTATTTCACAAGCATTAACGGATAATATTGTGTTGTTGGAAATTGCGTTTGGTGGGCAAGTTCCAGAAACAACGACGTTATAATCAATTCCTGAATCGATTAAAGAAACTGGGTTAATGGTTAGGATTGATGTTTGTGTACCTGATGTAGTACCACCGTCAATTAAATCAACTATTCCTTTGCGCCATTGGTAACTTAGACCAAGACCAGTCGATACGACTTCAAAACTCACCGAATCACCTTCACAAATGATTTGATCCAATGGTTGTACGGTGATAAGTGGTAATGCATCAATGGTCAGTGAAACAAAAATAGAAGTGTCGTTGGGTGCAAGAGAACTGGAGACAATCACATTATAGTCGGTGGCTTGATCAGCCATTGATGCAGGATTAATCGTTAGCGTAGCTGTTTGTGCACCTGAAATATTTCCGCCATTAACAAGATTGACTGCGCCTTTTCTCCATTGATACGTTAAATTAGAACCTGTAGCATTGATTGTAAAACTTGCAGAATTCCCATCACAAACAATAGTGTCGCTAGGTTCTATGGTGGTAAATGGTGAACAGCTGGTAGGCATGATTGCATCAATTGCTGAAACACTAATTGCACCTACACCTGTTAATGCTCTACCGTATAAAGTAACACCAGTCATTAGATTGATAGCTCCTTGTGAAATGATAGTTCCATTGAAAGTTGAATAATCGTTAATATCGATTGCTCCATTAATCATCCAATATACATTTTTGGCTTGAGCACCATTCATTAATACTACATTAGAATAAGTGCTCGTTCCAAATGCTCCATATACTTGAAATACAAACACTGCGTCAGCATTTCCTTGTGCATTTAAAAAAAGTGAATCCGTAAAAGTAACAGCACTGTTCATTAAGTATACGTGAGGTGTAAGCACCAAATTATTTCCCAATTGATTCGGATACAACAATTCAATGTCATAAGGTAAAGCAGCAAGGTCATTATAGATACTTGTGAAATCCGCTGCACACTGCACAGTTGCACCGTCTGGAACGGGATGAATTGTTCCCGTTACTAATGTGGGATTAAATCCAACAACAGTTCCATTGTTTGCACCTATATCACCTGTAACTGTTGTAATACCAACGTTGGTTACATCTCCAATTCCTGAAAATATGACAAAGCATTCTGTTGATCCCAAAGCTTGGTTTGGTGGTCCAGTTAAAATAGGAGCAAGACAGCCCAGTGGGGTATATCCAACAATAGCATCTACGCCAATTGCACCGTTGATTGCAAGTGCTCTTCCTTCAAGCGTGTCGCCTGCACCCATTGCAATTGCTGAGTTGTTAGCGACTATCGTTCCTCTCATAGAGACGTTAGGAGCAATGCTAACTTGCCCTTCGATTTTCCAAAAGACATTACATGCCTTTGCACCGTTCAGTAAATTGACTGATGACAATGCATTTATACCAAAAGTGCCTTCAATTTGAATGATAAAAATAGCGCTGGCGTTGTTTTGACCATCAAGATTAAGTTGACCATTCATGGTTGCTGCCGCAGGTATACTATAAACGCCTGCATTTAATGTTTGACCATTTCCGAGTAGTATTCCTGGGAAAAAAGTTGCTACTGCTGCATCTAATTGTAGATAAGCTGCGTTAAGATCAACTGTCGCTGCGGCACTACCTGGATCTTGATCGTGCATTACGCCATCGACATTACCGAATCCTGTGCTACCACCAACATTTGACCCTACATGCCCTGTAAGATGGGTGATTCCTGTGTTTGTTACCGCTCCATTGGTTGTGAAAAGAACGAAATTGGCTGCAGTGCCCAAATTAATAACCTGAGCATAACTTATACTCTTAAAGGATATCATAGAGACAAAAACAGCAATCATAAAAATAAAGTTGCGTTTCATAATTATTTTTTTTGCACGAAAAAAGTTTCGTTCTGCAAAATTGACTTTAATTGACCTCTAAAATGTTACACTTGTTTACAGGTTTTTTATAGATTTCACTGTTTTGTAAAAACTTGATAATTAATAAATTAAGTGAATTTATTTGCAAGTATTTGGAAAGATTATTATACATTAAAAAATCCCTCTGTCATTGACCGAAGGATTCTTTAAAATAATACGCTTAACTACCATGCGATTATTTATTGAGTGTTTTTTCTGATTTAGAATAGTCTAAAAAGTGTGAACTTCGAAGGGCATTATATTAGTTTTTGAAAAAAGTAACTCAACTTTTTAATTAAAAAATTGTTTGATTGCTTTTCCTAAATCCTCGTCCACATCTATTAAAGCACTTTTAGCATGTCCTGCCTGTCGGCAGAACTTCTAAAACTTTTTGTAATTACTTTTGTTGACAATGCACAAAGTGATATAATTAAAATTGATTTCTTCATGTTCTTATTTTATAGGTACTGTTACTTGCACACGACAAAGGTGGGCAAACAAGTGCCTTGGTGGCTTACATCAACTCAGTAATTATTTATATTAATCACACTTTCAAGATGATTTGCAAAAAAGTCCGCTACATCAGATGCAGCGGACTTTTAATTTTAATAGATTTTGTTATTGCCTAATCAACTTTCCAGATTGAATAATTTTTTCATTATTCAACACTTGATAGAAGTAAAATCCTGAAAGAATACCATCCGTTTTAAGAACAGTTACAGAATTAGTAATTATTGAATTCAAAACTACTTTCCCCAAGTTGTTCACTATTTTTAATTCAAAAGATGAATCACTACCGACCATATCAGCAGATACAGTAATTGAGTTGGTAAAAGGATTTGGATAAATGCCGAATGAGATATTCATTTCTTCCAATTTAGAAAGATCAAGTGTTGAACAATTTCCAGGGATGTTCGTTGGTAAAGCACTTATAGCGCTTGAAGACAAAGCACCAACTGTGGTAAGTGCTCTTCCATTTAAAACAACGCCAGTAGCAATGGAACCTAAAGCAGCATTGTTGCAAATAATAGTTCCATTGAAAACGGAATAATCGTTCAAATCAACGGCACCGTCAATCATCCAATATACATTTTTAGCTTGAGCGCCATTCTGAAGTATAACTTTGGAATAAGTGCTTGTAGACATAGCACCACTGATCTTAATTACAAAAACACCATCTGAATTACCTTGAGCATCCAAATAAAGGGAA
Source organism: uncultured Flavobacteriales bacterium (assembly GCA_963977135.1). Classification (GTDB taxonomy): domain Bacteria; phylum Bacteroidota; class Bacteroidia; order Flavobacteriales_D; family Crocinitomicaceae; genus UBA2040. The sequence goes on along the minus strand of CAXBNN010000012.1, from coordinate 30,268 downwards.
TCTGTAAATGTAGCTGCACCATTCATTACATATGTATGAGGAGTTAACACCAAATTGTTTCCAAATTGTGCCGGATATAATAATTCAATATCATTTGACAAAAGGTTGAGGTAATTGTATGCTATTAGCAAATCACTTGCACATTGCGCCGTTGCAACATCTGGAATCGCGTGAATTTGTCCTGAAACAAAAAGTGGATCAAAACCTGTAGCTGATCCATTATTGCTTCCAACATCACCTGTAATATTCGTTATGCCATTATTGGTAACTGCTCCGTCTCCTGAAAAAATGGCAAAACAGGAAGCTGCACCCAAATTAGGAGCTTGAGGCCCAGTAAGGATTGGACTTCCACAACCAATTGGTGTGTAACCCAAAACTCCATCGACTGTAACTGCGCCAATTATTGCCAATGCTCTACCTTCCAATTTAGTGCCAGCGCTCAGTTCAATGGCCGAGTTGTTTGCAAAAATACTTCCTTTCATTGTCGTACCGGAGGCCATGCTTACTAGACCTTCAACTTTCCAATACACATTACAGGCTTTTGCACCGTTTATAAGCTCAACAGATGAACCAGCAGCTGCAGAAAAAGCACCTTGTATTTGGAAAATAAAAACTGCATTTGGATTACCTTGTGCATCCAATTTCAAATTTAAATTTAATGTAGTTGGGGCAGAGATGGAATTCACACCTGCATTTATAGTCTGACCATTACCTAATAAAGGAGCCGGGAAAAAAGTTGGAATTGCAGAGTTCAGTTGACCATAAGCGATCAAAACATCAGATGCACACTGAATACTTGAAGCATCACCATCGTGCATTCCACCGTTCACATTTCCAAAACCAGTACTAGAGCCGTTGTTTGTCCCTACATTTCCTGTAAGATGTGTTATGCCAGAGTTAGTTACTGCACCATCTGTAGAAAACAAAACAAATTCAGAAGCGGTTCCCAAGTTTATAACTTGCGCAAAATTTTGTTGGGGAAGGAATAGGGTCAAAGAGAATAGGAGAATAAAGGGTCTAAAATTTTTCATATATTTATTTGTTTTCATGAATGAATTTTCACTGTGCAAAGTTGAGAATACTTGTAGCTCTGCTCATTACATTATTAGGTTTAAAACTTACAGAATTCACACTTAGCAGATAGGGTAAAAAAAAACCATCCGCTTATGACGAATGGTTTTCTAATTATTAAATGTAAATTGAATTTTTAATTAAGGAAGAACAAAAGTATTTGCATCCATCGTTACCGATCCTGTTCTTGCAAGTGCTCTACCTTCCAATTTAGCACCAGTGTCAAATGTTATTGACTCAAGCGCCATAACTGTTCCTTTGATTACACTTGTCGTTCCAAAAGAAGCTGAGCTAGATACTTGCCAGAAAATATTTTTTGCTTGTGCACCACCGCTTAAAAAAACTTGTCTTCCAGGAGTTGTAGTGAATGTCGATGCGATTTGAATAATGAAAACCGCATTGGCATCTCCGAGTGCATCGAAGGTTACATCTCCAGATGAAATTGCCAAAGAAGATGTAGACTTATAAAGTCCAGGTGTAAGAGTAAGTCCACCAATATTTCCTGATAAAGTTACCATGTCGGTCGCTGTTCGACCTGCTGCATTGTTAAAAGCCGTGGTTAAATCCAATTTTGCTTGGTTCGCTGCGGCAGTATTGATATGCAAGGTTCCGTTCAATATTCCAGGAGGAAACCCACCTATAGATGTACCAGGACTTAAGCCTAAATCTCCAGTGATAATTGTTCCACCAGTATTGGTAACAGAAGCTCCAGCAATAACGGCAAAATTATTGACTCCCGCGAGTTGAACCGTTGGCTGTACAGTTGTTTGTGCAGTTATGATGTTGTTTTTTGGACCGGTAGCGGGATTTGTATTTTCGTCTTTTTTACACCCTGCTATTAATACTACCATTGCCAAAGCAACAGTTGGAATTACTTGTTTTAATCTCATATGATTTAATATTTGACCACAAAGGTTATTACATTAAATGGCGAATGGTTTACATAAGATTCATAATATGTTACATAAATGCCACACTTTAGGATATTCAAATTAAACTTTAGGGCAAAAAAAAGTCCTTCAAAACTGAAGGACCTTATTGTATGGTAGTTTTTATTTTTCTTTCTAAAATAAACCGACTATTTCTCCGTCATCATTCACATCAATTCCTTCAGAAGAAGGATGACTTGGTAAACCGGGCATACGCATCATCGTTCCTGTTATTGGGACTAAAAATCCAGCTCCAACGCAAATTTCAATTTCGCGAATTGTAATGGTGAAATCTTTTGGTCGACCCAATAGATCGGGGTTGTCAGATAAAGATTTTTGGGTTTTAGCCATGCAAATTGGTAGTTTGTCCAATCCTAAATCGGCAATTCGTTTTAAATGGTTTTTGGCAAGCGCTGAATATTCAACATGACTAGCGCCATAAATCTCTTTTGCTATCGTTTCTATTTTCTCCGTTACCGGTAAATCCCAGGTATACAAAGGTTTAAAGTTTGATTTCCCTTCCTCAACAGCATCAATTACACACTGAGCTAGGTCTAAAGCTCCTTTGCCACCTTTTGCCCAAACTTCGGCAACAGCAAATTTGATGTTTTCAGATTTCGCAAATTGTCTGATTACATCTATTTCTTCATCACTATCTGTCAAGAATTTATTGACTGCAATAACTGGAGTAATATTGAATTTTAAAACGTTCTCAAGATGTTTTTGCAAGTTTGGAAGACCATTTTTCAAAGCATCAACATTTGGTGTTGTGAGACTATTTAGATCTGCACCACCGTGGTACTTTAAAGCGCGAATAGTTGTGGTTAAAACAATAGCCTTTGGTTTTAAACCAGCACTCTGGCATTTAATATCTAAGAATTTCTCACCTCCTAGGTCAAAACCAAATCCTGCTTCGGTTACCACGTAATCAGAAAATGTCATTCCTAACCTTGTCGCAATAACTGAATTTGTTCCTTGAGCGATATTTGCAAACGGTCCACCATGAATTATTGCTGGATTTCCTTCTATAGTTTGCACCAAATTTGGTTTGATAGCGTCTTTGAGCAAAGCTGTCATTGCCCCTGGCGCTTTCAAGTCTTTAGCGTAAATAGGTTTTTTGTCGAAAGTATAGCCAACAAAAATATTTCCTAAACGAGTTTTTAAGTCTTTTAAATCTTTGGAAAGGCAAAGAATCGCCATTATTTCTGACGCTGCCGTAATATCAAATCCGGATTCTCTTGGTATTCCTGAGCCAGTTCCTCCTAAACCAATGACAATATTTCTCAAGGAACGGTCATTCATATCCATAACTCGTTTCCAAGCCACTGTTCTTGCATCTATACCAAGTGAATTCGATTTGTTTTGTAGGTTGTTATCTATCAAAGCCGCCAGTAGATTGTGCGCTTTTTCGATAGCAGAAAAATCTCCAGTAAAATGGAGATTGATGTCTTCCATAGGAAGCACTTGAGAATATCCACCGCCAGTAGCACCACCTTTAATGCCAAAGACTGGGCCTAATGATGGTTCACGAAGAACTACTGTTGTTTTTTTATTCAATTGATTTAAACCTTCTGATAAACCAATGGACATTGTGGTTTTTCCTTCTCCAGCAGGAGTAGGAGAGATGGCCGATACAAGTATTAAATTGCTTTCTTTTGATTTTTCTTCGTTAATTAAGTGAAGAGGAAGTTTGGCTTTGTATTTTCCAAACATTTCAATTTCGTCCGTATCAACACCAAATTTCTCGGCGATATTTACAATATGTTGAAGCGTACATTTCTTAGCAATTTCTAAATCTGTCATTTTAATAAAGTTAAGTCAATAAATTTAGCATTTAGTTTCAAAAAAAACTAGGACAGTAGTATTGAAATGAGTTGAAATTGTTCGATTTGCGTTAAAATTAAAAATCAAACTGATGAGATTCTATTAAATTTTAATTGGAGTCTTATTTTCCAGATGAATATCGGCTAACATACTATCGGTAAATTTAATATGTCCGTGAGTTGTAATAACTCTAAAACTTGCTGATTTGATTTTACTCAGTGTTTCCAAAAACAACCATTTTGATTTTAAAAGTGTTTGATTATCAGATTTTAAGCTAATATCAAAAAAGTGGCTTCTTCCATTTTTTTCAGCTACGATGTCCGGTGTTATTTTACTGTCACTTCCCTTTCTTAGATAGGTTTTTGGGGTTTCGTATCCCTCCATATCTGCTTGGATATTTTCAAACCCATTAGTTGCTAAATGGTTTATTGATTTTTCTAAAAATGCTTTGTTTGCTAACTTTTCTGTTTTTACCATAACGGATAATATAGTGAAAATAAAGGAAATACGCAAATTTAAAGAGTTGATACAGCAGATGACACTGCGAATGACCAATAAATAGAACTACTCTCGCTCGGCCAAATTCACATTTCTTTCACCAATGACTCTACAAAGAAAACACAGAAAAGACTGAATAGAATCAGTTTAGGTAATTTTCATTACCATCAACAAGTATTATATTCACATTGGGCGAAAGAGCCATTTCTGCAAGTTCAGATATTTGCGCATTAGTAAGATCTCCAGACATCCAGTGATTGATTCGGTGCTGGGGAAAATAATGCTCTAAAAAGCCATTCATTTCATACGTGGCTGATATCATTTTGGTATTCAAGTCGTTAATGAATTTATAGTTCTCTTTATATAAATTGTCCCGATCTTCTTGTTGGTTGGGAATCTCTGTTGCTGAAACCCAATAGGAAGTAGCCACTTTTCCATAAAAGCCTATTAACTCGTTACTAAAATAAGATTCTACTAAAGATACATTTTCTAGTTCCCGCTCAAATAGGATAGAACACAGTTTTGAAATTCCTGATTCGGTATGTTCATTGAGATTTTTGTAATCAAACCAATATGAGACTTTTTTTACTTTCTGAACCGAATCAATAAAAAACTCAAGATCTATTCCAGAGGAATCCAAGTCATGCTTTACTTCAAAGTTATTGTTTGCATAGTTATAAAAAATGTCAATCTCTATGCCGTAAAACTCCTGTATTCTGTCTTCAATATTCGTTAGAGAGTTGACTCTATGCGCCCATATTTTATCCTGTGGGTTCAGTATTTTTAGTTCTTTACTCAATTTTGGCTCTTCGATTGGTTTTAAATCTTCCACTTTGTATTTTTTGCATCCTGTCGAGAGTAAAATAATAGAAATAAAAAATAAACAGACTTTGCACATAACTACTTTGTAGGTCAATGAATTAGAAATGAAACTTGAATTATGGCTACAATTTACGGAATATCTTAAACTTTCACGAAGTTTTTTATCACATCAATTTCATTTTCAAATAGGTGAACATCATTGCCTCATTTGTGGCTGCTTGTTCATTGGTTGATGAAGCGCCATGTCCACCTTCTATAGTTTCGAAATAGAATAGGGGATGACCTTGTTCCATCATTTTAGCTGCCATTTTTCTGGCATGTCCCGGATGCACGCGATCATCCTTTGTTGAAGTAATGATAAAAACTTCCGGATACTCTTTGTCCTCAAAAACATTATGGTAAGGAGAATATTTTTGAATATACGCCCAGTCTTTTTCAATGTCTGGATTACCAAATTCACCCATCCAACTCGCACCAGCAAGCATTTTATTATAGCGTTTCATATCGAGTAGTGGAGCTCCAATAATTACCGCATTGAATAAATCTGGACGCTGAGTTGCCACAACTCCAGCCATTAAACCACCGTTGCTCCAACCAAATGCTCCAAGATGTTTAGGTGATGATATTTTTCGTTTAATTACATCTTCACTTACGGCGTAAAAGTCATCATACGCATTTTGACGTTTTTCTTTCATTGCCGCTTGGTGCCAGGTTGGTCCGAATTCGCCACCGCCACGAATGTTAGCCAATACATAAACACCACCTTTCTCAAGCCACCCAATTCCAGTTCTAGTGCTATAATTTGGTGTTGAAGAAACATTGAAACCTCCATAAGCATAAACTAAGGTTGGATTCGTTCCATCGAGTTTAATATCCTTTTTATGAACAATAAAATAAGGAACTGTCGTTCCATCTTTGGATTTTACTTCATATTGGTGAACCTCTAGATTGTCGGCATTGAATTTTTTCTTGCCTTGACGAACAACAGTAGTCTTTTGACCTTCTTTAAAATAGAGGGTAGGGGGAGTAATGAAATTACTGAATTGGTAAAAGAATCCGCTTTCTTTTCGATCGGCATCTATCAGATTAATTTTTCCAAATTGAGGTGTGTCCATTTTGGAAACCTTCCATTTGCCTTCCTTAAAATTCATCATATACAATACACTTTGTACATTTTGAATTGTATTCAACAATACGCCATCTTTCGTTACAGTTACACCTTCAATACTTGTTTTGGAATCAGGGTGGTAGATTAAATGAACATCAAGTTTTCCTGCTAATAGAGATTCTTCATTCACACTAACTAGGTCACCCGATTTGAAGGTAGTTCCATTTACTGCCCAATCAGAGTTCAGCCTTACCATTTGCATTCCAGCATACATATCTTTTGGTTCTGAATCATTAGGCAAATCAAAAAGAACGAATTTATTGTCCCTCCAAAAGTAGATTTCATGTGAAAAAGTGGAAATCGCTTTGTACAGGGTAATTCGTCGCTTGCCATCTACAAAACCACTTCCTGGCCAAACGCCCATTATATCATCTTTTTCTTCAAAGACGATCTCAGCATCATCCAAAGGTTGACCACGTTTTAATCTCTTCACAATTCGAGGATAGCCAGAAGTCGTCATTGTTCCTTCGCCGTATGAACGAGCGATTAATATTTCATCCTGATTTACCCATGCTGCTCCACCTTTACTGGGAGGAAGCTCGAAACCACCGGAAACGAATTCTTTTTTGCGCACATCAAACTCACGAATAATATCTTCATCCGTTCCGCCATTTGAAAGAGAAATGAGACAGCGGTCAAAGTTTGGTTCAAGCCAATTTGCTCCGTGGAAAACCCATTTTGCACCATCTTTTTCGGAAAGTGCGTCCAAATCCAATACAGTTTCCCATTCACATTTATTTTGTAGATAAAGCGACTTTTTTGTTCGTCTCCAAATCCCTCGAACATGTTCTTCATTCTTCCAGAAATTGTAGACCATGTCTTGAACTACACTAGGATAATCAATTTTTTCCTCGTCGTTCATGGATTGAAGAAATTGTTCTTTTAACTCGGCAAAACCTGGTGCGTTTTCAAAAACTTTTGAGGATTTCTCATTTTGCTCTTGAACCCATTTCATGGATTTTTGGCTTTCTATCTCCTCTAACCACAGATAAGGATCTTCTTGACAAATAATAGTGTTTACACAAAATGTAAAGGGGATGAGTAAAAAAAAGATTTTTTTCATTGTTGACTATCGTTTATTGTAGTTTGTGAATGTCTTGTTGAGTAGTTGAATACTAATATAGTGAATTCAATCGAAATAGTATTTAATCAATCAGTATCGTAGCATTCAATATGAAGCGGTTGATATTTGAATCAAGTTAAAATTTAATTATTCAAAATCAATCTTTTACCGTGTTTTTGGTTCCAGGATCAAAAACACAGCAGTGCAGTCTCCAATATTCAGAACCTCATGCCATTCAATTCCTTCGTTATAAAATTCGTATCCTGTTGGAACGTCGACTTCACGCGTACCGGTTGTGTCGGTGATTCGGAATTTACTTCCTTTTATCGTGTATCCGAAATGTGCAGGGTGATAATGCCGTTCATGACCAACCCCTGGGGAAAATGTGCATTTGAGAACCCTCAATTTTGAGTTTTCTTCTACTACTTCGCAAACTGCTTGATTATTCCAACCAGCTTTTAATGGATCCGGCAATGAATTCTTTTCCTTGCAGCTTATCAAAGAAATGAAAAGAAGAATTATACCTAAATATTTCTTTGCCATCGTGGGCTCAAGATTGGTTTTTCTGAGGAGCTTTATCATCTTCTTCTTAAATTAATTAATGGCATCTATTTGTTTAACAATGGCTTCCCCATCTAATTTGAATTTCTTTAATTCTTGAACATATATTCCATAAACTAAATAGTACATCGTAATCCGATTTTTTTCTATTGGATTATCAATAATATAGTCAATGGCTTCATCCGTTTCATTGCGTAAGTATAAGGACGAAAACCATGGCAATTTTTTACGTTCGTTGATATTATACGTGAATTCACGCATCAATTCAGAATTGGCTACATTGATTTCTATGAGATGTTGATTGTAGAATATATTTATTTGCGAAGCAAGATTTTGTTTACCAACGCTAATGTTATTCAATTGATTTTTTAGTAATTCTAAACCACGGAGATTAATTGCAAAATCTTTAAAGCCTGTCAAAACAGTTATATATTCAGGGTGTTTTAAATATTCTTCTTTTAAAAGGTTATTGTTTAAAACTGCCTCAAAAGCGGGTTTTCTAATGTTTTCATAGTCATTTACAAAGGAATTTATTTCCGTAATATCAACCAGGATGTCTTCTTTGATAATTTGATATATACTATAAATAGTTGCTTTCTGCTTCCTGTGTTCATTCCAATTATTAATTGCCAAAGCAATCAAAATACCAATCACTACAAGAATAATCTCGCCAATTGCATATTTAAAGTACTTACCCGTTTTACCCTCGTTCAGCAGGTTTTTGCGAATATTTCGGAAGAGTTTTATCATAAGCCAATAGTCTAATTAGTAGAAGCTCAGCGGTTTTGAAAGATTCGCTGGGTAGTATGTAAAATCTAATTTAGCAATAAAAACCGAACGAGCTTATTTGCAGGAAATTAGGATCAAAAGTAGGGCCAATACTTGCCGATGGAACATATACACAAATACTTCACATTGAAGATTTTAAAAACGGAAAGGACAATTCTCCTTTTTCAATTATGAAAAATCTTGAGAAGTAGAACGACATGAAAAAGACTTCCCGTGCATCATTACTACAAACCCTGAATTAGAGCATTCCAATTGTGGTGCAATGACATGTAGAACAGGAAATGTAGATATTTTAACTGAGGGTGTTTTATTGAACAACCCAAAAAATGCTACAAAAGAAGGAGTTAGACATGGAGACTTCGTTTGTGTGGAAAGTCCAAGAGGGAAAGTTGACATTAAAGCTATTGTTACAGATGAAAAGAGAGAAGGAATTTTGAGTTCAACGTTTCATTTTCCATAATTATGCTGAACCTTATTACTTCTGACGAACACTGCACAGAGGCAATGTGCCCTGAATACAAAGTTGTCAGTTGCAGAATTAGAAAAAGCAAAGTAAATCCAAGGAAATTGGCCGAGGCTAGGGTTTAAGTTAACTTGCTAATTATAGTTTTTTTTAAGAAATAGTTTTATAACTGAATTCCAATAACGAGTACGTCATCAACTTGTTCTTCTTCTCCTTGCCATGCAACCAGATGTTGGTTTAATAAACCTCCTTGCTCTGTAATTGGTTTGTTTGAAATGTCTAGTAAATAGTCTGAGAATCTGCTTTTCATCAATTTTTTACCTTCTTTGCCGCCAAATTGAGCGTAATAGCCGTCAGATGTTAAATAAACGACTTGACCTGGTTCATATTGAAATCCAATTTGATTGAAAGATTTTTTGCCATTAATGCCCATGATACCTCCAATGCCAAGCTTGCTACCTGGTATTTCAATAATTGACTTACTGTTAAAATAGAACAAGGGTCGTTGGGCACCAGCAAAAACTATAAATTTATTCTTTTGATCAATTCTGCACAAGGCAATATCCATTCCATCCGTTGCAGCATTATTATCTTGTCTTAATGTAGATATTATGGCTCTGTCAAGATTAATTAGAATGTTCTGTGGGTCTTCAATTCCTTCGGTAATTACAATCCTGTCCAAAATCTGTTTAGCCACTATGCTCAGTAAGGCTCCAGGAACCCCATGCCCAGTGCAATCAATAACAGCAATATATTTGTATTTATCGTTCGAATGACTCCACATGAAATCACCGCTTACAACATCTTTTGGTTTCCAAAGCATAAACGACTCAGGAAAAACTTTAAAACAATCATCAGGTTTAGAGAGTATTGCCAGTTGAATATTTTGAGCGTAATTTATACTGTCATTAATCTTTTTATTTGCCAGCTCCAAATCTTCTGTGCGAATGGCCACTTTTTCCTCTAGCAGAATATTCATGTTTTGAAGTGATTTTTGAGCTTCTTTGAGTTCAGTAATATCCCTACTTACCCCAATCATCCTTGTCGCTCTTCCAGTACTTTCATTCCTAAGAATTATTGAATTGGATTCAATGTATCGCTCTTCATTACTCGGTAAAACAATTTTATAAACATACTTGAATTCACGGGCTGATTTGATTGAATTCACAATAAACTCCAAAGCTTCATCTCTTTGATCGGGATGTATAGCCATAATTAATGCTTCTTTCGGATTTAAACAATTTTCAGAAGAAATACCGTGCATATTGTAAGTTGTCTCATCCCAATGTAGGTTATTAATTGTGAGATCCCAATCATATATTCCAATATTTGTTGAAGTTGTCGCCAATTGTAAACGAGTCGTGAGCTCTATTAAATTAATTTCAGCAAGTTTGGATTCTGTAATATCTCTATTTACTCCAATCATACGGGTAGCCTTACCAGTTGAATCTCTAAGAATCAAAGCGCTAGATTCAATGTGCCGCACTTCTTCATTTGGCCAAAGAATTCTAAACGTATAAAAATAATCATCTCCATTTTGGATTTTGGATAATCTATAGTCTAATACGCCTTTAAGGTCATCAGGATGAATTGCTTTTGTCGAAGCGTCATATGGGTTTTCAATTCCCTTTTCAGAAACTCCAAATATTTTGAACGAAACATCGTCCCAGATTAATTCTGTATTAATCAAATCCAAATCGAAAATTCCAATGTGGGCGGATGTGGTTGCTAATTGTAATCGTGTAGTTAAATCTCTTAGCTCCTGATCAGCTTTTTTCTTTTCAGTAATATCTTTGTGCACACCAATAATTCGCAAAACTGCACCCGCTGAGTCTCTTATAACCATGGCTGAAGTTTCCAGAACTCTTATTTTCTTATCTGGTCTAACGATTCTATAAACGGCGTTATATTCTGTTGAATCTTTAGAATTTGACGGACCATTTACTTTTGCTAAATCATGATCTTCAGGATGGAGTGATGTGTAAATGACTTCAAAAGGGTTGGGGAATTGTTCACGTGTGACACCATAAAGATTATAGCAGTAATCATCCCATGTCAACTCTTTTTTTACATAATCTAGATCAAAAACGCCGATGTTTCCTGATTTTGTAGCTAATCGTAATCGTGCATTAGAGTCCAATAATTCATTTTCCGCATTTTTATTTGCTGTAATATCAATCATAATACCTCGAATCCATTTCGGTTTGCCTTTTTCTTCGATAATATTTACTATATCACGGATCCAGATTACTTGACCATTGCTTTTCACAAAACGATATTCCAGAGTGTGTCCAATCGATTTTTTAGCTTGTTCATAATAGTGACTTGCCGTAGTTTCTCTGTCATCAATGTAGATGTGGTTTTTCCAGAACAAATCGGTATACCATTCATCTGTTGAGTAACCAAATAGTTTTTCAACAACTGGATTTACGTATGTCAAGGTGAATGTTTCGGCTTCGGATTCCCAAATCACGGCATTTGTTGAATCTATTAATTCCGTTATTTTCCTATCTAAATTAACCAGTTTTTCTTCTGATTTTTTCTGATCCGTTATATCCTTTATTACAGTATACAAGAATGCTTCTTCTTCAATGTGGAAAAGGTTAGAAGTAACAAGACAATTTATTTCGTCACCCTTTTTGTTTCGAAAAACTACTTCTCTATTTTTTGTAAAGCCTTCAGCTGATATTTCATTATAAATTTCAACTCTTGTATCTAAATCCAAATGTAAATTAAGATCAATGGATTTTTTACCTAGAGATTCTTCTCTGGAATAGCCAAAAAGCTGACTAAAACGAGGATTCAGCTCAACAAATACTCCTTCAGGAAAAGTGCTTATTATTATTGTATCGAGACTGTTTTTAACTGCAATTCCGTACTTTTCGTCACTTGTTTTCTTCCTTTTTTCCGTATTTATTCGTTCGGAAATATCTCGAACGACTGAGAGAATTTCATTTTCCCCGACCAAAGTGGTATTCATTTCAACATCAATAGTAGTGCCGTCCTTTTTTCTTAATTTATGTTGTCGAACAAAAGGTTTTCCCTGACCTAATAAGTCCCATTTGAATGGGTGAGAGGTAAGGTCTTCAGTTGTATGTAATAACGTCGGATTCATTTTCAATAACTCCTCGTAGGAGTATCCTGTTAACGATACACCGACAGAGTTAACATCCTTTATTAATTTATCTGTACCCACAAGAAATAATCCATCCCCAGCATTTTCAAATACAGATCGATATTTCAGTTCATTATTTAGTAAACTTTGATTTGACTTTTTTAAAGCGTTAATATATGTGCGAATATCACGGAAAATATAATATCCGAATAATAGTATGATTATCGTCGAAGCAACTAAAATCCAAATTAAATTATTCTTACTATTGATATATACGTTTGAGTTTGAATTTTTGTATTGATTTCCTAATTTCTCCTGGAATTTAATCAATGTGGTCAGTTTATCAACGGTCTCTTTTATAGATTCGTTTAAATTTTTTAAGCTAAAATCTTTTAACGCTTCTTTATCTTCTAAATGTATTAAAACTTTGAGGGTTTCTATTTCTAAGTTCGTTTCACCCATGAAAAACTGAGCTTCTTGAACTAGTTTTGCTTCTTCTTTCGTTTGGACAGTATTAACATATGCAGTCCATTGTGTGTCCATTGTGGCTTCTGCTAAATGTAGTTGTTTCAGTGATTCATCAAATGTAATATCGTTGGATTTTAATTGCAACACAGTTGTTCGGATTCCACGTAAATACATAAATCGTACTGAGGATAGTTGAACCAGTGGATATACGACATTGTCGTACATCTTATCCGAATTACGGCGCATCGTTTTTATTTCCCGAATACCTAAAATTCCAATACTAATTACTAGTCCATAAAAAAATAGGATTAGAAGAAATAATTTAGAGCTTGTTGAAGTCTTTTTTAGCATTTATTTATCATTATCAAATTTGGAATTTTAACCAAAAAAGTTTCATAATAAATAGAGCTTAGGTTTGTGATAAAAGGTAAGATACACAATTTATTACAGCGGACATTGTAGTATTTTTCCTTTTTTTGCTAAGTATAACGTTTTTCTGTATTAAAACTTGCAAATGTTAGTCTTAATAAGTATAAACTCGCTTACTCGTGACAATCTTACATTTCTTTCACATTTCACCAATAATACATTTAATTGCAGATAATGTGTAATTTAACAATGTTAATGTAGCAAAAAAATGCCCCGATTGTCATCGAGGCATTTTCTATATTATAGTCGCTGGAAATTATTTTCCACCTTCCATTTTCTTTTTCAATTCAGACAATGCATCCAAATCTCCTAATGTAGATTTTTCAACGCTGCTGTTTACAGATTTAACTGCGTTTGAAGTATTAGAACCACCTGATTTTTTACCACCAGCTGCTGCTTTCGTCGTTGGACGATCTTCTCCTTCTTCAAACATGCGTGTGTGAGACACAACGATTTTCTTAGAATCTTTGTTGAATTCAATTACTTTGAAATCTAAAGTTTCTTCGATTTTCGCGTTAGATCCGTCTTCTTTACGTAAGTGTTTCGCTGGGCAAATACCCTCTACACCGTATGGTAAAGCAACGATTCCAGATTTGTCTTTGTTCTCAATAATTGTTCCTTGGTGCACTGAACCTTCTCCGAAGATGGTTGCGAATACTTCCCATGGATTTTCTTCCAATTGTTTGTGACCTAAAGAAATTCTTCTGTTGTCTCTATCGATTTCTAAAACCACAACTTCCATGTCGTCTCCTACTTTACAGAATTCTGATGGATGCTTGATTTTTTTCTGCCAAGAAAGGTCAGAAATATGGATCAATCCGTCAACACCTTCTTCCAATTCTACGAATACACCGAAGTTAGTGAAGTTACGAACTTTTGCATGGTGACGTGTATTAACAGCGTATTTCGCTTCAATACCTTCCCATGGATCTGGCATCAATTGTTTGATACCTAATGACATTTTTCTTTCTTCTCTGTCCAAAGTCAAGATAACTGCTTCAACCTCGTCTCCAACGTTGATGAAATCTTGTGCTGAACGCAAGTGTTGTGACCAGCTCATTTCTGAAACGTGGATTAAACCTTCTACTCCTGGAGCGATTTCAACGAATGCACCGTAGTCAGCCATAACAACAACTTTCCCTTTCACTTTGTCTCCAACGTTCATTCCGCCGTCCAAAGCATCCCATGGATGTGGTTGCAATTGTTTCAATCCTAATGCAATACGTTTTTTATCGTCATCGAAGTCTAATATTACAACATTCAATTTCTGATCCAATTCAACGATTTCTTCTGGGTGGTTAACACGTCCCCAAGATAAATCTGTAATGTGAATCAATCCGTCTACACCACCCAAGTCGATGAATACACCGTAAGAAGTAACGTTTTTCACGATACCTTCTAATACTTGACCTTTTTCTAGACCAGCGATAATTGTTTTCTTTTGTTCTTCTAATTCTGCTTCGATCAAAGCTTTGTGAGAAACAACAACGTTTCTAAACTCTTGGTTGATCTTAACAACTTTGAATTCCATGTTTTTACCAACATAGATATCGTAGTCACGAATTGGTTTAACATCAATTTGAGAACCTGGTAAGAATGCTTCTAAACCAAATACGTCAACGATTAATCCACCTTTAGTACGACATTTAACAAATCCAGTGATGATTTCACCTGTTTTCAAAACATTGTTTACATGAATCCACGCTTTGTGCATTCTTGCTGTTTTGTGAGAAATGATCAATTGACCGTTTTTGTCTTCTTGACATTCAACATAAATGTCAACCGTATCTCCAACTTTTAAATCTGGATTGTAACGGAATTCGTTAGCAGGAATAATACCTTCAGATTTGTATCCGATGTTGATTACTGCTTCTTTTTTGTTCAACGCTACAACTGTACCGTCTAATACTTCTTTCTCAACGATTGAAGTTAATGTTTCTTCGTACTTATCTGAGTACTCTGAACGTTCGATTTGCGTATAACCGTCAAGGTCTAACGCGTCCCAATCGAAATCTGCAGTTCCCTGCGTTTGTGTGTTTTCTGCCATTTTGGCTTTCTTAATTTGTATTCCAGGTGCCTTATCAACCGGAAGTGTAAATAATAAGAGCTTACAAGGGGCTCATTTTCAAGGGTGCAAAGATAGACAGTTCGTTTGATATATCCAAAGATTATCAAGTATTTAGCAAAAAAAAGAGACTCCAATTTGAAGTCTCTTTCTAAATGTTTTTTTAACCCTTATTCTGCAGCGTCATATCGAGCTTTGAATGCAGCAGCTTTGTCATTGTTGCCAATACTTCTGTGCAATTGAAACAAGATATTTAAGACAGCCTTGTCGTTCGGTTGTTTACTGATGTATTTTTCTAAAGGCGCTAAGGCTCTTTTATACGTATCATTACTTTCCGACATTAAAACGTCGTATTTGTAATCGCCTAATTTCAATGCGTTGGCTTCAGTTTTTAAATCGCCTGCCCAAGATACAAGGTGCGCACCTAATTGGTATTGAGCATCTAAGTAATCTGGATCAATTTCCAACGCCTTCATCAAAGATTCTTCTGCCTTCTTGTTCTCTTTCATTTCGATGTAGATTGTACCGATGGTGTAGAACAATTGTTTATTATTTGGGTCAGCAGCAATTGCTTGAGCTAAAGCTGCTTCAGCACCAGCAGGGTTATTTGCATCAATGTTGATGTTTACTAATTCCAAAAGTAAATCTCTATCATTTGGGTAAAGTTTACGACCCTCTGCGATTATACCTTTTGCTTTTTCAATGTCACCTGACTTACGAAATGCGCCAGAAGCAAGGTTGTATGAAACTGGACCTTTGTAACCAGCATTTGCTAGAGTAAGATAACCGGCTGCTGCGCTAGCGTAGTCATTTGCTTTTTCTGAACAAACAGAAGAATAAAATACGGCGTTGCTATCAAGATCACCAATCGCACTGCTGTATTTCGCTTGCCAATTGTAAAGAGAAGCGGCACTTTTGAAATCACCTTCTGTGTAAGCCGCGTTCGCTCTTTTATCAAACAATATACGAGCTCTCAAAACTACATCGGAAACATCCGATTGGTATTTTTTGTCGTTTGCATAGGATTGTTTAAGAGCATTGGCTGCTTCCTCCATAAAAGTAGGAGTAACCATTGCTGTTAAATCAGCATCATCAGAATCTTGAGCTAAACTCATAATTCCTAAATACACTTCTCCTTTATAATATAAGGTTTTGGCAGACTCTTTCGTGTCCGGATGAGCTGCTGCAAGGTCTATGAATTCTTTTGCGCTTAAAATTGACTTCTTCGCTGTTTCATAATCTTTCGACTGAAGCGCTGGAGCAAATTTGTTTTTAAATTCTACGGCTGCAGACGTCTCATTTTTCTTTTGACCGAATGCAAGGGTGCTTAGTAAAAGCGTTCCTACAAGTATTGAATTTTTCATTTTATTTTTTTTCATGTTTCTAATAGAGATGTAAAAATATTAATTATTCCACATCTGTATCATTTTCAATATTCGTGCCATTTGTTTCTTCACCTGAATCTTCTGATGATTCTCCAGTTGAATTTTCTTCACCTTCAGCAACTGTTTCAATCAAATTTCCCTCTTCGTCATATGCTTCTTCCTCATCTTCAGTTCGCGGCACGCGAGCAATTGCTGCAATAGAAGCTTTTCCTTTAAGGTTAATCAATCGAACTCCTTGAGCCGAACGACCCATAGTACGAATTGTGTCAATGTGCATACGAATGGTGATACCAGCTTTCGTGATAATCATTAAATCCTCTTCGTCGTCAACATTTTTGATCGCTAATAATGGACCAGTTTTATCCGTAATATTCAATGTTTTTACACCTTTTCCTCCACGGTTTGTAATACGGTAAACTGGTTCTTTATCTTCTGGGTCATTTAAATAGGTGCGTTTTCCGTATCCATTTTCCGAAACAACTAAAATTGTTGAGAAGATATCTTCAACACAGATCATACCGATAACCGCGTCTTGTTCACTTTTTAAGGTTACACCTCTAACTCCAGAAGCATTTCTTCCCATTGGGCGAACTTTCTCCTCGTTGAAACGAATAGCACGGCCACCAGAAGTCGCTAAAACGATTTCATTCGAACCATTTGTCAATTTAGCTTCTAACAATTCATCACCTTCACGAACTGTAATGGCATTGATACCATTGATTCTTGGGCGAGAATAAGCAGCTAAACTAGTTTTCTTGATAACACCATTTTTGGTTGCCATGATGATAAAGTTGTTCTCAACATATTCTTTATCCGTCAAATCTTGAACTTTAACGTAAGCTTTCACTTTATCGTCCTGTTCAATGTTGATTAGGTTTTGTATAGCACGACCTTTGGCAATTTTATTTCCTTCTGGAATTTCGAAAATTCGCATCCAGAAACATCTACCTTTTTCTGTAAAGATTAATAGGTAGTTGTGATTTGTTGCAACAAATAAATGCTCCAAGAAATCTTTATCACGAGTGGTTGAGCCTTTCGATCCCATTCCACCTCTGTTTTGAACTTTGTATTCTGATAAACTAGTTCTTTTGATATAACCAGCGTGAGAAATTGTTATTACCACTTCTTCATCGGCGATCAAATCCTCAATACGCATTTCGTTCGCTGAGTATTCAATTCTAGATCGACGCTCATCACCAAATTTCTCTTTAACTTCAGTTAATTCGTCTTTGATGATTTGCATTCTTCTTACTTCGTTAGAAAGAATATCTTTCAAGTCAGCAATCAATATTGTCAATTCTTCAAACTCAGCACGTAATTTATCTTGCTCAAGTCCTGTTAAGTGACGCAATCTCATTTCAACTATCGCTCTTGACTGAATATCAGACAAAGAGAAACGTTCCATCAAGCTCTCGCGAGCTGCATCTGGACTTTTAGAAGCACGTATAATTGCAATTACTTCATCGATATTATCAGAAGCTATAATTAATCCTTCTAATATATGAGCTCTTTCTTCTGCTTTTCGCAATTGAAACTGCGTACGACGAATAACTACTTCATGTCTAAATTTGACGAAGTAGTGAATCATTTGTTTTAAGTTCAACTGTTCAGGACGTCCGTCAACCAAACAAATGTTGTTTACCGAGAATGAAGTTTGAAGTGCAGTATACTTATATAGTTTGTTTAAAACGACATTAGGAATAGCGTCACGTTTCAGTTCATAAACGATACGCATACCATTTCTGTCAGACTCGTCGCGGATATCAGAGATACCTTCAACTTTTTTGTCGTTTACCAAATCGGCAGTCTTCTTAATAAGGTCAGACTTATTTACTTGGTAAGGAATTTCAGTAACGATAATTTGCTCACGACCTTTATCTTCTTCGATTTCAGCTTTCGCTCGCATAACGATACGACCACGGCCAGTTAATAAGGCTTCTTTAACCCCTTCATAACCATAAATGATTCCACCTGTTGGAAAATCTGGAGCTTTTACAAACTTGATTAATTCCTCGTCTTCGATTTCTGGATTATCAATATATGCATGAATGCCATCAACTACTTCTGAAAGGTTATGTGGCGCCATGTTTGTAGCCATACCAACAGCAATACCGCTGGCACCATTCATTAATAGATTTGGAATTTTTGAAGGAAGAACAGAAGGCTCTGTTAAACTTTCATCAAAGTTAGGTCGGAAGTCAACCGTTTCTTTGTCCAAATCGTCGAGCATTTCCTCAGCAATTTTTCGCAAACGTGCTTCAGTGTATCGCATAGCCGCAGGACTATCACCATCTACTGAACCAAAGTTTCCTTGTCCGTCAACCAATGGATAGCGCAAAGACCAATGTTGCGCCATACGCACCATTGTGTCATATACTGAACTATCACCATGTGGGTGGTACTTTCCTAAAACTTCACCTACGATTCTCGCAGATTTTTTATGAGATTTGTTTGAGGCCAATCCCAAATCGTGCATACCATATAATACACGTCTGTGAACTGGTTTGAAACCATCACGTACGTCTGGTAATGCTCTTGAAACGATAACCGACATCGAATAATCGATGTAAGCGGATTTCATTTCATCCTCTATGTTAATTTGAATTATTCTTTCTCCGTCTGCCATGTTGTCACTTTATTCTTTTTTGCACAGAATTTGTGCTGATTTTAGCGAGCATCGAAATTACTCATTTTGCACGGAGTAGGAGCTGCTTAAAAAAAGGTATTTACTAACAAAAATCTGTGGAAAATTGGCTTTTTAATGCACTTATTAACATTTTAAACGTTATATATTTGTACATCGACTAAAAAGTCGTTATTTAGTCCTCAGTCAATAAAAAATATGGAAGCAAAATTTTCACCACGCGTTAAAGACGTAATCAGTTTTAGTCGAGAGGAAGCTTTAAGGCTTGGAAACGATTTTATTGGGGTCGAGCATCTTTTACTCGGTATGATTCGTGAAGGAGATGGGAAAGCAATTAAAATACTATTAGAATTTCATTTGGATTTAAAACAAATTCGAAGTGAAATTGAAATGGGGTTGAATCGTTCAGCTTCCATTAAAAATGTCAATTTGACGAATATTCCTTTGGTCAAACAGGCAGAAAAAGTATTAAAAATAACTTATCTTGAAGCAAAACTATTTAAAAGTCAGATGATTGGTACAGAGCACTTGTTGCTCTCCATTCTGAAAGAAGAAGATAGCGCCGCTTGTAGAGTGTTAAATAAATATGGTGTGATATACGAAAACGCAAAAGACGAATTAGACGCAATAATGGATGATACGAAGTCGCCTAAATCTGAATTCCCAACTGGAGGACAGGAAGAAGAAGGTGATTCTTTTTCAGCTCAGCGTAAACCAACCGATCCTAAATCTAAAACACCAGTTTTGGACAATTTCGGAAGAGATTTAACGAAAATGGCTGAAGCAGGAAAGTTGGATCCTATTGTTGGAAGAGAAAAAGAAATAGAACGTGTAAGTCAAATACTTTCACGCAGAAAGAAAAATAACCCAATTCTTATTGGTGAACCAGGAGTTGGTAAAAGTGCCATCGCTGAAGGTTTGGCTTTGAGAATTGTTCAAAGAAAAGTATCTCGTGTGCTTTTCAATAAGCGTATTGTATCGTTGGATTTGGCTTCTTTAGTTGCCGGAACAAAGTATCGTGGTCAGTTTGAAGAAAGAATGAAGGCCGTAATGCAGGAATTAGAGAAGAATTCTGACATTATTTTGTTCATTGATGAGATTCATACCATAATTGGTGCAGGAGGGGCTTCAGGGTCTTTGGATGCGTCTAATATGTTTAAACCAGCATTGGCTAGAGGTGAGCTGCAAGCAATTGGAGCAACAACTTTGGATGAATACCGTCAGCACATTGAAAAAGACGGAGCATTGGAGCGTAGATTCCAAAAGGTAATCATCGAACCAACTTCTCAAGAAGAAACGATTCAGATTTTGAATAATATCAAAGATCGTTATGAAGAGCACCACAGCGTAACATACACAGATGAAGCATTGGCTGCTTGTGTTAAATTAACAGAAAGATATATCACCGATAGACACCTTCCAGACAAAGCGATTGATGCGATGGATGAAGTGGGTTCTCGTGTTCACCTTACAAATATCAATGTCCCAAAAGACATAATTGATATTGAAGGGAAGATTGAAGCTTTGAAAGATCAGAAAAATGAGGTTATCAAATCTCAACAGTACGAGAAAGCGGCTGAATTACGTGATAATGAGCGTCAGTTGCAAGAACAATTGGATGCTGCGAAAACGAGATGGGAAGAAGAGTCCAAAGACAATAGAGTAACGGTTACAGATCAAAATGTTGCCGAGGTCGTTTCGATGATGTGTGGAATTCCTGTAACTAGAATTTCTCAGTCTGAAAGTGGAAAATTGGTCAATATGGCTGAAGAGTTGAACGGTAAAGTTATCGGTCAAGATGAAGCTGTTTCCAAAGTTGTAAAAGCGATTCAACGAAATAGAGCAGGGTTGAAAGATCCAAATAAACCAATTGGTTCATTCTTTTTCCTAGGGCCAACAGGTGTTGGGAAAACGCAATTAGCGAAAGTTTTAGCTAAATATTTATTCGATTCTGAAGATTCGTTGATTCGAATTGACATGTCTGAATACATGGAGAAATTCTCAATCTCAAGATTGGTTGGAGCGCCTCCAGGATATGTTGGTTATGAAGAAGGAGGTCAGTTGACGGAAAAAGTTAGACGTAAACCTTATTCAATCATTCTTTTAGATGAAATTGAAAAGGCACATCCAGATGTTTTCAACTTGTTGTTACAAGTTTTAGACGAAGGTCACATGACAGATGGTTTGGGTCGTAAAATTGATTTCAAGAACACGATTTTGATTATGACTTCGAATATTGGAGCTCGTCAGTTGGCGGACTTTGGAACTGGTGTAGGTTTTGGCACGAAAAGTCAGACTGAGCAGCGCGATGACAATGCTATTTCAGTGGTTCAAAACGCACTTCGAAAAGCATTCTCACCTGAGTTCTTGAATCGAATGGACGATATGATCATGTTCAAATCTTTAACAAGAGAGAGCATTCATAAAATCATCGATTTGGAATTAGAGAAATTATACGGACGTATTAATGATCTAGGTTACAAAATTGAGTTGACGGATAAAGCTAAAGATTTCATTGTAGACAAAGGATACGATGAGAAATTTGGAGCGAGGCCGTTAAAAAGAGCAATTCAGAAATTTATTGAAGATCCATTGGCAGAAGAAATCATCAAATCTAATTTGAAAGAAGGTGATACGATTCGCATGGATGTTAAAGATAAAGCGGAAGAATTGACCGTAATAATTGACAAGTCAAAGGGTAAAGGAAAAGAGAAAGCTCCTTCAAAAGATTAATAAATAACTTCAAAAATAGAGGGGGAGCAATCCCCCTTTTTTATGGTATGAAAAATTTACTATTCGTAATTATATCTTTTATTCCCCTGTTTTCAGGTGCTTCCATTATTGTGATGCCGAGGGTTGAGGCGAGTTTATTTATTAGTAATCCCCAAACAGATTTTGAAACCATTTATACAAAGAAGCCAGCTGATTTAAAAAAGGCGGTAGAATGGTTGTTTGATCAGGATAAATTGTCACACGATTGGACAAAATCAATGAATTTGGAGAATAAATTCGCTAAATATTGGGAACTTTTTCAAAGCGAATGGCATTTGATTGATATGAATAGTGACGGGCAGCCTGAATTGCTTTTTAGCGGTAAGCCTTTTGCCGAAGACGATAAGGAAATGTTTTCTCTGTACGCTCAATATGGTTCCGTTTGGAAAGAAATCTATTGGGACGACGGACATTTACTTGCCTATAAAATTCATCCTCGAACGAAGGAAATATTACTTTACCATCACCGCTATCCTTGCTGCTCGCAATCAACACATGCAGTGAACCGTTTAAGGTATTTAAACAATAAGGTTTACCAAATGAAACGTTATTTCTTAGCTAGAGATACAGAAATGAAAGGGCAGTTTTTTCCTTCAAAAAGTGTTTTTAAAGCTGATTACAAGGAATTAAAGGAAATAACAATGATGTATTGGTCCAAAGGAAAGATAATGTCGGATGCGGCTCAATTTATCCCTACGAATGAAATTATACATTATCCTAAAGGATCGCAATACAAAGTTTTAGCCAAAGAAGAGGATTGGTTGTACGTTCAAATGATATCGCCACCAGCAAATGAGTCTAGTAAAGTTGTAAATGCAGCGAATCTAAAAGACGTGAAATTCTTTGGCTGGATTGAGGCCGACTAGTTCTGAGCGTCTATAGCATTTCTAACAGAACCATGCTTTAACAATAGTTCCCTAGCAACTTCATAAGTGCAATCTAAACTTGTTTGAATCATTCGTGCGCCTCGATCTACTAATTTATCATTACTCAATTGCATATCGACCATTCTATTGCCTTTGACATGACCAAGTTTTATCATTAGGCTCGTGGAAATCATATTCAAGACCAATTTTTGAGCAGTTCCAGATTTCATTCGCGTACTTCCTGTAACGAATTCGGGTCCAACAACTGGGACCATTGGAAATTCAGGAACAATAGATAGAGGACTTCCAGGGTTACACGTTATTCCTCCGGTTAAAATTCCGTTTTCTTTGCATTTTTCAAGAGCGCCAAGAACGTATGGTGTAGTACCCGAAGCGGCAATTCCAATAACGGAATCGAGATTTGTAATGTTGTTTGCTTTTAAATCCAACCAACCTTGTTTATCATCGTCTTCTGCATTTTCAACTGCTTTACGAATAGCTGCATCGCCACCAGCAATTATGCCAACAACAACGTTTTGAGCTACACCAAAGGTTGGCGGACACTCGCTTGCATCAACAACACCAAGACGACCACTTGTTCCTGCTCCCATATAAAATAAGCGACCACCTTTCTGCATTCGTGGCAAACAGTTTTCTATAAAATTTTCAATTTGAGGTAGTATTTCTTGAACCGCTAGCGCAACTTTTTGGTCTTCACGATTGATGTTTACCAATAAATCGGCAGTTGACATTTGGTCTAAACCATCGTAATTTGAACTTGATTCAGTAATTTTTTCCATAATCTACACTAGGTAAGCTTCGTATTTGTCTTTGTTTAGACGTATCTCAACTGTATCGCTCAGGGTAGTGGAAAGGCTCAATCCTACAAAGTCAGCTTTTATTGGGTAGCGTCTGTGTTTCCGATCGACCATGGCTACCGTTTTTATAGCTGCTGTAGGTTGTTGTAAAAGTTTAACCAAAGCATATTGCATCGTTTTACCAGAGTTCAATACGTCGTCAACCAAAAGGATGGTGCCGTTTTTCAATTTATCTTCAGAAATGGACAGTTTTACTTCGTGATTCCAAGGTTCCACTTTGTTTACAGTAATTTCAAACAATTCAATTTTCTGTTTCGAATTTTCTTGAATGATCTTTCTCAAAGCTTTGGCCATGGTAAATCCATTTCCAGTTATACCTCCCAAATAACAAACAGGTACGTCATAAGTGAATTCGATAATTTGGTGCGCTAATCGAACCAATTTTTGATTCATTTCTTCGCTGGTCAAAATACGTTGCATAGTTATGGGAGCTTTAAAGCAAAGGTAAAATTTTCATGGAGAAATGATGGACTTACTAAGGCAAACCATCTAAATTTTTCTTCGCCCAAGAGTTGTACTTGTCTAAATTTAAGATTTTTATATATAACATTCGAGCTGTACTATAATCGCCATTTGAATGCGCATAGTAGGCTCTATCTTGCAAGCGATCAATTTCGATTAGGACAAGGTTCTTTTTTGCCGCGTAATTTCTCGGATGTATTTCTAAAGCTTTTAAATAATACTCTTCTGCTTTATCAACTTCACCTTTGGAGAATGCTTTAGAGCCCTGCACAGTGTTCCATTCAGAAGAATATGGGTTGTAAAATAGAGTAATCAAACAAATAGCCCAAAAAATCCCTTGAAAAGAGTAAAAAATGAACTTTCGTTTTTGTGAAATAGCGACGATTAATCCAAATAGGAAACCAGTCAATATTGTTGTTGTACCGAAATTGTACCAGTCATTGAAAATGTTCAGAATTGATAAGGTTAGAGCTAAAAGAGTTCCTACCCAAATTGTGATTTTGAATTTTCCATATTTTGCTTCAGGCTTAATTTTTACCAGTAAATAAGTAAACAAGGCGAAGTTGACACCATTTAATCCAATTCCAGGGTCTCCTGTCATGGACAATTGCAGCGATGAGGTTACAAATGAGCTTATAGCAACGAATAAGATGAAAAACAAGGCTGTGTTTCTTCTTTCGAATAGTATTCCAAGAAAAATGAACAGAGGGACACTTAGAAATAAGTGCCACAATTGTTTATGGACAAATGAATTTGTAATCATGCCCCAAATCGCTCCGTCAAAAATGTCTTTTGCATAGGGAGCGCCATATTTTGCATAAGTTTCTGGAGTTATATCTTGCCAGTTGGATGCGTTCTGAATAATAATGAAAAGTCCAACGGTAATAATTCCAATTAATATTGACCAATAAAATCGGAATTTTCCAGAATTCAATTGATTCAAGAAACTCATATTTGTTGAGCCTTTCTTCGTTTGGTTTCTTGAATAATAAGGGATAATTCTCTTCCTGTTTGTCCCGACATAGAAGTGTTTTCATCTGCACGACGAAGTAAATAGGGTAGAACCTCGTTTACTGGGCCATAAGGAACGTACTTGGCAACGTTGAATTTATGGAAGGCTAAATTGTACGAAATATGATCTGACATGCCCAAAAGTTGAGCAAAATGAATTCTCTTATCGTTTGCTGCAATTCCTTTTTTCTCCATCAATTGTGTCAAAAGAAGGTTGCTTTCTTCATTGTGTGAACCTGCGCAAAAGGAAATGATTTCAATATTATCGACTAAAAAAGCCAAAGCCAAATCGAAATCCTTATCTGTAGCAGGTTTGTCTTTTTGAATTGGTGATGGGTACTTTTTCTCTTCAGCTCTTTCACGTTCTTTTTCCATGTAAGCTCCACGGACAAGCTTAATTCCCAATTTGTAGCCTTTCTCTTTAGCAATTGCAGTTTGGTGCTTCAAATGCTCCAATCTATCGTGGCGATACATTTGCAAGGTGTTGTAGATATATGGAACTTCACGATTGTATTTTTCCATCAAAGCGTAAACCATTCTATCAATTCCATCTTGAATCCAAGATTCTTCCGCATCGATGAAGATTGGTGTTTTTCTTTCGTAAGCGCGAGAAGCCATTTTTTCCATTCGAGCTAGCAGACGTTCATATTCTGCTTTTTCCTTTTCTGACAAATTATCAACTGAATCATTGATTTTTTCCAATAAACCAAAACGGCAAATACCAGTAACTTTATAAACACCAAAAGGTATTTTTGGATTTTGAAAACCTTTATCTAAAGCAGCAATTATTTCATCGACTGTAGAATCAAAATCACTTTCTTTTACCTTTCCTTCAACTGAATAATCCAAAATTGTCCCTATTCCTGAGTTCGACAATTCATCAATTTTGGTCTGACATTCAGGAATATCTTCACCTCCACAAAATTGTTTGAAAATGGTATTTTTGATTAAACCTTGAATAGGCAACTTGATTTTAAGGGCAAAGTTGGTCAAGGGTTTGCCTATTCTAACCAAGAATGGGACGCCGACAATCTTAAATAAACGATATGCTCGCTTCAAGTCTTTGTCGCTTTTGCTTTTAAAAGCAATCTCCGTGTTGTTAAAGGAAATCATACCGCAAAAATAATCTGATTTTTCTTATCACTATCATGTAAACAAAGCTTTGTTACTTTTGTGTATAAATCTTTTTTTATGACGTCATTTTTCAATTTAAAAACTGAAGTCCAAGTTGGACCATTATCTGAGTCAGGACTTGGAAATTTGTTGACCGGAGATTATTGTGAAAGAAAGAAGATTATTCTGGTTGACAGCAATACCAATGAAAACTGTCTGCCGCATTTGATGAATTTTTTGGATGGTCTTACTGACGCCGAGATAATTGAAATTCCGGCTGGAGAAGAATTTAAATCAATGGACATTTGCTTGTCTGTATGGGAAAGCTTGACGGAATATGAATTTAGTAGAAACGATTTATTCATTTGTCTAGGTGGCGGCATGATTTGCGATTTAGGTGGTTTTGTCGCTTCATTATACAAACGTGGAATGGATTGCATTTATATTCCTACTTCATTGCTTGCCATGGTCGATGCGTCCATAGGAGGGAAGACAGGAATTGATATGGGGTCGCTAAAAAATCATTTGGGTGTATTCTCATTTCCGAAAAAAGTATTTATTGATACTGATTTTCTAAGTACCCTGCCATTGAGAGAAATTAAAAATGGTTGGGCTGAGATGATTAAGCATTCGCTTATCGCGGATGAAAATCATTTTGTGACGTTAGAAAACTGTATTCTTGATAATTCAACTATTCCTTCTCAATGGATAGAAACTTCATTATTGATTAAACATGAAATTGTAGAATCCGACCCCAAAGAATCAGGGAGAAGGAAGCTATTAAATTTCGGTCATACAATTGGACACGCCATAGAAGGTTCGCTTTTGAATTCTGACAATCCAATAGATCATGGTTTGGCCGTTGCGCATGGAATGTTAGTTGAAGCGAAAATCTCTGAGTTGATGAAAAATATTACATCTGAAGAATTTCAAAGAATAGAAAATTGTATTCGAAAAACATTCGATTTACGCCAATTTGATGAAGCATCATTTGACATTTGGATCCAGCTTATAC
Source organism: uncultured Flavobacteriales bacterium (assembly GCA_963977135.1). GTDB lineage: Bacteria > Bacteroidota > Bacteroidia > Flavobacteriales_D > Crocinitomicaceae > UBA2040. The sequence goes on along the minus strand of CAXBNN010000012.1, from coordinate 2,857 downwards.
GTCAGGATAAAAAACGACTAGACAACAAAATTCGTTTTACCCTTTTGACTGGGATTGGAAGTGCAGAATGGGATGTCGTTGTTGATGAAGAAATAGTTGCTGAGGCAATTAAGGTTCTTAATTAATTACTGTTAGTTCCAATATATTCCCTTCTAAACTTTAGATTAACTTAACGCAGAATAATAATCTATTCGTGCATCTCTTTTTCATTCTCAATACTTTTCAATAATACCCAGATGATATAAAAAAGTTATGCCCCGTATCAAAGATACGAGGCATAACATGTTTTTAATTATTGTTATTGATTAATATGGATATTGTTCATATACACCAGAGTTCGAGTTTCCACTATACACTGGGTAATCAAATGCATCTACAAATCCGTCACCATTTAAATCTGATGGTAAGAAGAATGTAAAGTTATTCGAGAACTGATTCGCGTCTGTTGTGAAGTTTGAATAATCCGCTGCATCAATGAATCCATCTTTATTGATATCTCCAGAATACAATCCGTACAATCCAGGAGCTAGAGTAGCCATTGGCGCGTTGAAGCCATCCGTAGCTGCACTACTCATACTCGTTGAGAAGTTGTATGTATTTGTTCCAGACATTGTTACTAGAGCCGAACTCCACAATGAAACTGAGTTCTGTTGTATCAATCTGATATAGTAAGAACCACCTGCTGCACTGGCATTAAACGTCACATTTAATGTTCCATTTGTTTGTAACATACCTGTTGCAGAGTACTGTGCCACATAGTTAACATCTACCAACTCAACAGTTACTGAATCTACACAAGACGTTGTGAACGAGCTTCCACCTGCATACGTTTGGTTATTGTAGCATGCTGGTGACATTGCTGGTGGGTTTGATCCTGGGATGTAATATCCTTCTATAAACGCAGTCACAGTTAAGGCTGTAAATAATGACGGTTGAGTTATCGTAATTGTCGATGTTGAACTACAACCGTTTGCATCAGTTACAGTGTAACTATGAGTACCAGCTGAAACATTCGTGAATGTTCCTGTTCCTGTGTATGGAGCAATTCCACCCGCTGCTGTTACAGTTACAGAAGTCGTTCCGCCATTGACAAGAATTGTGCCTGGTGTCGCAGTTGCTACTAAGGCTGTTGGCTGCGAAATAACTGCTGTCGCCATTGCTGTGCATCCATTTGCGTCTGTTACTGTTACTAAATAATAACCTGCTGCTAATCCTGTTGCAGTTGCAGTCGTTTGACCACCGCCGCTCCAAGAATATGCATATGGCATTGTTCCGCCAGTTACATGTGAAGTTGCAGTTCCAGTTGCATTACCGTTACATGCTACATTTGTTGTAGATGTCCATGTATGTAATATAGCTGGTTGCGTTATTACCACTGAATCAGTGATTGAACAACCGTTCGCATCTGTTGCAGTTACTGTATATGTTCCTGGAAGTAATCCAGTGATAGTCGATGACGTTTGACCAGTATTCCATAAGTAAGTATATGAAGCTGTACCGCCTGACGCTAATCCAGTTGCTGTTCCGTTAGCTTGTCCATAACATAGAATGTTTGTAGAACTCATAGCTATAGCTAATGCTGAAGCTGGTCCATTCACTGTTACTGAATCTGTGTATGTACACAAGTTAGAATCAGATACGGTCACTGTATATGTACCTGCAACCAATGATGAGATTGTTGCTGTCGTTTCACCGTTGCTCCACATATAAGTGTATGGAGCTATTCCGCCTGATCCTGCAGCTGTTGCTGTACCAGTACTATCGCCATAACAATAAATACTTGTTGCGTTCAATGCTACATCTACCGGAGTAGGTTGATTCACCATGATACTATCTGTGATAGAACATCCGTTAGAATCTGCTACCGTTACAGTATGGTAACCTGCAGCTAAGCCTGAAGCTATTGCCGTTGTTTCACCATTACTCCACAAGTAGCTGTAAGGTGCTATTCCACCTGATCCAACAGCTGTTGCTGTACCAGTTGCGTCACCATTACAGATCACAGGAGTTGATGTTAATGATACTGCTACTTGAGTAGGTTGATTCACCATGATGCTATCTGTTATAGAACATCCATTAGCGTCAGTAACTGTTACTGTATGCGTTCCAGCTGGTAATCCTGTTGCTGTTGATGTTGTGTCACCATTACTCCATAAGTAAGAATAAGCACTTGAAACGCCAGGTGTATAATGAACTTGCCCATTCCATACTCTAGGACTAAAAGTAGTGCTAAATGGATACTGAATACCAATACCTTCTAGTATTTCAATATTAGCATCTGAAACATATACATTACCAGCCGCAGTACCATTTGTATATGTGATAATGTCTGGAAGTGGCGTGCTCAGTGTTACATAGAATGAAGCTGAGTTTCCAGCTGTAATCGGAACATTAACTGATAAAGGTACTGGCGTTAAATTACCAAGTCCTTGACCAATAACGTTTACAGATCCGACCAATGTCCAGGCTGCTGGAGTATTCTCAGAGCCTACATATGTTCCAGGTTTCCAGTATATTGCTACATTTTTAGTTGTAGTCGATCCAAGATGCACATCAAAACTATTAATAGTTACATTGTTTAGCGCCTCAACATCAAACATGTTTCCTGATTGCTGATTTCCTCCTGCCAACGTTGTGAATAATGATGAAGGTACACCAGTGCCAGTTATTCCACCTGTTACAGATGCAGTTGCTGTTCCACTGCTATCTCCATAACAAATAACGTCTGTTGAAGTTAATGTAATTGCTAATGAGTCTGGCTCAATAACCGTCACTGTATCGTAGATTACACATCCGTTAGCATCTGTAACGATTACTGAGTACGTTCCAACTACCAATCCTGAGATAGAAGCTGTTG
>CAXBNN010000011.1:0-104910 GCA_963977135.1 uncultured Flavobacteriales bacterium | reverse complement strand
TTTTTTTCTACTACCCAATTAAAGGTAGGAGAGTAAGTCCCTGCCTGTCGGCAAACAGGGACGCCACTTTTAAACCCCGTTCCTTTTGGTTCGGTTTTTTTTGTGTTTGTTTTTTTTTGTGTTTGTTTTTTTCTACTACCCAATTAAAGGGTGGAGAGTAAGTCCCTGTCTGTCGGCAAACAGGGACGCCACTTTTAAGCCCCGTTCCTTTTGGTTCGGTTTTTTTTTGTGTTTGTTTTTTTTCTACTACCCAATTAAAGGGTGGAGAGTAAGTCCCTGCCTGTCGGCAGACAGGGACGCCACTTTTAAGCCCTCTTCGAGCAATCGTAGAGGGCTTTTTTGTGATTAAAATTTTGTGCTGCTTATAAAGGTGGGAGAGTAAGTCCTTGCCTGTCGGCAGACTGTGATGCCACTCTTAAATCCTCTTCGAGAAATCGTTGAGTTTTTTTTGTCTATTATTTTATAGATATGAATCATCGCTCCTGCACTTCTGGCGTACTCTCATCTAATATTTAGGATTGGAATTCAAGAATAATAAAGGTAAAATAGAAAAAAGTTAAGGGAATGTATCTCGATTGTAATCTGTATGATACGATTTTAATCCGACTCTTTAAATTTGAGATACTGTCTGCTCAGTTTTAAGGAGATATGAAATTGAAATTCTTTTTCTGTTCAATTCAGAAGATGGAGTTAACTCTCAAGAAAGATGGCTCTTGTCGAAATGAAAATAAATTAACTATCTCCATTTAGCCTTGAATTAGTATAAATATTAAAAAATTCTAACCTTTCGCTAATGTAAAAGCAAAAGTACTACCAACATCTAAGGTACTTCTCACATTTATTGATTGACCGTGAGATTCAATGATATGCTTCACAATTGCAAGCCCTAAACCGGATCCGCCATCATGTCGATTTCGACTTTTTTCAACTCTGTAGAAACGCTCGAAAAGACGAGGAAATTCAGACTGATCTATTCCAATTCCATCATCTGATACTTCAATCGTTACAACATCATCTAGTGTATAAAGTCGAATGGTAATATTGCCGTCTTGACGCCCGTAGCTTATACTATTGTTTATTAGATTTGTAAGTACTTGTCCTATTTTTCCTCGATCACCCTTAACTAATGTTGGCTCATAAGACTTCGCGATTTTAAACGAAATATTTTTTTCTTGTGCGTTCAATTCTAAAGTATCAAATACATCTTGAACCAATTCCAATATTTCAAAAGTGGTGATTTCTAATTTTAGTTTATCAACCTCCAATTTGGTAATTTGATCTAGATCTTCAATAATACCGACCATTCTTTCCGTGGCTTTCGATGCACTTTCTAAAAACTTCCGATTGACATTTTCATCCTCTAATCCACCGTCCAGCAGAGTAAGAATGTAGCCTTGAATTGAGAAAATTGGAGTTTTAAGTTCATGGGCAAGATTACCTAAAAACTCTCTTCTGAATTCTTCTTGATCTTTCAATTTAGAAATTTCGGTTAGTCTTTCTTCGGTCCAAACATTGACACTTTTTTCTGAATCGGCAATAACATCATTATTTAAACTAAATCGGGTTTTTTCTTTATCACTGAATTTACCCTTTCTCAGAATCCGGTATAGAATTTTTAATCTGTCAGATATGAACCTTTTTATTAGAAAATAGAAGATTCCGAAACTAAATACGAATGAGCAGAGCCAAACTAGAATAACAATGCCTAGTGTTAATTCGCCTCTCAATATATCTGCAATAAAGAGCACTACTAAAATTAGCGCACTGACAAGAGAGCTTCCGATCAGAAGCAGATGAATTGGTTTTAAAGTTTTCAATTTTCGCTAAATGTATATCCTACGCCTTTCATGGTACGAATATACTCATCTCCTAGCTTTTCTCTCAATTTTCGGATGTGAACATCAATGGTTCTCTCTCCTACTATAGTGTCATTTCCCCAAACTATTGACATTATTTGATCTCTAGTAAATACTTTTCCTGGTTTAGATGCTAGCAATTCTAATAATTCAAACTCTTTCTTTGGGAGAAAAATACGTTCACCTTTTACTTCAACAATGAATTTATCACGGTTAATTACAACGGCAGAACTTTGCACCGTATTTCCATTTTCTACTCTTACGGTCCTTCTTAGCAATGCGCTTATTTTTGCAATCAAAACTCTTGGGCGAATTGGTTTGGTAATAAAATCATCAGCTCCAGCTTCCAAACACGCAACTTGACTATAATCCTCCGAACGAGAAGTAAGAAATACGATTATAGTCTCATTTAAACTTGCCTCTTGACGAATTAACCCACAAGTTTCAATTCCATCCATTCTAGGCATCATTAAATCTAAAAGAATTAGTGAGGGCCGAAGGGCTTTTGCTTTGTCTAAACCTTCAACACCATCGGAAGCGGTCTCAACATTAAACCCCTCTTTTTCTAGATTGTATTTTAAAAGATCCAAAATATCTTTTTCGTCGTCAACCAACAATATGGTATTATGGTTTGGTTTCGTCATAATCTATTTTTTTTACAAAATTACATCATCTTCGTGTACCATTTTAAAATTTGACTTTAACATTAGGTTATTAAAAATGACATGTATATTAAATAGATATTGCTAAGTTTTAATCTAAATTTAAAATTTGGTTAAAGTATAACCGATAGCTAATGCGGGTTCATAAAAATATGGACATTTCAATTTCGTGTTGATATTTTTTAATCAGAAAATAGCACCTTAATTATTAGGCAGTTAATTGTATTTTAGTTCCTCATTTTTAAATTGAGTAAAATTCTAATTTGATTCCACTTAATGGGTTAACGAGGCCATTTACTCAAAATCGGTATTCATAGTTTCTGTTTATCTGAAGAAAGTTAATTTTGTATAGATGACAAACGGACAAAAATTAAAAGAAGTAGCATTGGTTTTCTTGAAAATGGGAACTTTTGCTTTTGGAGGACCTGCAGTTCACATTTCACTAATGGAAGCCGAGATAGTTCGTAAAAGAAAGTGGATAACACATGAGCATTTTTTAGATTTAGTAGGGGCAACCAATTTGATTCCAGGTCCTAATTCTACTGAAATGACGATGCATTGTGGGCACGAGCGTGCAGGACGAACGGGATTGTTTGTAGCGGGTATAAGCTTTATCATTCCAGCCATTTTAATTACTGGAGTTTTTGCTTGGTTTTATGCGGCTTATGGAGATTTGCCTTCTGTAGCTCCATTTTTGGAAGGAATTAAGCCGGCTGTTTTGGCCATTATTTTGGCTGCCGTTTTTAAATTAGGTAAGAAGTCCATAAAGTCCACTGAGCACATTATACTTGGCGTTTTAGTACTAGTGATTTGCCTTCTTGGTGTCAGCGAAATTGTTGCCATGATAGGCGCTGGAATTGTGGGAATGTTCTATAAACTTGCTCTTTCCAAACAAAAAGACAACCCAAAAGCTTTCATTCCTTTTCTTTTGGTGAGTGCACCATCGTTGGCAACCAAATTATCGTCTGCAAGCGTATTCTTTTCATTTTTGAAAGTAGGAGCACTTTTGTACGGAAGTGGAATGGTGCTTTTCGCTTATTTAGATGCCGAATTGGTTAGCAACGGCTGGTTGACTCAGCAACAATTGATTGATGCTGTTGCTGTCGGTCAATTCACTCCAGGACCTGTTTTATCGACAGCAACTTTCATCGGTTATCAATTAAATGGATTAGGTGGAGCAATTGCTGCGACAGCGGGAATTTTTCTTCCATCTTTCTTATTTGTTTTGCTCTTAAATCCAATCATTCCAAAAATGAGAAAATCACTTGTTTTCGGATACTTTTTGGACGCTGTGAACGTTGCAGCTGTTGCAGTAATTGCTGCCGTTTTGGTAACCATGAGTAAAGCAACTTTGATAGATTGGCGACCAGTTCTTATTGCAATTCTAGCGGGAATAGTTGTCTTCAGAATGCTTAAAATCAGCGTGATTTGGGTGATAGTTGGTGGAGCGGTTTTTGGGTATTTTTTATCTTTAGTTTAACGATTTTTCAAAAGTTCTTTTTTACACTTGTCTGCTTTGTCAGACACAAAAAACGCACATTTCGTAGATTCATTCACATCTTTATACTATGAAATATTTTCTTTTGAATGCATGAACAGTATTGGGTCTTAGAATAAGACTTACGTAGTAAAATCTATTTTATGGTTTGATTCTTTCTTTTTGATGAAATAATAAAAGCAAAAAAAGGGTGAATTTATATTCACCCTTTATCAGTTTTTTACTCAAATAACTTTAGATTTTTCCAACTACAGCTTCTGTAACATTGATAATGTGATCACCAACTTTTTCTAATGAAGAAAACAAATCGTTGAAAATTAAACCACCTCGCATATTGTGATCCTGGTTGTCTGAAATACTTTGCAAATATTCTGTTCTTAATTCATTTCGTTTTTCATTGATGCGTTGTTCAGCTAATTTAGCTTGATCTAACAAAACACCTCCATGGTGAGCTTTTAAATTCTCAACCATTATTTTAAATGCTTCATCCACTAATTCGAACATTTCACCAATACTATTGCGTTGTTCAGGCGTGAACCATATTTTTTCTTCATCCTTTCGTTCAATACTTTTTGACATTTGATAGAAGATGTCTCCTATTCGCTCCAAATCATTAACAATACTATTCATTCCTCGAATTCTACTAGCCGTTTCAACAGATAGCCCTCCTTCAGAAATCTTATTTAAATAATTTGCCACTTCAATTTCTACACGGTCCGTAATATCTTCGTATTTGGCAATTTTTTCTAAAATATGTTTAGATTTTTTTGCATTTTTTTCATACAATAGTTCTTTCGTAAAATTGGACATCCGGCTCGTTAATTCTCCGAATTTTGCAATTTCTTTTTTTGCCTCTAATAAAGATAATTCAGGAGTTGCCATTATGGCTGTGCCAATATAATCCAAGTGAAAAACTTCGTCTGCGGCTCCTCTGGATTTAACTGTTCGCGTAGCCAATTTAACTAAATGAGGTACAAACCCTATAAGTAGAATTACGTTTAAAGCATTAAATAAGGTATGGAAAATTGCAAGCCCAGTATTGGCAGATTCTTTAGGATCCGTTATTGGATTTCCTAAATTGAAATAATTCATGAAATAAGTAATTGCACTAATCAACAAAGGAAATGTAATAATCGCCCAAGTAACACCTATAATATTAAATAAAGAGTGAATTCTGGCGGATCTTTTGGCATGCACATTTCCAACCATTGAGGCTAATTCTGCGGTAATAGTCGTTCCAATATTTTCTCCTAAAATCATAGCCGCAGCTACTTCAAATGGAATAATTCCACCTGCAACAAGGGTCATGGTTAATGCCATTGCCGCGGATGAGGATTGAATTACTATCGTAACCAAGGTTCCTAAAAGAACGAATAAAACTGTACTTATAACGGGAATATCCTTGTAATCTATAAAAAATTGTACCAAAGCAGAATCTTCGGATAAAGAAGGTACAGCATCTTTTAACTCACTCAATCCCATAAAAAGTAGCGAGAAACCAATGATTGCACTTGCCCAAGCTTTCATCTTTGCCTTTCCAAAGAACATAAACGGGAATCCAATAGCAATGAAAACGAGTGCGTAAGCACTAATACTTACTTTAAAGCCAAATAGGTTAATCAACCATCCGGTAATTGTTGTTCCAATATTTGCACCCATCATCACACCGGCTGACTGCGTTAAGGTCATTAATCCAGCGTTTACGAATGAAACAGTCATTACAGTTGTCACTGAGGAAGACTGAACGATAGAGGTAATGCCAAAACCAGTTAAAACACCTTTAACACGATTTGACGTTATCGATCCTAGTAAGTTACGCAATTTTGAACCCGCTGCTTGCTGAAGTCCTTCGCTCATTACTTTCATCCCATAGATGAACATTCCGAGGGCACCAATTAAAACTAGAAATTTAAAAATTCCCCATCCGCGTTCTGTTTCAATTTTGCCTTTATCTGAAAAAACGGCTTCACCTTTCGGAGAATAGAGTCCAACTTGGTAAACGTACTTCTCTGCCCCTAAAAGATTTGTAAGTTCATATGAAGTAGTGTTTAATGGAATCTTTTTTATTTCATCCCATTTGGAATTACTGTATCCTTCTTTTTCTTTTTTTGCCTTTATTTCTGTATTGTATTTTATTTCAATAAGATAGCCTTGAGCTTTTAAAGAATCGATTATATCATAGTCGATGGACCACGAGATTTTTACGCTTTTCTCTCCGCCGGTTGCCAAGACATTTTGAAATGTACTTGGCGAAATGTCGATGTTTTGTGCAAGTGAATAGAAACTAGTAGACGCCAATACAAATACAAAAAGAGAAAATTTAATCACATTCTTCATAGAATTCATGTATCATTAATTCGGGCAAAATTACCTTAAGTCTGAGAACTGCAATGTCGATTGGTGTTAAGTTAATATTAACAATCAAAATAATTAATTAAGCTTTGATTTAGAATTAGGGTTTATTCGATAAAAATTTCTGAAATTTCTGAAAATTCAGCTAATTCTGGCAATTGCATTTTTAATTATTTATTTGAACATATTTCGGCTTCAAAAAAATGATAAATGCAATCTCAATATTCTTAGTTTTTACTTAATTGGAAAAGGTGAAAAAATTACAATGTTAAGCCTTTGTTAATAAACTTTAATACAATGTTAAGGATGTAAATTGTTGAAATGGAAAACCCTCACAGTACTTTTGTAGCGAAAATTGAAACAATTGATATGAAAAACATCGTCGCAATCGCATTAGGATTTTTATCTTTTATCTCATTCGGACAGAATGCCATATTATCGGGTAATCTTGTGAAAGTTGAGGCAGGTAAGGAGGTTCCAGTTGAATTTGCAAAGGTTCTATTACTTAATCCAGATAGTACAGTTTTTAGAGGCACCAGCACTGACTTTGATGGTAATTTTAAAATTATCGGAAAACCTGGTCCTGCTTTAATAGCCTTCCGTCAGAATGGACTAAATGAAATTATCATGGAGGTTAATTTGAAAGCAGGTGAGAATGACCCGTTAATTGTCTTAATGGAAGAACCTATGATGGAAATTGGTACGGTTCAAGTTATAGCATATAGAAAAGCGCCAAGTTCAATAGCTGGTGATGACGCCCGACGAAGAGAGGCTGCCAATTCCACAGATGGAATGACCAAGGAACAAATGAAAGCGACTGGTGATGCAACAGCAGGAGATGCCGTTTCAAGAGTACCTGGGGTTTCAGTTCAAGGAGGTAAGTACGTGTTTGTACGCGGTTTGGGAGATAGATATACAAAGACAATATTAAACGGTGTTGAAATTCCCGGTTTGGATCCAGATCGTAATTCGGTCCAACTAGACATTTTTCCAACAGCCTTGATAGACAATATAACTGTTTATAAAACATTTACTCCAGATTTATCGGGAGATTTCGCCGGTGGACTTTTGGATGTTTTAATCAAAGAATATCCAACTCAAAAAGAGGTTAATGTAAATTTCGGTGGAGGATTTAATACTGTGACAACGTTTAATAAAGATTTCATTGGTTACAAAGGAGGGAAATTAGACTATTTAGGCTTTGATGATGGAACTAGAGCATTAAAAATAAACCCTTATTCAAAAACTATAGATCCTTCTCAAGGAAATCCAATTACAACGAGTGATACAAAATCGTTTAATCCAAAAATGGGTTTTGAACAAACTACAGCAATGCCAAATCATAATTATGGTGTCTCATTTGGTGATTTTAAAAAGAACATTTTCAAAACTGAAAAGGATTATGGATATGTTTTTGCCTTGAATTATAGAAATAACAATTCGCTAAACGATTTGAAAAGTTTCGGTAATTACTTTAGAAGCCAAGATACTGAACAAACTGAACTTGAAACATTTCGCGTATCAAGTGGTATAGTTGCTACGAATGAAGTTTTATGGACTGGTATTTTCAATCAATCTTTGATTCTAAATAAAAACAATAAAATTTCTTTAGGTGTTTTTCATACTCAAAACGGAATAAAAACTGCTTCAAATATTAGAGAGAACAACGTTGAAGGAAATCAAGCAATTTTAATCAAGCAAAACATCCAATATACACAACGTCAAGTTAGTAATGTGAATTTGAAAGGGAATCACACAATGAACAAGATGAAAATGAATTGGACAATAGCCCCAACATATTCGAAGATTTCAGATCCAGATATGAGATCAACGGTACTTGAGGAAGTTCATTCACTTAACGCGAGTGGTGATTCTGTAATAACCTATGAAATGAATCCAGCGGTTGGTTCTCAAATCCGAAGAATTTTCAGGGATTTGGATGAAAAAAGCATCAATACAAGATTGAACTTTAGCTACGATTTTAAAATGAATGACTCTGTTAAAACAACTTTGTCATTTGGAGCGGCAAATTTGTATAAGAAAAGAGATTTCTCGGTTTATGATTATTTCTTTGATTTGAAAAATTTCAACCAAACAAGTTTAGATCCTAATTTCTATTTTCAAGACAATAACATTTGGTCTTCAGAAAACAATTCTGGAATTTATGCGAAAGGACAAATTGTTCCATCGAATCAGTATGTTGGAAGTCAAATGGTTTCAGCTTTGTATATTATGAATGAATTACCGATTACTTCTAATTTAAAAGCAACATACGGAGTTCGTGCTGAAAAGGCTGATAATATTTATACTGGTCAAAACAATGCTGGAACAGTAAAGTACAATAATGAAAAAGTGTTGGATGAGTTAGACATTTTGCCTTCATTAAATTTATTGTACAAAGTAAAAAACAGAAAGGATGGATCAAATGCCCAAACTAATTTTAGAGGTTCTTTCTCTAAAACTGTAGCTCGACCATCTTTCAGAGAAAAATCAATAGCTCAAATTTATGACCCGATTTTAGCTAGAACTTTTAACGGAAATATTGATTTGTTGCAATCAAAAATTTACAATGCTGATTTCAGATGGGAACGTTTCTTTGGAAGAACGGAATTGGTTTCTGCAAGTTTGTTTTACAAAAAATTCTATAACCCAATTGAAATTGCAACATACGAGCAGGCACCAAATGAAGTTCGTCCAGTAAACGCTGGTGAAGCTGAAGTGTATGGTCTTGAGTTAGAAGTTCGAAAAGCTTTAGGTTTTAAGAAAGAAAGTCAACAACACATGAGCTTTACTGTTGGAGCGAATTTCAACTATATTATTTCTCGTATTGATATGACGAAAGTAATGATCAATAAAGGTGATTTTATCGTAAGTGAATATGATATTCGATTGGCGAATAAAAGAGGTGACGAAGTAGTTGATAGATACCGACCAATGTTTGGACAATCACCTTACTCAATAAATTCATTCGCTACATTTATTAATGCTGAAAAAGGGTTGACATTGAATTTGAGTTATAATGTTCAGGGTGCTCGATTAGCTGTTGTTGGTGTAGGGATTATTCCAGATGTTTATGAACAACCATTTCATAGTCTGAACTTTAAAGCGACTAAAGGTCTTGATGAAAAAGAGAAATGGTCACTAAGTATTAGTGGTCAAAATTTGTTGAACCGCACTCAAAACGAGTTTTATGTTGCTCACAATGCGGAAGAAAGGGTTTACAACTCTTTTAAACAAGGAGTAACTGTTTCAGCGTCCATTACATATAAAATCAAGTAACATTCATTTAACACAAGGTTAAGTAATATATAATGATGGTGTAACACTTGGGTTAATCTATAGGCGCAACTTTGTACTAGAAAAATTAATGATAAAAATCAAACAATGAAAACAAGTTTAACAAAAGTAGGAATGATTGTCGCAGCGATAGCTTTGACAACTGGATTTACCTCATGTAAGAAAAAAGGTTGTACTGATGAAACAGCGACTAATTACAACGAGAAAGCCAAAAAAGATGATGGTTCATGTACTTATGCGCCAGTTGTAACTGCAAATGAAGTAGTAGTGACAGGTTTTATAACTGCAAACACAACTTGGACTGCAGATAAAATTTGGATTTTGGATCAAAAAGTTATTGTTAGCAGTGGCGCAACTTTGACAATTGAGCCAGGAACAATCATCAAAGGTAAAGAAGGTTCAGATGCATTAGCTTCTGCATTAGTAATTGCAAAAGGAGGAAAAATTAATGCAGTTGGAACAGCTTCACAGCCAATTATTTTTACTTCTATTTTGGATAATATTACTTTTGGTCAAATCACAGGTACGAATTTAACCAATACTGATAAAGGTAAATGGGGAGGTTTGATCATCCTAGGGAATGCAAAAATTTCTGCATCAAATGGAGACGTTGTTTCTCAAATTGAAGGAATTCCAGCTTCTGAATCTTATGGATCTTATGGTGGAGCTGATGACGCTGACAACTCAGGAAAATTGAAGTTTGTTTCTATCCGTCACGGTGGTGCTTTAATTGGTGCTGGTAACGAAATCAACGGCTTAACTCTTGGTGGCGTTGGTAACGGTACTGAAATAAGTGATATTGAAATCGTAGCAAATTTAGATGATGGCGTTGAATTCTTCGGAGGATCTGTAAACGTTACAAACATAATTTGTGCTTACGGTGGTGATGATGGTGTTGATATCGATCAAAATTACTCTGGTACAGTTACAAACTTCATGGTAATTGAAGACTTTGAATCTGATAAAGGTTTAGAAATTGACGGAACAGAAGGTACAACTTACACAACAGGTCTATTTGCATTGACGAACGGTTCAGTTTACTCTAAAGATGGTGCTGGTCGTCCAGTAGATTTAAAAGACAAAGCTCAAGGTACTATCACAAATGTTAAGTTCTCAGGATTTTCTAATAATAACTTGAAAGTTCGTGCTAGTTACCAATCAGCTTGTGGAGCAGTGAAAACTGACGCATGTAGCAATTTGATTGCAACAGCTCCTAAGTTAACAATTTCAGGAAGTGAATTAGCTGGTATCGAAGTATACACGACTTCTAATGATGGAGCAACTCCACCAGTTAACTGTACAGTTTTCACATCTGATCAAACATCTGCTACTGCGGCAGTGACTTCAACTTCTGCAGCAGGTGTGAGTAACTCAACTTTCTCTTGGGGATGGGTTCAAGCAAATAATAAATTCTAAGATAATTTCTTTAAAATTCAAAAAGGTCACCGCTTGCAGTGACCTTTTTTTTATGTTCTATTTTTTCTTCAAAGAATATTTGTATCCAATTCCTTTAACCGTGATTACATACTCTTCACCTATTTTTTCTCTAATCTTTCTTACATGAACATCAATTGTTCTGTCACCAACAATAACACCCTCACCCCATACTGAATTTAATATATCATTTCGTTGGAAAACAACTTCAGGTTGAGATATTAATAAAGAGATTAACTCAAATTCTTTACGAGGTAATTGTATTTCTTTATTTCCTTTTTGAATTAAATACTTATCTCTATTAACAATTAGCGGTGGCATTTCATCAGTATTAATAATCGGTGGAATTGTTCTTCGGATCAAAGCATTAATTCTACTTATCAGAACCTTTGGCTTTATTGGTTTACTTATATAGTCGTCTGCGCCAGCATCTAGTCCAGCTATTTGACTATAATCTTCACCTCGCGCCGTTAGAAAACAAATTAAAACTTGAGGGTTGGTCGAAGTTTTACGGATTGATTCACAAACTTCAATTCCATCCATGCCAGGCATCATGACATCTAAAATGACTAAATCAGGATTAACTTTCTCAACCATTCGGATTCCTTCTTCGCCGTTTGTGGCCTCGTATGTATCAAAGCCTTCCTTGCGCAAATTATAACTTAAAATTTGGCGAATGTCTTGTTCGTCGTCTACTATTAAAATTGATTTATTCATAAAACCTTTGATCAAAAAGAGTAATCCGCCTACAATATAGAATAATCTGAAGATTATTTTTAACATTTCTTTTTAACAAATTTCAAATCATCTTGCTTTGTTGAAAAAATCTTTTATATTTGCCCCAGTAGTAGTAGGTTAGGTTGATTAGTGTAATAAGAGCTTCAGACTCCCGTTTGAAGCTCTTATTTATAGCGTTTTTTTAAATGTAAAAACGGTCGCCATTATAAAAACCTAAAAAAATAGTACCTTTCCTCTCCGAATTAAAAGAACTATACATGAATCCAAAAATCCTTTTGGTTGAGGATGATACGAGCTTAGGCTTTGTTATTTCTGACCACTTAAAATCAGCAGGTTATAAAGTTACCTTGTGTTGCGACGGAGTTGAAGCGATGAAAATGTTCGGGGAGAAAAAATTTCATCTCGGAATTTTCGACGTCATGATGCCCAAAAAAGATGGATTTACTTTAGCTCAAGAAATTCGTAAAATCAACAAGGAGATGCCCATTCTTTTCTTAACTGCCAAATCGATGACGGAAGATAAAGTCGCAGGATTCAAAGCTGGTGGAGACGATTATCTTACAAAGCCATTTAGCTTTGATGAATTTGAATTGAGAATTCAATCGTTGTTGAAAAGGATTAATATTAATATGTTAGAAGAAGAAAAAACACTTTTTCAACTGGGAAAATTTGAATTCAATTCCGAAGAACATAAAATTACAATTGGTAAGGAAACCAAAACCTTGACGAAAAAAGAGAATCAAATTTTAAAAATCCTTTGTAATAATCAGAACCAAGTCATTGCAAGAGAAATTGTTTTGACTGCCGTTTGGGGACAAGATGATTATTTCGTTGGAAGAAGTTTAGATGTTTTCATCACAAAATTGAGAAAGTACTTAAAAGAAGATGAATCCGTTCAAATATTGAATATTCACGGAGTCGGTTTTAAACTAGAATGCAACACGAAATAATGTCTGACATTTTACTTCTGCATCTTGAGACCAGCACGAAAGTTTGCTCAGTCGCGCTTTCTAGAAATGGTGAACTTGTCGCGTTAAAAGAAATAAACGAAGACAATTTCTCACACGGAGAAAAACTTACGCTGTTTGTAGAAGAGATAATGAACGTGGGGAAAGTCAAATTCCAAGAATTATCCGGGGTTTCTATTGCTTCCGGTCCTGGTTCTTATACTGGTTTGAGAATTGGAACGTCAACAGCCAAAGGGTTTTGTTACGCATTAAATATTCCACTTTTGAGTATTGATGCATTGGAAAGTTTAGCCGAAATTGCGAAGAAAAAGTATACAGGTCTAAATCTATGCCCAATGATTGATGCCCGCAGAATGGAAGTTTATTCTGCAATTTATTCATCTGAAATGTCAATCTTAAAACCTGTTTCTGCCGACATTTTGGAGGAGAATTCTTATGAAGAATTTGGCAAATTGGTTTGCTTTGGAGACGGAATGCCAAAAACAAAAGAGATCTGGTCTGAAAGAGATATTATTTTTGATAATGACATTCTTTCGTCCGCAACTGGTCAGATAGAAAGAGTTTATCAGAAATACCTAAATAAAGAATTCGAAGATGTCGCTTATTTTGAACCTTTTTATCTAAAAGACTTCATTGGGGCTGTGAAAAAGAATCCAGTTTAACTGGAATTCAAAAAAAAATCAAACATTCCAATTCGCACATTTGTTAGTACTTTAATATGAATTTACAAAAAACCATCAAGTCAAGTAGCAAGCCTTTTTTGATTGCTGGTCCGTGCAGTGTTGAGAATCCTGATCAAGTCATGGAAGTTGCTTGCGCACTCGCGGAATCAGGAAGAATCCAGTTATTACGCGGTGGAATTTGGAAGCCAAGAACTCGCCCCGATTCTTTTGAAGGAGTTGGAGCAATTGGCCTTCCTTGGTTAATTGAAGCTGGAAAAGCAGTGAAATTGCCAGTATGTACAGAAATCGCCAATAAAAACCACGTTGAATCTGCTTTGAAAGCAGGGGTTGATGTTTTATGGATAGGTGCTAGGACAACAGTAAATCCTTTTGCAGTTCAAGAAATAGCAGATGCATTGAAAGGAACAAATGTTCCAGTGATGATAAAAAATCCAATCAATCCAGATTTAGAATTGTGGATAGGTGCTTTTGAACGTTTGGAGAATGCTGGAATTAAAGATTTAACGGCAATTCACCGAGGTTTTTCAGTTTATAATCATCCCAAATACAGAAACGTTCCCAATTGGGAAATTCCGATTGCTTTTCGTGAACGTATGCCCAATATTCCAATTATTTGTGACCCTAGTCACATTTCTGGAAAACGAGATTTGTTGCTAGAAGTAAGCCAAAAAGGTTTGGATTTAAATTTTGATGGTTTGATGATAGAAACTCATCCAAATCCAGATTCGGCTTGGTCGGATGCAGCGCAACAAGTTACACCTGAAAATCTTTTTCGACTTCTAAATCAACTGGTTCAGCGATCTCCATCTCCAGATAAAGGTGCCAAAAAGGAATTAGAAGAAATTCGTGATAAAATTTCAGTATTGGACGACAGAGTTTTTGATTTGCTTTCGGCAAGAATGAAGATGAGTGAAGATGCTGGGGAATTGAAAAGAGATCACAACATCACCATTTTTCAGCAGGAACACTGGGCTAAGATGAAAAACAAACGAATTGAAATGGCGAAAGGTTATGATTTAACCTCATTTTTCGTTCAGCAAATGATGGATGCTATTCACCAAGAATCTATTCGTCATCAAACTAAAGTCATGAATCCGAAAAAGGATAATTCGACTGAAGAATGATTGTTTCAGCAAGAAAATACGCAGGAACAATCAATATTCCAGCTTCCAAAAGCGATAGCCAAAGGGCAATTTTGTGTGCAGGTTTGGCGCAAGGAATTTCAACAATTGTTGATGCTGGAAAAAGTGCCGATGAATTGGCCATGATTCATAATATCGTTTCTCTTGGTGCTGAAGTTTCCGTTACAGATAGAAGCTTAACCATTCTTGGCACATCAAAAACACCTTCGGAACTTTCTTTGAATCTAGGCGAAAGCGGTTTAGGCGCAAGATTATTGACTTCACTTTTTCTTGTTCAAAAAGGAAAATATAAATTGAATGGGGAAGGTTCATTAATGAATCGTCCGTTTCGTTTTTTTAAAGATAATTTCGAAAATAAAGTCCCATTTATTTCTGATAATTATGGATGCCTACCCATGGAAATTCACGGCGGTTTTTCTGGTGGGGAAATAAATGTTTCTGGTAAGCAGAGTTCTCAATATATTTCTGGGTTGTTAATGGCATTGCCCTTGGCACAAAATGATTCAGATTTGTATGTTGCGGAACTGAATAGTAAACCATATGTCCAAATGACTTTGGAAACAATTCGAGCATTTGGAATTGAGATTTCGGCTGATGGTTTGGAACATTTTAAAATTAAAGGTCAACAAAAGTATTTGCCAACAACATACACTGTAGAAGGCGATTGGAGTTCAGCTTCCTATTGGTTAGTCGCTTCTGCGCTGGGACAAAAAATAAGTGTTGAAGGATTGAATATGGCTAGTTTTCAAGCGGATAAAGCTATTTTGAAAGCTTTTACAGCAGCAAATTGTACGGTTGAAAATCGAGAGAATAGAATTTTTGTTCGAGGAAAGGAAAGAGTTTCTTTTACATTCGATTGTACCGACTGTCCAGATTTATTTCCAACCTTGGCCGCATTTGCAGCATTGACAGAAGGAACAACTACACTTTACGGATTGCACCGATTGGTAGATAAAGAAAGCAATCGCGGATTAACGATACAAACTGAGTTTAGGAAATTAGGTGCTGAAATTATTCTGGATGAAAGTAATAACGCAATGATTATTAAAGGAAAAACATCCATTTTTGGCGGTCGTGTATTTTCAAACAATGACCACAGAATTGCTATGAGTTTAGCCATTCTCGGTATGTTTTCTAACAATCCTATTGAAATTGACAATCCAGAAGCGGTGAAGAAAAGTTATCCTGGATTTTGGGAGGATTTGGAAAGTTTAAAAACCATTAAAAAAACATAAGCCGCAAATTTTATTTCTGTATCGTCAATTGCGCTGACTATATCAATCGAAAAAAAATTACTATTTTGTGTAGCCTTGCATCAAACTGCGTTAAAAAGGCAAGAAGTTTTTCATGCAAATAGTTCCAAAAACAGGTCTTAAGGGTTTAGTTGAAAATTGGCAAAGCGATTTGCTAGCTTCGATTAGCGTCGCATTGGTTGCTCTTCCGTTAGGATTGGCAGTTGCTTTTGCATCAGGATTTGAACCCATTGCTGGAATTATATCAGCCATCGTCGGTGGAATTGTTGCAACACTGTTCAGAGGAAGTCACTTGGCAATCAATGGACCAGCTGCTGGATTAATTGCTGTAATTCTTGGTTCCATTGTAACTTTAGATGACGGTTCAGGTCAAGCTCTGAATTACGTTTTGGCTGCATTTGTAATTTCTGGAGCATTCCAGGTAATTCTTGGTTTTTTAAAATTAGGTCGATTTGCCGATATTTTTCATCCGACCGTAATTCGTGGAATTTTAGCCGGAATTGGAGTGATTATTGTTGCCAAACAAATTCATTTGGCACTCGGCACTGAAGCCACGTCTACAAGGATTATCGATGATTTAATAGGCGTTGTAACTCACTTTACCAACATCAATCCATTTGTGGCTGTCATTTCTTTGATGGGACTAATATTGTTGGTCTGGCATGCTAAAATCAGTTACAAATTATTCCATTTTTTACCCGCGCCAATTTGGGTTTTGTTATTGTCTATACCATTGGTTTATTTGTTCAATTTCTTTGAACCACATTCCATAAGCCTTTTAGGCAGAGCGTATAATGTTGGACCAGATCTTCTGGTAAACATTCCCGACAATTTATGGGATGCAATCATTCATCCTAACTTTTCGAAAATTGGAACCTTGCCTTTTTGGTTAGCTGTGATTTCCATAACTACAGTTTCCACAATCATTACTTTGGCAAGCAGCAAAGCAATTGATAAACTTGATCCTTATAAGAGAAGAACGAACTTGAACAAAGATTTGATCGGAGTTGGATTGGCCACCATGGTTTCTGGAGCAATTGGAGGATTACCAATAGTTACGGTAATCGTGAGAAGCACAGTAAACGTTAACAATCACGCGAAAACCAAATGGTCCAATTTTTATCATGGACTATTATTGATTCTTTTCATATTCATTTTAGCACCATTTATTCAACAAGTTCCTCTGGCGGCCTTAGCTATTTTATTGGTATATAACGGATTTAAGTTGGCTTCACCACGAGTATTTAAACTGATATACAAACAAGGTGTTGAACAAGTCATCTATTTTATGGCCACCTTGGTTTTGGTCATTTTCACAGATATTTTGACAGGGATTTTAGGCGGACTTTTATTGGCTCTAATAATCCATTTTATCATGTCGAAAGTTTCGGTTACCGATTTCTTTAAAATGATTTTCAAGTCGGGAACGAAAATGAAAGAAAGCAAGGATGGAAAAATAAACATAAAAGTAAAAGGAATAGCAAACTTTTTAGGCACCTTAAAGTATGACAAAATGCTCAGAGATGTTCCAGATATGTCTATTGTAAAAGTGGATATGTCGGAAGCGCGACTAGTAGATTTATCTATTTTGGAATTGACTTATGAGTTTAAACGCTTGCATGAATCCAACGGTGGGAAAGTGGAAATTATGGGGTTGAATGACCACGTTTCCTCTTCTGCTCACAAATATGCTATGCGCATTAATACCAAAGAGACGAAAAAGAAAATGACTTCACGCGAAAAAAGCGTGCAAATTATGGCAATGCGCAATGGTTGGGACTACGCATATGATCCTGTTCATGATTCTTATTTTGAATCCTTCTATTTCTTTAAATCACGGCCAATCGAATTTAAATCAAATCGCATTTCTGGAAGTGAAAATGATATGGATTGGGAAATTGCGGATATAACTTTTAAAGAGGGGGCCTACTTGGCTTTAGAAGAATTCCAGACTACGGTTGAGATGATACGATTGCCTTTCCTTATCCCAAAATTTACTATTGAAAAGAAAGGTATTTTGGATAAATACCTTAAAATAAGAGAGCATAAAGATATCGATTACAAACTCTATCCTAATTTCTCAAGTCAGTTCAAAGTTAAAGTTGAAGACCAATTGGAAATGGATGACTTCATAGCCAATGGACTGCGAGAATTAATTCAAGAAAGCGACATCCATCATATCGAAAGCAATGGTGAAGCGATACTTATTTTTAATGATCAATTGCGACTAGCAAGACTCGATGAATACGATAAAATAATTAAGTTTTCCGAAGATTTGAGGAAATTATTATGGTAATTTTTACTCTCCGTATTTCACAATAATTCCAATTTGTCCTGCATGATATGCCGTGTGCGAAACGATTCTCCCAAATGCTTCTGCTTTCGTTTTTGCACCAAATTCTTTTGTTTCTATAACAGTTTCCCAATCAGCATCTGTTTGTTTCTCGACGATACTTTTTAAACTTTCAAAAGAAAGTTCCACATATGCCTTCAGTTCTTCCAAATTGGTCCAAACGCCGGTATCTGTTTTATCGATAACTGTTTTGGCTGTGACATGAAGATCTTTCGCTCCAAAAACGTTTTTCGCGAATAACAATTCCACATCGCCAATATGACGAATGAGAAATCCTATGCTGTTTGTAGAATCGGCCAATTTCTTCGTTAAATCGGATTCTTTTATTCCCGGTAATTGATTCGAAAAACGAGTTCTGGCTTCTTGCCAAAGGGATAATAAATACTGCGTTGATGACATGGTTTTTAATTTTATTATACTCTTAAGTTACTGATTCTACAGCTGTTTTCCTAGTTTACAAGCCACAGTTTTCTTCATCAACTTCAGTCTCAATAGTGTAATGTTCAAAGTGATATTTTTTGACAACTTCTTTTAAATCTCCTTTGATTTTAAGCAACAGATTCACATCATTAATTTTTTTCAACTTAACATGTGTCGTTAAAACATGATGTTCACCATCTAGCGACCATATATGCGTGTGATGGACTGAATCAACATGTTCAACTGCCACCAGTTCTTGCTCAATTTTTGCTTGGTCTATATTGACTGGTTTTCCTTGAAGAAACAAATGCAGGGTTTCTCGAAGTCTTTTCTGAGCATTCCATAGAATGTAGGCCGTTATCAACAAAGAAAGCGCTGGATCCAAAAAGGGAATGTCTTTGAAAAGCAAAACGATGGAAACTATTAGAACAGCAAACCAACCCAGAACATCTTCCAGCATATGCCAAGAAACTACACGTTCGTTAAGTGTTTTACCCGAGCTCAATTTCCAAGCGGCATAACCATTAACAGCAATTCCGATTAAAGCAAAAATAAACATACCTTTTGCATCAGAAGATTCGGGTTGCACAATGCGCTGAATTGCTTCTGATACTACGTAAATTGAACCTACAATCAAAACAACACTGTTGATCAATGCGCCCAAAAGTGAAAGTCGACGGTAACCAAATGAAAACTTGGAATTGGCTTCCTTTTTAGATTTCTCTTGTAAATACCAAGCCGTTCCCAAAGAAAGACTATCGCCCAAATCATGAACTGCATCTGAAACAATGGAAACGCTGTTCACGTAAATTCCCCCGAAAAATTCAAAAATGGTAAAAAACAGATTGATAAAAAAAGCAGCTTTCAAGTTCTTCGAAGAATGAGAATGATCGCGGGTATGCGCCATTTTTTTTATTAATTCGTTCTAACTGATAAAAATAGCTGAATGTTATGGAAATAAGGCCTTTCGGTCTTATTAATTTATTTTAATCAACCAGATTATTGTTAGTGTTCTGCAAAAAAAAGAATCCGGGATTAAAAAGATTAACGGAATTTCTCGATTAAAATTAACCTATATTTATTACACTCATCACAAAACTAAAATCCTGTCCACCCCTTAATCCTTTAAATCCCGTTTTTTTTTGAAAGTGCGAGATTATTCAAACAAATTGTAAAACTCAATCTGTAACGTAAATGAGTAAAGGCCGTTACGACTAAAACAGTTAAGTCTATCATTATGAAAAAAATATTTACTCTAACATTTTTCCTTTTCACAGCATTAATTATCGGACTAAGTTCCTTTAAGCCAGCGCCAAGTAAATCCTTCGAAAAGTTCTTGAAAAAAAGCGCCTATACTTTCATTCCATCGGGAAAAGCGTTCGTGAATAATCGTGAAGAAACAGTACAGTCGTTTTATATCTCAAAAGGAGAAGTAACCAATTTTCAATACCAAGAATTCTTAAGTTATCTGAGAACACACAACGAAACTGAAAAGTTGAAAATTTGTCAAATAGATTCGTCAAATTGGACGACAGCCAAGTCTTCAAACAAAGGAATGGAAGATTTTTACCATACACATATTGCTTATCGAGATTATCCAGTAGTCAATATTTCGCATGAAGCAGCTGAATTGTATTGTGAATTCATAAGAAAGGCCTTGGGAGAAGCGTTTCCAGGAACTGATATGCTTGTTCGACTGCCAACTTTCACAGAATATGTTCGCGCCGCTCGTGGTGATAGTCCAGATATGCGCTATGCATGGAACTCCAATGAAACACGAAACAAAGACGGACAAATTCTCGGCAATTTCGTTCGAATAGGCGAGGAGTGCGTGACTAGAAACACTGAAACCGGAAAATTTGAAGTGACGTTGGATGGAATTCCTCCATACGTAGCAAATGGTTCAAAAGATGTATTAGCGCCAAGTCAATCCTATTGGCCAAACAGCATGGGCGTTTACAACCTAAGCGGAAACGCCGCTGAAATGATCAACGAAAAAGGCGTTGCCGTTGGTGGCTCTTGGAACAATCCTGGTTATGATGTGCGTATCGATTCTCGAAAAGAATATACGGGAACAGACAAGACTGTTGGGTTTCGGGTTGTGTTTACTTATTCGGGGAAGTAACAATTACCAATATATCGAGCTATTGAGAATACTAAGTGTTCATTATAGCTTTTGCTATTTGTAAACTTAAATTTTACCAATCAATAATTCAGCAACTTTAATGGCTTTTAGTTTATTGTCACTATCGTCGTTTGAGATTTTTAAATGAACATGGAACATATAGTCTTTGGCTAAGAAAGTAAGTTGAGACATTTTATTTCCCCAAATTGCTTTTTCCCCAACTGAAACATCTATACCATCTTTGTATACTACTGTTGCTTGTTCGAACATTTTTTCAGTTGAATTAGAAACCATAACAATCAAAACTTCGCTCGGCATATCGTATTTTACTTCATTCCCACCAATAGACGTTACTTGACTAACTTTTTTGTCTTCCCATTTAAACGTGCACGTAGGATAAGTATATAACTTGTCTGCCTGGACAATTTCGTATTTACTTTCCACATTACAAATGGACTTAATTTCTTTCGAAGAGACGAGTTCACAAGGAGAATTAAAATTTACATCTTTTGAAGTTACCTGTTCAGACTGGCTCGATTCGTCATTTGATGCGGAATTGCCTTCAGAATTTCCACAAGAAAGAATAAGTAAAGTAAGAGTTAAAGCAAACACTGTTTTTTTTAGATTCATAATTTTAATTTTTAAGAGTTGTATAAAAACAAACTAAATATTTCAATACTTAATAGTAATTGACTTTAAGTATTTAATTTACCTTTTAAGGTTTTACTTTTTCAGTCTCAAATCAAATATACGGAAATCCATTTTAGTAGTGGTTTGGTTTTATTAATTAGTTTTCAAATGATTGGACATAGAATTATTTCTTTACCATCCATTCTATCAACCCCTTTTTATCTACAATAGACCAACTGTGTGGATGTCTTTCGCCGCTGGCTCTAAAGCCTTTGTTTTTGGTTTGAACGTATTGAATAGCGTCATTTCCGTACAAGACTTTTAAATCTTTTGAAAGCTGTTCGATGTAAAATGCGTTCAGGTCTTGATATTCCGTTTGTCGGTTTTCTTTCCACCGTAATTTATCGGTCTGGGAGTAGAAACGGAATTTTAAATTTTTAATAGGATTCTAAGAATACCTAGCCAACAATTTAGTTGGAACTTTATAGGTAGCAGAATACAACATTCCAGGTTGTTGATGTTTAAAAGTAGAAAAAGCTTTTCCGTACCATCTTACATCAGTTGCTTTCTTTTTTAAATCTTCGTTGGTTTGAATCCCGAAAGATTTTCCATCCAAAAATGGTTCGATTTGGTAAACGCTTATTCCAAAATGCTCAATACGCTCCAAAACGACTTGAAAATCTGCTTCAGTGAAAAAATGAACTGGGTTGGTTTCAACTCCGTTTGTTGTTCCTTTTAGGTTTGAAAAAATGTGAGTTTCTAAAAATTCGTTTTGATCCATGATGTTATGCTATTTTGGCAATTGTTGCTTGACAGCGTAAAGTTACGACAAATGCGGCGTTTAAAGTCTTTGATTCGGTATCCAATATTGGTTTTTTAATTTATTGAAAATTTTTATTGTTGGAATTAGTATATATGTTCATTATAAATTGAAACGGCCTTGATGAAAAGGGTTTTGAAAGCGAACTATAAACGTAGACTTTTGGAGGAAGCTTCGTAGAGCAACTTAGAAGATCACCGACAAAATCACGTTTCTAGGAGTTTTCAAAATGAAGTGCCAGAATCGTGAATGTTTTTTGAATAAAAGCTGCACTTCAACTATTTATCAAAGCCTTGATTTCCTGCCTTTGCCGTCAGGCAGGTTGGTTACTTTTCATCAAGGAAAAGTGACGTAAAATAAATTTTTCTGTGGGCAAAGAACTCGATCAACAAATTTTCACACTTACAAAAGAAAATTCGCTAAATCACAAGCATCTTTCTGATAACTATATTTCGGTTCAACTGCATTTGCATTTTTCTTATAAAACGCTCGTAAAGTTGCCGGTGCAACAAAATCAATTTCCATTGCTGGGAATATCTGAATCAATCCTTCAATTTTAAAAGAAATTGGGGAGGCTGCAAAACGACCTTTCGTTCCGCGCGTAATAATGCCAACTTTATCAAAAGGTTCATTGCTTAAAAAAGTATGTAATTCTGAAAGAAAACTTCTTACTTCTGAAGAATCCAAATGATCTTTTAGTTCTAACTTTTTGGGAGCACTAGCAATTTCAGTAATCGTTTGGTTCGCATCTTTTTCTAATGCTGAAAAGATAGCTTTGTTCGCTTCAATGGAAATTCCGAGTACTTTCATTATTGTGGAAATTTAAAAATTGAAGTTACTTATTCCGCATTGATTTCCTTCATGATTTCTGAAAACAATTGATACGATTTTATTCTGTCTTCGGGGCTATACACATTGGTCACCGCAATTAATTCATCCACTTGCGTTCGTTCTATGAAATCAATAATTCCTTTTTTGACAGTCGCTTTGCTACCAACAAAAGTAAATTTGAGCATTTGTTGTACAGAAGGATGTTGAGCAATTTCCCGCAGTTCATCTGTCATTTCAGTCGGCGCTTGAAGTGCATCTCTTTTTCCTGTCAGTAAACTCACAATCATGCGAATCAAGGAAGTGTAGATTTTCTCCGCTTCTTCATCAGTATCAGCAATGATTATATTTACACCTGTCATTACGTAGGGTGCTTTTAAACTTTTTGAAGCTTGAAATTCCTGTCGGTAAATGGATATCGCTTTGAACAAATGAGTTGTAGCAAAGTGACTTGCAAAAGCATAAGGTAATCCTTTTTTAGCCGACAAATGTGCGCTGTCTGTGCTTGAACCTAAAATGTAAAGCGGAACATCAACTCCTTCGGCAACAGTTGCTCGAACTTTGGCAGTTGAATTTTCTTTAGAGAAATAGGTTTGAATTTCTTCTATGTTTTCAGGAAAGGTAAAGGCTGCATTTCTTTGATCGGAACGAATAGCCGTAGCTGTTGCTTGGTCGGTTCCTGGTGCTCGACCTAATCCTAAATCTATACGATTTGGATATAACCAGCCTAAGGTTCCAAATTGTTCCGCAACAATTAATGGCGAATGATTGGGCAACATGATTCCACCAGAACCAACGCGTATCGTTTTTGTTCCTTGTGCCACGTAGCCAATTAGAATAGAAGTTGCCGAACTTCCGATGTGGTCGGAATTGTGGTGTTCTGCCAACCAGAATCGAGTGTAACCAAATTCTTCAGCTTTTTGAGCAAGGTGCAAACTGTTGTGCAAGGTTTCATCAAGCTTGCTATTTTTGGAAACAATGGCCAGTTCTAAAAGCGAATATTTTATTTTTTTCATGGTCATTTCCTTCGATTCGTTTTTAAAATAAGCGCATGGACAGACTGATAACTTTCAATCCACCCATAGCGCTTATTAATTATACTTTTTGGTATATAGATTAGTCCATTACTGTAACCAAATCCTCTGTGCTTTTTCTCACTTTTGGCAAGTTAACTAACCAATCTTGGTCAGCCGCTCTGTAACCAATAGGAAGCATCACAGCGCTGCCCAAACCTTTTGCTTTTAAACCTAAAATTTCGTCAACTGCCGCTGGATCAAATCCTTCAAGTGGCGTAGCATCAACTCCTTCGTATGCTGCAGCAATTATGGCTGCTGAAAAAGCGATATACGCCTGTTTTGCGGCGTGGTTGAAGTTTACTTCTGCATCTTTTTGTGGGTAACTGCTCAACAACATTTTGCGGTAATTTTCCCAACCTTCGTTTTCGAAACCACGAACTTCGTTTGTTAAATCAAACATCTTGTTGATACGCTCAGGCGTGTATGTATCCCACGCTGCGAAGACCAATAAATGAGAACAATCAGTAATTACTGATTGATTCCAAGCTACAGGTTTGATTTTTTCTTTTAATTCTTGATTGGTAATGACAATGATTTCAAATGGCTGTAATCCACTTGATGTTGGCGCCAAACGTGCAGCTTCCAAAATACGATCTATTTTTTCTTGAGGTACTTTTTTCCCGTTCATCGCTTTCGCGGCATATCTCCAATTTAATTTGTCTAATAATTCCATTTTGATTTTTCTATTATTTATTTGTTGTCCCGTGCCTCTCGGCAGACTGGTGTTTTTTTGCTAATACTTCAATCCAGTTGGTGAGCATGTCTTTTAAATGGACAATTTCTTCAACTTCAATGTTTTCGGACAACAGGTTTTGCAGCAACTGTTCCGGAATTGGAATCGCTGTAATTTTAAGGTCCTTTCCTTTTTGTGTTAATGCAATTTTTACGCAACGTTCATCTTCTGTGGATCGATTTCGTTGGATGAGGTCCATTTTTTCCATACGTTTCAACAAAGGCGAGAGCGTATTGGTTTCGAGAAGCAATTGTTCGCCAATTTGATTCACCGAAATTTCATCCTTTTCCCAAAGCGCCATCATAACCAAATATTGAGGATAGGTTAACCCCATTTTCTTCAAATACGGCGTGTATGCCTTGGTTATCAGTCGTGAAACAGAATACAAGGGAAAGCAAATCTGGTTGCTTAAAAGCAATTGTGAATTATCCATTTTATACTTTGTTTTTATTTTTCAACGCTCGCCAAGCTCCAGATGACCATAACGCCCAAATAACCAAAATGGGCTGAAAGAACAAGCGAATCAATCTGGCTCTATCTGAATTTAAAGCACCAAAAGCATCGGTTCCACTCAGGTATTGTGAAATGTTTCCTGGGAAAATCAAAACATAGAATATGGCTAATGCCCAACCGAATTCTACACGGTACTTTTTCCAAAGAAGTAAGCCTAATCCTAAAATCATTTCTACAACACCGGATAAAATAACTACCAAATCTTTGCCCATTGGAACCCAATCTGGAACTTGTGCTTGGAATTCAATCCGATTAAAGGTTAAATGACTAAATCCAGCAAAAATCATAAACAAAGCCAATAGAATTCGAAATATGTTCTGTATCGTTGAGGTATTTGTTTTGTTTTTCATTTTTTAAATCTTTTGCGATTATATCGTGTGCGACACAAAAGTATTCAAAGTTTAAACAGTTGAATTGTTTTTGAGGAATTTTAACAAAAGAAATTAATTAAAGATGCAAAGACGATGCCTATTTAGGGTGTTAGTGTTTCTTTTTCGGGAGGAGTTTTTTAAAGATAAGAACAAAAATCAAACAGACAATTCCTACCCCAATACCAACTGTAAAGTCCTTTAGCAACGAAGGCCATGAATCTAGAATATGATGGAAAAATTCAATATTGTGAACGAAAATTCCTCCAGCAACGAGAAACAAAGCAATTGTTCCTACAAAGGTTAAACCTCTAATCACCCAAGGTAAACCTTGCACCAAACCATTTCCCAGCCGAGCTTTAAAACTTGTTTTGCTTGAACTTTTTGCTATCATGGCAAGTCCTAAATCATCCATCCTCACGATAAGGGCAACTACACCATAAACACCAAAAGTAGCGACCAAAGCAATAAACGTAACAACGAGAATTTGATTTAAAATTGGTTCCTCTATAACGGTCCCAAGTGTAATGATGATAATCTCAACCGAAAGAATAAAATCGGTAACTATGGCGGATTTTATTTTTCCCTTTTCTTTCGAAAGGACTTCTTCTTTTGCGGGAATTTTATCTTCAATTGTATGATGTTCTTTTTTATGCGGAACGATTAGGTGAAATACTTTTTCTGTTCCTTCGAATGCCAAATACAAGCCACCAGCGATTAAGAGGATGGTTACTCCAAAAGGCCAAAAAGCACTTAGCAAGAAAGCAACAGGCAGAATAATTATTTTATTTAAAATCGAACCTTTTCCAATCGCCCATAAGACAGGAATCTCTCGAGAAGAGACAAATCCGGATGATTTTTCAGCATTTACGGCTAAATCATCACCAAGTATTCCGGCTGTTTTTTTTGCCGCAACTTTTGTCATAGTTGCAACATCATCCATTAATGTAGCGATATCATCTAAAAGAGCGAAAAATCCTGAAGGCACGTGTTTGTTTTATTGGAATTAAGTATCAAATATAAGGCTTTGATTTATTCTGCCACCAGCAAATTTTTTAAGGTTTGTCTTTTTCCGTTAATGTTCAACTTGTAGAAATAGGTTCCTGATTTTAATTTCAATTCATCCAAAGGAATTGTATTGATTAATCTATCAAACGTTTGATTATCACATACGATCCAAAGCGGCTATCATTAATTCCGGTGGTGTCACAAGTATCCCATTCACCTTCCAAATATTCTACTTCTGCATGAAGGATTTTTATGCTCGCTCTTTGTTTATCCAAATAAGCTTCCAGCTCTGCTGACGTTACTTTCACAGAATTTAATAAAATAATCTTGCACCGATCTCTCCAAAAAGTAATCCGTTTTGGTTTGGATTTCACTATTAATTATTCGTTGCTTCTCAACTATACGCGCTGAAATAAGATAACTTTTCCCTATTGTGTTTTTTTCATCTTCCTTTGGGTTATTATCATCTACAATATTTTTATTGCTAGCGCAGGAGAGAAGTAAACTTAAAAACAAAAAGGGGAGAAGATGGATGAATTTCTTCATGCGTTAAAGGATTTGGGGTTTCTATGAAGATCGGTATTTTTTTGGTAAGGTGGAAGTTTAAAAGATACTATCCCTATAGGATGGTAATTATCATCCTTTCAAGATTCAATTTTGAAAACTGGCAATTCAAATTATTTTATGAATCTTTTTATTCAGGTAATTTTTCTCCAGTTATTTCTTTACCACCTTGCTGCAATGTTAAGCTTACAACTTCTCCCTTTTCATTTTTATTAAAAGTGATTTGAGCGGCTACCACCTTTAAATAAAACACAGAATTGGATTTAGGAAAAATGTCGGCTACCGCTTGTCCGGTCGCTTGAGTTTTCATTTGATTTCCGACTTTGGTAACTGTTAAGATAAATCCCGGCATCAGTTCATATTTACCTACATAACTTTCCATTATTTCAGCTGGAACGATTATTTCTTTTACCAATTCATCTGTATCCACTCCCAGTTTTTTCAGCATGTCAATTCCATTTTGATTCGCGGGGTTTAATTCCAAAGATTTTTTGTAATTTTTAATAGCGAGCTCATTTTTGTCTTGAAGCATTAGGGATTCACCATAACTATCATAAACATTAAAAGATTCAGGAAATGCCTCAGTGTTTAGTTTGAAAATCGCTTCAGATTCTTTAATTTTTTCAGAACGTAAAAGTTGGTAACCCAAACTATTCAGATCAACTTCTTTGACGGAATAGTTTTTAGAATTTTTATTTTTTTCATAAAACTTTATGCCCGACTCAATACCATTTTCTGTGATCACTTTAGAAAGTGCCGTAGCTAAAGATTTCTTTGGGAGGTCATATGCTTTTCCATAAAGAATTCCAGTTATTGCGATTGTAATTTCGCTAAGTGGAGCGCCCCCTGTATTGTTTAATAATATAATACAGGAATTGTCAGAAGTTATGCGAGTAATTAGGGTATTGAATCCATTTATTCCTCCACCATGACCAATTGTTTCTATGCTCTCTTCGGAATTTCCAATTGGCATTTTACTAGTACTCCAACCATAGGCATAATGCCCACCAAAAGCGGGAATATGGGACTTGAACATTATATCCTTGTACTTTTTAGGAAGTAATTTTTCCGTATACAATGCCTGATCCCAAATATATAAATCCTCAGTTGTTGAATACAAAGATCCCGCAGCATATGGAATAGACATATCTAAATAGGAAGCATTTTCAAATGCCCCACCATTTTTCTCATAGCCAGAAGCTCTTTTTTTTAGAATCGTAAGGTGGTGGTCATATCCCGTATTCGTCATTTTCAGAGGGTTAAGAATTTTATCTTGCAATACTTGCTCGTAAGACTTACCCGTGACTTTCTCAATAATAGCGCCCAACAAAAAATAGCCTGAGTTGCTATATGCAAAAGTTGAGCCTGGAGTGAATTCAAGTGTTGAATCAGCAAATAGTTTAAGGAATTCACTTGGGCTAAAGGGATCACGGCTTGTTTCGTTAAAAAAATTCGAGAACGAAGTATAATTTGGGATACCTGAACTGTGGGTTAATAAGTGATGAAGTGTTATCAATTCTCCATTTGATTTTGAGTAGTCTGGAAGATATTTTGATACTGTTGCCTCCAATTCAAGTTTACCATCAACAACTAATTGCATAATCAACATAGCGGTAAATTGCTTGGAAACTGAGCCTAATCGATGCTTTGTATCTGGCGCATTTGGAATATCCCATTCCATATTCGCCATACCGATACCTTTCTTAAAAATGACGTTCCCTTTTTCAGCTACAAGAGCGGATCCATTAAATTGTCCAGATTCTAGATATAGATTTAATAGCTTGCCAATTTGTTCGCTTTTGGTTTGACTAAAGCTAAGATTCTGAGAAGATAAAAGTGTTATAACTCCAACGAATAAAAACCGAAGCATAGTTTTTTTTAATCCAATCATAATAATTAGTTTTTAGTGTTTCAAAGTGTTTTAATAAGGGACATTCCCATGATTCACTTCGCTTAGTCTACTTTCCAATCGCCAAATTATAAAAGCGAATAGTATTCCTTTCTTTTTAACAATAGAAAGGTTAGTAGTTCTATTCAAATATAGCGAAAATCAACTGGAATAGAGGCATGACAAGTTTTTCCGTTTGGTATCAGTGTTTTTAATACTCCTTTTGAGCGTTTGCCTAAAATGGAAAAATATTGCTTATTCAATAAATATAAACGTTTGAGCCGTTAGTTTAAAATTTAACATCTTCCAAAAAAGCCTTTATTTCTTCTTCCAAGGACAAACCGTATTGATATCCATAGTCAAAGATTTCTTGAATTTTTTTTAAATCGAAAATACCGAATTGACTCATGTCTGGAGGTTGAATAAACAAGTCACATTTACTTTTCTTATCCTCAAGTGTGCTGCTTAAAGCTAAGTGGAAGCTTCTGTCTAGTATGTTTGTTATTCCAATTTCTTTTTCTTCCTTTTTTATGGAGTTAACATCTATTCCTATAATCTTATCGCATTTGTCCAATAAAGGTTCAACAGGGAAGTTATTCAAAATCCCTCCATCTATGTAATGTGTGTTGTTAAAAGAAATCGGTTTGAATACTACAGGCACACAGCTAGACGCCATTATGCACCTTGATAATTCACCTTCTGAAAAATAGGCGATTTTGCCATTCAGAATGTCAGTTGCCGTGATATACAATGGTATATTCAGTTCTTCAAATGAATTTTTCGGAAAGTACTCTGCGTAGATCTTTTCAAAAGATTTCATTGAGAAGATTCCCCTTGTTTCAAATGAGATGTTGGAGAAACTAAAAAAGTGTCCGTTTTTTACGATTTTGAGAATCTCTTCAATTGAAAAACCCTTTGCATAAAAAGCCCCGGCTATTGCTCCAGCGCTCGTCCCAGAAATAATGTTTGGTTTTACTCCAAATTCTTCTAAGGCTTTTAATATCCCTAAATGTGCCACACCTCTTGCTCCTCCGCCAGATAAAGCTATTCCTATTTTATGCATTTGTAATTCGAATTATATTTCAAAGCTATCCATTTAATTTAACTGTCGCCATTACAATTAATAATTAAAAACCTGATTATTATCATAGTATTCCAGAGACCTATTGTTGAACTTTACCTGAGAGTCACGGTTTGACTTAATGAATAGATTAAAACTAAAGATATGAACAGTAGAATAATATTTGATGAAAGCCGGAAAGAGGTAAAGCTTACATTTGAAAACGTGTATACTGATTTGGTTCTTTTAAAGAGCGAAAACAACAAGGAAGCTTTCAATGGCCTGGTTTTAAGTATTTTGTCTGAAATAAAAAAATACATTAATGGACGAATTTCCTCGGCTATTCATCAAGGCCATTTTTCAAGGGGAAAATACAAAGCAGAAGATTTCATTGACCAACTTTTCATTGAAATATATGATAATTTGGAAGAAGTGAAAAGTAAGAACAATTTCTACAAATGGCTTTTCAAAAAAACAAATCAATTGTTGGATGATACTATTGTTGAAGAAGAATTTGACGATCTCTTTTTTAAGAATATCGATGATTATTCGAAACAGGAGTTGGAAGGAATGGTGGAAAAATATACCATTGATGGTGGTGGAGATGTTGTTATGCTCGATGAATTGAATGAATCATCGTTCAACCCAAAAAAAATAGAATCTTTTAGTTCTTACTTAATAGAAAATGATGAAACTGAATTAGTCGAAAAAATAGATAAAGAATTGACGGCTGAGGATGTGCACAATCATATTAATTTTGTGCTTGCTTCTCTGCCATTAGCCATGAGAAATGTGTATGACCTTTATTATAGCGCACAATTCTCCATCGAGGAAATTTCAGATATTACGAATCTTTCCCGAGTTGAGATAGACGATTTGCTCAAAGAAGCGAAAATTCGCATTAAGCACAGTTTTGAAAAAAGATTTTAGTCTTTAATTCTGTTTTTCTACAAAGAAAAATTCATGTCCCATCCAGCCTTTTTCAAAACACAATCGGTTGGATTGTTTCCAGAATGCTTTGGCCCAATAGCCAAAATCTTTGTTGAACATTCCATGAACGACCAAACCTGAAACTTTGAACCATTTTGACAAGGGTAGAGGTCGGTTGAAATGTTTTTTCCAACCGCGCATCGTCCAAATGTAATGTTCACGACCGTCAACAACTTTAATGGTTTTGAAATCACCAGGTTTCGCACAACCAATAAAATGTGCTGAATCTCTTGGCAGCCATGCGTCAGGATAACGGTACAGCAATAAGCCAATGTGGTAGTTTTTTTGTTCTTCGTCGGTTTTGCCTTCTTTTTCCACTTGTAGTTTGTTGTAATCACATTCTTTGCCGTTGAAGGTCATAAATTGCCCTCCCAAACGTCCGCCGGGCTTTAAAAGTCCATTACAATAATCAAAGAAATCTCGATAAACTTGGTCTTGCTTGCCTTCAACATAATCTTTTGGACTAGCAAAATGTTCAGGTGAACCCATAGAAACAATAGCGTCAAAAGGACCGTTGTCAGGAGTAAACTCTTGCCAAACAGCACGATGAACGTTGTGACCAGATTTTTTCAAATATTCATATTGATTTTTTCCTGGGCAAGCCGAAGTAACATCTACTCCTCGGGAAATACAGTAATCTGAAAATGGACCCCAACCTGGGCCAATTTCATATAGTTTCATTCCTGCATTTTCTTTCAATCCTAAATGTTCAAAATAGTTTTGATATTTAACTTGCTGCGCTTTCTGGATATTTGCCAAACTAGCTTCGCCATATTCACCGGGCCAAGAGTTGGAAACAGAAGGGAAATCTCCCATGATCAAACGGAAAATTTTATCCATGGGATTGTAGGCAGCATTGTGGGGTTCAATTCTACCTTTTGAAACTGGTCCAACATTCATAAAGTGGTTTTTTAAAGTAGTAAACGACCTTTTGTCGCGAATCCATATGAGACTCTGTATTTGACTAATTTACGTTTTTTTTTAAACTACGGTTTATGAAAATCAACTTATTTATTTTGATGTAATCGATTTACCTCAGATTATTGAGGCAAAAGTGACTTCATTTTTTTTCCGATTAATCGAGTTGCAAACCCAGGACTTAGACGGTAAAGAAAATTCATAATTTTTGAATCGCTTCCCACATATATTCTGACTTTGTTTTTTTCAATTCCAGCTACAATTATTTCGGCAGCTTTATCTGGAGGCAACATTTTTATTGATGAATTTTTGGTGTCCGAATCTCCAGAAGGAAGATTGGTTAGTCCCGAATTTGTCGCAATATTGGTCCCAATGGCGCCAGGAAAAACAACAGATACCTGTATGTTAGTATCCATTAATTCGGCATATAATCCTTCGGACATAAGTTTTATGGCTGCCTTTGACGCTCCATAAATACTTTGACCAGGAACAGGTAAGAAACCGCCCATACTCGAAATATTAACAATATGTGCTTCTGGACGTTTGTGAAAGTAAGGAAGAAGTGCTTTTATCATATTTAAAGAGCCATAAAAATTAACGTTCATCACTCTTTCAATATCTTCAAATTCAAGCTTATTGATTTGAACAAATGGTTGAATTATTCCTGCGTTATTTATGAGCCCATCAATTTGACCGTGAACCTTTATGATTTGTTCAGGTAAATTTTTAACCGCCTCTCTGTCAGTAATATTTAATACGTGAATTGATAAATCTGTGTTTTTTACATTTGCCAATTTGACTGTTTCATTTAGAAAAGTTTCATTCAAATCAACGGCAGCTACTTTTGCTCCTTTTTTCAAAAGATTCAATACAATTTCACGTCCTATTCCGTTGCCTGCACCTGTAACTACGATAACCTTTTTATGAATTTTCATGACCAAATATTTATTTAAAAGAGGGTGAAAGTTATACTATCTAATTTACGAAAAAAGGCCCTAAAAACATCAATTTTCACTAATTTCCACCTTTCAAAAACTAAAACATGCAATTCCAAGAGATCATTTCTGCTGTAGAAAAATTTCATACAGCGTTCAAAATAGATAATAACTACGAGCCAACCACTGATTTAAGTGAGGCGGATATTGACCTTCGTCATCGATTAATGGCAGAAGAGAATGAAGAATATTTGGAGGCGGCTAAAAATGGTGATATCGTAGAAGTTGCAGATGCGCTCGGCGATATGTTGTACATTCTGTGTGGAACGATTTTAAAACATGGAGTTCAATACAAAATTGAAGAAGTGTTTCAAGAAATACAGCGTTCGAACATGAGTAAATTGGATGTTAATGGTGAGCCGATTTACAGAGAAGATGGAAAGGTGTTGAAATCTGATCAGTATTTCCGACCGAATATCAAAGCAATTTTAGAAAAGTAAATGAATAAATTCAACCTTCGCGTATACGGGATATTGATCAACGACAAACAAGAAGTTTTGCTTTCTTCCGAATTACGTTTTGGCAAATCCATGATTAAATTTCCTGGCGGAGGATTAGAATTTGGTGAAGGTCAAAAGGAATGTCTCATCCGAGAATTTCAAGAAGAATGTGGTATAGATGTGGAAGTCGGGGACTTGTTTTATGTAAATGATTTTTTGCAAGTTTCAGCGTTTAGTCAAGATCATCAGTTGATTAGTTTCTATTATTACGTGAAGTATGCGAATTCACATGAATTAGAAACGGTTTCATTAAACTATAAGCACGAATTGGATGGTGAAAAATTGGTTTGGCGAAGTTTAAAAGATCTTTCTGAAAATGATATGACCTTTCCGATTGATAAAATAGTTGCCAAAAAGCTCGTGGATTAACCGCAGAGGGCGCGGAGATTTTCGCAGAGGACGCAATGTGAAATGAGTTAGTGCAAAATAATAGTTGTTCTTACAGTTTATTTACAACTCGTTTTATCCCAGATTTTAGACGGTATTCGTTGAAATTCATTAGTAGCCCTAATTTGAAATTACCCAATTTTAAATAAGTTAGAATTTGCGCTAGATGAATATCCGTTAATTCTGATACACTTTTTAGTTCTATAACCACTTTGTTTTCGACGAGTAAGTCAATGCGATATCCACAATCTAAATTAACCTCTTCATAAATCAAAGGCATAGCTTTTTCTTTCTCAACTTTAAAGCCTAATTTCTTTAATTTGTGGAATAAACAATCTTGATAGGCACTATCTAATAATCCCGGACCTAAGGCAGTGTGAATTTCAATTCCGGCACCAATAATAATCCCCGCTAATTCATTTTCTGTCTTAACTTTTAATATTAAGTTACGCAAAAAGTTTATTTAAAAGTGGCTTCTCGAACAATAAAAACTTTTTGTTCTCCGCGAAAATCTCCGCGCCCTCCGCGGTAAAAACATCTACATCTTCACCTTGGTAAACCCAAACGGTATCTGCTCGCAAAAAGCTTCCAACTTCTCATTATAAGATTTCGCACCAATTAGAATCTGGCACTTTGGTAAACTATCGGCAAAACGTGCTAAGAAACCAGGATTGTTTTTTATCAATGTTTGGTTCGCATCGTCAATGATAAAAAGGCGCAACAAATTTAAGTTCAAACCACTTTGAATGTATAAATCATAAATCCGTTTTGTTGTTCCAATAACGATTTCAGTTCCATCAAAAATATCGTTTCGTTGTTGAATTTGTTTTCCTCTTTCATGAGCCAAATCGATTGTCAAATCCATGTGGCGAGACCATTTTTTTAAGTCTTCATATCTCTCTTGAGCTTCATCGTCAGTTGCACATATAATTACAACTCTTGGAGAACCTTCCTCTGGTTCGGGAACTTTATGCAATGCTGTCATTAAAAACAAACTCGATAAACCTTTGCCACCTTCGGTCAACACGACAAGGTTTTTCCCTTCTCGTATTTTTGAGAACAGCAGTTTCTGTTCAGGTAAAAAATCTGTATATCCTGCTGCAGTTAAATTCTCAATTAAGGTTTCTTGTAATTTTTTGAATGCCATTTGTTTTCTAGTTATGAATCTATTTTTAGGATTCAAGACTTGAGGATTCATGATTTTAGGACTTACGCGTCCTGCAATCTTGGTCTTTAAGTCCTGAGTCAATCTTCTATTTCAATTTTTCGTTATTCTTATGTCTCTCGCCGTCGCGAATTGTTTTCTTTTCTAAATTCTTTTTCAAAGCCTCCTCGAGATCAACACCTGTTTGGTTGGCTAAGCAAATTAAGACAAATAATACGTCTGCAAATTCGTCACCGAGATCTTTGTTTTTGTCGGACTCTTTTTCGCTTTGTTCACCATAACGTCGAGCAATGATACGAGCCACCTCACCAACTTCTTCAGTTAGCATTGCCATATTGGTCAATTCGTTGAAGTAACGCACGCCAACTTCCTTGATCCATTTGTCGACTATATTTTGTGCTTCTTTTATTTCCATTTTTTACGAGATTCAGGACAAGAGGATTCAGGATATTAGGACTTTTATTGTCCTTTCGTCATAAGTCTTCCAGTCCGACGTCAATTTATTCTTTATTCTTCGAATCCAATAAAATAGTCACCGGTCCATCATTAACCAAGCTAACTTTCATATCGGCGCCAAATTTTCCAGTTTGCACTTTGCCTGGTGTTTCTTTTTCGGCTTTCGAAATGAATTCTTCATACAAAGGTATTGCAATTTCTGGTCGTGCGGCTTTTATAAAACTTGGTCGATTTCCCTTTTTTGTTGAAGCATGCAATGTAAATTGACTGATAATAAGCATTTCTCCATTTTGATCTAAAACACTTTCATTCATTTTTCCTTCGCTATCCGAAAAGATGCGCATCAGCATTATTTTTCCTAGCAACCAATCGATATCTTCTGAAGTATCGTTGGTTTCTATGCCCAAAAGTACAAGCAATCCATTACCAATTTGACCATTGATTTCTCCATCGATTTTCACTGAAGCCTCACTTACACGTTGAAGTACTATCCTCATCCGTAAATATTTTTCCTGTAATTATCATTCGGATCTTCCATCATCATTTGCCAATAACTATCGTATCGACTAGCAGCAATTTTTCCTTCTTTCAAAGCCTCTTTTACTGCACAATGCGGTTCATTTATGTGTTTGCAATTGTTGAATTTGCAACCATCCATCAATTCACGTATTTCTTTGAAATAATGACCAATATGTTCTTTCTCGATTTCGATAATTCCAAATGCTCGTATTCCAGGTGTATCAACAATAAATCCACCAGATTCAAGTGGAAACATTTCTGCAAAAGTTGTGGTGTGCTGACCTTGAGAATGCGATTGTGAAATCTCACCAATTCTAGCTGAAATGGAGGCGTCTAAAGCATTTATCAAAGAGC
The DNA here is from genome assembly GCA_963977135.1 of uncultured Flavobacteriales bacterium. Lineage (GTDB taxonomy): Bacteria > Bacteroidota > Bacteroidia > Flavobacteriales_D > Crocinitomicaceae > UBA2040. Next base: position 68,357 of record CAXBNN010000011.1, on the reverse strand, counting down.
TTTTTCCAACTCCAGAATGTCCACCTATCATCACTTGTTGACCATAAATTTCTTTGCGTAAAAAGTCTACGGATTTCTCATCAAAAGTTGAAATTTTGTAACATGGATAACCAATTGCCTCGTATTTTGCGATGTACTCGTCGATTTTGATCATGTCTTTTTCACTGTACTGATCAATTTTATTAAAAAGCAAAGTACAAGGAATTCGAAACGATTCAGTCGACACTAAAAACCGATCGATAAAAGCTAAATGCGTATTTGGTGAATGCAAGGTGACCATTAAATATGCTCTATCGACATTGGCAGCTAAAATTTGCATTTGCTTGCTCAAATTTGTCGATTTACGAACGATGTAATTCTTTCTGGGCATCACATCGATAATCATTCCACGGCCTTCATCATCAAATTGATCGTCGATAATTACTTCGTCGCCAACAGCAACTGGGTTTGTGGTTTTTAATCCAGAAAGTCTAATTTTTCCGCGTATTCGACAAAGAACAGGTTCACCATTCGGTAAAAGAACATTGTAAAACTTCCCTGTAGACTTTAAAACTTTTGCTTGCATTGACATCGGGAACAAAGATACTTATTTTGACCATTGGCTGTCGACCTTTGACTCTTAACAGAAGAATTAAAGTCAAAAGTGAAAGTCAACAGTCAAATGTCAGTTTGATTTTCATTATCTTCGCTCCTCAAAACAAAGTACATGTCAATTGAGGTAAAAAATCTGACCAAATTTTATGGCGAACAAGCAGCTGTAAATTCCATTTCTTTTGAAGTGAAAAAAGGTGAGATAGTTGGTTTTTTAGGTCCGAATGGTGCTGGAAAATCGACAACGATGAAAATTATTACAGGATTCATTCCATCCACAAGTGGTGAAGTGAAAGTTTGCGGTAAGTTAGTTGACGTGGATTCGTTGGACACAAGAAGGTTGATAGGTTATTTGCCGGAAAACAATCCACTTTACCTTGATATGTACGTGAAAGAGTATTTGACTTTCGTGGGAAATATTTACAAAATCAAAAATGTAAAAGCGCGCGTTGCCGAAATGATTAAAGCTGTCGGATTGGAAATAGAGCAAAACAAAAAAATAGGAATGCTTTCCAAAGGTTATCGTCAGCGTGTAGGTCTTGCTCAAGCAATTATTCACGATCCGGAAGTATTGATTTTGGATGAACCAACATCAGGATTGGATCCGAATCAATTGGTTGAAATTCGTGAGTTGATTAAAAAAATCGGGAAAGAAAAAACAGTTATGCTATCTACGCATATCATGCAGGAAGTAGAAGCAATTTGTGACCGTGTTGTTATCATCAATAAAGGTGAGATCGTTGCGGACGGTAAAACAAGTGAATTACAGCATGCAGAAGGACAAGTAATCACCATTTATGCTGAATTCGAAGGAGAACTTTCAAAATCTCGTTTGACGAAAATCACCAACGTAAGAAAAGTAGAAAAAGTTGGCGAGGGCTGGTTATTCGAAGGAAGTGCCAACGTAGATTTAAGAAAACAAATCGCCCAATTCGCCCAAGAAAATAAATTACTCGTGCTCACGCTTCGTGTTGAAGAAAAACGTTTAGAGGAAGTGTTTAAAGAATTGACAAGTAAAAAATAAATTGACTTAAACACTTGTTATTAATTATTTTAACTGGTTTTTTGGCGGTTCCCAATATCCGTATTTTGTAAATAGGCCCTTTTCATTTTATTAGTAACACAGGGTTTTTAAAACTCTAAATGTGCACGTATTTCCTTTTAAATCTTGAAGCAGTAAAAAAAAATTTTTATTAACAAGTTTTATTTAATAAATTCGCTGAAAACTACATTATTATGAAAACACTTCTACTTCTGTGTTCAACATTTATGTTGTACAATTTGAACGCTCAAATAGCAAATACTTATTCAGCCGAAGTTCCCAACAAATACTTTGATTTTACATTGAAGCTTACGAAAGAAACTCCAGGATTTACTCCACCGGTTGCTTCTAGAGCCTTTGGTTATACAGGCCTAGCGCTTTACGAAGCAATCGTGAATGGTATGCCAAACAATATCAGTTTCGTGAATAAACTTCCTCAATTTCAATCTGTAACGCCGATCAGTTCGGGAGCTGTTTATCATTGGCCGACAGTAGCCAATAATGTGTTGGCCGTAATAATTGATAGTTTATGGGCGAATGCTAGCCAAGCAAATAAGGCTATCCTGCATGCCTACAAGAATTCGTACAACGTAATTTTTCAATCTCAAGTTTCAGCATCTGTATACGCCGACTCAAAACTATACGGAGAAAATATTGCGAATGATATATTTCTATATTCTAAAAATGATGGTGGACATCAAGGTTACAATTCTAATTTCCCAACTTCATATGTACCGCCTGTTGGTGCGGGGTTGTGGGTTCCTTTGACAGGACAATTGGCATTACAACCGCAATGGGGAAATAATAGACCTTTCGTATTAGACAATATGGTAAGCACTATTCCGGGGCCTCCACCAGCATTTTCAACATCCCCTGGTTCTGCTTTTTATAATTATGCAAATGATGTTTATTTACAATCTACAAATAATACTCCAGGTCAAGTCATAATAGCACAATACTGGGCCGATGGCGGAGGGACTTTTTCTCCTCCAGGTCATAGTATGGCTATGCTTAAGAACATATTGATTTTTGAGAATGCATCACTCGAAACTGCCACTTTACAATACGCAAAAATGGGAATGGCACTTGCGGATGCTTTTAGAGCATGTTGGAAAACGAAATACTTATACAACTGTATTCGACCAATAGGTTATATAAATGATAATATTGACTCTAATTGGGTTCCTTTGGTTCAAACTCCACCTTTTCCTGAATACTCTAGTGGACACTCTTCTCAATCAGGCGCTATGGAAGCAATTATGGAAGATTATTTAGGTACTTCTTATTCGTTTATCGATAGTGCACACGGTTCTAATTTTGGTGGTCCTCGTTCATTTAATTCTTTTAATGAAGCTGCCGAAGAGGCAGCTATTTCAAGACTCTATGGTGGAATTCACTACGAGTTTGGAAATGAAATTGGACTAACAACAGGTAGAGGTGTAGGGGCAAATATTAATGCTCTATTTGATCAAGTAACACTTTCACTTGAAGAGGCAATTGCTGAACAAACGAGTATCAAACTTTATCCTAATCCAGCAGAAAATGATCTAAAAATCATGGTTTCCGGAATTGAAAATTATTCAATCGAAATTTATAACCTAATGGGGCAAAGCATGAATTTTGAAAGTGGAAATTTAAACACTTTTGATGTCAGCAATTTATCTCCAGGTATGTATAACGTTAAGGTTATTAGTTCAGACCAAACCAAGTTAATTACTAAGAACTTTGTAAAAAAGTAAATACCACTACTTTATTTTTCATCAATCCTCTTTCAATTTTTTGGAAGAGGATTTTTTTTGTTAATCCGTAATTGATGTATTCTTTCGTATTCATTTTGTTCAAAAGTCATTTTTCAATTCGAGTAAAGTCTAATTGAACATGTTAGAATCATTGTTTTATGTTCTAATCTATTATTTTTGCATTTAGGTACGCAAAGTAATTGCCAAGAAAATAATAATGAGATAGAAGGACTTTTGTGATGCCAAGACTTTATAACGATTTCGTCGAAAAATAATGTCTTGAGTCCTAAAGTCCTACCATCCTAATATCTAAAATGTAATGCCAAAGAATTTTATCGCTGAACTGCAGTGGAGAGGAATGATACACGACATGATGCCGGGTACGGAAGAAGCTTTGAACAAGCAGGTTCGTTCTGGTTATATTGGTTTTGACCCAACTGCGGATTCACTGCACGTTGGCCATCTTGTGCAAATTATGACTTTGGTTCACTTTCAACGTGCGGGACACAAACCTTTTGCCTTAGTTGGCGGAGCAACAGGAATGGTTGGCGATCCTTCTGGAAAATCAGATGAAAGAAATTTATTGGATAGCTCAACTTTGGACCACAATGTTCAATGTGTGAAAGATCAATTGTCTCGTTTTTTAGATTTCAACGATAGTGAAACGGGCGCCGAAATGGTGAACAATTACGATTGGTTCAAAAATATGAACTTCTTGGATTTCATTCGTGACGTAGGAAAACACATCACTGTGAACTACATGATGGCGAAAGATTCAGTAAAAAAGCGTTTGGAAACTGGATTGTCCTTTACAGAATTCTCCTACCAATTGGTTCAAGGTTATGATTTCTACTGGCTGAACGAACACAAAAATTGCATCGTTCAATTGGGTGGATCTGACCAATGGGGAAATATTGTAACAGGAACAGAATTGATTCGTCGGAAAAGTGGAAATGAAGCATACGCAGTTACAACTCCATTAATCAAAAAAGCAGACGGTACCAAGTTTGGAAAAACAGCGTCTGGTGCAGTTTGGTTAGATGCTAATAGAACTACGCCATATGAGTTTTACCAGTTTTGGTTGAACGCAAGCGATTCGGATTCAGAAAATTACATTAAGATATTTACCCTTTTAGAAAAAGATGGGATTGATAAATTAATTGCTGAACATCGAGCTGAACCACACATGCGAAAATTGCAAAAAGCAGTCGCGGAAGATATTACAGAGCGTGTTCACGGTAAAGAAGAATTAGAAATAGCCATTGCGGCAAGCAACATTCTCTTTGGAAAATCGACAGCTGATGATTTGAAAAAATTATCTGAAAAGAATTTCTTTGCCATTTTTGATGGAGTCCCAACAGCCGAAGTCGATCGTTCAGATATAGAAAACGGAATGACTATCGTGGATGCACTTTCTAGTAAAACAGGATTTTTAGCCTCAAACGGTGAAGCGAAAAGAGAACTCAAAGGAAATGCCATTTCTGTAAACAAAGAAAAAGTAGGAGAGGACTGTATAATTACTCCAGAAACTTTAATCAACGACAAATACGTTTTGCTGGGGAAAGGGAAGAAGAATAATTATATTTTGGTGGTGAAATAATGAAGTGAAAAGTGTTAAAGTGGAGAGTGTAAAATGGATTTTTACACTACAACTCTACACTCAAGAACTTCCCAATCAATACTCAACCCCGCACAAAAACAACCCTTGCCCAGGTGCCGATTGTGAAGCAGCTCCGCGATCCATTTTTTCTAGGATAGTTTTCATTTCTGAAGGTTCCATTTTTCCTTGACCAATTTCCAAAAGTGTTCCTACAGTTGCGCGAACCATATTGCGAAGGAAACGATCGGCAGAAATTTCGAAATAAAAACGCGTTTCGTTCATCTGAACCCATTTGGCTTCTGAGACTGTGCAGATGTTTGTTTTAACATCCGTATGTAATTTGGAAAGCGAGGTGAAATCTTGTTTACCCATCAAATATTGACATGCTTCGTTCATTTTGCCGAAGTCCAATGGCCCTGGAACGTATACACTTTCGTCCGTGATAAATGGATCTTTTTCACGATGAATGAAATAATGATACGTTCGTTTTTTTGCATCGAAACGAGCATGCCAATCAGAAGCAACTTCTTTCATTTCTTTGATAACAATTTCCGAACCGACAACTCGATTGAGCTTGTGGCCCAAATCCTGTAAATCTGTTTCCTTCGGCACATCGACATGAAAAAAATATTCGCTAGCATGTACACCAGTATCTGTTCGTCCACACCCAACAATTGGATATTTTTCCCTTTTGCCGAGTAATTTGAACAAACTTTCCTCTATCGTTTCTTGAACAGAAATTTCTCTTGGCTGGCGCTGCCATCCATGAAATGTTATGCCTCGGTAGGCGATTTTTACAGCAATTCTTTTCACTTCGACAAAAGTAGCTTTTTTATTAGAAGTTCATTACCACTTTAGAGTTGTTGAATTTTTCTATTCTAACGGTTAATGTGTTAGATAAGAATTCAAAATTCTTAAAAAAAATAGAAATTAATATCTTAGCCATTCAAATCAAAAAAATATGAAAAAAACTCTTCTACTAATTTTTACTTTACTTTCGACTTTATCATTTTCTCAAATTCCAAGTTATGTTCCTCAGAACGGATTGAGAGGTTATTATCCTTTTTCTGGAAATACGAATGATGTTAGTTCTTACGCGAGTCATTTGACCAACAGCGGGGCACTTTTAACAATTGATCATAATGGCATTCCTAATTCTGCGTATTCTTTTAATGGTACTAACCAATCAATGAGCAGAAATACGCAAAACTTCGTTTTAACATCAACTGGAAGTTTTACAATCTCTGTTTGGATGACTAAACCAAATGCAACTGGTGGAGTGGCATTAATTCATGGATCTAGTGCTGCTGGAAATTTTATTTGGCTTTGGCAAGGCGGAGGTTCCAGTATGACATTTGCAACCAATAAACAACAGTCAGCATGGATCAATGCCCCGACAACCGGATTGAATACTGGGACTTGGGAACATTATGTAATGGTCTACGATGCTGGAGCGATGTCCCATTATAGAAATGGTGTGCTTGAGGGAACGAATACATTCACCTATACTGGTGTAACCTCAGCGAATTTGCCACTATACGTAGGAAAAGGAATTTCTGGAGGTTATTTCAATGGGAGTATGGATGATTTAGGAATTTGGGATAGGGCATTAACGGCTTGTGAAATTTCTGATTTATATAACGAAACGAATACTTTAACAGGTATTGGTGCAGGCAGTGACACAACAATTTGCGCAGGTCAAAGCATAACTTTAAATGGTTCAGGAGCGAGTACTTATATTTGGAATCAAGGAATTACAAATGGAACAAGTTTTAACCCTACGACAACTAAAACCTATGTTGTAACTGGTGTTGATGCCGCAGGCTGTTCTGCTTGGGATGATGTCGTAGTATCTATTACGCCAATTTCCATTGATGCAGGACTTAGTCAAACGATCTGTGATGGCGATTCTGTAACATTAACAGCAACAGGTGGAATCAGCTATGTTTGGAACAACGGAGTGACGAACGCTGTCCCATTTATACCAACTATTGTAGGAACTTATTCAGTAGTAGGAACCAATGCTGCAGGTTGCACTCAGTCTGACAATGTTTCAATTTTTATCAACCCAAGTCCTGTAATTAATGCAGGGAATGATACAAGTATTTGTGCGGGGTCATCAGTTACACTTTCTGCCTCAGGCGGTAATTTTTTGACTTGGAATAATGGCGTATTCAATAATATTACTTTCAATCCAACAAGCACGACAACTTATACTGTAACTGGTTCGAATGGATTCAATTGCCCAGGAGCTGATTCAGTTGTTGTTACCGTAAATCAACCAACTTCGTCTACATTGAATATTAATGCTTTGGATCAGTATGTGTTGAATGGAACAACTTATTCTTCGTCAGGAACCTATACTCAAATAGTTCTGAATTCGGCAGGATGTGATAGCACGATAACTCTAGTTTTACAGCTTGATTTCACAGGTTTAATCGAACTTGGAAGTGAGTCTGTAAAGTGGTATCCAAATCCATCAATTGATCAATTAAATATCATTGTTAAACCTGTGATGGAGAACAGCCAAATTCGAATTATCAACCTGAAAGGTGAATTGGTGAAAATTGTAATTCTTAAAGAAGGGTTAAATGAACTAGATGTTCAAAATTTACCTAGCGGGGAATATGTTTGTTTATTCGATGCGAAAGAAGAAATGAATTTCCGTTGGATGAAGAAATAAGAAATTCATCATCTAAATATTTAAAAGTTAATCTTCAGTTTCTTATTCAGCTGAGGATTAACTTTTTTTATTTCCCGCAATCCGCAATCCGCAATCCAAATTTTAATTCGACAATAATTTACTATCTTTGCGCTTTCTTTTTTACCGGTGATTTAGGTTAAATAACTGATAATCAATAAAACTAAAACATGGAACTAAATTCTCTCACAGCAATTTCACCTATCGATGGTCGTTACCACGGCAAAACATCAGAACTTCGTCCGTTTTTTTCGGAATTTGCATTGATAAAATATCGTGTAATTGTTGAAGTCAAATATTTGATTGCCTTGGCAGTTGAGGGAATAGAAGGCATGTCAGATTTTCCAAAGGATAAAATTCCTGCTTTGGAAGCTATTTGCACAAACTTTTCTGAGGCCGATGCGAATTGGATTAAAGACAAAGAGAAAATCACCAACCATGATGTTAAAGCGGTTGAATATTTCGTGAAAGAAAAAATGCGTGAATTGAACTTGAACCAATATTTGGAGTTCGTTCATTTTGGTTTGACGTCGCAAGACATTAACAACACGAGTATTCCACTTTCACTTAAAGAAGCAATTTCACAGACCTATCTGCCGCTTTTGAAATCAATGGTTGATAAATTGATTGAGTTTCAAAACGAATGGAAAGATATTCCGATGTTGGCTAGAACACACGGTCAGCCAGCTTCGCCAACTCGTTTGGGTAAAGAAATTAAAGTTTATGTTGAACGATTGCAAGTTCAAATGGCTCAATTGGAAACAACACCTTATTCATCTAAATTTGGTGGAGCAACAGGGAACTTCAATGCACATCACATCGCATTTCCAAATCATGATTGGGTGAAATTTGCAAATAACTTTGTAAATAACAACCTGGGATTGGATCGCTCTCAGACAACAACGCAAATTGATCATTACGATAATTTAGCCGCACTTTTTGATGTTCTTAGAAGAATCAACACCATCATTCTAGATTTGAATCGAGATATGTGGACCTATATTTCCATGGACTATTTCAAGCAAAAATTGAAAGAAGGAGAAATTGGGTCTAGCGCTATGCCACATAAGGTTAACCCAATTGATTTCGAAAATTCAGAAGGAAATATTGGAGTTGCAAACGCACTTTTTGGACATTTATCTGAAAAACTCCCAGTTTCTAGACTGCAACGAGATTTGACGGATTCAACTGTTCTCAGAACAATAGGAATGCCTTTTGCGCATACTTTTATTGCAATGAAATCTACTTTGAATGGTTTGAATAAATTGTTGTTGAACGAAGCTGCTATTGAAGCAGACTTGGAACGCAACTGGGCAGTGGTTGCCGAAGCGATTCAAACTGTCCTCAGAAGCATTGGTTTTGAAGAACCATATGAAGCATTGAAAGGATTAACGCGGAAGAATGAAGCGGTTACAAAAGCATCTGTTCACGAGTTTATTGATAACTTGAAAGTTTCTGATGAGGTAAGAGCAAAATTGAAAACGATTACTCCACAGAATTATACTGGAATTTAATTCAACTTTATTCCAAAAGCAAAGTGCTTCAAAAGAGCGCTTTTCTTATTTTAATATTTTCGTTTATTATCTCAGAGAGCAATTTTAACTCTCCTTTTTCATAAAGTGAAGGAAGCTTTTCCATCGGGGTTCCAATTTCGGCTTTATAGTTTTCAAAATCATAAAAAAGGACTCCTTTAACTTTTCGTGGGTTTTTTGCCACACGGAATCGAATCCCTCCTTCATTAACATTGTAACTATAAGCGAAGTATTCCATTTTGTGATTTTTTGAATTGAACCAATAGTAAAATTCATCTTCGTGATCTTTACCTCCCGCAGCCGTAAAAGAGACTTGAACGACATCATATGAATTATTTTTGATTTTTGTTTTTCCTTTGTAATCGCTAATAACTGAGGGGTCGTTTAATTTGAAGGGAAGCAAGGTGAAATAAATCACTGAGTTCAAAGCATTCGAATATTGGTCAATTTCTTTTGAATCGAGTTGTGCAATTTCACCATTAATAGTTCGAGTAAATTTGCCGTTATCAAGTTTGTCTAATAAAATTGAATCATTTTGATTGAAGCTTAATTCGTAAAATGAACTATTTCTTTTCTGAGTAAAAGAATAGTTTTTACCTCGAAAGTCGAATGTATATGAGCTCTCGAATAATTTTTCTCCTCCATGTGCTTCTATGGATGATTGAATAATTTTTTCTGATTGAGATACTTTTTTCTCAATGTTTAATACCTGTTCTGATGGTTTATTTTCAGTACAACTAGTTATAGAAATAAGTAAAAATGCGGAGAATCTTAAAGGTTGTTTTATCATGTTGACTAAAATTAATGCTATTAGTTCGTGATAGGAAATGGAAAAGCGCATGAAACACAATTTCACTCCCTTTTTAACTATTATTCTAGGTATGCTGCTAATTTTCTTGCTAAATAAGAATCATTAGTGGTTTAAAGATTCTTTTAAACGTATTTTATCCGCCTCTGATAAGTTGTCGGAGTCATCTCGTTTCTTTAACGAACAAAGCAAACGATGAAGAACTGTGCTGTCTTTTTCATAATCAGAACAGTTTTTGCATAGAAATAAATGCCAACGTGTTTTTACCCAATCGATAAAATTCAACTGTTTCCAAAATGATTTCTCAATGTTAACCGCAGCTTCTTCGCAAGGTATGTTTGGTATTTTCATTTTTAAGACAAGTATTTTTTATCCATACAATCACGCAATTGCGCTTTTGCACGGTGGATAATGACCCAGAAATTAGACGAGGTTATTCTGAATTCCTTACTAATTTCTTCACCATTTTTTTCATCGTAGTACTTCGCATGGACAATTTCACGCCAATTATCGGGTAATTTATCGATACATATTTCGAGAATACTTCGTTTTTCAGCCTCTTCAGAAAGTTGGTGTGGATCTTTTGGAATGAAATTGGCATTTGCTGTAAACGTGGAATTTTCGTTGTCAGAAATATCCACTGTGCCTTGGGTTCTCTTTTCTTTTCGCCAATAATCGATTATTTTCCGGTTTAAAATAGTTGTCATCCATGTTCGTAGAGAACTTCTTCCTTCAAATTGTTCTATTTTTTCTAGACTAACCAGCATCGTTTCTTGAACAAAATCCAACGCTAAGTCACGATTGCGAATTTTTGACATTGCAAATTGAAAAAGATAATCTGCATGTTCTTCAACAAGTTGTTCTGAATTAATTTTTTCAATTTGATTTTGAGCCATTATCTAATTTTATTTTTCAATTTCATGAACGAAAAACTTAGTCACGCCGTTTGCGATGTTGCAAATTTCTTTTTGAATCGTCTAACAAAAGTAAGCAATAGTAAAAGAGCACTTACAAAGGCAAAGGATCGCCCAATGAAATCTCCGTATTGACTATAAACTGTAAGTTCTCGATTTTTGTTTATTGTCCCTCTCATCGCTAATGGCGTCCACCATAAAGAAGCATCGACAATATCTCCACGTTGATTAATGAATCCGCTAGTACCAGTATTTGCTGAACGAGCAACGCTTCGTCGATTCTCAACAGCTCGCAAACGTGCAAAACTCATGTGCTGTTTATAGCCGGGTGTATCGCTCCACCAACCGTCATTTGTTATAATGGCAATAACTTCAGCACCCTTTCGAACCTGCTGTGCTACGAATTCACCATAAATAGATTCATAACAAATTACGGGAGCTATGACACCATTTTTAGTCGTTAAGGTCTGAGGTTCTTTTTCAATTCCCAATGTTCCCGAAGCACCGCCTTGGTCGATAGAGAAATCTTCAAGAAAAGGAATCATAGAAATAAAAGGAATTTTTTCTACACCCAGTACCAATTTAGACTTGTGTAAGAATTTAGCTTCACCCTCAGTATTTAAAAGCAAAGAGGTATTGTAACTTTCCCAAAATCCAGGACCATCGGTGAATGGTCGAGAAGCGCTTGAATTCTTATTTTCAAAAGCGCGAACAGTCGAAGCGCCTATTAATAAGTCACATCCCCAGCGTGAAGTAGCGGAATCGAGCATTGCGGAGAAAGGATAACGTTTGAACTGGTCTTCGTCAAATTCATAACTCAATGCCGTTTCAGGCGCCATAACTAAATCCGTTTTAGGCGTTATTTTTCCATCAGCCAGATGAGTTATTTTATCTATTTGACCTTCCATTCCAGAAGTAAATTTTTCGTTATAAGGATCTATATTCGGTTGAACCAAAACAATTTCCATGGGATTCTTCTTCTCTGAATAGTTAAAATATTGAGCCAATGAAATTATAGCTGGGATGAATAAAACGAAACCAGCAAAAGTCATCATTGGAATTTGAGAGCGCCAGTTCAATTTGTTGATCCGAATTTTTAAGTAAAGTCGATAGATCAAAACATTCATGATTAAAATCCATAAACTACCACCAAGAATTCCTGAAAATGAATACCATTGAACTAACCATGGAACTCTGGCGAAAGTGTTTCCCAAATTCAACCAAGGATATGAAAGCTCCCAATGAAAATGCATGTATTCAAACGCTATCCAGAAGATAAATAATGACAAATAACCTTCCTTTTTACCAACGTATTTTTTCGTTAAATGAAATAAATAAAATACTCCTGCCATAAGCAAAGAATTGGCGAAAACAGCCATTATAGCACCACCAGCACTTGCGAAATAGATCCACCACGTTGATATTAAATTAAAAAGGAAAAAAGCGAGATAAGCATGGGTGAATACTTTGCGCGATTTATAGTTTTTTTCAGAGATTGTATTTTCTAATAGAAGTAATGGTACCCAGGCAACAAAACTTAGAAAGAATAAACTTCCAGTATGCGGGAAGGAAATTCCCATTAAAATTCCTGACAATAAACTTAGGGCAAAACGATGTTTTTTGGAAGTATTTTTCATGCGAAAGTAAAAGTAAAAAAAAACACCAAGATTAGGCTCGGTGTTCTCAATTATTGGGAAGCATTGTTTGCTCTTTTACAATTTTAGCTCTACTTCTTTTTTACCATAAATCAGAGTAGCATTTTTATCACAATCTCCTGTTCCATAATCAACTTGTGCTTCGTCTTTGAAATTTGAAGAAGTAATTGTTGTGATGCCTTTTTTGATAGATCGACATCCAGATTGAACATTTAATGCTTCTGTAATTGTAGCTGTGAAGTCATCACCTCGAGCCGTGACGCCATTCGTTGTTCCGGTGATTTCGCAGTTTCTGCCAGCAATAACATTTGGCGAATTCGTATTTTCAATGAATTTTCTTGTCCAATTAGCGTTCCAAGTGATGCTTCCAAGTTTCTCACCTGGCGTTATTGTTGCCGTTGAAACTACCTCAGTAATTGTATTGCTTTTTACCGTTGCGGTTCGCAATCCTTCAATTTTACTTCCATTTACAGAATAGTTAGATGGCGAAACAGTTGTAATTGAACCAATCGCAGTGTTGTTAATTGGGTATACGATTATTATTTTTCCCATCCGTTTTTTTCCATCATTACAAACGCAAAGCACAGTTCCATAATCGATAGTAGCTGTTATTGTTGTTCCAGTAGTATCATAAACTAATGTTGAACAGTCTCCGTTGAAAGTAGAAAAATACAAAGGTCCTTTGGCAACTTGCTCAGTCATATATGCAAAGTCAAGAAAAGTAACATCTCCAAGATTGTTTTGTTGAACAACCTCTGCGGCGTTATTTCTATTTGTTTTTTTGCATGAAAACGTAAGAGAAAATATTGCCAACATGGCAACACCAAATATAAGTTGTGTAGTTTTCATAATGCTTTGATTTTTACTATTTAAATCTAATCAAAATCAAAATTACAACATATTTTTTATAGTACGTATTGTATTACGAATTTATCAATTATCGTATAAACTACTAAGTTGTTACCTTGATTACTTAATTGATATTTTTTCTGTGCCTGATTCTTTGGTAAAGTAATTTTAAAGCCATTCAATTGATACAGATAGATTTTGTTGCTTAATCCATCTATTATCCCCAATAATACCCCTTTTTTTATACTATTTGAATACCCAATATAATCAACGCTTTCGAATGGAATTTTCACTTTCATTTTAAATTTCCCTTCTTGTGAATAATAAGAAATTACGTTGCCGGTTTTTATTAAAAATCCGTCATTATCGCGTTCGGAAATCGGTTTGATCCAAATCGGAATTTGAATGTCAGTAATCATCTTCTTTGCACCTTTTTGATCTAGTTGAATTAATGCGTTTGCCTCTAAGTCGAAAAAATTAATTTCATTTTCCAAGCATACTGAAACTGCATTTTTTGTCAAAGGGAATGAGCGAAGTTGGGTGCCTTTTTCAGCTTCGATCATTGAAAAATTAGAGTCATCCCGGAAACCAAAAAACAATCGTTTAGCAGAAGTCCAGACATCTGGAAGATGAGCAATTGATTTTAATGCTGTCTCTCCAGTTTTTAAAATACCGCCCTTTTCATTAATCCAATAATATTTTCCGTCGTTAGAAGGTACCAAGTAATTCTCTTTCCCTTTCCAAATAAACGAAACAGCTCCTTTTGAAACGCCTCCTGGAATTTCAACTGGAAAGCCAGGAAGGTTTGTGCCGTCCTGAGAAACTAAATAAAGTTTGTTGGAACTAGTGAATATCGCCACATTTGAAAAGCTTTTGGACCAAAATAATGTGCCGATTACTCCATCGCTAACTTTTACATTGAAATTACTTTTTCCGTTAGCGTGACCAGATATGAAATTGTCTTTAGAAAGCGCAAATACTAAATCCTTGTTACTGTCAACAATAAAATCCACGACCTCGGCGCTTAAAGCATAGTTTTTCACTTGAAAATCTGAAGGAATTGACTGTTGAATTTTTTGTGAATTTAGAACCTCCATTCCTATAGAAAAACCTTGATACGAACTACGTGCGGATTTCCCTTCATTCGACCATGTTCGTTCATTGACGATTTGCGGTGCGTCCGAAAAAATTAGGTTTTTCTTTTTTCTATATCTGGAAAGAGTCTGATCCAATTGCAAAGCAACTTCAGCTTCACTAAGCGCATTTTCTGTGTCTGACACTAGAACGTAATTATCAATTTGCTTAAGATAAAATCCACGTTTGTTATTAATCGGAAAGTTTTCGGTTAGTTGAACGCCAGTAAAATGTTTGTGTTGATGCAAAACAGTATCCAAATAGGTTTCGAGCATTTGTTCTGGCTCGTACCCATCTATGAAGTCGAATAATAGGAAATTGGCACCGTTATATTCAAAGGCTACAACCCCATATTTAGTCCAAGTAAACGCATCATTTTTAACAAATACTGGGTCCTTTTTAGCAAGGAATGTTTTTTCAATAAAATGATAGGTGCGGACTGAAGAAGGGATGTAGTTTCCATAAAGTGTTTGGTCGTCGTAACTTTTTGGAGTTTCTGAAAATAGTGGCTGTCTTGTGTAAATAGTGGTTTTTCCGTTGCTTTGATAAAAGTCCTTTACTATCGATTGATTATTGCTGAATTCTATGATTGAACAAGAACTTTTTTTGTCAAAAGTATTCCATTTAATATTGTTGAATGCTGTTTTTTCTGATTCGATTTGACAATCTACAACCCCTTTGAAAAAAGAAATTTTAAAATTATTCCATTTGTATTTTTTTGCTCCAATACTTTCCATGCCAATAGCATTAAAGCGTGACATGATCTCATCTTCACCGAGCAAATTGTTGGTTTGCAGCAAAATATGAGCTTTCTTTTCAGAAACGTAGATGCGTTCACCTTTACGTAAGGTAGAACTTAAAATTCCGTATAATTCAATTAGCCGTGGTTGAAGAATAAAATCTGTTCCTTCAATTCGGATTTCTTGAGGTCGATTTAAAATGAATATTCTACCGTCTTCAGAACCAAAAAGCTTTTCTGGATTACTGTTTTCAGAGAAATTGACAAGGTTCATCCCTGCATAAACAACCCAAGCAAGTGCCCCTAAAGTCAAAACAAAGAAAAGAAAATTTCGAATCATAGAATATCACATCTAGTCTTCAAAGTTAACGCATCACTCGCCTGGTAAAGAAGGTTGATGTTAGAATCTCTCAACAGTCACATGTTTAATCTAATTCCAATTTCGTTTGAATAAGCGGCAATAATTGAAATGTTTTTCGATGATGAATACAAGGGCCGAATTTTTCTATCCCAGAACGATGAATAGAAGTTGGATAACCTTTGTTCTGATTCCAACCGTAATTTGGGAACTCCTCATGCATTTTTGACATCAAATCATCTCGAAATTCTTTGGCTATAATCGAAGCAGCCGCTATACTTTGGAATTTTGCATCTCCTTTAATAATGCAGGTATTGCCGACTTCTGGATATGTTGTAAAACGATTTCCGTCCACAAGAATATGATCGAATGGGATTTTGATTTTATCGAGTGCCTTGTGCATGGCCTTAAAACTTGCCCATAGGATATTTATTTCATCAATTTCATCGGGTGAACACAAACCTACAGCCCAAGCCAAGGATTTTTCTTCTATTTCTTTTCGCAATTTCTGACGTGTAATATGGCTGATTTTTTTTGAATCATTTAGTCCTATTATTGGATTTTCAGGGTCTAAAATTACTGCCGCCGCAACTACTGGACCAGCCAAACATCCACGTCCAGCTTCATCACAACCAACTTCTAATCTGTCTTTTATCAAAAAAAGTTTCAGAGGTTCGTGACTTTTCTCTTTTTTTTTCGTCTTTACCTTAGATTGAGATGCGATTTTCGTCATTGGCACGAAATTAGCAATTCAACTGAATGAATAAATTAAAAAGCTGAGAGTATTTTTATTTCATTAGATATAATTTGTACCTTTCAGCTAGTAATGTTTAAAACCAAAGTTATGAAAATCACTCGTTTTTTATCTATCGTCGCATTAATACTAGGTTCGGCGATGGTTTCTTTTGGACAGGAAAGAGCTGCTACAGCTATTTCTTCTGACAATTTTGTAAGTTCAAATTTAAAAGGCTCCTATACATTTATTGTTCCTAATGACATTACCGCCAAAGATGTTGCTTTAAGTGCAGAGTATTATACGATGTATTTCACAGTGACTTTTGATGAAAAAAATCATCAAACATTGATTACAATGAAAGACATGTCGGATAATGCAAAGCATATCATTGGACGATTTTTCATTTCTTTAGGACTTCGAGAAATTCAGTACAATGGAAATTATTTCCAGGTGGAAGATTTCTATCAAAAATTTCTCAAAACTGAGAAGAAGTAATTTCTAAAGATTCTACTTATCTTTGTAGAAAATTAAGAACACATGAAATTAAATATTTTAGGAGGGTTATGTTTTTCCATAGCTCTATTCTCTTGCTCAAATTCTAAAGTTGCTGATTCAGCAAATTTTGTTGAATACGGACCTTATAAGGTTGAAACTACAAAGGCTATACCTGTTGCTGCTATGCTTACAGATTTTAATGCCAAAGGAAACGAGCGTTCCGCATACACCATTGCAGCTGACATAGAAGAAGTTTGCTCAAAAGCAGGATGTTGGATCAATATTCAAAAATCAAAGGACGAAACTTTGATGGTAAGATTTAAAGATCATTTTACTATTCCAATGGAAACTAAGGTTGGTACTAAAGCTTTTCTTCATGGAGAGTTATATGCTGATACAGTTTCTGTTGATATGCTTCGTCACTTTGCTGAAGACGCTGGTAAAGCTGAAGCTGAGATAATGAAAATTACACAACCAAAAATTACGACAAGTTTTGAAGCGGATGGAATTAAATTTGTTCCAGCAAAAAAATAAAAGAGAGTTATCAATTTCTAAAAGCCCGTGAAACAGAAATGTTCTCGGGCTTTTTTGGGTCAAAAACCCATTGTGAAATGAAGAAAAATTTTTTAAATTGAACAAAAAGTAATTTTATCTGTTTGTTTTTCGAAGATTAATTTATTATTTTTCGGCCATGAAAAAAATTAAAAAATTACCTATTTATCTTACTTTTCTTTTTTTAGCAAGCTTTTTTCTAACTTCTTGCGCTCCAAAAAATGAAACAAAAGTAACTTTGCAACTAGAAGCTTTGGGTGCTGGGCCTTTTTTCTCAGGTCCAAATAGCCTAATAGCTGAATATACCGTTAAGCTTTCCGACCTGAAAGGACTAGAAAACGTAAGTAAAGATCAAATAAAAGAAATCAAAATTAAATCTGTATCTGTCAGCCTTAATAAAGAGGATGATATAAAGTTTGATGCATTTACCAGTGCAACACTCCAAATTGTTGGTCCAAATACGGATATGCAAACAGTTGCGATAAAAAATCCGATAAAATCAAAGAATCAAGAAATATCTTTGGAAGTTAGTGATGAAGTGGATATTGTAGATTATTTTAAAGGAAAAAAACTCAGCCTAGTGTTGGATTTAAACTTTATTGAAGATGCTTTAATTGAAGAAATTGGCACAGTAATTGAAATGGAACTCATTGTTAAACACAATTAAAAAAGAAGTTATGAAAAAGATTATTTTATTCTCATTAATGTCCATTGTTCTTTGCAGTATGGCTTTTGTGCCTGCTTCGGCTGATGCTGATAAACTTACGGGTGTATGGGAGCCTTCGAACGGAAAGGTAAAAGTTAAAATTGATAAGATTGGCGACAAATATTATGGACGAATTGTATGGTTAAGAGAACCTATCGATCCATTGACTAAAAAGCCTAAAGTTGACAAGAACAATCCAGACTCTAAACTGAGAAATACACCGCTTAAAGGTTATCGCTTGCTCAAAGATTTTACTTACAGCGGTAATAATGAATGGTCAGAAGGTACTATTTACGATCCGGAAAATGGCAATACTTACAGTTGTACGATTAAAATGACGGATGAAAACACCTTAGACATACGAGGATATATTGGAATCTCTGCACTAGGGCGTACAGATATTTGGAAACGACTTAAGATGTCATCTAAATAGAAAAAGTTGATGATAAGAATTGATAGAGCAGCGATTTTACTTACAGGCGTATGTTTGCTTTGGTTTTCTCCGTTGAATGCTCAAATCGACACCAATATAGTGGAGGAAGAAGATTTTAGTATTTATGACGATTTAGAATATGTTGACGAAAGTGCAAAGCGTTTTGCAAATGTAAAAGTAAACGGCAAAAGTCCAGATAAACTAATATCGGTTGGTTATGATTTTCAAGGATCATACATCATGGATGCGGCTGCTTATGGTATCTATAATGCATCCAGTCAAACGGTAAGCGCTACGCATGGTCTCAGGCTAAGCGCAAATATTCCAATCATTTCCAAAAACAGCATAATTATTCAAGGCGGACTTCAATATTGGAATACACAATATAATTTTGAAAATGCCAGCCAATTGACTCATCCTTTGCACAAAGCTCTAAGCGATAATGGTTTAAATAATATGGAGCTTTCGACTTCAGTTTATAAACCGCTCAATGAGACTAGTTTTTTATTAGGCAGAGTTGCGGCTGCTATGAGTGGTGATTATACACTCAGTAAATTTCAACCTTTGAATTATAACCGATACTCAATTGCGCTTTTGTGGGGAAAAAAACCGAATGAAAGTAAACAGTGGGCAATTGGTTTATCCCAAACTTACCAAGCTGGCGAATTAAACTACCTTCCTATAATCATGTATAATTGGACGAGTTCCAATCGGAAATGGGGAATTGAATCGCTTCTTCCTGCAAGAGGTGACGTGCGTTACAATTTTAGCCAAAGAAGTATGTTGTTTTTAGGTTTTGATTTGGAAGGTACTAGCTATCGTTTTGGAAATCAAAACGAATTGGCTGCTCCTTTGAACGATCTAGAAATAAGAAGAAGCGAATTGCGTCCTCGTCTGAAATATGAGCGTCAAATCGTTGGTTTCGTTTGGATGTCTGCGGCTGTTGGCTATCGCATCAACTATAGTTACAATGTAGATAGAGTAGAAAATGGTAAGGATTTCTATAGAGGCTTTTTTGGCGACCAACCGTTTATAATGGAAAATAACTTAACGAATCCTCTTTACGTGAATTTTAGCATAAACTTGGTAAGTCCTTAAGTTTTCGAAGCAGAGGGAGTTAAATTTGTTCCAGCTACAAAATAGAAAGAAATTAGAATACATAAAAAAGCCTGCAAATGATTTCATTTGCAGGCTTTTTATATTTAGGATATTAATAACAATATTTGTTTGCTTCTATTATTTTTCCAGCAATTACATGACGTAATTCTTTTGGGTTGATTTCATTTGTTTTGGTGAAGCGTTTCACACCCATTAACATCATTTTGCGCTCGTCGCCTTCAGCAAACATGTAGATTGCATCTTTTGCGAACTTCGCTATTTTGTCTGAAAGGTCGAAGAAGTATGTTTTTACGATAGCGATTTGAGCTTCCATTTCTGCTTCAGATTTTGTAAGCAATGCTTTTTGAACTCGTAACAATACACTTTCTGCTTGGTAGGTGTCAATTGCAATGTCAGCAATAGCCATCAAAACTTCTTGTTCTTTGCTTAAGGTTTGCATTAATTTCTGAACTGCTGAACCAGCCACCATCAACAATGTTTTTTTGAATCCTTCCAACATTTGTTCCTCGGTAGCGAAAATTCCTTCTGGAGCATCACCGAAAGATGGTATACTCATCAATTCACTAGAAACTTTCATTGCGGGTCCCATCAAGTCCAATTCACCTTTCATTGCTCTTTTCAGAATCATATCAACAGTCAACATTCTATTGATTTCATTCGTACCTTCAAAAATTCGATTGATTCGAGCATCTCGGTAACCGCGTTCTACAGAAGATTCTGCTGAGTAACCCATTCCACCAAATATTTGAACCGCTTCGTCAGCTACATAATCCAAACATTCTGAACCTGCCACTTTCATCATGGCACACTCTGCGGCAAATTGTTCAATACCTTTTAATGTTGCCTTACCTTTGTCCATTCCATCATCTTGCAAAGCTTGAATTGCGTCACTAATATTTTGACTAACACGATAAGTCGCAGATTCTAAAACGTACGTTAGAATAGCTTGTTGAGACAATTTGTACTTGATAGCACCATATTTCGAAATTGGACGACCAAATTGTTCTCTTTCGTTGGCATATTTTATTGATTCTGAAATGGATTCTTTCGAACCACCCAAAACACCTGCTGCCAATTTAATTCGACCAATGTTTAAAATGTTAATTGCTATTTTAAATCCGTTTTCACGCTCAGAAAGCATATTTTCAACGGGAACTTTAACATTATTGAAGAAAACTTGACGAGTAGAAGAACCTTTGATTCCCATTTTTTTCTCCTCAGGGTTCAATGAAATTCCTTCCGAATCTGCTTCAACTAAAAAAGCAGTCAAGTTTTTATCATCGTCTATTTTCGCAAAAACAGTCATGAAATTTGCAAAGCCACCGTTCGTAATCCACATTTTTTGACCTGTAATCAAATAATGTTTGCCATCGTCAGACAAAACAGCTTTCGTTTTACCCGAATTCGCATCCGATCCAGCGCTTGGTTCTGTTAAGCAGTAAGCCGCTTTCCATTCGCCAGTAGCTAATTTTGGTATGTATTTTTGCTTTTGTTCCTCCGTTCCATAATAGAGTAGAGGCAAAGTTCCAATTCCAGTATGTGCACCATATGCAACGGAAAATGAATGACCAGGACCTAGATACTCTGTAGCTAACATGGATGTATTGAAGTCCACACCCATACCACCATATTGCTCAGGAACAGACATTCCTAACATACCTAATTCTCCAGCTTTTTCCATTATGGATGGCATCAAGCCTTCTTCCATTTTGTCAATTCTATCCAAATTTGGATGAACCTCTTGAGCAATAAAATCTATACACATCTGTGCAATCATTTTTTGCTCTTCGTTAAAATCTTCTGGAGTAAATACTTCTGAAGGAAGAGTTTTTCTAATGATAAACTCTCCACCTTTTATAGGATTTATTTTTTCGGTTGACATAATTGTAAGTTTGTTCTATAAAGATAAGAAATTATTCCAATACTATGCATGCATAGAATAAAAATCTTTAGAATTTTGCCTTTTTTAACTTAACTTGCAAGTATGTATAGCATAGGTAATTTTAAGAAGTTTTCGATTCTGGTATTTCTTTTTAGCTTTTTTTCATGTCAATCAAATGGACAGGGAGCTACAAAGATTAACGGTTTGAGCTTTGTTGCTTCACCTCAAAAAATTGATTCAAAAGAAATTGAGGTGATGACTTCTGTCAATGCAAATTATGCTGCGATTATGCCATTTGCTTTTATGCAAAATTTGAATTCTTCGGCTATTCATTTCGATCATCCTAAACAATGGTGGGGAGAAAAAAGTGATGGGGCGAGCGAAACGATACGTATGTGCCATGAAAAAGGAATGCGAATCATGTTAAAACCTCAAATTTGGATAGGTCATGGAGAATTTACAGGCTTCATTGAAATGAAAACGGATGAAGATTGGCAGAAATTTGAAACGAATTACAGCCAATTTATATTGAAATTTGCGAAAGTTGCCGAAAAGGAAAAGGTTGATATTTATTGTATAGGAACTGAACTTGGAAGATTTGTCAAAGAGCGACCTACATATTGGAAGAACTTAATTGCTGAAGTTAGAAAAGTATATTCTGGAAAATTGACTTACGCAGAAAATTGGGATTGTTATGATAAACCAAAATTTTTAAAGGATTTAGATTACGTTGGCGTGGATGCTTATTTTCCTTTAAGCGATGAGCAAAATCCTTCAATTGATGAAATCAGAAAAGGTTGGCAATCGCATATTTCCTCCATGGATAAATGTTTTAAAGAAACAGGGAAACCTATACTTTTCACGGAATGCGGTTACAGAAGTGTTGATTATGCCGCTTCAAAACCGTGGGAATTTGACCACAAGGATGCAGGTGTTAATGAAGAATTACAAGTTCGTCTTACGCAAGCAATGTTTGAATTGTGGGACAAGGATTGGATGGCCGGTGGTTTCATCTGGAAATGGTTTCCTTTTCATGAAAGAGCTGGCGGACCAACGGATACGCAATTTACACCTCAGAATAAATTGGCAGAGAAAACGATAGCTGAATTTTTCAAGAAGTAATCACCTCGAGATTTCAATTTTCAAACGTTTTCCTTTTATCTTTTCTTTACGGATTTTGTGAATAACATCCTTTATCTTACTCGCTTTCACAGCGACATACGACCAATGATCAACAACTGTAATTAGACCAACTTCGCTTTTGTCTAACTCACCTTTCTGAATCAAAAAGCCAACCAAATCGATCTTGTTGATTTTCTCTTTTTTTCCACCGCTGAAATAAATCGTATCCCATTCCGGCCAGTCAGGAAGTGTGATGTTTTCTTTAAATTTGAATTCAGGAATATCTTTGGTTATATATTCTGGCATGTCTCTGCCTTGTTCTTGAAATAAAATAGCTTGACCTTTTTCCATCATCCGCGCAGTTCGACCATTTCTATGAGTAAAACTGTCAATCTTTTGCGGCATTTGGTAATGAATTACCGTTCCGATATCTGGAATATCCAAACCACGCGCAGCCAAATCTGTTGAGACTAAATAATTAGCGGAACCATTTCTGAAGCGAATTAATGATCTCTCTCTATCAGGTTGTTCCATTGCTCCGTGAAAAGCCAAAGCTGGAACGCCCATTTCTTGCAAGTGCTCACATATACGAATACAAGCGTCGCGGTGATTACAGAATATCATGGTTGCTTCGTTCGGCAATGAACAAATCAATTCGAATAGTTTCGGTAGTTTTTCTTCTTCACCGTAAATGACCTTTTTAAGTGTCAGTTCTGGTTTCAATTCGTTCAAGAAATTGATCCATTTTGGATTTTCTATTCCTGTAAATTTTGGTATTTCTTCTAAAGTTGTTGCCGACGAAAGAATTGTTTTTACTGATTTCGGAGTCGACTGAATGATGAATTCCATTTCCCCTTGAAAGCCCATTTCCAGAGACTTATCGAACTCATCAAGAACGATACATTTTAATCTATCTAACTGAACTGTTCCTTTGTCGAGATGATCGCACAAACGACCTGGCGTTGCAACCAAAACAGTAGGCTCGACACTTAAACTTTGTTTTTCAGTCCGCATCGAGTGACCGCCATAAGTAATATTGATCTTAAAATCTGTTTTACATTTCTTGAAAACATCTTCAATTTGTAAAGCTAATTCTCTGGTTGGAGAAATAATTACAGCCTGAATTCCTTCCATTTTTTCATCGAGCAATTCTAAAATAGGAAGCAGAAAGGCAAGGGTTTTACCTGAACCAGTCGGAGAGAGAACAACTAAATCTTTATTATTAGGAAATTGCGCGAGAACTTCTTCTTGCATAGGCATTAATTTTTCTATGCCTAAATTGTCTAAGTACTGTCGCGTTTTATTTTTCATGCGACAAAGATAGTTATCATTAATTCATCTGAAGTTTAAAAAATCTTAATCAGTGTAAAGGATTAAATAAAATATCTAAAAATTGAATCTGAATCCAAGGAATACTCTTATTCCTTGATTAGATGTGTAAACATATGTTGGGTCAAAAGATAAAGCATTAGGATTGTCAGCAGTTGGTATGATTTGACCTTGAGCGTCGTAGCTTACATTTTTGTCGAAAGGATCATGCGGTCTGGCAATACTATTAGCTGGCGGTCGGTAGTTTAATAAATTTTTTATTCCCGTGTATATTTCCAATTTATTTTTAAATTTTTTCGTGAATTGAATATTTTGAATGCTAAAAATTGGGGAGTAGGGTTCTCGGTTGTCTAACACTCCCAACAAGGGTAATTTCATTGGTCCAAAAACATTTCCCGTATAGTCGAAAGTTAAACCGATTTTCTCAAAAAGATATTGTGCTCTCCACGTACCGCTTGCCCGTTCTGTTAAAGGTTGAATCGTTCGAACACCATTTTCAACAGTTACAACTGACATTACTGTTCCCCCAGCGTTTATTGAAAGTTTTTTCGTGAATTGAAAATCAATATTGACCGAAATTCCTGCTGATTCGGCATAACCGCTCAAGTTATCATAGAATATCACGTTCGGATCTGTTACGTAATCAGGAAGTATTTTATTTACAAAATAAGTATAGAATCCCGTAGCATCAAAAGTGAGGTAGTGGTTCTTCTTAGTATGTATTTGTTTTACGAAATTTAGGTTGGTATTGTACGAACGTTCAGGTCTTAGTTTGTTTTTAAAAACTACCTTTCTGGCTCCAGTCAGAGCTGCGTGATCTTCGGTAAAAATATTTGCAACTCTATATCCATTTCCAAGCCCGAATCTGACAATGTTTTTCTTGTTCTGGCTCATCCACTTGTAATTGATTCTTGGCGATAGAATAATGCCATGGATTGCACTGTAATCTGCTCGTATTCCAAGTAAAACTCTATTATTTTCATTCAAATTGTAATCGTTTTGAATAAAAAGTCCAGGTAAGAAAATTTTTGAAGGAACGTTTAAACTTGCCGTGTCACTAGAACCAGTGGCACTTGTATTGTCATCATAAGAAGTATACCTGTTGGATAATCCAACTAACCAGTCACTCCTTTTATATTCTTCATTCCATAATAATTGTCCGAAAAGTATAGTTTGATTGGCAAAAAATGGAGTCGTTCCATAATACGAGTTCTGATGGTGACCATTTGCAGAAAATTGAAAGAAGATGTTTTCTTTTGTAGGGAGTTGGTAAGTTCCAAATGTTTCCCATCTCGAGGTATAAATGCTTTCTCCATAAATGCTGTCGCCTCCTCTAAATTTAGGTGACCAATCCATTTGACCTCCCCAGCGATCCTCATATATGTATCGGCCAGCAATGGTAAAGGTTTTTTTAGATTTTCTCTCGATACTAAACTTATTGAAAATTGAAATACGATTTGATAAGGTTAGGTCGGTAAATCCATCATTGTTTTTATCGAACGGAAGTTGATAATTGAAATAATTGATACCCATTAATCCTTGAACTTTTGGCGTCAGTTTGTATTTTAGTCCAATATCGGTGCTCAATTCGCCCCATGAAGTTGAAAAATGATCAATCGAAACGATAGAAGCTTTCTTGGGGTCCTTTGTAATTATATTTATTATTCCACCGACAGCCTCTGAACCATACAAAGTTGAGGCCGGGCCCTTTACAATTTCAATGCGCTCAACCAATGATTGGGGAATGCCACTTAAGCCGTAGACTGTGGATAATCCACTTACTATAGGCATACCATCAATTAAAACCATTGTATAAGGACCCTCTAAACCATTGATGTGAATGTCACCTGTATTACAAATGTTGCAATTTAATTGAGGGCGAACACCATTCACATTTTGAATTGCTTCAAAGATTGATGGAGAAGGATTTGATTGAAAAAAACAACTATTGTAAATTTCAACAGGAACTGGTGAATCTAATTTTCCAACAGCCTTAAGTGTTCCAGTAACAACAACTTCATCAA
Organism: uncultured Flavobacteriales bacterium; assembly: GCA_963977135.1. Taxonomy (GTDB): domain Bacteria; phylum Bacteroidota; class Bacteroidia; order Flavobacteriales_D; family Crocinitomicaceae; genus UBA2040. The sequence goes on along the minus strand of CAXBNN010000011.1, from coordinate 42,297 downwards.
TATTTTGATTAATGAACTTTATATTTTTATTTATAATATATTTTTGATTTTCAAATTCAATATTAATCAAACTGGAATCTAAATAAACCCCAGATTGAGAATAAACTATTTTGGTTTGTCCAATTGAAAGTCCTTCAATTTTAAACTGACCTTGGTCGTTTGTATAGGCACCTTGATTGCCGCCAACAATGGAGATTTTGATGTCTTTCGATGGGACCCCATTCATTTTTAAATTCCCAATAATCTGTGCTGATTGCCCAAATGATAGAAAGTTTATTGCGAAAAAGCATAAAACTAATAGAATAGTTTTGAGAGTCATTTCTAATTTATTAGATGTGCAAATATAAAAAGTTAGACGAGTCTAACAAAATATTTTAAAGTATTTTACTACTTTTGCTTTTCAATACATGCGCAATGGCTTCATCTACGGAAGAAAACTATCTCAAGGCTTTATTAAAATTATCTGGTGATAATGGTCAGTGTACTGTGTCCGATTTGAGTCAGATACTAAATGTAAGTACACCAACAGCTAATTCGATGATTAAAAAATTAGCTGAGAAAAAGTGGATTTCATACGAAAAGTATCGACCGATTCATTTAACAGATTTGGGGCGAAAAATGGCAGCTCTTGTAATTCGAAAGCATAGACTTACGGAAATGTTTTTGGTAGAAAGAATGAGTTTTGGTTGGGAAGAAGTTCATGAAATAGCCGAACAAATTGAACATATTAAATCTGAAAAGTTTTTCGATAGAATGGATGTTATGCTAGGTCATCCTTCAATTGATCCGCATGGTTCGCCAATTCCTAACAAAGAAGGTGCAATAATTGAGAAGGACTATTTAAGGTTGAGTGATGCAGCGAAAGGTAAGAAATATAGGTTGGCATCCTTGGACCAGTCATCTGCAGACTTTCTACTTTTTTTAAACCGACGAGACATACAATTAGGTATGCAAATTGAACTAATTTCAATTGAGACTTTTGACGGAAGCATAGTGGTTGCTTATGAAAAGCACCCAAAAGAAACGCTTAGTCTAACGGTATGTGAGCGACTTCTTGTCGAGGAAATTTAGAAAATACTATCTAGTTTAAATGTCCGGTTTAGGCCATAAACAAGTCCCGACGCAGTAAATGGAGCTGTAATATAAATCCATAGATTCTCTGTATTTCCTGAAACGACTGCCGGAGCAATGCTCCGAATTGGATTCATGGAGGCACCCGTTAATGGTCCGGCAAGCCATGCTTCAAGAAAAACTATACTTCCTAGAATAAAAGCTACTAATGGAACTTTCATATTACTCACAAGGCAAACAGCGATCAATAAAATTGTAGTTAATCCAAATTCGATAAACCAAGAATTTAAAATTCCCGCGTTAGGTGCAGTTGATCCTAAGGTAGAATCCATTGGTGATATGGTGTATAGAATAAAACTTGCAATGAAAGCACCTATAATCTGAGAAATAATCAATATTGCTGCGATTTTCGAATTGATTTTTCCGCAAGCGCGCAACAAAAGTGTGGCGGCAGGATTCATGTGTGCATTTGAAATTCGACCGAATAACATAATGCCAACATAAATAGCTAAACCGAAACAGATTCCAATTCCAAAGTCGCCAAGTGTTCCTGTGTATTTTTGATTTACGATTATTGCTCCAGTTCCAATAAAAATCAATTGAAATGTTACAAAGATTTCATAGATAAGCGTTTTCCACAATCGAGAGACACTCATTTTTCTGTCGAGATAAAGAATAAATAAAGCATTTCCCTTGCGATTTCTTTTGAAGTATTCAAGTAGGCTTCCATTTGTTTATCAGTGCCATCACTTGATTTTGGATCAACATACGGCAAGGAAACTCTTATGTCTGTTCCAATCACCGTTGGACAATTATGATCGGCATGATTACAAGTCATAATAGTACCAAAGTTATCTGATGGATTCGCCTTATCGTCGACCAGTTTTGAAAAGCATACAGATGCGTTTTGGATATCGTCAAAAATCATGTTATGGATAGCATTTTCATTGTCACCTTCAACTGTCATATCGAAACCAATATGCAGAAGCGCTTGAACAGCATTGGTATGAAATGCCGTTACTTCAGTTCCACCAGAATACGTTTCTACATTTTCAAGATTAAAATAACGAGAAGCGACTTTGGCCCAAATTTGACCCAACATGCTCCGTCGAGAATTGTGAGTACATACAAAAAGAAGATTTATTGGTTCGTCCTCTCTGTATTTAATATAGGCTGCAATTTTCGCTAGAGCAGATAATCTTTCTTCGGAAATTTGATCAAATTCCTTACAACGTTTATCACAATACTCTTTTATTCCTTGTTTCATTTATAAGCAATTAACAACAACCTCCTCCCGGAGTGCATGTGTTTTCAGTTAGACTAGAAAGTGATTTTTTAACTTTTTCAACCGGAATTCCGCATTGGTCCATGGCCAAACAAGCCGTTTGTTTGTTGGTCAGAATAAAGCCGAAATCAGATTTTTCTAGATTGAATTTTCCTATTGTAGAGTTTTGATATTCTACTTCAATATCGTCGTCTGTCAGTCCAATTTGTTTTTCACCTATTTCTATTATTTTCAATAGTTTTTCAGTCGTTAAACGGTGGTCAACATCTTCCGAATACCAGAGTTGAAAGCTTATTTTTTCCTCGTTGCGAAGTGTTCCGCCACAATCAATAAACTTTTTAGAGATTGCTCCAATTTCAGTGATGTGAAAATGAGCGGGAATCATATTTCCGTCTTCCAAAGTAAATTGGAGTGGTGTGTTATTTAGTGCTTTTTTAAATTCTGATAATTTCATGATATTTTATATTAGCAGCATTTTTTATCCTCTTCTAAAACGAAGTTGATTTGCTTTATGTAATTCAATATTTGTTCTACTTTTTTCTCATTTAGGCAATAGCAAATGGAGTTTTTCTCAACGCTTCCTTTGATAATTCCTACATTTTTAAGTTCTCTCAAATGTTGAGAAATAGTCGGTTGTGATAATGGAAGAATGTCAACTATGTCGTTGCCTATGCAAGCTTTTACTTTTATTAAATGTTCCAAAATTGCGACACGAGCCGGATGACCAAGAGCTTTCATAAGCGCGGCTATATCGGTTTGTGCTTTCGGAAATGAATCTAATTTTGAGGCTCCCATATAAAAGTATTATTGCAATATTACGATATAGATTTGAATTAAAAAAGCGGAAAGCAATATTTCTATTTCCTCCGCTTTTAAAATCGTTATGCCAAAGCTCAACTTCAGCATTTATTACGAAGATTATTTATTGTTCTCAATTACATAATTCAAAACCTTTGTCATTAAATGAACTCGGTCTTTTCCTCTCACATTGTGCTCGTGCATAGGGTAAGGGAAGAAATCCATTTGTACGCCCAATTCAACAAACTTTTCGATTAAAGATAAGCTGTGTTGCATAACAACAACGTTGTCTATTGTTCCGTGAATTAGCAATAATTTACCTTCTAATTTATCTGCGTGAGTCATTAAACTAGCCATTTCATAACCTTCTTTGTTTTCTTCGGGCATGTCCATGTATCGTTCGCCGTACATTATCTCATAATATTTCCAATCAGTTACTGGTCCGCCGGCAACACCAACATTAAAAGTCCCAGCTTTACGAAGCATCAAAGAAGAAGTCATGAAACCTCCAAAACTCCACCCGTGAACTGCTAGTCTATTTCCGTCAACATAAGGAAGCGACTTTAAATATTCCACACCAGATAGTTGATCTTCCATTTCTAAAGTTCCTAATTGTCGATGAATTTGACTTTCGAATGCAAATCCACGCTCGCCCGAACCGCGATTGTCAAGGGTGAAAACGATGTAACCTTGATCGGCCATCCAGTGCATCCACAAACTTGCTCCGTCCAACCAGGAGTTGGTAATCATCTGTGCATGTGGTCCACCGTAAACGTATACCAAAACCGGGTATTTTTTATTCGCATCGAAGTTTTTAGGTTTGATCATTCTCGTGTACAATTTGGTACCATCTTTACCAGTTAATTCACCAATTGTCGTCGTCCCAATATCAACACCTTCGTATTTGTTTGACCCAGTTAAAATTGTTTTTTCCTTTTTGCCGTTGGACATATAAACTAATGATTTACTTGGAACAGAATGGGAAGAAAACTCATCAAAAATGTATTGACCATCGGTAGAAATTTCTACGTTGTGTGTTCCTTCCTCTTTAGTAATTAAAGTTTGTTTTCCCGATAAATCAACCGAGTAAACTAAGGTGTTTAATGGATTTGGACCTGTCGCCGTAAAGTAGATTTGAGAACCTTTTCCAAATGCTCCAACAAAATTTTTCATGACGAAATTGTTGTTCGTCAATTGCTTGATTAACTTACCATTAAAGTCATAATAATAAAGATTGCTGTATCCAGATTTCTCTGATACCCAAACAAAATTGTTGCTCTTCTCAGATGGGAAAAATGCTGGATGTTCTGGCTCTATCCATTTTGAATTACTTTCTTCTAAAAGTGTGCGAACAAATTTTCCGGAAACAGCATCATAAACATTTAATTTCATTGCGTTTTGACCACGATTCACTTCAGCTATAACAACGTATTTATTGTCAGGAGTCCATGAAAGGTTGGTTAAATAATCTTCTGAATTACCCATTGGACTAATGAATACTGTATTTTTTGTTTCCAAGTTGTAAATTCCAACTTTCGGACTTTCTGATTTTTGTCCTGCCATTGGGTATTTTATCGACTTCATTGCTCCTGGATAAGCGTTGTTGTCTAGAAGAGGATAATCGCTAACATTCGTTTCATCTTTTTGATAGAAGGCTAGTAACTTTCCGTTTGGCGACCAAAATATACCATTCGTAATTCCAAATTCACTTCTCGCAATAGCTTGACCTGAGACAATATTCGGATCATCGTTTAGTGTAACTTTGATTTTCTGCCCATCAACTGTTTGAACGTATAAATTGTTGTTTCTTGTATAGGCAACACTTTCCGTCTTTGGTTCAAAAGTTGCGTTTTCAGCATCATCAGCCAAAGAAACCAATGTTTTACCATCCTTGGAAACTGTGTTGTAGCGATAAAAATTCATCCCATCATTGACCCAAAATTCGTTTTCATTTTTCCATTCAAAACCTGAGAACCAGTTTAATTTTGATCCTAAAACTTTGTTGATTTCCGAAATAGAAGCAACATCTTTTGGCGTCGAATTCGTGAAAGAAGCTTTTTTCAAATTCACATATCCATCTATGTAAGTATAGCAATCTGTATCTGGCACCCATTTGAAGAAAACGAGGCTCTCAGGAGCGTATTTTCTGTACTGTTGCATCACCGATTCTTCCAAGGTCAACTTGGTTTGCGCAGTATAATTTCCAAAAATGAATAGTAAGGAAAGAGAAAGTAAAATGTATTTTTTCATGTTATCTTTTTAAAATTTTAGAGAAAAATTGTTCTATCGGTTTTGCCGTTTGATAGGCTTTTATTATTGTTTTGTCCAAATCATTGTCGAGAATTTTTTCCGGAGAATATTCTGCAAAGTAATAGAACTGCTTGTTGTAAATCATTGGTTCAATTTCGCCAGCGGCTTTCAATTCTTTTGGAATAACTTTGTTTTGTTCTCCTCGAATCGTTCCAAAAAGACTTTCGAATTTTTTGTCAGAATATAGTTTCTTAAATTCTGCAGGATGGGCAGCAATTCCTTCTCTTACTTGCAACAAAGTATCTTTGTCCACATCATACAAACCACCGTAAACTCTAAAATGTTCAGGGCCCAATTCAATATAAACACCTTCACCCAAATAGTTTTTTTTGCCGCCAACATTTATTAATGCGCTAACATTCATTTTGTAAGGCGTTTTATCCTTAGAAAAACGAATATCTCGGTTGATTCGGAAAATGCAATCCTTGTTCAGTAAGTCTTTCATTTTGGGATTTTCCTTACTTAATTCTGCAATCATATGATCAACAAAAGCTTTGAACGGCTCACGTACATTGTTTTCATATCGACTCCTGTTTTCATCGAACCAATCCTTATTGTTGTTGGGGGCTAGATCTTTGAAAAACTGTATAAAATCCGGATTAAAAAATGCCATTTATTGATTTTTGAAACCCAAATATAAGGTTTTTAAAAAGGATTATCGTCTTAGTATTGGCTGCATGATTCTTTCGTTTCTTGGCACACTTTTGGTTGAATTCATTATTTTCGTACAAAACCAATTTTCATGAAATCATTCCTTTTCATTTTCTTTTTTCTGATTTCTTCCCTTTCCGCGCTGCGAGCGGCAAGTTTAACTGTTTATTTAAGTAAATGCAGAAGTGAATGCGATACAGAATCGGGTAAATTGAAAATTTACAAAGGACGAAAACTTATTAAAAAAAGTAAAACACTTAAAACAGAAATCAGCAATATTGAAGCAGGAATTTATTATGTCCAGTACAATACAATTGCTGAGAAAAGAAGGTTTCTTGAAGTTGAAATTCGAGAAAAAGAAGATAAAGTAATTACGCTTTGTTTCGACGATTTTGAATATGACAAAAAAGTAGCTCCTTCCGCAATTGATATATTAAAGGACAAAGAAAGAATAGGAATTTATCGTAAATACAAAGTAAAAGGAGTCAAGGTGAAAGACTCTATTTTTGTTTCAAAAGATGGAGAGAATTATTCCTTACATTATCATGATGTAGACCGAAATTTAAACGAGGTTGAAGTTGAAATTATCCGTGAATTTGAATATTTCTTACTCTATTTTTCACGAAAAGGTCATTTCAAAACAAAAGACCATTATACTTTTACAGATGGAAAAACTGTCATCAAAAGGAAAGATCCTACTGGAAAATGGGATGGTTTTCACTACTTATTAGTTGACTTAAGATTAAAGGATACAGATTCCTGTGAATAACTTTAATTAAACATTCATTGGCTGAATTTTCAATTGCCCTTTGCTTTAGAAAGTTTAACTTTGCCATCAAACAGAATTACAATGAAACACGTTTCTTTAGAAAGTATAGAAAAAGCAATTAAGAAGGTTGATAATTTGGATGACGATGGATTGGAAAAATTGTCGGAAACATATGCTTTAGCACAAGATACATTACTTGCCTATTTAATGTCAGCTGCTTTGGAATATGAAAATGAGCAGCTAGAAGGACTAATCATATACTATTTCTGTTTGATTTCAGAATGTTTCACTCAAGAGGGAATTCGCACTGTTGCAGTAAAAGAAGCTGACATCGATGATTTCGAAGAACCCTATTTCGAAATGTTGGATGCTTATTTTGAAAATGATGGTGACGACCAAGATATGTTGGAAGATTTTTGCGACCAACCTCACTTGGCGCAATTCATGGCTTTAGAAATCTCGACTGAGGATGAAGACGGTTCAAGTCTAACGGATGAAACAGCAACGCAATTGTTCATCGTAACAATTGCAATGATTACTTTGATGGCGAAAGCAGTCGAAGCATGATGAGCCCGAGTGAAATAGTCGATAAAATGATGGAGAGGGACGAATTCTCTCGTTTATTGGGTATTTCTGTCATTGAAATTGAAAAAGGGAAATGCATTCTTGAGTTAAAAGTTAAAAAAGAAATGCTCAACGGTTTCCATATAGCTCATGGAGGTATAACGTATTCTATTTCTGATTCAGCACTTGCTTTTGCTGCCAATGCATATGGAATCCATGCCGTAAGTATAGAAACCAGTATTTCTCATCTTAAATCGCTCAAGGAAAACGATGTTTTGCGTTCCGAATGCATTGAAATTAACCGTGGAAAATCTATTGGACTTTACGAGGTAAAATCGTTTAACCAAAATCAGGAGCTTGTTGCCTATTTTAAAGGAACAGTTAAGATTTTTCGGGAGGAGTGGAGTTGAATTTATAATTCCCAAAATAAAATTTTAATTGCTCCAATTTTTTTGAACGAAATTATCCAACGCCAAAAGACCATTTTTTGTAAGATGGATAAGGTATTGATTAGGGTAATATTTTAATCGAATTAGATCTGCTTCAACCAGTTTCTGAATATGGTTGTGAACGCTCGATTTAGAAAGTTTTAAGAGCTTTATTAAATCGACGTTTCTCGTGCAACCATTTTCTTGAGTCAATTCAATGATTCTTATTCGAGCAGGATGCGATAGTGCTCTTCCAATTGTTGCAATTTGATTTTCTAGCGTTGAGAATTGTTCTGTCTTTTTGACTGGCATAGTAGTAAGTTTTACATTAAGTTAGTGAAAAATTTGATTTGAAAACAGGTTTTTGAATAAAATTTTCGAATTCTAAAATTCGCGAATTTTAAAATTCGAAAAGACTAAAATTTTAGTCCTAGTTCTGGTTATCAGTAAAATAGACTCTATTTTCGACGTTTTACAAATAGATTCGAAAAGTTCACAATCGAAAAATATACTAAAAATTACTATGCTAGCATAATATTAAATTATTATTCTTACCTTAGTACTTTATTATTATTTCCTAATCAATGGATAGCGAAACACACATATTAGTCGACCATGTACTCCGCCAACTTTGGCACAAAATATCGAGGATGTACAACCAAAAGGCCGCACATAGTAACATTACAAGTTCCATAGGATTCATTCTTATGATAATAGACAAAGATGGAACGCCAAGTACGCAACTTGGTCCACGAATGGGCATGGAGCCAACGAGTTTGTCGCGAACGCTGAAAACAATGGAAGACGCTGGCTACATACGTCGGCAGTTTGATAAAATCGATAAACGGAAAGTTTTGATTTTTTTAACAGAAACTGGTATCGAAAAACGTAGGGAAACTCGCGAAGTTATTGTAAATTTCAATGAAAAGCTTTTGGAGAAAATCCCTAAAGGAAAATTGAAAGTTTATTTTGAGGTAATTGAAAAAATTGAACAAATCACCGACATCGAATTGGATGAAATGGTGAAATATGAAAGTAAAAAATCATGATAAAACACATTAGAAAAGTAGCAATTTTAGGTTCAGGAGTCATGGGCTCAAGAATCGCTTGTCATTTTGCTAACATTGGTTGCGAAGTGCTTCTTTTGGATATCGTTCCGAAGGAATTGAATGATATAGAAAAAGCTAAAAAAGTAGCAATCGAAAGTAAGACATTTAGAAATAGAATAGTAAATGATGCGTTTCAATTTGCATTAAAAAGTAATCCTTCGCCCATTTATAAGGCGGAATTCGCCTCCAGAATTGAAATCGGAAATTTTGAGGACGACATGTCTAAAATTGCAGATTGCGATTGGATCATGGAAGTTGTTGTTGAGCGATTGGACATTAAAAAAATCATATTCGATCAAGTAGAGAAATTCAGAAAACCAGGTACATTCATTTCTTCGAATACATCTGGAATTCCAATTCACTTGATGTTGGATGGCAGAAGTGAAGATTTCCAAAAGTTTTTCTGCGGAACACACTTTTTCAATCCACCAAGATATTTGCCTTTATTGGAAATCATTCCTACGGCGAAAACAGATCCGGCAGTTATCGATTTTTTGATGGATTTCGGAAGTCGTTATCTTGGGAAGAAAACTGTTTTGTGTAAAGATACGCCAGCGTTTATTGCCAATAGAGTTGGAGTATACGCGATAATGGCACTTTTCCATACAGTGAAAGAAATGGATTTGACTGTTGAAGAAGTGGATAAATTGACTGGTCCAGTTTTAGGTCGACCAAAATCGGCAACTTTCCGAACGTGTGATGTTGTTGGTTTGGATACACTTGTTCACGTAGCAAACGGATTGAAAGACAATTGTCCGAACGATGAAATGAAAGACCTTTTTGTTCTTCCAGATTACATTTCAAAAATGTCGGAGAACAATTGGTTGGGTTCAAAAACAGGACAAGGTTTCTACAAAAAAGTAAAAGCGGCCGACGGTTCCAGCGAAATTTTGGTTTTGGATCTAAAAACGATGGAATATCGTTCGCAGAACAAAGTGAAATTTGCAACATTAGAAATGACCAAGCCTGTCGATGACTTGAAACAAAGAACCAAGATGTTGGTGAATGGACAAGACAAGGCAGGTGAATTTTATCGAAAATTATTCGGTGGACTTTTCGCTTATGTTTCAAATAGATTGCCGGAAATTACGGATGACCTTTATAAAATCGACGACGCATTGAAAGCAGGTTTCGGTTGGGAATTAGGTCCGTTCGAAACATGGGATATCGTTGGTATTGACGAAGGAATAAAATGGCTAGAAGCCGAAGGAGGAAAAGTTGGTACTTGGGTAACAGATATGAAAGCCAAAGGAAATTCAACTTTTTACAAAACGGAAGGTGGTTCCAAAAAGTACTTCGATCAAAATTCGGGAACCTATAAAGTGATTCCTGGAACAGAAAACTTAGTTCTATTGGATACACTTCGCGAAGAAAATACGGTTTGGAAAAACAGTGACACAACTGTCGTACATTTAGGAGATGGAATTTTAAATTTAGAATTCCACACAAAAATGAATACAATTGGTGGTGGAGTTATCGAAGGAATCAACAAAGCAATTGATTTAGCAGAAAGCGATTACCGAGGTTTGGTTATTTCTAATACAGGTCAGAACTTTTCAGCTGGAGCAAACGTTGCCATGATCTTCATGATGGCTATCGAACAAGATTTCGATGAATTGAATTTCTCAGTGAAAGCATTTCAAGATACCATGATGCGTGTTCGTTATTGCAACGTTCCAGTAATTGTTGCCCCACACAATATGGCACTTGGTGGCGGTTGCGAAATGTCAATGCATGCAGATAAAGTGATTGCTCATGCAGAATTATACATGGGCTTAGTCGAATTCGGTGTTGGAATTATCCCAGGTGGTGGCGGATCAAAAGAATTCGCAAAACGTTTGTCAGATGAACTGCACGATGGTGACATTAAAATAAACCTACTTCGTGAGAAATTCTTAACGATTGGTCAAGCCAAAGTCTCAACGTCAGCATACGAAGCCTTTGATTTAGGTTACTTACGTGATGGAATTGATGAAGTTATAGTAAGTCGTGATCATCAATTGCTAAGAGCAAAAGAAGCTTGTATTGAATTGGCTGATGAAGGATATATCGCTCCAAAACGTGAAAAGAACATTACGGTTCTTGGTCAAGAAGGATTGGGAATTGTTTACGTTGGAGCCGATACAATGCTTTCAGGAAATTACATGTCAGAGCACGATAGGTTAATTTCTGAAAAGCTAGGAATGGTTCTTTGCGGTGGAGACTTAAGCGAAAACACTGTCGTTTCAGAACAATACTTATTGGACCTTGAAAGAAAAACGTTCCTAGAACTTTGTGCGGAAAAGAAAACTCTTGAGCGATTGGAAAGCTTAGTGAAGTACGGTAAAATATTGAGAAATTAATCAATGGATTAAAGGATACAAGACTAAAGGATTCAGGAATTTACTAAAAATAAGTCCTGACTCCTGATTCTTAAAGTCCTACAGTCCAAAAAAAAAGAAAAAGATGTCAAACAAAGCATATATAATAAAAGGATTCAGAACTGCTGTTGGTAAAGCTGGGAAAGGTGGTTTTCGTTTTTACAGACCAGACGATTTAGCTGCGGATGTAATCAAACACATTATGAAAGTAACGCCTCAGTTGGATAAAAACAGAATCGACGATGTTATTGTTGGTAATGCAACTCCAGAAGCAGAGCAAGGTTTAAACGTTGGTCGAATGATTTCTTTGATGGGATTGGATACGGATAAAGTTCCTGGAATGACGGTGAACAGATATTGTTCGTCAGGATTGGAAACCATTGCTATCGCTCAAGCGAAAATTGAAGCCGGAATGGCGGAATGTATTATCGCAGGTGGAGCAGAATCGATGTCTGTAATGGCAATGGGTGGTTGGAGAATTGTTCCTAACTCAAAAGTAGCCAAAGAGCATCCAGACTGGTATTGGGGAATGGGTTTAACGGCTGAAGCAGTTGCAAAGCAATACGGAGTTACTCGTGAAGATCAAGATGCATTTGCTGTTCGCTCGCATGAAAAAGCGATTGACGCAATTAAAAATGGTCGTTTCAAAGATGATATTGTTCCAGTTGAAGTAGAAGAAGTTTATTTGGACGAAAACGAAAAACGTCAAGTTCGAAAATATATCGTTGATACGGATGAAGGGCCAAGACCAAGTTCTGTTGAAGGGTTAGGAAAACTGAGACCCGTTTTTGCGAATGGTGGATCCGTTACAGCAGGAAATTCCTCTCAAACATCTGACGGCGCAGCATTCGTTTTGGTAATGTCTGAAAAAATGATGAAAGAATTAGGTCTGGAACCAATGGCTCGTTTGCTTTCGTACAAAGTTGTTGGCGTTGAACCGAGAATTATGGGAATCGGACCAGTAGAAGCAATTCCAGCAGCTATTGAAATGGCAGGTTTGAAAATGGAAGATATTTCTCTTTTTGAATTGAATGAGGCTTTTGCATCACAATCCTTAGCTGTAATTCGAGAAACGGGAATTAATCCAGAGATCGTAAATGTGAATGGTGGAGCATTGGCGCTTGGTCATCCGCTTGGTTGTACGGGAGCAAAATTATCTGTTCAAATCTTAAATGAATTGAAAAGAAGAAATCAGAAATATGGTGTAGTAACCATGTGTGTTGGAACTGGTCAAGGTGCCGCTGGTGTTTTTGAAAGGTTTTAAATTTAAATTGAATTTATAGTTAGGCTGCCAATTTGGTGGCCTTTTTTGATTGGGACTCTTTCGGATTTAGTGAATTATTTGGTTACTTTAATCGCGACAATAAATCAAATTAAAAATGAAAAGACCTTTAGTTCACCCCAAAAACGACCCAAACGATAAAGATCTCAACGACTTAGTTCTTTTCTATAATGAAACCTTAGGTTTTTGCCCAAACAGTGTTCAAACCATGCATCATCGTCCACGAATTGCTTACGCATTTATTGAGATGAATAAGGCAGTAATGGAAAATAATGGTCGAGTAACAAGTGCTTTGAAACGTTTGATTGGCTATATTTCTAGTCATGCTGCCGGCTGTCGATATTGCCAAGCGCATACTATTCGCGCAGCCGAACGTTATGGCGCGGAACAAGAACAGTTGGAAAATATTTGGTCGTATAAAACACATTCAGCTTTTTCTGAGGCGGAACGAGCAGCTTTGGATTTTGCATTAGCCGCATCCCAAATTCCAAACGGTGTTGACGATGCAATTGCTGAAAAAATGCGCGAACATTGGAACGAAGGTGAAATAGTTGAAATATTGGGCGTTGTAGCTTTATTTGGCTATCTAAACCGATGGAATGATTCCATGGGAACACAAATGGAAGGTCCCGCTGTAGAAAGTGGTGAACAATACTTAAAAAGTGATGGTTGGGAAGTAGGAAAACACAAGTATTGATTTTTCCGTTAAAATCTAGTCAGAATAGACCATTCTAATTTCTTTTCAGTTCGGTCAAATGCAAAATCATCCTTATATTTGGCGAAAACCCGATTATAATGTCAACTGTTGTTTCTAAAAAACAATCCAACAAATTGAAAACAGATAAAAAAACATTTCTCGAAGCATTTCGATTGATGTGCACAGCCAAAACTTTGGCTGAAAAATACGAAGCGAACAAAGAAATTACAGCCAAATATGTTCATGCTACTTCGCGCGGACATGAAGCTATTCAGCTGGCTTGTGGAATGCAACTGTTACCGCAAGATTGGGTTTCACCATATTATCGTGATGACAGTATTTTATTAGGAATCGGAATGACTCCTTATGATTTGATGCTTCAGGTTTTTGCCAAAAAAGATGATCCATTTTCTGGGGGAAGAACGTATTATTGTCACCCATCTTTGAACGATGATGATAAACCAAAAATTCCTCACCAATCCTCTGCAACGGGAATGCAAGCTATTCCCACAACCGGAGTTGCGATGGGCGTTCAATACAAAGAATTGCAAGGATTAGCCGATGATTTTGGAGACCAAAAGCCAGTAGTTGTTTGCTCATTAGGTGATGCATCTTGTACTGAAGGAGAAGTTTCAGAAGCGCTTCAAATGGCGGCTTTGAAACAATATCCTATTGTTTATTTGGTACAAGACAACGGTTGGGATATATCTGCAAATGCAGCTGAAACCCGTGCTCAAGATATGAGCGAATACATGAGAGGATTCAATGGAATTGAAGTTCGAACTATCGATGGAACTGATTTCGATTTGAGTTACCAAACCATGAAAGAAGTTTTCGACATCGTTCGTAAAGAGCGTCGACCATTTGTAGTTCACGCGAAAGTTCCGCTTTTGGGTCACCATACTTCTGGTGTTCGAAAAGAATGGTACAGAGATGATTTGGAAGAAGCAGCAACAAGAGATCCTTACCCAAAATTAAAATCAGCTTTGAATTCTTTAGGAATTGAAGATGCCGATTTGGAAACGATAGAAAAAGCCATTTCTCGTGAAGTTGATGAGGCATATGACAAAGCAATAAATGCTGCAGATCCTGAACCGAAAGATGTTTTGGATTACATATTTGCTCCAACACCAATTACCGAAGAGAAAGGTGAGCGTGAACCAAAAGGAAAGAAAAAAACCGTAATGGTGGACAGCGCTCTTTTTGCCGTTCGTGAATTGATGGAAAAACACCCAGAAGCTCTTTTATACGGACAAGATGTTGGTGGACGTTTAGGCGGAGTTTTCCGCGAAGCAGCGACTTTAGCACAGAAATTTGGCGACGATCGTGTTTTCAATACGCCAATCCAAGAAGCATATATCATCGGTTCAACAGTTGGAATGTCAGCTGCAGGACTGAAGCCTATAGTTGAGGTTCAATTTGCCGATTACATTTGGCCAGGTTTGAACCAATTGTTCACTGAGGTTTCAAGAAGTTATTATTTATCGAATGGAAAATGGCCTGTAAGCTGTATCATTCGTGTTCCTATCGGTGCTTACGGCTCTGGAGGGCCTTATCATTCATCTTCAGTAGAATCTGTTCTGACAAATATTCGCGGAATAAAAATCGCTTATCCATCAACGGGTGCTGATTTGAAAGGTTTGATGAAATCTGCTTTTTACGATCCAAATCCAGTTGTCATGTTGGAGCACAAAGGTTTGTATTGGTCTAAAATTGCTGGAACGGAAGGAGCCATGTCTATCGAGCCAGACGAAGATTACGTTATTCCATTTGGAAAAGGTAGAGTGGTGCAAACAGCTGAACAATCTTGTATAGACAAAGGTTCAACAAGTGCAATAATCACATACGGCATGGGCGTTTATTGGTCGCTTGAAGCCGCGAAAAGTTTTCCTTGTCAAGTAGAAATTATCGATTTAAGAACCTTGAATCCTTTGGATCATGAATTGATGAATGAAGTGGCTCAACGTCATGGAAAAGTTCTTTTTGTAACAGAGGAATCAACAGAATGTAATTTTACATTAGGATTAGCCGGACGTTTACAAAGAGATAATTTCAAGTTCCTAGATGCGCCAATTTCTATTGTTGGTTCTATTGATACGCCCGCAATTCCATTGAATAGTGTATTGGAAGCGACACTTTTACCAAATGCAGATAAAGTGAAAACTGCTTTGGCTGATTTGTTAAACTATTAAACCTCGGAAGTTCAAAATTAAATGAACAACTTGAGGCGGATAAATATTCTGAAATAGCTGATTTTGTAGGACATTAGGTTGTAATTTTACAACAAATAGTTGCCCTATGAAGTTTCCTCAAGACCAAACCTTAGCCCAATTGGCTGATTTTCTTGGATGTACCTACGTTGGAGATCCAAATCATATCGTTTCTGGAATCAATGAAATTCACCGCGTTGTACCTGGTGATTTGGTATTCGTCGATCATCCAAAATACTACCAAAAAGCTTTGGATAGTGCGGCAACAACAGTTCTTATCGACCAAGAAGTAGATTGCCCAGAAGGGAAAGGATTGTTGGTTACTAAAACACCATTCGACGATTTCAATAAAATCACAAGACATTTTAAACCTTTTCAACCTCAAACGAACTCAATGACAGGCGAAAATCCTGAAATTGATGAAAGCGCAATGATTTATCCGAATGCCTTCATCGGGAATAATGTAAAAATCGGTAAAAATGTGGTGATACATTCAGGAGCGGTGATTATGGATGATACGATCATTGACGACAATTGCATCATAGGACCAAATACGGTTATTGGACATTACGCTTTTTACTTTAAAAAGAAACCGACTGGGTATGATCGTTTGCACTCATGCGGTCGCGTTCATATTCATAAAAACGTTGAAATTGGCGCATTGTGCACTATTGATGCAGGCGTTACATCAACAACGGTTATTGGAGAAGGAACGAAAATCGACAATATCGTTCAGGTTGGACACGATACTGTAATTGGAAAAAACTGTCTTTTCGCAGCAAACGTTGGTGTTGCTGGATGTGTTCAAATTGGTGATAACGTCACACTTTGGGGGCAAGTCGGTTGTGCAAGTGATATAACTATTGGCGATGGTGTGACTGTTTATGCTCAATCTGGAATCGGAAAGGATTTAGACGCTGGAAAAACATATTTCGGAAGTCCGTGTATAGAAGCTAAAGCAAAATTCAGAGAAATGGCGGCCATTCGTCGACTACCCGAGATTATAGAAAAACTCTAAAATGACCGATCGCGAACGCAAGAATTTGGAGGATGAGCTGAAGGTTAAGGATTTTAAATTAAATTCTCTTCTAGACATCACCAATGCGATTAGTTTGAACGAGGATATTTCTACGATAATAGAAATTTTCGAGTTTATCTTGCACGAACAATTAGGCCTAGAGAAGTTTCTTTTGTTCAACAAAAAAGAGGAATGGGATTGTATTCTAAAAGCTGGATACCGTCCTAAAATGAAGGAAATCAATGTGCCTGCGGAGTTAGGTCGTTTCAAAGATATTACGGTTATAGAATCCTCACCTTCAAAACTTCTTAAAGATTTTGATGTTGTTGTTCCTGTGTTCCAAAATGATGAGGCTTTGGCCTACTTACTTGTTGGAAGCCTTGGCAAAGATCATTTGAAAGTGACAGACCATATGCTGAATATGAGTTTTATTCAAACTTTAGCAAACATAGTCGTTGTTGCCATTGAAAACAAAAAAATGGCGAAAAGCAGAGTGGTTCAGGAAAGAATTCGAAAAGAATTGGAGGTGGCCACAGAAATGCAAAAATTGCTTTTTCCTGAGGATTTACCTTCTGATCGAAAAATGGATATCTCAGCAAAATATCTTCCTAGACATGAGGTTGGCGGTGACTATTACGACTTTATTCCAATTGAGGAAAATGAATATATCATTTGCATAGGCGATGTTTCTGGTAAAGGAATTGGCGCCGCTATGCTGATGGCAAATTTTCAAGCAACAATTCGAACTCTTTATCATTACCAACGATTCGAAATGGAGTTTTTGGTCCATGAGTTGAATAAAAAAGTAATGAAAAGTGCAAAAGGGGAAAAGTTCATTACTTTCTTTTTGGCACATTATAAAGCCAACACGCGCACATTGACATATGTAAATGCAGGTCATAATCACCCGATATTAACCAATGGAAAGAAAGCCAAATTATTAGACAAGGGAACAATTGGTTTGGGAATGATGGACGAGTTACCTTTTCTCGAAATAGGCGAAGAGATTCTCCCACCAAACACAACTTTGGTATTGTACACCGATGGAGTAGTAGAGCTAGAAAATCAAAACGATGCTCAGTTCGGATTGGAGAATATCCAAAAGATTGTCCATAATTATTACCCTTTGGGAATGGAGGATTTAAACGGTCTTATTTTTTCTAAATTGGACGAATGGCGCGGTCAATTGGATTACGTTGACGACACGGCCATCTTCAGCTGTCGATTCTTTTAAAGACAAGAAAAGAAACTAGATTTTAGTAATCACATATGAATGAAACAAAATCGATTAGACTGAATTTATTCGTCAAAAATCGTTAAAAATCTATGAATAAATTCAATACCTAATTGTTTTTAGAGAACTTAGCGCTTTTAATTTTAGTCCAGTAACTTTTCTTCAATTAAACAGTCTAACAATAAATCTTGCTTTTGAAACCATTTTTACTCTCTGTTTTACTAACTTTTTGCGCTATAGGTTCAAGTTTTGGCCAATCCATTAAAGGTCAAATTTTTGATACAGAAGGAAAAGAAATTCCATTTGCTAAAATCAGAGTTGAAAACACAAGTTACGGTACTGTTGCAAATGCACTTGGAAAGTATGTCTTAGAATTAAAACAAGGCAACTATACTTTGCAAATTACTGCGCTAGGTTTTATAACATTGATTGATTCAATTGTTGTTCACGAAAATTTCACAAACAAAGATTTCATCCTAGCCACGATTGTTCAAGAAATTGAAGAAGTGACAATTATAGCTCGTTCGAAAAAGGAACGAGGCAAAGAAATAATGAAAATGGTCATCGACAAAAGAAGCTTTTTTTATGATCAAGTTCCCGAATATTCTTGCGACACCTATTGTCTTAGTTCTTTAGAAAAGGAAGTTCGCGATACTATCTTCAAGGACTCTGTAGTTGGAAAAGAGAAAATGAACCTCATTGAATGGGGCGCCATTACTTCTTATAAGAAAAGTGCAAAGTTCAAAGATGAATTTTACGCATACGAGGATTTTACAGATATAGGAGAAACGATGGCTGTTGCTTCAGCATCTGTAACTTTTGGAGATGGAGCAGAGTCAATTGCACCTGTTAGCGGCGAAGGTGGAAATCCATATTTATTTATTACGGGAATTAAAGATGCTCACATCAATCTTTTCGAAAACTTATTGGAACTTCCCAAAATATCTGAGAAACCTTTAACGTCACCATTGGCATATAATGCACTTTTGTATTATAATTTCTATTTGGAAGGCTCTTTTTATGACGAAGAAAATACTTTGGTTTATGAAATCAGAGTAGATCCGAGGTTCGATTATGAACCGCTTTTTAAAGGGACAATATTTGTCCGAGATTCTACTTGGGAATTGACGTCTTATGAATTAAGCATCAATCCTTCAGCTCTAACTTATTTCGAAGAGCTTCATTTAATTTGTGATTACTCTGCAGTAGAAGGTAAATTAGTGCCTACAAGAAGGGAGTTCGTTTATAACATTAAAGAAGGTAAAACGAAAATAAATGGGTTGATTCGTTTGACACATGATAAATACTCTTTCAAAGTAAATGACGATAAAAGAAATTTTTGGCTTGAAACAAAAGTATATTCAGATGATGCTTTTGACAAAGATTCAACCTTTTGGTCAGAAAAGAGACCTTTCACTTTAAAGGAGTTAGAGTTAAATTTCATTCGAACGCAAGACAGTATCATTACCTATCATGAAACGGATGAATACATGCGAACGAATGATAGTATAAGAAACAGAATTAAATTTACCACCGTTGTATTTGAAGGTGTTCGTCACGTAAACTCATTCAAGAAACAAGAATGGAGGATTGCAGGGTTAGTTGAACAAGTTATTCCATTCGGTGTTGGGGGTTATCGCCATCGTTTAGGAGGTTACTACAAAAAAGGCTTTGAAAATAGGAAGTCTTTTACTGTGCGACCTATGATCGATTATGGTTTCCGAAACAAGGACGTTAAAGGGAGTTTTGGTGGAAGCTTTTTGTACAATCCAAAACGTTTCTCGGAGGTAGATTTTGAGGTTGGAGATGTATATGATTTCGTTAGTAATGTTCAAAATATCCAAGGAACATTTGCACCAGGAAACAGGGTTCGGAACAAGAAATTTGAAATTAGCCATAGAATGGAATTGTTTAATGGATTGTACGGAAAACTGGGTGTTGAATTTTCAGACCGAACTTCAATCACCAATTTAGAGCAGCCGAAATGGGATACTCTTTTTGGGATTTTTGCTGACCCAATTCCTTTTGATCCTTATAGAATATTATTAGCAAACGTTGATTTAGAATACCATTTTCGCCAAAAGTATATGATTCGAAAAGGTAAAAAAATAGTTCTAGGATCGCCATATCCAACGCTTTTCTTTAAATATAAACGCGGGATTCCTAACGTTTTTAATTCTCAATCAAATTTTGACTTTGTTGAATTCCGTATTCATGACGATGTTCAATTAAATACCTTCGGAACTAGTGAATTAAACTTCACCATGGGAGGTTTTGTATTTAAAAAAGATCTTCGTGTAATTGAACATAAATTTTTCAGACCATCAGATCAAGGATTCTTTTCTAATCCTGTAAACACCTTGCAAATTCTGGATACGGCATTGAGCACGAATAAATCGTATATGCAATTCAATTTTATTCATCATTTCAAAGGCTTCTTTTTGAATAAAATCTGGTTAATCAATCGTTTGAAATTGGAAGAAACAATTGGAGGTGGATTTTTAACTATACCGGATGCGAAATTTGGTCACGTTGAATTTTACGCCGGTTTAGAAAGAAAATTAAGGATTCGCCAAACCATATTTAAGATTGGAATTTATGCTGTTGCTGGAGATAGTAATTTTACCAAAGCCGATCTTAACTTCAAGTTTGGTTTCAATTTCTATGACAATTTTACTGGAAAATGGCAGTATTAAGGGATTAACTTGAATATATGAATCCCTTGAAATTCCCCAATTTCATTCGTTAAAAACGGTTGTAGATTTTCTTTTTTGAGGGTAGCCGATTCTGAAATAATCATGTATTTTGCACCCTTTTTAATCAACCTTTCGATAATTTCTGGTTGATCACCACCAGCATAAGAAGTCCAACCTTTTTGATGCATTAAGTACAATGAAATGTTAAATGAATCATCGGGAATCGAAATTACTCTATCCTCTTTATTGACGCCTAAAGCTTTTAAAAAAGGTCGAATTTCTTCATATCGCCGACCTCGTTCGTTAGAGTAATTAATGTATTGCACTTTATCATAGAAATTTGGCGCCCCAACTTTAATCAAGGCTGTTTCCTGTGAAAGGGTAGAAATCTTAACTAAACCAAATGTGTAAATAAAATTATACGCTAAGAATATTGAGGCCAAGATGATAAATACATTGCTTTTGCAGATTGAAGCATAATATTGTTTCAAAAGCCATATGAAAGGAAGGATGATGCCAACAAACAAAATTAGTAGTGCTCCATAATAATAGTCATGAACGCCCATCAATGGAGCCCAAAATATAAAGTATAAGGAACATCCTATAAATATTGCTATCGTGGATAAATACCCTAACAAAGGCAATTTCTTCCATTGAAATAAATTGAAAATACCAATCACGAAAAGTGAATATAAAATGCTTCGATTAAAAAAGTAATAAGAAGTGAAATTCTTTATATCACTGGTCAATTGATTGAATTCATTTTTATCGATTAACCACAGTGGGTAGATTTTGTTAAAGGTATATTTGAAATCATGCTCATGATTGTAACGACTTGTATAGTAATACCAGGCAAAAACAGCTAGGATTGCGCTCATGAATCCTAACCATTCTGTCTTGCTTCTTTTGAAAAGGAAACTTGATTTAAGCGATTTAAGCGAAAGATTTTCTAGAATGAAAATCCCAAAAATAAATACAAAACCAATTAGACTTGATACTTTAATGAGTCCAGCAAGACTAAAAAACAACATGGCAAGCCAAAAGTATTTACTGCTCTTTTTAAAGTAATACGCTGTTAAAAAATAACCCGCAATTAGAACAAAACAAAATGCAGGAATATCTGTCAAAAAACTGACACCATAAATCACGAATACTGGCGAGGTGAAGAGCAACAATGGAATGAAAGTCGCTAAAAACCAATCTTTCAGTAAAAGCTTTAAAGCCTTAAACAGGGCAAATAATCCGGTAAAAAGAATAATTAAATAGACAAACCTATAGACAAAATAGGATTCGCCGGTAATTTTCCAAAGTTGACCAACGGTATAATATAAAATTGGAAATTCACCGGCCGTTTTTCCAGAAGTTAAGTCGTCCCCTAATTGATTGTGTACTTCAGGGCTAAAAAAGTTAGCTCCTTCCATATAGTTATATGTCAAAGAAAGACAATCCGTTTGTCGCCACGCGTGGTTTGTGAAAGGTCCTTTGGTTAAAAATGAATCATAATAAAAAGCCGCGAAAAGAACAAAGAGCAAAACGAAAATGATGTCACCAGCATATCCATTTAAATCAACTTTCCATTTTGATTTAGTCATTTACTTTTTGTTTACCTGAGTAAATACATTTTTCCAAACTCCTTCGTGAAATATTGGTCAGCACCTGATTCCCTTTGCTTTATGTCTTCTCCGTAAATTTTCATTCTAACTCGATAAAGGTAAACTCCATTAGCCAATTGGTCGCCAAATTCATCGGTTCCATTCCATGAGAATTGAGAGATATTTCTACCTATATAAATTGGCCCAAATTCACCTTCGGTTATCTCTCTAATTACTTTCCCAGAAACAGTCATAATTTGAATGATCATATCATCAGGAACTTCACTACCTGTTAATGTGAACACAAAACGAGTGCTTGTGCTAAATGGATTCGGGTAATTCATCAACTTCGTAATTGTGGATTCGCGAATAACTTCAAAGGTAATTCTGTAATCTAAATCACCAGAAATATTGCCGCTTTTGTCGGAGCCTTGAACGAGTAGGGTGTATTTACCATCCAAGTCAAAAGAACCTGGATACATTATTTTAAAACGTTTGTTTTGTGCATCTGCAGGAATCCATTGCATCACAGTTTGCCCATTTGCCTCAAAAGGAATGCGTTTTTGAATCCCTTTCGGATTGGTCAAATAAACACCAAATAAAGAAGTGTCCGTTACGTTATCCATGATTAAAAGAGGGTTATCATCTTTTAAAGTGATGAGTATTTCACTAAATGGATTAACGATATCTCCATTTAAAATATGTCGCCCGTCAAATGTGACATCCAAAATTGGATTTTTGTCATCTCTATTGACGTTGAAAGGTATTTGTAACAGATTATTGAAATGAAACTGCTCTGGCTGATCCAATTGACCAAATGGTCCACTATATGGATTTACCTCCATCCAAAATATATTCGATCCGGGAAATCCGGTTGTAGAAAAAGTGAAAGTATCCCTTAAAACTTGATTGACTCTCAACGAGTCTTGCCGTGGGTAATTCATAATGTGCTTCACATGATTTTCGTCCTCAATGTAATAATGAATCAGTAGTGAATCCATAGGAATGTCACTAATATTTCTCACGTCAATCGAAAATGAAATCGATTCACCTTCATTTACTGGCCCATTATCGGCCGTCCAGTAATATCCGTTTGTGCCATCAATCGCTGCTTCTGGTATCGGATCATATAAAACATGCCATCTATCTAGTTGTCCTGGTGTGAAATTCAATGAATCAATAAAGGTCGCGTTCAATTTCATGTATGGCGTAATCTGAGCATTGATGTAATTTTGCAAGAACAATATTGAATCCGTAGAAGCTACAGGAATGGTTTGGGAACTCTGGAAGTTTTGATTCCCGTCATAACGATCAATGGTAAAATAGGTAGTATCACCAATAAGGGTTTCTTCACGATCAACTTTCCAATAAAAGCTATTCCAATTTGCCGCTGGTCCAATTAAGGTTGACGTTTCTTGCCCAATGTAATCAGAGCCAACCATTGGAGCGGTCAAGTGCACAGGATCGTTAGCTGTCTGTCCAAATAGTTCAATCACACTCGAAGGATTTCCTTTCTGAACAAAAAAGGCCATAGGGTTATTTGCTCTGTTGCCATTAATACTATCTGAGCCCAAAGCAGCAAATGTGGAATACATCCCAACTGAATCCAACGCGTTCCACAGTGAATATTGCGCACCAGTTCTTGGGGCATAAATAATTAAATAATGTCCGTTTGGAACCTCATTCAATACCATGTTTTGGAATGCTGCCAATTGACTTGCCGAGTTTTGGCGGTAGATGAAATATTTTTCAACCCGATTTCTGCATTGGTTAAGATCGTTCGCATTTCCAAAACCATGAGTTGGATTTACAGTATCTCCAAGTGCGCTGAGCCAACGCGTCCCCCATGATTCAAAGCTTATTGGATCAACTACACCCACATGAATCGAAGGAGTTAAACCACATAAATCATAATCTTGTAAAGTTGCATTTATCAACCATTGGTTTTGATAGGTTTGAATATTCGTGCCATAAACCAAGCATTCTAAATAACTTGTGTCAGCAGTTGTGAAATGAAGTTTTCGATTTGGCCTGTCATAATCCAATTGAGCAAATCCATTGTCCTTGAACTGAAAGAAATGGTCTTGTCCCCAACCAACTTTTGATTCTATGTATTGAAATGAACTTTCTTTCCATTCTAAGGTAGTTTGAGAAAGCGCCACCCGCCAAAAATAGACTGTGCTGTCTGTGCAAATAAGCGGAGCAGATTGATTGTTAGAACTAAATTGCCAATTTTCAGGAAAAGCCTCTTTTACTCCACCAACTTGCATTATGTTTTGATAGCGTTTGAATGGTGAATTGAATAAATCAGTCGTATCAATTTCGAAGATATAGGTATTCAAATTTGCAAGTGGGTCTATTGTAGATGCTTTCAGAACAACACTATCTTTAGGAACAACCGCAAACTTATAGGGTGCAATTGGTTGTATTCCTTGAATGTTGATAAATAGATTTTTGACTATTTTATTGTTGTTGAATTCATCATAAACTTCAGGGATGAAGGAAGGGATGTCAGCCGTAATTGTGAATTGATTCACGCCTATTCCAATGTTTGGTTGCAAAGGCATTTTTAATTGAACTGTCCTTGTGTAATGCAATTCTGGAATCAAGATTTGATAAATGGAATCGACACCCGTTTCTGGAAAATCACGGGTAATTTGTAAGAGAAATGTATCTGTAATAGATTGGCCAAGGTTTTTTAACTCGATGTTTACAAATATGCTATCCACAGTTAAATCAATTTTTGTAGGTCCGAAACTTACAGATTGATCCAGGAGTTCAATTTCAGGTTTAACATGTGGGTTGACTTTTATTAATGGATCTCCATTGTACGTCATTTGCAAAACTGTTGTTTCCATTAGCAGTCCACCAAATCCAACATTGTTTGCAATAGAATCTATGTTATCTTGTATTTGTTTCCCAATATGGTTGCCGTATCCGAATTTACTTAATTGGTCATATAATCCCTGAGAGTAAACATTCAAGGGGCCAGAAAAACCTAAGGAAACTGTTGAGAGATAACCAATTGCTCCAGAGTTTTGTGCTCTAACAAATTTTTCAGATGTTGAGAATCCAGTGTTCTCGTTGTGAAAGATATTTCCATTGTAACAAGTGTTGGCTATAACAAGAGGATATTTTCCTTGATTATTCCAGTTACTTGGCTCATCAATATTTATTTCAAAACCAACTGTTCCAGCATTTGCGTGCCCGAAGAAGTTTATTAAACTCACACCTGAACTTAGCCTCGCACTAATTTGATTGTAAGTTGCAGGATCAAGTGGATCAGAGTTCTGTTTGTATATCTGGGTAACTTTTCCGCCAAACTTTTCTTTTTCAATTGAATTTTGCATTCCACCTAAAAACATCTGAAAATCCGCCTGTTCCGATGCTGTTATTCCTCCCGCAAAATGCAAAATGTGTTTTTGCCAATCCTTAGTATTCGAATTGTAAACACTTGTGGAGTCTATTTGAGACTCTTGCTCAATAACTTTGTCAAGGTAACTTAATAATTCAGCATTATTTCTCACAGAAATTCTTCCTGTCGGAATTAAAGGAATTAAATTATTTGGAATTAAACTCGCGGTTAAAGCAATATCACTGCTCGGCTGTCCAAAAGATGGAATTAATGATTGAGCATATATGACTGAATTAGCTCTTGTGCCTGCACCTCCTGAATTTGTTGTAAACACAACGGCTTCACGTATCCCTTTGCCCACCAAAAAGAGGGCAGTAGGCTTTCTAACGGATAAGTTGTATAGATAATTTGAAAAGCGTCGAACACCATTTACGTGCTTTGGTATTCCACCACCAAATTGCAGATACAATTCGTCAACTTCAGCCATTATAACTTGATGACCTCCTCCGGAAATGGAATTTCGATAATTTTTATAATCGATTGCTCCTGACTCAAGACTTTTGTGGTAAACCATTAGCAATGCTGAGTCTGGTGTAACTATGCTGAAATCTCGAAAATTCCCAGTGGCGTTTACTGGTTTTAGAAGATTAACGGATAGAATATTCGTTGCATCAGCATAGGCAATAGTTTGGTCAATTCCAGATGCATTGTTGGGCAATAAAACTTGGACCGTCGAGCTTCCGTTATGAACACCGTTTAGTTTACGCGGCACGTCGCCAAAAGAGAATAAAATTGGATTTGCAGCAGACCATGTTAAATCCAAGCGAATTTTGCTTTGACCCGATTGGTTGGGAATGTTAAACTTTTTAGTTTGAAAACCACTTAAAACGGGTGTTCTCGGAAACGTTAGTGAAAAGTAAGTCCAACCTTGTCTATCAGACGCCACGGGTAAATCGCCAACATTTTTCCATTTCAAAAGTGTGGAACCATTCGCTAAACTTCCAGGGTTTAGTAAGGTGTTAAATTGAATTCCTCGGATACCTTGAAATAAAGTGTCTAAAAGAAGAGAATCACTTGGTCCAATTGTATATTGAAGATGGTGATTGTAGATTCCTCCAGACGTATTCGCAGCATTATTACTGCCAAATGCGTTTATCTGTAATGATGCCATTGGTGCGCCAGGACCAGTATAAACAGAACCTGTTGGTACATTATAATTGTAAGAATTGGGTCCAGCGATTGCACCTCCGCTAAAGCCTTCTAAATCGTTGAAAAAAGAAGTAGAGATATCTGAACTGCCTTCTCCTTCAAAGTAAGAGCCATGATATTCTTCTATATAATTCCAGTTGATAAAAGAAGATGGAGTATAAGCACCAAAGTTTATATCAGTTTCTTCAATGAAACGTTTATTTGTTATGGATGAATTCCAAGTGAAAAAGTAATTAATCGTATCGTTGTACAAGGAGTAGGCGGGGTTCCCAATTTTGTCTGGATTAGGATAGAGAGTTGAATCCAACCAACCATCATTTTTTTCAGCATAGAATAAAATATAATCACCGCTATCAATAGAGTTATCGCTTCCATCCACGATAAAAAGAGGAATTTCTTTTTCCCTTCCGAAAACTTGTATGTTCGCTGATGAAAAAGTATTTAAGGGTATTCCAGCATTTGCAAGTTGGGTGTGATCTATACGATAAATCCCGGTTTGGACTATTTGAAATTGATAGTATTTTTGGCTATAAGTAATCCATTCGTTTCCATAGGTTTGAGCTTTCGTTTGGAAACAAAATAAGGAAAGGAAAATAAAAAGGGAAAGTACAATTATTTTCATAGGCTATTATTCCTGTTGGACCATGTTTTTTGGTTTGTTCAAACGCAACCGTATAGATATGACGTGAGAATATAGTGCGGCAGATGCATCACCAATATCCGTGAAGGCATAATCTAAACTAAATCCTTTGATGTTTAAACCAAGACCTATTGTCGGTTGGAAATTTAATTTCTGGGAATCATCAAAATTTTTCACGTATTGAAAATTCGTTACTCCTCCTCGCACTGAAACATATTTCTTATAGTTCAATGAGAAACCAAAGTGTGGATCAAAGGAAGCAAAGTTTGTTTTTAATAGTACGTTTCGTTTACCATCCGTTGTCATATCCAAATCCAACTCAGTTCCTAAAGTTAATCCTTTTTTGCCTAAGGTAAATTCTCTATAACCACCTAATAAAAGTCGAGGTAAGGTTAACTCTAGTCCATTTTCTGGCAATTCGTTACCTGTGTTTAAGAATACTTCGCGAGTTTCATCATTCAGCGTGAAAATCCACGCATTAAATGTAGAAGTCGCATCTCTTAAAACCGCCCCAAATTTCCATTTATCATTTTTATTGTATTGCAAACCTGCATCTATACCAAAGCCCCACGATTTGGCAAAATCGCCCACTTTTCGGTGAATTAATTTGAAGTTTCCACCGGCTGATAGTCCTTCAATCTTTAATTTACGAGCATAAGAAAATAGAAAACCATAATCAGCTGCAGTAAAAACGGATATCCTGTCGTAATCGATGTTTCCATTATTATCAATCAATTGAGTCGTGTTCGGGATATCATCGACTGCAAATCGAATGGCTGAAAAACCTATGGTACTTCTATCATCAATAGAGTGTGCTAATCCTAAATAATCGTATTTCGCAATTCCAGCAAAATACTCACTGTGCATTAATGAAACTTCAAGCCATTTATCGACATTGACTAGTCCAGCCGGATTCCAATAACCCGAATTGACATTCCCGGTATTTGCAACAACGGCATTTCCCATACCTAATGCCTCAGCGCCAACGCCAATATTCAAAAATTCATTTGAATATTTTGGTGCGAGTGAACCTTGAGAATAGGAGTAATTAATAAGACTAATCGAACAGAAAAGAATAATGGTTGGAAAAATAACTTTCATAGGATTCAAAAACATGCCTTTTAAACGACATTTGGAAGCGAAAATTGCATCTATCATTTCAGTCGACTTCAATTTATATGTAAATTTAAAACTTTTTGCTTTATTTCGCAGCATGAACGAGCGTGTTTCACTTTTCAATCTTCCTAATATTCTTACGGCATGCAATATGTTGTCAGGCGTGTTGGCCATTTTATTTGTTCTATTAGGTCGGCTTGATTGGGCTCCCTGGTTTATTTTCCTCGGCGCCATCTTCGACTGGTTGGATGGATTTACGGCAAGAATGCTAAAACAGTTTTCTGAATTAGGTAAACAATTAGATTCTTTAGCCGACATGATCACATTTGGTTTGGCTCCAGGAATCTTTATGATGGTTGTAATTATTGTTGCAATTGATTTAGGAAATCCAATATTATCTGAGAATTTTAACGATTACGCAGCTTATTCTGTGAATAATTGGAAGAACGCTTTGCTATACGGAGGGTCAAAAGTTTATACTGGATTTTATCTTTGGTTACCTTTCACTGCATTGTTTATCCCAGTTTTATCTTTGTTCAGGTTGGCTAAGTTTAATATTGATACCCGCCAAAGCGAATCTTTTCTCGGACTTCCAACTCCTGCAAACACTTTATTCTTTACCACTTTTGTTTTAGCACTTTCATTTTATTTTTCGAAAGATGGCTACCCAAGTTATTTTGTAACATTCTTATATGAACCAATATTTCTTTCAGTTATCATTTTGTTAATGTCCTATTTCTTGGTGACCGAAATTCCACTTTTTGCATTGAAATTGAAGTCGTTTGCATGGAAGGGGAATGAAATACGATACATATTCATACTTATTTCAATAATATTAATTTTTTCAACAGGCGTGTGGTCTATTGCATTAATTGTATTTTTGTACCTGATTCTATCAATTTTCAGTAATCAGAATCGAACGAATAAAAAAGATTAGAATGAAATTCAAAGCAGAAATAGATGTAATGCCCTTAGATGCACTCTTGGATCCTCAAGGAAAAGCAGTTACAAGTAGTATGAAAAATATTGGTTTACCAGAAATATCTGGAGTCAGAATTGGTCGTCACGTGCGATTGTTTGTTGATGCAGCAGATAAAAATGAGGCAGACGCCAAAGTTCAGGAGGCTTGCAAGAAGTTATTGGCCAATGCTATCATGGAAAGTTTTTCTTACTCCATAGAAGAAGTTTAACAATAATTAGTACCTTTCAGAGCAATACATTAAGGATATTTGCGCTTAAGTATAAACTAGAAAAATAAATTATGTATGTCTGATACTCCAATTCTCCCAGAAGCACCGAAAAAAAGTAACGGTGGATTTATTGCTGCAATCCTTTTGTTATTATTAGGATTAGGTGTAATGGCATACATGTGGTCGCAAAAAAATAGTCAGTTAAATGATTGTTCCAATGAAACAGCGACATTAAAAGCCGACATGGATGGGATGAATCAGATGATGGAAGGTTATGTTGGTAATATGTCCAATGATTTGAGAAAAGATTTTCAAAGCATGTTGGAAACATATGATGCATTGATTGAAAAGGATAAATCAAAATCAGACAGCTTAAACATTCAAAAAGAAAAAATCCAAGGATTAATGGATGAGTTGAGCAGAAACAAAAAAATGTCTGCTTCTCAACTGTTTCAATTGCGTAAAGAGAATGAAACATTACGTGGTATCATGAAAGGTTATGTAATGCAAATTGATTCGTTGAATACATTGAATTTGCAATTGGAGTCTAATCTTCAAACAACAAAATCTGAATTAACGAATACGGTAACAGAAAGAGACCAATATAAGCAGGATGCTGAATTGAGTGCTGAACAAGTTAAAAAAGGTTCTAAATTACAAGCGTTTGGATTTGCAAGTAGTGGTTTGAGAATGAAATTGAACAATACAACTGAGGAAACAAATCGTGCTAGAAATACGGTTCAAATCCGATCTACTTTCACAATTTCTGAAAACCCAATTACACCTCCAGGAAAGAAATCAGTTTACATGCAGATTATCGATCCTACAGGGAAAACACTGCAATCTAAATCATCTAATGTTGTGAAAACAGACGGTGGAACGATTGCATACTCAGATAAGAAAGATATTGATTACAATAACGAACGAGTTGACCTGTCTATTTTCTATGACCTAGGTGGTGCAGATGCGGAAAAAGGTAACTACAAAGTGAAAATCTATGTAGATGGCCAGCTTGCAGGTTCGGATAGCTTTACACTTAAATAAAGAGTTAGTTTTAGATAAATAACCAAGCAAATAACTTCTCCCCTTGAATTAAAGTGTTCATTTTCAAGGTTTATTTGCATTTTCTCCTTAAATTTGATAGTCAAGGACACTGTGCTATCTACACTTTAGTTATATGATAAATATTTTTATAGCAAATCTTGACTGGGAAATTAGCTCAGAAGATTTGAAAGCTACTTTCTCAGCTTTTGGAGCAGTTTCCTATGCCCATGTAGTTTTTGACAATGAGACAAAGAAATCCAAAGGATACGGTTACGTTGAAATGGAAAGCGCTGATGAAGCTATTGCTGCGATTCAAGCTTTGAAAGGTTTAGAAGTTAACGGCAGAGCATTAGATGTGAAAATCGCTTCTCCGAAAGAAAATCGTCCAGCTCCAAAACCTGCGGAAGAAAAGAAAAAATCTTCCTCAAGAGATAACAAATTTCAAAAACCTTCAGGTGGTGGTTCAAAACGTCCTAGAATTTCATCTAGTCCAGAAAGAGAGCGTTTCTCAAACAAACCAGAACCAAGAAAAGAAGATTAATACAATAAATTTATTTTATGTCTGATGCTATTCATCAAGGTCATGTAATTTCAAAAATTGATGACAACGGAATCGCCCATGTAGAATTTGGTCACCCGTTAAGTAATTCATTGCCTGGAAAAATTTTAAATCTACTTGCCGAAACAATTACCGAAATGGGTAAAAAGGATGAGGTAAAAGTTATAATACTTTCTTCTGCTGGTGAAAAAGCTTTTTGCGCAGGTGCAAGTTTTGATGAACTAATTTCAATAAATGACTTAGCAACTGGCAAAGTATTTTTCTCCGGATTCGCAAATGTTATCAACGCGTGCAGAAAATGTCCAAAATTTATTATTGGAAGAGTTCACGGTAAAGCCGTTGGCGGTGGAGTAGGAGTTGCTTCGGCTGTAGACTATTGCTTTGCAACGCGATACGCTGACGTGAAACTATCTGAATTGGCAGTGGGAATTGGTCCATTTGTTGTCGGGCCAGCTGTTGAGAGAAAAATTGGTTTATCTGCGATGAGCGAACTAGCAATCAATGCTACAGAATGGAGATCCGCAGATTGGGCTTCTAAAAAAGGCTTGTATGCTGATGTGTTTGATACAGCTGAAGAAATGGATGAAGAAATTAATAATTTGGCAACAAGGTTAGCTTCAAGTAATCCTGAGGCAATGCGCATGTTGAAAGAGGTTTTTTGGCAAGGAGCAGAGAATTGGGATAAGCTATTATCTGATAGAGCTGCTATTAGCGGAGAATTGGTTTTAAGCGATTTTACTAGAAATGCGATTAACAAATTCAAAGCCAAATAAAAGTCAATAAAACATTATTAATGCCCACTTTTTTAAGAGGGCATTTTTGTTTTATCAACATCCACTAAAAACAAGGAATTAGCTCAATATGAAATAGATTGAGATATATTTTAAAAAACCCTTGTTAATAAAATCAAGAAGTCATATCTTTGCACCCCCAATTTAGGGGAATTGTCTTATTTAAAATTAAAAGATTGTGGATACATTAAGTTACAAAACCCGATCTGCGAATAAAGAAACAGCTGAAAAGCAGTGGTTTATCGTAGACGCCGAAGGCCAAGCTCTTGGTCGTTTAGCAAGCAAGGTGGCGAAAGTTATCCGTGGAAAACACAAGGTTAACTTTACCCCACATGCAGATTGTGGCGACAACGTAATTGTAATCAATGCCGAAAAAGTTTCTTTTTCAGGTGCAAAATTGGTTGACAAGGAGTATGTTCGCTACACAGGATACCCGGGTGGTCAGAAAACGACTACTGCGGAAGAAATGTTGAGAAAACATCCAACACGTTTAGTTGAAAAAGCTATTAAAGGGATGTTGCCTAAAAACACTTTAGGTAGAGAACTATTTAGAAACCTTAAGGTATATACAGGTACTGAGCACAAACAAGAAGCTCAGAAACCAACAGTACTAGACCTTAATAACTTCAATTAAGATGGAAATAATCAACACTTTAGGAAGAAGAAAAACTGCTGTAGCGCGAGTTTACATGAAAAAAGGTAAAGGCGTTATGACTGTAAATAAAAAGGACTATACGGAAATGTTCCCTATATCTGTTTTGCAGGCGAAAATTAATCAACCTTTTCAATTAACGGATACTGTAGGTCAATATGACATTACTGTAAATGTTGTTGGAGGTGGAATTAATGGACAAGCTGAAGCAATTCGTTTAGGAATCTCTCGTGCACTTGTAAAAGTATCGGAAGAAAACAAACCGTTGTTGAAAGCGGAAGGCTTGATGACACGTGACCCAAGAATGGTGGAACGTAAGAAACCAGGTCAACCAAAAGCACGTAAAAAATTCCAATTCTCGAAACGTTAATCACCCGTTATTTTGGCGGTTGTTTAGTATCCAAGTCCGAAGTACTCTCAGTTTGTACTGACCCTTCGTGATTGAAATATTACAACGGAACGTAAACAATTTAAAAAGAAAAAAATGTCAAAAGTATCATTTGAAAAGTTATTAGAAGCTGGTGTCCACTTTGGTCACTTGAAAAGAAAATGGAATCCGGCAATGGCGCCGTATATCTTTGAAGAAAAAAAAGGTATCCATATCATTGATTTGAATAAGACAATCGCGCACTTAGAGAATGCAAGTGCAGCAATGAAACAAATCGCCAAATCCGGAAAGAAAATTCTTTTTGTTGCAACTAAAAAACAAGCTAAAGATTTAGTAGCGGAAAAAGTTAAAGAATTAAACATGCCATTCGTAACTGAAAGATGGTCAGGAGGTATGTTGACAAATTTCCAAACAACGCGTAAGTCAATTCGTAAAATGACGAATATCGACAAAATGCAGACGGATGGAACTTGGGAGACTTTGAACAAAAGAGAACGTTTGTTTAAAACTCGTCAAAGAGAAAAATTGGAAAAAAACTTTGGATCTATTGCTGACATGACTCGTCAACCAGCTGCAGTATTCTTAGTAGATATTTTGAAAGAACACATTGCTTTGAATGAAGCAAAACGTTTGAACATTCCAGTTTTCGCAATGGTAGATACAAACTCTGACCCACGTCAAGTAGATTTTCCAATTCCTGCGAATGACGATGCAACAAAATCTATCTCTATCATCTTGGATTCAATTTGTGAGTCTATCAAAGAAGGTTTAGAAGAAAGAAAAGCTGGTGGTGGATCTGATAAAGATGCTGATGATAAATCAGAAGACGCTCCAAAAGCAGCAAAAACGACACGTCCTCGTAAAGCAAAAACGGATGCAGTTGAAGAAGCAACTCCAGAAGCAGTAGCTCCAGTAGCTGAAGCGGTTGTTGAAGAAGCAGCTCCTGAAGTTAAAGAAGTAGAAGCGAAAGTTGAAGAGGCTGAAAAGCCAGAAGCTAAAAAGCCAGAAGCTAAAAAAGCACCGGCTAAGAAAGAGAAAACAGAAGAATAATTAACGAAAAGAAATAAGAAGAGCTATGGCAATCACAGCATCTGATGTAAATAAATTACGCCAACAAACTGGCGCTGGAATGATGGACTGCAAAAACGCTTTGGTTGAATCCAATGGAGATTTTGAAGCAGCAGTTGATATTCTACGTAAAAAAGGTCAAAAGATCGCAGCTAAAAGAGGTGAGAATGATGCTAAAGAAGGTGTTATTTTTGCTGAAGTGACAAACGGTGGAAAAACTGCAGTTGCTTTGAAATTGAACTGTGAAACTGACTTCGTTGCGAAAAATGATAATTTCAGAAATTTCGTAGATTCTTTATTAAAAGTTGCTTTGGCTAAAATGCCTGCAACAGTTGAAGAATTGAAAGCTTTGCCTTTCGATGAAAAACTATCTGTTGATGAGAAAATCACTGAACAAATCGGTGTTATCGGAGAGAAATTGGATTTGTCAGGTTATGAAGTAGTTAATGCTCCTAGAGTTGTTGTTTACAATCACCCAGGAAACCAATTGGCGACTATCGTAGCTTTAAATCACGATTCTGACGCTGCAGAGGACGCAGGTAAACAAGTTGCAATGCAAGTTGCTGCTATGAACCCAATCGCCTTGAACAAAGACGGTGTTGATGCTAGAACTATCGAACGTGAGTTAGAAGTAGGAAAAGAATTAGCTATCCAAGAAGGTAAACCAGCTGAAATGGCTGACAAAATCGCTCAAGGACGTTTAGGTAAATTCTTTAAAGAAAATACTTTGATGAGCCAAGACTTTGTTCGTGATAACAAAATGACTGTTGAGCAATTCTTAACAAGCACTGAAGCTGGACTTACAGTTACAGACTTCAAAAGAATTTCTTTAAGCTAAGAAGCAAACAATTTATATGAAAGACCGATAGTCCCTGAGATTATCGGTCTTTTTTTTGTGCCTTCACTTTATTGTTCCTAATATTGGAAAGGTATAAATTAGCTTTGCTCAAAATAGAAGTTTAAACAATGGAGAATACTAATACAATTGCGCAATTTTTTTACAACAATCGAAAATTACTGGTTTTAGCTTTATTGGTTGGCGGTGTTTTGGGAATAGGAGTTACCTATTTTATCCCTAAAAAGTACCTTTCCACAGCAATTGTTTACCCATACAATTCGCGCACTAGATCCGAGATTATTATAAATCCGCAATTTGGATATGATGTAGAGGCTGATCAATTGATGCAAATGCTCGAATCAAAAACAATGCGCGACAGAACGGTTGAAGCTTTCAATCTCTACGATTACTACAAGTTGGACAAAAAGGATCCACAGGCCAACTTTAATTTATTGCAGAAATATATCAATGATGTTACTTTTACTCGTAGCAAATATGCAGCAATTGTGATTAACGCTATCACCGAAGAGCCTGAGTTATCTGCAAAAATTGCAAATTTTCAAGTTACTGAAGTCGACAAGTACCGGCAATCAATTTTTGAAGAAAATAGACAACAAGAATACGCTCAAATAGAAAAGGATTATTTGGAGAATGAACAAAAACTTGCCGACTTACGAGATTCTATTTATTCGATTAAAACCAATAAAAATGAATTGTTGTATAACTTCATTGAGAGTTTGAACAATGAAAATTATAATTCAGCTGAATTCGTTGATGATCCAAAATTGGAATTAATAGTTGATCGCTATTTGTTTTTATTCCGCAGAAATATTGGACTTCAAAGCAATTATTTGCAAATGAAACAAGCCATGTCGCAACCTTTACCTTCTGTTTATTTGATTGATAAAGCGACACCTTCCTATCGAAAACACTCACCATCAACTCTCATTAATGGAGTTCTTGGAGCAATACTATTTTTTGCCCTGGCATTAACTTTCCGAATGCTTGCGAATAAATGGTTAGAATTAAAGAAGAATGCTTAATACACTTTTCAATTGACTCAAAATCGACAGAATTTCCTGGTTTTACTTTCTGTGTTTCTTTTTGTTTATGCACTTTACTATAAATATGGAGATTGGTCTACTGTATTTGACTATTCATTGTATGTCAGTTTTGGTCTTCTCAGTTTTGGATTATTGTTTTACAAAACTGAATGGTTCTACTTTTTACTCATTGCCCTAATTCCCATTTCTTTGGATGTTGGTGCCGAAAATGGCGCACAGATTAATTTTCCATCGGAAGCGATGTTAGTTATCCTATTGCCAACCTTATTTCTTTTTAAGCCAGATTTCAGGACTAATTTGCTGAAGATGGCAAAGCATCCGATTGCCTTGTTGCTGGCTTTGGATATTTTCATTGAACTCATTTCTGCCATTTTAGGAACACATGTCGATATTTCTTTGAAAAGAGTCGCCATTCGTTTGGTGTTTATGATTGGGTTCTTTGGAATTATCAATTCGCTTAAAGAAACTAAAAAGCTAAGCTATCCGTGGGTGGCTTATGCTTTGGGACTAATTCCAGTCATGTATTTCACGCTTAAGAAACACGCCGTATACAATTTCGACCCAAGAGTAGTTTTCAGTATTTGTCAACCTTACTTTAATGAACATACAGTTTACGGCGCTTGTATGGCGTTTATTCTTCCTTTCATGGTAATTGTGCTAGTTCGTAGAAAACAATTCAACTGGAAGTCGCATTATGTCGTTTTCTGGACCATCTTACTAGTTGTTGTGACCATTTCAGAATTTTTAGCTTTATCAAGAGCGGCAATTTTAAGTTTAGGCGTTTCCGTACTATTTTTGGTATTGCTTCAATTCAAGGTTTCGTTCCGATCCATCATTCTTGGTTTGATTCTTTTGGGATCAGTTGGCTACTATTTTTCGAATGATATTTATGAAAATATCCGAAGGAATGAATCAGTCAGCAATGATGGTGAAATTACAAACCACTTTTCTTCCATCACAAATGTGAACACAGACGCCTCGAATTTGGAACGCATAAATAGATGGATTTGTGCCTACCGAATGTTTGAAGAAAGACCTTTCATTGGGTTTGGACCTGGCACCTATCAATTTGAATACAATCAATTCCAAACCACGGAAAACCTTACCTATATTTCTACGACGAAAGGAAACAAAGGAAATGCCCATTCAGAATATTTAATGTATCTCAGCGAAA
The DNA here is from genome assembly GCA_963977135.1 of uncultured Flavobacteriales bacterium. Classification (GTDB taxonomy): domain Bacteria; phylum Bacteroidota; class Bacteroidia; order Flavobacteriales_D; family Crocinitomicaceae; genus UBA2040. The sequence goes on along the minus strand of CAXBNN010000011.1, from coordinate 5,135 downwards.
TGGGCATTTTTGGTTTTTTAATTTTTGTGGCCATCGTATTCTCAAGCATCTATTTCGGGATGAAAAATCATTACACTTTAGAGCCTTCCTTGATGAGAAGTATAAACCTAGCCATTCTTCTTGGCTTGGTTTCGTTTTACTTTCATGGCATTTTCAATTCATTCATCGATCAAAGTAAAATGGGATTTCTCTTTTATGCGGGATTGGGAACGATCGTTACTATCAATTTACGACTACAGAATAAATCACTTTATCGCTGAGCAACAGCGCGTACAAGCTGGCAACAAGCCATTATTTTTATTCAATAAACTTCTCAATTCGCCCATTTTCTGTGAGTTCCAGATTTCTTTTAGATTGTTTTCATAGAGATTTCCAACTGGAACATTGTAGCATCGACCATGCGCTGGAATAACCGAACCATCCGATTTTATCATGATGTTGTAAAATACATCCAAGCATTTTTTTCCAATTTTTATCTCAGGATGCAAGTAGTAATTCTTCAATTCTTCCAAAGTGTCCATTTTTGGGTGAACAGTTACGGGAAAAGAAAAACTCATTGAGTTAATTTCTTCCAATTCTTGAAATAATCCTTCTAATGAATAAGCTGAAAAATCAACTTCCTCAACGTTAGAATGGGTTGCATGAAAAAGATTGCCGAACTCCAGGTTGTGCTGATTAGCAATCGATTCTGTGATAAAGTTGGAATGTAAAAATCCGACTTGCTTTAATTTAAATTTGCTGAGTTCACTTACAAATTGTTTCAAGTAACCAATGTTCCATTCGGTAATAACACAAAAAACAGAAATAGGAATATTCGATAAGCTCTGAAGGGTTTCAATACCTTCTAATGCTCTTTGATAACTCGATTTATGTCCTCGAATTTCGTTATGAATATCCTGCGGTCCATCCAGTGAAATATACAATTCATTCAGACCATTTTCCACCAAGCCTGGTGCTTTTTGCCGCAAATTGAGTGCATTGGTTGTGATAGAAGTAAAGAGCCCTTTGCTTTGCGCATAACCCAACGATTCATCCAAATGTTTGTAAACCAAAGGTTCAGTAAAAGCATAGCCCAATTTAGTATTTGGAAAATATGTTTTGGTTTGATCTACCAATAGACGAAAAAGTTCCATCGGCATGTGCAATGGGTGCGTTCCAACTAGATTCTGAGCAAAATTCGTCTCCAAATTTTGTGTTCCCACATCACACATTTTGCAATGTAAATTGCAGATGTTGTTGACACCCAAAACCAACCATTGCGGACCATAATACAGGTGTTTTGGACTGAGGAGACGGTTAAGACCTTCTAGTTTGCTCATTGAGATGGGAAGATAGGGAGAAATTATTGAATGTGGGTGATTGGTGTATGAACGATCTTCTTTATGAAATACAGCTGACTTATATGTGCTTCTTTTCAGTTAAAAAAAAGCAGAAAAGAACTAAACTATAGATTTATCTCTTTCTGGCTATTTTTTATATACTTAGTTGTGTGTTCGTTTTTCTTCATTTCAATTACCGAATTCAATTTCTTTTCCTTTTTCTTGTTCATAAAACTCGCCATTATCGTACACTAAATTTCCGTTCACAAATGTTTGTTTTATTTCCGTTTGAAAGGTCGTTCCTTCTAATGGCGACCAATTACATTTGTATAAAAGATTGTCTTTAGTAACTGTCCACTTGCTGTTCAAATCCACTAAGGTCAAGTCGGCATTATAGCCTTCTCGGATAAACCCTCTCTTAGTTATACGATACAAAATTGCAGGATTATGGCACATTTTTTCAACTATTTTTTCTAACGAAATCAGACCTTGTTTGTGAAACTCCAACATACAATTAAGCGTGTGCTGAACCATTGGCGCACCGGACATAGATTGAAAATAGGGTTTTTCCTTTTCTTCTAAAGTGTGTGGTGCGTGGTCTGTAGTTATAATGTCTATCCTATCATCAAGTAGTGCTTTTAATAAACCTTGCTTGTCTTTTTCTGTTTTTATTGCTGGATTCCACTTTATAAGCATTCCAAGTCGGTCATAATCTTTGTCTGAAAACCACAAGTGATGTACAGAAACTTCAGTAGTTATTTTTTTCTCTTGAAGAGGAATGTCATTTTTAAATAAGTGGGTTTCCGCTTCTGTTGTTAAATGTAAAATATGAAGTCGAGCGTTGTGTTTTTCGGCTATGGCAATTGCACGTTTAGTAGCTTCATAACAGCCTTCAGCACTCCTAATAATCGGATGAAATTTTGCAGGAATATCTTCTCCGTACTTTTCTTTAAAAGCCTTTTCATTTGCCTCTACGATTTCTTCTTTCTCGGAATGAATTGCAATAATCGATTTGCAGTTAGCAAATAGTTTTTCCATTTTTTCTGGACTATCAGCCAAGAGGTTTCCTTTTTTTGTAAAATATAAACCGTCATCAGAAACACCAATAAATTGACTCGTATCCATTTTTATTACTTCATCAATATTATCTCCATTTACACCAAGAAAAAATGAATAGTTTGCTAAAGATTTTTTTGAAGCAATTTCAAATTTTTCTTTAAGACTTTTAACGGTCAAAATATTCGGAACTGTATTTGGCATATCAATAAAAGAAGTCACTCCACCTGCAATAGCAGATTTACTTTCAGTATACAAATCTCCTTTGTGTGTAAGTCCTGGGTCTCTAAAATGAACTTGTCCGTCAATAATTCCTGGGAATAGGTGTTTTCCTGTTCCGTCAATTACTTTGTAATTTGTTTCACTATCAATTTTTCCAATTTGCTCAATTAGTCCGTCCGATAAAAGTACATCGGCGATAAAAGATTTTCCTTCATTTACGATTGTAGAATTCTTAATTAAAATACTCTGATTCATTGTTCAATTTCTGTTAAGACTATCGGTTTTTTTAGATTATCGCTAATGGCTCTGCACAGAGCAATGTGGCGCTTTTTCTCGAATGTTATTGTTGCGTCATTTTGCTTAGTGCATATTAGTGGTTGGGTTGATATTCATAGTTTTCGGTCAAACTTAATCTTTAACACGTATTAAATATACATTAGAATTTTTGTGTAAGATCAACTTTACCTGTTTTCCAAAACACCCACTCACTTGCTAATTTTGTTGCTAATAAAGAATTACCTGTTTCTAAAATAATAACTCCATTTCCTGTTTGTGGGTCTAATCTAACGGCAGTATTAATTGGAGGTGTACTTTTACCATCATGTCCTATAATAAAGTTTCCTTCATCCGTTTTTGCATATAGAATAGTACCTAGCCCCCATATATCCATCCCCATAACGTTAGCATGTGGTTCTCTCATTAGTTTCAAGGTTTCCGGCTTTAAGACATTTCTTCCTATCGGTTCATTATTGTCGCCCTCTAAGAATACTTTAAAGAATGTTTCCAAATCCGATAAAGACGTATATAGAGAAGTTGCAGCAAGTGATGTGTAACTATAATGTGCGGCTTGAGTCCCATCAGTATTATAGAATTCTGCTAATTGCCCCCCCCCTGTTTTATCCCAAGTATATGAAGAGTGAGTCATATTTAAAGGTTTAAAAATGTTTTCTTTCATATAGAAAGCAAAGGATTGACCACTTACTTCTTCCACTAATAGTTGGAGCAGAGTATACCCACCACCTGAATATTTAAACCGTGCACCAGGTTTAGTTCCAACATATACTTCGCCACTTATTCCTTCGTCAGCATCTAATGCTTTGGTTAATGATTCTTCTATCAATTGTACTTGAACGCCCTCGGCAAAACCGGAATATCCGAGCCCATCAGTAAGCCCTGCGGTATGGCTTAAAAGCCTGCGGACTGTTACGCTATCATTATTAAAATCGCTCTTAGGTAATTCCCAACGGCTTAAATATCTGCTAACTGGAGTATCCAAGTCAAGTTTTCCATCTTCAACCAATTTCATTACTCCGAAGGCAGAAACCCATTTACTCAATGATGCAACTTGGAAGACCGTATTTCTGTCTACCGGTTTTCCTTCAGAATGAAATATTTCATCTTCTACGTTTCCATTATTAAATATAGCAAAAGCAAAATTCCCCACATATTGCTGGCTAACCCTTAGTTTTACAGAATCAATGAATTCTTGTGACTCACTGCTTATGCTATGGGTAACTATTTTTTCAGTCTTTGATGTGTTCAAAGCACAAGAGGTTAATAATGTAGCGAACAATAGGAAAACATATTTGTTCATTGGATACTGTGTTTTTATTAATAGTACTTCCATTTTATTAACCACTTACCTTACGTTATGCGCAGTGCTTAGCATCGCGCATAGGTTTCGTTAACAACTATATTTTGGATTTGTGAGTTATTGCACAACTACAACGCGCAATTGCAATCCATTACCAAGGTTTACGTTTCCACCTGTACCATTATAAATAGAAACTTTGATAATATTGCTACTGTTAACAAAACACGTCATTTGACATCCTTGAAGACTAGTATTGAGAGATCCAATAATTATATTTCCAAAGTTAACACCTTGCAGGGGAATAGCTGGTGATATCCAGGTTTGGCCATTTAGAATGTTATTGGGATTAACATTACCCGCTATATTTGAATTAACTCCTCCGGTAATCGTAGTTGAAATTTCAATCCCTCCCGGAGTGTTTTGAATAGCTATTCCAGTTCCGGCTGTTAGAGAATCCAGGGTGAATCCCGATCCATTTCCAATCAGCAGAGTTCCTTTTGCAGCAGCACTGCCGTTTACACCTGTTCCACCATTTACCGTTGGAAGGATACCATTTACTTTAGTTGTCAGATCGATTGTACCATTTTGTATATCTTGATTTAAAATAGTTCCATCCAGTATTTCACTCGTTTCAACAGCACCCGTTGCAATGTCTTCAGCGAGAATTGTTTCATTTAATATTTCAGAAGTTTCAACAGCACCCGTTGCAATGTCTTCAGCGAGAATTGTTTCATTTAATATTTCAGAAGTTTCAACAGCACCTGTTGCAATGTCTTCAGCAAGAATTGTTTCATTTAATATTTCAGAAGTTTCAACAGCACCTGTTGCTATATCTTCAGCGAGAATAGTTTCATTTAATATTTCAGAAGTTTCAACAGCACCCGTTGCAATATCTTCAGCGAGAATAGTTTCATTTAATATTTCAGAAGTTTCAACAGCACCTG
>CAXBNN010000010.1:0-104918 GCA_963977135.1 uncultured Flavobacteriales bacterium | reverse complement strand
AAGAAGAAAAAACAGAGGTATTAAGCTTATTAAAACTTATAGATCCCGCAGATAAAAAGGCTAACGAACTCAAAAATGAATTTGATACTATCTTATTGTTAGATGTATTTTTCTTTAAAATTTTGGCAGTATTGCATAATAAATACAAAGACAATAACACTTGTGTCGATGCTATGCACGGTGAAAAAACGAGTTCACCACCGAAATGGGACAATTTTAATCAATCCCAAGTAGAACAGCATCAATTACAAATTGTAAGGTATTGAATAAAAATTATATTGACTTGAAAGAGAAAAGGTGAGAAATTTGTACAATATGACCTTTTTGAACTTAAGCCCTTTTCATCTTTACAATTGGATCAACAGCGCAACTAGTTGCCATTAAACAGTATGAGCTGAACGCAATTCTTGGAACTTTGGAATGCTAGTCGTTGCATCAAAATAAAACAATTCTGGAAATTACTGATAGAAAAATCAATACTCAATAAAAGCACTCTATTCGAAAGATAACTATTGTTTTTAAGGAATTTCTCACAAGTTTCACCTTTTCGACTACCCGAATGATTTAACATTTTTAACTAATTGTGTAGGACTTTCGATTTTAAAAAATCGAAGAAAAATTGGTTCTTAAAAAAGAAAAAACGCTGCCACGCAAGCCGACAGAAAAGACAGAATGTAAAATGAAACAGAAACTCTATATTGAAAATAGTTTACAAGATTTGAAGACAGAACACCAGGCGGTAACAATGTGGATAATTCATAAGGGTTTCAGAGATTTTAGAGCGGTATCACCCGCATCCTTTTTTAATGGTAACTTTATAGGCCTGAAGTCCACAAACACTTGCGAAATAATACATTAACCGTTAAACGCAAATGCTAAAAACCCTTTTCATCTTTTCATTATTCCCCTTAGTCTGTTTCTCCCAAAACGATACCTTGAACCAATCCATAAACAAAAAAAAGAATGGTTTTTGGAAAGTTTATTTAGATAGCTCATTAAATCAAGTTAAAGATGAAAGTGCTGCATTTTTTGTTGCATATGAGCAATATGATATGAACGACAAAATATTTAAATATTATAAAAATCCTTTTAGCAAAGAAGATTCTGTTTCTTACAATTTAAAATGGCCAAAAAAAGGTAAACCACAAATTTTAACTGGCGAATTTTACTGGTACACTCTCGACGGGAGAACCCTCGGTCATCAAGAATATATTAATGGGAATCCATGGTATATGTCATCATTTTCATACTATAAAAAAGATCCTCAAAAATGCGGGCATAAAGAGATTCTGGATTGGTCTAAACCCCACAATGGAATTTCAGGTACATTCTATTATGCGGAATATTGGGATGACGAAATAGACAGATACGGTTGGTTTAGAAAAGGCAAAAGGGGTTGGAGAGTTTATTTAGAAAAAAAATAAAGACAAGTATAGAATTTAAATAAACGTGCTTAATTCAGTATGTTTGAAAAGACTATTATTCTGATAAACCTTCTCTTTGAACTAATAGTAAACCAATCCAAATAACAAATTATAACAAATTGACTCCACTAGATTGTCGTCTATTAAGAGAATACTTGTATCTTAACATGACCAAAGTATTTGATGAAAATTGCAAATAAGAAACTAAATACAAAAGATAAATTATACTATGGATATTCAATACAACACAGACAAAACAATAAGTGGTGAGGAAAGACAAGAAGTATTCTTCACAGCGCAAATCGCGAAAGACTTAGACAGATTTAATAACCACATCACGCGAATTGAAGTTCACCTGAAAGACGAAAATGGCAAAAAAGAAGGCATTAAAGACATCCAATGCACTTTAGAAGCTCGATTAGAAGGACGAAAACCAATTGCCGCAACACATAACGGAGCGAATGTAAAACAAGCCGTTACTGGTGCTACGACTAAGATTAAAGCTGCTTTGGATACGGTTATTGGAAAAAGTCGGGAGCATTGATTTTTGTCTGTTGACTCATTTAGAATTAAAAGGGAAGCCTTTCTGATTCCGATAGCTATCGGAACAGGGAGGCTTTTTTTTCTGGGTTAAACTTGTGATTGTTTTTTTGTAGATTTGAGTCAAAAGGAAGGCTATTACTATCTGTGAATAAGATCACTATCTTGAACCGATTATAGCTTTCGATTACGAAATTGTTGCAAACTACTAGCTATGATAAAATTCTGCAGAAATAAGCGGTACTAGCCGAAAACCAAACTCTAACCCAAAAGGGCGGGTTTACTAAATTCAATTTATGAAAAATAACCGATTTTTAAAAAACTCATTAACTTAACTTACTATGAAAAACTATCTAATTACAATTGTGTTTGCCTTTTTTACAATAGTGTTATTCGCACAAGAAGAAAAAAAGCCCGAGGTAAAAGACGTATTGGAATTGCCAAAGGGTGAAATTTTCACCTCTGCTCAATCCGTCACCATAAATGGTAAGACTATTAATTTGGTAGCTGAGACTGGTACCGTTCAGTTGCGTGATGAGAATGATAAAGTCATTGCTTTGTTTGGATTCACGCATTATAAAAAGGCCAATTCAGCGAAGACAAGACCTATTGTTTTTGCATTCAATGGAGGACCGCTTTCTGCATCCTTATGGTTACACTTTGGCGTTTTAGGACCAAAACGAGTTGAAATAAACGATCCATCTTACACGCAACCAGCACCCTATAAAGTGGTTAACAACGAATTTTCAATACTGGACAAGGCAGATTTAGTCATGATAGATCCTGTCGGAGTTGGATTTAGTAAACCCGTAGGTGATTCAAAATGGGCAGATTTTTGGGGAGTAGATCAAGACATAAGAAGCATAGGATTATTCATAGAGCAGTTTATTATTCGAGAAGAAAAATTCAATTCTCCTAAATACTTGTTGGGTGAAAGCTATGGCACATTTAGAAATGCAGGCCTGGTTAAATACCTTCAAGACAAAGGAATAACGATGAATGGTGTTATTATGGTTTCCGCTGTGTTTGAGTTACAGCATTTGTTATTTGGTCCGGGTGATGATGTTTCCTACCTAATACATTTCCCTACTTATGCCTCTACCGCCTGGTATCATAATAAAGTAAAAGATAAAGGAGCAAATTTAGAATCCTTTTTGCAAGAAGTAAGAAGCTTTACGGAAAATGAATATGCACACGCTTTATTGAAAGGAGATCAATTGGAAGTTAAGGAAAAGGGAGAAATTGCTGGAAAATTATCTGGATTTTCGGGTCTGAGTAAAGAGTATTGGCTCAAAGCTGATTTACGCGTATCAAATGAAGAATATTTTCAAGAGTTATATAGAGAAAAAGGCCTAACGGTTGGTCGATTAGATTCAAGATTTACAGGTATTAATGAAGACCCTTTATCCCAATTCGCATTTACAGATCCAACTAGTGATGCAATCTCTGCTCCTTTCACATCCGCTTTTAAAGACTATTTATACAATGATTTAAAAGTTAGGAAGGATCTAAGTTACACAACAAATACAGGGTCTAGAGAAGGTTTTAAATGGGACTGGAAACACAATGGGAATATCATCTGGAATGCTCAAGCAGCAATCAGTACTTTACCCGATATGACATCTGCCATGAAAAGAAATCCGAATCTGAAGATTTTAATTCTCAATGGGTATTTCGATCTCGCAACCGTATTCTATGGCGTAGAGTATTCTATCAATCATATGAGTTTAGATTCTGAGTTGAAAAAGAATATAATTATGGAATATTTCGAAGCGGGTCACATGATGTATACACATAAGCCGTCAATGGAAAAGTTTAAAAAAGTTGTGGATGAATTTATAGATCAAACGTCTAAATAAAATCAGGGTATTTCGCGAATTAAAACATGCCAAATAACTATTTGAGCGCAGGCACACTTCAAGGCCAAGACGCTCAGGGAATGACCAATACTTAAACTTATGATAAAATTCTTCAGAAAAACTCGAAAAATCCTGATCAATGAGGGAAAGACACGACGGTATTTCAAATATGCAATTGGCGAAATTGTTTTGGTTGTTGTTGGTATTCTCATTGCGCTTTGGCTAAATCAACTCAATGAAAAGAAAGTAAAACGACGCCAAGAATTGCAAACTTTAGTGCAGTTGAAGGGAGAATTTGAAGCGAATTTATTGCAACTTGATGAGAAAATTTCGATGAGGGCTTCAATGATTCAAGCTGGAAGTAGACTCTTATATTTTCACGATAATCCAGAGAAGATATACAAGGATTCTGTAGCGACACTTTTGGCTAGAACCAGTGTTGCTCCAACTTTTGATCCCATCACGAACGATTTGATTAGTGGAGGTAGACTTTATTTAATTACCAATCCTGAATTAAAGACAATGCTCTCCAAGTGGCCAAGTGATCTGGTTCAAGTAACAGAAGAAGAAATAGCATGGATTTTTATTTTGAGAAATACTTACATGCCTTACCTATCCGCAAATTACCCAATTAGGAATTTGAATGAGGCAAAATGGAATAAGCTTGACGTTGTTCAAACCTTACTCCTTGAGAAAAACAAGCTTACCACGAATGTGATTGGTCATTCAAAAGAGGTTTTTGACGTTGAGGCTTTTTTGGCGAATCCAAAGCTTGCAGATCAATTTTCTACTGTTATTTCTAGTTGTCTTTTTGCCAAAACTCAAAGCGAATATCTGCGCAAAAGTATCTCGAAAATATTGTTTTTAATCAAGAAAGAACTAAAAGGCCAACCATGACAAAATTCTTCAGAAAAATTCGACAAAAAATGAACGCTTTATTAATCGTATCGTTAATTGTATTTGGTTCGTGTGAGAGCAGTCAAAGAGTTTATCTAGAAACAGCGGCCAGCCCAACTATTGAAAGCGCAGAAACACTATTAATAGAATACGCTGAGTTTAAGCCCGAAAGCATTGCTAAGTTTGAACTAGACGGATTTGATGTAGATTCTGCCTATAAAATAGACTCTCTTTTTATTTTCGCGGCCTACGTCGAAGGTGATTTAAATCTGTCCGACGAACCTACCAACTGGGGCGACCGGTTAGTTGTTTATTGTAACAATAAAATTAAATTTCAGTCAAAACCTGTTGGTGATGTCTATCTGTACGGACCTCATTTCTATAAAAATCAAGTTAATAGTACTGTTATCATTATTTGCCAACTTGGTTATGAATACTATTTTGGAGGTGAAGCATTTTTAATTGAAAAAGGCAAGATTCAATACTTGGGCCTAATCGAAATAGAAAGTGCCGATTCCGAAACAAGTTTGACGGATATAGTAACGATTAATGAAGTCGCTGACGAAATTTTCTTTAAATTTAAATCTGATTCGCTAAACTATAAACCTGGTGGACAGGATTTAATTATCAAAAATGATAATATCCATTATACATTTAAGAATGGAGTATTTGATTTGAAAGGACTGTGAAATAATGAGGCTGGATAAACTAAAGGAATAAATTTCTCATTTGCGAACAGCCGAGTTTAAAAAATAATAATTACCGTAATGAATAAAGCTCTAATACTATCTATCATTGCGTGTACCACATTTCTTTTTGCGCAATGTTCTTCAGAAGCAAAAAATACAGATACTATGGATAAAGGTAAAAAAGAAAAATGCTGTGCATTAGAAAGCAGCAAAAAGCAATCTGAAACTTCAGAAATTACTTGTCCCGAATGTGGACATAAAAAAACGGAAGTATTGCCCACAGATGTCTGTGCGATTAAATACACTTGCGAAAATTGCAAGACAGAACTAACACCAAAAAAAGGGGATTGCTGTGTATTTTGCACCTATGGAACACACAAATGCCCTTCTATGCAAGATGAGTAAATAACTTCCAAAATAGTCCTGATTGATTGGTAATCTTTATAAACAACAGAGTAAGTAGAATATGACAGAAAAATTTGAAGAAAACTCGGACGAGGCAAAGAAAAACCATGGACTTACGGGCAAGCAGAAATTTCTCTTTGGAGCCATTTGTTGGGGAGTACAAACGTATGGTCAAGTGCAAAGTTTTAAGGAGAATGGCTACGACCAGAAATATAGAGATGCAAGAAAAGCAATACGCACCGGAATGATCGTTTACGGCATTGGCATTGCTTTTTTTAGCCTTTTTCTTCTGTTAAAATACATCATCGGTCAGCCAAGCTGAAATAATGCATTGCAAAGAAAACTTGTACATATCTAAAAAGCCTTTTTACTTGAACGTTGTATTTGTTTTTGGATTTTTTGGTAGATTTGAATTAATTAAAATTGAAAAAGGGAATGAATGCTATTTACACGATAATTGTTTAAAAACGGTTATTATCGGAAAAAGAGTGATCAATATACTAAGGGAATAATAGGAACGTTCCTATTAGCCGGTTGTTAGCGGAAACCCTATGAAGACTAGCCACAGGCTAAGAAGGATAGTAAAGTGACGTTTTTACGAACTTGACAGAATTTTTCCCACGCATAAAAAAATTGAAGTTTTGACAGCAGCATAAATGACACATTTTTTGCCACTACACCGACCAAACTTTACTGATATATCTTTACAAAATCTTTAAATCTTAATTATTACTTTTGAAAACTAAAACGAGTTAATAAATTGATGATACATACAAGAAAATAAAGTATGGTCAAGCATATCACTATTGCTATTAACCACAACATAATGAATTGAAAATGGAATACCTATCGGAGTGCCTTGCATGCAATTCTACCAATTTTGAGGCTTTTGAGCAAACCATTGCCATGATGCATCAAAATTTACCATCAAAATATAATTTTGATAGGTGCAATGCCTGTGGTTTGGTTTTTTTGAACCCACGCGTGGATGAAACAGAACTTGGGCAATTTTACACCGCCTCTTATTTGCCCTACCGGGTAGAAGAAGCATGGGGGAAATATGCGTCTTTTGTAAAACAAGACCAACAAAAAATTGATAAAGCAAGAGTGCAGCGACTTATTAATCACACCAACCTTAGCAATCAAAGTAGGATACTTGACATTGGTTGTGGTAAGCCCACTTTTTTGGCTAGCCTGCGCAATAGTATACAAGCAAATCTTATTGGGTTGGATTTTAGTGATGAAGGTTGGAAAAATGACCGCGATTCATACCACAACATTGACCTTAGGACTGGAGAAATTGCAGACTTGGGCAATGAAAAACCTATGGATATTATTACAATGTGGCATTACTTGGAACATGATTACCAACCACAACAACATCTCAAACAATTACTCAACTATTCGCATGCGCACACACGCCTAATTATTGAAGTCCCAAATTTCAACAGTTACACACGTAATAAATTTGGGAAACATTGGTCGGGTTACCACACTCCACGTCATACTGCACTTTATTCGCCCAAAAACATTGAATTGATGCTAAAAAATAGCGGTTGGCAAGTTGACCAAATTTTAACCTATGGCACACTAAATCCTTACACACTTCATTGGATGAGCCGCATGGAACAAAAGGGAATTGACTGGTCGGCTTCGATGGAGCCTAGGTTTATAGGTTATGTAATTGGTATGGTATTAAATGCTCCCCTTTATCTCTTGCAAAAATACTTTTCAATGGGATTTATGACAATAATTGCGCGACCAATTTAGTTAAATTAGCTTTTCAAGTAAGGAGCCAATAAGTCTTTACCTTCCCAAGTGCCTAAGGTTTTGAATGGTTGAAACCGTGTAAACATTTCTTCTTTGTACCAATCTATATGATGTGTTTTTTTGATGGCCTCGCGATGTTCTATACTATTATAAGCATATTTTTTCAACGAGTCCAAGTTTTCCCAAACACTAAAAGTAGCCATTTGTACAATTGGCACTTCACCCACTCCTTTGGTATAAATAAGCCCTTCGCAACCACGTTGAATAGGCCGTTGAGATATGGGCACAAAACGCCAAAATTTCAACAATTTATTTTTCTTAATTGTGGCGCGAGTTATTACAGCAATCAAAGGATTGTTTGCATCCAAATCCAATGAAGGTGTAAATGGATTTCCTCCAGACCAAAAACCTTTAGTTTGAATGGGTTTCATAAAAATTGTCCATTGCTCGAAAGACATTTCTTGATAGTGTTTGTAAATTGCTGAATGATTAAAAAAATCATTGGCGGCTTGTTCATTTTCCCATACTGCAAGTAAGGCGTATACTCCCCAATCTGGAAATAGGCTGAAACCAGTGTCTTTGCCACTGCCCATTAGTTTATAAAAAATGAGTCCTGGGCTTTTTGCAATGAAAAAATGAGCAAATTGCATTTGACCAAAAGCCCACAGTTTGGATTTTAAACTTGGAAATCGAAATAAGGTGAGTGTCGTAATTGAAACCATTTTTATTGTAATGTTAGCCAAATAATTCAATTGCCTTTCTAATTAAAAAGTGTAGCTCACACAATGTTGAGGACAATATGAATACTAAACAAGTATTTCTAAATGATTGTTTGTCATTTTTACAATTCTGCTTAAATGGCTAAAAATGCAATCCCGTAGTTAAAATTAGTGTGTGCTTTTCTCCAACTAAATAAAACTTCAATTTTTTCTTCCCTCTAAAAAACAAAATTCAAGGTCACAACTCTTCGTAGACCATAGAGAAAAGGACATCCGCTAACACGGGTTTGGCAAAATTGGCGGTTCAGTGATTCGTATGACAGTTTTTCGTAAATTTGAAGTGTGTGCTTCGTATAAACATTTGTAGTAAAATCGCCAACATCGCCAAGCCGCGGAATGTTACCAGCAAGCGAAGAAGCAAAAATCATACATTAAACTAAATATGAAAATATTTAAATCTTTAATCATTTGCATTGTAGCAACGTTTACCTGTGTATTTACGATTCATGCACAATCAAAGTTTGAACTTCCTCAATTAGGTTATGCGTATGATGCACTTGAACCTGTTATTGATTCACAAACCATGCAAATTCATCATTCAAAACATCATCAGGCCTACGTTAATAAACTGAACAAAGCACTTGAAGGTACAGCAGCTGAAAATTTATCAATAGAGGAAATGCTAAAGAATATCTCTAAATATTCTACAGCTGTAAGAAACAATGCTGGTGGTCACTACAATCATTCTTTGTTTTGGACTATACTGACTCCAAATAAAAACACACTGCCATCTGATCGTCTACTTCAGGCAATTAATCAGGAGTTTGGCTCAGTAGACAGCTTGAAAATATTATTGAATAATGCCGCTTCTAATCAGTTTGGATCAGGTTGGGTTTGGCTCTCTTTAGATAAAAACAATAAACTTTTTATTTCTTCAACATCAAACCAGGATAATCCGCTAATGGACTTAGCTGAAAAACAAGGAAGACCTATTCTGGGAATTGATGTTTGGGAGCATGCATATTATCTTAAATACCAAAATAAAAGAGGTGACTACCTTTTGGCTATTTGGGATGTAATTAATTGGGAAGAAGTTAGTAACCGATACGAAACGGCTGAATAGAAAATGTAAAAGAAAGCCAGCAGGTAACACGCGGTATAGCCAATAAGGGTTTCGGTAGTATGCGAAGGGTTGTAGCCCGATTCAACTTGTCGTGTAACTTGAAAGGAAATCGCCCGCAATCCCTTACTTGCCATACCGCTATCGTTAATAACAGAAAACTGTTGCAAAAAAAAATATTAATGACCTTGGGATTCTAATAGTTAATACAGTTTTGAACTAAAATTAACCTTGACAAATTGTATTTACCATAGAAACAGATATGGAACCGAAATATTAAATTCTGTCAATCTTTCAAGCCGCACTTTGTAAACCTAATAGTAAACGATTATGCTCTATTTCGAAAAAGAAAATAGTTTGAGGGACTTGAAATAATTGAAGACATCTCTTTGAAGAATTGCTATTTCTTACAAAACAAATTGTACAGAATGAAAAATTAATGAATCGTCAGGTTTCGCGAAAAATCTCCTTTTTGTGTAACTATTTTCACCACGTACTTTCCAGCAGGAAGATGCTGCAAGTCGATATGTGTTTGCTTTGAAGTCAGGACAATTTTTCCTGATGCATCATAGATGCTAACTCCATCAAACATTAGTTGATCCTCCATCTCTATTTTACAGTAATCTTCTGTTGGATTTGGAAACAATCTAATGACAGCAAAATTGTCCAATTCGTTTAAGGAAACATACAATGCCGTTAAATCATAAACGCGGACATGTCCTGAACTTGTTCCATTTCCATCGTTTGCAGGGGTTCCGATTGAAACTGTTGAAGCATCTGAAGAGAGATGTATGTTGCGTCCAGAAAAATCATCCGCTGCTTCACCATCCATCGGGCTACCAATCTGTACCCAAGTCCCTCCTTGATTGCGAAAAATGTACGTGCGACCAGCATTAGTGGCACTGCTGCTATTATTTCTTGCACTTACCGCAAGTGTATTTCCATCTGCGGATAAGCTAACGGAAGATCCGAATAAATCTCCTGAAGTTTCACCTAAAAGATCACTTCCTATTTGCACCCAATTACCGCCAACATTTTGAAAGACTTGAACTTTACCTTCAGGCGAGTCACCAGGCCCACCAATTGCGACAATCGATCCATTCGAAGAAAGGCTTACTGAAGTGCCATATCCTGTTGCTGCACCAACTATGTTATTTCCTATTTGCGACCAATTTCCACCAACATTCTCAACAATCTTAACATATCCAATTTCTTGTGAGCTTGGATTACCAATAGCACCAGTAGCTACTATTGAGCCATCATCTGAAATGCTAACCGAATAACCGTATAAATCTAATGTTTCATCACCGTTTAAATCGTTACCGATTTGAACCCATGTGCCGCCTTGGTTTTCGTAAACTCTAACTACTCCGGTAAATGAATTCGCACCGAACGCGCCTGCAACAACAATGGAACCATCAGCTGAAATATCTAAACCACGTCCTGTTTGAGCATTAAAAATGTCTCCATTGATTTCACTACCAATTTGAGTCCAAGTTCCCCCTATATTTTCATATACGCGGACTTGCCCGCTAGAGGCAGCAACATCGTTATCTATGGGCTCTCCTACTGCTAGGATTGTGCCGTCTGCGGACAAACATACGGATTGCCCGCTTTGATCTCCAGGATCTCCATCTATATCACTCCCTATTTGCAACCAATTCCCATTGATGTTTTCAAAAACGCGCACATGACCTGAAGCTGCACCGCCTCCTGCATTAAAATTAGCTCCAACGGCAACAATTGAACCATCAGATGACAGGGAAGTACCGAAACCGGCGCCATCGCCTGCCATTTCTCCATCAATGTCATTTCCTATTTGGACTTGACCATAACTTGTCAATCCAAAAGTTATAACGCAGACAACTACAATTATTCTTTTCTTTACCATCGTTTTTATTTAAATATAAAAATACGAGTTTCTATAAATATTTGCACTAACGACAAATTGAGCCATTAAACGATGAGTGAAATCAAAAAAATATTGGAGTTAAATGACTTTCTAACGAAAAAACGAAATGTTAACAGCCGCTAAAAACCATACGGGTTTATTGCTTCGTAATATTATTCAATTGTAAAAAATCATTCTTATCTTCGAAAGACAGATTTTGCATAAGAGCCTTACAGTTCCTAGCGCCAAAACGTTATAGGTAATAAATTAACTGTCCCAGAAATGCTCAACCCTTGACAGAGTAAGCAATTTGTCATGAGTTTTTTACAACACGGCTGTTTAGGCGATTATTATTCAGAAGAAGGAAAATTCCAAATGAACTCTATGAGCTTGATAAAATTCTAAAGAAAGACTTGACTAAATTACTCCACAACCACCTTCTTCGTGACTTTCTCTGTCCCAAAATAAACCTCAAGGAAATAAACGCCCGTTTTCAAATTGACAAGGTCCAATCGCTCCGTTTTGCCATCTTTTTTAAGAATCAGCTTTCCACAAACATCATAAAGGGCTAGTCCGCTTGGCTCAATTTCTGAAGTGATATTAATCTCGTTTCGTACAGGATTTGGAAATACATTAACTGAATTTTTTAAATCAATAATTTCATCCAGACTAACATCGTCTGATTGATAGACTTTTACATAATCAACCAGCATGGTAGCTTGCGAAAAACCTGGGGCTACCGATCCAGCCAGACCACCCATAGCCACATTGAGTAAAATAAACTGGTCTTCGATAAAGGGCCATGTACTCGCATCTTTTACCGCTGGATTATAGGTGTAAAAGCCAACACCATCTATTAAAAATGTAATTTGGTTTGGTGACCAATTCATAGAATAGACATGAAAGTCGTTTGCCAAATCAGTTGTGATTATGCCTCCTTGGTTAGGATTTCCACCGTTGCAACAAGGCGTATGAATAGCACTGTTAATGTAATTGATGTTTGCATTAGGAAAAATACCATGTTCCATGATATCGATTTCACCGCACGCCGGCCAACCTGTTGAACCATAACTCGGTTGCCAATACGCTCCAATTTCATCGATGTTCTTACCCAATGTCCAAATGGCTGGCCATGAACCCGCGACAATAGGAATTTTTGCTCGAACATCTATTCGTCCATAAGTGAAGGCAAATTTTGAATTCAAGCGAGCCGAAGTATAATTTTTTGTCAAGTTTTGATAGGAATACTGTTCCTGCTTGGCCACAATATTCAAAAAACCCGCATTGTCGACAAATGAATTGTCAATGCGATTTGTATAATGTTGTTCTTCGCCATTAGCCCAGCCAACACCGGGAATGATAACCTGTGTTTGGTGGTGCCAATTAAGTGAATTTACCGGCCCAGGTGTGTCAAAATTATCTTCCCAAACCAAGTTGGTATAGATGACATCAAGCACATTTGGGTTAGTAAGAGGAGAACCATCATCAATATCATCTATTAAATATATGCCTGATGCAACAACGCCACCGTCAATAAAAATTGAAAGTGTATTATAGGTTCCCGTGGCACTTACAGGTAATCCAGTTGAACTGTAGGTTGCATTCGAAAAATCGAAAACCAGGTTGTTTGTCCAACCCGCTGCTCCTGACTGAATGTTTTGAAGAACTTGTACATCTGGGTTTACACCATTCTCCAGTTTCACTATCACCGTATGCGCATTAATATCGAATCTATAGAAATCCAAGGATATTGTATTTTGAAAATTCAAATCAACAGGACTCACTAAATTTATGGCAAAACCTTCCCATGCTGCGCCTCCACTATTGTTAAACTGGCCGACAGCATTCGATGAACTGTCCGGATCAGAACTAAAAGAAAAATACGCTCCAGAGAATGATGAAAAAGCTGAAGATGAGCTAGAAAAATCCATAGGTAACTGTTGTCCGAAAGATTCCATAGAAACGATTAACAAGATAAATAACAGACCTTTTTTAAAATTTCCAATCATAATTAAACTTTTGTGTTTTTCAAAAATAAGCTATTTCACATAGAAAATCTAGTTAATGTCATTTTTACTATAAGTAATTTTAATCTCAATGATCTTAATGACTTGTAGTTTCAATATAGGCCCTAAGAACAATCGGTCTAACCCTTTTTAATCGCAACCTTCTGGACTTTCTTTGGTTTAGGGGGTGAAGAAAGTCCTATCTTAATTATTCCTATTATAATTTCCTTCGGTATGAGCTTAGCAGGTATAATACTGTCGTTAATTGAAATGAAAAAGGATAAAAAAATATCCATTGTAGGTTTATTCGGGCATATTTCTCTAATTCTTTGTTTTTTAACGATTTTGATTTATCGCTTTTAACGCCGTCTGAGTATCTATAGAACTGCGAAAATCCACCAAATCAAAAATCTTCCTTACCTTCAATCTCCAACTTCTCTAAAAAAACCATATGCTCATGAAATCACTACTAGTCCTTCTCTCGTTGATACTTCTTCTATTAACACCGTTCAGCACAATTCACTCCCAAATCCAAAAAGGTGAACTCATAAAAGGAAAAATACTTTCATCAGAGATAGCCCCTGCAGAAAAGCATCACTACCAAATTACTTTAGAAAAAGATCAATTCGCATTTTTCACTTTAATGCAAAAAGGCGTTGATGTGAAAATAACCACCTACGATCCAAAAGGCAAAAAACTGGAAGAATTTGATACGCCCAATGGCCAGAATGGACCGGAGAAATTTTCTATCATTTCGAGTAAAAAAGGAATCTACGTAATTGAAGTTTCTGCTTTGGATGAAAAACAGCCTGTTGGAGTATATGATTTGAAACTTGAAATCCTGAAGAAAAAAGCAGTTTTACCAAATGAACAAGTGGATGAACTTTTTGCGGCGTGGGACAGTAAGGAAACTCCAGGAGCGGCTGTTGCGGTCGTTCAAAACGGAAAAATTATTTACAAAAAAGGCTACGGAATGGCCAACCTTGAATACGACATTCCTATCACAACCTCATCCATATTTCACATTGCTTCGATATCCAAACAGTTTACGGTTTTCTCCATTCTGCTTTTGGAAAAACAAGGGAAATTAAGTCTAAACGACGACATCCGAAAATATCTTCCCGAAGTCCCAGATTTTGGCAAGACGATAACTTTGAAACACCTGGCCTCGCACACCAGCGGTTTGAGAGATCAATGGGAAATTCTAGCCTTGACTGGCGGTCAAGAAAGCGATTTAATTACAACAGAGCACATTTTAAAATTGGTGGGTAATCAAAAAGAATTGAATTTTAATCCCGGTGATGATTTTATGTATTGCAATACTGGATTTACACTTTTGGCGGAAGTCGTGGCGCGGATTAGCAATATGTCCTTTGCAGAATTTACCCAGAAAAACATTTTCGAACCACTCAAGATGAGCACTTCGCTTTTCTTCGATGACAATGAAAGGATAGTAAAGAACAGAGCGTATTCGTATCACACATATGGCGAAGGGTTTAAAAAAAGCGTCTTGAATTATGCAAATGTTGGCGCGACCAGCCTCTTCACAACCGTTGAAGATTTAAGTCTGTGGTCGCTCAATTTTTCTTCACTTAAAATTGGAGATACATCCATCTTTAATCAGATGAAAAAGCCAATTGTTTTGAATGACAGTTCTGTTCTTGACATTGGTCTAGGTCAATTTTTGGGCAATTACAAAGGTCTGAATGAGATACAGCACGGCGGAGCGGACGCTGGCTATAGAACGTTTTTAACTCGTTTTCCAGATCAAAATTTTTCGGTAATTGTGTTTAGCAATTTGGCTGAATTTAACACAAGGAATTTAGCCCATAAAATAGTTGACATTTATTTGAAAGATAAATTGGTTGATGAAGAGAAAAGCAAAGCGAAAGCAGAGTCTGCTGAAACCATATCCATAGCAGCTAAAACCTTAAATACCTATTTGGGTGATTATGAATTACGACCAGGTTTTATTATTTCAATCATTGAAGGTGGTGGCAAATTGTATGCACAAGTTAAAGGTCAAACCACGATCTCACTCGTTGCTGTGTCCGACACTAAATTTGAATTGAAAGAGATTGGCGCAAAAGTCGAATTCATACCAAACGGTGGAGAAAAAGTTGAATTATTTAAGCTCAATCAAGGCGGCGAAATAACGGATGTTTCAAGAGTAAAACCTTTTGATATTTCCACCATTAATTTATCCGATTACATCGGCGATTATTACAGCGAAGAATTGATGACAACCTATAGCATCAGCGCCACCGACAGCAACCTGCTTGTAAAACATATCAGAGTAAGCGACTTTACTATAAATCCATACGAAGTCGATCTTTTTACCGACAACAGTTGGTTCTTCTCACAAGTTCAATTTTTCCGAAATTCCGAAAACAAAGTAACGGGATTTAAGGTTTCGAATGGACGGGCGAGGAACAATCATTTTACTAAAGTGGATTGAGGACTGGCTGTTGGCTGTTAGCTGTTGGCGGTTGGCTGTTGGCTGTTGGCAAAATTTGATTAAATGCCAAAAGCCAAAGCGAAGCGAGCCAATCGCCAAAAGCCAGTCCTCAATCCTTCCAAAATCCTTTTCGGTGGAAATATTTGCCTAGATACACGAGTGCTAGCATAATAGGCACTTCCCAAAATAAACCCATGGTTGTACCCAATGCCGCTTGCGAGCCTAAACCATACAAAGCAATAGCTGTTGCAATGGCAATTTCAAAGTGACTTGAAGACCCAATCAATACGGTGATAATGGCTTCTTTGTATTTCAATTTAAATATTCTCGTGACGATAATATTGAATGCCACCACCAGAAAAAATCCAATGAGCAAGGGTACAGAAACCAATAACATTTCCTCAGGATGCGCAATCAATACTTCACCATTTAAAGCGAACAAGACAATTAGAGTAATGAGCAAGGCCACTATCGCAATCTTTCCAACAATGCGTCGATACGTATACTCAAACCAATCTAGGCCTTTGTTTTTTATCAATATTTTTTTGGAAAGAAGACCAGCAAGCATTGGAAACCCTATGAAAATGATCACTGTAATGAACAGTTCATATCTATCGATTACAATTCCTTGAACACCTGTTAAAAAGATAACTACAGGCGCATATAAAAACATAATAGTTATTGTATTGATACTAGTTGTAATTACGTTTTGTTCTTGATTTCCTTTGGCCATACTTCCCCACACGATTACCATTGCTGTACACGGACTAGATCCCAATAAAATAAGCGCCACAATTAGTTGATTTTTTCCATCTAAAAAATAGTAGGCAAGTGCAGCGGCTATTATTGGTGCAACAACCCAATTTGAAAACAAGGTGAGTAGTATTGGTTTTGGGGCTTTCAGCAGATTCCTAACTTCATTCATCTGAAAATTGAGAAGAGCAGGATACATCATTAAAAACAAACAAATTCCAATTGGAATAGAGACGTTTCCTATCTTCCATTGATCCAGCCAAATACTAAAACCAGGGATGTAAACTGAAAATACTACACCTATAAGCATGCATAAAAAGACCCAGATCCATAAATACTTTTCAAATATCCCAAGTGATTTCTCCATATATCAAAGTTAATTAATACTGGCTACAATGTTGTCAATAAACTTTTGATTTAAGATTACCTGAGCAGTTCCGATTACTAACGGATGTACGTGGAGTGCTGAATTGAGAAAAGAAAGTTGAGATGAATTGGCTGTTGGCTGTTGGCTGTTGGCTGTTGGCAAAATATGATTTAATGCCAAACACCAAAGCGAAACGAGCCAAAAGCCAAAGCCCAAAAGCCCTTTTTTAATTATTCACCAAAACCCACAACTCAACTTCCTCTTCCTCGCGCCAATGTTGATCGCGTTTTGTTTTTGTGGAAGCAGCTTTTACTGATTTCTTAAAGCATCTTTCCAACGTAAATCGGTTTCCTTCTGCCAGTTCTTTTTCAATAGGGTGTTCCTTGGTCACCTCCGTTATTTGAGCCAAATTTGAGAAGATGAGAACCAGTTTTCCTTCGGGTAAAAGCCGTTTTTTAGCCTCAGCGAAAAACTCTGGAAATAGCGTTTTATTGTAATAAATTGCATCATCAATACTACTCATATTCAGTTTCCCTGGCAGCCATGGTGGATTAAATACAATCAACTCAGTTGGTTTATACCATTTGCCAAAGAGATGTCCAAAATCCAGTTCTATTTTTCGAGAAAGCTTTGTCGTTCCCATAAATTCTGTCAATCCAACAATTGCGTTCGGGTTAATGTCCGTCGCAAATACCTTTTGAAAATTATGCTGTATCATCTGTAAAGACAAAACGCCACACCCTACTCCGATTTCTATCGCTGTTTTCTTTGGTCCTTCGTAATGCGTCAACCAATTGTCGAAAAGAGTTAAATGTTCAAAACGCGTAGGAAAATACGTTCCATAATACGGATGAATTTTATTCCGAAGAACGGGCAATGAAACACCATTTTTATGCCATTGCCAAGCGCTATTCAATCCTTGTATTTGAGGAAAAGTGAGCAAAAATCGTTTGTCTTCAGGGTAAAATTTTGCTAACCAGCCAATGCTTGGTGATTTCTTTGCACTCAATTTTTGATTGGAAATCTCTATTAAAACTTGATTCGAAAGTTTATAATATTCTGCACGAAAATCTCGCTGTTCCTCAAAAGAATTGTTTGGGAGTTTTAGTCGCAAGTATCGATGAACTTCTTTGAGAAGAGCTAATCCATCGCTATAAAATTCCTCAATCAATATGGCTTCACCTTCTACTAACGCTTCTAGCGTTGCATCTATATCACTTCCTTTCTTAAATATTCTCAGACTTTCATCAAGTGCAATGGGTTCTGGCTTGTTTACTTCTATGTGGGAATTCATTCGGTTTTCTCATTTTTTGATAAGGTAGGCATTTGAAACTGTTTCTTGCCTTAAAAAATGGAGAATGGACATTAGAGAATTGAGAATTGTGAGGCAATCGTCTCTTAACGTATTATTGTTTCTTGTTTATAAATTCACTAACTTAGACAATACGGGCAGCGATGGATTTGGTGATCAGCATAGTGGGTTTTGGCAATATTGGGAAACTGATTTGTGCCTTGCTTTTGCCAAAGAAAGAGCATCGTTTTATTATCAATATTGTCGATATAAATCCAAATGTCGCTGGGGCTATTCTTGATTTACAACAAGGGAATCAGTTGTTTTCGAATCACAAAATAATTCATAACAGCAAAGCGCATTTTAATAACTCTGATTTTATATTTCATTGTGCAGGAGCCTCAGTTCCAAAAGATAAATCGAGATTGTATACTTGTCATCAAAGTATAGAAATTACTGAAGCTATTTTTAAAGATTTTAAGCCAAATAAAGTTCCGTTTATTATCATTGTCGCAAATCCAGTTGATATCATAGCAGCCATAACCTACAAAATCACAGGTCTGCCAGCCGATCATATTTTTGGAACCGGCACTTTTTTGGATTCTATTCGAATGAATTATTATTTACAGGCTGAAATAAAAGATGCGAAATCAATAGATGCTATTGTGCATGGAGAACATGGTGAAACGGCTTTTCTCAGTAGGCAATTGTCCACCATTAACGGTCTGCAATTTGAAAAATTTTTAGATGATTCTACCATTGAAAGTTGTTTGAATTTAACGAAAAACGCCGCAAAAGAAATTAAAATGACACAGCAAGCGACAATGTATGGTGTAAGTTATTGTGCCATTAATATTTTCGAATCCTTACTTACTGACAAAGGAGAGAACAAACCTGTAAGTATATTACTACCTGAATTTCTGAAAAAGGAACTTGGCAAACAAGACATTTTTCTAAGCCTCTACTCTAGTATCAATCAAAATGGTGTTATTCCTGTTGAAGATTATTATCCGAATACAGATGAAATGACAAGCTTGAAGAAATCGGTAGAGTTGATTTTACCTTGTATTCCTAATAGATATTTATAGTTTTTTTCGCCACAAAAGTCCTAGTGAAGAAGTAATGGACACTTAGAATTATGGACTGATGAGTTTTTGAGTCCTAAATTCAAATACTGAATATCTTTTTAATTGAGTACCTTGATCACTTCGCAAAACAGCGAGAGAATTTTATTCTGCTCTATATGAAATATTCAATTATGCTTGCAATCGTTTTTACATATCTTGGCGTTTCGGCTCAAATTGAAGAGGCTAATTACATTGTATTGACCAATGGTATTCATGTAAAAGCAAAAAAAATTAAAGTACATGAGAAATGGGTCAAATATCAGCCAGATTGTAAAGGCTGCATAACGCCACATTTAATTCGACCAATTAATGTAGACACAATCTTATCGGACCAAGGCGAAAATATAGTTATTTTGAAAGTAGATGAAACAAATCGGATTCCGTTTTCAGGTAGCAAAAGTTCTGCCGACACCATAAAATTTTTCAACAACAAGAATGAAAAAGAGTATTCTTTATTCAATGATAAAAAAGTCAAATTTTCCACTTCGTCAAATAAATACAGAGGATATATTCGTTCGGTTGATGGCAACCAAATTGGCTTTAGTAGGCAGCGAAAATTAAAGAAAGTTGATTCACTTACTCTAATATCTAGTACTGACGTGGTTCGTTATAAAATTAAAAAAAGTAATGCTGCAAGATTTGCTGGGACGCTTTTGAAATTGCCTGGCATGTTTGCTGTTTACCTTGGGGTGGGGGCAGCAATAACCTTATTAAATGATGTGGGTATTCTTTTGCCATCCGCTGTTACAGCTGGTGGCGCTGCGCTTTACTATTGGGGAACGAAAGTCAGTACTCGAAAAATTATTATTGGCAATAAATGGCAGATGACTCAAAGGTGAATTTTTAAATTGTGCTTATTCTTAAAATCCTAATATTTAGAGTCATGATTCCACAAAGAAAATGCCTTCATCGCCTGCTGTTCTAACATTGCTTTTCCATTTAGTATAGTCGCCCCGTTTTCTTCAGATTGGGTTAAGAATTTTGTTTTTTCGGGATTGTAGATTAAATCGATTACCAAATGTTCTTCGCTTAAATGTTCAAAAGGAAATTCTGGGCACTCATCGACATTTGGGAAAGTACCAACTGGCGTACAATTCACGATTAATTTGCATGCGCTCAACATGTATTTATTGATGTCTTCGTATGCAAATTGATTATCGGCTTCTGGGTTTCTGGAAATGTATAGTACTTGGATTCCTAGTTTTTTCAAAACATAAGCAACTGCTTTTGATGCTCCGCCTGTTCCCAAAATTAATGCTCTTTCGTGGTGGAAAGTTAGAAATGGTTTTACGGATTGATGAAACCCAAAAGCGTCAGTATTGTAGCCGATTGACTTTCCATTCTTAAAAGAAATAGTATTAACTGCACCTATTTCGGTAGCTTCTAGAGATAATTCATCCAGAAATGGAATTACTGCAGATTTGTACGGAATAGTGATATTTAAACCTGATAAAGAATCATTTTCGAGCAATGATTCAATCTCTGAAATATCGGCTAGTTCGAAGTTTTTGTATTCGGCATCGAGTTGATTTTTCTCAAAAAAACGAGTGAAAAAATCTTTCGAAAAAGAATGAGTTAAGGTCTTTCCAACTAGTCCGAATGTTTTCATGCGTATTTTTTACCCACTTTTTCCAGGATCAAAACAAGCGCTAAACCAACAATCATAAAAACAATAGCCAATCCCAATTGTGGGTCGCCATCAAATCCATTTGGTAATACATTGCTCGTCATCCAATCTTGTTTTCCGTCGGAATGAATAACTAACGGAGCGCTTCCAATATTTACTTTCCACGGCCAAACTTTGTAAAGTGAACCGAGCATAAAGCCAGTTAGAACCGCAATTGTAATCTCTTTAAACTTGGTGAAAAGATATTTCAACAAACGTGCAAATGACAAAATTCCGACCAAACATCCTGCCATGAAAACAGCGATTATGCCTAAGTCGCGACTTTCTAGCGCGCTGAGAACAACATGGTAACTTCCCAGTAAAACTAGTATGAAAGAACCTGAAATTCCAGGTAAAATCATTGCGCAAATAGCAATACAGCCACTTAAAAATATGTACCAAGTCGCATCAACAGAAGCTATCGTTTGTATTGAAGAAATGAACAATGCTGCTACCGTTCCTATGGAAAAGAACATTATAACAGGAATATCCCAATTTTTAATTGCCTTGCCAACAATTATCGTACTCGCGATAATCAATCCAAAGAAGAAACTCCAAATTAAAACAGGATGCGTTTCAAGAAGGTAAAGAACAATTTTAGCTAGACTTAAAATACTTACTGCTATTCCACCGAATAGAAAAACGAAAAAAGTTCCGTTAACGTGTTTCCAAAAAGTACCGAATCCATCTTTCTTTAGAATTTTCAAAGCACCAAGATTTATATTGTTGATGCTAGTTATCAATTCCTCATAAATTCCTGTGATGAAAGCGATAGTTCCTCCAGAAACTCCCGGTACAACGTCCGCTGCGCCCATTGCTATTCCTTTCAAGGTTAGCAATCCTTTTTGTGCAAGTGATCTTTCTTTCTCCATTAATAAACTTCTAATTGTGAATCAATTTCTGCTATCCAGCCTAAAATACCGCCTTCAAGAATGTATAAATCTGAAAAGCCTAGTTCGCATTCCATTAAATTCGCCGTTGCCTCTGCCCTTTTTCCTGTTTTACACATGATAACGATAGATTTGTCCTTCGGAATTTCCATATAACGCTCAGCTATTTCTGCCATTGGAATATGCAAAGATGGAATTTGACAAATCTTTGTTTCGTACGTTTCACGAATATCGACCACCAAACAAGGCGTTTCAGAAGATAAAAGGGAATTTAATTCTCGTGGAGTAATCCAACGCATGCTTTGATTTTTGTGCAAATATAAAAGTAAAATTCTACTTCACTTTTAAGGAAAGTGTCATTTTAAAAGTTGCCACTACTTCATCATAAGTATTATAGGCTTCTACCAGTAATTCTTGATTGATTCGTTCGCCAGTTTTGGCCGATTCATCCATCATGTCTTTTACTAGCTTCCCTTGTTTGCAGACGAAAACAACATCCGTTTCTGCTCTTTTAAGAAATTGACCGTCAACCGCTTTAAATGCCAAAGAAATATTCAATCCTTGCGTTTGCGATAGGTAAAAAGCATGCAATCCTGCCGCAGTATCCGCCCCAACAGCTAAAGCTCCAAAGTACATTGATTTCAAATGGTTCTTTGTTCTGCGTCTCAGTTTTATTCTCATTCTTACCTCATCCGCATCGATTGACAATAATTTTGGACGAGCGAATCCTAGCATAGGAATTCCAAATTTGCCTAGTAAAAACAATTTCCACCGAATGGAACGCAAAGAAATCTCTTTCATAAAATATTATTTGACGGCAGCCTCGTATTCAGAGCGCAATTGTGCGACAATTTCACTTATTTTCCGAACGCTTTTGACATGCTCTATACTCGGTCCTGCACACCAAACGGTTTTGTAGGTAGTACTGTAAGCAGCTTTTTGCAAGGACTTCATACCTTTGAAAAAAGTAAAAGCTTTTATCCACTTTTTTACGCGTTTGTTTTTATTGAGGAACCGTTCCAACCAATTCTGTTCTGTTCCAATCTTTTCTACATAAGGCGTTTTTATAACCGTGCATGGCGTGCCTGATAGTTTTGTTGTCATGACAATATCATTTTCGCCATAATCTATGCAAGCTTGTTTATATTCAGCAGAAACTGGAGCTTCTTCTGATGCGATGAAAATACTTCCCATGGAAAGTCCATCAGCGCCAAGTGCCAAAACTTCTGCGATTTCTTTGCCGTCACCAACGCCTCCTGCAGAAAGAACAGGAATTTTACAATTCTTTTTTAACATTGGAACCAATTCTTTCATAGGAATTCTTCCAGCATGTCCACCAGCTTCTTTGTTCACAGCAATCAGAGCATCTGCACCGAGTGATTCTACTTTTTGCGCATATTTTAAATCCGTCACGTCGCAAAAAACTTTTGTTCCAACGGCATGAGCTTGCTTGATTGTTTCTTCGGGTGAACCCAAAGATGTAATGATAAAAGCCACTTTTTCTTCACAGCATGTTTTGAGCTGGTCTTTGTATAAAAAATTCGATTGGTTGACAATTAAATTAATTCCAAACGGCCCATCAACTTGCGATTTTATAAAACGAATTTTTTCGCGAAGCTCTTGAATTGTTCTGTAATTTAATGCAGGAATAGCCGCTGTAACACCCGCTTTCACTGCTTCGATTACCATTTTGTCGTTGGACACCAAAAACATGGGTGCAACAATAATCGGGAAATCGATGTTTAATAACTCGCAAAGTGCAGGCTTGTTCATTTCATTAAATTTATTATGTAAACATAGTATTTATTACTGATAAACCCCCTATATTAAAGGGATTATTTTCTATAAATATTCACAATCTTTCTCTTACCCAACAAATAAATCGATCTAAAATCTTTAAATTATTAATTTTGACAACATGAATAAATTGAAGATTTGGTTAGAAGCTTTTCGTTTAAGAACTCTCCCGCTTTCCTTATCAGGAATTATTTTGGGTTCTTTCATCGCGCTTCACGATGGTTTTTGGAATACCGGTGTTTTTATTTTCAGCCTTTTAACTACCTTATTTTTTCAGATTTTATCGAATTTATCGAACGATCTCGGTGATCATCTGAAAGGAACGGACAATGAAAATAGAATTGGACCAATGCGTTCGACACAATCAGGTGCTATTTCAGCCAAACAAATGACAAATGCGGTTCGTATATTCGTCTTGCTTAGTTTTATTTCAGCTGGAGTATTGATTTACATCGCTTCCAAAACACTTACTGTTCAAGCAATTTGGATTTACGTTGGCTTGGGGATCGCTTCCGTTTTGGCGGCTTTGCTCTATACGCTTGGTAAAAAAGCTTATGGTTATCACGGACTTGGCGATATTTTCGTTTTTATTTTCTTTGGTTTGGTAAGTGTTCTTGGAGTTTACGGACTGTATTCATCATCTTTCTCTTGGGCAAACGTTCCAGTAGCTTGCGGTATTGGTTTGTTATCAACCGCAGTTTTGAATTTGAACAATCTTCGTGATCATGAAAATGATGAAGTGGCAGGTAAACGAACAATGGTCGTGAAATTGGGATTCAAAAACGGTAAAACTTATCATTTTGCTCTCATTCTTATCGCCGCCACTTGCCTTTCGTATTTTTTCATTCTTCAAAGCGGTGGTTTGTCGGCAATAGCTTTGATTCTCTTCGTTCCACTAATTTTCCATGTGAAACGAGTTAAAGAAGTCGAAAACCCAGGTGATTTAGATGGAGAATTGAAAAAAGTTGCCCTAAGTACATTTTTCATCGCTATAGCTGCGAGCATATTAATGAACTTATAAATGAAATTATCTTTCGAGCATAAAGTTTTTCATTTCATAAATCCAAGTGGCACGTCGCGTGGTGTTTTGACGGAAAAACAAGCTTGGTTTCTTCATTTGGAATTTAAGGGAAAAGTTGGACTAGGCGAATGCAGCATAATTCCTGGACTTTCGCCTGATTTCATTTCGAAAGAACATTATGAACTTGAATTGGAAAAATTAGTTCAGCTCGTTTCATCAATAAACTGGAATTTTCTTGAAGATGCTGAGGAATTTGAATTGTTGAATCTTATCAAAACCAAAACGGATATTTATAAAGAATTTGGAAGTTTTCCATCCATTCTATTTGGTTTTGAAATGGCCGTTTTGAATTGGCAAAGTGGCGATTTACAGCAATTTTTCGACAATAATTTCTCGCAAGGGAAAGCAAAAATTCCAATCAACGGTTTGATTTGGATGGGCAAAACCGCTTTCATGCAAGCCCAAATGAAGGAAAAAGTTGAGCAAGGATTCAATTGCATAAAAATGAAAGTTGGCGCAATTGATTTTGAAAAAGAGATTGAATTGCTTCGCGAATTGCGATCGAACCACTCACCTAGCGAAATGATTTTGCGTGTCGATGCAAATGGTGCTTTTGTGGAATCAAATGTGCGAAAAAGATTGAAAGCCCTAGCTGATTTAAAAATTCATTCTATAGAACAACCTATAAAACCTGGTCAGGTCGATTTGATGAAAGAACTTTGCGCTGAGAACATACTTCCCATCGCTTTGGACGAAGAACTAATTGGTATTCATTCATCTGAAGACAAAAGGGAATTACTCAGAATGATTCAACCTCAATACATTATTCTAAAACCAAGTTTACACGGCGGAATTCTTTCTTGTAAAGAGTGGATTTCCATCGCCGAAGAATTGCAAATCGGTTGGTGGATGACTTCCGCTTTAGAATCAAATGTTGGACTAAATTGCATCGCTCAGTTCACAGCACAATATCCAATTGATAAACATCATGGTTTAGGGACAGGTAGTTTGTATTCGGATAATATTGAAAGTAAGCTTAGTGTGGAGAATGGGTTTATAGCTTTTGGTTGAAAAGGGAACCGGGATTAGAGGGATGAAATGATTTAGGAATTAATCCAGCACTTCTGAGTCAAGCATTAATACCTAATTATCAGTCAACTAATCGGACTAAACTTTTAGTCTTTTCGAATTTTAAAATTTTCGAATTTTAGTTTTTATATGATTTTTATCCTTTAACTCACACATCAAGTTAAAACACACTTCAATTTCTTGAACGGGAGAAAAAGTAATCCTAATAATCCAGTTTATTTTATCTGATCACAACCACTTTCTTTGGAGAACTAATCTTCCCATTCGCTTGAACGATAGAAAGCATATAAACCCCTTCGCTTAACGAATTTGTAGAAATCTTGCATTCATTGGCCATTTCATTGATACTACCTTCCTTTTGAATTTTTCCGTTTATATCTGTCAAACGATAGATGGAATTCGTCAACATTTCACTAGAACTGATGAACAAATAATCTTTCACTGGATTTGGGAATACTTTGAAAGTCAGTTCATTTTCAGCAAGTCCGAAAGTTCCGTCTGCTGAAACTTTGAAATCATCAAAATAAAAACCATCCATATTAACACCGCCATCTGATCTTAGTATAAATCGCACTTTAATTGTTTGTCCTAAATAATCAGAAAGTGAAATTTCTTCTCTCACCCAGTCTTTCGAACCTTCGTAAACTGGTTTCCCATTTGGCTGAACAGAACCACTTCCGCTAGTTCCTGGAACAGTATAATTCCCACACTGACCAATCCAAGTAACACCATTATCTGTGGAAACTTGAAACTGGCAATAATCGTAATCGGCTTCGATATTCCATTTTGCGAAGAAACTTACTTTAGCATCCGTAGAATTTACCAATGAAATTGGCGCCACATATTCGAAAGTTCTAGTTGTGTTGTTTGGATAATTTGATGCCGATCCGCCATTTTCAGAATCACTATAAGCGTTTGATGGAGAGTAAAATGTATGTGATTGTGTCACCCACTGTCCCGACCATAAACCTGATGTTGAAGCATCATCGAAAACTACAACTGGTAAGGTTCCAAATATTTTAATAATCGTATCTCTACGCGTCCATGTTGGATAAACTGTTTCAAGAACATATTTTACAGTATCTCCGGCTTGAATTCCACTTGCTAAAGTATAAGAAAACGTACCTTGTACTGGCATAATCATAGCCAAATCATACGAGATCGCTGGTCCAACTGTAGCAATGTTTTGCAAAGGCTGAATCTGAACAATTACAGCACCGGTATCCAAACCAATTCGTTCTACTTCATGATTGAATACGCCAGTTGCAGAAGCCAAGTTAGAAGCGTCCAAATCGGTAACAATCAAATAACGATGAGCAATGTGAGCGAGAATCAGATTTGGAAACAACATATTTTTACTGTTCACTTCAATCTTATTTATCGCTGGCCAGAAACCTTCATTGGAAGCCCCAACTTCCGGTGTTATAGCAAGAATTTTTGGTTTCACACTCAAGTCAACTTTGTACATATAATCATCCGAATCGCCTGATGCTGGGTACAAACCTGAAGATTTCATGTTGGTAAATCCATTGTGCTGAACCATATAGCTCGTAAATCGATTGAAATAATCGTGATCTACTGCAAATTCATTCGATGTCGTTCCAATTGGAAACAGCAGTAAATCACTGTATGTATGAGCGTTGAATGCCAATTTGAATTCGTGATTTTCACAAAACCATTTCATAGCTTGTGTTTCCGGTTCAGAAAAAGCTGAAGTTCCAGGGTAAGTATCATTATTTACGTCAGAACTAACGCCAGTAGTGTTCCATCCATAGGAGTAGTTTCTATTTAGATCAACACCCTTATTCGATGTTCCAACATTCCTGCGATTTTTTCGGTGCATTCCTCCACCGTTCGGGTTGGTTGTTTCATTGTAGATATAACCATCAGGATTAAGACAAGGGATAAAGTACATTTCACAGTTTTCAACCAAGTGCTGAATTTCTTCAGAATTCGCATAATTTTCCAACAAATACCACATGTAATAAATTACTTCCGTCATAGAATTTGGCTCTCGTGCATGATGAACCGCAGAATATAAAATCTCTTTTTCACCTACCTCATCTACAGTCGGATTGTCAGAAATTCGTACCCAATAAATTGGTCTACTTTCTATAGTTTGAAAAGTATCTATAGGCGCTTTAACAGAAATCAAGTTAGGATAAAGCTGTTGCATCAAATCCAAATTGTCGAGCATTTCTTGATATTTGTAGAATCCGCCCATGCTGCCCAATTGAAAGTTCGCTGGCGTAACTGGATCAAAACTATTTGCTCCAGTTCCCGGAGCACAATTTGCATTTTTAGCTTGTGGTTCTGGTTTCACATTTTGGTCAACATAGAATTTCTGAACATCATCAATAAGGATTTCAACGGTAAATCCATTGGCTTTTATTCTCATTAATTCATCTTTCGAAAAATCTGAAACAAAGAAATAGCCCAATTTATGTGAACCATGATCTACTGCTATTCCCAAGTCCGAAAGGGTATTTAATCCAGATACATCTGTATAAATTTTTGCTCTAGAATAATCTTGCGAGAAAGAGAATTGGGCAATGAAAAGTAGAAAGAAAAAGGATAAAAATCTTGACATTTTTGTTCAGTTGAATTCATACGAATTTAACTCATTTTCATATTCGCGTCCAAATAATTAGTAATCAATCTTGTTTGTTTCACATTCTAGGACACACAACATATGTTAATCTCCAGAAAAATATCAGTCAAATGCTTAATTTTAAACTTAAATGTAATCGTTAAATGGAAAATCGTAAAGTCACTTTTGGAAGAATTTTTTGGCCGAGTTTAGTTGCAGCGTTAATCGTTTCTATTATTGGAGTTTTTATTTGGATTCTTGCAATCACGGGATTTATTTCTTCTTTCGGCAGTCTCAATTCAACTTCCACTCTAGATGTTAAATCCAATTCGATTTTACATATGAAATTGAACGGACAAATTGGTGAGCGCTCAAGCAAAACCTTGAATGCAGCAAGTTTTCAGATTAACAATCGATTGGGTGTTGCGGACATTATCGATGGACTGAAAATCGCGGCGAATGACAGTCGAATAAAAGGTCTGTACATAGAAATCGACGGACTTTCTTGTGGTTATTCAGCAGCTAAAGAGATTCGAAACGCCATTGATGAATTTGAAAAATCAGGGAAATTTGCCATTGCTTATAATAGCGGAGAGGTGATTACCCAAAAAGAGTATTATGTTTCTTCTGCAGCGAATTCTGTTTATGGCTTCCCAACTAGCAACATGGAAATCATGGGCTTGGCTGGCGAATTAACTTTCTTCAAAGGAACGCTTGACAAGTTAGAAGTTGAAGTTGAAGTAATTCGAGGGAAAAACAACGATTTTAAAAGTGCCGTTGAACCATTTTTCTTGGACAAAATGAGTGATTCAAGCCGACTTCAAATGGAGCGCTATTTGACCTCTATGTGGGGAACTATCAAGAGTGACATTCAAAAATCACGCTCTATTCCAGCAAGTGATTTAGATGATATTGCCGATAATTTAAAAGTTCGTAAATCATCTGACGCTCTCAAATACAAGCTATTGGACGGTGTAATTTACCGAGATGAAGTGATGGATATGTTGGCCGAAAAAGTTGGTGAGAAAAAGGACAAAGAACTCAATATGATTTCCTTCGAAAAATACGCAGCGAAGAAGGTATTGAACGAACAAATTCTAATTCAGAACAACAATCCAAATGTGGCAGTTATTCTTGCGGAAGGCGATATCTCAGTTGATGGCGATGGTTTGACACCAAAGGATATTTGCAAGCAGTTTAAAGAAGCTAGAAGAAACGCATCAGTAAAAACAATTGTATTCAGAGTGAATAGCCCTGGAGGAAGTGCACTAGCAAGTGACGAGATTTGGAGAGAAGTGGAATTGACCAACAAAACGAAAAAAGTAATCGTTTCCATGGGAGATGTTGCCGCTTCTGGTGGATATTACATATCTGCTCCTGCAACAAGAATTTTTGCTGAACCTTCAACTATTACCGGTTCCATTGGTGTTTTTGGCGTTATTCCTTACACTGGAAAAATGTTGAACAACAAATTGGGCTTCACTTTCGACTATGTATCGACGAATTCACATAGAGCGTTAACTACTAACAGAAAAATGACCCCTGAAGAATTAAGTATTATTCAAGAAGAGGTTGATAATATTTATGATGATTTCTTAAGCCGCGTGGCTATAGGAAGAAGAATGACGAAAGAAGCAGTCAATAAAATAGCTCGCGGTCGTGTTTGGACAGGTGCAGATGCAGTTAATATCGGTTTGGTAGACGAACTTGGTGGATTGGAAGATGCAATTGCTTACGCTGCGAAATTGGCAGGAATTTCTAAAGACAAAACCAAAGTCGTTTATTACCCTTTGAGAAAAGAGGACAAATGGGCAGCATTGGCTGAAATGATTGAAGAAACGGGAGACAGAACTTCCGTAAAAACTGATAAAATGCCCGACGTTTTAATGGAAAATTACGCTAAGCTTAAGAAATTAGAAAGCTTAATGGGAATTCAAATGCGTTTGCCTTTTGATTTGAAATTGGATTAATTCTGTGAAAGTCAAGTAAAGGTATTATCGCAGACCTATATTCTACTTTGATAGGTATACAAATCAAAATATCTGCCTTTCAAAGCAATCAATTCATCATGTTTTCCTGTTTCAACGATGTTTCCATCTTCAATAACCAAGATTTGATCAGCTTTTTGAATTGTACTCAATCGGTGAGCAATTACGAAAGTTGTTCTGTCTTGCATCAAAGTTCCCAAACTTTTTTGAATGAATGCTTCACTTTCATTGTCTAGATTAGATGTTGCTTCGTCCAAAAGAATAACCTTAGGATTTGCCAGTAAAGCTCTCGCAATGGTAATTCGCTGACGTTGACCTCCTGAAAGTTTAACTCCTCTCTCACCAATAACAGTGTCCAATCCTTCATCAAAACGATCGGTGAATTCACTAACATAAGCACCTTCAACTGCTGCCAAAAGTTCTTTCTCAGTTGCATTCGGTCTTGGGAAAAGTATATTCTCGCGTATGGTTCCTTCGTAAAGGAAATCATCTTGTAAAACAACGCCTAAATATTGACGATACGAATTCAGATCAACTTTTGACAAATCAACTCCGTCCATCGTCACCGTTCCCGAGTTTGGTGTTAAAAATGTTGCTGCCAATCCTGCAATTGTAGATTTACCAGAACCTGAAGAACCAACCAAAGCAGTAACTGTTCCAGAAGGAGCTTTGAAAGAAATGTTGTGTAATACTTCTTTACTTTCTTCATACGCAAAACTCACATCGTTGAATTCTATGTTTCCATGAATCTCATCCAATTTTATTGGTCGAAGCGCAGGATCATTTTCCTCCTTCATGTTCATCAATTCTTGCGTTCTGTCCAAACCTGCCATGGCTTCCGTCAATTGACTTCCGATATTACTCATTTGAACAATTGGAGCAATCATGAAGCCTAATAACAAGGTGAATTGCAAGAAATCTCCAGTTGTCATGGAGCCACCTATCATATAGTAACCGCCAATTCCCATAATTCCAGCTGAAGCTATTCCCAACAACAAAGTTGCTGAGCTAGACATCGCTGCTGTTGCTGTCAAACTTTTCTTTACGTTCTGAAACAACTTTTCTACACCTATTTCGAAAGAAGTATTTTCTTGTTCTTCAGCGTTGAATGCTTTTATGACACGTACACCATTTAGCGTTTCTGTCAATCGACCTGTTACTTCAGCATTAATTTTTCCTCTTTCTCTAAAAATCGGTCGAATGTAACCAAAGGCTTTCAGCGCAATAAAAGCGAAAATAGCTACTGGAACCAACACGAAAAATGTCATCCAAGCATTAATATTTATAAGAAGTATCAATGCAACGATTGCTGTAAAAGATCCACCCACCAATTGAACCAAACCTGTTCCAACAAGATTTCTTACACCTTCAACATCTGACATGACACGAGAAACCAAAGCTCCTGATTTATTGTCATCAAAAAAGCGGATTGGTAGGGAAAGTAATTTGCGCTGGACTTGAGTTCGAAGAATTGAAATCAATCGTTGAGCTTCAACACTTAGTAATCGAGTTAAAGAAAACGAAGAAACCGCTTGTACTACGATAGCTCCAAGAACCATCAAAATAATAGTTATTAGAAAACTAGTGTCTTTGTTCGGAATTACATCATCTAGTAAAACTTTACTAGCATAAGGAACAACCAAACCTGACAAACTTCGAATGACAATTAGAAACAAACCTAATCCAACGATTTTCTTTCTTGGCCAGATATATTCCTTAAATGCCCATTTAAAGGAAACATCCGTTTTTCTTTTGGCTTTCTTGTCTTTACTTTCTCCCATGTGTGCGCTCATGCGCTTCACTCGTCTAATATTGCGCCAAAATAATTAGTTGTGACAAATAGGCAGATTAACTATTTTATTGTAATTGAAAAAGGACTTTTTCTTCGAAATATTCCCTGTGAATCTATAATCCATGTTTCGGTAATTTCAACTCGATCGCCAGGCTGTAAAACTGAGGTCAAACCAGGTTGTTAAGGTTTAAATTTGTAATTGTTACAAGACTTGTCACAGAATCAATTCAAAATAAAATTGTTGATTAGTATTTCACTTTTTTTTAATCAATAATTTATATTCAATAAAAAATAAATTACTTTCGAGGAAATGAATTTTCAATAATGAAAAATATATTTCTCTTCTCCATTATATTCATCTCAAGTAGCTATTTTGCGCAAATAACGATTCAAAATACACTTACACCAACGCAAATAGTACAAAATGTTCTATTAGGGAGTGGTGTTACTGCCTCTAATATTCAATGGAACGGTAGCCTTGTTAATTCAAATACAGTTCAAGCAAACTTAGGAGCATTTGGAGGAGCGCCAGGAATAGGTATGAACAATGGTGTAATATTGGCAACGGGAAATGTTAGCGAAGCTGTAGGTCCGAATATATCGTCTAGTTCAGGCAATAATACTGGTGTTGCCAATTATGATACCGATTTAGATTTAATCGGTTTACAACCTCCAGGAATTGACATATATGATGGAGGAGTTTTAGAATTTGATTTTATTCCTACCGGTGATAGCATCTCCTTCAACTATGTATTTGCATCTGAGGAATATCCAGAATATGCTCCGCCAAATAATAGTGGTTTCAACGATGCTTTTGGATTTTTCCTCACTGGAACCAATCCTTCTGGCGGAAATTATACTAGCCAAAACATCGCTGTATTACCCGGGACGGGAACAATTGTAAGTATAAACAATATCAATCCTGTTACGAATTCGACTTATTATGTTGATAATGCGGGAGGATTAAACCTTGAATATGACGGCCACACAACTTTATTACAAGCCAGAGCGGGTGTAGTTTGTGGAGAAACATATCATATCAAACTTGCTATTTCTGATGCTGGTGACGGCGGATTCAATTCAGCGGTTTTTTTAGAAGCCAATTCTTTTTCGTCAAACACAGTTGATGTGTCAATCGTTGCGCAAACTGGTGACACAACCGTAATTGAAGGTTGTGCTGATGCAGAGGTATTCTTCATAAGAGCAGAAAATGATACGGCCACTGCCTTAACGGTAAATTATGTAGTTACTGGAACAGCTATAAATGGGGTCGACTACAACACCCTGCCAGGAAGTGTTACTTTTTTACCTGGACAGGATAGTGTTTCACTTTCAATCATTCCAATTCTTGACTTAATCGTAGAAGGTCCAGAAAGTATAATCATAACTGCATACACAATCAACACCTGTGGAGACACTTTATTCTCCACCGGAACATTATGGATAATTGATCAAAGTACCGCGGTAACGGTAAACGATATTTCTGTACCTTGTCCTTCCAATTCAGTAATTAATCTGGTTGCCACACCAACCTCTGGATTTGGACCTTTCACCTATTTATGGGATGACGGAAGTACAAACGACACGCTATTTGTGACATTGCTTGCGTCTGGAACATATAATTACTCCGTGACGATTACTGATCAATGCGGCAAACAAGGTTCCGACAATGCAACAATTACAGTAGGTACATTTGATGCTGCCAGTTTCACAGCTTCACCTACTTCTGGCCAGTCTCCATTAACGGTAAACTTTACCAATACGAGCACAACAGCCGGAATTGCTTCCTATTATTGGGATTTTGGAAATGGCTTAAATCAAACTACAACATCTGCTGTTAATGTTTCAACCGTATATCCAGATGATGGTATTTTCACAGTACTTCTTTTGGTAACGAGTGACGCTAATTGTGTGGATACTGTCACGAAAACAATTCAAGTATATAGCAATCCCTTGGTTGTGATGCCAAATGTTTTCAGTCCAAATGGTGACAAAGTCAACGAATTTTATGAAATTGCTGAATACAGCAATGTTGAGAAATTTGAATGTCGAATTTTCAACCGTTGGGGTGAACAGATGTATGTTATTTCAAGCGTTCTGGACAAATGGAATGGTAAAAACAAACAAGGCAACGCTGCTACTGACGGTGTTTACTTCTATACCTTTTCAGCTGAATCCAAAACAGGTCAAACGCTAGAGGGACAAGGTTTTTTCCACTTGGTAAATGAGTAAAAAGGAATGTAATTTACACTTTAATAAATCGCCTTACAGTACATGACGTAAGTCCTTATTTTTATCAAAAACACTTTTGGCAAACGGACAAAGTGGAATTATACTGATTTTCCGTTCTTCGGCGAATTTAGCGGCTTTGTAAACCATTTCCTTACCTGCACCAGTTCCCCGAAGTTTATCACTAACTTCCGTATGATCAATTATTATTCTATCATTGCCCGACCAAACGTAAGTCATTTTAGCTAAAATTTCTCCGTTTTCTTCGACATAAAATTCACCTTTTCTTTCGATTTCTTTTTGATTAACTTCCATTGTGTGAATTATTTAATTTATAATAATACTCTCTGATCATTTGGTTTTTACATCATCTGATGTTCATCGGAACTTCCATCAATAAGATTTCAGCATTATCACTTTTGGAAGTAATATTTAGTTTTTCAACATCCCAGATACCAAATCCGTCACGTGCACTGAGCTCTTCTCCATTTATTGTAAAATTACCATTCAAGACGAAAGCATAAACACCGTTTGATTTATCTTTTATTGTATAATCCGTTTTGACCTCCGCATTAAATTTACCCAAATGAAACCAAGCATTTTGGTGAATCCAAACACCTTCATCGCTTTCATTTGGCGAAAGTATTTGCTGTAATTTGTTCGTTCTATCCTTTTCATCAAGTGTAATCTGATCATATCGAGGAGTTACATTTCTTTTATTCGGAAAAACCCAAATTTGTAAAAACTTCACCTTTTGGTCTTTGTTTTTATTGAACTCACTATGTGTTACACCTGTTCCAGCACTCATTACTTGAATATCACCTTTCTTTATCACCGTAACATTTCCCATACTGTCTTGGTGTTCCAAATCACCTTCTAAAGGAATACTGATGATTTCCATATTGTCATGCGGATGTTTTCCAAATCCCATTCCTTCATCAACAATATCATCATTTAAAACCCGAAGCACACCAAAGTGCATTCTTTCTGGGTTATGGTAATTTGCGAAGCTAAAAGTATGATGCGAATTTAGCCATCCGTGATTTGCAACACCTCTCGTATTGGCTTTGTGTAAAACTGAATTTTCCATGTGGGTTGAATTTGTATTCGGTAAGTGATTAAAACCAACTATATCCAGCTCCTCAAGTTCGTCAATGTCATTTTTGACCACATTTCCTAAAGCTCCAGCAGATACTAGAATGGCAGAACCCAAGAATCCTTTTCGTATAAAATCTTTTCTATCCATCGTTGATATTTTTTTCAATTTGTTTTAACAAAGATACATCGAGAAATATATCAATTCCATTACCATAGATCAAGAAAAATTGGAAAATTCACATTAGAAATTCTGTTCACAATAATATCTTAGAATCTCAACAGACACATGAAAATAAGATTTAATTCCCTAAAAACTTAAATACCAACGATACCGAATGGGAATAAATACTTTGAAATGCCGGATTTCTATTGACATTCAAAAGTCCATAAGAATATCTTAATTCAGGAGAAAAATTGAAATGAGAAAACGTATTATCCAATCCTATTCCGAAATCAATCGCTAAGTCCGTTCTACCCGAATAAATGGTTGTCGACGTGCTTTGAGCTGTTAGAGGAATTTTGACCTTTGGACCTATGAAAAAATAGGGTTTGTGTTTTTCTCGAGGCATTTTCACTAGTAATGGTACCATGAATTCCAATCCAATTGGTAAAATATCATACTTTGATACACTTGCATCAGGATGATATTGAGTAATACCCCCATTATTCATAGATAATTCAGCTTTTGGCGATAGAAAAAGTATTTTGGAAAGCTTAAACTCTGCCAAAATACCCAATCGAAAACCGAGCTCATTGTTCACCTCTGCCCCACTTGGCAAACCATTATCCGTCAATAAATTGGAATAATTCAAACCAAAAACGAAACCTGCTTTTATGGGTTTATTGGAATTTTCTGAAGTCTCCTAGGTAAAAGAATTCATCGATAGAAGAACTACCGAAACGACTAAAACTACTTTTTTCATTTGTTTGAATTTTGGGGATGAGGTAGAATTTTTGTCAGTCGTTTTTTATTTGGTTTAGTTAACGGTTTGGTTTGTGGATTATTGTGTGAGAGGAAATCAAACGTGGATTGGAGCGTGTGTTAATGTTTTGGTCTAACTGCCCTCTACTACCTGTAGAATAAGCCTTAATGGATTTGGTTAATACTAGAACCTTCAAATCATGATGTTTATCATATTTTTTAGAGGGAAAGATTAGTAAATTGCTGATGATTATCACACGGATATTCAAGTACTAACAAGTTAAAACCCACTGATTATGGACTTAACAAAAAAAACTTACTTACCTATTTTATTTCTTTTCCTACTATTAATTGGGGCTAGTTGTTCATCAAACAGACATATAGCAGAGCTAAGAAAGCCGGATGTTTCTATGCAAGATACAATCAAAACCTATTCGCAATTTGATAACCCAGAGTTTATCCAAATGGCTTCCTCCTTGATGTCTGCAGAGAAAAGAGCACAGAAATCTGAATTCATGAAAGGAATCAAGGAGAATATTTTTCTGTTAGTTGATAACAAAGTTGCCTTCACCGTAACCATAAATGGTCTGGATGTTCAAGTGACGAAAGGAAAACGCGAGGGAGTTACTCCAACGCTTTTTATACCGTTTAATAAAGATATTGCAAAAAATGTAAATGATGTCCTAGAGGATAATAAGCTCAGTGATACTGAAAAGTTCAATGTCTGCTACGTGGTTCATATGGCTTGTTTACAACGAATGTATTCCATGCCATATCTGTTTGAAACGAATATGTTTAATGGGAAGCTAGACAATTATTTACAATATGTTATTTTAAATCCTGAGGGTGATACCTACCACGGTAATCCTGTGAATATGAGTGCTACAGTTGTAAATGTTGATGGGATGTTTTTAATTCTACCTGGTTTAATAGGAGATCCTGATATAAGGTTAGAATTAACGTTGGATCAAGCTATTGAGCTTTATAGTTACATTGCCTATGACTCAGCAAAAGAGCAATCTCTTGGTGAAAAACTGGTTTTATCGAAAAAGTATAGCGAATTGGTTAAAGGTTGTATTGTTTACGAAAGAGAATGGCACTACTAATTCTTAATCAACTAGATGGCTGATTATAAAAGTCTTTTGCCTTAAAAAATGATATATTTAAAAATTATTGGAATTATTTTGTTAGCCGATTTTTTAACGGGTTTGTTTCACTTTTATGCAGATAATTACGGTGTAATGGATAGCAAATATTTGACGGTTTCTATCAATGGTTTATTAATTCATCATGAATTCCCGAATTTGATGACAGAACAAAGTTATTGGGATCTTACAAAAGGAGTTTATAAAGTTGGAGGCGCAATATTTTTAGTGAGCTTATTTTTTGGATTTCATTGGGAAATATTACTCTTTGTATTAATAAGTTCGCAGGCCAACATCATCCATAAATGGTCGCATCAAAAAAGGTCTAAGAATCCCCAATTTGTTCGCTTTCTTCAAACACTCCGGATCATTCAAACAAAAAAACACCACATGAAGCATCATAATGGTCGCTATGATAACTATTATTGTGTGATGACCAATGTATTGAATCCAATTTTGAAGAAAATCATGTTTTGGGAAGGTGTGATCAAGTTTTTAAAGTTGTTCCATATTGAGCCAGTTCAAAGAAATATTTCCAACAATAAACTTATGGCACATGAATAAACTGAAGTTTACAAAAGACGAGGGGTCTTCTTTTTATAAAGATTTAAATCAAAAGATCGAACAGTATTTTTCTACGAATAATATTCAGAAAACAGGGAATCGAATTATGATAACCAAGATCATTTTGTATTTCGGGTTGGACATCTTGTTTTATTATTTGATGATTACGAGCACAACCGTCTTTAGTTTTTATCTCTTTTATTTGTTGATGGGGCTTTCAATACTTTTA
The DNA here is from genome assembly GCA_963977135.1 of uncultured Flavobacteriales bacterium. Classification (GTDB taxonomy): domain Bacteria; phylum Bacteroidota; class Bacteroidia; order Flavobacteriales_D; family Crocinitomicaceae; genus UBA2040. Next base: position 66,582 of record CAXBNN010000010.1, on the reverse strand, counting down.
ACTGCCTTTAATATTTCTCATGACGCGTCACATGGAGTTGCCGTAAAAAGTAAATTTTGGAATAAAATGCTCTTTTCGATTAGCTTTAATCTTCAGGGAAATAACGCATATGTTTGGGGCAAAAATCATACTGAATCTCACCATCTATATACGAATGTTGAAGGAAGCGATATTGATGTTTTGAACAACCCTTTACTCAGAATGACTTCTAATCAGCCCCTTAAATCCTATCACAAATATCAATATTTATATGCACCAATACTAAGTCTTCTGTACTCGATCAATTGGTTTTTTATCCGTGAATTTTTAATGCTATTCCGTAAATCGAGTAGAACAATCCGTATCAATATGCCTAGAATAGAAGTGGTTAAGCTGATCGTTTTTAAGCTGATTTATGTGGGCTATATGGTTATTATGCCAATATATTTTCTCCCATTTGGTGTCGGAAATGTATTACTGGCTTTTGTACTCAATCACTTTATGGTTTCTATTATTTTCACAAGCGTATTAGGGGTTTCACATCTATCTGATTATGTTCAACATCCAGAACCCGATAAAGATGGCAAACTGCCAATGAGCTGGGCAACTTTACAAATGTGCACCTCTGTCGACTACCATGCCAAAAGTCCTTTTTTAAATTGGACTTTAGGAGGATTTAATGCACACGCCTTGCATCATCTTTTGCCCAATATTAGTCACGTTCACTATCTTAAAATCCTCCCTTTATTTGTTGAAACAGCAAAGGAACATGGAGTAACTTATATGAATATGTCTTACTCAGAGGCACTAAAAGCATATTATAGATTCCTTTATAAAATGGGGCATCATAAATCAATAGAACCTCTTGAATATGAAAGCTAAACATCTAAAAGTTGAGGCTGATCAAATATTATACGAATCGATATACAGGGAAATAAGCGATAAGTTGATTATGAATAAGAAAAAAGCGAATGGATACTTCTTGTTCAAAGCTTTGTTTTATTGCGGCCTGGCGATAACGAGTTACTCGCTCATTTTTGTTATCACGAATCCTGTTTTGTTTGTTCTAAATTTCATGCTTTTTGGTTTTCTGGCTGTATTGCTCTGTTTCAATTTTGCACATGACCTGAGCCACCATTCAATTATAAAGAAACCATTTTGGGATAACCTATTCTTTGAGATAATTTACACATTAGTTGGAGCTCATCCTGAGGCTTGGAAAAAAAGACACATCAATTCACATCATTTCGCTCCGAATGTTGAGAATTTTGACACTGATTTATCGATTACAGGACTCATCCGAGTGCTGCCAACCAGTGAAAATAAAGCGTACCATAAATACCAACATATTTATGCCAGTTTCGCCTATATGATGTATTCTATTTATTGGGTATTGATTAAAGATTTTATTGTCGTCCATAAGTTTGCTCCAAAAAAGAAAAAAGGGTTAATTAAATATTATCTCAAATTTATTTTAGTCAAGGCCTTTTACTTTAGCTATCTATTGGTGGTGCCTATCTATTTTTCCCAACAGTCTGCCTATTTGGTAATCTTTGCATTTGTTGCCATGCATTTGTTCCAGTCCTTATATACCCTTTACACTTTTTTTATTACACACCATGTATCTGGATCGGCTTATCCTACTGTAAAAACAGAGGGTCTCATTGAAACATCCTGGTTTATGAATCAGATCAAAAGTTCCAATGATTTTTACCCTTTCAGTCCGGTGGCTAACTTTATTTTTGGAGGTGTAAATTGTCATGTCGCACATCATTTGTTTCCACATATCAATCATTTCTATTACCCAAGATTAAACAAGATCCTATATGCCAGGCTTTTAGAAAACAATATCGTTCCAAGTCAAACAACTTATGGTGGTGGGCTAATCTCGCATTTAAAACTTTTAAAAGAAAGAGGACAGTCAAACTAGGTCTTCTTGGAAAGGTTCATGCTTTTTCGATTAATTCTTAATGGATGGCGATAGAAAAAGTATTTTGGAAAGCTTAAACTCTGCTAAAATACCCTATCGAAAACCAACCTCATTTTTCACCTCTGTCCCACTTGGCAAACTATTATCTGTCGATATGTTTGAATAATTCAAGCCAAAAGCGAAACCTGCTTTTATGGGTTTATTGGAATTTTCTGAAGTCTCCTGGGTAAAAGAATTCATCGATAGAAGAACTACCGAAACGACTAAAACTACTTTTTTCATTTGTTTTTGGTTTTTAGATGAAGTAGAATTTTTGTCAGTCGCTATCGATTTGGCGTGAGAACGGTGGAGTGTGATTGAATATTGTTGGCATTGTTAAAAATTGGTGCTTCGGGGATGTTTAAATGATGTTTGAAAAAGGGGCAGCATTGGTTAAATAAGCCATTTTACTTATTCTTTGAATCATTTTAGTGCACTGTCTTTCTTTCAATTTTGCAATATGATCATTCAGCTTCGCCTTTTCTCAACAATATTACAAGCCAACTATTTTCGACGCTTCTTTTAGCAAATCAATTGCAGGTGAAGCAGTAAAACACTCTTCGCAAGCTGAATACATTATTAGACAGTCAATAATGTCAGTTAACATATGAAATAGTAATCCAATTCCTATTATATTAAATGGTTTTCGGAAAAAGAGAAGGATAACATACACTATCATAGCATAATATGTATGTAAAAAATGAAAGTTAATACTGCACCTATTAGCTTGAAAAATTGGATTGGCAAATAAATGGTCTATATCCACCAACATAGTTGCAACTAGAATTAAATAGACTTTTTTCCAATCTTTTCTAAAAAATAGAATGGCTATGAAAAAGGGAAATCCAAAATGTAAAAAATAATGTATAAATGTTTGCATTGATTTTTAGTCTTTCTACTTGTGCAGAATTATTAGCTAATCAACCTATGTATTCATTCCTTTAAGTATGTACAAAACGTTTTATACGATAATAACCGTCTTTAAGCACTTATTTTCGCAATGTTGATTCGGTTTAATTAAACTAAAGTTAAACAAAAATGGAATATTAATGCATCGCATTCGAAACGAAATAGCACAAAAAAAGGTTGGACTCTAGCCCAACCTTTTCATTTCAAATATAGTATCTCTTAGTTCGCTAATTTCACAAACTCGTCGTAAGAAACTTCTTTCTCTTTTAATTTCACGGTGTTTTTGAAGAAGTTTGTCAATTTTTGTTCTGACATCATGTCGAAAACGCGATTTGCTTCTTCTTTGTTTTTCAAAACACCCATTGCAGCATCTGTCAACTCTTTGTCTTCTGGAGCTGGCATTCCGTATTGTGCGTAGTTTTGAACCAATAAAGCTTTTGTGAATTCAATAACTTCAGCATTGTCCAATTTAATGTCGTTTGCTTTGAAGATATTCGTTTGAATCAACTGCCATTTCAAGTTCTTCGCGTAGCTTGGGTAGTGTTCTTCAACTTCTTCTGGCGTGATTGGTTTCTCATTTGACAAACGAATCCAACGTTTCATGAAATCGTCAGGTAAATCGATTTTTGTGTTTTCAATCAACTCATCGTAAACTGATTTAGTCAACAAACGATCTGAATCCGCGATGAACATATTCTCTAAATCAGAAGAAATTTTCTGACGCATATCTTCTTCAGAAGAAATTGCTCCTTCTCCGTACAATTTGTCGAAGAATTCTTGGTTCAATTCCGCCATTTCCATGCGTTTGATTTCTGTAACTGTCAATTGGAATTTTTCACCAACTTCAACCAATTGATCTTCAGAAATTCCCAACATGGAAGCAGTATCTTTTCCTCCACGAGAAACTTTGCGCGGATCGATAACCAACTTGTCACCAACTTTCTTTCCGATTAATTCTTTTTTCGTAGCTGCATCTTCAACAAATTCAGTTGAAACTGTAGACGAATGTAAAATTCCAGCTTCTTTGATGCTTCCGTCTTCGTTCAATTCAACAAACTGACCAAGAATCAAATCTTTTTCAGTTACCGCATCAGCACTTGACATTTTACCATAACGACGACGTAAATCATCGATTTGTTTGTTCACCAAGTTTTTGTCAACTTTGATTTTCACATAGTCAAATTTACTTTTTGCAGAAAGATCAACTTTTACAGTAGGCGCAAAACCAACATCGTACGTAAATTCAAAAGTATCAGGCTTTTCGAAATCACCTTTTACCTCTTCTTCTTCGTTTGGTATAGGGTTTCCAAGAACATCCAATTTGTTTTCAGAGATGAAGTTGTACAAAGCATCATTTACAATTTTGTTCAATTCTTCAGCCAATACAGATTTACCATATTGTTTTTGAATCAAACCAACTGGCACATGTCCTGGACGAAATCCTGGAATCTTAGCTGTTTTTCTGTACTTTTCTAATGAGTTGTCAACCTTCTTTTTGTAATCTTCAGGAGTAACAACCACTTTTAACTTTGCGTTTAGCGCATCAATGTCTTGACGTGTAACGTTCATCTTAATTTGTTTTTACGAATTCTTACCAACAAAAAATGGTATAAGGGACACTCATACCATTTTTATAACTTAAGTACGGATGGAGAGACTCGAACTCTCACACCTCGCGGCACTAGATCCTAAGTCTAGCGTGTCTACCAATTCCACCACATCCGCATTTTTTTTCAAGAACTTCGTTTAGTTCTCTATCCCAATTGGGAGTGCAAAGATAATTTGTTTTTTTATTATTCTCGTCTTTTTAAGAAAAATTATTACTCAATTTTACCATTATCATTTCGCTAATTATTCAAAACTTGTGCAAAACTTCGCACAAATCAAATCATAAATCAGCCATCAAAAAGTATAATTCCTATACCTTTGCATTTCATGAAAAAAATGCTTTCCATCGATCCAAAATCATTGCCGATTCCACAATTGCACCAGTATTTACTCGGCGCAGTGGGACCTCGACCAATTTGTTTCGCTTCAACAATAGATGAAAATGGGAATAACAACTTATCGCCGTTTAGCTTTTTCAATGTTTTCAGTGCAAATCCGCCAATATTGATTTTTTCACCTGCAAGAAGTGGTCGCACGAATACAAACAAGGACACATATAACAATGTAAAGAAAGTTCCCGAAGTTGTAATAAACATTGTCAATTATGACATGACGCAACAGATGAGCTTAAGCTCTTCGCCTTATGCACCTGAAATTGATGAATTTGTAAAAGCGGGTTTTACACCATTGAATTCTGAAACAGTAAAACCTAAACGTGTTGCTGAATCACCAGTTCAATTTGAATGTAAGGTAATTGAGGTAAAAGAATTGGGAACTGAAGGTGGTGCTGGAAATTTAGTTATTTGTGAAGTGACAAAAATTCACATCGACGAAAGAATACTTGACGAGAAAGGAATGATCGATCAAAAGAAAATTGATCTCGTTGCTCGAATGGGCGGAAATTGGTATTGCCGAGCAGATGAGCACTCCATGTTTGAAGTTGCAAAACCTTTAACAACTATCGGAATTGGTTTTGATAATTTGCCAATTGACATTAAAACTAGCTCAGTGTTAACTGGCAATGAATTAGGCCTTCTAGCAAGTGTAGAAACATTGCCAAATGAAACCGATGTTAACGAATATAAATTGCTAGAATTAAGTGATTTATTTGTATCTTTAGAAGACAAGGCAACGGAATTGGAGCTAGCGCTTCATGAACGTGCTAAATATTTAATAGCAGAAAATAAAATTGAGGAGGCTTGGTTGAGTCTGCTCTCGTTCAACAATTAATAAAATAAAATATGTTTAAAATTAGCGGAATCGTTAAGGTCGTAAAAGATGAAGAAGTAATCAGCGACAAATTCAAAAAAAGAGAGTTCGTATTGACAGATGCATCTAGTATGTATCCGCAAGATATTTCTTTCCAATTGACACAGGACAAATGTTCTTTAGCAGATGGAATTCAGGTAAATGATCAAATTGAAGTTTCTTTCAACTTGCGTGGTCGTGAATGGACAAGTCCACAAGGTGAAGTGAAGTATTTCAATACATTGGAAGCTTGGCGTTTGGAGAAAATGGGCGCAGCAGCACCAGCAAGTCCATCACCGATTGACATGCCATCAAACACAGCAACAGTTGCTAACTTAAGCAATGATGCTGAAGATGATGATTTACCATTCTAAGTAATCAGTTCTTTAAACGAAGCCTTTCTAATTCATTTTAGGAAGGCTTTGTTATGAAATAAAATCTTGTTGGGCGATAGTCCAATTTGGAAATTTGGGAATTCCCAAATTTACGAACATCCTTAAATTTAGTGAGATTGAGGTTATCTAAATTCAAATAAAGACTTTTGTTGGGCAATTGACCAATTTGCAAATTCGCAAATTTTCGATTTTGGGAATTTGGGAATTCCCAAAATTACGAACATCTCCAAAATTAAGCCGTTAGAGAATATATGTTGTATTATTATAAAAAATACTAAACTGCAAATTCCGAAAACTACTTTACAGAAATTCCTAAAGTTCAAATAGCATTTTTTGACGATCTCCCCTTCCAAGTTTGGATTTTGAAAATACTATTAAATAACAAGACGAATATATAAACAGGAAAAACCAACTCATACACAAAAACCTGAAAAGTATTAAACTGCTCTTGAAATTTATACGTGCAAATAAAAGCATCCAACTCACTTTTAATTAAAATCATCACAATTGTCGCTCCAAAATTCCCTATCCACAATTGGTGAAAAGCAAAAGCATAATAGGAAAGTTGTAGCACTAGTACAAAGACTCCAAAAAGGTTTGCCAAATTATCTTTTACCGCCTTTGATTTTCCCAACCATCGACTTCTCTGACTTAAACCATCAGTAATGGTTAGCGGTGAACCCGTTATAACCGTTAACTCTTTAGAAACTAAATTTTGAATAGACTTCCCCGATTTACGAAATGCCGACAAGAGAAATTGGTCATCCCCGCTCGACAAATATCCATCAGTTCTATGTTCTTCGGCATATATAAATGCTTCTTTTTCAAAAAGTAGATTAGCGCCCGAGGCAAGAATAGGTCTCGCCCATCCTGCCATTGACAAACTCGTTTGCGTTTGAAGTTGATAATCCCAAGCAAAGAAACCAGATGCCCATTTTGAATCTCTCATTTCTACCGGTAGAATAGATAAACTAGCCCAAGAGTATTTTTCAAGTTCTGAGAAATAGCTATGAAATGGAGTAATATCTGCATCCCAAGTCAAAATGAATGAACCTTTAGCTAATTCAACACCTTTCCGTATTGCAGCTTTTTTTCCGGCTTCTTCATTGACTAGATTTACCAATTGAAATGTAAAATCTAAATTCGTTTTTTCAAGAATACTCTCTGAATCGTCTTCAGAATGATCATTTACAAAAATGAATTCCAGCGGAAATGTTTGTAAATTTTGAATGGATTGAATTAAGTTAGGTAGATTTTTGGCTTCATTTCTAAAGGGAACAATCACCGATATTTTATCGGAGTTATTTACTATCTCATCCGATAATAAAGAATCAGATTTGCGTTTTGCTTTCCATTTCCCCAAAAGGACAAGTCCGACAATGAGGCCATATGCCGCCATTGCAAGAAACACATCAAGCTTTAACCAAGACATGAGCTTTCCATTTGAAATATGCGTAAAAACTCGGCAATGCGTTATTTATAAGCCATATTAATAGACAGCTTAGCAATGCAATTGGCAAATCTACCCCAGCGTAGGATAAAACAAATATTGCCATCGTTTCACGAATGAACAATTTGCCTAAAAACAAGGAGGGCGACAGCGTTGTCCATAAATACAATTGCCAAACCCAAAACCATACTTCAAAAGTCAATTCGGGTTGGAAAGCTTTTAAAACTAGGTAAAACTGAAATGAGAATACCAAATATCGAATCGCACTCCAAATTAAAAATCGAGCTCTAAGTCTCAAGGATATTGATACGAAAGAAGGTAGATATTTTGATGAAAAATTCTTTAATATGGCAACATGACCGATTAAAAAATAGATTACCAAACCTAAAAAAACGATAAGTGCTACAACGACTTTTATCCATAAAAAATTGGCAAATTCTGGCAAATCATTGAGTAGAAATAATGATAATGTTCCGAAGAAGAGGCTAATAAGAAATTGAGCTCCATTCCCCATTAAAGTATTCGCTACAACTTTTGGTTTTAACTCTTTATTGACGGCAGTCATTCTCCCTATGAAATTACCTAAAGCACTCGGTGTTAAAAATCCAGATAGCATTCCTGCATAAAAACCTTTTTGAAGTACCTCATCCGAGAAATTGTGGATACTCTTCATTCCATCTATCCATTTTTTCCATTCAAAAAACCAATTTGCTCCAACAAAAATTATTGCAGCTAAAAGGAAATTGAAATTTTCTATCCTAACATGTTGAATTGAAGACCAATCATACGACCAAAGCTGAAATAAAAAAACAAAAACGAAGAGACAGAAAAGCAGCGACATGCCAATTTTCTGAATAATCCCTTGATTTTTTATAGCTTTAAAGTCTAATTTCATTTGAATGCTTGAAGATAAAATAATTCTTGGAATTGACCCTGGTACAACTGTCCTTGGTTATGGATTGATCCATATTCAAGGAAAGAAAATCAAGATGCTTAATTTCGGTGTGATTCATTTGGATAAGCTCCCAACTCAAAACGACAAATTAAAGCGCATATTCGAAAGATTGGATGGATTGATTGCCGAATTCAAACCTGATGAAATGGCTCTTGAAGCTCCCTTTTTTGGCAAAAACGTTCAATCGATGCTAAAACTAGGCAGAGCTCAAGGCGTCGCTATCGCGGCTGCTATCAAATACAATCTACCTTATGAAGAATATAGTCCTAGACGCATAAAACAGGCAATTACAGGTAGTGGAGCTGCTTCAAAGGAACAAGTTGCGGCTATGTTGCAAACCATCCTAAAGTTCGATGAAATTCCAAAGTTTTTGGATGCCACAGATGGTTTGGCAGCCGCTTTATGTCATCATTATTCGAAAGGTGTTGGAGAAAATAACAAGGCTAAAGGAAATAGCTGGAGCTCATTTATTAAGAACAATCCTGAAAGAAAATTAAAATAAACACCACCACATAAAATTAACACAATCAATTAGATAGATACATTTTTCACTGCGGTTGAACTTAAAAATAAATTTATTTTTAAAAAAAATTAACTGATGTTAATTTCCAATTTGTCAATCGTTATTGGGTAGTTTAAATTTGGGAAAATTATATAAATCTCGTAAAATTATAAACTATGAAATCAATTTACAATCTTAGGGTTGGTAAAATGTCAGATCAACACGCTGTTTCGCGGAGTTATCGAAAATTATCAACTTTCTTACTCTCGGGCTTATTTCTATTTCTGATTAATTTACAATCTGTAAATGCTCAGTATTGTGCTAGTAGCTCAAGTTCATCTTTTGATGAAGTGATATCAAATGTCACTATTGGATCGTTGAATAACACTTCTGTTTGTGGCACTGTTGCACTTGGTCCCGGGAGTGTCGTCAATCAATATTCGAATTTCACTACCTTGGCAGCTCCAAGTTTAACCGTTGGTGTTACTTATCCAGCAAGTGTTTCCGTGAATACTTGTAATGGATACTATGGTACTTACGTAACCACATACATAGACTGGAATGGTGACCAAGATTTCTTGGATGCAGGTGAAACAGTTTATACTTCTGCTTCTATACCAGGCGCTGCGACCCTAACGTACAATGTTACTGTTCCTGCTGGAGCTGTTCCTGGGTTAACAAGAATGAGAGTGGTTCATGTCGAATATGCTATTCCATCCTCATGTGGAACATACAGCTATGGAGAAACTGAAGATTACAATGTTAATATTGTAGCTTCTTCAGCTTGTTCTGGAACTCCGACTGGAGGCACTGCTATTACTTCAAATGCTTCACCTTGTCCTAGTACGTCATATACTGTGTCCTTATCAGGAGCTTCAACTTCTTCAGGGATAACTTACCAATGGCAATCCTCTCCTAATAACACCACTTTCACCAATATCACTGGTGCAACTAGTTCGTTTTATAACACTACCGCTTCTACTACCTTGTATTATAGATGCGTCTTAACATGTGCTGCCTCATCATTAACTTCAACATCATCCTCTGTTCTAGTTGCTGTGAGTTCGTTCATTAACTGTTATTGTACAAGTAACGCAACTTCAACTTTCGATGAAGAAATTCTAAATGTATCCCTTGGATCGATGAGTAATTCTTCTTCATGTGGCACAACAGGTGGGCCTGGAAGTATAAATAGTCAATATTCTAATTTTACGAATGCTACTCCTGCAGTTGCGATTCCGAATTTGACTCAAGGATTTGTTTATCCTTTAAGTGTAGGTATAGGAACTTGCAATGGTAACTACAGCAACTGGACTAAAGTATGGATCGATTATAACCAAAATGGATTGTTTACTGATCCAGGAGAAATGGTTTATTCTTCTCCAACTTTTACGCAGGGGCCACATACAGAGACTGCAAATATTACAATCCCTTTAACAGCTGCAGTGGGTAACACAAGAATGCGTGTAGTTAACGTTGAAACATCAAGTGCGGCAGGTGTAAATCCTTGCGGAACTTATTCATGGGGTGAAACAGAAGACTACTTTGTAAATATTGCTGTTCCTTTAGCAAATGATGCGGGTATCGTTAATTTTGTTAATCCTGTTGTTCCAACATGTGTATTCAATGACTCAGTTTCTGTGACTTTGAAAAATTATGGTACTGACACATTGACTTCCGTTAATATCAATTGGAGTAAAAATGCTATCAATCTTACGCCATTATTCTGGACAGGAAGTCTTGCTCCTTTAACTGATACGACAGTATTTGTAGGAACTACGGTTTATGTTGCAGGTGATGATCTTTGCGCTTGGACAAGTAATCCAAATGGAGTTATAGAAAATCCAGCTGGTTCTTACAACGATAGTTCTTGTATTTTCGGATTGTCTACTGGACTTTCTGGATTGTACACGATAGGTGGAACGACGCCAGATTTTACAGATTTCCCAGCCGCAATTGCTGCACTGAATGCTGTAGGCGTTTGTGGACCGACTATATTTGATGTTAGAACAGGAACTTACTTTGATCAATTTGAGTTAATCAATGTTATCGGTATGAATGCGACAAATACAGTTACATTTAGATCAGAAACTGGAAACAGAAATGATGTAACAGTCAATTATGGTACAGCTGGACCTACGAATAACTATATCGTAAAGATGAATAATGCGGATTACTTCCGTATTGAATCAATGACATTAGTGAACCCAGGTGCGACTTATGGTCGTGTATTTGATATTCAAGGTGGTTCTGAGCATAACACGATATTTAATTGTAATATCCAAACTCAAGCGGCAAGTTCAACAAGTAACTTCATTGCGCCAATTTTCTCTGGTGGATCAAATGACAACTACAACACCTTTGAAGGTAATTCAATTATTGGTGGTAGTTATGGTGCTTATTGGTATGGTGGCGGAGTAACTTCACTTGAAGTAGGTTCTGTTTTCAAAAACAATGAGTTTGTAGATAATTATTACAGTGGATTATTCATGTATTATCAAAATGCAACTGAAGTTACTGGAAACCGAATTTACGGTGTTTCTTCTTATACTTTCCGTTACGGTATTTACGGATATTATGTTGATAAAGCTTCCAAGTTTACACACAACTCTATTGAAAGTAACCCAACTTCATTCTGGTATTATGGAATGTACTTAGGAAATATGGATGCCACGGCTACAGGCAGAGGTTTAATTTCGAACAATGCTATTTCGGTAGGGATTCCTGGATCGACTAGCGGCGTGTACGGAATTTACATGTCTAATTCAGGTTTCTTTGACATCTATAACAATAGTGTAAATATTGCAGGTGGATCTAATTATTCTTATACTTTCTATATCTCAGGAGGTGGTGCTAACAATGTGAAAAATAACACATTTACTAATTTCGGAACAGGTTATGCTGCATATGTTATTGGTGCTTACGCTATAAATGAGATGAACTACAACAATTTACGCTCCTCTGGAGCAAATGTTGGCTACTATGATGGTACGGTTTGTTCAACATTCACGAATTGGAAAAATACTTCTGGATATGACGCGAATGGTATAAATGTTAATCCAAGTTTCTACTCAAATTTCGATTTACACGTTTGCGCTGATTCGTTAAACAATAAAGGAGTTACTTTGGCTTTAGTAACTGATGATATCGATGGTCAGCCAAGAAATGCAACTACACCAGACATTGGTTCTGATGAGTTTGCACCATTGACTTCTCCAGGTTTCGTTGGTCCTGACGCACTTGTATGTACAGGTCAAACAGTAAATTTATATGCTGGGGCTCCTGCTGATCAAATTCTTTGGTCAACTGGTGATACGACAAATACTTTGGTTGTTACTACTCCTGGCACTTACACGGTGACAGTTATCAGTACTTGTGGTACTGCTTTTGATACAGTCGTAGTTACAGCTTCTGCTTTAACTTATACAGGTTTCTTGAATGCAAGTCAAACAGTATTCTGTTCAGGTGGTTCAGCATTGTTGACATCAACTATGCCAGCATCAACTTACAGCTGGACTGGTGGTTCAACAAATGACTCATTGGTAGTTACCGCTAGTAATACTTACACATTGAACATTACGGATGCTTGTGGTTCAGGTTCTGAGTCTGTTGCAATAACAGTTAACACTGTTCCAGTTGCTTCATTCACAACTACTCCTAGCTACTTCGCAGGTGCATTTACGAACACTTCTACAGGAGGTGGAGCAACAACGTACTTGTGGAACTTTGGAGATGGAAATACATCAACTGATGTTAGTCCATCACACATCTATTCTACAGTAGGAACATTTACAGTAACGTTAACAGTTACCAATGCATGTGGTACGAGTACAGCAACAAGCACAATCACTACTTCTCCAGTTGGTTTAGAAGAAGTTGACGGACTTGGTACAATCGCTGTTTATCCAAACCCATCAAATGGTCTATTCAATATTGATTTCAACATGAACAACGATGCAAACATCGAAATTCAAGTTACCAACTTACTTGGTGAATCAGTACTTGTAAGAAACCTAGGTTCAATAAACGGTAATCACAAAGATGCTATTGATATTACATCAGCAGCTCCTGGAGTTTACTATGTAACTGTAATTTCTGATGACAAAATTGTTATGACTAACAAACTTGTTAAGCAATAAATTTTAGGTCATTAAATAGAAATCCTCTCGGAATACCGAGAGGATTTTTTTTGTTTAATACTTTTCCTATTGAATAAATTAGGATCGAAAATAATTAAAAAGGAATACAAAGATCCATCCAATAAGAATTGACAATAATTTTAATGAAAACGTGACGATTAGGTAAAAGAGATAACGAGAAAAAAGGTTATTTGAGAGATTCTATATTTAAACTATCTAGGATTTCTTGATACAGTGCCGTCATTTTATCTTGATCAGCCGCAAAATAATCGAATGACCTTGTATATCGCTCTCTTGAAATTTGATGCTTCTTAAAAATAACATCTGTTGAAGAATTCAAAATTTTATAATATGTAGCCACTTGACCATACGATAGTTCAATATTTGATTCCATGAGGAGTAAATCCTTTGTTAAAGAAACCATTTCCTTTTTTGAAAGTACATCTTTAGGAGCCCTCGGTTTAGAAATCTCAGTTTTACAAGAGACCAAAAAACAAAAAAGAGCTAAGATAATGGGGCGTTTCATTGTCTGTTGAAACTTAGACGTTCACCCAATTTTCCTTCAATAATTTCTCCTGAATTATATGCCATAAATCCATTCACAAAGGTAGTTTCAATTGAATTTGAAAATTTAGTTCCTTCAAAAGGCGACCAACCACATTTATACAATAGATTACTTTTGTTAACAGTAAGATTCTTAGCAGGATCTACAATTACAATGTCAGCAAAATATCCTTCTCGCAAATAACCCCGGTTTTCGATTGCAAACAATTTCGCTGGTGCGTGCGCCATTTTCTCTACCATCAATTCCATTGAAATATACCCCTCTTTTACTTTTTCAAGCATAGCCAATAAAGCATGTTGCACTAAAGGTCCTCCAGAAGGTGCACTGAAATATTTGTTCGATTTTTCTTCTATTGTATGAGGTGCATGGTCTGTTGCGATAACGTCTATTGCGCCAGAGCGAACACCATTCCAAATTCCTTCCCTATCATTTTCAGTTTTCACTGCAGGATTCCATTTGATCAAAGCACCTTTTGACTCATAATCTTTATCGCTAAACCAAAGATGGTGAATACATGCTTCAGCCGTTATTTTCTTTTTCTCAATTGGAATATTTGTTTGAAACAACCCAATTTCTTTTGCCGTCGAAATATGAAGAACATGTAATCTTGTACCAAATTTCTTCGCTAAGCCAACTGCTCGGCTAGAACTTAAATAACATGCTTCTGCAGACCGAATTATCGGGTGATATTTAATTGGTAAATCTTCTCCGTAATCTGCACGAAACAATTCTGTGTTTCTACGAATTGTTGCTTCATCCTCGCAATGCGTAGCAATGAGCATATCCACTTTGGAAAAAAGTGAGGTCAAAACTTTTTCATCATCCACCAACATATTTCCAGTCGAGGAGCCCATAAAAATCTTTACCCCACAAATCGTTTTATCATTCGTTTTTAAAACTTCTTCAATATTATCATTTGAAGCACCCATAAAAAACGAGTAATTGGCTAACGAAGATTGTGAAGCAATTTGGTATTTATCTTCGAGTAATTCTTGCGTTAATGCATTGGGAATAGTATTTGGCATTTCCATGAAAGAGGTAATTCCCCCTGCCACAGCAGCGCGTGATTCTGTTCGAATATTCCCTTTATGAGTCAATCCTGGCTCACGAAAGTGGACTTGATCATCAATACATCCAGGTAAAATAAGTTTCCCGCTACAATCTATTTCAGTGTAATTTCCGGTAACCGATAGTTCTGTTCCTATTTTTGAGATTCTATCGTCTTCAATTAATAAATCGGCAGTATAACTTTTGCCGTCATTAACTATGGTTCCATTTTTTAATAAATACTTCATGACTTTATAAATCGCATTTTCAAAACCCCAATAAAGGCTTCTTTAAAAATTCCACTTGACATTTTAGAATTACCTAATTCTCTGTCTTTAAATGAAATGGGGATTTCCTTATAAGTAAATCCTTTTTTAATCAACTGATATTTCATGTAAATCTGAAACGCATAACCAGTAAACGGGATTGTATCCAAATTCAATTTTGCAAGGGCTGAATTACGGTAACATTTGAATCCAGCCGTTGTGTCTTTTACCGATATCCATAGCACTAAACGAACATAAACTGAAGCATAAAAAGACATTAACTTTCGTCCCATTGGCCAATTTATCACTTCTCCACCTTTTACGTATCGGGATCCTATAACCAAATCAAATGGTCCATTTTCAGCAGTTGAGATTAAACGCTCTACGTCATCGGGGTTATGAGAGAAATCACAATCCATTTCAATTGTATAATCATAATCCTTTTTCAAAGACCATTTAAACCCTTCGATGTAAGCCGTACCTAATCCTAGCTTTCCACTTCTTTGAATCAAATGCAATCTATCCGGAAAATCAATTTGAAGTTCTTTTACAGCGCTTGCCGTTCCATCGGGAGAATTATCATCGATAATAAGCAAATGGTAGCCATGCGCATAGCCCATTACCTGCTTAATCATAAGCCGAATGTTCTCGATTTCGTTATAGGTTGGGATAATAATTAATGCTTTCGGCACGAGCTTTAGTTCTTTAATCAAGTAAAAATAGAAATATTTCGTTCAATGAAGAGTACAATTCAATAAAAGCTTCAATATGGTGCTAAGCAAATCACTATTTTTGTAGTATGCGTTATCTAATTCTCCTGTTTATATTATTAAATACAATTGCTTTTGGACAATCGCAGAATAATATTGAGTTATTAGACCAATGGAGTAACGACGAGTTAATCACTAATTCTAACCAAAGCAGATATAATGAGTGCTGGGGTTTCGTTCAAAATGGAAATGAATATGCCGTTATCGGTAGTTCAGAAGGAACACACTTCTTTTTAATTAATGAAGAAGATAAATTAATCGAAAAGGGATTTATTCGGGGACAATTTTCGAATGCGAACGTTGTACATAGAGACTATAAAACATATAAAAACTACCTATATGCCGTTTGCGATGAAGGCGAAAGTTCTTTGCAAATTATTGACCTTCAATATCTCCCAGATTCCGTTCATTTAGCAGCGAACTTGCCTAGTTTTGGGAGGAATCACAACATTGGTATCGACAGTATAAATACTATGCTCTACTGTTTTACACAAACCAGTTACAGCGGAAGTATTCCTATTTCCAAGGTTTCTATGAAAGGCTATTCATTAAGTGACCCGATTAATCCCACACAAGTTTTCGGAGGATTCAATGATATTCCAGAAGTTCATGACGGCCTTATTAAAAACAACATTGCCATTTTAAATTGCGGATTTGATGGTCTGCGGAGATATGATTTCTCCAACCCTTCTGGCCCTTTATTTATTCAGAATATTCCTTTGTACCAAGAACAAGGTTATAATCACCAAGGCGATTTAAATCCTTCGGGAGACACTTATGTTTTCGCGGATGAAACTGGTGGTAAAAAGCTCAAGAAATGCAGTGTTAATCAAAGCGGTGAAATAAAAATAGAGTCCTATTTCGGCACTGAGACGAATAATGAAAGTGTACCCCACAACGTCATGTTGGATGATCGATTTGCATATGTGGCATACTATAATTTAGGTTTACGTATTTATGACTATCGAAGTTCACCGGTTCAAGAAGTAGCCTTTTATGACACTTATCCTGATGAAAGCAATTACAAACTCAACGGTATGTGGGGAGTCTATACCAAATTACCTTCTGGTCGAATCATTGCAAGTGATAGAAAGTATGGACTTTTTCTTTTCGATTTTAATCGGAACGTATTTATAAATAGAACCAAAGATGATTTCCAAGTATATCCAAATCCAATTTATGAAGGAAATGAACTAACTGTTTTTTTGAATGAAAGCTACAAAGTTTATTGGGATTTACGAATTCTTGATTATTCAGGAAAAGAAGTCTTTAAAACGAGAATTGCAAAGCAGAATTATTACGCGTTCACTCCTAATCTCAGTGCGGGAAGTTATCACATTGAGGTTTCATACGAGCAAAACTTGGAAATCAAAATCAAACGATTTCCTATAGTTGTTTTTTAGAAAGTATATCCTGAACCAAGTCGTATTCGAATCCACGACTAATGACATACTGAAGGATTTTTTGTTTCTTTTTCCAGGGATCTTTCTCGCCACTAAGCAGTCGCATTTTCTTTTCAACCAATTCATCAATAACAATATTGTATTCTTGCTCATCGATGGATTGAAGCGCCTTTTGAACAGTTTCTTTGTTTACCCTTTTGCTTAATATTCCGGCATAGATTTTCTTTCTACCCCAGCGCTTAATTCGAAATTTTCCGGAAACAAATGAATTAACAAAACGGTCATCATCCAAAAAATTATATTCTTTCAAGTATGAGATGATTTTCTCAATATCCTTTTCAGTTTGACCGTATGTATGGAGTTTTTGGATAGTTTCGAATTCTGATCTATCGCGATAAGAGCACCAATATTCAATTTTAGATTTGGCTTCTTCAAAAGAAAAAAAACGCTCTGATTGATTCATCAGAGCGCTATTTCTTCATTTTTTTTATCTACAAATGAATATTGTAATAAGTTATTTGCTGTGTTTTCTTTCACTTTAACCCATGACTTATATTTCAAGAACCATTTTACTTGTCTAGAATATATGCCACTTGTAAAATAAGAAGCCAAATAAGGGTGAACGATTAAGGTAACACCTTTTTCTTTTCGCTCCTCCATCAGATACTTCAATTTACTTTCGATCTCATCAGAAAATAAAATTGATGCTTGAACCTCGCCCGTCCCATTACAAGTTGGACACTTTTCTGCAGTTTTGATTTCCGTTTCAGGCCGAACTCTTTGACGTGTAATTTCTACAACACCAAATTTAGAAGGAGAAAGAATATTGTGTTTCGCTCGATCGCCTTTCATAAACTCCTTCATTTTTTCATGAAGTAATTTATTATTCTCTCGAGTGTGCATATCGATAAAATCGACACAAACGATACCTCCCATGTCTCTTAATTGAAGTACACGAGCAATTTCCTCTGCAGCCTCAACATTTGTCGCTAAAGCGTTACTTTCTTGACCGTCGGCACCTTTTCTGTTTCCGCTATTCACGTCAATTACGTGCATAGCCTCAGTATGCTCAATAATCAAATAACCTCCTGAAGGAAGAGGAACTTTTTGTCCAAACAACATTTTGATTTGTTTGTTGACTCCGAATTTCTCGAAAATATTCACTCGATTATCGTGAACCTTTACGATTTTTTCACGGCCAGGAGCTATATCAGCTACGAAACCTATGATATCATCTGCAAGTCCTTTATCATTAACATGAATATTAGAGAAGTCTGCGTTTAGCAAATCTCTCAGCATGGATGAAGTCTTGTTCATCTCACCTAAAACACGTTTTGGAGGAGTAGCATTCTTTAAATTCGAATGCATAGTTTTCCATTTGTCGGTCAAGTTATTAAGATCTTGATTCAACAATTCAACAGCTTTATTTTCAGCTACCGTTCGGATAATAACACCAAAATTCTTTGGTTTAATATTCTCCATCAGGTCCTTCAAACGTTTGCGTTCCTCAGAATTTTTAATCTTTTGAGAAATGGAAACTTTGTTGGAAAAAGGTACAAGCACCAAATAGCGACCTGCAAGCGTTATCTCTGCACACAAACGTGGGCCTTTGCTTGAAATCGGTTCCTTGGCAATTTGAATAAGGATGTTTGACGAAGCAGAAACTACATCATTTATTTTACCATCCTTATTTATGTCCTTTTCTGGCTTAAAATAAAGTAGATCAGATACATTTTGCTTGCTTTTAAGAGTTTCTTTGGTAAACTTATTGAGCGACTGAAACTGTGGACCTAAATCCAAATAATGGAGAAAGGCATCTTTTTCGTAACCAACATCAACGAAAGCAGCATTTAAACTCGGCACAACTTTACGTACCTTGCCTAGATATATATCCCCGACCGCAAAGTCGGGGGCTCCATGTTGTTCTTGGATTTCAATAAGCTTTCCGTCTCTTAGCAAAGCAAGCCATACGCCGTTTTCACGGGCGTCAACTACTAGTTCTAAACTCACGAAAGCTTAATTTTAATTAGAAAAAAGCTCAGCAATTGCCGAGCACAATTAAGAAAAGATTATTTCTTTTTCTTGTGTCTGTTTTTTCTAAGTCTTTTCTTTCTTTTGTGAGTCGACATTTTATGTCTTTTTCTCTTTTTACCGCTTGGCATAATGTATATATTTTAATTAATTTATCTTCTTCGCTAAATATCTGTTATACAGATAAAAAAACACTCCCGCTTTCCAACGGGAGTGCAAAAATAATAATTTAAAATCGATTTTATATCAATTTTAGTGATAAAATCCTTATTTCACTTTTACTTTCGTCTTCACTTCTTCAACAAATGTTTTTGCTGGTTTGAATGAAGGAATATTATGAGCCGGAATCAAAATTGTCGTGTTCTTTGAAATATTTCTACCCGTTTTCGCTGCTCTCTCTTTAACGATAAAGCTTCCGAAACCTCTTAGATAAACATTTTCGCCACTAGACAGTGAAGATTTAATGTTCGACATCATAGATTCAACTGTTCTTAATACTTCATTTTTCTCTAAACCTGTTTCAGATGCAATTTTGTTAACGATATCCGCCTTTGTCATTTTAAAATTCTTTAATTTGTAATTATCCTTAAAATTCGAGTGCAAAATTATCAATCTTAAACGATTAATCACAACCTAAAAGCGTTAATTTTTACTTTTTTTTCAATGTCAAAAAATATCAACGAGCTTATTATCAATTGGTACGATAAAAACAAACGCGATCTTCCATGGAGAAGAACGACTGATCCTTACAAAATTTGGTTGTCTGAAATTATTTTACAACAGACTAGAGTCCAGCAAGGTATGGCCTACTACACTAAATTTATCGATAATTTTCCATATATTGAGGACTTAGCAAATGCCGATGAACAACTCGTTTTACAATTGTGGCAAGGACTAGGATATTACTCTAGAGCTCGAAATCTGCATAAAACGGCCAAAATAATAACCAATGAGCAAGATGCGATTTTCCCTAAAACGCATAATGAGATTATTAAATTACCGGGAGTTGGTGATTACACCGCATCCGCTATATCCTCATTTGCTTTTAACGAGCCACAGGCAGTTCTTGATGGAAATGTATTTAGGGTGCTTAGTAGAATTTTCAATTGGTCCACTCCTATTGATAGTACAATTGGAAAAAAGGAATTTCGTGAATTGGCACAGGAATTTTTAGTAAAAGAAGATCCCGCTAAGCACAACCAAGCTATTATGGAATTTGGTGCTTTGCTCTGCACACCACAAAATCCTGCTTGTGACATTTGTCCAATTATGTCTTTTTGCGAATCATACAAGATGAAAAATATAGCCGACAGACCTGTTAAATCTAAAAAAACTTCTGTTAGAACAAGAAATTTCCATTTTCTCCATATTGAAGATAATGATGAAATTCTTATCGAAAAAAGAAAGGGGAAAGACATTTGGCAACATCTTTATCAATTGCCACTTATTGAAATAACTGATGATAAAGCGGAACTTTCCGAAGAAATAAAACTAAAATATAAAATAGATTCAGCCCCTATATTAGTTCAAGAGCCTTCGAAACATTTGTTAAGTCATCAGAAATTGAATATTCATTTCTATTCAGTAAAGCTCGAAGCTAAAGTAGAATTTCAAGATTTGGATTGGGTTAAAAATCAAAATTTGAAGGACTATCCTTTTCCTAAGCCCTTAGTCGATTATCTGAATTTGAAAGATTAGAAATTGGGACTTAGAAAACCCTTCTCTTAGTCGCTAATTGTTATATTTGTAAATAATGCATTTTAAATTTTATGGCTGGTACAGTAAATAAAGTTATCCTAATCGGAAATTTGGGAAAAGACCCAGAGGTTCGACATCTGGAAAACGGTGCAGCAGTGGCAAATTTTCCCATTGCAACTTCAGAGACTTATACTGATAAATCAACAGGAGAGAAAAAAGAAAACACCGACTGGCATGACATTGTAGTTTGGCGTGGATTGGCAGAAGTTGCCGAAAAATACCTCAAAAAAGGAATGAAAATATATGTTGAAGGTCGATTAAAGAAAAGATCTTGGCAAGATAAAGAAGGTCAAACTAGATACACAACGGAAGTTGTTGCTGATCAATTAACTATTTTAACTAGACCTGAAATATCTGACAAACCTAGTAATCAACCAAATTACTCTAATTCAGGCACTCCTACTCCGCCAGAAAACATTAAAGATTTTAAAGATGATGAAACAGATGACTTACCTTTTTAATCGCTCATGACAGTTCCCCCCATAAGTTCATTAATAGACCCGCTGGTCAGTAGCCAGTTATCTGGAAACTCATCTGAAATTATTGTTCTAATTGTAATTGTCGGTGTCTTACTACTCATTTCTGCACTCATTTCTGGATCAGAAGCAGCATTTTTCTCGCTTAACCCAACGGATAAAGAAAGCTTAAAAACCGATGAAAGTAAAAAAGGGAAACTTGCTTTTTCACTAGTTAAAAAGCCACAGGAATTACTCGCAACAATACTAATCACGAATAATTTTGTAAATGTTGGAATCGTTATTCTGTCAAGTTCAGTTATTAATCAAATTTTACCAAACGACAAAGATTCCACCTTTCACTTGATTATAGAAGTATTTGTAATTACCCTAATTTTATTGCTGATTGGAGAAGTAATTCCCAAGATTTACGCAACAAAAAATGCCTTATCCTTTTCCAAAGTCATGGCAGGACCATTGAATTTCTTGTCTTCAGCACCACCAATTTCTTGGATTAAGACCTTCCTCGTTAATGGATCCAATTTTATTCATAAAAGAGCAAAAAAGAAAGGTGTTAAAATCTCAAGTGATGAATTAGAACAAGCTCTTGCACTAACAAAAGAAGAAAATACGAGTGATGAGGAGCATCGCATACTTGAGGGAATCGTAAAATTTGGCAATACAGAAGTTCGACAAATTATGCGACCACGAATGGACGTTGTTGCAATTGATAAAGAATGGGGCTATGAGAAAATCATGGAATTAATACTTGAATCAGGTTATTCTCGAATTCCAGTTTACGACAAATCATTTGACAACGTCGTAGGACTTTTATACATTAAGGACATTCTACCTTTTTTGAGCCATAAAGAAAAAGCTATAAAATGGTTTGATCTTATTCGCCTGCCGTTCTTTATTCCGGAAAACAAGAAAATAGACGATTTGTTGAAAGAATTTCAATCAAAGAAAATGCACATGGCAGTTGTTGTGGATGAATACGGTGGTGCGAGTGGAATTTGTACTTTGGAGGATGTTCTTGAAGAGATCGTTGGGGATATTACTGATGAATTTGATACAGACGAAATAGTATACACCAAAATTGATGACCAAACCTATCGAGTTGAAGGTAAAACAGCTCTAGTTGACGTTTACAAAGTCTTAGATGTTGACGGAAAAGAGTTTGAAGAAATTAAAGGTGATGCTGAAACTTTGGGAGGATTTTTAGTTGAAAATGCTGGAAGAATTTTAAAAAACAATGAAAGCTTTATGGTTGGAGAGACGAAATTAGTTGTAGAAGCATCCGATAAACGTCGTATAAAGATGGTAAGGATTATTACGGCAAACAAAACAGAGGAATGAAAATAACTACATTATTTATAATTCTTTTTTCCTTGCTTATCTCGTGCGGAAATGATGCTATTCCTATCCCTAAACCACCAAGTTATTTACGATCTGAATTGCCAGAACCCGTTTACGAAAAATTTGATGATCGTTGCCCTTATACTTTTGAAAAGTCTAAGTATTATACTGTGAAAGAAGTTTCTCCTGATAATTGCCACAAAGACATCGATTTAGGGCCGGTTAATGGTGTAATTAATTTTTCGTATATCGTTATGGAAGAACCACTTGGGTCATATGTCAATTTTGCCAATGATAAAGTTGATGAGCATAAACTGAAAGCTACAGCAATAGAAGACACAAAAATAATTCATCCTGAAAAAAAAGTATTTGGAACCTTTTTCGAGCTTCAAGGTGATGTCGCAACTCCTTTTCAATTTTATCTTACCGATTCAACATCCAGGTTTGTTAGCGGAGTAGTACTATTAAACACTAAACCAAATTATGACTCCTTGCGGCCAACACTTGATTACCTGAAAAGAGATCTGCTGAAAATGATCAACACTTTTGAATGGAAATAACACAAGAAGTATATTTAGCTCTTGGCAGTAATTCAGGAAATCGGGAAGAGCACATTCTTAATGCCATTACTTTATTAAATGTAAGGGTTGGTAAATTTATTATCAAGGCGGGAAATTTCGAAAACGAAGCTCAAGGGTTTGAATCTGACACTTTGTTTTTAAACACTTGCGTCCAGATTCAAACGAAATTATCACCTACCAATCTACTTGCTGAAATCAAGCGAATTGAAAAAGATTTGGGCAGGCTGCCGAAAAAAAATGAGAAATATGAATCTCGTTCAATTGACATAGATATTATCTTATATAGTGATACAGTTATTTCGACCGAAGAATTAACAATTCCACATTTACATTTTCGTTCAAGAGATTTTGTTTTGGTTCCGCTAACAGAAATAGCTCCGAACGTTATTGACCCATTAACCAACCTAACAATACAACAGCTTTACGAATTATTCAATAAATAACACTGCTGTTCAAAAATTTTACAATTGCTTTTATTGGAAAAAATATTAACTAAAATTCGCTATTCAGTATATTTAGCCGAACCCAAACGACATTTTTTTCGTAATATTGTACTCTTAAACAAGATGAAATAAAAACAGTGGTATGAAAAAACAAACTTTACTTGGTTATGCTTTCTTAGCGGTTACGGGTTCACTTTTAACAAGTTGCGACCTTTTGAAGGATTTAAAATACGATGTAACGCCTTGTCCTCTTGAGATGCATGGTGATTCAGTTCGTGTAAAAGTGGATATTACTTTTCCTGAAAAAGGAATCAAGAAAAAAGCAAGTGCTCAAATTCAGCCGATGCTAGGTAGTACGGCTCTTAAGCCAGTTACAGTGCAAGGTGAAAAAGCAACAGGAAATGGTAGTGTTATTTTATACAAGCCAGGTGGAAAAATGAGTTACTACGATGTAGTAGCCTACAAGCCTGATTATGAGAATACTGAGTTAAAAATTACAGGTACTGTATCTAAAGGAGGTAAAGTTAAAGACCAAATTGATGAAACAGTTATCTGTCAAGGAACAATAATTACTCCATTATTGGTAAATAAAGATTACCGTGTTACTATGGAGAAAGACAACTTCAAACGTGTTAATGAGTTTTCAGAAATGGCTCAAATTAACTACGATAAAGGTAAGTCGGTTGTAAAAGCAGGAGAATTAGCTGATAAAGATATCGTTGGATTACAAGCTTGGATGAAAAAAGTTGAAACAAACGAACGTATCAAAATCAAATCAATTGATGTTGTAGGTTATGCTTCTCCAGAAGGTGAAGAAGATAAAAACAACACTTTGTCTTCTGATAGAGCGACTGCTGGTAAAAATGCTTCAATGGCATTAGCGAAAAAAGCTGGAAATACTGCTGGACAAACAGAAGTATACAAATTAGACGGACGTGGAGAAGATTTCGCTGGATTCAAAACAGAAATGGAAAAATCTGAAATGAATGCTGACGAAAGAAACTTGGTAATCCGAGTATTGGAAATGCATAAAGATCCTGCAACACGTGAAACGGAAATGAGAAACATGGGTAAAACATTTACTTACCTTGATAAAAACATCTTCCCAAAATTACGTCGTTCTGAAATCAAAGTTGTTTATGACAAAACTGGATTTACAGATGAAGAATTAAAATCTATCGCATTGTCTAAACCAGATTCTTTGAATCTTGAAGAAATGTTGTTCGCAGCGACTTTGATTGAAAATATGGATTCTAAATTAGCTATCTACAAAGCAGCTGAAAGAAAATATCCTACAGATCATAGAGCATTCAACAATGCTGGTGGTGTTTTATACATGCAAGGTAAAATGTCTGAAGCTAAAACAGAATTTGAAAAAGCAAACAATATCAAAGACAACGCAATCGCTAAAAATAATTTAGGTGCTATTGCTGGTGCTTCTGGAGACAGAGCTGCTGCTAAGAAATTGTTGTTGCAAGGAAGTGGTTCTGGAGCTGATAACTCATACAACATGGGTATTATCAATGTATACGAAGGAAAATATGCTGAGGCTGTCTCTAACTTCGGTTCAGGAGATACATACAACAAAGCATTGGCTCAAATCTTAAACGGAAATTCAGCTGGTGGTATTGCTACTATCAATAATTCTCCTGACAAGGAATCGGCTCAAGGATATTACCTTAAAGCTGTAGCTTCAGCACGTATGGACAAAGTTGGTGATGTAGTATCAAACCTTCAAAGTTCAATTGCTAAAGACGCTTCAATGAAAGCAAAAGCAAAATCTGATAAAGAATTCTTGAAATTTGCAGAAAACACTGCTTTCTCAGGATTGTAATATATAGATAACTCAATAAGAAAAAGTCTCTTCCTTTGGAAGGGACTTTTTTTTGTTATTTAGTTTCCGTAATTTTCAGGAAGATAAAACTTCACTAATAAAGAACGTTATGGCCTTATTATTCTAGAAATGAAAATCCTATTTTCTATATTTTTCGTTTTATCTTTTTTTTCAAATCCCTTTGCACAAATCTATTGGGGTGCGAATACCACTAGCCCACTTGCGAACGAGGCAATTGATATAGAGGTAGATTCAGCAGGGAATCAATATGTTGCTGGATACTTTACCGGCGGGACAAGCTTTTCAACAGCGTCAACGGCCATATCAACAAATGGCAATAGCGATATTTACGTTGCTAAATACAGTCCAACTGGAGCTCTTATTTGGGTGAAAAAATTTGGAGGTAATTTTTCCGACAAACCAACTGACCTTGCTATTGATGCAAACAATCAAATATATATAACTGGTCAATATTTTGGACAAGTCACATTTGGAACTACGGTACTGAATTCGGTTTCCAATTCCAAAGACATTTTCATCCTTAAATTGGACAATCTTGGAAATGTAATATGGGCAATCTCACAAGGCGGTGCAGGTTCAGAAAACGCATATGGTATAACCACTGATAATCTAAACAATGTTATACTAACAGGACAATTCCAAGGTTCTAGCACTATCGCTGGCCAAAGTTTATCCAGTTTAATTGATCCCACAACAAATTCGCCGAATTTCGACTTGTTCATTTCTAAATATTCGTCTACTGGTGTTCCTATTTGGTTAAAAACCGGACAAGCAAAATATGAAGAAAAGGGCTTCGCTGTGGCTTGTGATGCTCTCAACAATATTTATTTAACTGGGCAGTTTTCTGACAGTTTAACTTTTGCCGGAACCACCATCAACAATGCAGGATACAATGTCGGTTTTATTACTAAAATTTCTCCCACAGGAAATATGGTTTGGTTCAATAAGCTAAAAGCTGGTGGTGTATACGCATATGACGTAGAAATTAGCAATACAGGGGAAATAATTCTGTCAGGGGATTTTTGGGGTAACATGAATTATGAAACTTCGAATTCCACAACATCAATTACCAATTCCTTTCCGAAAAAGATATTTATTCTTAAAACCAATAACAACGGTCAGTACATTTGGCACAAAACCTTTGGTTCAAATAGCGACTTGTCTTCACAATCACTTTCAATCGATTTAAATGGAAATACATACATCACTGGATTCTTCAAATGTGAATGGTCAGAATTTCACACTTTAGGATCACCAAATTACATAAGCGCTGGGTTCAAAGACGTGTATGTGCTAAAGTTGGATTCAATTGGAAATTTATCCTTTGTCAAGCAATTTGGAGGAAAGCAAAACGACGAAGGCAATGGTATAGCAATTTTACCGAACCAAACTGCCGCAGTTGCAGGCGGCTATATTGAAAATCTAATTATTCCCAGATCACTTACAAATACCTATACTGTGAGTTGGAGTAATTTCGACTTAACCGCTACAGGTGGACCTTTCTTGATGATGACAGGCGATCAAACACCTAATTCTTTCATTACTAATGCCATTCACTCAGCTACGCCCGACTTTAATTTTTTTGTCGGCCAACCTATTGATAGTTTACTTGGTTTTATCGAGCCCACGCTTGACACGATAGATTTTTGTTCAAGCACCATTTTGTACTATAATACCATGAACAATTCCACGATTGGGCCTGATTATAATTACTTATGGAATACAGGCTCCATTTATGATACAACCATCGTGTCAGCAACTGGGTATTATTCTGTCATTATAACGAGAAAAGATGGTTGTACTCAAGGATTTGATACAGTATATGCAGTTGCGCATTCAATTCCTAGCTTACCCCTATTAACAGATAATATAGGAGTAGCGGTAAATTCCCCCAACTATCCAACCTATACTCTTTGTTACCCAGATTCAATTGAAATATCTTTTTCAAATCTTTGCGCAGGATGCAATATTTCAATCGGAAATCCACCTTTATTTAGTGATACTATGCCTCACATTTACAATCAATCAGGTTATTATTTTGTCTACGTTTCCGATTCCTTTTGTTCAAACACCAATTTTTTCCAAATTGATCTTCAGAACCCAGAAAATTCTGATACCATTCAGCCATACTTGCACTTTTTAAATGATTACGACCAAAATGATACTATTGTTTTGTGCAACAATCAACCCATAACAATTCATGTGTATGATTATTTTACAAATCCTACGGCAATTTTAGATTCGTTTAATTACCAGCCAGTTGTGCTTTCAAATTTGACGAGTAGCTCAACGAATGTTAGCAATTTGAGTAATTATTCCTTTCAAGTTCAAACCAATGGGCCTGGGTGGTATGTTTTTAATTATCATTTAACAGTTGGTTTTGACAACACATGCGGCATGGATACAACAAATTATTATGTCACTGATTCCATTTATGTAAATATAAATACTGTTGAAATCTTTGGAACTGACCTCCTGTGTCCTGGAGGTTCCGTGTTATTATATGTTGATTCATCCCTTCTCAATTTCAATTGGTTTGGACCAGGAATCGATTGGACAAGCCTAAACAATGATTCTGTATTAGTATCATATCCAGGTTATTACACTTTTACTGGAACTTTTACAGATACGCTGAATGGTTGTGTTGGAAATTTAAATCTGGATTATTTTCTTAACGAAAAAATTGTTCCAATCATTTCTATGTATCCTTCAGACGGGATACTTTGTCTTGGTGATAGTGCTTTGCTTTCGTTGCCAAGTGGATATGTTGCATACGACTGGGTAGACCCAGATGGTTTTTCTATTTCAAATACCAATTCCGTTTATGTCCATGACGAAGGATTTTATATTTGCCACATCACAGATACTACCGGCTGTACATTAAGCACATTGACAGTTGAAATTATAGAATTTGAAGCTCCAAACTTATATGCTGACCCAAGCAGTGTGATTTGCGACGGAGAGAATATCATGATAACCGTCAACTATTCAGGAAATGCCAATATTACTTGGATAAACCCTAGTTGGGGCGGATCTAGTGATATGATAACTATCAATCAACCTGGTATTTACATTTGCGAAATTGAACAATGTGGTATTAATTTCACAGATTCAATAACCATTTTGGACGGTTCGTTTTCTGTTTCATTAACCATAGACGATAGTGTTCTTTGTAATAATGAAATAGCTACAATTTCAACTCTTCCCGGATACAATTTGTATGAATGGAGTAATGGAAATATTGGCGGTTCTTCGCTTTTTACAAGCACTTCTGGCAGTTATTCTGTTATGGTGACCAACCAATATGATTGTATAGCATTTTCAGATACAGTTAATGTTCAAACAATCCCTTTATCCTATGCACCAACTATTAATGATACAATTCTATGTCCTGAAGCAAATATTACTTTGAGTGATGGGTATGGAAATACCATCAATTGGTACAATTCAAATCAGAATTTACTTTTTACAGATACAAGTTTTAGTTTATTGAATTTACAAAACGATACAACAATACTAGCCGCTTATGGCACTTTAGGCTGCCCGATTGTATTTCAAACAATAGACATAAATATTGCTCCGCCCCTAGTCGGAACGACAATAATCGGTGATACTTCGATATGTGCCAACCAATCTTCAGTTTTTCAACTTAGTACGCCTTTGGCAAATGTTCTTTGGTATCTTGACGGAATTCCAATAGGAAACAGCCCTTCAATAACAGTGTCCTCTGGAAATACAACGCAAATACTTTCTGCCTCTTTTTCAAATATTTGTTTTGCAGATTCAGCAAGTCAAGCGATTCTATCGTTTCCTCTTACTTCTATAATCGTCCCAGAAGACTCAATTATTATTTGTGGGAATGAACTCTCAACAATACAAGCAAATGGCGCCACAAATATTAGTTGGAATACAAATTTGGGTGTGTTTGCAGTGGACACCCTTTTAGTAAACTCAACCTTTGGAAATGGATATGTTTATGTAACAGGAATTGACATTAATAATTGTCCTACAAATTTAGATTCAGTTTGGGTATCGACTTCATCAATTGATATTAATTTATCACACTCAAACTTCAATTGCATAGGAGATTCTGCGCAATTGAATTTTACTTCAACGACAAATAATCTAGTGTGGAATGGAGATAATTTTACTACTACAAACAATTTTCACTCCTTTCTTATCGACAACTCAACCATCGGATGGAATTGGGTACAAGCAACTGATAATTTAGGTTGTTCAGCAATAGATTCTATTTTCCTTAGTGTTTCACCTTTGCCAGGAATTGTTTTACCATTTGACACAATTGTTTGCTTGAATAGCTGGTTAAATTCAAATCCATCGACAGGTGGAACCACTTATACTTGGCAAGGTTTAAACCCAGGTGACAGCATTCCAGTTTATGGGCCAAATTGGTACGTTCTTGTTGCTACAAATAGCGTTGGATGCTCTGTTTCAGATTCCATTTACATTGAAACCATTAATTGTACTAATAGTTTACCAAACGTTTTTTCACCTAATGGTGATGGGGTTAACGACTACTACATAATTGATGAGGCTCCACTTTTCAAAAACAATGAATTAATAGTCGTAAACCGCTGGGGAAATGTAGTGTATTCCATTAAAGGTTACCAAAACGATTGGGATGGTGGAGACTTGGTAGATGGAGTGTATTTTGTAAGTTTCGTGCACGACTGGACGCAATCCAATTCTATAATATTGTCAACCTTTGTCCATATTATTCGTTAGGTAGATTCTTTAAATACTCCTGTTCCCACTGTCCTTTTGTAGGAATGAACTCTGAGTCACATTTAAGAAAGTGAACATCCATAAGTGTTGAATAGCCAGAGCGTGAAACTAGTTTTTTTGTGCGTATCATTTCCTCATCAAGATCCTTCCACCTTAATTCTTTTGATGAATTCAAGGTTTCCATCTTTCCATTATAAACTATTTTATCGTTTTGCTTCAACTTACTTTTTTGTTCCAAATAGAATTTATTCGCATACGGTTCTGGGCCACTTATCAGAATCAATGTTCCCGATTTCTGAATGTCTTCGCACTCTCGAAAACGACTGACTGGTCCCAAAAAAACTTGTTTAGGCTTCGTTTTTCCTTCACTCAGTTTTCCAGCAAAAGAGTGTTCTTTTGTATCTAAAATCCAAATTTCAATGAATTTATTGATCATTTGTAAATGTATCCTTTGAGCAAATTTCAAATATGCAGGTAAGGGCAAAGTGATTTGATGGGTAATAAAAATCGATTTAATTTTCTTACTTCGAAAAAAGTAGCGGTGGTCCGATATTACAAGATCAACGTTCACAGTTTGACAGAATCGTTCAACAAAATTCATTTCTTTTCGCCCAAAAGAAATAAGATTAGGTAAAGACCGAAATAAGTCCAAAGCGAAATTCCCCTTACCTGAAAATCGAAAAGGATAACCTTCCCAAATTACAAATTCAAGGTTTGAAAAATATTCTTCATAGACTTTGCGCTGATTTTCATTACAAGCAACAATAACAGAATTTCCGTTATCTATTAATTTTTGTAGTATTGGAATCGACCGAGAAACATGTCCGAATCCCCAGTTCAATGGAGAGAAGAGTATCCTTTTATTAGAAATATGTTCAATAGCTTCTATAGACATCAATCGTTAAACTTGGTTAAAACTAAGGAAAAAACAATGGTTTGTGGATAGAATTGCGTCTCAAACTAAAAGCATTCTTCATTTATTTATAACTTTAACTTTCAAATTTTAGAAATCAATTATGGATCAGAACGAATTCAACAAATACGCCACCAAACACATGGGCATCAACAGTATGCATTTGGGGCACTATATCGAATCATCATTAACACCTTATATCATTGAAGAGCGACCAATGAACATGACACAAATGGACGTGTTCTCGCGATTGATGATGGACAGAATCATTTTCTTGGGAACAGGAATCAACGATCAAGTTGCCAACATTATCAACGCGCAATTGCTTTTCTTGGAGTCTGTTGACCCGAAAAAGGATATTCAAATCTACATGAACTCACCAGGTGGTGGTGTTTATGCTGGATTAGGAATTTATGATACGATTCAATTTATCAAACCAGACGTTGCGACTATCTGTACAGGTATGGCTGCATCTATGGGAGCAGTTTTAATGTGCGCTGGAGCCAAAGGAAAAAGATCTGCTTTGAAGCATTCTCGTGTAATGATTCACCAACCATTGGGTGGAGCGCAAGGACAAGCATCTGATATCGAAATTACAGCTCGCGAAATTGCGAAATTGAAAAAAGAATTATACGATATTATCGCAACGCATAGTGGTCAAACCTATGAGAAGGTTTGGGCGGATTCTGATAGAGATTATTGGATGACAGCGGAAGAAGCGAAAGAATATGGTATGGTTGACGAAGTCTTGGATAGAAATCCAAAAAAATAACATAAAAAATGATAAAAAGACGGGAGGCCATTGAAAGCTTCCCGTTTTCTTTTGATAAAACAGCATTATTAGCGTACTTTTGTAATGAAACAGGGATTGCAACGTTATAATTGTCTCCTTAAGATTTAGAAAAGTGAAAAAAGAAACAGGTTGTTCATTCTGCGGTAAATCGAGAAACGAAGTTGGAATTTTAATTGCTGGTGTTACTGGTCATATTTGCGAAAATTGCATTACCCAAGCGCACACAATTATAAAAGAAGAGGAATTAAATCACTCTTCTGAAGGCACAAATTCTCCGGTAAACGTTCTCAAACCAAAGGAAATTCTTGAAAAATTAGACGATTATGTAATCGGTCAAGTTGATGCAAAGAAAACGCTTGCCGTTGCTGTTTACAATCATTATAAAAGATTAAATCAACCTGTTAAAAAAGACGAAGTTGAAATCGAGAAATCGAATGTAATCCTCGTTGGACGAACTGGAACTGGAAAAACATTATTAGCGAAAACTATTGCTAAAATGTTGAACGTTCCTTTCAGCATTGCTGATGCGACAGTTTTAACAGAAGCTGGTTACGTTGGTGAAGATGTTGAAAGTATTCTTTCTCGATTATTACAAGCAGCTGATTACAACGTAGAGGCAGCTCAAAACGGAATCGTTTTCATTGACGAAATAGATAAAATTGCTCGCAAAAGCGATAACCCTTCCATTACGCGCGATGTTTCAGGTGAAGGTGTTCAACAAGCTTTATTGAAATTATTGGAAGGAACGGTTGTAAATGTTCCACCTCAAGGCGGACGTAAGCACCCAGAACAGAAGATGATTGCCATTGATACAAAAAATATTCTCTTTATTTGTGGAGGAGCGTTTGATGGAATTGAGAAAATAATTTCAGGACGTGTTAACCGACAGACGATAGGTTTCTCATCAGTAGATGAAGAAAGAATTGAAGGGGAAACAGTTTTGCGTTACATCAACCCTACCGATATTAAGACTTTCGGATTAATTCCTGAATTAATCGGTCGTTTCCCAGTATTGACGTATTTGGAGCCTTTGGATGCTGCAAGCTTAAAACGAATCTTAACCGAGCCGAAAAACGCTTTGGTAAAACAATATTTGCGTTTGTTCGAAATTGATGGTATTCAATTATCATTCGATGGTAACGTTCTTGATTTCATTGTAGAGAAAGCAATAGAATTCAAATTAGGCGCACGTGGACTTCGTTCTATTTGTGAAGCCATTCTTACTGAAGCCATGTTTGAATTGCCTACAAGCAACGAAACGACTTATAAAGTCACTTTAAATTACGCGAAAGAACATTTCAACAAGTCGAAAATGGCTAAGTTGAAAGTTGCCTAGTGAAAACCCACGAATACAAAGCTTTTATTGATTGGACTTGTAGCCGAGGAATTGGAACAACCGATTATTCTGCATACGAACGTAATTATTCTGTTCGTGTAAATGGCAAACAACAAGTCATTCACGGTTCAGCCGATTCCGCTTTTCGAGGAGATCCGTCACGTTTCAATCCTGAAGAATTATTCTTGGCATCTATCTCTTCTTGTCACATGCTTTGGTATTTACATTTGTGCGCCGACAATGGAATCGTTGTCGTTGAGTATGCCGATAGCGCAACTGGAACAATGATAGAAAAACCAGAAGGTGGCGGACATTTTCAAGAAGTTATTTTACATCCTTTGGTAACCGTAGAAAAAGAAGAAATGGTTGAAAAAGCTAAGCTCTTGCACTTGGATGCACATAAAAAATGCTTCATCGCCAATTCCTGCAACTTTCCGATTAGACAAAATCCTACGGTGAATTTTAAGTTATAGCTCTTTTTAATGCTATAAATTAATATTCACAATTTAACTGCTAAATTTTCCGTTCTCCTTTAGAAGAAATCCTGATCATTTTAAAGCGAAGTTTCAAACGAAGTCTAAAATAAAAATCCATCAGTGAGCCCGCGAACATTCCATGCTCCATGTTCCAGCAATCCGCCGCGGCGGATGGTCGTTTTTCAATGAATCTTAAACTTACAATACTTAATCACACTTCCACGTGAAGTAAACAGCTTTTCATAATGCGTTTTGATGTGGAAAATATCTTTGGTCATTTGGTCTAAGTTTTCACCCATTTCATTGTATAAGTCCCAATTGACGAGTAATTCTTCGTAGCCTTTTGACTTAATTTCCTTCGTTGTGTATTTGAACAATAAATCACTATCCGTTTTCAAGTGAACGATGCCACCTGGCTTCATTAGTTTTCGATATTTCTCAATGAAGTTTGGAGAAGTCAAACGCTTGTTCGGTTTGTTCGGTTGAGGATCTGAAAAAGTCAACCAAATTTCGTCGATTTCATTTTCAGCGAAAGTGTCGTTTATGAAGTCAATTTTCGTACGGCAAAAAGCAACGTTGTTTAAATTCTCTTCTAAAGCTTCAGTTGCACCTATGTACATGCGCGAACCTTTGATGTCAACTCCAATGAAATTCTTTTCTGGGTAATGTCGAGAAAGTCCAACGGAATACTCCCCTTTCCCACAACCTAATTCCAAAACAATAGGATTATCATTCCCAAAATGTTCGTGCCATTTTCCTCTCATATCGGAAACTTCACCGATAGTTGGTTCGAAAAAATTTGAATAATCTTTTACCGCTGCGAAGCGTCTTAATTTGTCTTTTCCCAAAACGTATTTATTGTATTATAATTTTTCGACTGGACTTTTCCGTTTGAAGGAAATACGTTCCTTTCGAAAACTGTTGATTGTCGATGAATAAAGCATTTGAATTCATTTGTTCCAAAACTGTTTTTCCTTCAATGGAAATTAATTTTAAATGCTTTGGTTTCAACAAATCAATTTGAATTCCTGAAGCTAAATATTTGATGCTGATCTCTTCTTCTAAATTCTTTTGAATTGAAGACAGTGTTGTATTCTCCAATAAAAAAGTTCGATTGCTTACGACTTGATTGCTGTCCATACCACCACAAATCATCCATCTGCCATTATTGAATTTGCCAATTCCCCTCAAATCCATAACACCATAAGGTTGTGAATCGAAGTTTTGATACTGATTACCAATTGACGACAAATGAAGAATTCTATTTCTTGGCGGAACGCCACCAGTTCCGTTATAAGCTATTCCATTGTAATTGTAGGATACAGATGACCCTCCAACCCAAAACACTTCGTTAACATTGCCTGAACATGCAGAACGATAACTAGCTCCTGCCGGCGCCGAAGGCATTGTCGACCAAGTTATATCCGTTGGGTCGTTAGGATTGATAAAACCTTTGCGCAGGGTTGATTGTGCAGGGAAATTAGTTCCTGTTGTGGCACCACCTAAATAATACAACGTATCGCCAATAATATAACCAGAAGCACCAAAAACTTTGTATAATCCAGAATTTGGAACAGAAGTCCCGGCTTGCCATTGGTCTAATGAAGGATCATAAATCTGAACATCAACTTTGTTGGTATTTTGCGACCAACCTGTTACCAAAAAGATTAGGCTGTCTTTGTAAACACATTGCACATGATCGTCGATTGGAACCGGAATCGGAGCGCCATCCGCTTCAAAAGTCCCCAAATTTGGATTGAAAATATGAACACGGTTGGATGAAATTTCATTTCCGTTGGGTAAAACGTGATAACCGCCCATCAAATAAATTTTGCCGTAAACGTTGCTGGCTCCCATTGCGATTTTTCCCAAAGTATCAGGAATGGATTGTTTTTCAGACCAACTATTCAAAAGAACGTTGTATTCGAAAACACGGTTGTGAATTCCAGAATAAATTTTTGTGCTATCAATACCTCCGAATGAGTACAAAAAAGATTGTCCTGTGACGCTCAAATGTTCCGTAACGGCATTATTAGCTGTTCGTATGGGCATATTCGCCATTTGCGTCCATTGCCATTGAGAAAATGAATTGAAAGAGAGAACTATTCCTAAAAATAAACTAAGAAATTTCAACATGATAACTCGTATGTTTTCGAATATTGAGGACTCTTCCTCCATCAAAAATAAGGTATTGACCTTTAATTCCCATTAGCATCCCTTCAATAATTGGTTCTTTATCGAAAGACATACTTTTCACTTTCAAAGGAAATTCCAATACTGGGAAGGTCATTTCAATGATTTCATCGTCCTCTGTGAAGAACTCTGTTAAGTCTTCAGGCAATTGTTCGTGCAAAGTCCATTTTTCCTCTTCCAAGTCTATGCTTTCGTCGAATTCATTTTTCAACATACGCTGCCAATTGGTTTTATCCGAAAACATAGCTTTCAATTCAACCTCTAACCTACCCGCTTCATAACGATTTGGTGTTTCCGCAATTCTAATAGCCGACATTGCGCCTTGATCTATCCAACGAGTTGGAACCTGTGTCGAACGCGTAACGCCAACTTTAACAACATCACTTGCAGCTAAATAAACGACATGCGGTTGATTATGATTCGCTTCTTCCCATTCCACATCGCGACCTTCGCCCAAATGCGCACGACACAATTCTGGTCGAATAATACATTCAGCAGCTTCAGGTGCATTTGCGAAACAAGGATAACAAAACCCTTCTCCAAACGATTTCTTGGTCACCTTCTCACATTTTCGACAAGTAATCGTGCCGAAAAACTCCATTCGAAGATTTTTTCCGATGAAATCGTTCATCAAAATAGGTGTTTCCCATTTCAGAGAATATTGAATTGGATTGCCCAACTCTGTTGACATTTTATAAAGTATTCCTTTCATTATTCTTCTGGAAGAATGTCCATTTTCTCTGCGAAATGATAACAATAATCTCTTAAATCTTCGGTTATGTTTGTCTCGTTCGTGGCTCTCTCAAAAGTGTCAGCCATTGAAAGCAAAGTTTGGTGAAAAAACTGTTTCATTTCTTCGATAGACATATCCTTTGTCCAAAGATCAATTTTCATTGTATTCTTCTCTTCACCATCCCACATTGCTAAAAACATTGCCTTAGAGATTTGATTCTTCATATCACCATCCTGTGCATCCCATCGGATTTCAATTGGCAACTTGTTTTCGTCCATTCCAACTTGGACTTTTATTTCCGATATGCTTTTTATTTCGTCGTTCATTATTAATCTATTTCGTAGGCTTGTAAAATTTTATTGTAAGGTGTTTTTTGTAATTGTTTTAAAGTTATGTCGTTCTTCTCCATGTATTTTCGAACCATTTGCCAACCTAAATATTGTCCCAAACGATCTGGACCTTTTTCTGGTAAACCGATAGTAAATGGACCTGGAGCTAACATATTTATAGATTCCGTTTCATTTATTCGGAACAACATTTTTTCTTTTACCAAGTAAGACCAAAGTGAAAATTCATTTTCTTTCGCCCATTTCAAATCTTCTGCAGAATAGCGAATGATGATCTCTTCATTTTCATCTGGGAATGCTGCTTCTGTAAAATAGATTATTTTTCCCCAATTGACCATGTTTTCAGCTAAATTGGCTTCAACCATTTGAACAACATTTGACATAATCCAAGAACAAACCGCATCTCTTTCAAGATATTTGTCCTCCATTCCCTCTTTAATCCAGTCATAGAAAATATCGCGTGGTAATTCTTGAATCAAGGGTTCATCTTTTCCTAAATATCTTTCCAAGCCTATTACGATTTCATTTTGAGTAGAAAAGGCACTGCTTTGGAAACATGTATTTGCATAAATAATTGCTTTTGGAATTTTCACGTCTGATAAATGAAATTTCAAGTTTTGGAATCCTTTGACAATTTTACGATGTCGATCAATTAAATTGGGGAATTTCTTTTCAATCTGTTTTTCAAAGAGCTGCATTCCTGGATCATTCGCAAAAAGCTCTATGCTTTTTAATATGACAGAATCTTCCGGAACACCAATCCTAAGACCCATTCCAAGTTCAAATTCATAGCCCTCATTAATTTCTTTCTTGAATAGTTTATTCCATTTTTCAAGGTCTTTTCCCTTTGCATAGACAAATACAGAATCCATGTTATAGTAGTCAATGGAAACCTTCACATTAGACGAATCAATCTTCAATGGATCATTTTTGCACGAAACCAGAAAAATCAAAATAAAAGAGAAAACAAGAAGAACAACTTTAGCCATAATAAATGCTTAATTTTGCTCACAAAATTAACGAAAACTAAGGTTTTCTATTTATTTTTAATGAATTAATAAAATACTATGAAAAGAACGATA
This sequence comes from uncultured Flavobacteriales bacterium, assembly GCA_963977135.1. Taxonomy (GTDB): domain Bacteria; phylum Bacteroidota; class Bacteroidia; order Flavobacteriales_D; family Crocinitomicaceae; genus UBA2040. The sequence continues at coordinate 28,276 of CAXBNN010000010.1, read as the reverse complement.
CTTTTTGCTTTTACACTATTGGCTGGATTTGCATTTTCTCAGGACGATTCTGACAAAAAAATTCAAATGGGAATTGGATTTTCAGAGGGGATAAACCTTAACAAAACAGACACAAAACGCATGGCTATAAATGGTGTCGGGAATGCTTTAACAATTGGAGCTATTTTCAACTACAATTTTTCAAGCACAATGGCTATAAATTTTGGGGTTGACCTTAGTTTTGAAAGTAATAAAATAAAGCCTTCAAATGATATCGGTAAAAGTTACTACCAATATAATGATACAAAAATTGAGTTGAACAAAGATTTCAAATTTGGCAACCAAGTATATTCCTGGACAGAAAGAAAACAAAAACCAGTTTATCTAACAGTTCCGACAATGTTGCTTTTGAGAACCAAATATTTTGGTGACTTACGTTATTTCACGAAAGTTGGTTTAAAAACTAGTTTTCTTTTAGGAAATAAAATTAACGACTCAGGTTTTAATGTTGATGCTTTAGGAAATGAAGTTGCAGCAGATAACAATTCAATGGAAGCCGCAAAAGACATGAATTTTATTCGTTCCAATGCTGGTATAGCTTTAGGGACAGAGTGGAATTTCTCAGGTTCAACATCAATGACGATTGAATTTGGATATTACTATGGATTTACGCCGATTTACCGTTCCAATAAAGGTGAGAATACTACTTTGTATTTCAATGATCCATCGAATGGAGGTTTGCCGAATCCATATTCAAACGCGATGACACAAAGTCAACTGCAATTGAAGGTTGCTGTTTTATTCTAATCCTACAAATGAACTATACCAAGGTCGCTGAACATATTGAAAATTGGTTAAAAAATTACGCCCTCGGAGCCAAATCCGAGGGTTTTGTTATTGGAATTTCTGGTGGTATTGATTCTGCCGTAACTTCTACCCTTTGCGCTAATACAGGATTGAAAACAATCTTAATTAGCATGCCTATTCGTCAAACGAAGTCTGAACATAGCCGAGCATTGAATCACATTGCTAATATGAAATCGAAATATTCAAATGTTGAGGAAATGGAAATTGATTTGACCAAAAGCTTCGAACAACTTGAATCAGATTTACCTTCAAAAACGCTAGATCATTTTCTTGCCATGGCAAATACACGAAGTCGATTAAGAATGTTGACTTTGTACGCTGTTGGCCAATCAAATGGATGTTTGGTTGCGGGAACTGGGAACAAAGTTGAAGACTTTGGTGTTGGTTTTTATACCAAGTATGGTGATGGAGGTGTGGATTTAAGTCCAATTGCCGATTTAATGAAAACCGAAATTTGGAAATTAGCCGAAGAAATAGGTGTTCTTCCCGAAATAATTGAAGCACAGCCAACTGATGGATTGTGGGAAGACAAAAGAAGTGATGAGGATCAAATTGGAGCCTCCTACCCAGAATTAGAATGGGCTATGGAATTTAATGGTGATGAGAATATAATTTCCGCTCGGGAGAAGGAAGTTTTGAATATATACCGAAGTTTCAATAAAGCTAACCAACACAAAATGAAGCCTATTCCCGTTTGTTTAATTCCAAACGATTTACGTTAAAGACGAATTAATGACAAAGTTAACCAACCTAATTTTCTATTGCAGCCTATTGTTAATAGGTGTTTTCTTTAACAATGTTTCTGCTCAACAAAATTTTAGTGATTTCAAGATCCTTCAATCCGAAGGTAAAATTCCTGACGATTTTGTCACTCAATCTTCCTTAAAAGTCGAAGCAGATATGCAGGATACTCGAGGGAATCTGAACAATAGAGAGAAAAAAATATTTCTTGAAGGGGTTCATTACGGTGTAGATGAATTGCTCCAGTCGGGAATAGTTATTTATGGAGATGAAATTTCAAATTATGTAAAATCAGTAGCTGAAAAATTACTGAAAGACGATCAGGCATTATTAAATAGTCTTCGTTTTTATACTATCAAGTCAAACGTTACCAATGCCTTATCTACTGACCAAGGAATAGTATTTGTAACAACTGGGTTAATTTCGCAGCTCACATCTGAAGCTCAGCTAGCTTTTATTTTAGCGCATGAAATATCGCATTATACGGAAAAACATGTCGTTGAAGCTTTTGAATACCGAACAAGAAATGAAGGATTTACAGATCAAATTAGACAGCTAAGCACTTACTCCAGAGAAAAAGAATTTGAAGCAGATATTCTAGGTTTAGAATTGTTTCAAAAAGCTGGATACTCCAAAAAACATATGCTATCGGCTTTTGATGTTTTGATGTACTCTTATCTTCCGATAGATGAAATTGAACTTCCTGACACCTATTTCAATTCAGAATTGTGTTTTGTACCTAAAAATAAATTTCCAACAAAAAAATACCCAATTAAGGCTGAGGAATCCTATGACGACAGCAGAAGTTCTCATCCAAACATTCAAAAAAGAAAAGAAAAAATTCTTGAAGTTTCAGGAAAAATGCCCAATTGGGGTGAGGTGAATTCCTATTTAGGCGATGAAAAATTTCAATACATTCGAAACCTTTCCCGTTTTGAAAGATTACGCTCAGATATTATTGAATTAAAGTATGGTGACGCACTTTACACAATATTCATTTTAGAAAAGTCTTTTCCTAATTCTCTTTATTTGAACAGGATGAAAGCTCAGTGTTGGTTAGGATTATCAACTTTTAAAATCAACAATTCAGTATATAAAACAGTTAGTTCTAAGTACGAATTAGAAGGTGAAGGTGCAGCAATGCATTTTTTCATAAGAGGTCTCTCGAATGTAGAAATTACAACTTTAGCTATGAGAACAGTTGAAGATTGTAGATTAAAATACCCTGAGGACAAAGAAATTGAAGCAATTTGGCATCGCACAACGAAAAATCTATTTGATTCAGGCGTAAAACTGAGTGAACTATCTCGAGTTAGTTTTAATACCGCAATAATACAAAGCCAAATTGTTGATTCCGCAGAGATGGACTCCACTCAAATTGCCTTTAGCTCTCAACTCACCAAATACGAAAAAATAAAACAGAAAAAATCTGGATTTACACAGGAAGGTATCGATTCAACACAATATTATACTTTCAATTTATCAGATTTAAGTGAAAATCAAAAATTCATAGCTCGTTATAAGGAATTGAAAGACCTCAAAACAGAAAAGGAAAAAGCGGAAAATGAATTTAGAGATTTGAGCCGAGCAGAAAGAAAAAAAATAGTCGATGCCGAAAACCGAACGGATATTTCAGATTTTATCTTAGTGGACCCCGCGGCAATTAGTTACAAAAAAAGATCAGTGAACTTAGCGGGTTCTGAAGAATTGGCTGCAAAATTCAATGAGTCTTTTCAGGTTATTACCGAAAAGATGGACTTAAAAATGCATACGGTTGGCAAAGGAAATTTGGCCGAATTAGGTACAGAAGGATTTAATGAAAAAAGTATTTTCACTACCCTCTTGATTCAATTGGTTGAAAACAACGATATTGACATATTTCCAGTCGACTACTCCTATTTGGATCAAATCCAAAAAAATTATGGAACGAGTAAACTCGTTTTTTCAATTATCGAACACTCTTACAGACCAAATTTTAGTCCTGGAGCATTTGCATTAGTTCTTATACCACCGCTCTTTTTAAGTTATATTCCTTTGCCGTTTATTCTCGGAAATCGAACAGAAATAAATCTTGTCGTATTAGACATTTCCGATTCGAAAATTGAGAATGGAGCTCGCTATAATTTCCGCGAGCCTATTAGCAAAAAGGGTATTCAAGCTCGGATATATGATATTTTTTCATCCATCAACACTAAAAAATAAGATCATGAAAAAATATACTTTCCTTTTCATATTTATTTTTTCTACTACTTTTTTGTTAGCACAGGACGGCGGATTTTTAGGAAAAAAGAATTTCATTTCCGCAAATTTACGATTGTATAGTCCTATTATTTATGGAATAAATACGCTTTCCACAGAAGACTTCAAAACCAAAGGGTCAAATTACCAACCCGTCAAGAACTTTGTGGATTATGGTATAAATCTTACTTTAGGTAGAGCTCTATCACGAAATTTTGGCGTAATGATTCAGTTTAGTCAATCGCGCTATGATTTCTCTATTAATCCTAAAAAAGGGTATTTAAATTTCCAGGACGACTATTTTTATAGTCAAGTACTATTAAAATCGAATTGGCTGAAAGCGAAAGCAACCACGATTATGCCGATTATTGAACTTACTGGAAGTGATGGCTTGTTGCCACTTGGACTTTCTCATCAATTCGGATTAGGTTTTACTAGAAATGAACTGATCAGAGATGATTATTATTTTCAAATTGGAGGTTCAACGGTCGACGTTATTAACCAAAATACTCAAGTATATAATTATTCTCAAGATGCTATAAAATCCTACGTTTTCATGTATAAAGTAAACATGAGAATACCGATTTCAAATTTCTTGTTATTCAATATTGGTTTTCGGTACAATATCAATTATTTCCCAATACCAATCTACGATTACAATGCTCAAAATGCTAATTCGCCATATTTAATTACGAATGACATTTTAAGAGTTCAAATGCGTTCTAAAGAATTCCAAAATATTATGTCCCTAGAAACAGGGTTTAGCCTTTGCTTTTAAGCTTCTGGTGCGAGTCGCAAAACAATACCGTCAATTTCGTCCTTGATTTGTATTTGACAACCCAAACGGCTATTGCTTTTTACAAAAAAGGCTTGGTCTAACATATCTAATTCTGCATCACTTTGTTCAGGTAATTCAGTGTCAGATTCCAAATAGCACTGGCATGTTGCGCACATCGCCATTCCGCCACATTCGCCTAAGACAGGAAGCTCATATGCTTTGCATACTTCCATGATGTTCATACTCATATCCGTTGGAGCGACCAATTCGTGTGCAAGCCCTTCTCGATCTATGATTGTAACCTTTATTTCTTCCATGATTCAAATTTCACTGCAAAAGTAATGAAAACAGACAATGAACTTAATTGTTTAATCGTGCAGATTTTTTATTTTTTCTTCTCAATTAAAAATTCGAAGTGCACTGCTTCCATTAAAAGAAGTTTGAAAAGCTCTTAGACCAAATTCAGAATTGGATTGCGGCGAACCATCATAAAGTGAAAATGTGGCGTTGTTACAAGAATCAACTAGCGTAAGGAAATTGTCTGTGTCAGGCGTTAAAGGGCGTTCACACGTTCCGTTAGGGTCAGCCGGTGAATGTCTGTCGAAAGCAATAAACTCATCAGGTGATCGGCGAAACACGATAATTCCTCTCGATCCTCCATTCACATAAGCCCAACCGCTAACTCCTGTTAAAGCAATGTAACTAGGTAAGTTAATATCAATGGTAATGTCTGTTGCGATATTTGGAACAGGGTGATATTTATTCTTTCTACATCCCCAAACAAGGAAAAAAACTAGGAATGGTAAAATAATTCTTACTTTCATGACGTTGTTCTATCAACAAATATACAATGAAAACGTTGTTTAAATTTACTTTATTGCTTGCTTTTGGACTTTTCGTCTACACACCAAGTTTTGCCCAAAAACAAAAAAACGCTGGATCAGTAGCTCAGGCTGAAAAGATGCTTGCAAAAAAGGAAAAGAAAAAGCAAAAAGCTTCTAAAAAAGCCATGAAGGAAGCGAAAAAAAAATTCGCAAGCATGCAATCCAAAGAGTTTAAAAAATCGCTGAAACGAAATGAAAAACGCTTGCGCAAAGAAGGACGCAGAAAGAAAAGACGCGCGAGGCGTTAATCCTGAACTGTTAAAAGCTCCTCTGTAGCTTGTTCCCAAACTTCCATTGCTTTATCCAAGTTCTCTTTTTTATCTGAAAATTTCTGAAGTAGTTTAGCCGATTTTTCTTCATCGCTATAGTCCATTCGTTCAACTTCTTGTTGTAAAAGATGAATTTCTTTTTCTAGATCTTCAATTTCCTCTTCTGTTTTTCGAACAAGAGTGGATAACTGATTTTTCTTTCTTTTGCGCTCCTTTTGTTCTTCAAAAGATAAAGTTTCTTGAGGTTTTTCTTCAACTACTTTCTCTTTCTTAGCAATTGGTTCTGACTGCATTGTTTCTTTACCATCAGACATACTCATTTTTCTGTCCAAGAATTCTTGAACTGAGAAATGGTGAATTTTCAATGTGTTATCCTCAATATCCCAAATTCTATTCGTCAGTCCGTCTAAAAACTCTCTGTCGTGAGAAACAACAATAAAAGTCCCCTCATAATTGATCAAAGCTTCTTTCAACACTTCCTTCGATTGCAAGTCCAAGTGATTGGTTGGTTCATCGAGAATAAGAAAATTCGATGGACTCAAAAGCAACTGACAAAGCGCCAATCGTGTTCTTTCACCTCCAGAAAGTACTGCGACTTTTTTGTCAACATCCTCTCCTGAGAATAAAAAAGCTCCTAAAATACTTCTGAGTTTATGTCTGATCTCCCCTTTTGCTACTTCATCAACTGTTTCGTAAATAGTTTTTGTCGTATCCAAAGATTCTGCTTGATCTTGAGCGAAATAGGAAATGTTTACATTGTGGCCATAATCTACAATTCCGTCACCGGGAATTTTATTCATTACACGCTTTAACAAAGTTGATTTACCAACTCCATTTGCACCTAGCAGAGCAATTTTCTCGCCGCGACCAACAGTAATATTGATATCACGGAAAATCACCTTGTCATCGTATGTTTTCCCCATATCTTTCATATCAAGCACCCATTTTCCTGGTTGATGACTTAAAGGGAAAGACACTTTCATTTTTGCTGATGAATCTTTTTCAACTTGAATGATTTCCGTTTTCTCTAATTTTTTAATCAATGACTGAGCAAAAGCGGCTTTATTCTTTTTTGCACGGAATTTATTAATCAATTCCTCTGTGTGCTTTATATCCTTTTGCTGTTGTTTCTGTGCTCCTTCTAATCTCTCCAGCTCTTCTTCACGAGCTAATTTATACTTTGTATAGGAAAATGGGAAATCCAATAGCCTTCCTTGAGCAATTTCAAGAGTCCTTTTGGTTACATTATCGAGAAACAGTCTATCGTGTGAAATAACAATAACAGCCCCTTCAAACTTTTGCAAGTATTTTTCCAACCAAGCGATTGATATAATGTCCAAGTGATTTGTTGGCTCATCCAATAAAACAATATCTGGATTATTGACAAGTATTCTAGCCAATTCAGCTCTCATTTTCCAACCACCTGAAAAAGTATTCAACGGACGACTTAATTCTTCATCCTGAAACCCTAATCCTTTTAAAGTTGAAATTATTTTCTCTTCCCATTGGAATCCTTCAAGAACAGTGAACGTATGATTTAAATCACTCATCTCGTCCAACATTCCTAAATAATCATCTGATTCATAATCCGTTCGAGTAACCAAAGCGTGATTAATTTCATCCAGACGAATTCGAATAGTATTCAATTCTTCGTTACTATCGTTCAAAAAATTAAACACTGTTTTCTTGGTGTCTAATTTTAGGTCTTGACTCAAGTAACCAATAGTCGTACCTTTTGGTGAGTGAATTTTCCCTTCTGAAGGTTTATCTTTTCCAGAAATTAACTTTAAAATCGTCGACTTGCCAGCGCCATTTTTTCCAACTAAGCCAACTTTGTCGCCTTTGTTAATTTGAGCCGTAATGCCTTGAAATAAATAACCTTGAGGTAGAAATACACCGAGATTGTCCAATTGAATCATGCCGCAAAGGTAATACCTTCTTACTCAATTCAAGGTAAATTGACAGAACTTCTTTGAATTTGATCTCAAATTGTTAGAACGACCATACATCAGATTCTAATGTTCTAATTTTCTCTTTAATTCGTTCACTTTCCAACAAAGCATCTACTCCATGCGCATAGGTTTCTATATCGCGATCGTAGACATTACTTTCTTTGTAAATGGTAGAACTAAACCTTCTTTTATGAAAGAGGTCATCAAAACTCATCATTTGAGAGTCGTTTTGCTCATTGTACAGCAAATAATTATTGAAAATATATCGACAATGTGGGAAATATAGCCAGAAAAGCTCTTTCGTCCCAATTATCGTTTTGTTTCCGTTTGCATCCATCTCATAATCCAAAACAACAGGTGCAATCGCCGTGATACGCACATCAATTTTTGAACGTTCTTTATCAATGAACCAATCTTCTTTAATTCTGTACTGAATAATGTCTTTTGACGCATACCAAATTGTATCTCTAGGTTCATAAACATATGTTTTTACACCATTAATGATTTGAATCAGAGGGTCTCCATATGGATCAGTTAGGGGAACATCCTTTTGAGGACCGAGCTTTCCAAAATAATAAAGCAACTCTTCACGATATGCTGAATCTGTATAATAATTTCTTCCAGGTGTCGGTTGAACAGGGTATTTCATTTGGTCTCCATCACGATTCCCAAAAAGATTGTTAGCATTATAAGGCGAAAAGATAGTTAAGTTTCCAGCAAATACATTGCATCTAATGATAGACCATAAACTAACGCGCTGATTGTTTTGAATCCAAGCACCAGAAGCTGTAATCTCGTCCAAAGGATAATATAATGGTTGATTAATCTTCTCCCGTACATCGATAGATGACCAAACTTTTTTACTCCAAATTACATCCGCTTCTCTTACATACTCATAAGCAACCATTCGTTTTGTAGCAACGTGTTCAAGTATAGCGGGACCATCCTTAATACCTGCTTCAGATATGTTTGATTTCCCACAAAAACAGTCTTGCGAAAAAACATTCAAGGAAAGTATTACAGTTACAATAAGAAGAAAGGAGTTTTTCATAGTTCTTTATTTTCATAACTATGATATCTGTAAGTGGTTACAACATAAAACAAAAAAAGGAGACCTTGCGATCTCCTTTTCTTTTAAATAATCTATCGATTAGAATGACCAAACATCATGTTCAATCGTTCTGATATCTTCTTTAATTTCTTGACTTTCATACAAAGCGTCAACGCCTGTTCTGTAAGTTTCAATTTTACGGTCGTATACACTACTTTCTTTGTAAACAATAGCATTAAAACGACGTTTCCAGAATAAGTCATCAAAACTCATCCATTGGGCATCATTCTTATCGTTGTAAGAAAAGTAATTATTGAAAATGAAACGACAGTGTGGGAAGTACAACCAGAATAATTCTTTTGTTCCGCGAATACTTGTCGTTCCATCAGCTGCCTCCTCTTTGTCTAATACCACTGGCGCAATTGCAATAATTCTTACATCTAAAATAGATCTTTCTTTATCGAAGAACCAATCTTCTTTAATACGATATTGAACTATATCCTTAGACGTAAACCAAGTTGTATCTCTTGGAGGATAAACGTACGTCTCAAAACCATCAGCACCCATTTGAACCTGAGGCTCACCATATTCATCCGTCAAAGGAATATCACTTTGAGGACCTAATTGTCCAAAAAAGAATACCAATTGTTCGCGGTAAGCAGAATCCGTATAAAAATTCATTCCTGGTTGAGGGTCAATTGGATATTTCAATTGATCTCCATCACGTTCACCGAACAAGTTGTTCATGCTGAAAGGCGAAAACAATCGCAAATCACCATTTAGCACGTGGTTACGAATTACAGTCCACAAACTCCAACGCTCAGCGTTACGAATCCATGCACCATTTGCCGTAATTTCATCCAAAGGATAATATAACGAATGATTGATTTTTTCGCGCAAGTCGATGTATTCCCATGCTCTTTTGCTCCAAATTACATCCGACTCACGGACATATTCGTAGGGAATCAACTTTTTGGTAGGAATGTTTTCCTTGATGTAAACCCCGTCAACAATACCATCAGCTGGCACGTTCACTGGACCACCATTCAATTCCGGTTGCGCAAACAACATCGTAACTGAACCAATCGCAATAAGACTTACAAATAGACTTTTCATAATTGTTTCTATTATATTTTAAAGGAACCACCCTTTTTTCTAGCAACACCATCCGGACCACGAACATCTGTCATGATACCAATTACTGTGCCTGGTCTAGCTTGCTTCAACAATGCAGAAGCAGCTGGTGATAATTGTCCTCCGGGACCTTTTGGTGGCGCCGTAGGGTTTCCTGGTACTGCAATTTCCCAAGCTAATACGGTAAATGTCGCATTTAAAGGAATTTCAGGTGGATATTTTGCAAAGATTCTTGTTTCTGCTCTTGAAGCCGTTTCACCACTTTTAGCAGCTCCGAAATACAATTCAGGATCTGGAAGACGAGAAACTCTGAATTCAAATGAACCTAAAGAAACAGTTTTATTTGTAACTGAAGATTTACCTGAAACAGTAATAGTCGCTGTACGCCCTGAACCTGGATTTGCTATCCAACCGTTTCCTGATTTTGTCAATGAAACTCCGTTTCCAGAAAGAATTGTTTGATCGTATCCAGAAGCAACCGCTTCTACTTTATTCGGATAACCACGATACAATACATTCAACTCAGGTAAAGAAACTGTTCCACTTGGTTTCATGATTTTAATAGTCTTTTCCCAAGGCATTGATTTAGGAATACCCGATTTGTTACGAATTGTAATCGTACCACTCAAAGTCATTTCACTTCCACCAGCTGCTCTTGTTTTGATAAAACCTTTACCATCACGAACTTCAGATATTTTTGAACCACCCATAGTAACTTCTGGTTGCTTATCACTATCATAAGCTGCCATCAATACTTGTACTTCAACCTCGTCACCGGAGTTTGCTAACTCAGGTCCGTAAGCCAAGGCCATAATCTTATTAAATGAATATTCACCTCCACCGACACGCAAACGAATCAAAGCAACAGCATCTGCACGAGCTGCTAAGATTTCTTTTTGCATTGATGACAATGATGCAATTGCTGCAACAGACGGTGAATGGTCAAATGTTTTTCCCATCCAGTGCACATTTGGAATATCATGTACAGTTGAGAATTCCTCTTTTGTCAATGAAGCGTAAATCTTTTTGATGGCTTCTTTATCATCTTGATTTACATTCGAAGCTTTAATAGCTTTATCAATCTGACCATACAAATCTTTTTGATCCTTGAATTTGTTTATTTCTGGCGATTTAAAATAAAATGATTTTTGACCATCACCACCCGGGTAGGCAGCTATAGTTTCAGATAATTCTTTTCTATAACCATTATAACTTTTCCAAAGATCCATACCTTTTCCTGATGGACGTTTGATATCTTCACCTATCATGATACGCATCGCATCATCATATTTATCCTTACCTTGAACTTTATCCAAATCCATTCGCGTTGGACGCAATGGAGTTTGCTTATCGTAAGCTTTTAGAATGATATGACCAACTCCCTTTGTATCAACGTCTTCACCCGAAGCTTCAAGGATTTCTATTTTCAAATTGTCAATTTCCTCGATACGTTTCGCCGTGAAAATATCGATTTTGTCAACAATTTTGCTCAAACGAGCAGCCTTTGCAGCTCTTTCTACTTCAGACTTGTCTTGAGCTGTTTCTCTTAATTCTGATCTTTTTTCGTTTCCTCTATAAAATTCAGATTCGTTCGCCTTTTGAATATTTTCTTCGATGGCTACGAATGCATCTAATATTGATTTGGAAACGTTTAGTGCCAAAAGAGCGGTAAGTACCAGGTACATCATACCAATCATCTTTTGTCTAGGGGTTTCTTTTCCTCCTGCCATTTTTTCTAATGTTTTTTTAGATTAAAATCTCTACAATTATTTAACTTAAGCTTATGCTTTAGTTACGGTCATTGCTTTCAACATATTACCATAAATGGTATTCAAATTTGACAAGTTTTGAGACAAGGTTGCCATATTCTCTTTGTACAATCTTGTATCCTCAGCTGAAGCAGATAAATCCTCCATCAATTTAGTTACTTGACCTTGGAATTTCTCAGTTGCTTCCAAATGAGCAGAAGATCCTTTCAACTGTAATTCATATACATTATTCAAAGAAGCAAGGTTCTTTGATACTTTTTGCATTTGTTCACCGAAAGACTCACCTTCTGCTTGTGCAGATGTCATTCCTGATATGGCTACTGAAGCTCTCTCATATGATTCTGATAAAGTACTAACTTTTTCAGCAGCTGAATTCAAACTAGATACATAAGAATCAGTTGCAGCTGCAGCAGAAGTAACACCCTTCAATTGAGCAGCATTATCGCCCAATGCACGCATACCATCACCCAATCTTTCTAATAAAGCACTATCAATTTTAGCTTCTTCCAACATTTTATCTAAATGCTCAGTCACTCCAGAACCACCTCGGCCTCCTCTTGCCACTGGTAATGCTTCATGATCTAATTCATCAGAATGACCTAATGCCAATTCAGGATAAACTAGTTCCCAATTTGGATCTTCGTGAATTGGTTCAAATGCTGAGAATGCAAAGATAATCGCCTCAGTACCCAAACCGCAAATAAGCATGATGTCGGCACCTTTCCAGTGTTGAATTTTAAACAAGGCTCCAATAATTACGACTGCTGCACCGAAACCGTACAGTTTCGCCATAAAATTTTTCCATCCTTTACTTCCTGGTTTCATAATGTTTTGTTTTTAGGGTTTTTATTTAAGTTTAAACTTTTAATTTATTTCAACTGAATATCGCTTTGTACTTCCTCGTTCCCTTCTTTAGAGAAATCACGTCCTCCACGTCCAAGGTGACTCATTACATTTCGATAACCGATGAAAGATTTTGCAGTATCCTGGTACTCATAAGAACGAGTACCATTGTGTAGGTAATAACCAATATCTTTCCAAGAACCACCTCTTGTTACTTTGCGTTTCATTGATGGTGGATCCCAATCCATAGCATCATAACGGTACTCAGTATTTAAATCATTTGAGAATTCGTACATAGACTCGTCATAAGCTGTTTCACACCACTCAGCAACGTTTCCTGCCATACAATATAATCCCCAACCATTTGGGTTGTAAGAATAAACTTTTACAGTTTGTAAACCACCATCTTCGAAATATCTTCCTCTCATTGGTTTAAAGTTTCCTAAGAAACAACCAGCTTCATTTCTGATATATGGTCCACCCCATGGATATGGAGATAAATCTAAATCACCACGTGATCCTCTTTCCCACTCACCTTCAGTTGGCAAACGGAAATCATTCACAAACAAATCACCCATGCTAATCAACCAGTTATTCAATAACTGAGATCTCCACACAGAAAATGCTCTAGCTTGCTGCCAAGTAACACCAACTACTGGATAGTTATCATAAGCAGGATGCCAGAAGTACATGTTTGTTAATGGATCATGGAATGAGTAAGTAAAGTCACGCACCCAACATAATGTATCTGGGTAAACATTAATTAATTCGTCAATAATAAATCGTTGACGATTCTCATGACCGCGAATAGCGTTATTCTGTCCTTTTTTATTGAAGTACCCCATATCCTTATCTTGACCTTGAGGTTCTTGAGTAAATGGATGTGGAGGTGAATCTAACTCACGGTGTTCATCAACTAATTTATTTCCTTGGTAATCGTAACCATCAGGCACGATATTAATACGACCTCTTTTCGCAGCTTCTTGCAAATCGATCCAATAATAACGGAACATTAGTTTACGTGTATCAATCTGTCTTCTTCTATAGAAACGTTCAGGCTGAGGATAATACATATCCGCCAACAAAGGAACTAAATCTGGATTAGAATAATCAACTGGACGATCCCAATTCAAATTGAAAACCGTACGGTTCAATTCTCTATCAGATGGGTCAAATTCTACATATTCCAGTCCCCCTTCATCAAAATACTCGTCTTCATAGTTGATCCAACGACTTGCATCGTCATCATCTTCCATGTCGTAGTATATTTTGTCCATAGCAATCGAGTCACGAACCCAATCCACGAATTGACGGTACTCATTATTTGAGATTTCCGTTTGATCCATGTACATTGGATTAATAGTAACTGTCTTGGCTTTGGTCTGATGCAAGAACGGCATGTCTTGATCATTCTCTCCCATTGCATAAGAACCACCAGGTATGTATATCATACCGTATGGAATCTCTGGGATATAAGGTTTTCTTCCTAGAACACCTGTAAGATCTCCTGATCGAGAGCTACACGCCCCAACAATGGATCCTACCAATACAAAAAACAATAGTCTTTTCATTCTACCTCTTATTTAACAATTTTCCAGATATCGATTAACAATCTACAGGTCTTACTTAATATCGATATAACGGAAGTTTATCCTATATGGTTACAAAGTTTGTAAAAATAAATTGATTTACAACCATCTTGGATGTTTTGACGGAACTTTTTTAAGCGGTGGCAAGTAATAACAATACTTAACCATAATCTCATGAGTACCTTGCGATATGCTCGACAATTTACCCACAGTATAATCATATGAATAACCAACAGTCCAGTTTCTCATCGAACCACCTAACATAACTGCTATGGCGTCAGATGTTCTGAATGTTAGTCCAGCGTAATATTGCAAAGCATTATTACCCATAAGGTAGCGAACATTAATGTCAGATGACAACTTAACTAAATCAGATCTCAACAATACATTCGCATCAATTTTACCTGGACCAATTTTACCAGTTGTATATCCACCCATGGCATAATAGTGTCTTGCAGAATTATAAGTTGAAACTCCATTTAAACCTGATGCAGACGTAAATGATTCAGACAGACGTGTTGCACTTAAATGTGTTGAAGAAATTCCAGCATAATAATTAGAAGTTCCTTTCCAATATAAACCAAAGTTTAAATCTAAACCTGATTTTGAAAAGCCAACCGGCAATTTATTATCAATTGCACTTGTTGGTGGAACCCAATCAGGCTGCATACCAACATTTATCATTCCAACACCGATTCCTATTCCTAATGTTCCAGCATTTGTATAAACAGGATAAGCATAATTCAATAAAAGGTTGTTCTGACGAACAAAACCAATTGCATCATGATAAAATGACATTCCGATACCTCCAGGGAAGAATCGATTAATATTTGCCTCCACATTCAAAAGAGCTGAATTTGGTGCGCCAGATACTTTATCCCATTGGTTACGGTAGATGGTTGTTCCACAAATTCCTTCATCAATACCAGTTTCACCTGGATTAATGCTCATTTTATCATAAATAAAATGTGTAATCAACTTATCTTGTTGAGCATTTGCAGAAACCAAAACAGTTGCAAATAATAAAGTGCTTATGTAACTCTTTTTAACCATATATCATGTTGTATTGATGCGTGTTAAAGTCTTAAAATAGGTTAAAACCTACTATTTACCGCGACTAAAATACTGAAATAAGTTGAAAAACGAAATTTTGAAAGTAGAAAACAATGAAATATTAATTCTTTGTTAAAATATTAACCGAGCTTTTGATATGTTTTCCACCATAAATCGGGGATTTCATTTTTCATAGCTAGCTCATAATCCCTATGGTCACAAGGAACTAGGTGATGTCGATTGTATTTTCGACCATCTTGTGGAGGGTATGGAACTTCCATCCACCAGCGTTCAGATTTGTTGCTTTTAAGGAAAACTAATTCTTCTTCTGTAAAATTGTCCAAATGCACTGAGAATCGTATATAATCCTTCTTTGAACCCACAGGAAAGTCGCCTTTACGTTGAGAAACACCATCAATAAAATACCAAATAATTTGAGCCAATAAGTGGTTTGCCGTTGCGCTGTCGTCCGTCGGATGAGCATTAAAGAGTCCAAAAGAGGTCAATTTATCACTGATTCCCGCGTATCTAGCTATCTGACAAATTTGATCTGCGTAAAATCCATTTGGACTATGATGCGCTTTTGAAGGAAATTCTGCAGCACGGATACTTTCAAGATCAATAGAGAGAATGTCGGTATTTCTTAAATGTGGCTCAGCCCTTTTAAAATCTGCATTGAACTCCCCTAGCCTACAAACATCAAAATAGAGTTTTTCAAAAAGTTCAAATTCTTCTTTACTAGCAAAAAGGCCTTGGCAGCCAATATTTGAAAAATTAAACAAATAGCAAGGTCGCTGAATCAAAAGATGACTCATGTAACTTTTTGCGGTAAAATTATCTTCAGGTCGACCGATATCTAATTTTGAATCTACTGCACAAATATTAACTAATTGTTCTAATTGTTCGTACCCTTTGTACATACCGTACGTCAAATCCTGAGAACCTCCGATGATAATCGGGATAATTTCATTCTTCACCAATTCTGCACAAACGTTGGAAATAGCAAAATAGGTATCATCAATCGTTTCCCCAGGTAACAGTTGTCCTAAGTCGTATATAGTAGCTTTCCACCCAATGGAAGCAAAGGATTGATAAAAATAATTTCGAAAAGTGTCGTCTGTTTTACCTTGGTATTGAACCTCGCCGTTTCGGTATTCTGGAATATACATGATGGCTAACCCACCTGTTTCCATAACGGGAAAAGAAGCTTCCGTGTGGACGTCTATTGAGTTGCCGATTGCATTCTCAGCAAATCCATCGGGCTTTTCAATTGGTGTGAAATAAATTTCAAGGTCTTTCATCTTCATTTTTTTGTAAAAATAAAGGCAAAAGCAACTTAAAAGTCGTCAAGAAAATTAAAGAATTAAGACGAGTGCGTGAATAACTTACTTTTTCGCAGTTTTCTTTGCAGCTGGTTTCTTTTTGGCAGTCTTCTTCGGTTTGTTCGCTTCAATCATCTCCTGCACTTTTTCAAGGGTCAATGAATCAACATCAAAGGTTTTCGGTAGTTCGATCTTCGTTTTACCTTTTACAATTGTAAATCGACCCCAACGTGCTTTCTGAACAGAAATACCTTCTTCCGTCCAATTGTGAATCATTTTATCAATTTCTTTCTGCTTCTTCGTTTCTATCAATTCCTTAATATCTGCAGTTGAAAGATTATCGAAATCATATTTCTTGTTGACATTGATAAAAATATCGTTCCATTTTATAAACGGTCCAAAACGACCGCTACCCTTTTGCACAGGCAAACCTTCATACTGAGCAATTGGAGCATCAGCATCCAATTTTTCTTTTATCAATTCAACAGCACGTTCCATATCAATGTCGACGATTTCTTCTTCCTTAGGAATAGAAACAAACATTTCTTTGAACTTCACATAAGGTCCAAATCGACCTAGTGCTACAACAACCTCTTCTCCTTCGTAAATCCCGAGATTTTTCGGGAATTGAAATAACTCCAAAGCTTCATCTAAAGTGATTTGGTTAATTGATTGACCAGTTCTCAATGATGCGAATTGTGGCTTTTCGCCATCCTCTTGCTCATCTCCAATTTGAACCATTGGTCCGAATCGTCCAATACGAGCAATTATTTTCTTTCCAGAGTCCGGATGCACACCCAAAGCGCGCTCACCACTTGCTCTATCAGAATTTTCTAAAGTATCTTCTACAGTTTTGTGGAATGGTGTGTAGAAATCATGAATCATCGAAGTCCACTCTTTCAATCCGTTTGCTATTTCATCAAATTCTTGTTCCACTTTTGCTGTAAAATTATAATCCATAATCTTACTAAAATGCTCGCTCAAAAAGTCCGTTACAACGATTCCGATATCTGAAGGAGAAAGTTTGTTTTTCTCTTTTCCAGTTATTTCAGAGCGTTCTTCAACTTTAACCCCATCATCATTAAGAGTCAAAACATTGTACATTCTTTGCTCACCATCACGCTCTAGTTTCTCAACATATCCTCTTTTTTGGATTGTAGAAATAGTTGGTGCATAAGTGGAAGGACGACCGATTCCCAATTCTTCAAGTTTCTTAACCAAAGAAGCTTCAACATATCTTGCTGGTGGACGAGTATAACGTTGGATTGCTCGAACCCAATCGCGATTCAATTCATCACCTTTACTCACTTGTGGAAGAAGATTTGATTTTTCATCAATAACATCTTCTTCATCGTCATCATCATCAACATTTGACTCTAAGTAAACACGAAGGAAACCATCAAATTTTATTACTTCACCTTTCGCTTGAAAAATTTCAGAAACTGCTGGTGTGCTAATTTTGATTGTTGTTCTTTCCAACTGAGCTAAAGCCATTTGAGAAGCAATGGATCTTTTCCAAATTAACTCATACAAACGCACTTGATCGCTTTCACCACTTGTAGTATGTGCTGAGAAATCCGTTGGGCGAATAGCCTCGTGGGCCTCTTGAGCGTTTGTGTTTTTTGATTTATACTTTGTAGGCTTCGAGTATTGACTGCCATAGGCACTAAAAATTTCTTTTTTCGCACCTTCAATCGCTGTTTCCGATAAATTTACGGAATCTGTTCTCATGTAGGTTATCTTTCCTGCTTCGTACAAACGCTGAGCAACGCCCATTGTCCTAGAAACAGAGAATCCAAGCTTTAAACTTGCCTCTTGCTGTAAAGTAGATGTTGTAAATGGCGCGGCCGGCGCTTTTGTTGCTGGCTTCATTTGCACATCATCAACTACAAAATCTGCATCCGAAATTTTATTCAGAAAAGATTCTACTTCATCTTGATTGTCAAATTGCTTATTTAATTCTGTACTTATTTTTTCTTTTCCTTTTAAAAACAATCCATTTACTCTGTAAAAGAATGAATTTTTAAAGGCAATAATTTCTTTTTCCCTTTCAACGATTAGTCTTACTGCAACTGATTGAACTCTACCCGCCGACAAACTTGGTCGAACTTTTTTCCAAAGCACAGGGGATAATTCAAACCCAACCAATCTATCAAGAACACGACGAGCTTGTTGAGCATTCACCAATTCTTGATTTATTTGACGTGGATTTTCTATTGAAGCAAGAACCGCCGTTTTGGTAATCTCATTAAACGTAATTCTTTTAGTTTCTTTTTTTGCAAGATTCAAAGTTTCGTAAAGGTGCCATGAAATAGCCTCTCCTTCACGATCCTCATCCGTCGCTAGCCATATTACATCTGCATCTTTGGCCAATTTTTTAAGTTCACTAACAATTTGCTTTTTGTCGGCAGAAACCTCATAATTTGGAGTAAAGTTGTTTTCTACATCTATCGCCGTTCCTTTTTTTGCTAAGTCTCTAACGTGACCATAGCTTGATTTCACTATGAAATCTTTTCCAAGATATCCCTCTATAGTTTTTGCCTTTGCTGGTGACTCGACGATTACTAGATTTTTTGCCATAAACTTTGATAGTGTCGAAAATGGATTTTCCCAAATTCAGTGCAAATATAAGGTGATAAAAAATGAAATTGCAAGTTACCTTATTAAATAGGGACATTTTTCGACCCTTTACTACGTAAGAAAAAATAAAAAAAATTTAGTCGCTAAGAATTGAACATTTCAATTTTGTAGTGAGTACTTAAATATTGAATTTCTATGAAAAAACTAAAATTTTCGAATTTTAAAATTCGAAAAGACTAAAATTTTAGTCCTAACCCTAGTAATCAATGAGTTACGCGCTGTCGCTTTACATGCTTAAGAAATAATATCTGAAATCGCCATGAAACATTCTTGAACTTCCAATGACGATCAATAACTTACATAAATTCTAAAAAATGATAAAACTTGAAGTTTTAGATACTGACATTTTGACATAGTTCTGTTTTTATCTTACTTTTGTTCACCTTTCAAAAATAGAATGAAAACAAGCAATCACGCTACAGATAAAATGATAGACGAAAGTCGGCAAGGCGAAGCGATTCGAGTTTCTGACTCAGTTAATTCAGGTGGAAAAAAACTATTTCTTGAAAGTTATGGTTGTGCTATGAATTTCGCTGACAGTGAGGTTGTTGCATCAATTTTGGCTAAAAAAGGTTATACGACCACGGCAAATTGTGAAGAGGCAGACGTTATTTTTATGAATACCTGCTCTATCCGCGATAATGCGGAACAAAGAGTCAGAAAAAGATTAACGGAATTTAAAAAATTAAAGCAAGAAAATCCTGAATTAGTCGTGGGAATGCTAGGTTGCATGGCTGAACGATTAAAAAAAGACTTGCTTGAAGAAGAAAAGTTAGTCGATATCGTCGCTGGGCCAGATTCCTATCGAGATTTACCAAACTTAATTGATGAAGTAGGAACTGGACAAAAAGCGGTAAACGTCTTACTCTCTAGAGAAGAAACTTACGCTGATATTTCACCTGTTCGATTAGACAAAGGTGGAATCAGTGGTTACGTTAGCATCACACGAGGATGTGATAATATGTGTTCATTTTGCGTTGTCCCATTTACTCGTGGAAGAGAAAGATCTAGAGACCCTCAAACCATTGTAAAAGAATGCGTTGAAATGTTCAATGATGGGTATCGAGAAGTGGTTTTATTGGGGCAAAATGTGGACTCTTATCGGTTTAATTTATCCGCAAAAGGAGAAATTCGTGATGAGAATCTCCCGACGACCAACTTCGCACAGTTGATGGCTTTGGTTGCGAATGTTTCACCCGATTTGCGTATACGGTTTTCGACTTCACATCCCAAAGATATGACGGACGAGGTTTTGGAAACCATCGCCAAATATGATAATATAACACCGTACGTTCACCTTCCGGTTCAAAGTGGAAGTACGACAATGTTACAACGAATGAATCGAGGTTATTCTCGAGAGTGGTACATGAATCGGATTGAGGCAATTCAACGGTTAATACCAAATTATTCTATTTCAACAGATATTATTGCTGGATTTTGCGGTGAAACTGAAGAAGAACATCAAGCTACTCTTTCTTTGATGGAAATGGTGAAATTCAATCATGCTTACATGTACACCTATTCAGAAAGACCGAAAACATTGGCTGAACGCAAATTCAAAGATGATGTTCCTGCAGAATTGAAAGCTAAACGTTTAACCGAAATTATTGAAAAACAACGAGCCCATTCACTTTTGAACAATCAATCGCGAATTGGAACTATTTCAACTGTTTTAATTGAAGGTATTTCTAAGCGATCTGATGAACATTTATCTGGGCGTGATGAGCGAAACTCCGTTGTGATTTTACCCAAAGGAGAATTAGTAAAAGGTCAATATGTAAAAGTAAAAATTCATACGTGTACTTCAGCTACACTTATGGGTGATGTAATCGAAATTTTAGAGCCACATCCTATTCAAAAAATTGAACTCTAATGAATTTACAGCAAATAAAACAACGATTTGGAATCATAGGGAATGCTCCTCTTTTGAACCGAGCTCTTGAAATTGCAATGCAAGTTGCGCCTACTGACATTTCTGTTTTGGTTAGTGGTGAAAGTGGAACTGGGAAGGAAATAATACCACAAGTTATTCATCATTTAAGCTCTCGAAAACATGGCGAATACATTGCCGTGAACTGTGGAGCAATACCAGAAGGAACTATAGATTCTGAACTTTTCGGTCATGAAAAAGGCTCATTTACAGGAGCGAGCGGAAGTAGAGAGGGATATTTTCAAGTTGCCGATAAAGGCACTATTTTTCTTGACGAGGTTGCAGAATTACCTATGCAAACTCAAGTTCGATTATTACGTGTATTAGAAACTGGGGAATTTATTCGTGTTGGTTCATCGAAAGTTATAAAAACAAATGTTCGAGTTGTAGCGGCATCAAATGAAAATATGCAACGGGCCATTGCTAGCGGAAAATTTAGAGAAGACTTATTTTACCGTTTGAGTATAGTTCCTATTTCTCTACCTCCACTGCGAGAAAGAAGTGAAGACATACATTTGATTTTTAGAAAATTTTCAGCAGATTTCGCTGACAAATACAGAATGCCTGCCATTCGTTTAAGTCCAGATGCCATAGAATTATTAAACAATTACAGATGGCCTGGAAATATTCGCCAATTAAAAAACGTTGTTGAGCAAATTTCAGTTATCGAAACGGATAGGGAGATTGATGCATTGAAATTACGCTCCTTCCTACCAGAGGCTTATGAGTCAAGTCCTGCTCTGGTTGGAGGAAAACAAGAAGAAAATTATTCTGAACGCGAGTTGATGTACAAGTTTCTTTTCGATATGAAAGGTGATTTAAATGAGCTGAAAAAATTGGTTTTGGAGATCATTAACAAAGATGGTGACATTCAATTGACCCAAGATCAATCTGCTATGGTGAACCGCATGTACTCCGACATGAAAGATATTAATCCACCAAAAGCTTTGCCTGCTGCAGGGCCGATAGCCGATAAGAATTACCAATTTGCTCATCCATCAGAAGATGAATTCGAAACACATGAAGAGGTCGAAGAATCATTATCTTTGGAGGATAGAGAGAAAGAATTAATCAAAAAGGCACTTGAAAAACACAGAGGAAAACGCAAGTATGCGGCCGAGGAATTGGGTATTTCAGAACGAACTTTGTATAGAAAAATTAAAGAATACGATTTGAATTTATGAAAATAAGTATCTACCTATTTCTTCTTTTATTTGGCCTGAATTCTTGTTGGCCTAGCAGCGTAGGTTTTCAAGATAAAGGATCTATGCCTGAAGAATGGAAAACCTTTTCTGTAAAAACTTTAGACAATAACTCTGCAACTGCTCCGAATTCTTACCCATCTTTATTGACAGAAGCTCTAAAAGACGGAATTCAAAATAATACACGCCTTTTGTTGAACACAAATAATAGCGGTGAAGTAAACATTGAAGGAGCAATTAACGGATACAACGTTTCACCAATAGCGCTCCAACCAGGTGATGTAGCAGCACAAAACAGATTAACAGTTTCCGTTAAATTTACTATCTTCATCACCGAACCAAAAGAAGAAAAAATGGATCTTTCTCTTTCGAAATTCATGGATTTTAATTCGAATCAGGATATATCGTCAGTGGAAGCCAGTCTTTTATCGGAAATCAATGCACAAATTGTGCAGGATGTTGTTGCAAAACTTTTGTCAAACTGGTAATGAAAATAACGGATATTGTACAAAAAATTGAGAATCCAAATCTTTGCACCGCTGAGGATGTACAAGATTTTGAGGGACTAATTAAAAAATATCCGTACGCTCAATCTTTTCCTATTTTACTGCTTAAAACACTCGGTCAGGCCAAAGACATTCATTTTGAAGATTCATTAAATCAGCATGCTTATCGCATAAGTGATAGAATGCATCTGTATTTTTTGATAAATGACATTTCCGAGGATCTAGAGGAAGTTTCAAGTTCCGAGTTGCAAGTTGCAAGTTCTGAAGTTAAAGAGGAAATAGAGGAAGTTTCTAGTTCCAAGTTGCAAGTTGTAAGTTCTGAAGTTAAAGAGGAAATAGAGGAAGTTTCAAGTTCCGAGTTACAAGTTGCAAGTTCTGAAGTTAAAGAGGAAATAGAGGAAGTTTCAAGTTCCGAGTTACAAGTTGCAAGTTCTGAGGTTGAAGAGGAAATAGAGGAAGTTGCAAGTTCTGTTGACGACGACATTATCCGATTAGATTATGAGAAACTTTTAGATCAAGACATTAAGTTCAATAAAGTTGAAGAAATGACTTTCGAGCCTGTTCGGATTCATATGGATGATGATGGGGAGATTTTGACGGTTAAGTCAGACGAAGAGGAGATCATTGAGAGTGAAGAACTGAAAGTTGAAAGTTCTGAAGTTGAAGAGGAAATAGAGAAAGTTCCTAGTTCCAAGTTGCAAGTTGCAAGTTCTGAGGTTGAAGAAGAGATAGTTGAAAGTAAAGAACTCAAAGTTGACGAGATTGTAAGTTTTGATATTGGAGAGGATGAAGAAATTCCGTCAATAACTATTGAAGAGGAAATTGAGGCGGAAAGTGCTGATATGGAGGTTTCTGCTATTGAATTGCAAGAAGCAAATGAAAATAAAGGCGCAGAAATTGAAATAGAAAACATTGGTATTGAGTTTTTTGATCCGACGCAAGAAATGGAAATCTCAAATGCCGTTGAAGATTTAGGAATTTTAAAACCTTCAAGTTTTGAGGAGCAACACAAAACTATTTCCTTAGATTTTATTGAGAAAAAATTCAACCAAGAAGAAGATGAGTTAACCTCGAATGCCATTTCACAAGGCTTCCAAGTTACTTTGGAGTCTGAAAAAGTTGCAAGTCCTGTTGAAAAAGAGGTAGAAAAAAAGACAGATGTTACTGAAAGTATCGCAAAATTTGAACAGACAAGTTCAGATGAAAAACGTTCGTTCTATGCCTGGTTGCATGCGAATGAAGAATCTACTCATCCTGAAAAGCTCGATCGTTCAACTGAGATAATTGAAAAATTTATTCAGGAAGAACCGAGTATTTCTCGTTCCGTAAAAGAGGACGAACAAGTAGAAAAAAAGAAGACGCCTTTTTTCAAAGCGACCGAGATAGCAAAGGAAAGTTTAAAGGAAAAAAGAATCCCTGTAAGTGTCACTCTAGCTCAAATTTTTGAGTCGCAAGGAAATTTTCCAAAAGCAATACATTCTTATGAACAATTAATGTTGCTATATCCAGAAAAAAAGACTTTCTTTGCAAACCAAATTAAGAAACTAAAGAAAAAATTAAATAATTAGTCATGGATATTTTCTTTCAAATAATCATCATTATCGCAAGTTTACTATTGATTTTACTTGTTTTCGTTCAAAATCCTAAAGGTGGCGGACTAAGCAGTGATTTCGGTGGTGGAGGTCAACAATTGGGTGGCGTTCAAAAAACGAATGAATTCGTAGAAAAAGGAACTTGGACTTTAGCAGGAATAATCATGGTGTTGAGTATTTTCTTAACTATTCGAATGAAACCAGAGACTAAAGTTATTGAGCAACCTCAAGCAACTGAGCAACCAGCGAATGGAGCTCCAGCAACTCCGGCAGAATAATAGCCAAATCAAAAAATTCAAAATGTCAGTATGTCACAACATACTGACATTTTTTTTGTCCAAAAGTCTCGAAAAATGAAATATTGTCGGGTTATAGTCTATGGCATAGTTTTCGACAAATGAAAAGCATCAATAACAAAACTAAAAAGTAAAATTATATGTCAGTAAAATTTAAACCATTAGCGGATCGTGTTCTCATCGAATCAGCGCCTGCAGAGCAAAAAACAGCGAGTGGAATAATTATTCCAGACACGGCAAAGGAAAAACCTTTAAAAGGAACAGTTGTAGCAGCTGGACCTGGTAAAATAGATGAACCAATGACTGTGAAAAAAGGTGACATGGTATTGTTTGGTCAGTATTCTGGGACTGAAATCAATGTAGAAGGTAAAACTTACCTAGTGATGAGAGAATCTGATATTTACGGAATATTTTAATTAAAATTTTAGACAAAAAACAAGATGGCAAAAGAAATATATTTCGACGTAGAGGCGAGAGAAAAATTAAAAAGAGGTGTTGATGCATTGGCAAATGCGGTGAAAGTTACATTGGGACCAAAAGGTCGTAACGTAGTTATCGGTCGTAAGTTTGGTGCACCAACAGTTACAAAAGATGGTGTTTCCGTGGCAAAAGAAATCGAATTGAAAGATCCGATTGAAAACATGGGTGCACAAATGGTAAAAGAGGTTGCTTCAAAAACTGCTGATATTGCAGGTGATGGTACAACAACTGCAACAGTATTGGCACAAGCTATTATTTCTGCAGGAATGAAAAATGTTGCTGCTGGAGCAAATCCAATGGACATTAAACGTGGAATTGACAAAGCGGTTATTGAAATCGTAGCAAGTTTGAAGAAAATGTCGAAAGAAGTTGGTTCTGACAACGACAAAATCAAACAAATTGCATCGATTTCAGCGAACAACGACGAAGTAATTGGAGCATTGATTGCAAAAGCAATGAAAGTTGTAGGAAACGATGGTGTAATCACTGTAGAAGAAGCAAAAGGAACGGAAACAGAAGTGAAAACTGTTGAAGGTATGCAATTTGACAGAGGTTACCTTTCTCCTTACTTCGTAACTAATACAGATAAAATGATCACTGAAATGGAAAACCCATTGATTTTGATCTACGACAAGAAAATCACCAACATGAAAGAATTGCTTCCAGTTTTGGAACCAGTTGTTCAAGCAGGTAAAGCCTTGTTGATTATCGCTGAAGACATCGACGGAGAAGCTTTGGCAACTTTGGTTGTGAATAGAATTCGTGGATCACTGAAAATTGCAGCTGTTAAAGCTCCGGGATTCGGCGACAGAAGAAAAGCAATGTTGGAAGACATCGCAATTTTGACTGGTGGTCAAGTTATTTCGGAAGAAAGAGGAATGACTTTGGAAAACACGACAATGGATATGTTGGGTACAGCCGTTAAAGTTGAAATCGACAAAGAAAATACAACGGTGATTAATGGAGCTGGTGTAAAGAAAGATATCGTTGCTCGCGTTAACCAAATCAAAGCGCAAATCGAAAGTACAACTTCGGATTACGACAAAGAGAAATTGCAAGAACGTTTGGCAAAATTAGCTGGAGGTGTTGCGGTTCTTTATGTTGGTGCTGCGACTGAGGTTGAAATGAAAGAGAAAAAAGACAGAGTTGACGATGCATTAGCAGCAACACGTGCAGCAGTTGAAGAAGGAATTGTACCTGGTGGTGGAGTTGCTTTAATACGTGCTATCAGTTCTTTAGACAAATTAACTGGATTGAACGACGACGAAGATACAGGTATCCAAATCGTTCGAAGAGCAGTTGAAGAGCCACTTCGTCAAATCATCGCTAACGCTGGTGAAGAAGGTGCTATCATCGTTCAAAAAGTTAAAGAAGGAAAAGCTGATTTCGGTTTCAATGCAAGAACAGAGAAATTCGAAAACTTGTACAAAGCGGGTGTTATTGATCCAACGAAAGTTACGCGTATCGCTATCGAAAATGCAGCGTCAATTGCTTCTATGCTTTTGACAACTGAATGTGTTATCGCTGACGAACCAGAAGAAGCAAACCACGATCATTCTCATGGAATGGGCGGAGGAATGCCTGGTATGATGTAAAAGACAAGTCCTAGCAAGGATGAAAAATTTTTCAACCTTGCTTTTGGGCTAGATTAAGGTCTTGGTTTTTGACTCTTGTCAGAAATCATTTCCGTTTCGGAACTACCGCTATGCGGGTGTGAAGAACGACAATATATATGAAATCCCTTGAAACTTCGGTTTTGAGGGATTTTTTTTTCTCTCAAGTCAACTCAAAAAAGAAGTTCTCATAAAATGAATCAATAAGGTGAAAAATAAATTGCTCGAAATGTCGTTAAAGCCTTACTTTTGTCAAAAAGTAGAAAACACTTTTTTATAACCAATCAATATTTTTACATGAAAAAAAGAATTTTATCAATCTCATTAGCGATAATAGCTATTGTAGGTATTACAACTATTTCAGGTTGTAAAAAAGGAGAAAACGACCCGTTTTTATCTCTAAAATCGCGAAAAGCAAGAATTACTGGAGAATGGAAATTAAGTTCAGGTACAATTACTGAGACCGGTTCGAATGGAGGATTAACGAGTACAGATGTAACCCTTTACACAGGTTCAACGGTTTCATCTGATGGAAATACAAGCACCTATAGTGAAATTCTGACCATTGAAAAAGATGGGACATTTGAATTGGCAATTGTTGAAGATGGCGATCCATTTACTATTCGAGGAAATTGGTTCTTCTCAGGGAAAAACGAAGATGCCGATTTAAAGAAAAAAGAAGCTGTAATCTTTAGTGAATTAGAGTACATCTATTCAAATGGAGTTTCAAAGTACACTGGATTGTATGCTGATCAAATTATGATTATTGACCAATTGAAGAACAAAGAAATGATTTTCAAAGGAACGATTACTTATTCTGACAGCGATGGTAATTCTGGTTCATACGCTTATGACAGAACATTTGAAAAGAATTAAAATTTACTAATAAACAATATTTAAAAAAGATGAGTAAGAAAATATTTTATTTCGCATTAATAGCAATCGTTATTGCAGGAATGTCCACAGTAACAAGCTGTAAAAAAGGTGAAAACGATCCATTTTTATCACTGAGATCTCGTAAAGCGAGAATTACTGGTGAATGGAAGCTATCTCAAGGAACAATAACTAGTTCTTTCACTTCAGGTAGTTTATCAGGTTCTTCGACGCAAATCTACACTGGTTCAACATGCACATCTGATGGCAACACGTATTCATATTCAGAAAACCTAACAATCAAAAAGGATGGAACATATGAAGTAGTAATCGTGGATGATGGATTTGTGTACACGGTAAAAGGGCTATGGTTTTTCGCTGGAAAAATAAAAGATTTGGACATCAAGAACAAAGAAGCAGTTGTCTTTTCTGAGCAACAATACAATGAATCTGGATACTCTGAAACTTACAAAGGATTATATGGTGGGGACGTAATGATTATTGATCAATTAAAGAATAAAGAAATAATCTTCAAAGGTTCATTCTCATATGCAGGCGCTTCTGGAAGTACCGGCACTGATACTTACGATAGAACTTTCGAAAAGCTATAGAATAAAAAGAAAACGAATTATAGAACCATCGATTTATCGGTGGTTTTTTTTATTGTTTCATTTC
>CAXBNN010000009.1:0-123991 GCA_963977135.1 uncultured Flavobacteriales bacterium | reverse complement strand
ACAATAAAAAAAAACCACCGATAAATCGATGGTTCTATAATTCGTTTTCTTTTTATTGTTTCATTTCTTCACCACATTGACTGCAGAAAATGGCGCCATTCATATTGTTATGCTCACAATTCTCACAGATATTGTCCTTTTCATCTTTCTTCCCTTTTGAAATTTCTGCTGAAATTAGTCCTGTAGGAACAGCAATAATTGCATATCCCAAGATCATCATTACCGAAGCCAACATTTTTCCTATTGCTGTCCCAGGCGCAATATCTCCATATCCAACGGTAGTTACCGTGACAACCGCCCAATAAATGGAAGTCGGAATACTATCAAAACCATTTTCACCTCCTTCAATGACATACATGAGCGTACCTGCAAGGATAATCATCATTACGACGAAGAAAAGGAACACCATGATTTTGTAATAACTAGCTTTGAGTGAACGCATCAAAGACTGAGATTCAGAAGTGAATCGACTCAATTTTAGGACTCTGAAAATTCTTAATAAGCGTAAGGCTCGAACTACTCGGAAAGAAGTGTAACCGGCAATAAATGGACTTATAAATGTAGGTAAAATACTCAGTAAGTCAATTATTCCCCACATACTAAAAACGTACTTCAACGGTCGTTGAGAAACAATTATTCTAAGAACGAATTCTATTGTGAAGATGACAGTGAAAACCCATTCTAGGAAGTGCAATTCTTCGCCATATGCCATCCGATAAGATGGAACACTTTCGAGCATGACGACAAGAACCGAGATCATTATTAGAAACAATAAAACTATATCGAAGTTTTTTCCAGCTCTAGTAGTCGTTCCGAAAATAATATCGTGTAGTTTTTCCCGCATAGCCTAAAATTAGTAAGTTTTTCGAGAGTCAGAAATATATCGAATTACAAATTGGTTTTCCAAACCTCAATATATTCGTTTGAATTTCTTGGGTTTAGTTTGTGAAGGACTATGTCGATTGCACTTGGTTGACATTTTTTCTCCAATTTCATATTTGGATAAAACGGTTTGTAGAGGTTTATTCTATCTTGTAATTTATCGTCACCAATGAAAAAGATATAATCATAAGAAGATTCCTTCTCAGCCAATAAAGGAACAACAGGCTCATCTCTTTCTCTAAATTGAGCTT
Organism: uncultured Flavobacteriales bacterium; assembly: GCA_963977135.1. GTDB lineage: Bacteria > Bacteroidota > Bacteroidia > Flavobacteriales_D > Crocinitomicaceae > UBA2040. The sequence goes on along the minus strand of CAXBNN010000009.1, from coordinate 122,858 downwards.
CCCAGCTTTTGCTGTAAAACTTTGGCATCATAGAAATTTTAGAATCACCGGATGCTTCAACCAAAATATGCTCTTTCTGCATTCCATTATCGTAAAGCGCATACATTGCCTCAATTCGAGATTTTTTTGAAGAAGTGAAAGAGAAAAATAAGAGCAAAGGAATATTCAATACCCAAAATGCCTTCCAGGAAAAATTCCATGCTTTGTTCCAAAAAGCTGACTTTCTAAGGTAATCTATCCCAATTATAGAAAGTATAACCACAATAGGAAAAACCGTTAAAATAAAGCGCTCTTGTCGGTTAGGATAAAACGAATGAAACAAAATAAAGACAATGGTAGGAAGAAATAAAAACCATTGTTTTTTTGCAGTATTGAAAAATCCAATCAGAGCAAGAACCCCCAATGGGAAAAGAAGAACTCCAAAAAGAACGTAGAAATACATGAAGTAATTGGTGTTGATCATATAGCTTACTCCTTCATTCACATTGTAGGTGAAATAAGCAATAAACTCAGCGAAAGGATATCCCCAAATTAAGAAATCGACCAAACCTTGTGTTATTCCAAAAACTAATAATACCCCTCCGCAGAAAAGAAAAAATGGTTTCCATTGATACTTAAAGAAGTAATAGGCAGCCAAACCGACCGCAAAAACACCAATTTGATAGCGGAAAGAAACAGCCATCCCAAGCAGCATTCCGGCATACAGAAAATCAATTGGTTTTCGGTTGCGCACTAATAACCAAACTCCCCACATCAAAAAAGGAATACTGGTCATTTCCACTAAATTTCGAACAGAAAGGAAAGGCATAATCCAGAGTAGAGAAAGTATCCACCCAACTATTACAGCATTTTTACGATTCGATATCTTTTCAGTGATTTTTATTCCAAAATAAACCACCGTTATTGAAGCCAATGCATGGAGTATTCTATTGAAAAGCATTAAAGTCATGGGGTTATCCATTCCTAAAAATTTAGCTACAGCAAAATAGATATAGTTAATTCCTACATAGGTAAAACTGTGACCTTCTGCTCCACCTCTATTTCCTTCAGACCAAGGCAACCAGCCGTTATAGTCGAATCCATCCGCCCAAGAAGATGCTGCTTCTACAATCAAAAAATGATCGTCGTGCATGCCATAACCCGCGGAAAATATTGCAGAAAGTAAACGAAAAATAAGTCCAACGAAAATGATGGTTCGGAAAGAAGAGAAATCGATTTTATTGAGCATTTATTTGTTCAAGATGGAGTTACAAAATTAACGAAAAAATACTACATATTTGGAGCAGGTAAAACCTTATCAAATCCGTCCATAATACTTCCAAACTCCATATTCTCTTTTGAAAAGAGAATTTTCATGAATGTAACTTGGCTTTCCTTTCTCTTTAAAGTAGGCTTTAAATTCTACTGTTCCCATATCATCATTTTCCAAACCTTGCGACTTGTTCATAATTTCCAATCGTTCCCACTTCACTGACTTCGCCCAATCGACAATTTCTTTTTCATCGACATGCTTTCTCGTTTCAGAATGATGTGTTTCTATTAAATACGGACCATTTGCCAAAGTGAAAGCAGAATATCTCGAACGCATCAAGTCTTCGGCTGTTTTGATAAATGAAGGATTGGAATGAGCTTGGCCACAACATTCTTGGTAATTTCTGGTTTTACCACAAGGGCAATTAATCATAGTATTTTCCATTCAAAATAAAAGTAAAAAAAAAGGACCTCTTTCGAAGTCCTTTTAAATAATCTATTTTATTAACAGATTAATATCTGTAATGCTCTGGTTTGTATGGACCTTTAACATCAACACCGATATAAACTGCTTGATCTGGACGCAATTCAGTTAATTCAGCTCCAACTTTTGCAAGGTGTAACTTAGCAACTTTTTCATCCAAATGCTTAGGAAGCATGTAAACATCATTTTCGTATGCATCTGTGTTATTCCACAATTCCAATTGCGCTAAGGTTTGATTCGTAAATGAATTAGACATTACGAAAGAAGGGTGACCTGTAGCACAACCTAAATTCACCAAACGACCTTCGGCCAACATGATGATATCTTTCCCGTTGATCGTATACATATCAACTTGTGGTTTGATTTCAATTTTTGAAGCACCATGGTTTTTGTTCAACCAAGCCATATCGATTTCGTTATCGAAGTGACCGATGTTACAAACGATAGTTTTATCACGCATTGCTTCAAAGTGATGACCTTGAACGATGTCTTTGTTTCCAGTTGTTGTAACAACGATATCAACTGCACCTATAACGTTTTCTAATTTACGAACTTCAAATCCGTCCATTGCAGCTTGTAGAGCACAAATTGGGTCGATTTCAGTAACGATAACACGCGCACCAGCACCTTTCAAAGAAGCAGCTGATCCTTTTCCAACATCACCATATCCACAAACAACAGCAACTTTTCCTGCCATCATTGTATCTGTAGCACGACGAATCGCATCTACTAATGATTCTTTACATCCGTATTTGTTATCGAATTTTGATTTTGTTACTGAATCATTAACGTTGATTGCAGGCATAACCAAAGTTCCGTTAAGCTTACGCTCGTACAAACGGTGAACACCAGTTGTTGTTTCTTCTGATAAACCTTTGATGTCTTTTGTCAATTCTGGGTAACGATCAAAAACCATGTTCGTCAAATCACCACCATCATCCAAAATCATATTCAATGGTTTTCCGTCAGGGAATGCAAACAATGTTTGTTCAATACACCAATCGAATTCTTCTTCGTTCAAACCTTTCCACGCGTAAACTGGAACACCAGCAGCAGCAATTGCAGCAGCAGCGTGATCTTGTGTTGAGAAAATATTACAAGAAGACCAAGATACATCAGCGCCTAATTCAACCAATGTTTCAATCAAAACCGCAGTTTGAATCGTCATGTGCAAACATCCTGCGATACGCGCACCTTTCAATGGTTTTGCAGCGCCAAACTCTTCACGAAGAGCCATCAAACCTGGCATTTCAGATTCTGCTAATCTAATTTCTTTACGACCATAGTCAGCTAGACTTATGTCTTTTACTTTGTAAGCTAGTTTTTCAGCTGTATTACTCATATATTGATTTTTCTATAAATTCTTAATTCTAAATCGACTGCAAAGATACGGAGTTACTTTTGGAATAAAAAATAAACAAGGGAAAGGGTGAAAATGTTTTAGATAAGTACATCTGTTTTTTTACCGCAGAGACGCTGAGACGCAAAGGTTAAACCTGAAAGATTTTGCTTCTTTGCGGTAAACAATTTTGCATTCACAAAAGAACTACATATTCTCTCTCACCAAATCCTCTAACCCATCAATAAAACGCGGGTGTGAATTGCTTGAAGGAACCAATTGTACTTTTTCACCGCCGTGTTCTTCGAAAATTTCTTGATACTCACCTCCTATTTCAACTAATGTTTCTAAACAATCTGCAACAAATGCTGGACTAAAAGCTAATAATCGTTTCGCGCCTTTCTTGCCCCATTCTTCTACAACTTTATCAGAGAACGGTTCCAACCATTTTTTATCCAATCTTGACTGGAAACAAACGGTGTAATCTTCTTCTTTCAAGCCTAATTTTTCGGCTAGAATTCTTGTCGTTGCATAGCACGTTGCTTTGTAACAGAATTTGTTTTTTTGATTCAATTCCGTTTCGCAAGGTTGATCGCCACATAAATCAGTATCCTCTTCATAAACTTTATCCACTTGCCGTTCCGGTAATCCGTGATAAGAGAATAGAATATGGTCGTAAGATTTTAAATCAAACTGTTTCGTGTTTTCAACTATACTATCAATATAGCCGTCGTTGTCGTAAAACTGACTGATAATTTTAATATCAGGAATGACCCACCACTTGCGTATGATATTCATAGCTTTTTCTACGGCCGAACCTGTTGAAGCGCTCGCATATTGGGGAAATAATGGCAAAATAATTATTTCATCGTAATTAGCCGTTTTCATTTTTGCGAGAACCGAATCCATGGACGGATTTTGGTAACGCATTGCCATTTCAACCGTAACGTTATCATTTTTAAGACGTTCTTGGAGTAATTCTTTTACCTTTTCGGTATGTGTCATTAAAGGCGAAATACCATCAGACATTTCCCAAAGCTCTTTGTAAATTTTCGCTGATTTCGGAGCGCGAAAAGGAACGATAATTCCGTTAACCAAAAGTTTACGTGGCAACCATGGAATATCAATTACACGAGGGTCGTTTAAAAACTCGCTCAAATATCTACGAACATCGCCCGTACTGGGACTATCTGGTGTTCCGAGTTGCAATAATAGTAATCCGATTTTTTTCTTTAACATGGCATTCAAACAATTGTAAACCTAACTAGTTTATGATTTTGGAAATAATTTTTCTCGCCAATTTTCGGCTTGCTCTTCAGTAATCAAATTGAGCATTTTCAAATAATTCACTGTTTTATTGAATTCAAGAGGATAGGCGATACCATCATAATTCCAAACGGTTTCATTCAACCAACTTTCTACGTGGCTGCTTCTTAAATTATATCTCCAAGAAATAATATCAATAATATTCGGTTCAGTCAACATTTCCTTGGCACGCTGATTAACAGCTTTACACATTTGATCTAATAAATCTTTATGTTTTTCAAGAACCTCATTTCGCACTGCGATAACAAAACATGGCCATGGTGTGACAATTTCACCAATTGAACGACATTTTTTCTGATCATTAAAAGGAGCAGTAGTATATTTTTCCCAAAGAAATGCTTGAGCTTCGTTATGTTGCAATGCCCAAAGTCCTCCGTAGATATCGCCAATTACATTGAATTTCAAATTATCCGTTGGAAATCCTTGTTGATGAGCCAAAACATAGGACATCAAATGCGAACCAGAACCCTCTCGCGAAATCGCATAGGTTTGATCTTTTAAGTCATCAAATTTTTGAATGTTGGAATCGTAAGGCACATGCACACCCCAATGCAAAGGGCTTGTGACATAAACTTGAATTATCGTCGCGTCCAATCCTTGCAAAATAGCTTTGGTAATTCCTTCTGTTAAAAGTACAGCTACGTCAATCGATTTATTCTCTAAACCACGAATCATTTGCCCCGTTCCACCGCTCATATCAGCCCAGTGAAGGTTCAATCCGAATTCTCTGAATTTTCCGTCTTCGATAGCCAGTCTCCATGGCAAATTGAAGTGTTCTGGCACTCCACCAATATTTAATCCTATCATCTTGTATTTTCTTCTGAAAACTGCATATCAAACAGTTTCCTGTAATAACCATTTTCCAATGAAAGCAGTTCAACATGTGTTCCTACCTCCATAATTTCACCTTTTTCTAAAACGACTATTTTATCCGCCGATTGTATTGTAGAAAGTCGATGTGCGATAACAATAGATGTTCTTCCCTTTGTTAATTCTACAGTGGCATTTTGTATCAATTCTTCTGAATGATCATCCACACTTGAAGTAGCTTCATCCAAAATTAATATTTTCGGTTGGAAAACATATGCACGAATAAATGAAATTAACTGCCGTTGTCCCACTGATAGAACGCCACCGCGTTCGCCAACGTGATAATCATAACCATCGGGTAATTTTACTATAAATTCATGCGCTTTTACCGCCTTGGCTGCTTCAGTAACTTGCTCTCGTGAAATCGATTCATCGCCTAAGGTGATATTGTTATGAATTGAATCTGAGAACAAGAAAACATCTTGCAATACAATCGCAATATTCCGTCGCAAATGACTCAAATCTATCTCCTTAATATCTTGGCCTCCCAAAAGAATTGAACCCTTCTGGAATTCATAAAAACGACCAATTAAATTTACGATAGATGATTTTCCAGCACCTGTTGCACCAACAAAGGCGACTGTTGATCCAGCCACAATTTCTAGATTAATGTCTTTCAACACATATTCTTCATTTTGATAAGCGAAAAACACGTGCTTAAATTCAATATTTTGATTGAAATCAACATTCGTTTCTGCGCCTGCATGCTGAATATGTTCGTTTAAATCCAAAATTTCAAATACACGTTCAGCTCTAACTGTTCCTCTTTGAAGAATATTGAATTTATCTGCTAATTGACGGATCGGTCTATACAGCATGTTAATCCATAACGTAAAAGATATGATTTGAGAATACATTAATGTTTGATTCTCAGGCTTAACACCGTCTACTTGAAATGCTCCCCAAACCAATAGTAAAGCTATTGAAAGGGAACTTAACATTTCCACGACAGGGAAGAAAATAGAAAAAGCCCAAACTGCGTTGACATGTGCTTGTCGGTGACCTTTATTTATTTCTTCGAAACTGGCATATTCCTGTTTTTCTCTTCCGAACATTTGAACGATAGCCATTCCAGAAATTCTCTCTTGAACGAAGGTGTTCAATTTCGTAACTTGCAAACGCTCCAACTGAAATGACTTACGCATTGCCCTTGCAAAAATCCGAGTTGCAAATAATAATAGTGGAATTGGAATTAAGGTCAATAATGTTAATTCTGAATTGGTGTAAAACATCCACGCCAAAACCGTTAGTAGCATGATGATATCTCCTAAAATATCGATTAACCCCGAAGAAAAGACCTCACTAACTGCCTCCAAATCAGAAACAACTCGTGTTACCAAAGCGCCAATTGGTGTTCTGTCAAAATATTTCATTTTGAACGTCATAATATGGGCGAACAATTTCTTTCGAAGATCTTTGATAATATTTTGTGCGAGTAAATTCGAAAAATAACTTCCGGCAAATTGAAAAAGAGCTTCAAATACAAGCATCCCCATTATAATTCCTGTCCACAACAACAAACCTGAACTATCCTGCTTGTCGACAATAAAGTTTCTCACCATATCGCCAATTAATTTAGGGCGAAGAGCTGAAAACAAAGCAATTAAAAGAGAGGCTGAAAAAGCTAAGGCAAGGATTCCTTTATACGCTTTAGCGTATGACACTAATCGGAAGAATATTTTTGTATTTAATTTAGCTTTTTCTGCCATGGGAGCGCAAATTTACCTTTTTTTCAAAGGAATATGTGAGAAAAGACAATCTTAACAATCATTTTATCTTTCCTGTTCAAATTGTCGAAACATTTGAATTATCTTTAGACAAAGAAATAATAATACCATGATTACTCATTTATCAGACAACCATACGATATTCAATAATTATTTGGCCGAAATGCGCGACGTGAAAATTCAGCAAGATCCTCTTCGCTTTCGAACCAATTTGGAACGAGTTGGAATGATTATGGCCTATGAAGTGTCCAAGGTTTTGCATTATACCGAAAAAGAAGTTGAAACTCCTTTGGGCACTGCAGATTGCACAGTAATGGATGAGCAACCTGTTCTTGCAACGATTCTTCGCGCTGGACTCGGAATGCATTTAGGATTTCTAGAAATATTCGATCGAGCAGAAAACGCTTTTGTATCAGCTTATAGAAAACATTCGACAGTAGAAGATTTTGAAATACATGTGGAATACATGGCAGCTCCAAGTCTTGATAACAAAATTCTAATCATTTCTGATCCAATGCTGGCAACTGGAAATTCAATGCAGATGGTATACAAATCTTTAATAGGCAATGGCAAACCTAAGAAAACAATTATTTGCGCTGCTATAGCCTCTCCTGAAGCTCTGATTTTTCTGCAAGATCATTTACCAAAGGATACTTTGTATTACGTTGGTGCTATTGACAAAGAGTTAACTGCACAATCCTATATTGTCCCAGGACTTGGCGATGCTGGAGATTTGGCATATGGCGTTAAATTGTAATTTGTTTTCATGAAGTGGGGATCAATTACTGCCGTATTCTTTTTATCGTTTGTCAAATTCATGTTTGCACCATTTACAGGTGCAGGTCTGAAACTAGACTTCTTTTCCACATGGATTTCAGCTCTTTGTGGCGGTTTTTTTAGTGCTTTGGTATTCTATTTTATGAGTGATTATTTCATGAAACGTTACCAAAGAAAGAAAGTTGAGAAACGGATCAAAATGGAAGCTCTTGGCCAAGTTTATAAAAGCAAAAAGAATTTTACCAAATTAAACAAAACTGTTATTCGATTAAAGCATAGAATTGGTCAATACGGGCTGTGTTTTTTAGCACCACTTTTTCTTTCCGTTCCGATTGGCAGTATCATTTGTGCAAAGTTTTATAGTCACCAGAAAAATACATTTTCGCTGATAGTTTTGGGCCTCGTAATTAATAGCTTCTTGCTTAGCGTTTTGGCCTACAAAGTATTTTAATAATGGAAGGTTACCATCTTTTTTTTGATTTAGATCACACGCTTTGGGATTTTGAAAAAAATTCGAAAAGTGCGTTGAAACAAATTTTTAAAGAAACCAATTTGAATGAACGAATAGAGAAATTTTCAACATTTCATGGCGTTTACCAAAATGCGAACAAGCTACTATGGCAGCAATATGGCAGAGGGAAAATCGATAAAGAATTGCTAAGAACCAAGCGTTTTTCCGATGCCTTAAAATATTTTAAAATTGAAGATACAGCATTGGTCGAAACTTTAAGTCAATCTTATTTAGATGTTTCACCTTATCAAAAGAATCTATTTCCCGGAGCCATTGAAACTTTGAATAATTTGTCAAATGAGGGGTACGCGTTGCACATAATTACCAATGGATTTCAAGAAGTGCAACACATTAAAATTCGTGAAGCTGGATTGAAGTCATTTTTTGATGTAATTGTTTGTTCTGAAGAAGTTGGCGTAACAAAACCAGATTCCAAAGTTTTCCATCATTCTATGGAAAAAGCCAAAGCGCCTAAAGAAAAAAGTGTAATGATTGGCGACAATTACGAAGCTGATTATCTAGGAGGATTGGGCGCAGGAATGAAAGCGATTTTCTTTAATCATCGCGGTAAACATAAAGTAAGAAAGGACGATGATGTAATTGAACATTTGCCGGAATTGCCTGGGAAATTACCTTGGGTTTTCCGACCTTAAAGTCCAACTTTTACTGCATACAACTTCATGTTGTTTATCATTATCTCCCCTTTTTCAGGATTCCAACAATAAATTTTAATAATGTCGTCGCTTCTCAATTTTTTAGGCAAATCAAAAGCCATGAAATAATCATTCATACCTGGCTCATTTGATAATTCAATTTGGTTATACGCAGAATATAGAACAGGAATTGAATCTATTTGCAAAAATTCTCCATCTCGTTCAGCTGTGACTACCATATAAAAGGTTTTAATATCTGAAACACTAGCTCGAGATTCTAAAAGCAAATATTCTTTCGATCTTAATTCACCTCGTATATTCCCAACTTTCGTTTTAAACTCACCAAAAAACTCCTCACCTTCAATTAATCCACCTTCAAACACCTCTGTGATTTCTCTTTTGCTGATCGCATTATCCTTGAACGTTTTTGAAAACAAATAAGATCCACTATTGAAATACGATTTTTGATTTGCCAACCGAGGATAATATCGACGAATACATTCTAAAAACATCGGGGAATTGTAATTGTTACTCCAATTGTATAGAAAATAAGCTGTTTTGGAATCTTTCGCTCTTTTGTGCAATTGATAAACAGCACGTGGGTCAGCCCAATCAACTATTTCTTCTGTCACAGCAGAATCTAAATAGTAATTTATGTAATCTACATTATTAAAGTTTTCCGCAAAAGTTATATTCTTGGCTTTTCTTTCAGCTACCCACGCGCTCTGATTTTGCCCCAATTCTTTGAATACACCATAATGTTTTGGTTGAAATATTTCAACGATGAAAATACTGTGCAATGTAAATAAGGTCACAATCCCGAATGGCAAATATTTTTTCCATCGACCTTTATCTTGAGATAATTGAATTGAACCTAAAAACCCAAATAAAATAAAAGGTAATAGAAATTGAAAAACCAATTCTCTTAAAATTGGCGTGTATAGAATTGAAATAAAATAAGCTGCGACCCCAGTAATTATAGCTATTCTCAAGCCAAAACCTTGATTTTTTGAGATGTTAATATTATTATTTTTCACAAAGATTATTAGAATTATGGCAATAGATAGCATCCACCATGAATCTTGGAAAGTTTGTTTGAGGAAGTCTGCCCACCAAAAGAAGTCCGGCTTATCCAGCCAACCTATGCCACCTTTACTTAATTGATGCAAAGTAGTCGAGGCGTGAAGTGAAAACAAAACTAAAGCGCCAATTCCTGATACGACGAGACCAACAATTTTTTCTCTTGACAAATATTGGATAGCTAAAAGCCCCATAATTCCAACAGACAGAAAAGCGAAATAATGCGACAACATTGCTCCTAGGAAAGCTACAGTTAACCAAATCCATGAACTAATTTTACCTTTTCCTTCTTGCGTGTTTATTAGCATTAAAAAATAATAGGCCAAAAGCAGAAAGAAAACTCCAGAATTATATGGTCGAGCGGTTGTGGTATTAATAATCAAAAATGAAAGTGAAACATAGAACGCGACAATTATTAATCCTGTGTATCTTGAGAAAAACCGGCAAGCTATCGTGTAAAGAAGTCCAAGATTTGCAGCGAAGAATACTAGTGAAGTGCCACGCAGACTCAATTCAGAGTCTCCAAAAACCCTAACCCAAATCCACAGAAAGACTTGGTAAAAGCCAGGATGCATGTCACCATCTTTGACACCAAGAAGCCAAAACTCGTCCCACGAAGCGAATCGTGTTCTGAACCAAGCACTCAATTCATCATTTGAAAGTCCAGTATTTTCAATAAAAGCAAATCGGACCGCCAGCCCAACTAGGAGAAGCAGAAAAAATACTTTGTGCTTACTCCAAAAATTGCCTATTGAAAAATTATCCATGCAATTCTTGACGTGTTTTTTCGTACAAAGCCATTCCAACAGAAACCCCAACATTTAGAGATGCAATTTCTCCTCGCATTGGAATTCTTGCTTTGATATCTGCCAAATTCATTAAATCAGTAGTTATCCCATCTTCTTCAGAACCAAAAATGGTAACAACAGATCCTCGGAAATTAACTTCGTAAAGCGGAACATTTCCTTTTTCGGAACATGCTACAATTCTAAAACCAGATTGCTGCATGTAGAATAAACTATCTTTCAAACTTTCTGTTTTACAAACAGGAATTCGATTTAAAGCGCCGGCAGAAGTTTTCATTGCGTCAGCAGTAACCATAGCCGATCCTTTTGAGGGAATTAAAATAGCGTCGACACCTTGACATTCTGCCGTTCGTGCTATCGCTCCAAAATTTCGAACATCCGTAATTCTATCTAAAACAAGAATGTTGCTTTTCAAACCTTCTTCGATTCTTTTATCGACAAATTCCTCAATGTTTTGGTATTCAACAGGCGAAACATATGCTATTACTCCTTGATGATTTTCGATTGTTATTCTATCTAATTTTTCAATAGGAACGAATTGAAGATAATAATCTTTGTTTGCTAATTCTTCTTTGAGCTCCTGAAAAAGTTCTTTTTTCATGCCCTTCAAAATCATTATTTTATTGATTTCTCTTTCGCTACGAATTGCTTCAATGACCGCTCTAATTCCAAAAATCACATCTGAAGGCGTCGGCTTTATGTATGTATTGTTTTCTCTCATCTTAAAATTGAATGTCTAAAGTTATAATAATGTCTGGTGAAACGGATTTAGCAACAGGACAAGTTTCTGCTACACGAACAATTTTCTTTTGAGTTTTCTCATCCCAATTGTTTCCTGCTAAATCCATATTAATGATAAGTTCACCAATTCTTCTCGGATTACTTTCCATTATTTTTTGAACACCAACGGAACCACAGATAAATTCAAGTCCATGGTCTTGACAGTAAATTCCAATTAATGAAACCATGCAAGCACCATAAGCGGTTGCAACCAAATCAGTAGGTGAGAAAAATTCTCCTTTTCCTTTATTGTCGGTTGGAGCATCCGTGAGCAGCTTTGTTCCGCTTTTCACATGCACACATTCTGTCCTTAAATCACCTAAATATTCTATTTTAACCGTTTCCATTTCTTCTAATTATCGTAACTTTGTTGCTATCAAAAAGACAACCCTTTTGAATCACCTGGTAAAAATACTCTTTTTTGCTTCTTATAGCATTACAGCTTGGGGTCAACTGCCTGCTGAAGAACCAGTCGATTATCTGTACAAAAAGAATTGGTATCTCGGCCCACAGCTTTCAACCAACGGTTTTGGTGCTGGTTTTTCTTTTGAGCGAAATGTCAACTACAAATTTAAACAAGGATTGCATATAAGCATAGTAAGCCTAAAAGGTGGTAAAGAAACAAGAAGAACGAATTCTGCATACGAAGATTCTAGATCCTATGTTTTTGGCAAAATAAATTTACTTTTTGCTGGACGTTTGGCTTATGGTGGCAGTTGGTTATTATATGAAAGAAGAAGAATCCGAGGAGTCGCTATTCGATATAATATTAATATCGGCCCATCTGTGGGAATGTTAAAACCTATTTATTTAAAAATAAAAGAGCCATATACTCAAATTCCAGAGGTTGAAGCAAAAGATTTGAGATATGATCCAACCATTCATCACAACGAAAACATTTATGGCCGTTCTGGAGTTTGGAAAGGTTTTAATCAAAGCACTTTTGTCTTAGGTGGATTTGCAAAATCAGGTTTTCAATTTGATTTTAGTGCAAATTCAAACAAAATTACAGCTGTAGAAGTTGGTTTACAACTAGATTATTTTTCAAAAAATATAGAACTCTTTTACTTAGGTAGCAATAAAAAAATATTCCCTTCCTTATACGCCTCTGTGCAATTTGGGAAAAATAAAATATAAAATGGAAAACACTGTCATTACACAAGAAGGTCGTGTCCGAATTAATAAACCTAAATGGTTGCGTGTAAAATTACCAACTGGCGAAAATTACAAGAAAGTTCGTTCATTAGTTTCTGAGCACAAGCTTCATACTATTTGTGAAAGTGGTAATTGTCCGAATATGGGAGAATGCTGGGGTGAAGGCACGGCAACTTTTATGATCTTAGGAAATATTTGTACCCGTTCATGTGGTTTTTGCGCTGTTCAGACTGGTCGCCCGGAAGAAGCTGATGAATTTGAACCTGGTAATGTTGCGCAGAGCGTAAAATTAATGGGGGTTAAACATGCAGTCATTACATCTGTGGATCGAGACGATTTAAAAGATGGAGGATCGGAAATTTGGGCACAGACAGTTCGAGCAATTCGTCACCAATCGCCAGGAACAACATTGGAGACCCTAATTCCTGATTTTGCCGGCAAATGGGAAAACCTTCAACGCATTATTGATGTAGCTCCAGAAATCGTTTCCCACAATCTAGAAACTGTTCGACGATTGACCAAAGAAGTAAGGATTCAAGCTAAATACGACAGAAGTTTAGAGGTTTTATTCCGTTTAAAGAAAGGTGGGATGAGAACAAAATCAGGAGTAATGTTAGGTTTAGGAGAGACAGAGCAGGAAGTTATTGAAACAATGCAAGATTTAAGAAGTGTTGAAGTAGATGTTTTAACTTTAGGGCAATATTTGCAGCCTACTGCAAAGCATCTCCCAATAGCCGAATTTGTAACTCCTGAAAAATTTGCAGAATACAAGGAAGTTGGTCTAAAAATGGGCTTTCGTTACGTAGAGAGTGGACCACTAGTTCGGTCTTCTTATCACGCAGAGAAACATCTTTTTTAAAGACATTTAGACATGTATAATTTCCTCTGTAAACGGAAATAATTATTTCTTATTCTAGAACAAATATTCTATTTTTACTGTTGTAAGAAAATAAATGTAAATTTTATTCACTTTAGCATTGCCAAAAAACTTTAAATTTTCGTAATTTGGCACTCGTAAATTTGACAATTAGTTATTACGGTTTAAATATATAGTATGAAAAGAAGCAAACTCATTTTACTCGGTTCTCTAGGAGCAGTTGCAATAGCGGCGGTTTTAATTGCATCTCCATATGCAATTAACAAAAAAGGTGAATACAGTAAAAATCAACTTTCGTTCCTTCAAGAAAACTCAATCAATGACGATGCGGCAGCATGGTTTGCAGCGCGATATTTTGATCCTTCGACAGGTGAAAGGATTACATCTGCAAAATTGAAGCTTATTGATAAAGCAGTAAAAAGCATGAATAACTCCAAGGCCCTTCCTTTAACATGGGAAGAAAAAGGGCCTGATAATATTGGAGGTAGAACACGTTCTATAGTTATTGATAAAAACAATAATAATAACATTTGGGCTGGTAGTGTTACTGGTGGTATTTTCCGATCTACTAATAAAGGAACAAATTGGTCAAAAGTTGAAACTTATCCAGGATCAAAATTCATTTCTTCAATGACACAATTGCAAAATGGAGCAATTGTTGCCGCAACTGGAATGAGTTATGCACCGTGGTCTGAAGTTTGGGAAGGTGACGGTGTATGGATTTCAACTGATGATGGGGTTAGTTGGAATATTGTTGCAAATACAAACACTGCTGCTTTTTCTCAAATTAGAGAAATTGTTGCAGCTCCAAATAGCAATAAAATTTGGCTCACAACAAATTCAGGATTGAAATCATGGACTTTTGGTGATGCAACACTTACTAACGTTACAACAACTTCGGGTGCATCTACTGCTGTTCAAATTTCTAATGATGGTAGTGTAATTGTAGCGTCTATCGGAGCAGGTAAAACTTTTGTTTCAACTGACGGCGGAAATAGTTTTAATGATAAATCAGGAAGCGGCGCTGGTCTCGTTCCTATTGGAGCTGCTAGAATGGAATATGCCATCTCTCCAACCAAAAATGCTCAAGGAAAGTATAATCTTTATGCATGTAGAACTACTACAGCAACTCTAATAGGAATGAATGTTTCTCAAGATAATGGAGAGACTTGGTCTCAGTTTGTTGGTTCTTCGAATACAACAGGAAATTTGAACATCTATAGTAATCAAGCAGGATATAACTCAGTAGTTGCAGTTGACCCTACAGATCCTGAAAAAATATTAATTGGAGGTTTAGATGTTTGGAAATGGAAACAAACAAGTAATAATCCAATAGCTGGTGGTTTTGAAAAATTGTCACTTTGGTATGCTAACCCTGGTACATCTTCTGTTTATGTTCATGCAGATAACCATGAATTTAAATTTGCTAACGACAACAGAATGTATATTGGAAATGATGGTGGAATTGGGATATCTACGAATTTAGGAACTTCTTTTTACGCATCAAATCGAGGATACAACGTAACTCAGTTTTACGGGATGGCATTCGATAAATTTGGAGCTGTTTTAGGTGGAGCCCAAGATAATGGGTCACTTTACAATGATTACACTCTTTCAACTTACAAAGAATTTAGAGAGGTCAGTGGTGGAGATGGCGTTCAATGTGAAATTTCTTTCTTCAACCCAAAAGTTATGTTCACTACTTCTCAAAATGGAGTTGTGAGAAGATCCATAGATAAAGGTGTTAACACCTCAGCATTCCTTCCAGATTTTCAAACGAGTTATACCGAGGCAAATTTCCCATTCCACACGACTATAGGCTTGTTTGAATATTTTGACCTTAATTCTAAAGATTCTTTAGATTATGGTGCAAGTAAAAACTATACTGCAGGATCGAATGTACGTATTCCTAGTGCTTCTACCGGTGATACTATAAACTACGTCACTCCTACCGCGATGTATTATGATGCATTTGTAAGTAAGAAAGCTTCATTAACTCAAACAAGAGTATCAGTTAAAAATCAAAACGGTGTTACTGTACTTTTAGGAAATTATAATTATTCATACATCAGCGGTTCACCAACATTAAGTATTGGAGATTCACTACTTGTGCAAGTACCTAACGGTCCAGATACAGTTGTTGTTTCTAGTATTGGATCATACAAATGGTATTTTGCTCAACACCCAATTTCAAATAAAATAATTGAACTTGGAAAGGATTCAACAGCGCAAAGTGTTTCTTGGGATTCAGTTCGTGTTGCAGATCCATTCCAATCATGGTTTGTATTGTATGTTGACAAAAATGGTGGAGAACTATGGGGAACAAGAAACGCACTTAGAACAAATACAGCATCGCCTAATTGGATTATCATGGCGCAAGGAATTGGTTCTGGATCTGGACTTAAAATAGATATTGAATTCTCAAAAAATCTAAATCATTGCTTTATTTCAGCAGGAAGTTCAGTATATAGAATTGATGGATTTGGAGATCTCTACACGAGTGATCCAGCCTTCCCTGCCGAAAACACTATAGCCCCTAACAATGCGAACAAAGTTCAAATTGCTTCTGGAGCAGTGGAGGGAATTGCACTTAATCCAAATAATCCTAACGATTTAATCATTTTCCCAGGTTTGGCTAATGCAAGACGTTCGTCAAATGCTACGTCAGCTTCACCAACATTTACTAACCTTGGATCTCTTTCTGGAGTGAATTCACCATTCATATATGATGGAATTATCGACAGAGATGATGACCAAATTATTGTTGTTGGTACGCACACAGGAGTGTTTGTTTCTGCTAATGATGGAGCTTCATGGACATATTCTAGTGCAGGTTTTGAAGGAACTCCAGTTTACGAAGTTCGTCAATCGACAAGAACGTTTAATGAGGGTAACACTAGATCTGGTGAAATCTACATTGCAACTTTTGGTAGAGGCATTTGGGCTTCTTCATCTTTATTAGATGTAGCGAAATATAACAATTCGAATAACAACGACGTCTTAAAAGCCAAATTGAAAACTTATCCGAATCCAACTGCAGCTTCAACTACCTTGAGTTTCAATTTGGAACAAGCAGGAGCTGTTTATGTATCGGTATACTCAATTACTGGATCAAAAGTTAAAACAATCGAAACTAAAATGTCGAAAGGTGAAGGTCTATTAGATATTGAAGCGAATGATTTACCTAGAGGAACATATATTGTGAAATTCACTTCAGGAAAACAATCTGAAACAACGAAATTCATTAAATTATAATCTCAGAATAATAAAATTGAAAAGACTGTCCAATGGGCAGTCTTTTTTTTTAGCCCTATTAAGATAAGACAATATCAATTATGATATTTTGTCGAGTAAGATAAAAATAGAGTGAGTAGAAATTCTAACTTTGCAAAAAAATAAACAAACGCATGGAATCTTTTGATGTTACTATAATAGGATCTGGACCAGGTGGATACGTCGCAGCTATACGATGTGCTCAATTGGGTATGAAAACAGCTTTAATTGAGAAATACAGCACATTGGGTGGTACTTGTCTCAACGTGGGCTGTATACCTTCTAAAGCTTTGTTAGATTCATCGGAGCATTTTTATAATGCAGTTCATAATTTCAAAGAGCATGGCATTGACACGGGAAAAGTTTCTCCAAACTTGAAACAAATGATATCCCGCAAAGAAGATGTTGTTGCTCAAACCTGCAATGGCATCAAATTTTTGATGGACAAAAATAAAGTTACGACGTTTGAAGGTTTAGGTTCTTTTGTTGATTCTACAACAGTTGAAATCAAAGGGAATGACGGAAAATCAACTCAAATAAAATCTAAAAATATTATTATCGCAACAGGCTCTAAACCAAATTTCTTCCCGGGAATGGAGCCTGATAAAAAACGAATTATCACTTCAACTGAAGCCTTAAATCTCAAGGAAATTCCGAAGAAAATGATCGTTATTGGCGGCGGTGTTATTGGTTTGGAATTAGGTTCTGTATACAGTCGTCTTGGATCTGAAGTTGAAGTCGTTGAATTTGCTTCAAGCATCATACCAACCATGGACGAAACTATGGGTAAAGAGTTAACTAGAATTCTTAAAAAAGAAGGGTTCAAATTCCACATGGAGCACAAAGTTCAAAAAGTAGTGAACAAAGGAAAATCCGTTGAACTTACAGTTTTGAATAAAAAGAACGAAGAAGTAAAATTGACTGCTGATTATTGTTTAGTAGCCGTGGGTAGAAAACCGTTTACAGAAGGACTGGGTTTCGAAAAAGCAGGAGTTAAATTAAATGACCGAGGACAAGTTGAGGTAAATGAACATCTTCAAACAAACGTGCCGAATATATATGCTGTTGGTGATGTAGTTCGCGGCGCAATGTTGGCACATAAAGCTGAAGAAGAAGGTGTATTTGTTGCTGAACTTTTAGCTGGTCAGAAGCCACACATGAATTACAATTTAATTCCAGGAGTCGTTTACACTTGGCCAGAAGTTGCTTCAGTTGGTAAAACAGAGAAAGAATTGAAAGACGCTGGAGTTGAAATCAAAATTGGAAGTTTCCCAATTAAAGCATTAGGAAGAGCTAGAGCTAGCATGGATACTGCTGGGGTGATAAAGATTATAGCTGATAAAAATACGGATGAAGTGTTAGGTGTTCATATGATTGCACCTCGCGCAGCTGACTTAATAATGGAAGCTGTCGTTGCAATGGAATACCGAGCTTCTGCTGAAGATATAGCAAGAATCTGTCATCCACATCCAACCTATTCAGAAGGTGTAAAAGAAGCCGCTATGGACGCTACTGATAAAAGAGCGCTTCACATTTAGAACAAAAAAATAAACCAATAAAAAAAGCTTCTGATTTCTCAGAAGCTTTTTTTATTTCTAATATTGACTAACCACCCCGTTTCACAGTACCAACTGTGCCAGTTCCTCCACCTCGCGTTGAAGGTTTTGGAGTACTAGGTTTTGTTCCTGGTTGTCGAGTTGGCTGCGGTGCTTTTTTCACGGCTGGAACTGATTTCTGTCGAGTATCCGTTTTTGTCGAAGGTGCAGGCGAAGGAGTGCTTGGTAAATTTCTAGTCGAACTTGATGAAGAACCACTTCTAGTATCATTACCTGTTGATCGAGTAGTTGTACTTGTGCTAGTTGGTTTAACAACCTCCTCAACCTTTCTATCCTCAACAGAACGAGAATTCCATTTTGTAGAAGTTCTAACCGGCTCTGTTTGTACTTGACTTCCTTGAACGTCATCAATCTTTTGATTTTCCTGAACGGGTTTCGTATTTATTGTTCCATTAGGTGACTCTCTCGTATCCTTAATTACTGGAACAGACCTTGTCGTCGGAACGTCATTCGATGTATTCGTATTCGGAACCTCTCTATCCACTTTTACTAAAGCAACTCGGTCTGTTCTATCTCGAATTACTGGAGGTTGTACAGGTGCAATATCCAGAAATGCTTGATCATAAATACAAGCGTTTAAATCATCTCCTCGAAGTCCGCTAGCTTCACAAGTGTTTCTGGCAGTTGTTCTTCTCGCCATTGGTATATCGTGAATTGTTCGGTGAACTCTTGGATAACTATAGTCTGTAAAAGTCATTGTGCTTTCTCCAAATCCATAGTCAAAAAGTGAAGTTTGGGGTGTTATTCTATAAGAATTGGCAAAATCTTTCGACAAAAAAGCCAATCGCTCTTTTTCCATTTCTTGAGACATTGAACCATTGCTTGCAAAAACACCACTCATAGAATTTCCGCGGCCAGTATTGAAGTCATCATTTCTGTCTCCGTTTGCGTTACCCATCAATCCTGAATAACGGTTTGAAGCACAAGGATAAACTTGAACAGCAACATTCATGAAAGACATTCCACCAGTTCTGCTCATATCGACAGAAACAGTCTCACCAGTCGGCCATGTGACTAAATAGTTTTTACCTGAATTACGCACAGTTCCACCATGAGGTAAATAATACGTTCTTGATCCAACCTCAATTGGCATTCCGTTCAACATTACCGGAGATGTAAAAGCATCTCTTTTATCTCTGGCATAAATTCCTAAACGGTCACCTCCTACTTGCATAGCAACAGCCGTATTTAGTGAAAAATCATCTCGCTGTGGTTCTTGTCGAACTTGAACTTCAAACTGATTGTTGTTGGCTGAGGCTAAAACAAATTCACCAACAGTTTGAAAAGAATAGCTAGCGCCGTCAAATGATTTCAAATGTGGATCTCCATAGGTTCTTCCCATAACCAACCTACAAGTTGGACGATTAGTATAGTTGTGAATGCGCGCCCAACGATCTCTGGCCAATAAATCTCTCGAATTTTGACTTTGGTTTTGAGAAATCGTGCGAACATTATCCATGGTGCTAGATGGCACTAATCGCATCATTTCGGCAGGAGAAAAATCTTCTGGAAATGTTCTGTCTGGAATAGGTTCATTAGCCGACATTGCTTTTAATGAGCTGCCCAACCATTTTCCTCTAACAGGGTCCCATTTAATCAATTCATTATCAATGGAAACAAATTCGGTATCAAAACTAGATGTTTCTTGTGCTGATACCATTGGCATATTTCCAAAAAGGACTATTGCCATACTGAAGTATAAAAGTCTCTGTTTCATATAAATAATTTTAATGGTTATATCCAAAAAGAAACAATTGTCATG
Organism: uncultured Flavobacteriales bacterium; assembly: GCA_963977135.1. Taxonomy (GTDB): domain Bacteria; phylum Bacteroidota; class Bacteroidia; order Flavobacteriales_D; family Crocinitomicaceae; genus UBA2040. Next base: position 102,571 of record CAXBNN010000009.1, on the reverse strand, counting down.
CCAGAGAATTATGGTAATTTAAAATTTAACACTTATTGTTAAATTTTAAATTATCGCTATTTCCCTTCTAGCTTCATTTCTTCTACCAAATGACCTGCATTTGCATATTTATCCATAACCCAAAGTACGTATCGTATATCGACTACAATGTTTCTGCAACGAGATGGATCGAACATATAATCGCTCATAGTGCTTTCCCAACTTCGGTCAAAATTAAGCCCCATAAGTCTTCCTTCACCATCAATTACTGGGGATCCAGAATTTCCTCCTGTTGTGTGATTCGATCCGCTAAAACAAACCCATAGATCACCGTCTTGCTCATACTTCCCGAAATCACGTTTTTTGTATAAGTCTAATAAGTCGGGTAACAACTCAAAATCAGGATTTCCTGTACTATGTTTCTGAATTATCCCATCCGTTGTTGTATGTTCTGTATAGCTCATGCCATCGATTGGTGAGCTTCCTTCCAATTTACCATAAGAAATTCGCATTGTACCGTTGGCATCTGCCCAATATTTTACGTTAGGAAACATTTCTTTTTTCCCTTTCACATACGTTTTAAGCAATCCATCCATGTCGGTATTGAATTTTCGAACGCCAGGTATAACATCAACCTTAAAGCTTTCATAAAGTTCTCTAAAAAGCTTAATTCCTGGATCACGTTGAAATTTCTTAATGCTTCCTTTATTGACTTTTCTTAGTGCTTTTTTAGCTTTTTCAATGTCTACTAAAATTGATTTATTATAAATCGCCTTCGCCAATAAAGTAGCCGAGTTTGATTTCAACATTCCAGGAAGCTTATCACTTCCCATTTGATTCACGTATTCTGCAGTTAAAAGTTCAAATATTTCTCGATCTACTTCAGCGTTATAGTTTTTGAAAAAACCTTCTAAGCCTTTTTCAATTTCAGAAACTTTTTCTTCTAACTTTCCATTTGCCTCATAATCAGCAAAATTATCTATCAAATCCGAGAACTTTCTAGCTTGAGCAAACATTTCAGGTCCAGTAAAAAGATATTCAATTACCATTGCATAGGCAAAATCATATTGTAAGCCTTCTTCTGCAACTTTTTTCATGTCACTGATAATCGATCCGTATTCTTTTTTCCATTCTGGCTTGCTGTCTGCTTGTACTTGATATTCTCTTTCGTAGTTTTCTTTAACTTCTATAGCGTTCAATTCCTTCAATCCTCCTACTTGACCTATCCACTTTTTATATGCATTGGCGATTCTTGCTTGCTTAGAAGCATATTGAATTCGGATTTGATCTGATGAACGCATTCCTGCATCAATAACAGACAATGACCTTTCACGCATTGCAATTCGTGCTGGGCGTTCTTTATCAATGATGTACTTTATTTGAGAAGAAACCAAGTGTTGTTCTGTAGTTCCAGGGAAACCATACACCATTGTGAAATCGCCAGTTTTTCTTGGCATCATTGAAATAGGTAAAAAATGTAAGGGTGTATACGGAACGTTCTCCGTGCTATAATTCGCTGGTTTATTATCTTTTCCTGCATACACTCTAAACACTGAAAAATCTCCAGTATGTCTTGGCCAAACCCAATTGTCTGTGTCTCCTCCGAATTTACCAATAGAATTCGGTGGTGTTCCAACTAAACGTACATCATTAAAAATCTCTTTGACAATCATGTAATAATCATTTCCATAATTGAATGCTTTAATTTCAGCTTTGTAGTTGGTTCCTTTTTCAGCATCTTCAATCAAGGTAGAAACGTTCTTTTTCATCTGAATCATCTTTTGCTCATCTGTCATGCTTTCATCTACTCCAAATAAAACGGTTTGCGTAACGTCGTCGATTCTAACCATTCGAGCTGCATACAAACCAGGGTTTGGCAATTCTTCGCTATAATTTTTCGCCCAAAAACCATATTTTAAGTAGTCTTTTTCTAAAGAAGAATGAGATTGAATTTGACTATATCCACAGTGATGATTCGTTAATAAAAGTCCTCTATCAGAGACCAATTCTGCTGTACAACCCCCACCAAAATGAAGAACTGCATCTTTTAAACTTGAGGAATTAACACTGTAAATGTCTTTTGCGCTTAATTTCATTCCCATCGCTTTCATGTCTGACTCAAAGGCCTGGATCACCGATGGAATAAGCATCCCCTCTTCAGCGAACGAAACTGAAGTGGACAACAATAGAAAAAGTGCAATTTTAAAATATCTCATAGTTAAATACATTTGTTTTGCTAAAGATAGGTATTCAGACCTTTTTTTCTGCTTTTCGAGAGGTGCTTGCTGTTAAATAATTGGAAAAAACTTGGAAAACAACGTCATTTTATTCGAGTTAATAGAATTTTAATCACTTTTGTATTGTGGAAATTATCAATACTATTTTTCGATTAGGGGTTATTTTAGCAATTTTCGGTTTCATCTGGGGACTTTTCCAAATTGCATTTACCATCTTAAGTGGAGGACAAAGTCGTTCTGTACTCGCCCATTATGGTTTAAAGGCAATACAATACCTTTTTTTAGTTCAAGTTACCTTCCTATTTTGTTTTCAAACTGATTCTGACTTATCCTTAAGTCAAAATTCGATTGTAATAACAGGATTAATTTTACTCTTCTATTTCGTTAGTAAACTTCAGCGAAATCAGCAGAAAGGAATGCTTTTTGGATTCATTCAAAATGGTCAAAAGCAGGTGGTTCAAAAGTTCAATTTAGCGGCTGAAATAGGCTTAGTTGTTTTAGCATTAGGCTATTTCGTCGCGTGTATTTATTATCCTAATTTAGGAAGTAATACTATTTCCAATTGGTTCAAAGAAAGTATCATAAGTATTGAAAACGCTGCCTTTTTTGGGTTCATTTTCAAGGTGATTGGGTTTTTCTTTCTTCTATCTGTTTTCGGAAAAATTATTCAATCTATTCTGCTGTTGATTTCACCTCGAATTGACAATTCTCAAAATAATATAGACTCTACTGAAGATTCAACACATTTTGACGATTTCGAGGATTTAACTGAAGATCAACAATAATCTACTTAAGTTTTTCTAGAATTTCGTTTAACTGAACGAGGACTGATTCTTTCTCGTTGTTTTCAATTATAAAATCCGCTAGCGGCCTTTTTCTTTCATCTGGCCATTGCTTTGCGAATCGGGCCTTTATTTCTTCTATGCTCGCTTTGTCGCGCTTTGCGATACGTTTTATTCGCAATTCTTCATCAGCACAGACTAAAATTGTCTTTTCGAATTCTTTATAAGCTCCAGTTTCAAACAAAATAGCAGCTTCATTGAAAACAATATCGGAATCACTATTCCGCACAAACTCTTGAAATGCATTTCGCACTGCTGGATGAATAATGGCATTAAGTTGTTTCAGTTTCTCGTCATTGCTAAAGACAATTCCTGCGACGAAGGGTCTATTGTACCCATTCAGAGAATAAGCTTCCTTACCTAAAAGTGCAATAATTCTAGTTTTGATTTCCGAATCGTTTTCCACCAATAATTTGGCTTCAACATCAGAATTGAATACAGGATAGTACAAAGATTCTAAAATTTTAGAAATCAATGATTTTCCAGCTCCAATACCTCCTGTTATGCCAATAGTCACAACGACTATATTTCTTCTACTTCAATCATGTTGAAAGGTAGTCCAATGATCGCTTGGTAATCTTCTCCTGCCTCCTCCATGTCTTCATCGTCTTGCTCGAAATACCAGTTTACGATTACTTCAGTCTGGGTTCCATTTAAACTCTCCAATTTTTTGAAAAGGTCTAAAATGCATTTCGAAGAAGAGGTATTAAAATATTCCAATTTGATATCAACTACAGTTTTTCCTTTTGGTTTTGAACTATAACCATCTATCCATTCATTCAGTGGCTGATAAAATTCCACAGAATTTTCAGGTATAGATCTTCCTTTTAGTTCCATAGAACCATTTTCGAAATCGAATTTTACGGATGGTGTTTTAGCGGATCCGTCTAAGTTTAAATTTTCCATATTCTCAAATATAAAAGGTCAATCAATTTTAACATTTAAGCAAAAGAAACTGTAATTTGTTCCAACATCTAGGAATTCATAATCTAATTTATTCCCTGACTTTCTTGCTATATCTATCATCCCCAGGCCAGCTGTTCCTTTTTCGGAACGAATACCATCACTTAAAACTTCTTGATAATATAATTTCAAACCTTCTTTTTCAAGGCTGTTTATTTTTTTTATTCTCTGCTCCAACTCATCTGAAACATCATTTAATATGTAATTTCCAGTTCGAATGTAAAAAACTCCATCGATTCTTGCAATCATTAAAAGTGCAGAACGACCATCAGTCAATTCATCACCGTCTTGTATCATTACACCAGATTCTATATGATGATAAAGGTTTTGAAGACACTCAACTAAAACATTAAATACTTTCTTCTTGATTTTTGGACTTTCCTCTAAGTAGGACAGTTTAGATTCCATAATCTGAAGAATAGAAGTGAGTAAATCCGACGTAAAGACACCTTTGAAAGAAAGTAAAATGGATTCCTCCTCTAATGCTTTATACAGATTGTAGATGTTACTCAACGACATATAGTTATAGATAGAAAAACAAATATAACACTTTGGAAGCAACAAAATCACCATTATTTTAATCGTTTTTTTACTATTGCAGTGTTGATAAACTATATCTTTGGCAACTATGAATTCGAAAGAATGGTTTGTTTCATGGTTTGATACGACTTTTTATCATTTGTTGTATCGTGAAAGAGATGATACTGAGGCGCGTAAATTTATCGTGAATCTGTTGACTCATTTGAAACTTCCAGAAAACTCACATGTTTTAGATTTGGCTTGCGGTAAAGGGCGACACTCTATTACTTTGAACGAATTGGGCATGAATGTTTTGGGTGTGGATTTGTCCGAACAAAGTATTTCACATGCAAAGCAATTCGAAAATTCAAAATTACATTTTCGAGTTCAAGACATGCGCGAACCCTTCGACGAAGAGGCTTTTGATTGTGTTTTTAATTTGTTTACGAGTTTCGGTTATTTTGAAGAAGAAGAAGAGAATCAAAAAGTATTGAACGGAATTTCAAATATGACGAAGGAAGGCGGTATTTTTGTTTTGGATTATTTAAATGCCATTACAGCTGTTAAAAACCTCGTTCCGCATGAAGAGAAGGAGGTTGACAATGTTCATTTCCAAATCAATAGAACTTTTGATGGCAAATTTATTCGTAAACAAATCGATGTTACCAGTTGTGACGATAAACATAAATTTGAAGAAAAAGTAAGAGGATTTAGTCAAGAGGAAATCGACAATATGTTGAAACAAGCAAAACTTACGCCGATTGAATATTTTGGAGATTTTAAATTGAATTCTTTTGATGCCAATGAGTCGACTCGCTTAATAGTTATTTGTAAAAAAGATACAAGAATATGATTTGGACCATCTTTTGGTTGATTTTAGCCGTTGTTGCCGGAGGGCTTTTCGTAAGTTTCTTCGATAAGCACAGAAAGAATTTCATCAAGCTAATGTTGGCATTCAGCGGAGGATTTTTACTTTCTATAGCTTTCATTCATTTTATACCAGAATTGTATCATGACGGTAATGAAAATATTGGCTTATTCATTCTAATAGGATTCTTGGTCCAATTAATTCTTGAATTTTTCTCTGGAGGTATTGAGCATGGCCATATTCACGTGCACAAAAATCAAAAAATGCCAATAGCACTGCTGATTTCTTTGTCAATTCACTCCTTTATTGAAGGCGTTCCTTTGGGAGCCGGTGAAATTGCTCATCAAGCTCATGATCACGGAGAAAATGGATTGTTGCTGGGCATTATTTTTCATCAATTTCCGGTTGCAATAGCACTTATGACTTTATTCCTTAAATCTAACATGGAGAAAATGAAAGCTTGGCTTTTGCTATTGCTTTTCTCGATAATGACTCCAGCTGGAGTATTATTTGGACATTTGAATTTCTCAGGTGGAACAGAGTTAGATTTCTCAATGATTATGGCTGTGGTTGTTGGAATGTTCCTACATATTTCAACAACAATTATTTTTGAAACAAGTGAAAATCATAAATTCAACCTCATCAAATTGAGCGCCATAGTTATTGGTGTTCTAATGGCTTTGGGAATTCACTAAACCTTCGGAATCAAGCCGTATTTTTTGCGCTGATACAAAACATTTCTGCTTCCAACAGATTGAAGATAGTAACACGTTCGCGGTCCTAATTTGCTATAATAGGTTGAGCCGATAGCACTTTCATTAAAAACTGCTGAATAGAAGCAGCAAGCCGCTAGATAAGACCCTTTTAAGCTTGGATGCGCTCCATCTTTCACATAAAGCTTAACATCTCCACGTTTCCGTCGAGAATCTTTCCAAGCCATTCCCACAGGAACAACACCGAAACGGTAACGCTCCATTAAATCAATATAGCCATCTCTGACTTTTAAGGTCATCTTTTCGTAACTATCCGTTTTATCGTTGGGTTTGTAGCCATTTTTATAACCCCAAGTCATGTAAAACAATGTTTTGGACCGGCGGCTATTTTTCTTTATTGCTTTGAGAATTTTTTCGAGAGCCGGCAGCGTATATTCTTCCATATAATCATCTTCCTGAATTAAGTCTCGACTAGCTCCTTGAACAATTACATAATCCCATTTCTGGTCGTTAATCGCATCATAAACAGCATTTCTTTTCGATTGAATTAAGAAAGTCGCCCTACCTTTTGTACAGGACTGCACAAAAATATTCTTCCCTTTTGAAATGGCAATGTGCTCAAAAATATCAGGCATTTCATTTCGGTAGGTATAGCTATTGCCAATGAACAATACTTTCGTTTGTTTTTTCACAGAATAAAGTTGCAATCCTATAAACAGGATGAAAACTAAATCTAATAAAATCAGTATTTTTCTCATGTGGAACGCGCCAAAAATAGCGAAACTTTAAGAAATAATTTTTAGAAAGGTTCGCCACATTATTTTTAAATCCACGAAAAAAGATTGTTCTTCAACGTATTTCTTATTCAAAGCTAGTTTCACAGGCATTACCTCTTCAATGTATGTTTTAATTGGATCTTGCGACTGACCCAAAACTTCATTTTCATTAAAATAATGCAGCGATGCGTAATCCGTTATGCCTGGTTTCACAAGCAACACCTTTCGTTGTTCCATAGTATAATGATCAACATATTCCCGAACCTCCGGTCGAGGTCCAATTATCGACATTTCTCCTTTCAGCACATTTAAAAATTGCGGGAATTCATCCAATTTATATTTTCTAAGGAAATAGCCAATCTTTGTAATCCGAGGATCGCGCATGCCAACAGTCAATTGTCCTAACTTATCAGAATTTGGACGCATCGTTCTAAACTTTAGAAGTTTAAAATCTACTTCGTTCAACCCTACTCTCGTTTGACGATAAAAAATTCCACCTTTTGAAGAACTCAAAATGAAAATTGAAATAATAATACCAAAAGGCAAGAAAAACAGTAAGACGATAAGAGAAACAACTATGTCGAAAGTTCTTTTCAAGACAAAACTTTTTCTATTGCCACATTTACAGCATTAATGACTGTTTGCACTTGTTCGTCATTTAAATCGAAATATACGGGAAGTGTTATTTCGTTGCTGTATTTGTTCCAAGTTTCGGGATAGTCTACCATTTTAAAACCTAGATTTTTATAGGCAGTCAGCATTGGCAATGGCTGAAAATGGACATTCACAGAAACATCTTGTTCAAAAATTTCATGCATGATTGCATCGCGTTGAACTTCTGTAATTCCTTTTATTCTTAGTAAATATAAGTGATAGCTTGTTTCTCTTTTTGAATCTTTATATAGTGGTGTGATAGCCCATTCTTTATCCGAAAATGCCTTGTCATAAGCCGAGAATATTTCTTTTCTTCTGTCCAGATTTTCTTGATATCGATCCAGTTCAACTAATCCGATTGCTGCTTGTAAATCGGTCATATTACATTTGAATCCAGGTTCCGTCACATCGTAGCGCCAATTTCCTTTTTGAGTCTTCGCTAAAGCATCTTTCGATTGACCGTGTAGACTTTTAACTCCAAGCGCTTTGTATATCGCTTCATTATCAAAAGGATGCGGTAGATTCAATGAAACGGTTCCGCCTTCAGCTGTCGTTAAGTTTTTAACTGCGTGAAAAGAAAAACAACTAACATCCGCTAATGCTCCTGCCCTTTTCCCTTTGTAAGTTGCTCCAAAACTGTGCGCAGCGTCTGAGGCGATTAAAATTCGTCCTAGCATATCCTCATTTTCGTTTTTCGCTTCAAAAAGTGCTTTAATTTCAGGCTCATTTACCAATTCGTAAAGAGCATCATAATCACAAGGAAAACCAGAAATATCAACAGGAAGGATGGCCTTTGTTCTTGAAGTAATTGCCTTTCTAACAGCATCGATGGAAAGATTGAAATCTTCTTTTGCTATATCTACCATAACGACTTTGGCACCTGTATGAATAATCACATTTGCACTAGCGCAATAAGTATAAGCTGGCAATATAACCTCATCACCCTCACCTATTCCGTACCAACGTAGAACTAATTCCATTCCAGCCGTCCAGGAATTTACAGCAACCGTTGATTCGTTGCCACAATATTCAGTTAATTTTTTCTCAAACAATTTGGTTCTTGGTCCAGTAGTAATCCATCCGCTTTTTAGTGCATCGGTTACTTCATCAATTACTCTTTGGTCAATTCTTGGTGGTGAAAATGGAATCATAAAAGTGGATTATTTCAGCTACAAATATAGGCGTTGGAAACATCAATTTTCAAATTATTCGAATAATTGCTCATCTCGACATTGTCTTTTCCTTCTCAGAAGGTTTTTTTCCTAAAAAGAGAAAATGGACTATTCCTTTGAGATAACCCAACCCATAACTGATGTGTAGGATTGGAAAAGTTTTAACAACCTCGAAAAATGACACATTATTTTCCTTAACAGCTTTGGCTCCAAAATAAATCGCCATCAGAGTATATAAAACCAAGGGTAACCCTAGAAAAGTTAGGAAATTCAAATTACACGTAAGCAAGCCAATTATGGCAAACAGAAAAAGGTATAGCACAAAAATTGGTGGAACCAATTGGCGTAATGTTGTTACAGCTTTATGTTTTTTATTCACATACACTTTCCAGTAGCCATATTGAAAAAACTGTTTCCACAAACCTTTGAAATTTCCACGAACGTAATATTTAAGAGAGATATCATTATCATAGAATATTTTACCTCCTGCTTGAGTTACCCGAAAATTAAAATCATCATCTTGATTTCTAATTAGGTTTTCATCAAAATAGCCGATTTTATCGAAAACAAACTGGGGATACATTGGGCTTGTGACAGTATCAGTATAACCTGATTTTTGTAGCGTGCGAAAATTGCCCAATCCCATGCCAAATGTAGTGGACATAGCTGATGCAATCGTTTTGCCTTTTTCATTAATATACTCATTTATTATCCTTCCACCAACACACCACACAGAAGAATCTAACTCAATTTTTTTTATACAATTCAACAAATAATTTGAACTGATTATATGTCTTGCTCCAATTATTTGTTGATAATTTGCGTCAGTTCTTTTCTTCAGCCCCAAATTAAAAGCAAAAGGTGTCAATTGATGGCTATTATCTACCAAATAAAGATTTTGAAATGACTTTGTTAAATCATGAACCAACTCTCTTGTCCCGTCGTCACTCATTCCATCAACTACATGAACAAATAATTCACAATTGTCAGGCAAATCGGCTTTATATATTGCTTCTATACACTCTTGGATAAAGGGTTTTTCATTTCGACAAGGTATAGTAATTGAAACAATCATTATAATTCAGTTTTAATGTCTTGTACTATTTCATTCTTTGTTAGGCTTAGTAAAAAACATACAAAAAACACATAAAATACTATTCCACTTTGTCGTTGGAGCATACTTTCAAAAAGAGAATTAAAAATAAGACTCGATATAAGTATTAAGAGAAGATAATCCTTTTTGAGCCATGCATATCTCAAAAGGTATATTAGCATAACAATAAGGTATAATAAACCAAAAATCCCCAGTTCTATCGCAATTTGAAGAAATTGGTTGTGCGGATTATAGTTTTGTTTTGCCAATTCTTCTTGATTCAGGTTATTTAACTGTTCTCCCAAATAATCGTCAACATTACCTGTACCAACTCCCAAAGGATGACTCAAAAAAGTTTGATAGGCAGCCGTCCACATAACAAGTCGAGCTTCTGTTCCTGAGAATGGATATTGTCTATTTTTAATAAAATCGCTGGGGTTTGCTTTATATTCTTTAGCATAAAATTTTGCCACTGCCCATTGACTTTCTATTTGCGGCACACTATTGACAAAAACAAAAAACAAAGCCGGAAAAGCAACAGAACCAATTAGAAGTCCTGGAAGATTCCATTTTTTATAAAGCATCCTTAAAAAGAAAGTCATAAATAATAGGCCAAGAAAAAGTATCCCTGCCAGGCTTAATGATAGCATTTGACAGACTAGTGAAAAGAGAACAAAAGGAATGATCCAATTTAAATTGAAATACCTCCATTTCCTAACATAACCCAAAATTGCAATAGAAAAAGCTAGTACATGAAATGCTGAAAAGTAGGTTGGGTGATGAACATAAGAAAATATTGATGCAGAAAAACAGTTGATGCTGAATCCACATAAAAAACTGTGATAAAAACCAAGTAACGACAAACAAGTAATTGCCAAAATAAACCAAAGGAAAGTGATAGAACTAGTATACTTGATTTTAGGTTGAAATGAAAAAAGAATGGGAAGTATTACAAAGGACAATTTATACTCCAAATACTTTCCAGCAATATCAGAATGATCTGTAAAAAATGAACCAATAACGTAAAGCAAATACAAACCAATCCACAAAGACATTTTCCAATTCCATTTAAATTGAATGGATTTTAAAATTCCTCCAATTAACAGATAAGCTACCCAAGCTAAAATTGCCATTGTGGTGTATAGAGGAATCACAACAAATATTGCCGAAAATAAGCCCAGAATATGTGGGTGAAATTTAGCTATGAGTGATTGATTCTTCATTTTTCCACTAACAAAGATTCGTAAATACTTACAAAATCACTCAAGCACGATTCTCTCAGGGCCTTTTTCTGGATAAGTTCTTGATTCACTTTAATTAAGTCTTCCATATTTAAGCTGAGTGCTTCAACAAATGGATTAACATTCTTAGATAAAATTATTCCATTTAAGCCATTTGTAATCCATTCATGGCTCACAGGAATATCTGATAAAACTGGGATACAATTCGCCGACATACTTTCTAAAACACTGACCGAACTTCCATCGCTGGTAGGAATTGAACAATAAATTTTAGCTTGAGAATACCATGACTGATTTTTCTTTTTGTCTAACCAACCAACAAATTCCACCTTGTCTTTTAAATCGAGACCATTCACTTGGGCCTTTAAATTCTCTGTTTCAGCTCCTGAACCGGCAATAACCAATTTCCAATCATTATTCTCTAATTGAAATTCATGAAATAGAGATATTATTTGATCAATTTTATAAAATGTTTTATGAAGTCTATTACTGAAAATAATATTCTTTTTTTCACCAGATTGCACGGCATCAATTCCATATTGCAGATGATGATATTTGTTTTTAGTCGGTTCTAATTCTAGCATTGCATCAATCATAACGATTGCATCAGCAGTAATTGCAGAGGACCTTTCTAAAGTTTTCTTCACTAAAAACTTGTATAATGCATTCTTCTTTGGCATTAGCAGAACATCTGAACCCCATGCTGTAAGAACCACTTTCAAATCAAGTTTTGAAGCAATTTTTGTAACGAAATAAGCTAATCTATTCGCCTGATGAATATGAATAATATCAAACTGATTTGCCGCTAAATAATTTTTTAGCTTTCGATAGTTTGAATTTAAACTGAAAGGATTCAATGAGCGAAAGGAAACCTTGAAATATTCTTTATCCCAAAAATCACATTCTTCTTCAGCTAAAAGCGATAGTTTTATGCCTTTTTTATTCAACCCTTCCACAAAATTGGCAAGATGAACTGAGTTACTTCCAACGATCAATACTTTCATTGCTCAATCATTTTATGAATGAGTAAACCTAATTTATTTACACTTTCCTTTCTATGTAGGGTATCAATCTGACTATCTGTGGCTGCTTTAACTTTTCCATCCGACCAATCGTCTATAAATGATTTCAGTATGCTTATCTGTTCTTTGGGGTTGTCGAATGATGCGACATAGCCAGCATTAAACTCTTTTGTTAAATCTGCAGCGACATCGGTACTATCAACAATAGCAATAATAGGTTTTTGCACAGCCAAATAATCAAATATTTTCCCAGTAAAAATTCCTTTACGCACAGAAATAGGTTCGACTAAGAGATTAGCATCCATCGTTTTCATGTAATCAATTGCATCCAAATAAGGTTTTGGCGCATGCATTATTACATTATCATGGAGTTTTGAAGGAATTTCAAAGTTTTTATGGGTTCCAACCAAATGAACCTCTATTTTCAATTTGGGATAATTATCTTGAACATTCAATAAAGCCGTAAAGAATTGTTCCGGTTTTCTTCCACCATAAAAAGTTCCGAAGTAGCCAATTTTTATTGTATCTGCAGATTTGGTAGAAACGTGTTTTTCTTCTTTTCTATCAAAATCAAAACCATTTCGGATTTCTTCAAAATATTGAATATTTGGATAATTTTCTTCGAAAGCATCTACGATTGGCAGACTTACACTTAAAATAGCATCAACCTTTTTTGAAATCTTTTCCTCCAATTTTTGCAATACGACTTTTTGTTTTCCATGTATGTTTTGATTCAGATACATTTCATCACGCATATCAGCAATCCATTTTACTTCTGGAAATTCTGTTTTAAATAATAAAACAATTTCATGCGGTTCTTTGGGCGAAAACGAGCTAATGACCAACTGAAATGGCTTTTTACTATGTTCTTTTTTTAAACCTTTCAGTGTATTTTCTTTCCATTTTTTTAATGGGTCCGTCCATATTTTAGAGGCTACAATTCGAAGTAAAGTCTTGCCATTGTGCAAAAGTTTTCCATCCTTTGGATTGCTTTTTAGTTTGTCGAGAAAATTTTTGCTTTCAAAATAATGTACAATTAATCGTTCATTGACAACTTCAATTTTATTTTCAGCACCTTCACAAAATACATGGATTTCAAAATCTTCTGAAAGATACCTGGCAAATGCTTTCATTCGGTTGACCGCCACACCTGTTTTCGGTGGGTACCAATTCGTAACTAGTGCTATTCGCTTAGGATAGTGCAACGTCATGAATTTTTTTGATAAAGTTAGCCATTACATTCTTCTTATTGAAATGGGTCGAAACAAAGTCTATATTCGATTGATTTCTCTCCAAATCCATTTTCTTTTGTTGAATTAGCTCACTAATTTTTAGAATAAATTGTTCCTTGTTTTCAACCAAGTGGCAATGTGGATGAGGGTAAGTCCATATAGCTTCAGCTCCATAAGAAAGGGCCTGAGCAACACTTAAAGCATTTCCATCGTGTTGGGTTAAACGAAGAAATATTGGAGAATTTTTATAAAATTCTAATGACTTTTGATGGTCAATCCAACCTAAATAACTCACATTCTGAATCAATGTTTCATCTTCTCCCGACTTTCCCATGATATTGAATGACACTTCTGGATGATTTATAGCTGCTTCCAAAACCCAATCCAAACCATAGAATTCCTCTTTATTGTCCGGAATATAAGTTAACACTTGCACAGACTCAAAGTTGTTTGCAATTGGGTCAATTTCGATAGTTTTAAAATCTAGAACCTCAGAGTTTGGCAATACTTCACTTAGTTCATCTAGTAACCAAGGGGCATCAGAAAAATGAACGGCGTGGTCTATGTATTCTCGATAAATTGTTTTGTTGTCATACCGTTCTTTAGCGAGTAAGGCGTCCGTTCCATGCCAGAACATGATTAGTTTCTTCTTTCTGCTAAGCACCTTGGTCAAGGAGCCACTTCTAGTTGATACGCCGTTAAAAGATATCACGACTTTAGCGAATGGAAGTAGTAAAATAAAAAGTAACTGCGCCCATTTGGAATCATATGTTCTCAAGAAAATATATTTTCCTGACGGATCAGCTTCGCGCAAATCGTCCTTCAATTTAGATCCAAAATGCGACAATCCGTTAATTAAAACCAGCATGTTTAGTTTGAGTCAGTTTATTGTACCAAATAAAAATTGCAAAGTAATATACGCAATATCCAGCAGTATATAGAATAAGTGCATCTTCAAAATTCCAACCTAAAAGAAGCGCTACAAATAAAGCTCCAAGACTTACGACGTAGCAAAATAGACTATATAAATAGGATTTAGCTTGTTTCTTAAATAAGATCGGAATTACTGAAATCGGAGATAAAACGAATGTGATTAACAGGATGGGCAAAATTCTTTGAGCATATACTCCTGCCTTTCCCCATTCCTCTCCCAAATACCAGGAAAATAAAGCTTCTCCGAAAAATATGATTCCCAACCCAAAAGGAATAGCAAATAGTCCTGCGATTTTCATCGTTTTGAACATTATCGGACGCATTGATTTTCCTTCGTTTATGCATTCGGCAGCTTCGACATAAAAGAGTTGTGATACCGATGTTGTAACCAGAGCAATAGGCGCTTTTATGTATTTAAACATCAAGGCATAAATACCCAACTCAAATAACCCAAAGTAGGTTGATATTAGCCAAAACAATAAAAATTGTGTTGCAAAAACATCTGTGAACGCATGTAAGGAATTAATCAACGGGAAATCTTTATATTCTTTAACTGTAGATTTAAAAACTTTAAAATCTAAGTCCTTTCTGTTGGTTTTTCTTTCAACTCCCCAAACCAATACTAGTATCCCGGCATATTGACTAAGCAGCCATGCTATTATTAAACCGTCAACTCCCCATGCGATGTATCCAAAAAGAGCTGCCAAACCATTATTTACTAGCGATTGCAATACCTTTGCAGACGAAAGTGAATTAAATCGTTTTTCACGAACTGCCCAGTTATTTGAAAGTCCCAAAAAGCCATATGAAATAACGGCTAATGGGATTAACCATAAATACTTGGGTAATATGTCATCATCATAAAATTGTCCAACTTGTTCTGAAAAAAGAGGGAAACCTAGGCTCAAGACCCCAAGAATAAATGTAAATATAATTCCAGCGAAAATTAAATCTTGCGCCTTTTTGTGCTCTTTGGGTAAAGTTACCGCCAACTCTAAACGGCCGGAGGCAACAATTCCTAGCATTCCAGCAATGGCCGTAAAATTGGCAAATACGGCAAAATCAACTGGACTAAAAATCCGGGTTAAAATGGGTGCGATTATGAAAGGAATTATCTGACTTAACGTGTTGCCAGAAAGCATCGTTAAAAAATTTCTATGATAACTTTTACCTTCCTTACTGGACATTCTCTTCTTTTTGAATTCTTAGCACCTCAATCAATAACAAAGGTAATAGCAGCCAATTAACGGCTTGATAAAGGTAACCTGATGGCATTAACCACATTATTGGTATGGAAATAAAAACGATTAACATCCAGTACCTGTTTGTTCGGTTTACTTTCCATTTCTTAAGAACAAGTTGATAGAATGCATAAGCTACAAATAAAAGATATGCCCAACCAAAAATTCCAAACTGGCTAACTATTTCTATTACAAAATTGTGGGGCGATAAGACAGTACCAACATTCCGCTCTACTTTTTTATCTTCGTGTCGCTGCCTGAACTGTCCAGGCCCAACACCTAAAATAGGCTGCTCTTTAATAAGGTCCAGACCATTTAAAATTAGGTTCATTCGCACCTGATCAGCTGTAGGTTCATTGAACTTTACTTTTCGGGGAACTCTATCAACAACTTTTCCACTATTATCTATAATCATAGAGTCTCTCCCTGAAACATCAAGTTCATTTTTTTGGAATTTATTCACAGCAGAATATTTGGGTCCAATAAAAAGAGGGTTCACCAATAAAAGTCCAAACATTAACACGCCAACGATAGCGTACGGTATGTATCTTCTGACCTCAATCCGTTTTTTTAAAACTAGAAACTGCTGAAACAGTTGAAAAATTATGATAATTGTCAGGATGAAATTGGCAAGGCGCGAATAGGCACAAATTGTAAACAAAGCTATTAATAGAGCAATTGAGATTGGTACAAATCTATTATTTCTTAATCTATCGTCGAAAGTCAATAAAATCAACAAAATGAAAATACAGTATAAGAGAAAATCATTTGGATTATCATAAGTAAACAAAGGAGCGTAAAAAATAAAATTTACTGGTAAAAAGTATAATTTAGCCGTGGTGTTACCTTCCAAATGTATGCCCGTATAGAATTCGAAAAAACCAAAAAATAATAAAACGAATAAAAAGCATCTTAACCCGACTACAAGCAGGTCTTTAAACTTCTCCCAACCCAAAATAGTATAGGTCGAGAAGAGACCTAAAGCAAATACCAATTGCATACCTAAGGATCGAACATCAAAAATTATCGACTCAGATTTGCCATTATATACTGCGAAGATGACGCCATATACCAACCAAATTAATAAAAACGAAGTAAACAATTTTATTAAACGAGGCCATTTCAAAATAATCCAAGGAAGCGGCGCTAGCAAGGCTATTGAAAACAATAGATTTGGATAAAGCGTGAAAAAACCAAATGATATACCTCCAAGACTAGATCCAAAAGGCAAAGTGATGAGCCATGCTAGAAATAGCCACTCTAAGGTTTTTTTATTCGTTAAAATACTACTCATCAAAAGTTATATTTCATTTATTTTACCATTGGTCATTTTTAACCTTAGGATAATTTCAACGAAGATAAAAAAGCTTCCTAAAAAAACGGAAACCACTATCTTGAATCAAATCTAATCAAAAAAAGAGGCTTCTATTACGAAACCTCTTTTATCTAATTCAATTTTATATTTTCTTATTTAGCATAATTCACTGCTCGCTTCTCACGAATAACTGTCACCTTAACTTGTCCAGGGTAAGTCATTTCAGTTTGAATTTGTTGTGAAATAGCAAATGAGAGTTCGTCTGCTTTTAAATCAGTTACTTGCTCACTTTCTACCATAACGCGTAATTCACGTCCTGCTTGAAGGGCAAATGCACTACTAACGCCATCGTAAGCCAGAGCTAAACTTTCTAATTCCTTAATTCTTTTAATGTATGATTCAACAATTTCTCTTCTTGCTCCTGGTCGCGCCCCTGAAATAGAGTCACAAATTTGAATAATAGGAGAAATCATGCTTGTCATTTCGATTTCATCATGGTGAGCTCCGATTGCATTCAAGACTTCTGGTTTTTCTCCAAATTTTTCTGCAATTTTCATTCCTAAGATAGCATGAGGTAATTCTGGTTCGTCATCTGGAACTTTACCAATATCATGAAGTAATCCTGCTCGTTTTGCAATTTTTACATTTAAGCCTAATTCAGCTGCCATAATTGCACACATATTTGCTACTTCACGGGAGTGTTGCAATAGGTTTTGACCATAAGAAGAACGGTATTTCATTCTACCAACCATTCTCGTTAATTCAGGATGCAAACCATGAATTCCTAAATCTATGCAAGTACGTTTACCTGTTTCTGCAATTTCTTCTTCTAATTGTTTTTTCGTTTTCGCAACAACTTCTTCAATTCTTGCTGGGTGAATACGACCATCAGAAACCAATTGGTGAAGTGATAAACGTGCTATTTCTCTACGAACCGGGTCGAAACAAGAAAGAATAATTGCTTCAGGAGTATCATCTACTACAATCTCAACTCCAGTTGCAGCTTCCAAAGCACGTATGTTTCTACCCTCACGACCAATGATACGACCTTTCACATCATCATTTTCGATATTGAAAATTGAAACTGCATTCTCAACTGTTTGTTCTTGAGCCACACGTTGAATAGCTTGTATAACTATCTTCTTCGCTTCTTTCGTTGCGTTCATGTTTGCTTCTTCCATGATTTCTTTGATATGCGACATAGCGCTCGTTCGAGCCTCATCTTTCATCGCTTCCATCATCATGTTCTTAGCATCCTCCTGACTCATTCCGCTTAATTTGGATAATTCCAAAACGCGCTTTTGTTGAACTTTATCTAACTCCTGATGCTTCAATTCAGCAATTTCAATTTTGCTATCAAGCACCTCTTGTTTTTTCTTATAGTCCTTCTCTTGTCGGGCTGCCTCTTCAATTTTTTGGGATAAAGTTTTCTCTTTTTGCTTCGCTCTATCTTCGTTAGACTGAAGTTTTCGCTCACGATCTTTAACATTCGTTTCGTGTTCTTCTTTCAGTTTTAAAAAGCGTTCTTTTGCTTGAAGAATTTTTTCCTTTTTCAGGGATTCTCCTTCCAATTCAGCTGCCTTTAATATTTGTGATGCTTTTCCTTTTTGAAGTGCTTTTGAAGCAACCACTGCTCCTGCGCCACCGGCAACCACTCCAATTATTAATCCAGTAATTAAACTCATTATTCTTACATTTTATTCATTTCGAACAAAACACAGCAATGAAAGGAAGGAAATTATTTCAACTCATCCAATTCAGCACTAAGAGCATCTAATGACTTCTCAATAGCACTGTAATCTGCACTTGCAGAAGGTGTTGAAACTGTATGACCTGAACGAGCTTTTGTTGCCATTTGCAACGCCGCCATAGCCAATAAGTCTTGCATATCTTTAACTGCGTAGTTTTCTTTAAGAATTTGAATCGCTTTGTTGATATCCTCGGCTGCACTAAGAACTCGCTCTTGCTCTCCTTCTGAGACCGTAAGCGGGTAAGTTCTCCCTGCAACAACTAATGATAAGGACTTTTTCTCCATTGCTTATTTTCTTAACTGACCTATGCAGTATTCTATTTCCTTTACCAATTCATCAATTTCATGCGACCGATTCAAACTTTCCTCGGGCATTGAAACTGTGTTTTGTTCATTCATCTGAACCAATTGACTTTCTTTTTCACTAAGCTGTTGATTTTTTGTCGCTAATTCTTCATTCTTTTCTTGAAGACTCATTTTCAACGACTCTAAATCAGACTCTAGTTTCGCATTCTTCGCTCTTTCTTCCAACAAATGCGAATGCAAGATTTTCATCTTACCGCTTATTTCTTGAATTTTACGTTGAATACTTTCTGTCATTTAGTTTAGACTTTATACAAAAGTAGCATTGTGAACGAATAATGACAAGATTTGTTGTGGATAATTCGTTACTTTTTTTTCAAAAAACTACTTTTGAGACATGATTGCACCCCTTTATTTTGTTTTAATTTTTGTGACGCAATGGTTCCATTTTGTTTTGGGAACAAATGAACGTTCAGAATCTTTCCATCCACCACTAAATATACCTTTGGTTCTCTCTGCAAATTTTGGAGAATTGCGATCAAATCACTTTCATATGGGCTTGGATTTTAAAACTGAAGCAAGAGAGGGGTTGACTTTACATTCTATTGACAAAGGTTATGTTTCGCGGGTAAATGTGTCTCCCTATGGTTATGGTACAGTTGTCTATATTAATCATCCAGGTGGCATTACAAGCGTCTATGCGCATTGTCAACGATTGACAGGAAAATTAGATAAACGTGTCAAAGAATTACAAATGAAAACGCAAAATTCGGAAGCGGATATATATTTTCAACCGAATGAGGTTCCTTTAGAAAGAGGAGAAGTTTTTGCGTTATCTGGAAATTCAGGCGCTTCTCAAGGTCCTCACCTACACTTCGAAATACGTGACACATATACCGAAGAAGCCTTAAATCCACTTTTATTCGGTTTTAAAATTGCCGATACGAAAGCGCCAAGTGCTTATACCATTAAAGCCTACGCGCTTGATGAATATGGCTATATGAAAGAAGGGAAAACACAAGAATGGTCCATTAATAATAACACCTTAGGAAATGGAACTGTTACTCTTCCTTCCAATTTTTGTTCACAAAAAGGAGGACTGGGATTCGCAATAAATGCAATAGATAAATTCGATGGAGCTTCGAACTCTTGCGGACTTTATGGTTCTCGAGTGATTGTAAATGGGGACACCTTAATGGCTCAAGAGTTAAATCGAGTGGCTTTTGAACATACACGTTATCTTAATGCTTACACGGATTACCAAGCTTTTCGTGGCGGAAGAAAATACCATAAAGCATTTCATACAGAAATGAATCCGTTAACCATTTATCAAAAAAAATCAAAAGGCATTCTTTTCATCAAACCAAATACATCCTACAATATACAATACGATGCCTATGATCAAGCTGGCAATACCTCGACTACTACATTCACATTAAACATTTCTGATGGCGAAATAAATCTCCTTCCAAGTAAGCTATTTGACCCAACTTACCTAAATCCGAACGAAGCTTGGAAAATAGATTTTAAGGATGCAATTATAGAAGCCCCAGCTGGCTGCACTTACGAGCCTATTCCAAAAGAAGTTAGTTGGAACGGAACGTCGGTTATCTTCAAATCAGATGTTTGGCCTGTTCAGGAAGCTTTTACGGTTCGATTAAAACCAAGAACTGATTATCCGATAAAACAACAATATATCGGCGTAAAGAATGGAGCAAATTGGTCAGCATTAGAAACTGAATATGCAAATGGCTGGCTCGAAGCCAAATCAAAAAGGTTTGGTGAAATGGCCGTGCAGATTGATGATAAAGCACCTAATATTGTTGGTCGAAATGTCAAGGAAACGATTTATAAATCTAAAACAAAACGTCTCATTTGGGGAATTGGTGACTATCAAACCGGATTGGTGAATTATGGATTAGAAGTTGATGGGAAATGGCAAGTATTGGATTATGAATCCAAAGGTGACTATGCATCCTATGAATTGAATGACCTAGAATTAGGTCCTCATGAACTTATTGTAACCGCTACAGATCTTGCGGGAAATAAAAGAACGGAAACATTCAACATTGTTTTAAAATAGTAAATTTTGAACGAGCAAAAATAAAAACATGGTTATTGGAACTTTTTCGGATAATGGCCCATTGAAGTGCAGTGGTTTAGATATTAAACAATACAATAATAAAACAATCCCTAAAATTTTTGAAAACTATTTCATTTTATTGGATTTAAAGATTGAAGACCATTTGACTCCATTCGAAACGAAACAAAACTTCATTTTTTGTTCATTTAGAAAAAGTAATTCCAACATTTGAAAAGCGAAATATTAAAATTTAATTATTTCAGAAGAGGAAGGCCAAAAAGCAAATTTGATTTTTCAGAAACGGAAAGGATTCTTTCCACTTTATAAAGACCAGATTGATTTAGCGAGGACAATTGTTAAGTCAACTGAAAATAAAAATCTGAACAGAATCAACTTAAAATTTATAAATTATAGTCTATAAAAAAAGCGTCTAAGTTCAACCTAGACGCTTCCTATATTTTTATTGAGCAAAATTTAAATCTTTCTAAAAATACATTCATCAGCCTCACTACCTTTGCCATTTAATCTTTCTAAACGAAACTCGTCTTTCGATAAGAAAATTACATTCCAATCGTCACCAAGCTTTCTAGTTGGGCCTGCATTTGGCGTATTCAAAATTAATATTGCAGGATTTTTATCTTCAAGTCGATCCCAAGAACCGACGAAAGAAGAATCAGGCATTACAATAGCAAACAATTTCTCCTTTGTAAACTGAAACGTGTAATTCGTGTAATTTAAAGTAAGGTTAGCATTGCTGTCAATAAATTTTTCTAGTCTCCATGTTTCACCCATAATCAATCGATCGATTTTTTTAGGTGATGATTTCTTTTTACATCCTGGAGCAAATGCTGCCAAAACTAATAATGCTATAAATAACTTTTTCATAATGCTATATTCTTATAATAAATTAACGGATAATTTTTTTCGTAGTAGTATTTTAAGCTTGCGTTGTTGGCGGCCCAAAATTCATTGGTGGCATTGTTTGACCTTCATTTTCTTGAATAGTACCAAACGTTTGCTCATATTTTTGAATGTTTTCCATCAAAGCATGCATGTAACGTTTTGCATTTTGCGGAGTCATTATAACTCGTGAACGAACTTTTCCTTTTGGCATACCTGGCATCAACTGAACAAAATCACTGATGATTTCCGCAGGTGAATGCGTAATAATTGCCAAATTGGAATATACTCCTAATGCTACTTCTTCGCTTAATTCTATATTAACTTGATTCTGATTCTCGTTTTGATTTTCCATTGTTTTTTTGTTGGGATGTAAAAGTAAACTTTTTGATTGAAAGTACATCTCTACATCTATTAAAGGATTTTAAGGCCCAAAAAGTTACACTTGTATTAAAATAAAGTATTTAACGCAAACACTTAAAATAGTCGAAAGGCTCCTGACAACTAAGACATTGATAATGTGCTTTACAAGCTGTACTCCCAAATTCACTCACCATTTTCGTTTCTCGGGAGCCACATTTTGGACAAGGAACAATCAGTGGTTTGCTGAATAGTAAACTTTTATCAACCTCATTTTCAGGTGGAGCAATTCCGTATTCTTTTAGTTTTCTTTTACCATTTTCACTCAGCCAATCGGTTGTCCAAGCTGGAGAAAGAACTGTTTCAATCGTCAGATTTGAAAGTCCTTCTTGCAATAATGCTCTTCGAATATCTTCTTCGATAACTTGCATCGCAGGGCAACCGCTATAAGTTGGTGTAATCGTTATTTTTATTCCTGATTCAGAAATGTCGACTTTGCGCACAACTCCCAAATCAACTACAGACAATACAGGAACCTCTGGATCATTAACCGATTCCAACCATTCCCAAATCTGTTTTTCTGTTACCATTCCATGTTTGGATAAGCGCGCTGCATATATTGCATTTCAGCCAAAAGATGTCCCAAATGTTCTGAATGTCTTCCAATTCGTCCACCAGTTTGTTCCCAATTATTTGCTGGAATTTCCAAGGTAGCTTCTCCAAAAACATTCTTAATTGATTCCAACCATTTGGTATGAATCGTTTTCATTTCCGGGACAATACCTTCTTTTACAAGTAATTCGTCTACTTCGTTGGTTAAAAACAAATCGCTACTAAAACGATAGAGTGAATTGACTGCATTTTGAATTCTTTCATGAGATTCATCGGTTCCATCACCTAAACGAATAACCCACTCCGCTGAATGACGGTAATGATATTTCGTTTCTTTCAGAGATTTCTCAGCTATTGCCGCCAATTGTTCATCTTTTGAGCTCATCAAAGCTTCAAAAAGAGGCATTCTGTATGCATCGAATAAAAATTGGCGCAAAATTGTAACACCAAAATCTCCATTCAATTGTTCCACTAAAAGTGAGTTTCTATACTCGTTATCTATTCGAAGGAAAGCCAATTGGTCTTCGTTACGACCTTTTCCTTCTACCTCGCCAGCGTATTTGAACAACGATGTGGCTTGACCAATTAAATCAAGTGAAATATTCGTCAAGGCGATATCTTCTTCCAAAATTGGTCCATGACCGCACCATTCAGAAACGCGGTGACCTAGAATCAGACTATCGTCAGCTAAACGAAGTAAATATTCAAACAAATGTTCTTTCATTTTCTTCTATTACATGTGAGAAATTCCATCTGGAACATCATAAAATGTTGGATGACGATAAACTTTGGTTTGAGCTGGTTCGAACAAAGAATCCATATCCGATGGATCAGATGCGTGGACATTATTCGATTCAATTACCCAAATACTAATTCCTTCGGAACGTCTAGTGTAAACATCACGTGCATTCTCAATTGCCATTTCAGCATCAGAAGCTCTTAAACTTCCCACGTGCTTGTGATTCAAACCTTGTTTGCTTCTAATGAAAACCTCCCAAAGAGGCCAGTCGTTTTTACTCATTTTCTTTATTTTAGGTCAGTTCAATTAAAACTAAACTGCAACTTTCATTTTTCTTTTTTCAGCAAAAGCATTGGCAGCGGCTCTCACCCATTCACCATCCTCTTTTGCCTTTCTTCTTGTATTGATGCGGTCTTCGTTACATGGGCCGTTTCCATTTACCACTTCCCAAAACTCGTCCCAATTGATTTCGCCGTGTTCGTAATGACCTGTTTTCTCGTTGAATTTCAAATCTTTATCCGGAACAGTTAAGCCAATTAATTCAGCTTGAGGAACAGTTACATCAATAAACTGCTGACGCAACTCATCGTTAGAAAAACGTTTAATTTTCCATTTCATTGATTGCTGTGAATTTGGTGAGTCGGCGTCATTTGGACCGAACATCATCAAAGATGGCCACCAAAAACGGTTTAATGCATCTTGAGCCATTTCTTTTTGCTCAGGAGTTCCTTGAGCCAACTTGGCGATAATTTCAAAACCTTGTCGTTGGTGAAAAGATTCTTCTTTACAAACACGAACCATTGCTCTTGCATAAGGCCCATACGAACATCTGCACAAAGGAACTTGATTCATAATCGCTGCGCCATCAACTAACCAACCAACTGCGCCCATATCTGCCCATGTTAAAGTTGGGTAATTAAAAATCGAAGAATATTTCGCTTTCCCTGAATGCAAATCATCAATAGTTTCTTCACGATCTGTACCTAAAGTTTCAACCGCTGAATACAAATACAGTCCGTGACCTGCTTCATCTTGAACTTTTGCCAGTAAAACAGCCTTTCGTCTCAAATTGGGAGCACGAGTAATCCAATTCCCTTCTGGCAACATTCCTACTATTTCAGAGTGCGCGTGTTGAGAAATCTGTCGGACCAAAGTTTTACGGTATGCATCAGGCATCCAATCATTTGGTTCAATTTTTATATCGTTATCAATTTTGTCCTGGAATCTTTTTTCCAACTCTTCTTGACTAAATTTATGTTCCATGTGAGCTCGCATTCGTTTGTACAAATTTACGTTAAATCTTGCGTTGTGACAATTAAACAGTTATCTAATATGAAAGTTTAGAATCAATTTAAAGAAGAATAGATTGATTGTTAAAAGCATTAAAATCTTAACTTTGTGACCTCAATACTAAGAGGCGAATGACACCAAAATTTCATACACTTAAAATTTCGGAAATAACAAGAGAAACGGAAGACTGTGTTTCAGTTGCGTTTTCTATTCCCAAAGAGTTAAAATCAGATTACATTTATCAAGCTGGTCAGTATCTAACACTAAAGCATCCTATTGGAGAAGAAGACATTAGACGATCCTATTCACTTTGCTCGGCTCCATTCGAAAATGAATGGCGAGTAGCAATTAAGAAAGTTGAAAACGGTAAATTTTCCACATATGCAAACGATTTATTAAAAGTCGGTGACGAATTAGAAGTAATGACTCCAATGGGGAAATTTACTCCTCATATTGACTCGAAAAATGAAAAATCTTACGCATTATTCGCCGCTGGTTCTGGCATTACGCCAATAATATCCATTGCGAAGACAATTTTAAATGAAGAATTGGATAGCAAAGTAAGCTTGTTTTACGGGAATAAAAATTCAAATAGTATTGTTTTTAAAGAAGAAATAGAGGCACTAAAAAATAACTATTTGGACCGATTGAGAATTACTCATATTCTCTCTCGCGAAAATCTTGGAAACAAATTGCAAAAAGGTCGTATAGACGAAGAAAAAACAAATGCTCTGTTCAAAGCGTTTCTTCAACATGAAAACATTGACGACGTATACATCTGTGGTCCGGAGGATATGATTTTTGCTGTAAAATCAGCGATGGAGAAAAATGGAATTCATTCAGAGAACATTCATTTTGAATTATTTACGACTCCTGGAGAGGCAATTGTTGCTGAGAAACCAGAAGTAACAGTAAATGATGTTGAATCTAATGTAAAGGTTATTATCGATGGAGATGAAATTGATATTGTTTTACATAGCGGACAAAGTATTTTAGAAGCGGCACACGAAGCTGGTGCAGATTTACCATTTGCCTGCAAAGGTGGCGTTTGTTGCACTTGTAAGGCGAAAATAATCGAGGGTACGGCTCGAATGACTGTAAATTACGGATTAGAACCAGACGAGATTGAGGCAGGATACACGCTTACCTGTCAAGCACATCCAACAAGCGAAAAGATTATAGTTTCATTTGACGATTAGATTTATAGAAAGCATGGCATTATTTAAATTTTTAAAGAAAAAAGGAGGTAAAATTCCTCGTGGATTTTATGAGATTTCAATTAAAGAAGTCCGTCGATTGACAGATTTAAGTGTTCAAATCGTATTAGACATTCCCGGTGATTTGAAAGATAAATTTCAATTTATACCTGGACAATACATTAATTTTATTGTGAATGTTGATGGTGAAGACCAAAGACGCTCCTATTCTATTTGCAGCGGTTCAAACGAAGATGTATCAATTGCTGTTAAAGAAATGTCCAAAGGAAAAGTTTCAACTTGGTTCAATCGCGAAGCGAAAGCGGGTACAAAAATTCTTTGTAGTGCTCCAGAAGGACAGTTTATTTTAAAAGATGAACAAAAAAACATCGTCGCCTTCTCTGGTGGTAGTGGAATAACTCCAATCTTGTCTATAGCGAAGAAAATTCAAGAAACAGGTCGAAAAATGGAGTTGTTTTACGGAAATTATGACCTAAACGCAATGATATTTCAAGACGAAATTGATGCTTTGACGAACATAAAACCACATTATATTTTTTCAGACGAAGACAACGACGATTATCGAAAAGGATTATTAGATCAAGAAATGGTTTCAAGTTTAGTGAAAGAAAACTTAGACATTCTCCATGCCGATGCATTCTTTTTATGTGGACCGATTGGAATGATTGAAGCAGCCGAGGCACAATTAGCACTTTTCGGTGTTCCAAAATCAAAAATTAAAAAGGAATTATTCTCAGCTCCAGCTCCAAAAGAAGATACCTCAAACACTGAAGCCGCGAAGGAAGTATCAAGTGCTGTAACTGTATTTTTAGAAGGAGAAGAAATTCATATTAAATACAAGGCAAAAGGAAAAGGCATTATAGACACTTTGAATAACGAAGGTTACGATCCTCCCTATTCATGCAGAGGTGGTGTTTGTAGCACTTGCAAAGCGAAAATATTGGAGGGAACGGCAACAATGAAAATCAATTATTCTTTAACAGATGAAGATATTGAAGAAGGATATGTTTTGTGCTGTCAAGCTATACCTACATCTGAAAAGTTAACTCTTTCTTTCGATGAGTAACATAGTCATAATAGGCACAAGTCGAGGAATTGGGAAAGAGCTAGTTTTGCTTTTGGCGAAGAATACGGATTTTCAAATTCACGCTCTTTCGAGAAATAATTGTGCTGAATTTGACGATAAAGCGAATATTCATTTTCATTCTTTCAATTTAGAGTCACTAGATGTGCGTACTGATGCTGAAAAGATTTTTTCGACGATTGGTGAAATAGATTACATGGTTAACAATGCCGGCAAATTGGTAAATAAACCATTTTTAGATTTAACATCTGAAGATATTCAATCCTGTTACCAAACAAATGTTCTTGGAATAATGTCGACCATGCAAGCGGCTGTTGGTTATTTGAACGAAAATGGTTCTCATGTCTTAAACATTAGCTCTATGGGCGGGTTTCAAGGCAGTGTGAAATTTGCGGGATTAAGTGCCTATTCAACCTCCAAAGCGGCTATTTGTAGCTTTACTGAGTTATTTTCGGAAGAATACAAAGACTCAAAAATCGCTATGAATTGTCTGTGTCTTGGCGCTGTTCAAACGGAAATGTTAGAAGAAGCATTCCCTGGATATGAAGCACCACACAAGCCGAAAGAAATGGCTTCTTTTATTGCCGATTTCCTTCAAAATGGTTATCGGTTTTATAGAGGTAAAATCTTACCAGTTTCTATTAGTACTCCCTAACTGTCAAATATTTTTTGGCATTGAGAATTTCTTTTTTTGCCGTCCAGTCAAATTTGATTAATTTCATACAACCTATGAAAGGACGGTACCTCATTTTAACTTTCTTATTTCTCGTTTCGTTTAATAGCGAAGCGCAGGATATTCATTGGTCACAATTCTCCGATAATCCAATTTTCCA
Source organism: uncultured Flavobacteriales bacterium (assembly GCA_963977135.1). Classification (GTDB taxonomy): domain Bacteria; phylum Bacteroidota; class Bacteroidia; order Flavobacteriales_D; family Crocinitomicaceae; genus UBA2040. Next base: position 74,600 of record CAXBNN010000009.1, on the reverse strand, counting down.
AAATCCAGGTCAGGCAGGAAATTTTAAAGGTGATGTAAGATTTGTAGGAAATTATCGAGATCAATGGCGGGCTGTAACGGTTCCGTTTCAAACCACTTCAATTTCCTTAGATGGACGAATTAGTAAATTTAAGAATATAGGCATTGGAGGTTTACTCTTTCACGATGTCGTGGGTGATGGAAAACTCAGAACAGTAGAATTTCAAGCCAACGCAAATATTCCTCTTTATCTAAATAAAGATTCATCTTTTGTAATTCGTCCAGGAATTAACTTGGGTGTTAATCAACGACAGATCAATACGCAACTATTAACTTTCGACAATCAATATAATGGGATAAAATATGATGAGAGTTTGCCTACAAATGAAAACTTCTCAGCAAATAGTCGAACCAATTTGTCAACCGGAGCTGGAGCTGTTATTGATTGGAAAATGAATAACAGAAGTAAAATTAATACTGGCGTAGGTTTTTATAATTTGAATCGACCAGACCAAGGTTTTTTAGGAACGAAAATTCAAAGAGACATCCGAACAAATGTTCATGCACGACTCGATCATAAATTGAAAAGAGATTTGTTTCTATTACCAGCTTTCAATTTTTCAAAACAAGGAAAATATACAGAATTCATTTTAGGTTCTTCAGTAAAATATGTTCTAAAAGAGCACCTTGGCGAATATAGAGCAGTTTATGCTGGCATTTGGTATAGAGCGAAGGATGCTGGATTTATAACTTTAGGAATGGATTATCAGAATTGGTTTTTTGGTGTGAGTTACGATATGAATTTCTCCAAATTAACTCAGGCAAGTAATGCACGCGGAGGACTTGAAATAGCTGTTCGTTATATTTACCAATCCTTAAAACCTAAAAAAATCATTCATCGCGTATGTCCAGATTACATTTAATCGTTTTCCTATTTCTTGGAAGTTGTTTAAATGCAATTTCTCAAACTGAAGTTGGGAAATACATGCGCTATGCAGAAGAACAATACCAAAAAGGTGATTTTGTTTATGCCTTGGATTATTACAAAAAAGCCTTAGCAATTGACTCAAATTCAGTAGCCATAAATTGGGGTTATGCTGAAACGCTTCGTGCTTACAAAGACTATCGTACGGCAGAAAAATATTACCAAATAGTTTACGATAAGGAGGGAACTTTAATATATCCTTCAAGTCTACTTCAATTGGGCTTGATGCAAAAACAAAACGGAAAGTACGATGAAGCAATCGAGTCTTTCAAATTAGCGAAAAAGAAATACGCTCGTGAAAAAAAGGAATATTTGTACATCAAATCTCGCCGTGAAATTGAAAGTTGTCTATGGGCTAAATCTGCAATTGAAAACAAGGATAAAACCATTGAACCTTTCAATCAAAACATCAACACGAAAGATGCCGAATTTGGTCATATAATAATGGATTCCTTGTTCATTTTCTCATCACTTAAAGCGGATTCAATTACAACAAATGAAGAGGTTTATGATAAAAGTTATAGAACCCGTTTGTATAAAAAAGATTTAAAGGAAGGTGATAATAGCAAGCCAGAACTGATCAAAGACCTTTATGTCGAAAAAATGAGCAATGGAAATGGAACCTTTTCGTTAGACGGAACTCGGTTTTATTATAGTTTATGTGGTGAAGACAATCATAATTACAAATGTAAAATTATGGTCGCGCGTTACAGAGATGGGAAATGGTCCAGTCCTGACTCTTTGGGTTCAATCATAAACGAAGCTGGAGCCAACACAACTATGCCGTGTATTGTGAATTGGGACAATGAAGAATATTTGGTTTTTGCCTCCGATAGAGAAGGAACTGAAGGTGGATTGGATTTATGGTCAAGTCAAATTAGAAATGGGAATCAATTTGGTCGAGTTCGAAATTTAAAAAATTTAAATTCTCCGGATAACGAAACAAGTCCTTTTTGGTATGATAAAACCAAATCACTTTACTTTTCAAGCTCTTGGTTTGATGGTTTTGGTGGTTTGGATGTTTTTGAATCTAAATTCGACAGCAAATTGCAAGAGCCCGTTAATTTAGGTCCGCCAATTAATAGTCCTGCGAATGATTTGTACTACTTCCGATTTTACCAAAGCGAATTTGTTACTAGTAATCGATTGGGTGTTCAATACAGTAAAAATCCAACATGTTGTAGCGATATTTTCGTTGTTAACGAGATTCCAATCATAGAGCCACCAACTCAAAAGGAAACATTGGAAGAGTTGATGAAGCGACTACCCGTCACTCTTTATTTCCACAACGATGTTCCGAATCCTAAAAGTGTTGCAACTACAACAGATGTCAATTATATAAGCAGTTATTATGATTATCGAGCAATGTTGGATAAATACCAAAAAGAATATTCTGCTGGTTTAAGTGGAGAGAAGTCAGATGAAGCCAAAGAAGACATTGAAAGCTTTTTTATAGAGTTTGTTGATCAAGGAGTTAAAGACCTTAACGTTTTCAGAGATTTGTTAATTGAAGAATTGGAAAAAGGACGAAAAATAAATCTAACGATTAAAGGTTTTGCTAGTCCATTGGCTAAAACAGATTACAATGTTAATTTGACCAAAAGAAGAATCGCCTCTTTAGTAAATTATCTTTCGGGTTATGAGAATGGAATTTTTATTACTTACATAAAGGGTTACGCAAAAAATGGAGGTCAATTGACATTTACTGAAGTTCCTTTTGGAGAATATACGGCTAACAAATTGGTCAGCGATAATTACAATGATCAGAAAAACTCCGTATACTCAAGAGCTGCTGGAATGGAAAGGAAAATTGAAATTCAAAGCGTTAATTTTTTCTCAGACAGTATTGTAGATTTACCATTAAAATTAAATACAACCATTCAAGATTTAGGAATTATTACAAAGAAACGGAAAATAAAAACAGCTTTTAAAGTTACGAATACAGATAGTCATTCTGTTACTTTTTTACCTCCAAGAGTTCCCTGTGAATGCAGTACGGTAGAAATAGAAAAAAATAAATTGAATCCAGGTGAAAGCACCATCGTATATTTTACCTTTGACCCTTCTGATTATGAAGGAAATGTTGTAAAATCAGTTTACATTAAAACTGAAAATGGAGAAGAAGAAATTCGATTAATTCTAACGGCAATAATTGAAAACTAGTTTATAGAATGAAGATTATTCTATTTTTGTGTAAAACCCCAAAATGAACGAAGAAAAAGTAGAAATTGTTAAAGCACCTCGTGAACGGCTTAAGTTCATCGACATGGCTCGTTCTATCGCGATTCTGTTGATGTTGGAAGGCCACTTCATAGGACTAACTCTAAATTCGGCTTATCGAAACGATGACAATGTAATTTATTCTGCATGGAATTTTGTTCGTGGGTTCACTGCTCCGATGTTTTTCACGGTTACCGGCGTCGTTTTCGTTTATCTTCTTACAAATAATGTACAAGCTGGTTACTTTAAAAACAAACGCGTTACAAAAGGATTTCAACGTTCATTAGAGTTATTATTTTGGGGATATGCTCTTCAATTGAATCTTCAAAATATTTTTCAATACCTTCAAGGAAATGTAAGTAATTGGGTCTACGCTTTTCACGTTCTCCAGAGTATTGGTATAGGTATTTCTTGTCTGCTTTTAATTTTTGGACTTTACAAGTTGATTGGAAAAGGCGGACTTTGGTTTTATTATTTTCTTGGAGCAACAACCCTTTTTGCATTTTATCCTTATCTAAAAAATTTGCCTGAAAATGTTTACCCATTAGAAGGTTGGCCTTTACTATTTCAAAATATGATAAAAGGTCCTGATTCGGTTTTCCCAATCGTTCCTTGGGTTGCATTTACACTTTATGGTGGAATGGTTGGTGCTCTTTTAAATAGATTTCACGCCTACGTGCGAAAAGATTGGTTCCCTATCACTTTTATTGGATTAGGATTGGCCCTCAACCTCTTTGGTTACACTATTTTTGAAACAGTTGATTTAATTTTCAAATTTCTTCATTCAGATAGTGTTATCGATTTATCATTTAACTCCTGGCTTTACGGTCGTCTTGGACAGGTATTAATAGTGATTGGAATATTAATGTTTGTTGAAAAATACTTGAATGTAAAAGACTCATTGTTTTTAAAAGTTGGTCAAAATACCTTGCAAATATATATTGTTCACGTTATTATTCTTTACAGTGGAATATTTGGTTTCGGATTAAACCAATACATAAAAGATTCATTGACTCCATTGCAGGCGATTCTTTCTGCGATTGGATTTATTACGGTATTCGTTATATTCACTAAATATTTGGAACCATTAACGACTGTTTACAATAAGTTTAAATCAATTATTTTTTGGCCTTTTAGAAAAATTAAAAGCGCAATTTTGAAGAATTAAATTTTCTTTTTAGGTGTATTTCCTTTTTTTGGCTTAGGAGTTGGTTTTGCGATTGGCTTCTTAGGCTCCTTGAACTCAGCGGTTCTCTCGATAACACGAGTTCCACATACATCCTCAACAGTAAGCACAATCTTGTACACTCCTGGATTTAGATAACGATGCGTAGGGTTTTTATCAGTAGATGTTTTGCCATCACCAAAATCCCAGTGAATTGATGTCGATTCCGGAAAATTGGATTTTCCATACATCATGTATTTACCATCTACGGTTCTCATATCTTTAATACTATAGGTGTTCACTTCAAGTTTATACCGTTTATAGTTTTCTAGAACATAAGTAGCTGCCATTTTTTGAATTTTTGGTGCTATCTCATTGCTTATAGTCGAGGTTATAGCTCCTTCTGGGGATTCATTAAATATTGCTGTGTAAAAACTGCTCGCAGCAATATAAGAGCCGTTTTTACTTGGGTGTGCCTTATCAGCATCATATAGTTCTATTTCAGGATATTTTTTTCTGACATTTTTCCAAACCATTCCAACTGGAACGATTGGTAAATTCAATGAATCGCTCAAATATTGGTAACCTGCAGCAATTTTATCTGCCATTTTTTCATATGTATCCGTTTCTTCTCTCTCAAGAAATCCTTCTTTATATCCCCAAGTCATATATAATAGAACGTTGGTACAAGAATCATTTAGGTAAACGCTATCTAGAATTTGTTGGATATATGGCATTGTCGCTGTATCCAAATATTCGGGCTCATAGGATAGTTCTCGGCTATAGCCTTGTAAAACTATAAAATCCCATTTTCTGCTTTTAATCGTTTGGAACAAATCGGGTCTTGTCGTATGAATTTGAAAAGATGATCCACTTCTAGTATTCATTTCCACATGGACTGATTTCCCTTTGGATTTCGCTATTTTGTCAAAAATAAAAGGCATCTCATTCATATGAGTATAGCTATTACCAACAAACAAAATATTTAAATCTTCTTGGGCCGTTTTTTGTGAAAAAGCTGGACTCCCAAACAAAAACGCAAGGATAAGCTTAAACAATCTTCTCATAAATATACTTTTCATTCTATACGAGTATGTTCCAATAACTATGCCTTACTCAAGCGCTCGGCGATACTTGCCAATTCCTCGTTCGATAAGTTCAATTTAGCCTGCTTAAAATCCATATCCGATACTTGATTAATCGGAATTAGATGCACATGCGCATGCGGAACCTCAAGTCCTACAACCGCCACGCCAACTTTTCTACATGGAAACTCTTTGGCTATTTTTTTTGCAACGGTTTTCGCAAAAATCATTAATTCACCAAGTTCATTATCCTCGATATCAAAGATATTATCAGTCTCCTTTTTTGGAATTACCAAAACATGACCTTTTCTCAAAGGCTGAATATCTAAAAAAGCCAAATGTTTATCTGACTCTGCTACTTTATGCGCAGGGATTTCTCCGTCAATTATTTTTTTAAAAATTGAACTCATCCTCTTGAGATATCAATTATTTCGAACTTTATAATTCCATTTGGAGTTTCAACATTCGCGATATCACCTTTCTTTTTTCCTAAAAGGCCCTTACCAATTGGCGAATCAATAGATATCTTTTTAACTTTCAAATCCGCTTCATTTTCTGCAACCAAAGTGTAACTCATTTCAGCTTTGTTGGCAAGATTCTTGATTTTCACGGTTGAAAGAATGAAAACTTTTGAATCATCCATATTGGTTTCATCAACAATTCTCGCGTTTGCAAGTATAGCCTCCAATTTTGCAATCTTCATCTCGAGAATTCCTTGCGCTTCTTTTGCCGCATCGTACTCAGCGTTCTCCGACAAATCACCCTTATCTCTAGCTTCGCCTATTTGCTCGCTAATAGAAGGTCGTTGAACAGTTTTCATGTCATGAAGTTCATCTTTCAATTTCTTTAAACCGGCCTCTGTATAATATGATATTTGTGACATTTTATTCCTTTTATCAATTTAATAAAAATGAAAACAAGAGAGCCCAAATTGGACCCTCTTGTCTAGCAAATATAATTAAGCTTTATCTTATTTCAAACTTATCGTAATACCAAATGTGTGAATTACACCAAAAACCCCAGCAAACCTCGCGCTATATTCTGCACCAAGAGCCGTCTTGTTTTTACCAACTAAAGCATCTATTGAAAAACCTCCAGTTGGACCTAGCATAGCATTAGATCTGTTTTCAACAGAGAATAGATTTTTCTCGTAAACGAATCCACCTCTTAAGTTAAAAGCAAATTTTTCTGTTGTCATACCATAATCCACTCCTAATCTAAATTGATCATAAAAGAATGAATTTGCGGTATATCCTAGATTTGCAACAATCTTGTTTCTCTCATCAACAATGAAATCATATGATGCACCAATTCCAAGTAGCGATGGTAACTCGTATGCTTGCACTCTTTGATCCAAAGAAGTTACGTTACCAGTTGAAGAGTAAGTCGCTTGATTCGTAAAACCATCACCTTTATATCTTAGCGTTGGTCCAACATTTTTCAAGGTAATACCAAACTTCATTTGGTCCTGCTCTCCTGTAATGTATTTAATACCTGCATCGATTGCAATTCCAGTACCTTTCACATTTGAAATGCTTTCGGAAATAAGTTTAAAGTTAATTCCGGCATGGATTGAACTTGAAAATGTTTTGGCATACCCAACATTAATAATGTTCGTTCTCGGCGAAAACGTTCCAATACCACCTTCTGGAAGGTTCACAGTCGTAATATCTATGTCACCATAGTTCAAAGACTGCACACTTAAAGTTAAAACACCTTGTTCCGAAACTCTTTGAGCAATTCCGGCAGACATCATACTGATACCTGCGTTACCCATCCAATTTCCAGTGTTAAATTTTAATTGCGTTTTGTCTGTAAAAGCCAAACCTGCGATGTTAATATAGCTTGCCTCTAAACCTACAGCCGATGCAATGTTCGCATCACCTAAACCGGAGCTACGTGCCCATGGATTTACTAAAAGTTGAGATGCCCCTGACGAACCTACTCGATCCTCATTTCCAGCTGTTGCTGCAAAACTGCAAAGCAGTGCACCAATAAACATCTTATTTTTGATTGATCTCATTGAATTTCTCATTTTTTGCACTTTGTATTATATACCTTGAAGGTCAACCTGACGAACTCCACAGAAGAATTTAAGAACTCTTTCTCCAATGCCTGGAACTTCAACATGTACTAAGTACACACCACTAGATACAGGTATGGACTTAAAATTATTTAAATCCCAATCTATACTTGTTATTGGACTATCCTTTTTATAAGAACGCACCAGTTTACCGTTTGTAGTATAAATATTCACATTACATACTTCAGGTAGATTGGTGATTTTCACTCGAGTATCCAATCTATTACGCTCATATTCAGAATAAGCATAATATGGATTAGGGACAACTCTAATTGTGTTCAAAATATCCGCTAAAGCATTTCTATCTGACTTACGAGGTGTCAACTCATCCATAGACCATGAATACTTCGGCTTACCATTATTTTCTCCTGTAGCATTAAACGTTTTATATTCTTTGTTTACTCTAACTCTGATTCTCACAGTAGTTTCAAACATAGAACGATTTGGCGCTAATAGCGGGTAACCAATCCAAGTCAAACTATTGTAGAAGTTAGTTTTAGCAGTATTACTGTTGTTGTCAACCATATTGGTCATCAAGTCGAACAGTTCAGTACTGCCTTCATTGTAATAACCCATATCGTAAAGACTACTAGCCCCATTTATTTCTTTTTGTTTGTGAGAGAAAACGTAGATAGGATGCTGACCTCCTAACAAAGCAGCTCCAGTAGGACCATAAAGGTTCGCACTTGGTTCCCATTTCATATCATTTCCACCATCTTGACCTAAGAAAGAATTCTCACCAAAAGCCATGAATAAACGCGCACCAGTTTCAATATCTATAGCGTAACCTGGGAACCAACTCATACCATCTGGATTTGATCCGTCGGCTATACCATTTTTATTTAAACCAGCTTGCTTTCTTAATCCACCTGGTTTTGCATTACCAACATTCAAAGCTGGATCTCTACCCAACTCAATTACTGGACATTTTGTCCAAAGTGATTGATCTTTTGTTATGACAATGTCTATACTCGGAGAGAAAGCCAAAGCTGCGTTATTTCTTGCCGCTCCAGGTGTTGATTCTGGTGCAGTTGGGTAACTTTGAGAGCTTTTGTAGTAAGCCAATGGCATAAAGTCACATTGGTAACCTACTAATGAATGAGGTGCCATAGTACCATTAAGCACTTTTGTCCAACGTTTGTTTGGATCTTTTCCTATCTCATCTCTATAACACTGACCACTTTCATAACGTTCCGAGCCAAGTTCAACTGGCGGGAATGGATATGTTGTGGCAGGATCGGCTGTAAAGCTACCTGATCTAATCCAGTTATTTGGCGTATAATCATCCGCATCAATAACACCTCTCAACCAAGGTTTAGAACTATCAGTAAACTCAAGTGTAGATTCTAAAATGTCTGTCGTTTCTTGGGTAAGCGTTCCGTTTCCTACCTCAATAAAATGCTTGTTCTGATAAATTTGAACAGAAACTCCCCATTGAGGAATCAATTGTTCATTATCAATTGAAATCATTGTATCAGATTTAACGGATTCTACCAAATTTCCATCGACATAGCGATTTATTGTCCATCGAGCAGTATCAGCTGCATTCCCAAGTAAACTACCGTTTGTGTTGTAATCTCTAAATATACATTCGTAATAACCGTCAGCAACATTCAAAGGATCTACGACTTTAATATTAATAGGTCCTTTACCTTTCTGGTACTCAGGTTTCGCCATGAAACCGTTACTAAGAATTTGTTTTTCAGATTCTGCTGTCAGCTCCAATACCCTTCCACCATTTCCATGGCCATCAATACGAGTAATTTTCGGAGTTATTCCATATTCAGCAAACTGATATGTACCACCCGCTTCTGGAGCAGGATTATGTGGTATTGCTTCAACTGGTTTAATTGCTGTTTGATCATAACCTAATCGTGAAGCGATATACTTGATCTTTTGACCATTTACTTTGCTTGCATCATTTGGATCGTAATCTGAGTAATTATTGAAACCATAAGAAACAGCCACATAATAATATGTTTTATGGTTTACCAAAGTTCTAGTTCCTTGAGCAAATAAATCTTCCGTAATTTTAAATGAATGCTTAATTCCAGTATTTGAACCACTCACTTTTAAAGTCGGAATATCAAATCCAAGCTCTTCGTCAAACTCGAAATTTATTAAATCTTTAATCGGTTTTTCAGGGTTATCTATTCCAGCAGAATTCTTTTCGAAGTTTCTAAGGTCACATTGTCCAACAATTCTTGCTTTTGTTTGATCGGCGATATCAGCAATCGAAGCAGAAGCGCTTACCAACTGATAAATTTGATATCCTTCAAAACGGTAATATCTGTCTACACCTGGATCAACAATATTAATCTCATCAATCTCTTCGTACTCCTCACGGTAATTATTTGAACCAACAGGATTATCCAATGTTAAAATCAATTCATTTTCAAGTTCTTGAATTATCAATCTTGGCGCATTCGGTGGATCTAAAATTTTGAAACAAGCATCGAATAAAGCTTGTGCTTTCGTATCTGCACGTTTTAATGCTCTCACTGAACTAAACAAATCACCAGCATTTCCTCTTCCGTAAGCTATCCCAACAGTAATGTTGTTGACAGCACCGGGACGTAATGTAAACGGACCAGCAGATTGAACGAAACGTCTATCGCCTGGTTGTGTAGAGTTACCTGCTCCATCCGTTGAAGCCTCACTCCAATCAAATCCTGGATCTGTACCTGCTGTAGCCCAATTTAGTGGGTCAGAGTCATCAGGGAACATATAATCTGAAGGGATATTAGTGGCTCCAGGCGTTCCGATAGCACCAGTACCACCATAAACCATCTCTGATCCATTAGCCCATGAACCTTGCATGAAATTGTAATATTGTGCTGCAGATGAAGGGTCAGAGTATGGGAACGAGGCACCATTCGTGAAATAGGTGAATCGTCTCATTCCAAATCGCTCGTTATCGATAACACCATCTGAATATCCTGTTCCAATTCCACGGTAAACAATACCATTACTGTCAAGTGCGTTTTGGATTGCTGGCGGAATATAAACATTGTTTATTGAGTCAAAAATCGGCCCAGGATTATCAATACCATCAGCATCCAAGTATGGTCCTTCAAAGAAGTCAATACCTATTGCTGGTGGATTTAAACCATATCCAATATTAGAACTTGCACTTTGGTCATTATTATCACCATTGTAGCAATAACCAAGACCTCTAGATACATCACAACCAACGTAATCATCTTGTGCATTTCCTAAATCTGGATCCAACCACTGAGAGAAATATGTAGTAAACAATGTTTGAACACCTCTATTTATCAATTCATAGTTGTAGAATGTCATTCTATTTACCTCGTCATTAGTCGCAAAACCGAATGCCTGAGCACGAATTTCCATTCCTATTGGATCACCACCTGTTTCTGTGTGAATATTTCCTTTATCATTGAAGACCCACCAATGTGTTTCATCTCCGAACAATGAAATTCTTCTATCAATTCCACATTCTATGTCATCTTTACCCAAGATATCATCATACCAAGGATAATCTCCATCCTCAATCGGATTGTATGCGTTATTAGCACCATTCTTAATCGTGTTATCATAAAAAGGAGCCAAGAAATAATCTTGTCCTAAACCTACATCACCGTGCGCTGGCCAATTTATAATTCTATTAAGGACTTCTGCGTTAATATCATCAACAGCTACTGTTGAAAATCCATTTGTATAATTCCACCATGTAACAAAATTGATAACCTCTCCTTTTCTTATGGTGAAGAATTTATCATAAGCTTTACATTCACTGTTGTTGATATCAGCAGGACCAAAATCTCTGACAACATCATCTGCTCCAGGAACTGACGGATCATAGTTTCCACTGTTACTATTAACCGTTAACGGTCCTGCCCAAAAGTCATTACCTACAGATCTAAAACGAACTGCTGCTAATTTCAATTGACCATTTGCATCAACTCCACCCATCCATAAAGAACCAGCGAATATGGCATATAGACCACTATTTTTAGGAACCTCATAAGCAGCAACCTGCGTGCCAGGTCTTTCAAACATTCGCCCACCTTGCTGTAGCAAAGCTCGAACATCGTTGAATTCCATTGTTAATACCGTATTGGACGGATCACAACCTGCGGCCTTAGACGTAATTAAAGCTGGCTTATTTGGAGAACCATTTTGTGATTTTCCTCCGACATCTTCCTTCGCAAAAACTAATTGCGCAGAAAACATTGCGATTGTGACCAGTAAAAAACGGACTGATACTTTTTTCATAACTCTATTATATTAATTTTTTAAAAATCAAATTTCACCCCTAATCTTATCGTTCTTGGAACAGATATGTTAAATGCATTCTGAACACTCATCGTATAATAATCTCTAAACGATTGCTCATCTGTCTGATTCTGAATTGACGACTGACTTGACGCTGCCGCAAGATATCCATCATCATCCCAGTTACCTGTAGCGCGATAAACGTTAATTCTATTGAATTGGTTCAATAAATTCGTTGCACGAACATAAACATTCAAGAAAACTGGTTTCTTCTTATTTTCACCTCTTTTAATTTCTAAATCAAAAGTTCTATCTAACTGCATATCTAAACGGTAAGACCAAGGTAATCTAGAACCATTTTGAGTTCCAGTTAAACTTGGTGTAACCGTATTTCCTTGAGCAACATTTGTAATATTACTTTGAGCAGAATATGGCGAACCTGAGTAAATATTTGAGAAAATGTTCAAACCTGTATTTTCAAAAATATTGAAATCTTTAATTACCGGCCCGTTGTAATTCGCTCCTGAACCATATCTATAATCAATTGTCACAGCAAATGCATGTCTCTGATCAAAGTTGTATGGTTGAATAACACGTAAATTAGGTAATCCTGCTTGGATAAGGGCTGCTGATGAAGTTACATCAGAACCAGTACCATCCGCAAATTGCAATGTGTAGTTAGCAGTTATTCTAACGTTTCCGGTTCTTCTTAAATCATAAGCTACTGTCAAACCCTTAACCGTACCAAAGTCACGGTTACCAAATGTATTATATGTCACAGGATAAGCCCCACTAACATTTTGCAATTGTACGTTATTTCTCTGTTCACGGTAGAATGCTGAAATTTTCAAAGAAGAAGTTTTAGACAACACTTGTTGGAATCCAATTTCGTAATCAATCGTTTTTTCAGGTTGCAAATTTGGATTATTGATTGTTCTTCCTCTAGTAGCTAAAAACTGATACTCATATGGATCAAATCTTCCTGCACTTGTTGGACGTTTTGTTAAGATATCATAGTGTGCAAAGAAAGAAGCTTCATCTGATACTGGGAAAGAAAACGCAACACGTGGCATCACATTAATCTGTGGCTTATAATCTTTAAAAGCACTAGCATTCGGTGCATTTTGGAATGGGTCTAAACGCCATGGTTGAATTCCTGTTGGTCCGTCAATTAATTTAGGATCTGAAACTTGCGTTCCTTGTGCATCATAAAACACACCGTCTTTTCTAAATCCATTTATAGCTGTTGGGTTTTTGAAATCATTTACATAAACTGTATAATCATCTCCCATAGAAGTTGGAATTACAACCCAGTCATATGTATTAGGGTCTGTACTTGCCAACTCTCTTGCTTCCTTAACAGTTCTAGAATTGTACAACAAATATGGATCTTTCAATACAGGTTGGTTTGCGTTAAATACATCGACACGAACACCGACATTGAATACCAAGTCATTAAAAGAGAATTTATCCATTAAATAACCCGCAACATATATTGGTTGAAAAGCTCCAATGAATCGCTCATAATTTCCATTTTCGTCAAATTTCTCGAAGTAACTGTTCACGTCTGTTTTACCTCTTACTTTTTTACCAGTATGGTCATATCCATAATAGCTAACAAATGAATTTCCTGAGTTAAATAACTCATCTGGAGTAAACATGTCTAACGTAAAGGTATTCGGATCGTATTGATCAATATCAATGAAATCTGTACCTGCTACATCGTAACCAAGTTTTTGACGTAAATTATAATCGAAGAACGATTGTGCATCAAAAATAGTATTTCCGTTGATATCTTGTTTACCACCTTGTCCTCCATAATCTCCAGTACCAGAATTATACGCATATCCAGTATTCAAACGGTTATAGGTGATTTTCTTAATTGAACCAGAATCACTTTGGGTACCTGAAGATAAATCTAATTCTTGAATGTGTGAATTAGCTAATTGACGAGCATTTGTCCAAATACTTGTGATTGCAACATCTCCGCTTCCCCAGCCTCGATCCCATCTCTGCTCATACTCAAAACCAATAGATAAAGAGTGATCACCGATGTTAGCAGAACCTGAACCAGTTATTCTAAACTGATCATTTTCATTTTTACCAAAAGCGTTATAAGGTGCACCGATATTTGACCAAATGTCATAAACACTTTGCGGTAAATCTCCATTTCTTAATGCGTTACCTTGTTGGATTTGGAACAAGTTTTCGTAGTTACCTGCAGCTTGACCTTCGTATATAGAATAGTATTGAGTAGTTATTGCAGCTAAAGTCGCATTCGTTTCTGAAGGAACAAAATCAACTAACAAATCTCTAAATCCATTGTGACGATATACTTTTGCAACATCGTCATACCCATAAGATGGTCTTCTAGTTGTGGTATATGTTCCAACGTGCCCATAATTGAATAAATTAAATTGATGGTTTCGATCGTAAAATTCACCTTTTTGCTTAGAATAATCTATCATTAAAGAATAAAATGCGCTTCCAATTTTAGATGCTCCACCTTCTCTGTCGTTAGAAAAACGTTGCGTTAAACGACCGAAGACCCTCCAATCAAAAGATTTAGCAACGCCGAAGTTTGTAAAATTCAGAAGTGAATTTCCTCTATCAGCTAGAGTTCGATTATTTATATTCATAGACCCACCAAATGTAAGGTTGATGCTTGGCCCTGTGTTTACATCCAATTTACCTTGCGCAGAAATAACCCCTTGTCGAGCATTCATTCTCCATGGCGTTTGCTCAAAATCATTTTGACGTAAATAAAGTGCATTACTAAATGTGCCTGAACCCAATCCACTTGGACGTAAAGGATTTGCAATTAAAGAATCACGAACTTCTTTCTTAACTCTCCATTGCCCACCATTTGCAAGTGGTCTCGGATCTAATTCACGTGTGTAGTTAGCAGATAATAAAAATCCTAAACGAGGTTTTACTTTTGCACCTGTAGAATCTTTAATCATCCAAAGTGGTCCCGAGAACATACCTTCCATAAGGTTGTATGCATATTTATCTAAACCAAAAACTTTTCCGTCGTAACCGTTCTCATCTTTACCTTTAAAATAAAAGCCCGATGATACGACTTCCGCACTACCGAAATACTGTGCACTTGGGCCTCTAGTTGTAACAGAGATAATACCACCAGTTGCATCACCATAATTTGCAGGTAAACCACCAGTAATTACTGTTACTTCCTCAATCGCTGATTTCGGTAAGTTTGAAGAACCACGAACTTTAATACCATCTATATAGTAGAATGTTCCATCTTCACGAGAACCTCTTACACTAATTCCTCCTCCTTCTTGAGCATTTACACCACCAACTGTTGATGCAACTCCAGCAGCAGAACGAACTGGTAATCGAGCAATATCCTCACGAGTAACTGTTGCACCTGAAGAACCACCATCTTTATTAATAAGAGGAACTCTATATGCAACTACTTTTACCTCTTCAATTTCCTGGACACTTTTCGCTTTTGCGATTGTCATTTTATCCAAGAAAGTAATCTGATCAGAAGAAACTATAACCCCAGTTAAAACCGTAGGTTGATATCCTTCTGTCTCATTTCTAACTTCGACATCATAAGAACCAACACCGATGGAATTAATTTGAAACTTTCCATCAAAATCTGTATTCGCTCCACCCTTAACGCTTCCGTTTTGCATGATTAATACCTTACAGAAAGGTATTGGTTGTTTCGTGTCGGCATCGATAACTGACCCCTTCAAGGTACCCAAACCTACCTGACCGAAACCAAAAGTAGCTGTGGATAAGAAGATTAACAGCAACAAAGTAAAATTACGTAGCATATGCTTATATTTTTATTTTAACATTTTTTTTGCAAGAAGTCGTAAATATAGACAATTTCCTCTTTTCAAAATCGCCTGAAATAAATTTTTCTAAGTTTTCTTTAACTTAACTTAACAAAGATAGGAAACCTATTTCGGTTTTGTTAACACTTTCTTAACGAAATTTTACAACATTATACATGTCTAAATAATTATCAAGTCACTTCTGAATTTTGCTATCTTTGGTTTTAACAATGGATTTTTCAAACATTCACAAAATAAATATCAACTCAAAAACGACAATTAATTTGCTGTCCTACAATGATTTCGACCCTTACGACTTTGAAAAAGACTTGTTACCTATCGAATTCAATCGTTTAAAATCAATACAGCATGAAGTGAAACAAAGGGAATTTGTTGCAACCCGAATGCTGAGGAATTCGATATTTGGAAAGGATGAAATTACCTATGATTCTATTGGAGCCCCACATATTGGAGCAAGAAAATATATTTCAATAAGTCACACAACAGATATAGTTGGTATTGCAATTTCAGATTTTAAAATAGGTTTTGATCTAGAACCTATACGCGCAAAGGCGATTAAGCTTTTTCCAAAATTTCTTCATGAGGAAGAGCTAGCCATTTTTGACACTAAAAGTGAATTAGAAATGACAATGGCATGGTCGGCAAAGGAAACTCTTTATAAGCTTGCTGGTCGAAAAGAAATTATTTTTAAAGATGATTTAAGATTGCATAAAGAAGGAGATAATTGGGTTGGCACTATACACAATCCTGATGCCATAATTCATGTCCCATTGCGTGTTTTTGATTCTGGGCATAATGTATTAACCATTAATTCTGATCCAATTGAAATTGAATCAAGAAATATATAATCAGTTCAAGTCTAAAAATGGGCAAATTGCCATATTGGTTGATCCTGACAAATTTGATTTCTCCAGAAAAGAAGACTTTATTAAAAAACTACAATTCGCAAAAGTTGATTTCATTTTTGTCGGAGGAAGCACAGTCGAAAAAAATGATTTGAATAGAATAATCTCTTTTCTAAAAGAAGAAATTAATTTACCAATTGTATTATTCCCTGGAGATGTATATCAATATGACGAAAATGCCAATGCAATTTTATATTTAAGTCTTCTTTCGGGTCGGAACCCTGATTATTTAATTGGTCAACATGTTCGCACAGCGAAAAAAATTGCAGAATCTAACTTGGAAATAATTCCCACTGCATACTTATTAATTGATGGCGGAAATCATTCTGCCGTTGCATATGTTAGCCAAACATCCCCAATTCCTCAGAATCAGGTTAATTTAATTGAGAATACGGCAATTGCTGGAATTCTTCAAGGCAAGAGTTTAATTTATCTAGATGCTGGCAGCGGAGCCGAACATTCGATTTCAACTGAAATTATTGAAAGATGTTCCAAACTAAATGTTCCCCTAATTATTGGTGGTGGAATAAGAACTATCGAACAAATTAATCTAGCTAAAAATGCTGGAGCAAACGTTATCGTAATTGGAAATCATATTGAAGAGAATGTTGATTTTTTATTGGATATTGCTTCAATGCAGAGTGTAAAGTTATGAATGAAAAAGTATAGAGTGAGTTTAACATAAAAAGACTCTCTACTTTCCACTTTAAAACTTTCCACTTTTTTTCACATCAAAGAATTATCCCAATCTTTAAAAACAGGCTCGTAGCCTTGATTTTTGATTACATCAATAAACGATTCCGTAGATCTTTTGTCGTCGATTTCGAATTGCTCCAAATTAACTTGCGGATTTGCGTAACCTCCTGGATCTGTTTTGGAATCGGCAGAAATTGAAGTTATACCTAGTGGAATTACATTGTTTCTAAAATTTTCCGATTCACGAGTTGACATGGAAAGTTCCAATTCTTCATTCAACAATCGATACGCACAAATCAATTGAACCAATTCTCGGTCCGTCATGTTAGATTTCAAATCAATTCCCCCGGCACAAGGTCTTAACCTTGGGAAAGAAATAGCATAATGTGTTTTCCAATAGGTCTTTTCTAAATAATCGAGATGTTCAGCAGACATGTAAGTATCAACCCGCCAATCTTCTAAACCGTAAAGCACACCTAAACCTATTTTATGAATTCCCGCCTTCCCTAGCCTGTCCGGGGTTTTTAGTCGGTATTGGAAATTCGATTTCTTTCCTTTGGGGTGATGCAATTTATAATCGTCTTCTTTATAAGTTTCCTGATAAACCAAAACGGCATAAACACCTTCTTTATTCAAGATTTCATATTCATCTTGGTCCATAGGTTGAACTTCGATAGATATCTGAGAAAAATAAGGCTTCAACAAACGAATAGCATTTACGAAATAATCAACTCCAACCGTTTTGTTCGCTTCTCCTGTGACAAGAAGAATGTGATCGTAGCCCATCGCTTTAACGATTTCAGCTTCTTTGATAATTTCTTCGTCAGAAAGGGTTTTTCGAGGGATTTTATTGTCCATTGAAAATCCGCAATACGTGCAAATATTTTGACATTCATTCGATAAGTACATAGGAATGTACATACGCAAAGCTTTACCAAATCTCTTCTGAGTCAGAGCTTTACTTTTTTGCGCCATTTCTTCTAAAAATGGAGCTGCAGCTGGAGAAATCAATGCTTGGAAATCTTCGAGATTTATTTTGGGCTTATCTAACGCACGACGAACATCTGCTTCCGTTTTGGAGTAGATATCAGACTTTATTTGGTCCCAATTTAGTTTTTCGAAATGTTCGCTGAATGTTTCCATGTTATTTCTTTTTGTCGGTGCCTTCGACTCCGCTCAGTCACCTTGTTATTTGTTCTTAAACTTTCAAACTCCCCTTCAATCAATTGAGAAAAAGCTGACTGAGCGGAGTCGAAGGCATATTTTTTAATCTAAAAAAGCAGTAAGTGGCGATGAAGCCTCTGCTCTTTCTAAAATTTGATTCGTTCCAGCTAAATAAGCCATTCTTCCTGCCTGCACAGCCATTTTAAAAGCGATTGCCATTTGAACTGGATTTCTATTTATGGCTATTGCAGTATTTACCAAAACTGCGCTTGCTCCTATTTCCATAGCTTCAGCTGCATGTGAAGGCGAACCTAAACCTGCATCCACAATAACCGGAACTTTTGCTTGTTCTATGATTATTTTGAGAAAATCCATGGTTTTCAAACCTTTGTTAGAACCAATTGGCGCACCAAGAGGCATAACCGCGGCCGTTCCTGCATCTTCTAAATGCTTGCACAAAACTGGATCTGCATGAATATAAGGCAACACAATAAACCCTTTTTTCGCTAATTCCTCTGTGGCTTTTAACGTTTCGATTGGATCAGGCATCAAATATTTTGGTTCGGGATGAATCTCCAATTTTATCCAATTCGTTTCAAAAGCTTCTCGAGCCAATTCAGCAGCGAAAACTGCTTCTTTTGCCGTCCTGACACCTGAAGTATTTGGCAATAAATTGATGTGTGGATGATTCAAATGTTTCAATAAATTATCTTCTTTGGTTGCTTCTACTCTTTTCAAAGCAACGGTAATCAATTCACTTTCAGAAGCCAAAAGTGCAGCTTCCATTTCTTTGTTCGAACTAAATTTACCGGTACCCGTAAACAATCGTGATTGAAAAATCTTGTCGCCTATTTTAAATGGATCTTGCATGGTCGTTAACTTTTTGAACTATATTTTTAATCAATTGACTATTGAAATTGCTTTTGTGAATTAATCCAGAAAGGGCAATTCCATAAACACCCGTTTTCATTATTTCAGGAATATCATTTTCTTCAATTCCGCCGATGGCAAAAATTGGTTTTTGAATTCCTTCTTTCTTCATTTCTACGAACAGAGATTCATAACCTTCTGATCCCAAAACGGATTTTATTTTCTTTTTAGTTGTTGTTTCTTTGAACGGTCCTACCCCGAAATAATTCAATTTAGCTATCGGGTGCTTTTTCATTTCAGCAAGATCATGAGCAGTTCCACCAAAAATATCAAAACCATCTGTTTCAGAATCTTCTAGTGTATCCTCTTGCCCTAAATGGATTCCATCCGCATTCGCTAAACGAGCAACTTCTGGGTGATCATTAATGGTAAGAATCATTCCTAATTCCTTTGTTTTTTCACGCAATAAATCAGCAATTTCTATCAAAGTCGCTTTGTAATGAAGTGTTGGATGAAACTCAGCTAAATCATCTTCTTTGATTCGCAATTGAACCCAATAAATTCCACCTTCAGCTAGTTTTTCAAGCCAAGATAAATTCGAGAAATCTTCCTCTGGATGGGTGATGTATTGGATGCGCGGCAAATTCATTTTCCTGTTTTTTTACGTGCAAAACTTTCAGGAACGCCAAGCGCCTCACTTTTTTCCTTCGGCAGCATTATCTACATCAGGTGATGAGGGTATTTCTCAGAATGACAAGTTTGTCAGACACCCCTAAAAGTTTACGTGGTAAAATTACAAAAAATTCCCATATGAATTGAGATTTACTCGGTCCCCCTTTGGAGGGGGACCGAGGGGGAGGATTATTCAATTTCCGGCTCAATTCTTTCATTTTATAAGCCCTTGTATCCTCCCCTTTATCGCCCTCCAAAGGGGGAAATTCAAATATCGCTTCGAAAAACAAATAATTCCAGTCAGAATTCGTAATTTTGTATGACTTTAGGGGTGACTTCAAAATAGTCTGAGAAATACCCTTTGAACTTGAATCGGTTGATCCCGACGTAAGGAAAAGTGACAGCCCAGCAAGGTTTTCCCTAGAGTATATATTTGAAGAATGGAAGTGAAATTCAATGGAGAACAATTGTCCATTCAGGTTTCTACTTTGGGTGAATTGCTCCAAGAAAAGGGCTTGATGGAAAAAACAGGAATTGCCGTAGCAATCAACTCTGCCGTGGTTTCCAAATCCAAATGGAATGTAACTTCACTTCATGAAAACGATGAGATTTTAATAATTACTGCTGCTGCTGGTGGCTAATAAACAAGATATGAAAAAAGAAACAACACCTTCTGAAGAAACAATCACAAGAGCACCTTTGACTGGTTCAAAAAAAATCTATGTTAAAGGTAAAATTCACGACATCAATGTCGCAATGCGAGAAATTGAATTGTCGGAATCTAAACCAATGTTTTCTGACGGTGAATTCACGAAAGAAGTAAATCCTGCAGTTACTGTTTATGATACTTCAGGTCCATATACAGATCCGAATGTAGCAATCGACATTAAAAAAGGTTTGCCTCGTTTGAGAGAACAATGGATTTTGGACCGTGGAGATGTTGAACGTTTGGATGATGTTTCTTCAGACTATGGAATGGAGCGGAAAAATGATCCA
The DNA here is from genome assembly GCA_963977135.1 of uncultured Flavobacteriales bacterium. Taxonomy (GTDB): domain Bacteria; phylum Bacteroidota; class Bacteroidia; order Flavobacteriales_D; family Crocinitomicaceae; genus UBA2040. Next base: position 53,706 of record CAXBNN010000009.1, on the reverse strand, counting down.
AAATTAGATGAATTGCGTTTCGAACATATTGCGAAACCTTTACGTGCTAAGCCAGGTAAAAATGTTTCTCAATTGCATTATGCGAAGAAAGGAATCATTACTCCAGAAATGGAATACATTGCCATTCGCGAGAATCAAAAACTGGACGAAGTCATTGAAATAGCGAAGCAACATCCGGGGGAAAGTTTTGGTGCAAATACGCCAAAAGGATTAATCACGCCAGAATTTGTTCGTGATGAAATAGCTGCTGGTCGGGCAATTATTCCAAATAACATTAATCACCCAGAAAGCGAACCGATGATTATTGGCCGTAATTTCTTGGTGAAAATCAATGCAAACATTGGTAACTCAGCTGTTTCTTCTTCAATCGAAGAAGAAGTAGAAAAAGCAGTTTGGGCTTGTCGTTGGGGAGCAGATAATATCATGGATCTTTCGACAGGAAAGAATATCCACGAAACGAGAGAATGGATTTTAAGAAATTCTCCAGTTCCAATTGGTACTGTTCCAATTTACCAAGCTTTGGAAAAAGTGAACGGTAAAGCGGAAGATTTGACTTGGGAGATTTTCAAAGATACATTGATCGAACAAGCAGAGCAAGGTGTTGATTATTTCACGATTCACGCTGGAGTATTGTTGCGTTACGTGCCAATGACCGCAAAACGTTTGACAGGAATTGTTTCTCGTGGTGGTTCTATCATGGCGAAATGGTGTTTAGCGCATCACAAAGAAAGTTTCTTGTACACGCATTTTGAAGAGATTTGCGAAATCATGAAAGCTTACGATGTTGCTTTCTCATTGGGAGATGGTTTGCGTCCAGGATCAATTGCTGATGCGAACGACGAGGCACAATTTGCTGAATTGGAAACATTGGGTGAATTGACAAAAATCGCTTGGAAACACGATGTTCAGGTTATGATTGAAGGTCCAGGTCACGTTCCAATGCACCTCATCAAAGAAAACATGGACAAGCAATTGGAAGAATGTCATGAGGCTCCATTTTACACACTTGGACCATTGACAACTGATATTGCGCCGGGATATGATCACATTACTTCAGGAATTGGAGCTGCAATGATAGGTTGGTTTGGTTGTGCAATGCTTTGTTATGTTACACCAAAAGAACACCTTGGTTTGCCGAATAAAAAAGACGTTAAAGATGGTGTGATTACCTACAAATTAGCCGCACATGCTGCCGATTTAGCGAAAGGTCACCCAGGAGCGCAACATAGAGATAATGCTTTGAGTAAAGCGCGTTTTGAATTCCGTTGGGAAGATCAATTCAACCTTTCTTTGGACCCAGATACAGCGAGAGAATACCATGATGAAACATTGCCTTCTGACAATGCAAAAGTTGCGCATTTCTGTTCTATGTGTGGACCGCATTTCTGTTCGATGAAAATCTCACAAGACGTTCGGGATTATGCCAAAGCACAAGGTTTAAAGGAAGAGGAAGCTTTAGCAAAAGGTATGGATGACATGTCTAAGAAATTCATCGATACTGGCGCTGACGTTTATGTTGAGCCTGAGAAATTGGTTTAAGCAAATTTGAACCTAATACTGATATCGCCAGAGTATTCTGTTGCCAACGAAATCCCATTGGTTCAGGAAATGCTGCGCTTGGATGAAACATTGCGTTTTCATTTACGAAAAGTGAATTGGTCGAAGGAAGATTATCTTGAGTATTTATTGGAAATCAATCCACTGTTTTATCCTCGGATATCGATTCATTCTTTTCATGATTTGCAGTTGAATTTTCCGAAAATAGGTTTGCACTATAAGGAAATAGATAGAGAAGGTTTTGTAAAAAGTTCTTCGCTCAATTCGACATCTTTTCATAGTAAAATGGACGCATTAGAATTGGGAAATGAATTTGATTATTTCTTTTGTTCGCCTGTGTTTCAAAGCATTTCTAAGAAGAACTATTCTTCGGATGAAAATTGGGAAATTAACGATTGGGCAACAGAGCTTAAAGCAAAGGCTGTAGCTTTGGGTGGACTTAATTCAAAAACAATAATCGACGCACAAGAACTTGGATTCACTAAATTCGCCTTGTTAGGAAGTGTTTGGTTGAATGAAAATCCATTAGATGCTTTCAAAGAAATATTCGAAATATGCCAAAAGTAAGACCGTATTGTTTGACCATTGCCGGATTTGACCCTAGTGGCGGTGCTGGCGTTTTGGCGGATTGCAAATCCTTTGAACAGAGCAAAACTCAAGGTTTAGCGGTGATTACGGCGAATACAATGCAAACCGAAGATTCTTTCAAACACGTTGATTGGATTGCTAATGAAATCATTCTCGAACAACTGAACCTCCTTCTTGATCGATACAAAATTCAATTCATCAAAATTGGTTTAATTTCTTCCGGAGATTTGTTGGAAAAAATCATCCATATTCTGAATGAAAAATGCAACAAACCGACTATTGTTTGGGATCCGATTTTAAGTGCAAGTGCCGGCGGTGAATTTAACTTGATACGATTTAATGAATTTTTGAAAAGTGACGTTTGTAAAAACATAATTATCACTCCTAATATTCCTGAATACGAGTCACTTGAATTAAAGAATAACTCAGCTACAATTTATTTAAAAGGTGGTCATTCAGAAAATAAAGGGAAAGATGTTTTGTATTTTGAAGGTAAAGAATTTCCTTTCGCTCCTCACGTAAAAACAGATTTTTCGAAGCATGGGACAGGCTGTATTTTTGCTAGTGCTTTGTTAGCCAATTTAGCTTTGGACTACCCGATGATTAAGGCTTGTTTACGAGCAAAAAGGTATGTTGAGAAAAGGATAGTTTCGAATGGTAGTTTGTTGGCTTATCATAAGTAGTTTTCTTTTGCCACGAATGCACGAATTTTACACGAATATTTTTTCGTAGATGAATTTGCATAAAACATTTTTCGCTAACTTAAAGTGAAAACTGAAATAATGAAGGATCTAATCTACCGGAATGAGGCGTACGAAATAATCGGAAAATGTATGGAAGTCCACTCTGAACTTGGACATGGATTTCTTGAAATTGTTTATAAAGATGCACTCGAAAAGGTATTCTACGAGGATGGAATTTCTTTTGAAAGAGAAAAGAAGTATGAAGTTGAATTTCGAAATGAAATACTAAAACATTTCTTTTATGCAGACTTTGTTGTTCTTGACAAAATTATATTGGAAATAAAATGTGTTTCAACATTAACTGATGAACACATGGCTCAATGCATTAACTATTTGAAGGTTTCTGATAACAAATTGGCATTATTGGTGAATTTTGGACGTGGTAAACTTGAATACAAAAGAATTGTGTATTAGTAGTATCGTTATTTTTTTTGCCACGAATGCACGAATTTTACACGAATAATGGAGCGGAGATACGACTCGGAAATTTACAATATACTTGATTCCACAAGAATATAAACACATAATTCGTGCCCCATTCGTGCATTCGTGGCATTCATTCTCAAGAATAAACCGCCTTCAAACTCATATCCAAACTCTTTGCAGAATGCGTTAGCGCACCAACAGAAATAAATTGAACACCCGTTTCTGCAAATCCACGAATCGTTTCCAAAGTAATTCCTCCAGAAGCTTCTGTTTCGTATTGACTTGGAATAGTTGGCAAAACAGCTTTTATACGCTCAGGAGTGAAATTATCAAGCATAATTCTATCCACATTGCCCGTTTCTAGAACTTGTTTTAATTCGTCCTCGTTGCGCACTTCGATTTCTATTTTCAAATCGAGATTATTTTCTTTTATATAATTGTTTGCTCTTTCAATCGCTTGTTTGATTCCGCCAGCATAATCTACGTGATTGTCTTTCAGCATAATCATATCATATAGAGCGAAACGATGATTCTCTCCACCGCCGATTTTAACAGCCCATTTTTCCATGTATCGGATTCCTGGAGTAGTTTTTCGCGTGTCTAAAAGTTTTGTGTTAGTTCCTTCTATGATCTTTACGATGCTATTTGTTTTCGTCGCAATTCCAGACATACGTTGCATGAAATTGAGCACCAACCGCTCTGTCGTTAAAATAGATCGAGAACTACCTGTTACGGTAAAAGCAATATCTCCAAATTTAACAGGCGTTCCATCTTTGATGAAAATTTCCATTTTTAAATTAGGGTCGAAATGATGAAATATTTTTTTGGCTAACTCTACTCCAGCGAGAATCCCTTCGTCTTTAACGAGTAATTTAGCTGTTCCTTGAGCATTCTCAGGAACACAAGATAAAGTTGAGTGATCGCCTGACCCTATGTCTTCGCGAAGTGCGTTTTCAATTATTTCTTCAATCATAAAGCAAATATAGAAAACACAACAGGAAAAATTATGATTCGATGTTCAAGGATTCAATTCTAAAAACTGAGCCTATTTTTTTGAAATGGAATGTTGTGCGGAAAGTAATGCCTTTTGAAACATAATTCCCAATAGAAAATGAACCGCTATCTGCTTCTTTACCTCTAAAAATAAAAGTAAACTTGCCGTTTGGTTGCTTGGAAAAGAAATCTTTCAGTACAATTTTAGCCTGAGATTGCGAATAAGCACCTTCACTGCCAAGAATATTCATCAAAACTTTTTCTTTCGACAATTCAACGATTGCATTGGCATCATTAGCATTAAATGCTCTTTCCAACTCACCATGGGGAATGTCTGACCCTACGAAGGACAAAACCAAACTTGCTAAAAGAATATAAAAATAACTCATTTCTCTTCGATTATTGATATGAAAGCTACAAATACCTTGCCGTAAAAAGGCATTTGTAAAAATATGTTAAGAACACTACTTTTGAGCTGTGAAGATAAAAGTAATTTGCATAGGAAAAACCGGGAAATCATTTTTAATTGAAGGTGAGAAGGAATACTTAAAACGCTTAACGCACTATGTTCCCGTTGAAAAAATAGAAATTCCCGATATTCGGAATGCGAAAAATTTGCAGCAAAATCAAGTCAAATTAGCTGAAGGTCAAGAATTTTTAGCAAAAATAGAATCTGGTGACGTTGTTTATCTTCTGGACGAGAAAGGGAAAGAATTTACAAGTGAAAATTTTGCAGATTTTTTTCAGAAAAGATTTAATGCTGGCGGGAAAAATCTAGTTTTTCTAATTGGAGGAGCATTTGGCTTTTCAGATGAAATTTATGAAAGAGCTAATGGAAAGATTGCCTTATCCAAAATGACTTTTTCGCATCAAATGGTACGTATGATTTTCTTTGAACAAGTTTATCGTTCTATGACTATTTTGAGAGGTGAACCTTATCACCATAGTTAAGTCAGGATTCACAACAATTCTTTTATCTTTGGACTATATCTTTGAATGAAAATTGTAGAATATTTCAATGCGACAAATATCATTTCTGCCTTTCTTTGGTTGATAATTGTCGTGCTTTTAACAGGCCTTCAAAGATCTAGGATGAAACTGGATGAAAGCAATCGACTTTTCCAGCCACAGGTATATTTTCACGTAGGAATGGCTTTATTTTTCGGTATATTTTACCTTTTGTACTATGGAGGAGGTGATACGACTGCATATTGGGATGGTGGAGTTGCGCTTCATAATTTATTTTCTGATTCTCCGGCAGCATTTCTTTCGGAAATATGGGAAACTCCAGACATATATACAATTACTAAAAATTTCAATTCAGCAACTGGGTACCCGCCAAGTTGGATTTATAAAGAGCCTGAAAGTTATTTTATCTGTAAAATTCTTGTTCCGATTAGTTTAATCACATTCCAAAGTTATCTGGCAGCAACGATAGTTTTAGGGTACATAACCTCATTGGTAACGTGGAAATTTTTCTTGGCTATCAAATCTCTTGGTATTAATGATGAAAAATGGCTTGCTGTAGGTGTTTTATTTTTACCATCAGTGGCATTCTGGTGTTCAGGAGTTTCAAAAGACACTTTTGTATACATTGCAGTTTGTTTATTAGTCCGCCAAATTATTCTATTATTTACAAAAAAAGGCTCTAATAAATTGTCTCAAATCTTGTGGGTTGTTCTTATTTTATTTTTTATAATTCAATCGCGATTTTATATTTTAATTGCCTTGCTATCAAGTTTTTTTGCTGCAATTAGTATTTGGTTTTCTAATAGGGCCAAAACGAATAATCTTAAAAAAACAACCATTAGAATTTTCTTTTATGGACTGGGAATTGGCGTGATTTTTCTATTTATTCAATTTAAAACATTGGACAATATAATTGATGAAATTATTATTATTCAAAAAGATTTTAATGCAAACACCACGTATGGTACAAATCGTTATGACCTTAATATAACAGATTACTCTACATTAGGAATCATTCGAACAATTCCAGCTGCACTTACTGCAGCTTTATACCGACCATTCCCATGGGAATCGTTAAGTCCAGTGCTTTTAATGAACGGTATAGAAAACTTATTCTTACTTTTTTTAAGTTTTAAGTTTTTTACAACCGGTTTTTGGAGCCGTGTTCAATTAATTAATAAAACACCCATTTTAACTTTCAGTTTGTTTTTTGTTATTATCATGGGATTCTCAGTTGGATTCTCCTCTGGACTCTTTGGAGTTTTAGTTAGATTTAAAACAATTATTCTGCCTTTTTTCATTATCCTATTGACCATAAAACCTACTGAAAATGAGCAGTTAGCAACCGTCCATGAAAAATAAAATATATTTCGATAATTTGGATGGATGGCGAACCGTTTCATTTTTGATGGTCTTTTTCTATCACAGTTTTTATACTGAAAATCAATTGATTATCGATTCCCCGATTTACCAATTTATCACCAAAAAGTTATTTATAAATGGTAATATTGGAGTCAATTTCTTTTTTGTATTAAGTGGTTTTTTAATAAGTTATTTCATCATTTTAGAAAAAAAATCTAGCAACAAAATAAATCTACCAAAGTTTTGGGCAAGACGAGTTTTGAGAATTTGGCCTTTGTATTTTTTCTGCGTTCTCTTTGGTTTTTTGTTGTTTCCACTTTTTAAATCAATGCTTGGTCAAACCTCAATGGAAACCGCAAATATTATTTACTATTTAACCTTTACAAGTAATTTCGACCTTATCAACAATGGCTTGCCTGATGCATCAATTTTAGGGGTGCTTTGGAGCGTTTCAATTGAGGAGCAATTTTATATGATTTGGCCTATTTTATTACTTGTAGTTCCTTTTAAAAGGTATAATTATCTATTCATCATTTTAATTCTAATCAGCTTATGGTTCAGGTCTAAAAACCCAGCGCCCATTTCACTTGAAGTACATTCTTTTAGCTGTATGGTTGATCTTGTAGTTGGTGGATTTTCGGCTTGGTTAATTATTCAATATCCTGTATTCCTTGAGCGCATTAGAAAAACCAAGAAACCATTGATTGGTTTAGTCTATTTGATCTTTTTGCTTTTCATTTTTTATAGAGGATACATTGTTGGATCAGGCTTTGTGATGATGATTCTGGAAAGAATGTTTCTCGCTTCAGTAATCGCATTTATTATCTTGGAGCAGAATTTTTCGGAGAATTCTTTTTTTAAAATGAAGAATAATAAGGTTTTAACGCGATTAGGTAAGTACACTTATGGATTGTATTGCCTTCATTTTATCGGAATACTAATCGCCATCCAAAGCACTAAATTACTTGGTTTGAACAATCAACTGTGGCAAGTTATCTTTTTAGAAACAGCCATTGCTTTAACTGCAACCCTTATATTTGCCTATCTTAGTTATCATATTCTCGAGAAACCGTTTTTGAAACTCAAGAATAAATTCAACTAGTTGAAATAGAGAAACATGAGCATAAAAATAATTCAAGCTGGAAACACAAGTATTTTCCCCGATTTCAAGGAATTATACCGCTATAAGGATTTATTTTTAACCTTATCTTGGCGTGACTTTCGTGTTCGATATGCTCAAACCACAATTGGATTTCTTTGGGCTTTGCTTCAACCCATCGTTACTTTATTAATCTTAACATTAGTATTTAACAAGTTTGCAGGTGTTGAAACTGAAGTGCCCCATATAGTTTTTACTGTTTGTGGACTTAGTATGTGGTCTTATTTTTCTTATGTAATGACCAACTCCGGAAGCTCGATAATACAAAGTCAGGATATGGTGAAAAAAATCTACTTTCCTCGTCTCATTATTCCACTGTCTAAGGCCTTAGTTGGATTGATAGATTTTGGAATTACTATATTAATATTGATCGTTTTAATGATTTACTATCAAGTGGCACCTGCAAAAACCATCTTTTTTGCACCAATATTTGTTATTATTGGTATGATTTCAGCTTTGGCTGTCGGAATCTGGCTGAGTGCATTAACAGTAAGGTTCAGGGATTTTCAGCATGTTGTTCCATTTATGGTTCAAGTGGGTTTATATTTAACTCCTGTAGCTTATCCGATAGAATTAGTATCACAACATTTACCGAAATGGGCGGAATCAATATATTATTTAAATCCCATGGCTGGCGTTATTCAAGGTTTTAGATGGAGTATTTTTGGAGGAACACCTCCAAGTTCTATGATTTTTATTTCATTCGCAATGGTGATTCTGCTATTGATTTCAGGGTTAATGTATTTTAAAAAAGTAGAGTCTGAAATGGCTGACTACGTATAAGAAATGGACAATAATCTAGCACTTAAGGTTTCTAATCTTGGTAAAAAATATACCATCGGTAAGCAGAAGGATGGAACTTTTCGCTCTTCCCTGGCAAATGTTTTTAAAAGTGCTGCAAATAAGGGCGAAGACTTTTGGGCATTGAAAAATGTAAATTTTGAGGTGAAAAAAGGTGAAGTTGTTGGTATAATTGGGAAAAACGGAGCAGGTAAAAGCACCTTATTAAAACTAGTATCTCAAATTACCAAACCAAGTCAAGGACAAATAGAAATTCGCGGCAGGGTTGCATCTTTACTTGAAGTAGGGACCGGTTTTCATCCCGAATTAACAGGCCGAGAAAATATATTTCTGAACGGGACTATTCTAGGAATGAGTCGCAAAGAAGTGAAATTAAAATTTGACGAAATCGTAGTGTTTTCTGGAATTGAAAAATTTATTGACACGGCTGTAAAGCATTACTCTTCAGGAATGTATGTAAGACTAGCATTTGCTGTGGCAGCACATCTTGAACCAGAAATATTAATCATCGATGAAGTCTTAGCCGTTGGCGATGCTGAATTTCAAAAGAAATGCCTTGGGAAAATGGACGAAGTTGCCAAAGCTGGCAGAACAGTACTCTTCGTTAGTCACAACATGGCTGCAGTTAAAAATTTATGCACCCGAGCAATTTTGATTGACAAGGGACAAGTTACGTTTGAAGGATCAATTCAAGACGCAATTTCCCGATATAATTCTATTGCTTCTCAACAAAAATTGAAATTTGACACTTCCGATTATAGCTCAAGAAAACGAGGAATAAAACAGATTTATGTCGAATCGATTGAATTTAATCACATCAATTATTTGCCGTCGTCTGATTTTAAAGTAAATATCAGCCTTGGAAAAACTGAAGAATTTAATGGAAAAATTGACTTATCCGTATTCGTTTTTGATGAATTAAATAATACGGTTTTTCAGCTAAGCACTTATTGTTATAATGAAACAATAGAATATCAAGCCAGCAATACATATCAATTTGAATTGGATAAACTTGGGTTGTCGGCTGGCGTATACAAAGTTGGTGTATGGTTGTCAGGTAATGGAATCGAACAAGATTACACTGAAGAAGACATAACAATTGAAGTCGATTCAGGAAATATTTACGAAATTCAAACGGCCAATATTACCTCAATCGTTCAAAAAGATTTTATATTTTCTATTGACAAAAACGGAAAAAATAAGGACTAAAATCCGCTTTGTTAAATGACAAAAAACAAAATCATACTCCTTATCCCCTATTTCGGCAAATGGCCTGAGTGGTTTCACTTGTTCTTTGAAACGATGCGAAGAAATGAGAAAATTGACTTTCATTTCTTTACAGATTGTGAGACTCAGTCTTATTCTGCATCCAATGTCCATTTTGAGATGATGAATTTTGACGAGTACGTTAAGCATGCTCAAGGACAAATTTCCTCACCAATAAATATTCAGAATCCTTACAAAATTTGTGATTTGAGACCACTTTTCGGTAAAATTCATTCCAGAACAGTAGAAGGTTACGATTTTTTCGGTTGGATGGATATCGATCTATTACTCGGTGATATTTCAGCATTCTTAACACCGGAAATATTGAATTCATATGATGTGTTCTCCACTCACGCTGATCGTATTTCAGGGCATTTTGCGCTGTTTAGAAACAATTTAAAAAACAAGGAGGTTTATAAAAGAATCTATCAGTGGGAAGAAGCACTTAACAACCCAGAATTTGTCGGAATCGACGAGTATGGAATAACAAATGCTTATACACAAACCTTCTTAGATAAGATTCGAGATAAATTCAAAATTGATCTAAGCAATTCTTTGAGCAATTGGTATAAAAGACAAAAAGCGAAAAAAATGCACATGGTTGAGCAATACACAACCCCGTTTTTACCAAAACCTTGGTTGGACGGAAGTGTAAATAGCGAACAACCATCAAATTGGACTTATATTGATGGAGAGATCACCAATAACCGCGACGATAGAAACTTTATGTATCTTCATTTCATGAATTTTAAAAACAGTCAATGGCGACATGACGGCACTAAGGCACCTTGGGAGGGAAAAGATAAAATATGTTCCGCTCAAGCCAAAGATCTTAAAACTGGAGTACGTATCGATTTAAGTGGAATTCATCCTTTAATATGATTTATCCAGTAATACTCCCAAAATCGCGTTTCAGCAAGGATAAAATTCATACTGAAACAAAGGAATTCGACCATATAACGATTTCGTGCAATTCATTTGGTGACAGCAAAAAATTAGGATCATATTATCTAGATATGCGCGAAGCATTCCAGCAATATGATGCAGGAATTTTCGGTGATTTTGATGATTTTGGAGTTCCAATGGTTGGTTGGGGAAAGAAAGCAAAATATAGCGCTGTAAATATCGCTCAATATGGATTTATTCTGCACGACATTTGGCTTGAGAATAATTCTGACGAATATCTATCAGTCATGAAGGCTTGTTTGAAGCAAATTTCCTCAATGGAGTCAGAAGAAAGCGATTGTATTTTCTGGCGAGAATCTTATGATACAGAGCGTTATAACCTAAAGTCGAATTGGACTTCAGCAATGTCTCTTGGGGAATGTTTGTCATTTTATCTAAGGATGTATCAAATTACCGATGAATCTGAAATTCTCGAAAAATGCCATAAAATCTACAATTCAACAAAAGTCAGTGTTCAGAATAACGGAGTAAAAGTGATTGATGAAAAAGGTGATTGGTGGCTTGAAGAATACCCTTCTACTCCATCTTCTTATGTTTTAAATGGCTTCGTTTACGCAATCTTTGGATTAGTTGATTACTCTCGTGTAACGGGTAAAAAAGAAGTTCAAAACGACTTAGAGAAGTATTTTGAAACTCTGAAAAACAACATTCAACGTTATGACCTTGGTTATTGGTCTATCTACGATTTGCATTACAAAGAATTAGTGAAATATTATTATCAAAAAAATGTACATATTCCGCAGCTCGACGCACTTTATCAATTAACTAAGCACAAAGAATTCAAGCAAATTGCAGATAAATGGCGAAAAACAATCCATCCTCTTAACTTTGCCTTTGTACAAATTATGTATCGAGTTCGACCAAGAATTCAAAAGTTGAGAAGAAAGAGCAAATGAGGATTTTACACATTTTAAAGTCTTTGGAAAAAGGTGGTGCCGAGCGCTACGTTATTGATTTGTGTCGTGAATTCAACAGACGAAATCATATCGTTTATAAACTAATTATTCTTCAACCCGGAAATGATTTCGGCTATCTTACCAACGATATTCCTTACGTTGAATTGGATGGGCCGTATATTCCATCCATTCGCAAGAAGAACAACTTTGATTTTTCAAAATACAAACAAATAGTTGACGATTTTCAGCCTGACATCATTCACACCCACTTGTTTCGCTCTGAATTGTATTCAAGTTTATATGTTCCCGAAAATGTGGCGTTCGTTACGCACGGTCATGATAATATGAAGGAATTTTTAAACTTTGGATTGAAAACATTCGCTCAAAAATCCCTTTTGACCAATTTTTTTGAGAAGAACTTAATTGTCAAAAACAAATATCGAAAGAACAAGAATTGTCATTTCATTGCCAATTCAAAAGATACTTTGGCCTATTATCAAAAAAACGTACCGTCATTTCTAAAAAGGAATGTGAAATTGATAGAATACGGATTTGATTTAAACCGTTTCTTAAATGCAAACCGTGCAACTGAAATTCCTCAAGGGAAAATTAAATTGATTAATGTGGGTCGATTTGCCATATATAAAAATCAACAGCTTCTAATTGAAATTGCCAAGAGATTACGTGAAGAAAAGGTTGACTTTGAAATGAACTTGCTTGGTGTTGGCGTTGAAATGGCAAAAATTCAATCACTTATAACTGATGCAAAATTAGAGGATTGCATTTTCCTGAGAGGCAATGTCGACAATGTTGAAGAATGGTTAAATGAATCTCATATTTATCTACATTCAGCTTATTACGAACCTTTTGGATTAGTGCTATTAGAAGCAATGGCTTCAGGTTTACCATGCATTATTTTGAATGGAAAAGGCAATTCTGATGTTATTCAACACGATGAGAATGGATATATTTTCGACGAGCAAAACCCTGATTTATTCGTGGGAAAAATCATGAAATTGAAGGAAGATTCAGTTTTATACAAACGTCTTTCTCAGAATGCTCAGCAATTTGCTTCTAAATTTGCGATAGGACCAAAAACAGATGAATTGATCTCATTCTATCAATCAATTATTTCCAAATAGAAATTATGGGCGAAAAATTCAGATTTCAAAACCTTGATAGTATTAGGACAATTGCCTTTTTATCCACTTTCTGTGCTCATGCATTTTATACTCAATCAGATATAATTGCGGATTCATCTGCCTTCAAATTTGCAATCAGCTTTTCTCATTTTTTCAGTTTCGGGGTGCCTATTTTCTTTGTACTAAGTGGGTTTTTAATCACCTTTCTCATGTTGAAAGAACAACAGGAGAAAAATTATTTCAATTTAAAACATTTTTATTTACGCAGAGTATTGCGCATTTGGCCTATCTACTTTGTCGTACTGATATTCGGATTTGTTGTTTTTCCAATCATACGATTGTATGTTCTTCATCTACCTACTGGGGAAACAGCCAACCCTATTATGTATGCACTTTTTCTAAGCAATTTCGATCAATTGGCACAAGAAACGTTACCATTTGGAGTTGGATTAGGACCAACTTGGAGTGTTAGCGTGGAAGAGCAGTTTTATCTTTTCTGGCCACTGATCCTTTTACTCTTTCCAAAGAAAAGATTTGGTTTAGCTGTACTCATTACACTAATTTCTTCCGTGCTAATCTCCTATTCTTTTGATTTAGTGGCCAAGAATACGGTTCATTGTATGATTTATCTTTCTTCAGGTGCGTTGTTTGGTTATTTGGTTTATTATCACAAAAACCGAATTGAAAAACTGACTAACATCTCTACTGGTTTATTTATTGGAGTTTTATTCTTGCTTTTTGGAAGCATTTACGCATCGATTAATGGAATTGGTTCCTATCTAAGCGTTGCGTTAATAGCGTTACTGATAGGATATATTATCGCTTTTCAAGTTCAAAACAAACGATTTCAATTCAAAAAGATTCCATTTTTTGAAAGGCTTGGGAAGTACACCTACGGTTTGTATTTATTTCATGTCATTTGCAATTTTATAACCCACACAGTTTTTGACGATATAATTCATTTACCTGAAAGTCAACTTTCAGTTTTACTTATTAAACCTATCGTCTCCCTTGGTCTAAGTTTATTGGTAAGTATTCTTTCTTACCGCTATTTCGAAAGTTACTTTTTGAAACTGAAATTGAAATTTAGCCCTTTGAAAAACTAGATTAGTAAAAACGGTTCTATAATTCGTTGCTATATTTAGCAGAAGTAAAAAACAAATGGAAAATCAAAAGATTCTTGGCATTGTAGGCGTGCATTATCCGTATGCCTTATCCGAATCTTTTTTTCATGAAGAATTATTGGTTTTAAGTCAACATTTTACAAAAATAATTGTCTTTCTGACCGATACTCATTTGCTTCAAGACAAGAAAATTTACTTTCAAGTTCCGGAAAATGTTGAGTTAGTTGAGTTAGAAACATCCGTTTCTTTGTCAGAAAAAACTTCTTCCGTTTTTAAGCTGAAGCCTTTTGAACTATTTTCTGAGTTAAAATCAAGAAAACCTAATTTCAAACTTGCTGATAAAATACAGGCTTTAAAAAGTGTTCTTTATTATGAAAGTCGATCGAGTCTTTTCGAAAAAAGCTTAACGAGTTTTCTAACAAAAAGAGGCATTCAACCCGAGAATATTATTCTTTATTCTTATTGGTTGAATGAATTTACCTTAGGATTAACGAAGTTGAAAAGTACATCTGAAAAATATAAAATCTACTCAAGAGCTCATGGTTGGGATGTTTATGAGGAAAGACACAATCCGCCATTTTTGCCCTATCGCAAACGGATTATATTAAAACTTAATGGGTTTTTTCCAATATCTGAAAATGCTAAAAATTACATTTTAGAGAATTTCAAAATTTCAGATCAATCTAATATTAAAGTAGCAAGATTGGGAACCTCATCCTTGAAATTTAATGATAAAATGGGTGAGAATGAAAAGCTCAATATTCTCTCAATTGCATTTCTCAGCCCAGTAAAAAATATCGAATTATTAATCGAGGCTTTAGCGAAATTGGAAGTCCCATTCCATTGGACACATATTGGCGATGGAGAAGATTTGTACGCTCAAAAAATTCATCAAGTAGCGAAAGCTAGTATAGCAGATTTTGAAAATACGGTAACTTTTAAAGGAACCATTCCAAACGCTGAAATTAAGCAGTTTCTAGAAACGGAAGAAATTGATTTACTCATAAACACTAGTGCTTCTGAAGGAATTCCTGTTTCTATGATGGAAGCTCTATCAGTAGGAATTCCTGTTGTTGGACCAAATATTGGTGGAATTCTAGAATTAATTAGTCCTGACTGTGGAATTCTATTATCAGAAAAACCTGATGCAGAAGAAGTGAAAAATACTTTAGAAAAATACTTTTCCTTGTCGATTGATGCTAAACTAGAAATGAAAAAAATGGCATTGAAACAATGGGAAAATAAATTCAATGCTTCGGCTAATTATAAGGAGTTTGCTCATCTTTTAAAAGGCAAAGAATCATGAAGAAAGTCCTAATTCTAGCCTATGACTTTCCTCCTTACGTTTCAGTAGGTGGACTTCGACCAAAAGCTTGGTTGGATCATTTTAAGAGTCAGGACTTGGAACCTATTGTTATTACTCGTCAATGGAGTAACAAACACGGCAACTTTTTGGATTATGTAGACAAAGGTGAGTCGAATTCAACTTTGATAGAAAATTTACCCGAAGGAACGATTATTAAATCAGCTTATCAACCCAACTTATCCAATAGACTTCTTTTAAAATATGGTGAAAACAGATTTCGATTGATTCGCAAAATACTAACTGCGTATTTTGAAATTTTTCAATTCATTTTACCAATTGGAACAAAAAGAGGACTCTATCAAGCAGCGAACGAATACCTTTCTAAAAATAAAGTTGATTGTATAATTGCCACTGGCGATCCATTTGTTTTATTCAAATATGCTAAACAGCTAAGCTCAAAGTACCAAACTCCATGGATAGCCGATTATCGTGACCCTTGGTCTCATGACTATGAAAATAACGGCACTTTCTTTGAGAAAAAATGGAATCGTTTTTGGGAAAAAAGAATAGTAAGTTCTGCAAATGCGGTTGTGACAGTATCCGATTTATTGAAAGTAAAAATCGAAGATCTTACTCTTCAAAAAAACATCCGAATCATTCCAAATGGCTACGATTCAGAAGCCATGGCTAAAGTGAAAGAGATTAAGCAAAATTCCGATGTGCTGCGTATTGGTTTTGCTGGTTCCATTTTCTTCTGGAACCCTATTGATAGTTTCTTGGAAACGATGGTATCATTCATAAAAACTAACCCAAATCAACTAATTGAACTTCACTTTTACGGAGTAAATATTGAGGATGAATTAAAAGATAAAATCGTCTCTAAATACCCTGAATTATTAGATTCTACTTTTATCTTTCCAAGGATCCCAAATCCTGAATTACTTGAGAAATTAGCCGCTTGCAATGTCCTTTTATTGTTTAATCACTTTTCGATATTGGGCACTAAAATATTCGATTACATGGGGTTAAAGCGTAAAATTTTACTTTGCTTTACTGCTGACAAAAAAGCTGAGGAATTAAAATCAACCTATTTCCCTTTAAAAGCAGTTGAATCACAAAGCAATAAACTGCAGGAAGAACTCATTAAACTAACAAATTCAGGTGTTGCAATTATTAATTCAGCACATTTGGGGCAAGTTCTAGCGGAATTAGCTCAAGAATTTGCGATCAATCGTGCAATCCAGTGTCATTCAAAAAACACAGAAAATTATTCTAGAAAAATTCAAGTTGAAAAGTTTGCTGAATTGATAAAAACGCTTTGTTGAGAGTTTTGAAGAATTCAATTGAAAGTCACCAACCCTTTTCCTTATCTTCGCAACATGTCGCAACGAATAGTCATCGTGGATTATGGAATGGGAAATTTAAACTCCGTTAAACGAAAGTTAGATCGTTTAAAAGCCAATTCAATAGTTAGTTCCAATGTTGACGAAATTCGAACAGCAGACAAACTTATACTTCCAGGAGTTGGCCATTTCAATAAGGCAATGGAAAATTTAAACCAGCTCAATTTACTTCCCATTTTAAATGAACTAGTTCTTGAGAAAAAAATTCCAGTTCTCGGTATTTGTTTAGGCATGCAATTGATGTGTGAATGGAGCGAAGAAGGAAATGTTGAAGGTCTTTCTTGGATAGCTGGGAAAGTAAAACGATTTGATGTTTCTGATAAACAAAAATTCAAAGTCCCTCACATGGGCTGGAATTCGGTGCAATTAAAAAACAATTCTGCATTAATGAAAAATGTTTCAGATGACGCCGAATTTTACTTTGTCCATGCTTATCACGTTGAGTTAAAAGATGAGAAATTCGCTATCAACATTACTGATTACTCACACTTATTCGTCTCGGGTTTTCAGAAGGAAAATATATTTGGTTTACAATATCATCCTGAAAAAAGTCATGATGTCGGCGATCAAGTTTTTCAAAACTTCATAGACCTGTAAATATGTTTCGACCGAGAATCATTCCTGTTTTACTTATCAAAAATAAAGCTTTGGTAAAGTCGATTCAGTTCAAAAACCATAAGTACATAGGCGACCCAATAAATGCTGTAAAAATATTCAACGATTTAAAAGCCGATGAACTGATATTCTTGGATACGCAAGCTTCAAAAGAAAAACGATTAATTTCTATAGACTTCGTTAAAAAACTTGCTGAAGAAACAAATATGCCTTTCGGCGTTGGTGGTGGAATTAGAACTATTGACGACATTCAAAAATTAATTGCTGCAGGAGCCGAAAAAGTTGTTCTTTCAACTGTAGCTTTTGAAAATCCTGATTTTATAAGAATAGCTGTCGAGAATTTCGGGTCTTCAACCATAACTGTTTGTATAGATGTGAAAAAAAATCTTTTTGGAAAACAAAAAACATATACGCTAAACGGTACTAAGTCTCATTCATACTCAGCTGTTGAATTTGCCAAACTAATGGCGCAAAAAGGCGCTGGTGAGATTATCATTCAATCTATAGATATGGACGGTAAAATGGAAGGTTATGATTTGAATTTAACAGCCGAAATTTCAAATTCAGTTACTATTCCAGTTGTTGCCTTGGGTGGAGCAGGAACAATTAATGATTTGAAATCCGCTTATTTTGACGGAAATGCGAATGCCATGGCGGCTGGAAGTTTATTTATTTACCAAAGTAAAAAACGCGGTGTTCTAGTCAATTATCCTGACAAAACAGAATTAACTCGTATTTTTAGCCTTTGAAAAATCACCGAATGTCGGATAGAGAATACCAAATTTGTCAGCGCTGCGTAATGGATACGAGCGATCCTTTTATTGAGTTCGACAATGAGGGAAATTGCAATCATTGTACAGAGTTTTTAACCAAAACAGCCAAGCGTTCTTATGTTGGCACTGAAAGCGACAAACAACTCGCTGAATGGGTGAAAAATATTCAGGAAAAAGGTAAAAACAACGAATACGATTGCCTTATCGGCGTTAGCGGAGGAGTTGACAGTTCTTATGTTGCTTACCAGTGTAAAAAACTAGGATTAAGATCTTTGGCTGTGCATCTCGACAACGGTTGGAACTCAGAAGAAGCTGTTCAAAATATTAAAAATGTATGTGGAAAATTGGACATTGACTACCAAAGTTACGTACTCAATTGGGAGGAGTTCAAGGATTTACAGCTTTCTTTTTTGAAAGCTTCAATTGTTGAAATGGAAATCCCAACCGATATAGCAATTCCAGGAGCATTACACCGAATAGCAGCAGAAAATAATATTAAATACATTATTTCTGGAGGTAACTTTGCAACTGAAGGAATCTTACCAAATAGTTGGTTTTACGACCCAAAAGATTCAAAATTATTGAACAGTATTCAAAAGCAATTTGGTTCAAAAAAACTGAAAACCTTTCCTACGTTTGATTTTAAAAAAGAAATTTATTTCAAATTCGTAAAAGGCATCAAAATGATGTATTTGCTCAATTATCTGCCCTATGATAAAGATAAAGCCATGGCATTTCTTAAAGAAGAGTTGGGTTGGAAATATTACGGCGGAAAGCATTACGAAAGTAAATTTACCGGATTCGTTCAATCGTATATACAACCTGTTAAGTTCGGAATTGATTACCGAAGAGCCACTTATGCTACACAAATTTGTGCAGGGACAGCAAAGCGTGAGGAAGCAATTGAAGAATTAAAAAAATTGTCCTACAATCCCGAAACAATAGATGCTGAAAAAGCTTATATTGCTAAGAAGTTTGAGATTTCGGTCGAACAATTTGAGGAAATCATGAAACTTCCGGTAAAAACGTATCGCGATTATCCTAATGACGAAAAACGATTGACAAAACTATACGATTTGTATCGTAAATACTTTGGCTAAATAGCTTAGAAAGCAATGTGCGGAACAACTGGTTTTATTGACTTCAAGAAAAATTCATCAAAAGAAATTTTGGAGAAAATGACCGATACAATGTTTCATCGAGGTCCAGATGGATTTGGTCTGGAAATACTGGAAATGAAAAATTTCCAACTTGGTTTTGGTCATAGACGTTTGTCTATTATTGATCTTTCTGAACACTCCAAACAACCCATGGAAGTCAATGGAAACTGGATTACTTTCAACGGTGAGATTTATAATTTCAAAGAAATTCGTGCTGAACTTGAGCAACTTGGAGAATCTTTTCATACCAACGGAGATACAGAAGTAATTCTAAAAAGCTATGCCGTTTGGGGTAAGAAATGCTTAGAAAGATTCATCGGCATGTTTGCCTTTGTCATCTATGACAAGAAAAAAAATCAACTTTTTTGCGCTAGAGATCGCGCAGGAGTAAAACCATTTTTCTATTACCAAACGGACGATTTATTTCTTTTCGGCTCAGAATTGAAAACATTTCACGAGCATCCAAATTTCAAGAAAGAATTGAACCTTTCAGCTGTTGGAGCTTTCATGCAATTTGGAAATGTTCCTTCAGATCTCTGCATTTTTGAAAATTGCCACAAGTTAAAAGCTGGACACACACTTACGTTTAATCTTGACAAAAAAACTTGTGAAACAAAACAATACTGGAACGTTTACGATTATTACAACGCACCAAAAAGTAAATTATCTTTCGTCGAGGCAAAGGTTGAGACAGAAAAAATAATTCAATCTGCAGTAGATTACAGAATGGTTTCTGATGTTCCAGTTGGCGTTTTTCTCAGTGGAGGTTATGATAGTGCTTGTGTTGCGGCATTATTACAAAAAGAACGATCCGAAAAAATTAAAACATTCACCATTGGCGTTCCCGATATTGGCTTAAATGAAGCGCCTTATGCGAAAGACGTAGCCAAACATTTGGGAACAGAACATTATGAATTCAATTGCACAACCAAGGAAGCGATAGAGCTAATAGATGAGCTTCCGTTTAATTATGACGAACCGTTTGCAGATAGCAGCGCTATTCCAACCACTTTGGTCAGTAAAATGGCTAGAGAACACGTTACAGTTGCTTTAAGTGCAGATGGTGGCGATGAAACCTTTGCTGGTTACAATCGATATGATTTTTTAAGTCGATATCAGAAGAAACTAAATAAAATCCCAAGCTTTGCCCGAAAAGGAACCGCCTATTTGATGGATAAGGTTTCAAGCGAAAAATTACCCGTATTGCGAGATAAATACAATTTCCACAACAGATACGAAAAGCTCAAAGGAATCTTACGAGACCCAAGTTCAGAAAGTATTATGTTGAGTGTTAGTCAGCAATTTACGGACAAACAACTGATGGAACTCATGCAGGAATCAATTCACTTTCCAACAACTGCATACATTAGTAAAGAATTGAAATCTGCACTCCAGTCTCCGCTCTCGTATATGATGGCAATTGACTATCAAACGTACTTGGTTGACGATATTTTACAAAAAGTCGATCGAGCATCAATGACGGTAAGTTTAGAAGGTCGCGAACCACTCTTGGATCATCGAATCATCGAATTTTCTGCTCAATTACCTGATGATTTCAAATATAGAAACGGAGAAAAGAAATACATTTTAAAAGAAATAGTTCATCAGTATATTCCAAAAGAAATGATGGATAGACCCAAAATGGGTTTCGCTATTCCTATTGCCAATTGGATGCAAAATGAATTAAAAAATCACGTCGAAGAATATATAAGTGAATCTAAAATAAAAGAGCAAGGTCTATTCAATTGGACAGCAGTTTCGAACTTAAAAAGTCGTTTTTTTAGCGGGAGAAAGGAACTAGATTCCAAATTATGGTATTTGTTGATGTTTCAAATGTGGTATGAGCGATGGATGAAGTAAAAAATGTTCTATATCTCTCCTATGACGGGATGACGGATTCGCTCGGTCAGTCTCAAGTTTTGCCTTATTTGGAAGGTTTAGCCGCTAAAAAAAACGTTCTTTTTCATATCATCAGTTTCGAAAAAGAAGAACGATTCCATGAAAACAAAGCTGTAATTGAAGCTATCTGCACGCGAAGCAACATAATCTGGCACCCTCTTTCTTATACAAAAAAGCCACCTTTATTGTCTACGTTATACGACATTCAGCGTATGAAGAAGTTGGCGTACCAACTAAATAAAACAGAAAAATTCAGTATTGTTCATTGCCGTAGTTATCTTTCTGCAATAGTCGGTCTGGGAATGAAAAAGCGATTCGGCACCAAATTTCTTTTCGACATGCGAGGATTTTGGGCTGATGAACGAGTTGAAGGAAAAATCTGGAATTTGAGCAATCCTGTTTTCAAACGAACCTATACCTTCTTCAAAAAACAAGAAGGTAAATTCCTATCTCAAGCAGATGCTATCGTTTCCTTAACAAACAAAGGAAAAGAAGTTATTGAAACCTGGGATTCTTGGAAAAGTAATCGAGTAAAAATTGATGTTATACCTTGTTGTGCGGATATGGATCTATTTAATCCATCTCACATAGTTATAGCGGAACAAGAATCGCTACGTACTCAGCATGAAATTAAAGATGAAAATTTCGTTTTAGGTTACGTTGGGTCAATTGGAACGTGGTATATGCTGCCCGAAATGTTAGATTTTTTCAAAGTGTTTCATTCCAAAAACGATAAAGCAATCTTCCTTTTTGTGACCAATGAAAATCCACAAATGATACAGGAATTGGCTGTATCAAAAGGAATAAATACTGAAGCAATTCGCATAACTTCAAGTCCAAGAAACAAAATGCCATTATACATTTCACTTTTTGATTTCTCCATATTCTTTATTATTCCAAGCTTTTCTAAGCAGGCTTCTTCACCGGTCAAACAAGGAGAAATAATGGGAATGGGCATTCCTGTATTGTGTAATTCTGGAGTTGGTGATACGGATTCCGTAGTAACAAAATACAATTCTGGCTTGGTTATAAATGAACTTAAGGATGAAAACTATAGAAATGTAGAACTCGATAAATCAAATTTCAACCCGGAACTAACCCGTTCAGGTGCAAAAGATTATTTCGATATCGTCAAGGGAATCAAAATCTATTCCGACATTTACGAACGATTATGGAGAAAATAATCTTTCTTGTTCCTTATCCAGTCGGATCTGCGCCCTCTCAGCGTTTCCGCTTTGAACAATACCTTTCATTCTTGGAAAAAGAATTCGAAATAGAAATTCATCCTTTCATCGACCAAGAAACTTGGAAGAAATTGTATGTTCCTGGTCAATTTGGATTCAAAGCAAGAAAAATGCTTGGTAGCTTTGCCCGAAGATTAGCTTTACTGCCAAAATTAGCCAAAGCCGACCATATTTTCATTCACCGCGAAGCAACACAAATTGGTCCACCAATTATAGAATGGATATTAGCAAAAGTTCTCAGGAAAAAATACATCTACGATTTTGACGATGCTATTTGGATTCCAAATTTCAGCGAAACCAATGCACGTTTTCAAAGATTAAAAGCATACTGGAAAGTTCCTTTTATCATACGCTGGGCTGGACAAGTAACTGCAGGAAATAGATTTTTATCGACTTATGCTTCAAAATTTAATAAGAATGTAATTGTTCTTCCAACAACTATCGATACCGAAAATCATCACAACATTCTTTCAAAACCAGAGCAAAAACCTTTAAGAATTGGTTGGACAGGTACGCATACTACAATGCATTATTTGGATGAACTTTTGCCTGTATTGGAAAGACTTAATAAAAAACATGAATACCTTTTTCGATTAATTTCTAACCAAGCTCCCGATTGGAAATTACCTAATTTAGAGTTCATCAAATGGAAAAAAGAAACTGAAATACAAGATTTAGCTGAAATACAAATTGGAGTTATGCCTTTGAAAGAAGATCGTTGGTCGGCTGCAAAATGCGGTTTCAAAGGTTTGCAATATATGGCATGTGCCATTCCAACGGTTCTTTCACCGGTTGGTGTTAATTTAACTATCGTTAAAGACAATGAAAATGGTTTTTTCGCCAAAACGGAAGAAGATTGGTTCAACTTATTGGATGAACTTTTAACCGATGAAAGCAAAAGAAAACAAATTGCCATGAACGGTCGACAACGCATTATTGATGCCTATTCCGTTTTGTCGCAAGAAAAAATTTATAGAAATCTATTCCAGAAAAAATGACATTAATATTTGCTACACACAACTCACACAAAGCAATGGAAATTGCTTCTCAATTGCCTTTTAGCGTTGAACTAACAACTTTAAGCGAACTCGATTACCACGACGAAATTCCCGAAACAGGTTCGACTTTGGAAGAAAATGCGCGGATCAAAGCAGAGTTTGTGGCAAAGAAATTTGAAGAAAATTGTTTTGCGGACGATACAGGTTTAGAGGTTGAAGCATTGAATGGTGAACCTGGCGTTTATTCAGCTCGCTACTCAGGCGAAGACAAAAACAGTGAAGCCAACATGGATTTGCTTTTAAAAAAGTTGGAAGGAAACGAAAACCGAAATGCTCAATTCAAAACAATTATTTCGCTTTATTGGGAAGGTGAGTTTTACCAATTCGAGGGCGTCGTTAAAGGAAAAATTCTCAAAGAACGAAAAGGGAACAAAGGTTTTGGCTACGACCCCATTTTTCAACCAGACGAAGCAAATTGTAGCTTCGCTGAAATGGAAATGAGCGAGAAAAGCAAAATCAGCCATAGAGGGAGAGCAATTGAGAAAATGTTGAAATTTATTAAGAACAATTAGGTTTTACTCGCGCATTTCAGTTGATAAATCCTTTGTGAATGCGTAAATTTGCGGAGCTAAATATCCAATAAATACAAGAAAAATAACATGGCAACATCCAAAATCATTTACACTAAAACAGACGAGGCACCGGCATTGGCGACTCAATCCTTTTTACCAATAGTTCAAGCATTTGCTGGAACAGCAGGAGTTGCGATGGAAACCAAAGATATTTCTTTGGCAGCACGTGTTTTGGCAGCTTTTCCTGATTATTTGGACGAAAGTCAACGCAAAACAGATGATTTGGCTATGCTTGGAGATTTAGCTAAAACACCTGAAGCGAACATTATTAAGTTGCCGAACATAAGTGCGTCGGTTCCTCAATTAAAAGAAGTTGTAGAAGAATTGCAAAATCAAGGTTACGATTTGCCCAATTATCCTGAAGAACCTTCTAACGATAAAGAAAAAGAAATTAAGACTCGCTACGATAAGATTAAAGGTAGTGCAGTAAATCCAGTATTGCGAGAAGGAAACTCAGATCGAAGAGCACCATTATCGGTTAAAAATTATGCCCGTAAACATCCACATTCAATGGGTGCTTGGTCGAAAGATTCAATGACCCATGTTGCAACGATGAAAGGTGGTGATTTCTACTCCAACGAAAAATCGGTAACCGTTGCTGAGCCTACTTCAATTAAAATTGAGCTAACGAATTCAAACGGAGGTAAAACGATTTTGAAAGATAGTTTCCCATTATTAGCCGGAGAGGTTATCGATGGAACTTTTATGAGTAACAAATCATTGTTGCGCTTTTTGGAAGAACAAATTGCAGACGCGAAAAAATCAGGCATACTTTTCTCTTTGCACATGAAAGCAACTATGATGAAGGTTTCAGATCCTATCATATTTGGACATGCTGTTGAAGTTTTCTTTAAAGATTTAGTAGGCAAACACTCTGCAACTATTAAAAAATTAGGTGTCGATTTCAAAAATGGATTTGGCGATTTAATAGAGAAAATGAACGAATTGCCAGCGAATGAAAAAGCAGCTTTGGAAGCAGATATAAAATCAGCTTTTGAAAATGCTCCAGCTGTAGCCATGGTAAATTCAGATAAAGGAATTACTAATCTTCACGTTCCAAGTGATATTATCATTGACGCTTCTATGCCCGCAATGATTAGAACATCTGGTCAAATGTGGAACGGTGAAGGCAAACAACAAGACACGAAAGCTGTAGTTCCAGATTCTAGTTATGCAGGTATTTACCAAGCAACAATTGATTTCTGTAAAGAAAATGGAGCATTCGACCCAAAAACAATGGGAACGGTTCCTAATGTTGGATTAATGGCTCAAAAAGCGGAAGAATATGGTTCACACGACAAAACTTTTGAGATCAAAGAAAACGGAACGGTTAACGTAATTGATTCAAATGGAAAGGTTTTAATGTCACATGATGTTGAAGCTGGAGATATTTGGAGAATGTGTCAAGCGAAAGATGAGCCGATCAAAGATTGGGTGAAATTAGCCGTAACACGTGCCCGTTTATCTAATACCCCAGCAATTTTCTGGTTAGATAAAAACAGAGCGCACGATGCTCAGTTGATATTGAAAGTAAATGAATACTTGAAAGCTCATGACACAACTGGTTTGGATATTACAATCGAAGGACCAAATGATGCTACAGTAACAACATTAAGAAGATTAAAAGACGGTAAGGATACAATTTCTGTAACTGGAAATGTACTTCGTGATTATTTAACAGACCTCTTCCCTATTTTGGAATTGGGAACCAGTGCAAAAATGTTATCTATTGTTCCGTTAATGAACGGAGGAGGATTATTTGAAACTGGTGCTGGTGGTTCAGCTCCAAAACACGTTGAGCAATTCTTACACGAAAATCATTTACGTTGGGATAGTTTAGGTGAATTCCTTGCTCTAGCAGCTTCATTCGATCATTTGAGTGAAACTACAGGAAACAAGAAAGCAGCGGTTTTAGCATCAACTTTAGATGAAGCAACTGGCCGTTTCTTGGATGAAGACAAGTCACCATCGCGAAAAGTTGGTGAATTGGATAACCGCGGAAGTCATTTCTATCTTGCATTGTTCTGGGCAGAAGCATTGGCTGCTCAAACTGCTGACACAGAATTGAAAGCACAATTCGAACAAGTGGCGAAAGAATTAAAATCAAACGAAAAAACAATTATTAACGAACTAAATTCTGTTCAAGGGAAAGCAATGAATATTGGTGGATACTATCATCCTACGGACGCACTTGCTTCAGCTGCAATGCGACCAAGTACAACACTAAACAATGTTTTGCAAGGTTTGACGAATAGAATTTAATTCAATATTTATTCAATACATTTAGGCTTCGAGAATTTTCTCGGAGCCTTTTTTATGGACTATGAAAATCACAACTTTTTTGTTCTGTTTCATCACCAGTTCTATTTTTGGACAATCAAATTCAATGGACAATTGGATAGGCCATTACGAAGGCTATATGTTTCTAGAATTTCCTGATCGAAAAATCGATTCTCTAAAAATTTCCTTAGACATTGACATTATAGAAAAAGGTGAGTCGTGGACCCAGAAATTTAGATATTTCAGCGAGAAATATAGAGACATTCTCAAAGACTACGTCTTAAAAGTAAATACCAAATATTCGGATGGTCAGCATTATTTCTTAGACGAAAAAAATGGGATCTTGATTGATGAAATTATGTTAAACAACACTCTCTTCTCTCAATATGAAGTTGAAAATAACTACTATCAAACAAGATTAGAAAAGAAAGATAATTCCCTTTATTTTGAAATTGTTTGCAGTAAGTCTGAAGGAGGAACAGCAAGTAAATCGGATGGAGAAGATGAAGTTTTCGATGTAAAAAGTACATTAATCTACACTATCCAATTCGCAGAATTATTCAAAAAATAATTATTTCCAATTTTCCAGCTTGTCTTTAGCTCTCACTCCAAATTCATCGTTGGTCCAGGAGTAAATTGCCTTGCCATTTTTTATCATTACAAAAGTTGGAAATTGACCTCCAGTCTCACTAACTAAAGTTCTAGCTTTCTCATATAAAACAACATCAAAAGAACCGTTTACTTCCTTTTTGTATCCCTCTAAATAGGATTTATCGTCTGTACCTGTTACAGCAAATTGAATCTTCAATTCTGGGTTTCTTGATTTCAAATATTTTAAGGATTGGACACTTTCAAAACAATAGGGGCAACCAGGAATGGTCAATACCAATAATCCATTATCAATGGAGGTAGTTTTTGCATTTCTGATTTTTAAATCTTTTCCATTTTGACTAAAATCACCTTGATAAATTGGATTAACCGCAAAGTAGACTCCAAAAGGAGCAAGCAACAACAATACGGCTACCGATATTTTAGCGATTTTATTTTTAATACGACTTGATTTTAAAATAAATCGCATTAATAAAATACCCAATATTACGAGTAACAAATAAGGAGTCAATTTTGACATTGTGTGGCTCCAACCCCAATTCAAGAAAAGATTTTCCATTTTCGTAAAAACAAGTTTTAAATGATTTCGTTAAGGAAACAAAGTTATCTATTAATTTTACTACAATGGAAAAACGTTGTGCTTTTTATTTTTTGCTATTTCTCCTGCTTACTTCATGCGGAAGTATTGTTCCCCAACAACCATATATCACAGATGAAACACCAATAAAAGTTCCTGAAACTAGAGGTGTTGTTCGTATTCCACTTGAAATTAATCTTGAACCTTATTTGGATATGGCAGACAAATCTATTCCTAAAACATTTAGGGGCAACGAAGAAAAATGTGATGGCGTTTCTTTCAAATATTATTTTATCCGTCAACCGATTGAGTTTAATGGTTTAAAAAAAACCATGAGTTACAAAATCAATGGTGAATACAATATAAGAGCCAATTATTGCGCTCAATGTTCTTCTGTATTCGGTTATGACCCTTTTTGTTTAACTCCGCGTATATATGTAAGCTGCGGGATAGGCGAACCTTTGAGAAAAATTGGAATTGATTTTGAAAGTGATATTTCAATTGCCTCAAACTATTTATTGAAAGCGAAAACCCGCTTAAAAGGTGTGAAGACCATTGATCCATGTGAATTATCTTTCATTAATTATGACGCTTCGAAACTAATCGAGGAAGAGATGAGTGATTATCTTAAAGAAATGGAGGCTGTAATAGATGACCAGATTGAAAAAGTTGATATCAAAACGCCAATAGATGAAGCATGGAAGGCTATGCAAGAAGCTATATTAGTTCCGGATTTAGGTTATCTCTATTTTCAACCAAGAGCCATAGGAATTGAGCCTATTTCTTTCAATAATTTGTCGGCAAACTTGGTCATAAATATGGAGTTGAGTCCTGTTTTTTCTTCTGACACTTTGGTTAGCATTAAGCAAAGCTTGCCATTTCTATCTAAAATATCAACCAAAGAAAATTTTAATGTACCTCTTCTAACACTTGCCTCTTACGATAGTATAAATGCAATTCTATCGAAAGAAGTTCGTGGAATGGTAATTCCATTTAAGAAAAAACAAATAATCATTACTGACGCTTTTGCCTTAGGTCCTGTCGGAAAACAGTTACTCTTCAAAGTGCAATTTACTGGCAGTAAAAAAGGAACATTGTATTTACTTGGAACACCCGTTTTTGATCCCAAAACATATGAAATTAGCTTTCCCGATTTAACGTTTGATATACGTTCGCGAGATGCCGTTTTGAAGGCCGCAAAATGGTTGTTTGATAAAAAACTAACCGAAGCGTTTAGAGCAAAAGCCACATATGACTTAACAGATCAACTTGAAAAAGCACGTATAGAGATCGACAGTCAGTTAAATTCATCCATAGAATTTCAAAAAGGACAATTTGTTCACCTTAGCGGAAAAATGTCTAAAATAAATTTCTCAAATATGCATATAGGTGCTCGCGAACTGCGTGTTGTAATTGACTTGGAAGGTAATCTATCTCTCAAATTGTAATCAACTATTCACCATATGAGCCGCAATTTTTGGGAATACTTGGTAAAGTTTGACTTTTAAAGCATCTTCCATTTCCAATGAATCAATAGCCCGTTCAATACAAATTAACCATTCATTTTTTGCGTCTTCTGTAATTTTGTGCGGCATGTGACGCATTCGCATTTTTGGATGACCGTATTGATCTGAATACAAACTTGGGCCACCTAAAAACTGACTTAAAAATTGAAATTGCTTGGTTTCGATCACAGTTCTTTCACTTTTTGAAAAAAGTGGAGTTAAAATATCGTTTGAAAAAACTTCTGAATAAAAGCGATTCACTAGTAAACGTAACCTTTCTGGCCCAATTTCTGTATATAGATTTGTGAACATTTGTTTTATAATGAATTGCAAAGGTATATTTATTATTTCGAGTGTTAAATGTTACTTTTATTAAGCTTAATGCGGAACTTACCCCATTTCTTGTTAATTGTTCTTATTTCCTTCTCTTGCGCCTCAGGAAAGGGTAAACTGATTACGTCTGATAATATTGCAGATTGCGATGGAGCTTTACCCATTCTTCAATCTGGTACAAGTCGGACGGAACTGCCTGGAACAGCTGGAAAAAAAGATGAATTCACAGAATACGCGGCTCTCAAAGATCTTGAAGTAGGAAACTCAGTATGGTTTTCTTTCATTGCTGAGTTCGATGGAAAATTCACCTTGAAAGCTGAAACAGAATCGGGAGATTTGAATCTAGTCGTGTTTCAAACGGATGGAAAAGATATTTGTGGAGACATTGAAAGTGGTCGAGCAGAAATAAAACGTATGCTGGTTCGCGAAGAATCACCAATTGTGTGGTTGATAAATCGTGATATTAAAAATGGATTGCGCCCTTTAAACATGAGGAAAGGTGATAAAATTCACTTTGTTATTTTCACCCGAAAAACTCGAAAAACGAAAATAACCATGGACGTGGAATTAGTTCCAAACAACGTGGAACAAATTTTCAAACCAAGCGACAATAAAAAGAAATTAGTAGATTTAACCGAAGAAAATCCGGGCCCAACAACGACTATCGAATTAAGAGATATAGAAACGGGCGACCCCGTAGTAGCAACAATACATTTATACGGAACCAAAGACGACGAGATTACTGAAAAAGCAAGTGACCTTATATTCCAACCAAATAGAAGTGGTTTATTGTCAATCGCTTGTAGTGTTGAAGGTTATTTCTTTGTGGATAGAAAAGACGAAGTTTCTCCCAATTCAGAAAAGATAATTGAAATCAAATTACAACAATTGAAGAAAGGAAAATCTGTTCAATTGGAAGATATTCAATTCAAACCCGGTACTACAGAATTCTTGCCTAGTGCCGAACCAGTGCTTTTGCGATTGAGAGAATTTATGGGATTAAACGCAAAAATAAACATTGAAATTCAGGGACATGTTTTTGAACCAAACGCTACGACAGCCGGCGGACAAAAAATGTCTGAAGATCGAGCAAAACGTGTTATGATCTACTTGGTCAACGGTGGTATTAATAAAAAAAGGATGAAAGCTGTAGGTTACGGAGCATCAAGACCCATTTACCCAAATCCAGTTAGAAAAGAAGAAGAACAGGCCAATCGAAGGGTAGAAATCGTTATTTTATAGATTTTAGATTTTGGACTTTAGTCTTTAGTCTTTAGTCTTTAGTCTTTAGTCAGATTAGGAAAAAAAAAGACTTAACCCATATTTGGATTAAGTCTTTTGTCTAATATCTAAAGTCTCAGAATCTATATAGTCATGATATCTTTCTCTTTAACTTCTAGGTGATCATCTATTTTCTTCGTGTACGCATCAGTAATACTTTGTACTTCAGCTTCAGCAACTTTTGCCAAATCCTCAGAAAGACCATCGTTCTTCAAGTCTTTTATCATATCGAGTGCATCTTTTCGATGATTTCGAATGGCTACTTTCATGTTCTCACACTCTGCTTTTGCTTTTTTCACTAAATCACGTCTGCGATCTTCTGTTAATGCCGGAACATTAATGATTAAAGATTCGCCATTGCTTTGAGGGGCAAATCCCAAATTCGCATTGATAATTCCTTTTGAAATCTCTTCCAACATTGATTTTTCGAATGGTTGAACAGTGATTGTTCTTGCATCCATTGTACTTATAGAGGCCGTTTGTTGAATTGGTGTAGCCGATCCGTAATAATCTACCATTACCCCGCTCAGCATTCCTGGCGTTGCTTTTCCTGCTCTTATTTTTGTTAATTCAGTTTCCAACCGCTCCATGGATTTTCCATTGGAAGCTTTGAAATCATCATAAATCATTTGTAATTCTTCTGTCATAACAATTTTTTCAAATTCAACTTTTAATTCCGAACAATCGTGCCAATCTGTTCTCCTTCCATCAATTGCTTTAATCTACCAGGCGTGTCCATATCAAAAACGATTATTGGCAAATCATTTTCTTTACACAATGTAAACGCCGTCATATCCATTATTTTCAATCCTTTGCTGTAAGCATCATCGAAGCTAATCATGTCGTATTTTGTTGCAGTTGGATCCTTTAACGGGTCTGCCGTATAAATTCCATCAACGCGAGTACCTTTCAATATTACATCTGCATCAACCTCAATGGCTCTTAACGAAGCCGCAGAATCCGTTGTAAAATATGGATTTCCTGTTCCAGCTCCAAAAATAACAACTCTTCCCTTTTCTAGGTGGCGCATGGCTCTTCGTCTAACAAAAGGTTCTGCTATTTCTTTCATTTCTATAGCCGATTGAAGTCTCGTATGAACACCTGCTGATTCGAGAGCTGCTTGCAATGCCATAGAGTTTATCATGGTTGCAAGCATTCCCATATAGTCGCCATGCGTTCTATCCATACCTCCTTCTTCGGCCTGAACTCCTCTGAAAATATTACCACCACCAATAACGATAGCAATTTCAACGCCCAAGGCATGTATCTCCTTAATTTGTTGAGCGTAAGAACTTAACCTTTCATTATCGATGCCGAACTGCTTGTTACCCATTAAGGATTCGCCACTTAGTTTGAGCAATATTCTCTTGTATTTCATGTTTTATTTTAGCTATTAGAAGCGTGCCAAAGATAAGAATTTTGAACACACCTCGTTCAATCAACTTCGAGAAACCAAAGGTATTTTTTAACATCTGTTAATCAAGTTCCAAAACTAACTTTCATAATCAAAAAAGTCTTGAAAATGAGCCAATTCAAAATAATAAAAGCCGTACATTAGCAATTCTGCTCAATTTTTAAATATCAAAAGAAGATAGTATTTAGTGAATCCTGTAAAGCAAAAAATCCTTAATCAACTTATATACAGTGAAATTTTTGGTTACCCATTAACCAAAAAGGAAATTGCTTTTGCCATAGGAATAGAGGATATCGAAATTGAACTTAGCTCCTTAGTTGAACAAAACTTGGTTCTTCAGGATGAAGAATATTATACTGTATTTGATTTAGGTTCAAAAATAGAAAATAGAAAAAAAGGGAACGCCAAGGCAAAACACATGTTGCCTAAAGCCTTGAAAGTAGCTAACTTCATATCAAAATTTCCTTATGTAGAAGGGGTTGGAATTTCGGGTTCCTTATCAAAAGGAGTTTTAATGGATGAAGCCGATTTTGATTTTTTTATCATCACCAAAGCACAGAGGTTGTGGATAGCGAGAACTTTACTTATTCTTTATAAAAAAATCTTCTTATTGAATTCTCGAAAGTTTTTTTGCGTGAACTATTTTATTGATAATGAACATCTTGCAATTGAAGAGAGAAATCTTTTTACTGCCACGGAAATTGCGACTTTAATTCCAGCAAAAGGTTCCATTTTTTCTAAATTTTACCTAGAAAATAGTTGGGTTTCAGATGAGCGAAAAACTAGGGATTTGAGAAAGAGTGAAGAAACGAAAATTAAAAAACCGATTTTGTCTAAAATCATTACGCGCTTGCTTGATAACAGATTTGGCGAGTGGTTAGATCGAAAATTTATGCAATTGACTTTTAACAGATGGAAGAGAAAATTCTCAGAGTTTGATCAATCTAAATTTGATTTAACAATGAAGTCAAGACCATACGTTTCGAAACATCATCCGCACGATTTTCAAAATAAGGTACTTCAACAATTTGAAGAACTTCAAACTCGTTTCCAAAAAGAATACCTCCCAATTTTGGAAGAAAAGAAAGCGATGTAATGAAGATATTACTTACGCATAGTTATTTCTATCAGCTGGATAAAAAACAATGGGCTAATCAAACGCCCTATGCACCTTTGGCGACGATTACTGCATTGGCTAAAATTGAGCAAGAAGGTTTTCAATCCGATTTTTATGATGTTGCATTAGATTCTGGACCGAGCCAATGTATTGAATACATCCGGGCAAACAAACCTAGTGTTGTTGTGATTTATGAAGATGGTTTCAATTACCTAACGAAAATGTGCTTGACCAATATGCGTCATGCGTGTTTTGAAATGATTTCCGCCGCCAAAGAAATCGGAGCCAAAGTTATTGTATCAAGTTCTGATTCTACAGATCATGCACAAATGTATCATGATTCTGGAGCGGATATTGTCATTCATGGTGAAGCAGAAATCACGCTAACGGAATGTTTAAAAGCTATCGAAAAGAATGGAGATATATCCACAATTGAAGGAATTAGCTTTCTCCATGAGGATAAAATCACCAAAACAAAAGCTCGGCTTAACTTAAATGATTTGGACGTGATTCCGATAGCAAAATGGAGTGCTATTGATATCGATAAGTATAAATCAATATGGAAAAACAGCAAGTTTCCTTTTACCTTAAACGTTTCTACAACAAGAGGTTGCCCTTTTAAATGCAATTGGTGTGCTAAACCTATCTATGGAAATCGCTACAATGCACGAAGTCCAGAAAACGTTGTTGAAGAAATAGAAATGCTCATTACCAAATTTGGCGTTCAAAACATTTGGATGACTGACGACATCTTCGGATTAAAACCCGGTTGGGTGAAACGTTTCAATGAATTGATTCAGGAGAAAAAACTTAAATTCAAGTATAAAATTCAAAGTAGAGCAGATTTATTGTTGAAAGACGAAACCATTCGTGAACTAGCCGATTCTGGCTTAGAAGAAGTTTGGATAGGCGCCGAAAGTGGTTCACAGAAAATATTGGATGCGATGGACAAAGGAACGACTGTTGCACAAATTAATAAATCAACAGAGATGTTACAAGAACAAGGTGTTCGAGTTGCTTATTTTCTACAATTCGGATACTTGGGAGAAACCAAAGAGGATATCAAATTAACCACCGAAATGGTTCGTAAAAACCAGCCTGATGA
Source organism: uncultured Flavobacteriales bacterium (assembly GCA_963977135.1). Classification (GTDB taxonomy): domain Bacteria; phylum Bacteroidota; class Bacteroidia; order Flavobacteriales_D; family Crocinitomicaceae; genus UBA2040. Next base: position 19,463 of record CAXBNN010000009.1, on the reverse strand, counting down.
CATAGGTATTTCGGTTTCCTATCCTTTGCCTGGAACTCCTTTTTATGAAACAGTAAAAAGTCAATTGAGTAAAAAATCAAACTGGACCGATTCTGATGATTTGGATTTGATGTTCAAAGGAACCTATGATTCAAACTATTATAAAACGCTGCAACGTTTCGTCCATCATCAATTTCGTTTCCAGCAAGGAATGAAAAAATGGAAGAACTGGAATTCATTTATTTCATGGCGTTATGCAGTTTTAGCTCCTTACAACCTCATCGCTGCGAAATATCTCCAATTTAAAATTCGCTAAATGGAGAAAGAATCTTTTGACAAAGCCGCCACTCGTTACGATGAAACTTTCACCAATACAAACATTGGAATAGCACAGCGCAATGCAGTTTGGAGACATATCGATAAAAATAGATTTCCCCAAAACAGTCATGTGCTCGAACTGAATTGTGGAACTGGTGAAGATGCTTCACGCTGGGAAGAACGTAAAATGCACATTCTAGCAACAGATATTTCTCAAGAAATGGTCAAGGTTTCAAAATCAAAATTTCCATCTATCGATTTCAAACAATTGGATATCAAAAATTGTCGAGAAGAATTAAGAGGAAAAAATATCATATTCTCAAATTTTGGCGGTTTCAATTGTCTCTCAAGTGCTGAAATAAAGCAGTTCTTTCTCGAAGCGAATCAAAATTTAAAAGCAGATGCCAAAATTATCCTATTGATTATGGGTAAAAACTGTATTTGGGATAATCTTTTCCTATTGGCAAAAGGAAAATTCAGTGAAATCGGCCGACGAAATACCTATCAATCAATTTCTGTTTCAGTAGAAAATGAAACGATTCAAACTTGGTATTATTCTCCGAAAGAGATTAAGAAATTAGCTGGTTCAAATTTTAAGGTCGAAAAACTAAAACCTATCGGATTATTAGTTCCTCCCTCCTATCTTTCGCATTGGTTTTCAAACAAAAGCTGGCTAATTTCAATTCTAGCATTCAAAGATCGTTTTCTTTCGTTCAGCTTTTTAGCGAATTACGCTGATCATTATTACATTCAATTGACGAAAAGGAAGTAAATTGTACCAATGAAAATTGTATTAACGCATGGTTATTTTCTTTCCGAAGACCCTAAAGAATTGGAAATCATGCGCCCATACCCGACTTTGGGTTTACTTTATATTTCAAGTTTCTTAAAAGAACAGAAGAAGGATGTTACGGTTTTGGACAGTACATTTTCATCACAGGAAAAATGGCAAAATGATATTCTTGAAATTCAGCCGAAAATCATTGCGTTTTACACCAATTTAATGACCAAAATAAGGGTCTTGGAGCTGGTTCAATTTATCAAAAAAAATCTTCCTGACTGTTCTTTAATCGTTGGTGGACCCGACGTAACTTACAATACAGAAAACTATTTACGCGCAGGTTTTGATTTTGCAATAATTGGAGAAGGGGAGCAAACCATGTTGGAATTAACTTCCGCATTAGAACAAAAAGGTGATATTTCGGAAATAGAAGGAATTGCTCTTCTTGCTGGAGATAAAGTGATTACAACTCCTTCACGAACAAAAATTAAAGAACTTCAAGACATACCTTTTCCAGATAGAGATTCCATTCCATTCGAAAAATACCTCGAAGTTTGGGGTCAACATCATGGTAAACGAACGGCAAATATTAGCACGCAACGAGGCTGTCCGTACACGTGCAAATGGTGTAGTACTGCAGTTTACGGTCAAAGTTATAGAAGAAACCCTCCAAATAAGGTTGTGGAGGAAATTTTAGAACTTAAAAATAAGTTCCAAGTTGAAGCACTTTGGTTTGTGGACGACGTTTTTACCGTTAGTCACAAATGGATAAGCGAACTCTATGATGAGTTCAAAAAACACAATTTAAAAATCGATTTTGAATGCATTACGCGAGCTGAACGATTGCCAGATGAAGTGTTAATGCAACTCAAAGAAATGGGTTGTTTCCGAATTTGGATTGGTGCCGAAAGTGGTTCTCAGAAAATTATTGATAAAATGGATCGCCGCGTTTCTTTGGAAGAAGTGAAAGATAGAATTCTGCGAACGCAAGAATTAGGAATGGAAGCAGGAACTTTTATTATGGTTGGTTATCCTGGAGAAACAAAGGAAGATATCCGATTGACCAAAGAATATCTGGTTGCTTGTCGGCCGAATTATCTGACGATAACAAAAGCATATCCCATAAAAGGTACAAGTTTGTATACCGAAGTTGAAAACAAGTTACTGTTGCCGAGCGATTGGTCAAAAAGCACAGACAGAGAAATTCAAATTGAATTGCCTTACTCCAATCGATTTTATCGCCATTCGATTCGTTATCTCATGAACAGTTGGAAAGCGGAAAGAACAAATGCTTTGGTGCCAAAATTGAAAGCCAAATTGTCTTATTTACTCATGAATATCAACGCTAAATGAAACCAGAATTTCTTTCCAAAAGCGAAAATGGCGTTTATTATTTAACGCAAGCGAAAACAGATTTCGAATCAGTTTATTTAAAAGTGCGCAAAAAGGAAAATCGTTTATTGGATGATGATCTCGTAAAAAAGTTACCCTTTCTGCCAAATACACATCCTCATTTTGCAGAATGGAAAAAGAGACAATTTACGGTTAAAAAATTTCAGAAATACACCAAGTTGAAGCCATTTCACAGAGTTTTGGACATAGGCTGTGGCAACGGTTGGTTCACCAATCAACTGTTAGGAAAACCTGAATTTGTTGTTGGATTGGACGTAGGAAAAGAAGAGCTAGAGCAAGCGGCACGTTGTTTTCAAAATGAAAATTTGCATTTTGTATGTTGTACAGATTTGAGTCTTTTACCTGAAAAATCATTTGATTTAATCACCTTCAATGCCAGCATACAGTACTTTGAATTGACTAAAGAATTCTGGGATGTTCTAGATAGTTTGCTCGATACACGAGGTGAAATTCACATATTGGACAGTCCAATTTACTATCAAAGAGATCAAAAAGACGCTCAAGAAAGATCCGTTGATTATTTCGAAAACATTGGTGAACCGCAAGCAAATGAATATTATCATCATTTGATTTGGAATCATTTGCCTTCTGGATACTCCATTTTCTATCGACCGAAAAAATGGAAATTGAAGATTTTTAAAAAGCGCTCACCTTTTACTTGGTTGATGGTTCAGAAACGATTGTAGATTTCAAGATAAGCTTTTACTGTTTCTTTTATTTCGTAAACTTTCTGTTTCGGTTTTGGCTGTTCCAATAATCTCAAAGCTAATTCTGCATCATGTTTTACGTCAAATTGCAATTTGTGAATTTGTTCCTCCTCCATTGCTAACCCAACTTGTGAGGCCAAGACATGGGTTTGTAAATTCAGAGCTTCAATAAAAATCATCCCAAAACTTTCATATTTGGATGGATGAATTAAAACTTTGGACGAAGCCAGCATTTCCATTGTATCTGCATATGAAAGTAAACCACAAAGTTCTATATTCTCTTCGAGCCCATTTTTTTGAATACGGTCGGTCAATGCCTTTCTTTCAATTCCATCACCTATAACAATAGCTCTAAATCCAGGCGCTTGTTTTTTAACTTCAGCTAAAACATCAATAAAATAATCAAATTGCTTCAGAGGAATTAAATTTCCAATGGCTATGAAATCGTAGATTTTATTTGGTACACTTTCTAGAAAAGCCTCAATTCCAAAGTGAATAACTCTAGAATTTTCGACACTACTTTTCTTTGCTTCGTTCTGATGAAATTTTGAAAGCATTATGATTTCCGACAAAAATGAAAAATCCATCTTCTTTAACCAGCCGTTTTGTTTCAATACATCCTGTCCCATAGCCGTTGCAATAACTGGAATATTCAATTTTTTGCCCAGTTTTATGGCGAAACTTGTGGCTTCATTCAACCAAAACGCATGAATAATATCAAATTTCAACAGTTGTTCTTTTTCTGCAAAGATTGTTTTCAACTTAGGAAACATAAATTTTCGACGAAGAAACTTATTTTCTCCGTTTAGCGGAACAACAGTAATTCCGTTCCAGAAATATTCCTGATTCCGGTAAGGATAATGAAGTGTGAAAACAGTTATCTGAACATTCTGCTTACTCAGTTCTCGGACGAACAATTGAAGCGCAGGAATGCAAGTTGTATCGTTCTCATCCGATGGAAAACCTGGAGTTATAATCGCTATATTCTTTGAGTTTGAGATGGATTGAAGCTTATTCGATTTACAATGCTGAAAGGTAAACAGAAAAAATGAAAGGCTCCGCCCGACAAGGGATTCTTTAAAAATTAACCACGATTAGCCGGATTAAGGGATTACCATGATTATTTAGTATAACCCGAACGCACAAGTAAAATGAAATCCAGGAAATCTGAAATCCTTGTCTGTCGACAGGCAGGCTTTAAATCGTGGTTTCTCCATTTTAACCAGGATTTTATGGATGATAAGATAACCACGATTAATTTAGATAACCTAAACACACAAGCATATTGAAATCTCGGTAATCCTCTAATCCGGCTAATCGTGGTTTGCTTTTCTATCACAAACGACTGACAATTGTATTATTTGCTAGACGTCAAGAATCTTCTATCTTTAAGCTTCTTTAGAAATTGAGCTAACAAAAATGAAAGGAATTCTTTTTAATCCTAGGAGTGCAGATGCCAAACACCGTATTCCGAATTCCATTTTGCAAGTGGGAGGTTCTATTGAAGGGAAACACGATTATATTTTCGTTGATGGCAACTTAGAGAAAGATCCACTAGCGAAAATCGAGTCCTATTTTGATAAAGGAGATATTGATTTCTTTGGCGTGACCGTAATGCCTGGACCTCAATTGCAACAAGCTATTCCCTTTTCAAAAATTATAAAAGAAAAATACCCGAAAACACACGTTGTTTGGGGAGGATATTTTGCTTCGAATCAATACCAAGTTGCACTTGATTCTGGCTTTGTCAACTACGTCATTAACGGTCCTGGTGACGAAGCTTTTCCATCACTTCTTGACCATCTTGAAGGAAAAACAAAAATGGAACTGAAAGATATTCCCAATCTAATTTTTAAGTCGGGAAATGAATATGTAAAAACCAAGAAAGCAGCACTTCCAGAAATGGAAACCTTGCCTCCTTTTCCTTATCAGAAATTAGACGAAACCTATCCAGTAAAAAACTACTTGGCCAAGACTTTTATGGGGAGAAAAACTTTTTCTTATCATTCCAGTTTTGGTTGTCCATTTACTTGTTCTTTTTGTGCAGTAGTTCCTATTTACAATGCCAAATGGAAAGGATTACCGGCCGATAGAATCGTAGACGACATTCGATTATTCTCAGAAAAATATGGAATTGATGCTGTAGAATTTCACGACAATAATTTCTTTACTTCTCGCAAAAGAGTGGTTGAATTTGCGGAAAAAGTAATGCCCTACAATATTTCTTGGTGGGGAGAAGGTCGAATTGATACCATCAACAAATACTCTGATGACGATTTGCTATTGATGAAAAAAGCAGGACTAAAAATGATTTTCCTCGGTGCCGAAACTGGAAATGATGAAGTCCTTAAGCAAATGGACAAAGGCGGAACGCAAACCAGTAAACAGATCAAAGAATTTGCAACTCGTTTGGGGAAAATAGGCATCATTCCAGAATATAGTTTTGTACTCGGAATGCCCAACGATGATCCAGCGAAAGTTACAAAGCAAATCAACGACGATATTCAATTTATAAAAACAATAAAAAAACTCAATCCAAATACCGAAATCATCATATACGTTTACAGTCCAGTCCCGACGGAAGGAAGTGAATTGTATGAGAAAATTCAAGAACACGGTTTTCAGTTCCCACAACATTTAGAAGATTGGTTAAGCCCAGCTTGGGAGCGTTTTGATTTGCGCAAAAACCCACTCACGCCTTGGCTGACTAAAAAGCATATCGACACCATTAAAAATTTTGAAACGGTTTTGAATGCTTTTTCACCGACGCAAACGGACTTCAAAATTACACCATTCAAACGTAGGGTACTTAAAGCTGTTTCCTCTTGGCGCTATCATTCTGGCATCTATGCTTTTCCCTATGAAATAAAAGCTTTGCATAAATTATGGCGCTATCGTCAACCGGAAGAGCAAGGGTTTTATTCAGAGTAATTTTGAAAATGTAGATTACAAAAAATATTCTCTCATCTATTAAATTCATACAATCAAAAATATTCTCTTTGTTCTTTGTCTTGATACAAAAAGAACCAAAAAATCAAGGCTTTGATAAACAGTTGAAGTGTAGCTTTTACTTTAATAAAATTCTCGATTTTGTCACTTCATTTTGAAAACTCCTAAAAATGGGATTTTATCGGTGATCTTCTTCGTTACTCTGCGAAGCTACCTCCAAAAGTCACCATTTTCAGTTCGGTTCCAAAACCCTGTTCATCAAGGCCAACGGAGTTTAATATAAAATCTCGACCTCGAAAGAGACGTATCCTTTTAATTTTTATGGTAAGTTTGAGATTGGTCAACTAATTTCATTTTTAAGTTGTGAGAAAAATTATCAAATCACTGTTGTTTCCAATTCTGAAAAGGATTTATGCTTTTCGTTCCAGTCGTGCGCGCAACTATTCCAAATACGGAATTGATTTGGTAATTCAACCTTCGGTTTTTCATCCTGGACTATTCCTTTCTACAAATATTTTTATAGAATTCATTCAAAAGTTTGATTTTGAAGGAAAAAAAGTGCTGGAATTAGGGGCTGGAAGTGGGATGATTTCTTTTTACGCAGCGAAATACAAAAAAGCAATTGTAACGGCTAGTGACATTAATCCAATGGCAATTGCAGGATTGAAAAAGAACAGCTTACAAACAAAAATTCCTATTACGGTCCTTAGCTCCGACCTTTTTGAAAATCTCCAAGCTTCCGATTTTGATTTTATATTAATCAATCCTCCTTACTACCCAAAGGATCCTGAAAATTCAACTGAAAGTGCTTTTTACTGTGGTGCAAACTTTGAGTATTTTACTCGTTTGTTTGCGCAATTACACGAAAAAGCTGTGCTTACCGAAAACCAAACTTTTCTTATCCTTTCTCAAGATTGTGAAATTGAGAAAATCAAGGAACTAGCAATTGAGCAGAAAATTGTTTTTAAGAAAGTTCACAAGGAGAAGAAACTTGGAGAATGGAGTTATATTTTTCGCTTGGTGGATTTATGATTGTTCAATTTCAAATTGAATTTATCTATTCATGTAGTTTTGCCAAGTCACAAGAGAATATTTCGTTTTATCGTTTTCCGTTATTTTCATGAAGCCGTATTCATAGCAAAAGATATATGCCTTTCCTTCGGAGTTGCGCCAAAAATGAGTGAAAAATTTTGGGTTAAATCCTTCCGCCAATAAAATTTCTTCTCGAACGGTAGCTTTTCCTGCCTTGTTATACTCTTTTAAAATTCTTCTGTTTTTCTTGAGTTGTAAGTCTATGGATTTGAAAAAGGACTGGTCTTTCGTTTTGTTTTTTTCGTAGAAATGGTTGGACTTGCAATAAGCATCGCAGTATTTCTTGCCTACTCTTCCTTCTATGGGTTTTTGGCAGTTTAAACAAGTTTTATTTTCAGTCATATTTTTTTTGCCACTAATGCACGAATGAGCACGAAATGAAATTTTAACCGTCGAATTAAACGTTTAAATCTACGGTTAAATTTGTGAAGTAGGTTTGATTTGGGGTTCTTTTGTTGAAAAATGAGCAAAATGGACTATAAAAAATCAATCACGTTGAAGCATTTGTTAATTGCAGAACAGAAGTATATTGGCTTACAGTTTCATCCGGATAAAGTTGTTCAAGCGTTGTTGAAAGAATTGCCCAACATCAAGTGGAGCAAGGAGTTTGGGATGGCGTATGTACCCAATACGAAAGGAAATTTAAACTTGATTTATCAGAAATTTCGCGGCATTGCGTGGATAAATAGCAACTATTTATTTTCTAAGAGTAGAATTAATAAAGAGAACGAAGAAATAAATGTAGATTGGTTTAGAAAACGCATCATAACCCCAGGCTATAGGACTTGTCCAGAGGAATATTTGTTGAAACTGGAGTTGAAACGATACGCCAACAATACGGTAAAAACGTATGTGCAATGTTTTGAGAAATTCATCAATGCGCAAAAGGAAACCGACTTGATGCGGATCAACGAACAGGACGTGGAGCTGTATTTACAAAAATTGATTCAAGAAAAGAAGTCTAATTCCTATGTCAATCTAATGATCAACAGTATAAAATTTTATTATGAAGTTGTAAAGGGAATGCCGAATCGGTTTTACAGTATAGATCGACCTATAAAGGAACACACTTTACCCAAAGTATTGGCTAAGCAAGAAGTAAAAGATATTATTGAAGCAACTTCCACTATTAAACACAAGTGCTTATTGAGTTTAATGTATTCTTCAGGTTTGCGCATCGGTGAGCTATTGAACTTGAAACCTGAAGATATTGATAGCAAACGCATGTTGGTTCGTGTGAACCAAGGAAAAGGAAATCGAGATCGACTGACTATATTGTCTGAAAAAGTATTACTTGATTTACGGGTTTACTATAAAAAACACAGACCGAAAAATTGGTTATTTGAGTCGCCAGATGGCAATAAATACAGCACTACGAGTGTTTCTGCAATACTTACCAAAGCATCTCGAATAGTAGGAATTCATAAACGTGTTAATCCGCACATGTTGCGACATAGTTTTGCCACTCACCTACTAGAATCTGGAACGGATTTACGCTATATACAAACTCTATTGGGACATAAATCCAGTAAAACGACTGAAATTTATACTCATGTTGCAACAAATACTTTTGCAATTATAAAAAATCCGCTAGATTCGTAACTAATATACAATGGGGATAATCCACATATATGGATTATCCAATTGTTAGGCTTCATTGAAAAATGAAATTATTAAGATTTGGATTTAAAATTACTTTAGAGAAATTCCCATCCTAAAGATTGATGCCCAGTATTCAAGAGGATTAAATGATTTACGATTACTTTAGAAAAGAAAAAACGAAGCCTAACAATCACTAAAAAAACACAAACCTAACCAACCCAAACCGTTTTTGCTTATTTTAGCCTAACAGTTGGCGTGCATTAATAGAGAATGGAAAACATTAACGAAATATTAAGTCTTGACTCAGAAGAGAAAATCAAGCAAGTTAAGAAAGGCGAATTTCTCCAGAAAACAGGAGTATTGAGCACTTCTGTATTCCTTGTAAAAAAAGGATTACTAAGAAGTTACACCATTGATGAAAAAGGTAAAGAACACATCTTCATGTTTGGTTCCGAAGGCTGGATAGTCGGAGACAACGTAGCACCAGGAGAAAAAGGTGAGTTGTTTATTGATGCCTTGGAAGATTCTGTAGTTGTCCCAATTTCGAAAAGCTCACCCCCGAAAAGTGATGTACATAAGTTACACAAACGTATTAGTGTGCTTCAGAAACGAATTATCATGCTAATGAGTGCGTCCGCGATCGAACGTTATAATCACTTCCTTGAAATTTACCCAGACATCGTTCAGAGAGTTCCACAGAAAATGATTGCCTCCTATTTAGGTATTACTCCACAAGCTTTAAGTACTATTCGAGGAAAAATAGCCGGAAAAAAATAACAATTCTGTGATTTGTTAATCTACATGAATGCATAGGCATTTATTAGTACTGATTTTTGTATAAATAAAAATTCAAAAACATGAAAGTAAAATCTATAGCATTAGCAGGCTTACTGCTTACAACTGGTTTGGCATTTGCCACTACACCACAATCCGTTACTGTAATAAAATTTGGCGATGCCAATACTTTATTTGTAGGCGACAGCAAATCGGCTACACTTTATGCTTACACAGTGGCTTCTAGCAACAACACTGAAGCTCAAAAAGCGTACAACATCCATGATTTAAGTAACAAAATTGCCGCTTTTTCAAAAGTAGGAGTAATGGACATTATCGTTAGAGATATGGCAATAAATCCGGATTCAAAGGAAGCTTATATTGCGTTTGATACCAAAACCAAAAAAGGTTATGTGTCTCAAATTATTGTAGTAAATCAAGCAGGAACGATTCGTAAGTTTGATTTAGATGCTACAAAACACACTGAAACTAAAATAAGCGATGCCCCAACAAGCGATTTGAAAATTTGGGACAAAACTTCTTTGCGTTCTATGACCTTTACCGACATAGATTTTCACAACGGTAAAGTGTATATCAGCGGTATGTCCAATGCGGAATTTTCATCGGCTTTGCGGATGGTAGATTATCCATTTACCAATGCAAAAGTAATAACTTCTTCCACTGAGATTTTTCATGCTGTTCACGGTCAAAATGAAACTAGAGCGCCTATTCAAACTTTGCAATTCGTAACCTTAAACAACGAAGAGTACATTTTGGCTGCTTATACATGTACGCCTTTGGTATTAATTCCTGTAAAGGAAATTATAGATGGAGCACATATTGTAGGCAAAACTATTGCCGAATTAGGATATGGAAATACACCTGTTGATATTATTAAATTCCAATCGGAAGGGTATGATAAAAAACCTTACGAAGGTATTATTTTAGCCAATAGAAACCGTACTGCACAGTTTATAAATATCAATGATATTAGTAAAAGTGCAACAGAAGAAGGCGTAAGCTATATAGGAATGACAGAACATACAGGCACACCTATAAGCAATCTGCCGATGGTAGGTTTGTTGCAGATGGACGACCAAGACGGGTATCACATTACTGCATTAAGACGTAATGACGAAACCGGTAGTTTGGAATTGATTTCTTTCTTAAAAAATATGTATTTGCGATTAGATGAATTTGTTTCGGAATATGACATGCCTACCTATAAATACGAAGGACAACAACTACCAATGAAAGAAGGTCAAAATATGATGATTAAAGATTTGGGGAAAGACAAATTTATTAAAAAGTAAGACAAATAATTTATAAAGCAGTTACACAACTCTATTGTGTAACTGCTTTTAATTATGGCTATAATGAAATCATCAAGATTAGAGGCATTCAGCGATGGCGTTTTAGCCATAATTATTACCATTATGGTATTGGAATTAAAACCGCCTGAAGAAACTAATTTAGCAGGGTTAATTTCAATTACACCGATTTTTATTAGCTATTTAGTAAGCTTTGTATACATAGCAATTTATTGGAATAGTCATCATCACCTCTTTCAAATTACCGAAACGGTAAATGGAAAAATACTTTGGGCCAATTTACATCTTCTATTTTGGCTTTCATTAATCCCTTTTACTACCTCATGGATAGGAGAAAATCACATAGAATCTGTGCCTGTTGCTCTTTACGGATTCGTATTTCTTATGAGTGCTATAAGCTTCCTAATATTAAAAACACTAATTCTGAAAAATCATGAAAAAGCATCTCCAATTCATCAAATGATTGGTTCACACAAAAAAGAATATGCTTCACTTGCTATTTATATTATTGGGATTGGTTTTGCATATATCAACACTTATATAGCGATTATCTGTTTTATGTGCGTTGCTTCAGTTTGGTTTTTACCTGACACCAGAATAGAACGAAAAAAATAATTTTTTATGAAAAAACTTATTTGTGGCTTTTTCTTATTACAATCCATAACTGTTGTTTTTGGACAAGAAAACAATCCTAAAATCATTGCAATTTATCCAACAACTGACAGTATTCCTGTAAACATTCTTCGATTTTATATTCAATTTTCTGCTCCAATGCAAGAAATGGATATTTTAAAGCATATAAAATTAAGTAACGATGAAGGTGAAAACATTACTGGTGTATTTTTTGAAAATCAGTACGAATTGTGGAATGAAAACCGAACAGAAGTTACTCTAATAGTAGACCCTGGTAGAGTAAAATTAGGGCTTTTAGCAAACAATAAAATGGGTAGAGCTTTTGATGTAGGCAAAAGATACACCTTGACCATTGATAGTTTATTGCTTGATTTTAACGACCAACAATTAAAAGAAAATTTTATTAAATCTTTTATAGCTGTACAAGAAGACATAATAGCTCCTGATACAAAATTTTGGCAATTAACATTGCCAAAAGTCAACACAAAGGATGTCATTACCATCGATTTTAAAGATAAAATAGACCATATTTCTGCACAAACTTTAATAAAAGTTTTTAAAAATGATAAAGAAATACACGGCTTAATTTCATTAACAAACAACGAACAAAAATATACTTTTAAACCAAATAAAAATTGGAAAAAAGGGAGTTACCAAATCCTTGTACATCCAAGTTTAGAAGATATTGCTGCCAATTCAGTAAATCAAGTTTTTGACCATAAACCATCAGATTTCAACCCAAAAAACAAAGGAAATTTAACTTTAAATTTCATTATTAAATGATAAAAAACATCTTTTTCACATTCATGCTTTTTCTAATTGCGCTGCATGGGAAAGCGCAAGAATTGCCCTCTATAAAGCCATTAAGAGCCGAAGAGGATTATAGTTCTTTATTAAAAAACGATACACTTCGCAATGCTTTTTTTCTAAACAAACTAAAAGCTATTCCACTCAATAAAAGCAAATCTATTTATTTAAGTTTGGGAGGCGAATTTCGCCCTCGTTGGGAATATAGCGATAATAAAAACTGGAGTTCTGAAGATGCTGAAGATGAAAATTTTTATTCTCAAAGAATCATGTTTCATACCGATTTTCATTTTGGCAAATATGTTCGTGTTTTTGGGCAACTCACACATGGTTTTGTTTCTTTAAGTGAGCCTGTTTATGTGCAGTCCGATAAATTGGATTTGCACCAAGCCTTTGCTGAATTTACGATTCCTATTAAAAATAATACGATAAAATTAAGAGCAGGAAGACAAGAATTATTGCTCGGTTCGGGGCGTTTGATGGCTTTTAGAGATGGTCCAAATAGCCGTAGGAGTTTTGATATGGTTCGTATTATGCATTATGGGAAAGGGTTTAATACAAATTTATTTTTTGGAAGAGAAGTGAAAGTTCCCGAAGGTGTTTTTGATAATAATTCAGCCGATGCGCCTTATACTTGGGGCATGGGCTTGACTGCTGATACCAAGAAGTTTTTAGGTAAAACTACCTTTTATTATATTGGTTTTGATGCGAAATCAGTAAAATACAACGATGGAATTAATCCAGAAACACGCCACACCATTGGAATGAGACGATTTGGAGACTTAGGCAAACGATTTAAATATAATACCGAACTCAACTATCAATTTGGAAAATTTGGCGATAAAACTATTAGTGCTTTTTCTATTGAAGGTGACTGGCATTACAACTTAATCAACACCAAATTCAAGCCCGATTTTGGATTGAAATTAGATTATATTTCTGGAGACAAAAGTACTGGCGATAACAAACTCGGAACTTTCAACCCATATTTTAACAATCCTGCCTATTTTGGACTGATTACCCAGGTAGCAGCAATGAATATGTTTGACATTCATCCTTCGGCAAAACTAAAATTAACTGAAAAATTCAGTGCCACCGCTGAAGCCGATTTCTATTGGAGAGCCCAATTGAATGATGGTTTGTATAACGGAGGGAAATTTTTAGATAGACCTTCCAACAACAATAAAAATCGATTTATTGGTTGGCAAAGTGGAGTAATACTGGACTACGAAATCAACAGAAACATGAAATTATCCAACGAAACTTACATTTTTACAGCAGGTGATTTCATTAAAACTTCTGGCGATTACAAAACCACTTTTTATAACGGAATGACGCTTTGGATTGGGTTTTAATAATAAAAAAGTACGAACGCACAACAATTAAGCTCTAATGAATTGCTCGTTCTCGCCTATTTTAGAAATTCTCTTTATTTTAAAAGGTGGTATTTACATGCAAAGTTTAGCGCTTAAACACGCAACTACTTATCGCAGAGACCATTGGCGTGCATTAAAAAGAATGGAAAACATTAACGAAATATTAAGTCTTGACTCAGAAGAGAAAATCAAGCAAGTTAAGAAAGGCGAATTTCTCCAGAAAACAGGAGTATTGAGCACTTCTGTATTCCTTGTAAAAAAAGGATTACTAAGAAGTTACACCATTGATGAAAAAGGTAAAGAACACATCTTCATGTTTGGTTCCGAAGGCTGGATAGTCGGAGACAGCGTAGCACTAGGAGAAAAAGGTGAGTTAGATATTGATGCCTTGGAAGATTCTGTAGTTGTCCCACTTTCAAAAAGCTCACCCCCTAAAAGTGATTTAGAAAAGTTACACAAGCGCATTGGTGTGCTTCAGAAACGAATCATCATGCTAATGAGTGCTTCTGCGATCGAACGTTACAATCACTTCCTTGAAATCTACCCAGACATCGTTCAGAGAGTCCCACAGAAAATGATTGCTTCCTACCTTGGGATTACCCCGCAAGCTTTAAGTACTATGCGAGGAAAAATAGCCAAAGGAAAATAACAACTCCTTGATTTGTTAATATACATGAATGCATAGACATTTATTAGTGCTAATATTTGTATAAAATCAATCTCAGTAATTATGGAAGACGCAAAAATAGCGGGCACTACCCCGCAAATGGAACAATTAGAAGAAGGAAAAACGTATGCATGGTGTGCATGCGGTAAATCAGAAAATCAGCCTTGGTGCAATGGAGCACATGCCGGAAGTGAATTTACGCCAACTGTATTTAAAGCAGCAGAAGCAAAAACAGCAGCTATATGTATGTGCAAGCAAACAAAGAATCCTCCATATTGTGATGGGTCTCATATGAGCTTGTAAGCTTCTATCTACATACGGTAAGGAACACATATGAATTATTTTTGATGCCATTCGCGCCTATTAAATGGACAAAATGAGATTTCTCCCGATTAAACAACTTAAAAAACAATTATCTATGAATGTCGAAAAAACACTAACAAGAAACAATCTGACAGGAATGCTTCTTGTTATTCTGCTATCCACATCCAATTATGGGTTTTCGCAATCTGATCAAGTTAAGCCGAAAGACTCATTGAGTTTCAACTATAAATTCAATGCATCGATGTCATTGGCAAAAGGCAGGCTTAATCAGCTTATGGTTCCACTTTCGCTGCACACAACTTTGTCTAATAAAACTTTCGGGATTGATTTAGTTGGAAGCTATGTATATCAAAAATTAAATGGTTTTCCATTTCAAAATGAAATTATAACAAGGGGAACCTTCACACTGTTTCCGCAAAAGAGAATTCGCCCAATTGCTGGTTATATATATGAATCAAGCCTGTTATATCAAATGAAGTCAAGACATTCACCAGGCCTTGGCTTTGGGCTGACTGTTATCAAAAAAACAAACCACGAGCTAAGATTAAATTCGTTCGCTTCTTACGATAAGACAGAGTTTGAGAATGTAGCAGGTTATGAAACATTCCGTGCTAATTTCATACTCTTTGGGTCACATGTATTAATCAAGGACAAGCTTCATTTCAATTATACCTTATTTTATTTTCAGTCCGTTCAAGATGAAACGAATTATACCATCCGATTTGAGCCAAAGTTACTGTTCAAATTGAATAAAATTTTCTCTCTTTCGGCAAATATGAATTATCGATATGAAAATATAGTTGACCCAGTAAGCACTAAAGAAAACTTGTTCATGACCGTTGGTTTCCAAATAGCGAACATGAGATAATCTAAAAATAGTAATCGTAAAAAATTAAATCCAATGAAATCAAAACCTTTAAGTATTATTAGCTGGTCTATACAAATTTTACTAGCCGCTGGCGTTGGACTGTCTGGCTTCTTTAAAATGACTACACCTTATGCAGATTTAGCGAAGGAAATGGGCTGGGTTCAGGATTTTTCACCCACCGTGATTTACGTTATAGGTTTTATCGAAATGCATGGAGCAATGTTTTTAATCGCTCCATACTTGGTTCGTAAGTCAAAAATATTTTCAAAAATGATGCCTATTAAGTTTGTCCCAATCGGCGCTGTCTTAATTGGTATAATGATGATCGGAGCAGTGGGTACTCACATCAATCGAGGTGAATACAGCATGGCTGTTATTCCATTTGTACTAATTATAATGGTCGTTTTCGTCTTTTATACTCGACGAGGGCTGCTAAAGTCTTCAAATTAAATAAGTAAATAATTCAAATCGAAACGGACAATAGAATCGTAAATTGAAACGAATGAAAAAAGAATATTTAGAAGCGGGTAAAACTTATACAAGTTGTTCTTTCGGAAATTCAAGTAATCCTCCTTATTGTGATCGGTTTTATATAGGTTTGTAACCTGTTTTTTTTTACAAATTGGTATCAAAATATTTAATTTCATTAGTTAGACTGCCGTCGATACATTTCACCATTAAGCATTAATAAAATTTATGAGCGTTCGAAAAAAATGGCATAAAATATTAGATAATCCTGCATCTATAGAAGAAGGGGAAATCTTAAAAGTACAAGCAGGGAAGAAAACATTAGCTGTTTCTAAAGTGAATGGAGAAATAGGCGCTATAGACAACGCTTGTCCCCATATGGGTGGCCCTTTGAACGAAGGCACGATAGAAAATGGCTTTATTAAATGTCCTTGGCATGGATATGAATTTCATACCTGCACAGGAAAGTCTCCAGAAGGATTTGATGATAAGGTTCAGTCTTATAAATTAGAACTCAAGGATGATGGAGTTTATGTAGAAGTGGAAGAAGAAAGGGTACATGAGGCTACCATTTCTGATGTAATGATTGAAACAATGGTGAATTGGGGGGTCGATACCGTTTTCGGAATGGTAGGCCATTCTAATTTGGGCTTGGCAGACGCCATGAGGTTGCAAGAAGAAAAGGGCAAACTGAAATTCATAGGCATAAGACACGAAGGAGCGGCCGCTTTTGCCGCCTCTGCATACGGAAAGCTTACAGGAACTCCAGCTGCCTGCTTAACTATTGCAGGACCAGGAGCAACCAATTTATATACCGGTATGTGGGATGCAAAAGTTGATAGGGCTCCCCTATTGGCTCTAACCGGACAAGTAGCGACTCAGGTAGTAGGTACAGGTAATTTTCAGGAAGTAGACTTGGTCTCTGCCTTTAGTTCTGTTGCCGTCTTTAATCATAGAGTACAAGCTGACAGTCCCCATGCCGAGTTAATGGGCTTATCTATAAAACATGCTATACTCAATAAAGGTGTTTCGCACCTCACATTTCCAGACGAAATACAGGTACTTCCTGCCAATAATTCAACTGCTTCCAATAGCGAAGGAAGAATGCCCAACCTGGCTATCTCTCCTCCAAAAGAAGAATTAAATAAAGCCAACGCATTAATAAAAAAAGCAAAGAAACCTACTATTATTATAGGTCATGGTGCTCGAAATGCTTCTCAGGAGATATTAAATTTTGCTGAAAAAATAGGTGCACCAATAATGACTACTTTTAAAGCGAAAGGAGCTGTTTCTGATACGCATCCGCTCGCTTGTGGTGTATTAGGTAAAAGTGGTACTCCAGTTGCAGCGCATTTCATGAGTTCTGCCGATTTACTTATTGTATTTGGCGCTTCGTTTGCAAGTCACACAGGTATTTCAGAAAGTATTCCTACCATACAAGTAGATCACGACCCGTTGGCTCTGGCCAAATTTAATGCTATATCTGTGCGTGTTTTAGGAGATATAAATACCACTGTATCGCTCTTAAATGAAATATCAGATAAAAGCACAATCGCTCAACAACCAGAAAAGGAAATTAAGATAAGATGGACGGATTGGAGGAAAGAAAAAGAAAACAGAGCAAATGAAGTTTCTAATAAAGTTACGCCTTCAAAAATATTTCTTGAATTAAACAAACAAGTTCCTGAGAAGGGAATTATGTGCGTAGATGTAGGGAATAATGCCTACAGTTTTGGTCGCTATTTTGAATGTCAAGATCATCGTTTTCTATTGTCGGGTTACTTAGGTTCAATAGGATTCGCATTACCTGCTTCTATAGGTGCTTGGGCCGCTACTAAAGGCAAATTACCCATAGTTGCAGTAGCTGGTGACGGAGGTTTTGGTCAGTACATGGCAGAACTAACGACATTAGTACAATACAACATTCCTGTCAAATTAATTATCATCAACAATAACCAACTGGCAAAGATAAGTAAGGAGCAAAGATCTGGAGAATTTGATGTGTGGAAAACTGAGTTATCAAATCCTAATTTCAGTGACTTTGCTCAATCATGTGGAATGACAGGATTAAGAGCAGAAAACAATGTAGAAGTCGAAGCTAAAATGAAAGAGCTGTTTCAAACAGAAGGACCTGCATTATTAGAAGTAATCACTGATGCTGATAAAATGTAATTAATGATTTGTTGAACTAAAATTATAAAACAGATCAAAACAAATCAATAAAAGGAACATATTAAATGGAAATAAAACAGTATAACACAGAAGAACAGGGGCTTTTTAAAGCTAGTGAGAATAATATTGAAGCGGGAATGATGACCTATACATGGGCTGGGACAGACAGATTTATTATTGATCACACAGAAGTTAAACCCGAATTTAGAGGAAAAAATGTAGGTAATAAATTAGTAATGGCAGCCGTTGAATTTGCTCGTAAAGTGAATGTGAACATTATACCATTATGCCCTTTTGCAAAAAGTGTATTTGACAAAACAAAAGATATACGAGATGTTTTGTAGCTTAACCCTGACAGGATTAAGAGCAGAAAAAAATGTGGAAGTTGAAGCTAAAATGAAAGAATTATTTCAAACTGAAGGTCTTGCATTATTAGATGTAATCACTGATCCTGATAAAATGTAATTGTCAACATTAAGAATAAATCATATTTAATAGTAAATCATGGAAAAAGACAACGTAAAAGAATATACAAATGGTCAAATCACCATTAAATGGCAACAAAAAAAATGTGTGCATGCCGCAGTTTGTGTTGCTACTTTACCAGAGGTATACAACCCAAAGGCATCACCCTGGATAGCCATAGAAAATGCAACCACTGAAGAACTAAAAGCACAAATCAGCAAATGTCCATCAGGGGCGCTTTCTCATTACGAAAATAAGTAAACAGATGGAAATAGGAATAGATAGCTTTGCAGCAGCACCGATAAATAATGAAATAAATGCTTCACAAGCAATAGGAGAACTCCTCGAAAGAATTGAACTGTCAGACAAAGTTGGTTTAGACGTATTTGGCATTGGCGAACACCACCGAAAAGAATTTCTGGACTCAGCTTCTCCCATGCTATTGGCGGCCGCGGCTTCACGCACCAAGCGAATCATTTTGACAAGTGCCGTAACAGTAATTAGTGCGGCAGACCCAGTTCGAGTTTTTCAAAATTTTGCAACCTTAGACTTAATTTCAAAAGGGAGAGCAGAAATTGTTGCGGGCCGAGGTTCATTCACCGAATCTTTTCCGCTCTTTGGTTTTAGTCTGGATGATTATGATGCAATTTTCTCTGAAAAATTGGAACTCCTACTTAAAATTCGTGATAATGAATTTGTCACTTGGTCAGGTAAATTTCGTCCTCCGCTAAATAATC
>CAXBNN010000008.1:0-135450 GCA_963977135.1 uncultured Flavobacteriales bacterium | reverse complement strand
TGGACTCATTTGAGTTGATGTTGAACCATCACCAAAGTTCCACAAGTACGTTGTTACTCCTCCACCTGTTGAAGTATTGTTAAAGACACCTGTCAAGAAACTTGTAGAAGACGTGAACGAGGCAACTGGAACTGTGTTTTCAGTAATCACAATTGACTGAGAACCTGTTCCACATCCATCTGTGATGTTCAATGTATAGGTTCCTCCTGCTGTTACAACTAATGAATCATTTGATGAACCACCTGTCCAGCTATAAGTTGTTGCTGGCATTGTTGAAGTCAATAATGCAGAACCACCATTACAGAATGTTGTTGTATCTGCAGCTAAGAAACCAGTATAATTTAATGCAGATGCAGTTACAGTGATAGTATCAAACGCAATTCCACAAGTGCTGATTACTGTTACGGTGTATGTTCCTGGCGTCGCTATCAATAAAGTATTAGTTGTATCCCCAGTTGACCAAAGGATTTGATCAGCAGGAGCTCCAGCAGATACAGCAACTGATTGACCTGTACAAACAACTGCATTTGGTCCCAAGAATCCTGGTAGACCAATTGGCGCAAATTCATCAGAACCGATATCTGGAGTTGAAGCATTTCTTGCTTGCATATCTCTATCATCGGTAATAGGAGCTAAAGGAGTTCCTTTACCATCTAATGAATCTGAACAAACGTGCAGATCATAATCAGAATAGAATCCTGGATTAACCGCAATACTATTCGCATCGTGTCCTGATGCAGTTTGCCAAGCTGCTAAAGTTGCAGTGTTTGCTGAACCGTAATATCCGATTTGAGCACCATTAGTATAGTAATTGTTGTAATCCATTTCATTCACAGAATAAGTTCCATAAACGTAAGACGCATATCCAGTACCGAAATTGGTGAATGAGTTGTTTTTCACATTGTTTGCTCCTCCATTATAAAGGTATAACGCTCTACCACTAACTCCGCCATTAACTACACTTACAGTGTTATTGTAAATGTTATAGTATCCTGAATTGTAGAAATACAGACCGTAATACGTACCAGTAGTACTCGCATTACCAACAGTTATAGAGTTGTTTGCAATCAAACCTCTTGCGTTAGAAGCTCCATCAGCATAGAAAATGTACATTCCATAATAGAAGTATGAAGAAGCATTACTCTCTACAGAATTATGTGTGAATTGAGATCCACCAGCATTGTAGTAAGAATAAATTCCATAACGTGAAGTATAAGTTGACTGACCGTGAATTCTGTTTTTAGTTACAACATCATTTTTAGTATAGTACAAACGAAGACCCATGTAGTAATTGTCAACAAATTCATTATTGATGTATGAATTTCCTTCCTGCATAGAAGCAGTGCCGACTCCATAGATATAAGCTCCATAACTACCACCAATGATAGAGTTATTTTCAAACGTGTTGAATTCATCATTTGAACCAGTTGGTTCATAAATTACGCTAATATTTGTGCTTGTTGTATTATTGGATTGTGTTTGTAGATTACAATCATAAAACGTATTATGATCAGAACCACCTGATATTGTTACAACTGTTCCGAACGATGTACCTGTATTTCTTAAAGTCATTGACTCAAAACGGAAATAATCAGCACCATTCAATTTAACCACATAATTATTTGCCAAAGCAGTTGAGGCATAATTAAAGGTAACATCATTTCTATCACCTGTCTCAGACTTAAAAGTCACTGTGTTCGTAGCATCCATACCTATTACTTGACCTAAATCAAATTGATCTGTATAAATACCCGTACGAATATTAAAAACTGTTGGCCCACAAACTCCTGCAAAGTTCAAAGCAGCAATTGCTGAAGTAACATCTGCAAAATCAGGAGTTGTTCCCCCGATAGTATAAGTTCCTGAAAGTCCAGTGGATAAACCTAAGATTGAAGTAGAATCATTGTAAGACCCTGAAGGATTTTCAACAACACCGTTTGGGTTGGTTGTCCAAGCATACAAGTTATCACCTGCAACATAAACTGTTGTTCCAACAAACACAGTCATAGATGCCTGAGGCGCTAAAGATCCTGTCCAAAAAATTGGAGTAAGTGTAGTTGTGTTTTTCTTCCAGTTGATATTACAAGAAGTCAAATTGCTAGTGCCATAATTTCTTAAGGTAACCGAAACAGAGTCGTTAAAAGTACATGTTGGAATCACTGGATTAACAAATCCTGAAATACCTGCGTCATCTGCCAAAGGTGTTCCAATCATAACCGTATAGTCTTCCGTTTCACCCCAAGTGTATGTTCCACATGGATTGACAGAAGTTGCTACCGTAGTTTCTACAGTTACTATTCTCATTCTAGTCAACCCTGGTGTTGCTGTAAACGGGATAGTCACAGTAAAGTTTTCAACATGTACTCCTGATGTAAACGTCGGGGAAACATAAACTTGCTCACCAGCGTCCGTAAACAAACCATTTTGATTCAAATCAATGAAAACCTTAGTCATATTATTATAGCTACCTGCACCACAAGTACCAATACCAACAGACATAGCCGTTCCAACACCTATAGGAATTGTCGGAATTGAAAGTGCCGGGGTAACATTTGTATAATTGGAATATTGAGAAGGAATACTACCAGGGCCAGCCATCTGGCTGCACGTAGAAGTATTGTTTAAAACTCCTATAGTGACGTTCCAGATTTCCTCATCTGCAGTGCTTGTCGCATTACTAGTGCAGTACTGCGAAAACGAATAAGTTGAAGCCAACATACCCAAAAACAGCAATCCACCATTCATTAATTTGCTCTTCGCAAATTGTAACTTTTTATTCATAGATATTGTTTTATAATTATAAAAAAGTAAATATATACCATTCCAAAACTTGATTCAAATGACAAATTAACAAATGTTAATTATTTAAAATAATAAATACCCTTATCACATTCCCGCTCTTTATTGTTAAATAAATAACAAAAAATCCCGCCTCGATTTCTCAAGGCGGGATTCTAAATTAATTGGGTTTTTGACTATTGCTTGATCAGCTTATTTGTCATTACCGTTTTATTATCTGAAACGATAGTTACATAGTAAACTCCAGGAGCTTGGTTTGTAATATCGATTGCATCTTTGTGTGTTCCATTGATAGAACCAATGTTTTTAGCATATACTGATTGTCCAAGAACGTTTGTTACTTGTACAGCAATGTTTACATCATTGATTGTATTGAAATCAATTTGGAATGCACCTGTTGTTGGGTTTGGATAAACTGAAATAGTTCCAACTCCTTCAACTTCTTCTAATCCAAGATTTGAAGAGGTAACAGTTTGTGTTGTAGTGTTTGATCCACAATCATTCGTTACAGTTAACGTTACTGTAAACGTTCCAACTGTTGCATAAATGTGTATTGGATTCATTTCTGTGGATGTCGTGTTATCACCAAAGTTCCACAAGTATGTTGTTGCTCCTCCACCTGTTGAAGTGTTTGTAAACTGACCTGTCAAGAAACTTGTTGCTGTGGTAAACGAAGCAACCGGAACAGTGTTTTGAGTAATCACAATTGACTGAGAACCCGTTCCGCAAGCATCTGTAATGTTCAATGTATACGTTCCGCCTGTTGTAACAACTAATGAATCGTTTGTTGAGCCACCAGTCCAGCTATACGTTGTTGCTGGCATAGTTGAAGTCAACAATGCAGAACCACCTGTACAGATCGTCATTGTATCTGCAACTAAGAAATTATTGTACGTTAAAGCAGAAGCTGTAACTACGATTGTATCAAAGGCAGTAGCACAAGCACCAATTACCGTTACCGTATATGTTCCCGCTGGCACACAAATAGTATTTGTTGTATCACCAGTCGACCAAAGAATTTGATCAGCAGGAGCTCCAGCAGATATACAAACTGTTTGACCTGTACAAACTAATGCATCTGGTCCTAAGAATCCTGGTTGACCAAGTGGTGAAAACTCATCAGAACCGATGTCTGGAGTTGAAGCATTTCTTGCTTGCATATCTCTATCATCAGTAATAAGAGCTAAAGGTGTTCCTTTTGCATTTAATGAATCTGAACAAACGTGTAAATCATAATCAGAATAGAATCCTGGATTAACAGCAATACTGTTAGCATCGTGTCCTGATGCAGTTTGCCATGCTGCAAAAGTTGCAGTATTTGCTGAACCGTAATATCCGATTTGAGCACCATTAGTATAGTAATTGTTGTAATCCATTTCGTTAACAGAATATGTTCCACTTATATATGAAGCATATCCAGTACCGAAGTTTGTGAATGAGTTGTTTTTCACATTGTTTGCACCACCATTTATCAGATAAAACGCTCTACCACTAACTCCTCCATTAACTACGCTAACTGAGTTATTGTAAAGGTTATAAAATCCTGAATTTGTCAAATACAAACCGTAATATGTAGCAGTAGTCGTAGCATTACCAACAGTAACAGAATTGTTCGCAATCAAACCTCTTGCATTCGAAGCTCCATCAGCATAACCAATGAATATTCCATAATAGTAGAATGAAGAAGCATTGCTTTCTACAGAATTGTATGTGAATTGAGAACCTCCAGCATTATAGTAGGCATAAATACCATAACGAATCGTATAAGTTGACTGACCGTGAAATCTGTTTCTAGTTACGACATCATTTTTAGTGTAATACAGACGAAGGCTCATATAATAGTTGTCTACGAATTCATTATTGATAAATGAATTTCCTTCCTGCATAGAAGTAGTGCTAGAACCATAAATATATGCACCATAACTACCACCAATGATAGAGTTATTTTCAAATGTGTTGAAATCATCATTTGAACCAGTTGGTTCATAAATTACACAAATATTGGTGCTCGTCGTATTATTGGCTTGGGTTTGCAGATTGCAATCATAAAATGTATTATGATCCGAACCACCTGATATTGTAACAACAGTTCCGAAGGATGCCCCTGTATTTCTTAAAGTCATTGACTCAAAACGGAAATAGTCAGCACCATTCATTTTAACTACATAATTATTTGCCAAAGAAGTTGAGGCATAATTAAAGGTAACATCATCTCTATCACCTGTCTCAGATTTAAAAGTCACCGTGTTCGTAGCATCCATTCCAACTATTTGACCTAAATCAAATTGATCGGTGTAAACACCTGTGCGGATATTGAATACAACTGGGCCACAAACTCCTGCAAAATCCAAAGCAGCAATTGCCGAAGTAACATCTGTAAAATCAGGAGTTGTTCCCCCAATTGTATATAGACCTGAAAGTCCAGTAGATAAGCCTAACAAGAATGAACTATCATTAACAGAATTTGCAAGTGGTTCAATTACCCCGTTTGGGTTAGTTGTCCATGACGCTAAATTATCACCAGCCACATATGTAGCTGTACCGACAAAAACATTCGTAGATTGGCCAGGTGCTAAAGAACCCGTCCAAAAAGCGGCAGTTTGATTTACGTTATTCAAGCTCCAATTAACGGAAGCTGAAGTCAATGTATCTGAACCATAATTTTTAATAGTCACAGTTACTGTATCATTGAATGAACAAGTTGGTATGCTAGGATTAATAAATCCTGTTACTCCAGCATCATTTGGTGCAGGCGGTGTTCCAGGTATCCATGTTATCCCACCAATGAAACCACGAGGATGTATACTCGGTGTAACAGGAACAACGGAAGTCGACCATCCGATTCCATCACCTGTTAAGATATTCACCCCACCACCACTAAAGGTGTTTACGCCAGCACCTAAAGTTAAGGTCATATAACGAAGAGACGCAACAGAAACTGCAAATCCATATGTGGCACCTGCAGGAATTGTAACAAGATTTGGTCCTGTTAAAAATGGCGTTGTAACATTGGCAACCGCGGCAGTGCCGTTCCCTGCAAGTATCCATCCGTTTTGACCAGCACCAACAATACCTGCTGTCCAAGTTGTACCTGTATAAGCTACAGGATTGTATAAAACTGTGGTAACACCACCAGCCAAGGATGTCATACTTCTAAATTCCGTTATGATAATATCATAGGTGTTGGTATTCTGCACATGAAAAGTAACCATCCCACTTCCGTTATTGGAAATGTGGTTTGTATTGACATCGGTTTGAGCCGAAGCCATAGACGCAAAAAGGAATACTCCTAGTAATCCAATAAAAACGTTCGTTCTTTTAAGTAAATATTTTATCATAAATTAAGTTGTTTTAATTAACGAAGCGAAAAATAAATCATTTTAAAATATCCATCAAACCAAAAATTAACATCAGTTACTTTTTAAAAAAAAAAATGGGCAGATTTCATTTTTTTAACAAATCTGTATAAGAAAGAAAGAAAAATCCCGCCTCGATTTCTCAAGGCGGGATTTTAATTTAGTTGGATTTTAACTATTGCTGGATAAACATGTTCGTCATTACCGTTTTAGTATCATATCGATAGCTACAAGCTGAACTGATGGAGCATTTATTCAATATTTCAAAGCGCAATTCTCATGGAGAAAAAATCTTTTTCATTAAATAAATGATTAAAAAGTACTATTCAATGAATATTTATTTTGGCTTAATCAACCTTTTTTAAAAGAGTCAAGCTATGGCGAACTGCATCGAATTGATTATAGATTAAAACTAGTCGGGGTGCATGCACAGATTGTTCTACCAAGTACTTCCCTTTACCCTCAAAAATTCTATATGCAAGATAAACCGCGAAACTAGAGGCAGTGCGATATTCACCGACAAAATTTTTGAAAGTTAAAGTTTTTGCTTTAGGTAAAATTTCATCTTTTATATGATCATACCAATGGTCAGTTCGTATATCTCCGTTATAGCCAAGAATAGTCAAATCAATATCTTCCCGATTCAAATTGTTTTTGGCTAACATTTGATCGATTCTTAAAACGACATCTTTTTCTTTTGGATAAGTCAATTGTTCCACTTCTAGAATTTCAACAACTGCATTATCCGGATCATTCGAACAGATAAACATCGAACTACCTTCTCCACACACAGAGCCTTCAGTCTTCGTTTGCAACAATTTGTCATTGCTTACAATTTCAGATTTGTATCTACCGGCGAGCGTGTCAATATTATAATTGTAATCAGATATTTCCTCTACAGCGCCTATCAACAAATCTGTTGGTTTATTGCAGCTCTCCAAATACATCATTCCATCGATCAGCGCATTTTCGAAAGATAAGGAACCATTAACATGAGTAACATTGTAGCCAGTATTTTCATCCATAAGTGCTAATTGACCAGCAATAGCATTTGGTGTGCTTTGAACAAAATTGGTTGGCGTCAATCTTCCTTCAGCGTATTCAACAATTTGATTTAAAAAGTTGATACAATTTTCTAGTCCACCGTTGGCAGTTCCGATTATAATACCTTCTACCTTCTTATTTTCTTTCAAAAGTGGCAGTCCAGCTCCAATACCCATTCTCACGGCTTTACCCATTCTGCGCAACAATGAGGCAGGAATAAACTCTAGATAATCAGGCTCAAGTGCATTGTACACTTTTTCTTCTTGGATTTCTAATTCGCCATTTTCGAATCGGTTATCAAAAGTTGGCTGCGGCGATATTGAAAATGCCCTTTTTAGGTACATTTTGAAAAAATTAGAGAAGTACAATTACCACCAAATCCGAACGAATTACTAAGCACATTATTAATTTCATGCTTATTCGAAAATTCTTTTATTGGTGATGTAGGATATTTTGACAAAGGACTCGAGCAACGTAAAGAAGGATATAACTCCCCGGAATTTAAAGACAATATTGAAAAAACCGCCTCTAAAGATCCAGATGCTGCTAAGGTATGACCCGTATAAGATTTTGTAGAATTGTAAGGAGGAACCTCTTTAAATATTTCAGTAAAAGCAAATGTTTCAGTCACATCATTATTCTCGGTTCCCGTGCCATGAGCATTTATATAGTCAATATCTTCAGGACTCAAACTCGCTTCACTTAATGCTCTTTTTATGGCTAATCTTGGGCCTCTAGCGTCTTCAGATGTTGACGATGGATGGTAGGCATCGTTTGAATTTCCAAAACCAAGCACTTCTGCATATTTCTTTTTGTCTAAACAATAATTTTCCGCCTCTAACACCAAGTATGCTGAGCCTTCACCTAAGGTTAGGCCTTTTCTATTCTCATCAAAAGGTTGACAAGCTTCATCGCTTAAGATCATCAGTGAATTAAAACCGTTTACCGTGTATTTCGCTAAGCTATCCGTTCCTCCGACAATAACACGATCAACTCTACCAGATTGAATAAGTCTTGCCCCTTGCATTATTGCATTTGCAGATGAAGAACAAGCCGTGTTGATGGTATCTGTATACCCTTTAAGACCAAACTGCTTTACGATTCTAAGTGTGTGGTCGGAGTTCTCATAGGAACTTACAAAATTTGATGGATTACCATTTAAATTCGCATCAGCGAAAAGCTCATCTGTATTGCACATTCCGCCAACTGTACTAGAAGAAATCAAACCCGTTCGCGGTGCACGCAATTCATTTAAACTAAGGTTGGCGTCAATTATTGCTTCATTAAAAGCATGAATTCCGAGTAAGGTTGTCCGCGAGTGATCATGAACATCCTCAATTCCATTAATGGTTTTTAAATCTTCGTTGCTCAGTTTTACTTCACCAAAAAGTAAGTTTTCTGTATACTTTGATTCAAAAAAATGAGCTTTCCCGATACCAGCTTCGCCGTTTCGTAAAGATTCATGATTCCCCTTCACATTCGTTCCGATTGAAGAGACAGCCCCCATTCCTGTAACGAATACTTTAGACATAATTTTAGTTATTTGGTGCGGTGCTCTTCGATATAATTAACGATAGTATCCACGTCAACTAAAATAGCTCGACCATCCGCAGGGTTATTTATTTTAATACCGTATTCACGGTCCAATAAAACGATTAGTTCAACAGAATCAATAGAATCTAATCCCAAATCACCTCCAAAGAGTGGCTCATTGTCTTTAATTTCATCAACTGCAACATCCATTAAATTCAAATACTGAATAAGATGGTTTTTGAACTCTAGTTTTAATTCTTCTTTAGTCATAATCGTTTTAAATGTAATTTTGTAATCGAAGTTTCACAAAGGTTAAAACTTTGCAGATAAATATAAACAATAATAGATAGATTATCGTTCCTGACAACTCACTCCACGTTCCATTTTTCAGAAATAGTGAGTAGAATCCTTCAATACACCAATGCAGTGGAGAAATTTTCCCAATGGACTGCATATACTCCGGCATAATGAATGATGGAACCCAAATCCCTCCGATTGCTGCAAAAATCATAATAGATATTGCTCCAAACCCGCCAGCTTGTTCTTGCGTTTTTGCGTAAACACCTATAGTTAATGAGTAACTAATTGCTGCCATTGCGGATAGAACCGAAATCACAATTAATCCGAGAATATTACTAGGCATTTCTAAACCAGGCAAATCAATGTATGGGAACACAAACATACCAATAGCAAACATGATGGTTAATTGCGTTAAGGCAACAAAAAGGTACACAATGATCTTACTAAAAATCGTCATTAGGAAAGCTGACGGAATGGTTTGTAAGCGAATAAAACTGCCTGAAAGTCTTTCTTTAACGACATTGCCACTCAAAGAAATAACCATAAAGAACATCGCGAAAATAGACCACGCGGGAACGTTATGTTGTGAAGAGTTAGGCACCACCATTGTTTCTCCACTTGCTTCGCTTTGAATTGGGTTTAAAGGAATTTGTCGAGCCATTAATTCCTTGCGAATATGAGGTGGTATTTCATCGTAACCCATATCCACGAACAAATAACGAATCATGTCTTCGTTTTCTATACCAGCAATAATCGTATGAATACCCGTTAAAATAGATAAACGGAAATTTTCTTGAAGAATAGGATCAAAATAATAGTCTATCTGACCTTTTAAATCATCAACTTTTGTTGGCTCAACCTCGTCAATAACACCAAATTCTGACAAAAGCATATTCGATATTTTCTTCGAATTTTCATTGATGCTTTTTGTGAAATCTTTAGGTATGTAAATCGAAATGAGTTTCTTTCGATTCAGGGTTTCAGATTTTAATCTATCAAGTGAAATTTTTGGCTCCAATTCAACATTGAAATCACCCGAATTCTGCAATTTAGCAACCAAAGAATCGCCAACATTGCCGTCGTCGTCATTGATGATCAACATTTCCAAACGGTTTTCATTCACCAATTTGAATGCGCTATTTTGAACCAAAGTAATGATGAAAACCAAAACCAATGGCATTAGATACATCAATAAAAGTCCCATTTTATCGCTGAATAGCAATAAAACTTCTTTTTTTAACGAAACCAATAATTTTTTCATCAGTCGCGAAGTTGTTTACCTGTTAAATTAATCATCAACTCCTCCATATTGGCAACACTGTGCTCCGTTAACAAGTTTGAAACTTCATCAACAGCGATAATTTTACCGTGATCCATCAAAGCAACACGAGAACAAAAATCTTCCGCTTCACGCAAGTGATGTGAAGTATAAATTAGCGTTGTCCCTTTTGCATTTAATTCTTCTAATAAACTGATAATGGACATTTTACTCTGAACGTCAACACCAACGGTTGGTTCATCTAAAAAGACAATTTTTGGTTCATGAATCAATCCAATCGCCAAATTCACTCGTCTTTTCATTCCTCCAGAAAAGGTTTTCACACGTTTATTAGCAACGTGTGAAAGCCCGAGTATTTCCAATAAATTATCTGTTCTTTCTTTTAATATTTTCGGTTCAACTCCGTAAGCTCCTCCAAAAAATTCTAGATTTTGTTTAGCCGTTAATTCTGCATAGAACGCAAAATCCTGAGGGACAAACCCAACATGAGGTAAAATTTCATCAACGCTTAAAGAATTGCTGTCGATCGAGTAATTTACCGCGCCTTTGGTAGGCTGAAGGATATTACAAAGAATAGAGATTAGTGTTGTTTTTCCTGCACCGTTGGGACCAAAAATACCGAATTTCTCTCCAGGAAAAATTGACAAATTAACATCGTCGAGACTAGGTTTCGTTGCCTTACCATAGTATTTCGTAACGTTATTAATTTCAATTATCGGATTCTCCATTCTGCCCTACAATTTTATTCTTTTGAGTTCTTGAAATGCTTCTTTTTCCAATGCACTAATTTCTCTCAACAGATTTGCTGTATCCAGATAGTCTTTTTGAGTGTTCAATCTACCTTTATAG
This sequence comes from uncultured Flavobacteriales bacterium, assembly GCA_963977135.1. Classification (GTDB taxonomy): domain Bacteria; phylum Bacteroidota; class Bacteroidia; order Flavobacteriales_D; family Crocinitomicaceae; genus UBA2040. The sequence continues at coordinate 124,290 of CAXBNN010000008.1, read as the reverse complement.
ATTCCAGACATTTGCATCGCCGAATCTCTCCAAAGGTCGCCTGACTGGGTAATTTTATCTGATATTTTTAATAGCTGGTCATTTCCAAATATTTCGCTAGCTTGATCTAAAAAGGCAGCATATAGAAAACGGAAACCTCCGCCTCCAGTGCCAATTTCTTCTTGCATTCGTACGATTTGTCCTAAATGAAGTGCAGCTTGTTTTTCACCATATTTTTCGCGCCAGCCTTCAATTTGCTTTGCCGTGTAATTGATTCCTTTTGCTCCAGCAATTCCTCCCGGAATTTTAAGCATAAATTGACAATTTCTACTTATTCCTTTCTTAATTGCGCTTTTCAATTTCTCGTTCGTAACGTCTTTTGCGGAAAGAACGTAATTGACTCTTCCTTTTGGGGCAAAAGCACCTTTAGCGAAACGAACTTTATCTAATTCTTCAGGCAATAAAGAGGTTGTCATCTCCATTGTTGGATCACTGATAAGATATCTTCCCTCCTCTTTTCCGAAAACGATTAAGTTGTGTGCATTAAAGTGAAAACGATATTCTTTCGGGAAATAAACCAGATGATAAACTCCTACTTGACAACCAACAGGAATACCTTTTTTTAATAAATCTTCAAGAACAGATTGTGCTTCTTCATGAGATCTGAATTTGCGGGTAACCATATGAACGCCCAGCAACTTGCATGTTCTTCTAAAAATCAATCCTGGGATAGTTCGAAAAGATATTGCAGGTCCATTGTTCACCTTCATAAAGGGAATATGGATATAAAAAAGTCCAGAACCAATACCGAAAGCCAAAGGCTCCGTCATGAATTCCAATCCTTGATTCTTTAATAAACTTAGAGTCACACCATTTTCACAATGTGCGGTTTGGTTATGTATAAATTCCGACACTAGAGGTTTGGCTTTTTTAATTCTTGAATAGATACCCCGAATGCTTCAGCGTATTTTGACAGTTTTTTGTCTGATAATTTATTGAAAACAGCGGATTTCATATGACGTTTTATTTGCCATTTCCAAAATCCCGTGTAACCTGAAAGAACACCAATATCCATTAATTCTCTTTCCATAAAATAAGCAACTTGACTAGAGGTTCCATCCAAAAAAGACTTTTTTGATTGTTCAATTCTTTCGTCGATATCGCTCCACGCATTGTCTAATGCATCGTTTTTCACTTCCCATCCAACACTTAAGTCTGCTTCATACTTCCCTTCCGCATTTTTGACATAGCAAACCTCTCTGGTAAAATTTTCCAGATGGCCTTTGTCTTGCGGAAGTTCTGATTTTTTCATTTAACAAACAGTAAGCATTGCAAAAACATATGAAAATCTAGCACTTTCTGGAACAGCCAACAAGATAGTTTCCCCTTCTTTCAACTTTCCAGTTTTCCAAAGGTCATCCACCATCATATAAATCGAAGCGGCACCGATATTTCCTTTTTCTCTCAAATTCGAGAACCACTTTTCCTTTGGAATTTCCATACCATTGTCTTTCAGCTCTTGATATATCTTATTCTCAAAGAAATAGCTAGACATATGAGGCAAGAAGTACGTCACGTCATCTGGCGTCAAATTCTTCTCTTTAAAAATTTTCTGAAGTCCTTTAAATCCAAGAGGTACAATGTTTTTACTCAATAACTTAACGTCTTGTTTAACACTAAATATTGATTTTTTATTGATTTCTTCACCTGTATAGTCCTTATAGCTTTTAAGCGTTCCATCTTCCAATTTGTCGCTCGCCATGTACATACAAGCTTCTTCTTGATTAGCATATGACATACTTTCCATCCAATCTATGCGCAATGAAATGTCATTTTCATTCTTTTTATCTTCAAGAAGAAAAGCAGATGCCCCGTCAGATAACATCCATCTTAAAAAGTCTTTTTCGAAAGCTATAAATGGGTTTTCTTCCAATTCGAGTTTTCTATCCACTTCCAGATTAAAAGTATCAGCATGCATAACACGAGACATTCTTTCAGAAGCTGCGGCTACAGATTTAGTTGCCATACCCGCTCGGGTTGCCATATAGTTGTATTTCAATGCGTGCATTCCGGAGCAACAATTACCAGAAGGTGTAATTACTTCCATGTTGGAAGAATTTGGCAACATTCCATGCGTTTCCACTCCATGTGAGGGCATCATTTGATCCGGCGATGAAGTACCACAACTCATTAACGTAATTTCTTTTAATTCATCAGGATTCTTATCAAACAGCTGTTTTACAGCCAAAGCCGTCAATTGAGCATTTGTATGTGTATGGACACCGTTCTCATCGAGAGCATAATAACGGGTTTTAATTCCGTTATTTCTGAGCACCAAAGATTTCATTTTAGAAGCTTGATCGTTGATCAGACCCAAATATATTTCCATTTCGTCGTTCGGAACAGGTTTATTTGGTAAAAATGATGAAGTACGGGTAATAAAGACCTCTTTTAAACTCATTTGTTATTTTAGATTCACGCTACAAAAATACTCTTTTTTTCTCTTTATCGAACCGCAAACAAATGGTCTTATCAATATGGAATAAAGAAGAAAAACTATTGGGGCGATGATAAAAAGTGCAAAGAGCAAATAATACTTGTACATATTCACCCAAAATTTTCTTTTCTTTTCCGTGGTTCCTTTTTTGACAATAAGATTTGCCCATATGTTAAACAACCGCTTAGCCTTCCCTTCGATAAACAATATATTTGTGGCAATGTTCACTTTATTCGTAGAAAGTACCTTTGGCTGAAAATTTTCTATGTCCTTATCTTGAATGCTTGTTTCGAGAATTCGACCAAACAACTCCGCTTCAGCTATATCTTGATCGCTTACACCAGGCTTAGGGAAGATTCCGTATTTTTTCTCTTTTTTACCTGTCAGCATCCAATGCAGAATGGTAATAGCACTAATTGTATTATTATTTTTATCAATAAAAGGAACATTTCCAATTAGTCTACCTCCTGCCCCTGAAATCTGTTTTTTTACGCTTTCTTGCGAATTGATCCACATATTTCGAGCACCGATAATTGTAACAACATCCGTTCCTTTCAATCGTTTTTTGAACTCTTCATTTTTCAATAAAGCTGTCGTCGGCAATGAAGGCGATAAAAACCATGGTTGGTAACCCAATAAAATCAAATCGTATTTTTCGTGCTTGAAGTTGATATCCTCTAATTCTATTTCTCTTTCCAAAACCGTCTCAGGCATCGTGTCAAAAAAAGTGTGCGAAGCCCAAGGGAAAGAATACTTTTTTTTAGGGTGAATTGAAACGAAATCAATTTCACCAGAGAGTGGTTTAATGAAATTGTTTAGAATTTCAGTCAGCTGACCCGACTGCGAATAAGAAATGGCAAGAATTCTCATTGATAACCAACTACAATTTCAGGTTCGTGGAACTTTTGGAATATGATTCTACAGCTTTTTTCACATCACCATTTAAAGATGGGTAATATTTTTTAACCAAAGCAGCGTCTTCTGAAATATTCGTGTTGTATTTTAAAATCTTTGGTGCGTTCTCTTGAATTATCAGACGCAAAAATCGATATTCTGTGTTTTTAGAATCTTTAGAGATCTCATTTTCTAATAACAATCGCCCTTCCTTAAATAAAACTAATTTTTCCTTTGGTGTTTTTTGAAAACTAGCTTTTTTCATTAACAATGCACCTTTGTAAGCTTTTTGTTCATTGCTTGCTGCATTCTCTAACTTACTAATATAGTTCGATATTGAGTTTTCATTATCTCCAGACATAACAGAATAAAAATCTGCTTTTGAGAAAGATACGGCAAACGATACAAGTGCTATAAAAAGATGTGTCATGGTTTCAAAATCACTGTAAAAGTCACGAAATTCGTTGTATTTAGCAACAAGATTTTCAATTTTATTCCAATTAACAACAAGTCACCATTGATAATGCTAACTAAAAATTGAGTATAACCAATGCTAGTTAGGCATTTTACAAGAAAAATCACTTGGAATTTTTACATTTGAATTAGTATAATTCAAATCCCGTCTTATTTTTGCAAGGTAAATGAGCTACACGCCAACAATTTCCGATATTAACGGTTGCGTTATTATTCCTACATACAATAACGAACGAACACTTGAAAGGGTGATCAATTCGGTAATGGAAATTATTCCTAAGGAACGAATAATCGTTATCAATGATGGGGCAACGGATAGTACCTCAGAAATTCTGGCGAAGTTTGAAACAGACATTATTGTTCTCAAGAATGATCCAAATCGCGGAAAAGGATTCTCATTACGAAAAGGATTTAAGAAAGCGATTGAACTTGGTTTTGAAAATGCCTTGACCTTTGATTCTGATGGTCAGCACTACCCTTCTGACATTCCCAAAATGATTCAAGCTGCTTATGAAAACAAAGGAGCAGTAATCATGGGTTCGAGAAACATGTCTCAGGAAGGTGTCCCAAACAAAAGTTCTTTCGGCAATAAGTTTTCTAATTTTTGGTTCAAACTAGAGACCTGGATTACACTTCCTGATACCCAAACTGGTTTTAGGATTTACCCTCTCAAGCCATTGAAAAAGATGCGCTTATTTACGACGAAATTTGAATTAGAAATTGAGGTAATCGTTCGTTTGGCTTGGAAGTTTGTCAGATTCATTCCGGTTTCCATCCAAGTAAAATACGATCCAGAAGAACGTGTTTCTCATTTCCGACCTGGTCGTGATTTCTTTCGTATCAGTGTTTTGAATAGCGTTTTGGTTTTGGGTGCTCTGTTCTACTATTATCCTAAAAAGCTTTTTTCTAAAGACACTTTCGCTAAAATAAAACATGAAGCGATTAAACCGGAAGAAAGTAATTTGAGCAAGTCTTTATCCATTTCTTTTGGTGTTTTTATGGGCATTTTCCCAATCTGGGGATTTCAATTGTTGGTTGGTATTCCACTAGCCGTTTTGTTCCGTTTGAATAAGGTTTTATTCATTACAGCGGCAAACATTTCCATTCCTCCGATGATTCCATTCATTATTTATTTAAGCCTGCTGACAGGATCCTATTTTGGATTTGGATCTGTGGAATTTTCGAAATTCTTAGATTTTTCTAGTGATGCCGTTCAGCAAAACTTGAAACAATACTTTATTGGAGCAATTCTATTGTCTTGTTTTGCTTTTGCAGCCGTTTTTGTTGTGATTTTCGGTGTTTTGTCTGTATTTCGGAAGTCGCCGGTAAGAAGTAAATAAACTTATTCCTTAAAACCGATTCTTTTTCTTTCAGGAATTGAAGGTTTCAATAAATTTTCAAATATTTAAAAATCAATGCAATTTCATCTTCGTGTTGACTAATCGTATCTTGATTCATTAGCAATCTGTTTTCGACCCTTTCGAGTTGCAATAATATATCCGTATTCTTGGAAATTAGCGTTCTCATTTTCGTGAAGATTCTAATAATTTGAATATTAACTTCTATTGCCACATCACTATTCAAGACGCTTGAAAGCATAGCGACACCTTGTTCAGTAAAGGCATTTGGCAAACTTCTTCTTCCGCCTCTTTTTGAGGTCACAAATTGTGACTTCAAACTTTCAAATTCAGCATCATTTAATTGAAAATGAAAATCATCTGGAAAACGTTTACTGTTTCTTTTTACAGTCTGATTCAATACTTTTGTTGGCACAACATACAATTCAGCTAAATCCTGATCCAACATGACATTTTGATTACGAATGGACACGATTTTTTTTAGAATGAAAACGTCAGTGATTATTTTTAATTTATTCATTTGTAGTAGATTCAAATTTGAAAATTTATACGGTTCCAATTTATGACCACAAACTTATTCTATTGAAGATACAAATAAATATAAAACAACAAACTGCTTTTTTAGCTATGCAATAAAATACTCAGCCCCAATTTTCATAAAGGATTTCTCAGCATCAGAGATTGACCCATTGATTCGAATGCGCTGACCTTCGCGCTCTGCAATAGAAATATTTACTGTTATCTCTGGAGATTCATTTGGGTTTAAAATTGCCAGAAACTTGCACGAAGACATCGCTTTCATTTTCACTGGCTGCTCAATTGCCAAACCAACAACTTCTTTAATAATCTCCATTTCAATAACACCAGGCGTGACAGGATTATTCGGAAAATGCCCCTCGAAAATTGGATGATCTGCATTCAATTGCAATTTGGCCGAAATGGTATTCTCTTCGAATAAAAGTTCGTTAACCAAGTAAAAATTATCCTTTAGAATCATTAGAAAGATTGAAATTTAGAATCACTAATTGTACTATTTGATTTGACGTTATTGAACGAATATACTATTTTCTCGTCTTCGTCTTCGATCAAACTCATTTCGTTTAATAGCAAATCGCTTTTGTTAAATATTAAAACCACAGACTCTATGTATTTCGACATACGGCTAGATTTAGGTTTCAATTTCAATTTGAACTCACTACCACTTTCGTAATAGTAAATGGTAAAGTCTTTTCCGTCCAAAAAGTCACCTGACAACATTTTGACCATCAGGTTTTGAATTTTCTTGACAACAGCTTTGGTTGACGGATCTTTTATTTCAACTCCATTTTCAGAATACTTAATTTTTGAACCGTCTATCAGCATCACCTTTTTTGTTGGCGAAGTATGTTCCCAGCGAATTTTGTCGGTTTGCTTGTAATTCAATTCTCCATTGGCCTTTTGAGGCGTATTGAACATGGATGAATAAATTGTTTCTTTAAAATCTGCTGTTAGCGTTTTTGTTGCTTTTTGCTTTTTTAAGATTGAAGCTCTACAAGCAGTTGGATCACTAATTTTCTTAAAATCTTGAGCGAAATACGACAAGGATACAAACGTAAAAACTAAAAGTAGACTAACTATTTTCATTTAATATCGATTTTATATCCAACTCGTTTGCAAAGATAATGCCTTTTTCTCTCGCCTTTTCCAAAAACATAGGTAAGGCAGCCTCCGTTTGCTTTAAGTTGTCATGAAGAAGAATAATGCTTCCTGCTTTTGCTTGGCTTAATAATCTATTAGATAGCCAACTAGAATTAAAGATGACTGTGTCATATGAACGCTTGTTCCAACCTATAACTTTGAGATTTAAATTCTTAATGACTCTAGCAATAATGGGATTGGTATACCCAACAGGTGGACGAAAGACATTCGTCTTCACTCCTTTTTTCTCTAAAACTTGATTAAATTTTACGATCTGATCTTTTACTTTTTCTCCATTCATCAAGGCAAAAATTGGCGGATGAGAATAAGTATGATTTCCAATAGAATGACCTTCGTCCAAAATTCTATCAATTAATTCAGGGTGAGTCTCTGCCTTTTTACCGATGACAAAAAATAGTGCTTTGACATTGTATTTTGCCAAATTATCTAAGATACTCGGCGTTGTTTTCGGATCTGGCCCATCGTCGAATGTCAAAAGGACAAATGGTTTATCAGTAGAACAAATTGCTTTTAGAAAGTAATTAAAACGCAAAAACATTACACCGGCACTAAGAATCAAAAAGAATATTAGAAAGGCTGTAAATAGAAGAGTTAGCATATTGTCATCCGTCCAGAAAATGATGGAAATAAGTACCATCGAAAGGACTAGGAACAATACGTTGAGTTTATGCCTTAACATTTGAGAGTAGTATCAATCCTATATTTTCGTTGCATCCAGAGTTGACAACAAGTACATTTTTGTTTGCGTTTTTCAACAGCCAATCGTGCGCCATGTGCGTACCAAAAGCGGAAGAACTGTAATGTAAGCCTGTGAACTCAGAAAAATTCACGTGATCCGAAAACTGATTATTCAATTCATCGTTATTAGAAAACACTTTGTGAATGTCATTCTTCGAGATGTTATTATCAGTCAAAAATGTCTCTATTTCTTCATGCAAACTGCGTTTCGTTTTAATGGCTGAACAGTCTTTAATCGCTATAGAATTTGCATTCTTATTTGGCTGAAGAACAAGAAAAGTCGCTCCAGAAGTCAAATGTGCTTCTTGAGGTAAAATCGCCGGTTTCAATAAGTTTAAAAAGTCAATGGCTTCGTCCGCTGCACCGACCAAAACATTTTTTGAATCTTCTGAACAACACAGCATACCATCAATTAAGGCCATTTCAAATGAAACATTATTTTGCGTATGCGTCATGTTGTAGGAATGGTTTCCCATATCCAATGAAATCTGACCTGCAATGGTATTGTGTGTAGACTGAATAAAAGCTGTAGGAGATAAAATATCACCTTCAACTGAGTTGATCACTTTCAAAAACTTTTCAGTGTCTGTTAGACAGCCTAAAGCCGTTCCTACTGAAATAGCATCAAAGGGTTGTCCAACTTTATTCTCGCATTCTTTTGCTGCCGCAATTCCCATTCGCAAAATAGAACTTAATCTACGCAATGCTACTGGAGAAACATAGTCCTTATAATTTGGTGCGATCAACGGAGTTTCGTCAGAAATAGCTTGTAAGTTTTCGTTTACATCCGCATTCAAGAATGAATCTTGATGACTAATTGACGTTATGGCGTGGATGTAAAACATGCTTATACTTTTGACAAAATTATTGTTGAATTGTTACCGCCAAACCCAAAAGAATTTGACAAAACGTGTTTTACTTCAACACTTTTTTGAACGGAAGTCACAGGAATCAATCCTGTTTCTTCTATTGGATTTTTGAAATTCAAATTCGGGAAAAGAACACTGTTGTTCATCGTTAGTATCGCGATTACCGCTTCAATTCCACCGCTTGCAGCCAAAGTATGACCAGTATATGCTTTTGTAGAACTGAACGGAGGTACTTTTCCGTCAAATATTTTTATAAATGCTTTTGATTCAGACAAATCATTATTTGGCGTTGCCGTTCCGTGTGCGTTGGCATAACTGATATCAGTGGCCTTCAATTTTGCAATTTTCAAGGCTTGCGTCATGGCTAAAATTGCTCCATTGCCTTCTGGAGATGAAGCCGTTTGGTGAAAAGCATCTGAAGCATTGCTCCAACCTGACAATTTCGCCAAAGGTTTCATTTTCGTCTTTTGAAGAGATTTCTCAGATTCAATTACAATAAATCCTGCGCCTTCACCTAGGTTTAATCCTTTTCTAGTTTCATCAAATGGTCGACAGAATTCCTCATCGAAAATCATTAAAGATCGGAAACCTGAAATCGTAAAATTGGTCATACTATCTGTACCACCAACAATAACTCGATCTAGTTTTCCTGCTCGAATCATGCGCGCCCCCATCATAATTGCATTTGCAGCTGATGAACATGCAGTGGAAATTGTATTCACAAAACCGTTAATCCCAAGCTCTTCGGCCATTTGCTCCGTACTAGTTCCACTTGGATGATGAAGATAGTTGAGTATGTTTTCCTTTTCGCCGTTGTGGTATTTCTCGTATTCTATTTCAGAAATATCCATTCCTCCGACAGAAGTTCCAGAAATCAATCCAGTTCGAATTTCATTAGACAGTTCATGCCCTTTGAAAGCCTCTTTAGCCGCAACCATTCCGAGTAAAGCAGTTCTTGAACCTTTCGTTTTTAAACCAAAAGTCGACATCAATTCATCATTTGACAAATCAATTTCGCCAACTTTGAAACGTTTGGTATGTGCTTTTACGCCTTGTTTAATGCCTGATTTTCCAGCAAGTAAGGATGCGTAAGTTTCTTCGACATTTTTACCAATCGATGAAATAGTTCCATAACCTGTGATAAAAATGTCCATTCTTATTTTTGATTGCTTTCGATGAATGAAGCTAATGAGTTTAGAGAATAAAAAATCTCACGTGCACCTGCTGGATCTTCGATTTTGATTCCATATTCTGAATCCAATAAAACGATAAATTCAAGCGCATCTATTGAGTCCAAACCCAATCCATCATCACCGAATAAAGGAGCATCATCAACAATATCAGCTGGTGACAAATCTTCAAGATTCAATTGTTCGATGATTTGAACTTTTAAGTTCTCTTTTAAACTACTCATTTCTATAGGTATTTAATATATTTTCTAATTCGTTAAATGTAACTTCACCTTCTGATTTCGATAGTAAAAATAGGAAACATTCTTCGTTTTTTTTGTCAACTGATCCTATCCAACCGCACAAACAATATTCATTTCCTCGCGAAAACGACATTCTAATTTGTTCAAGGTAAAATTCCGCATTGAATTTATCTAAAATAAAGAAGGTGTTTTCTCCATACCATTTGTGTTTTATAGACAATTCACCCGTAAGAATGTTCGGCAGAGTATAGACAAAAAGTGATGGGCTAGCAGCTTCTTTAGGAACGTAACTTTCTATGAAACTCAAGTCCGTTCGTTTACTCGATTCGTCGTTAGCGAAAAGCAATTGAAGTTTATCTTCTTGTTCTGTTAAGTCAGTATATGTAGGACTTAATATGAAATCAGCCAAAATGACGCTTTTCGACAAAGTATCCATTTTGTAAAACTTTGGATAATTTACTTCAAGCGCTTTGTATATATGTCTCAAGAATTTAGCCTCATTTTCTGGACAAGAAACAACTTCTTTTCCGTTCAAAAATGCCCCTTTACGATTGATAAAACTATGTCCTAGGATTTTCATTACACTTTACGAATTAAAAGTGAAGCGTTTCCTCCGCCAAATCCAGATGCCGTTTTTAAGACAACATTTACGTCTTGCGTTTTATTTTCTTTCAAAATATTTATGGCTTTAGTTGTTCCAAGTTCTTTGAAACCAACTGAAGCAAACAAAGTGTTTTTTTCGATAGAAAGCATACTAGCCGCAATTTCGACTAATCCTGCAGCACCAAGTGTGTGCCCGAAATTTCCTTTGAAACTATTAACTGGAACGTTTTGTAATTCCAATCGATTGAAACCCAAAGCTTCCATTTCGTCATTGTACAAAGTCGCCGTTCCGTGAGCAGAAATAAAATCGATATCATTTTTATCGATAGCACTTCTTTCCAAAGTTCTATTCACCGATCGAACCAATCCTTCGCCAGTTCTGGAAGGTCCAGAAATATGGTTTGCATCATTTGATGAAGATCCTCCAGAATATTCAACTGCAAAACCTTCTCCTTTATTTTTGGTAACCAAAAGTGCAGCACAAGCTTCGCCCAGTGTTACTCCTTTTCTGTCAGTGTCAAATGGGGCGCACGGCGCTGGACTTAATGCTCTCAAACTTTGAAATCCATTGACAACGAATTCGTTGAGCACATCAATTCCTATAACCAATACATTTTCAAATTTTCCAAACTCAAGGTAATCAGCAGCCAAATTAACCGCAAGAACTCCTGATATACAAGCATTTGAGATGATAATTACATCGTTTGGATTTTGGAATTTTTCCTTTATAATATCTCTAGAAGACTGAAAAGTATCGTTTGGCAAATCGTCCAAATCTGCTTTAGTCGTACTTAGAATGATTCCAGTTGATTTATCCTTAAGAAGATCCAGAGTATGGACCCTTAAAATTTCATCACAAGCCATTTCAAGCAAATTATTGTAGCGATTCCCGCTCAAATCCTTGATGGTCGAAAGGTACAAATCAACTTCTTCAAAGCCTTTTTCTTCTTGAAGCGAGATACCCGTTTCATTTTTAGAAAGTGCTTCGAAATGTTCATCCATTCCAATTCCGAGCGGAGTAATTAAGGTTCCATATTTCAAAAATAGACTCAAGCCTCTTTCCAATTTTGTTTGTTTTCCCACTCTTCGTAGAAGGCAGGTTTTACAAGTTCTAAGCTACGATCAGAAACATTCATGAACACTTGCATCGTTTTACCCGTTGCTGCGATTTGATTGGTTGTCATGTTTATCACTTCGTAATGAAACATGATCTTAGCCGCGTAATGCAATTCTAGTACAACTGAAACATGAACTTTATCTCCATAAAACACACTGGATTTATGGTTGATTTCTGATTTGACTATGGGTGTATAAAATCCTTGTTTAAAGACATCCAGGTATTCCATCCCGAACTCCGCACCAAATTTTTCTCTCCCGTCTTCGAAAAACTTCAAATAGTTCCCGTGCCAAACCACACCCATGGCATCAGTTTCGCTAAAGCGTACTTGTTGTTCGATAGAAGATTCTAAGATTTTCATGCTAATACAATTTTCATTTGGCATTTGATAAGTTCCTTACCATTTGCACTTACTAGACCTTCAACCAAATGAATTGTTTCGAAAGTGTTTAGGATGTTTACACGTGTTTCAACGGTTGTATTGGCGTTAATTTCAGACAAAACTTCCATTTTCGTTATTGCACCAATGAAACCCAATTTCGCTTCTCCTTCTTCTTTCAAACTTGCTAAATACCCAAATCCAGCTGCACATGTTTGAGCTACATTCTCTGCTAAAGCCGACTCAGAAAGTACATCTCCATTCATTAAAACATTGCTTGGCTCAATGCGGAAACTGCTTAAAAACCCTGTTTCATCAACGGAAGTTAAAGAGTCAACCATAATAAATGGCTCACGTTGAGGTATATATTTTTTAATATCTGATTTTTCAATTAACATAGTAATCATAAAAATTAAACCACTGTATAGGGTTATCAACCACCATTTGCTCCAATTTGTTCACGTAAGCTTCAGCAATTTGCTCAGGACTTTCACTATTATACATTAAATCGGTAGCGCAAAGATTGTAGTGGGTACCTTTTCCTTTCACTGCGAATACAAAGGTAATAGGAACTTTGAACTTATGCGCCATGATAAACGGTCCGGCTGGAAATTCTGCTTTTCCATTTAAAAAGTCAAATTGAAAGGTTTTTTGATTGGGTAAAGTTCTATCAGCATGAAGGGCAATCAACTCATTTTTTTTAAGCGCTCGATGAATCAAAATCAGATGAGACATATCATTTTTCAATGGAATTAAATTAAATTTTGCCTCTTCTGAAGAATTTTCAATGTAATTTTTGATTTTTTCCACCTCATCGTCCAACATGAGAATGTTAATTTTTGAAGTAATACGCTCACCAATCAAATTACCAGCATTTTCCCAATTTCCTACATGTCCGGAAAATAGAAAACCGCCCTTTCCAGCTTCATTCATTTCGACCAGAGCTTTCTCGTTGTCAAAACTTTGGGTGTAATGTTTTCGTTTGATGGTTTTTAGTGCGAGTCGATCAATTAATATTCTCCCGAACAAATTAAAGTTACGGGCAGCAAACCAAATTGATTTTGATTTGCTAAACTGAAATCCTTTTTGATAAAATTTAATAAGTGCGTTTCTCTGTTTTTTAGCAAACAACACAAAATAAGTTGCGACAAAAAAACAGAAAAAATAAGAAACCCAAATTCCGAAAATTCGGATGCACAGGATGAAAAACTTATATCCCCAGAGGGAGCCTTTGGTCTTTCCGTCCCACTTTTTCTCCATTTATTATGAAGCTACTTTTAATTTTTGCTCTACTAAATCGTAGAAATCGCTGAACGTTTCTATTACTTTGAAATCGTCTGCTGTTGGTTTGTAGCCTAGGTTTTCTTCCATTAAGACTACCAAATCTACATAATCTAAACTATCCAAATCAAGAGTATCTCTTAAGTTGTTGGCATCTTGGATTTTGTCGATATCAACTTCAAATTCCTCAGAAAGGAATCGTTTTGTTGTATTAATAATCTCTGCTCGTTCCATATAATAAAAAGTGCAAAATTAGGGAATATATTTTTTAATGATTAGTGAAGAATTTGTTCCTCCAAATCCAAACGAATTTGATAAGAAACAATCTATGTTTTGTTCTTTGTATTCTGGTATTATATTAATCTTACTGGTTTCCTCATCTGGATTTTCGAAATTGATATTTGGAGCGATGAAATTGTTTTTCATCATTAACAAAGAATAAACGATTTCACTGGCTCCAGCCATCCAACATTCATGACCTGTCATTGATTTAGTAGAACTTACTGGAACTTTTGATCCGAAAACATCCGCAATTGCTTGCGCTTCCGTTCCGTCACCTACTGGCGTTGATGTTGCGTGAGCATTTATGTAATCAACTTGATCTGGTGTCAATCCAGCTTGTTTCAAAGACATATTCAAAGAACGGTGTTGGCCATCCAAATTTGGATTAGAAATATGATCTCCGTTTGAAGAAAAACCGTAGCCAAGGATTTCTCCATAAATTGGAGCATTTCGTTTCAATGCAGATTCTAATGATTCGATGATAACCGTCGCGGCACCTCCCGAAGGAACTAAGCCATCTCTATCCTTATCGAAAGGTCGACTCGCTTTTGTTGGATCTTTTTCATTGATAGAAAAAGCTGCCAAACCGTCGAAACTGCCCATCGCGTATACATTAATTTCTTGTCCACCACCGCAAATTACGCGATCTTGAAGTCCTTGTTTGATTAACAAATAACCCATTCCTATTGAATGAGAACCAGAAGCACAAGCCGCTGACATTGTAATATTGATACCTTTCAATTTGTAAATGGTAGAAAGACTCATATTGATGGTACAGTTCATATTCTGAAAAATATCACCACTTCCTATCAAAGTAGTGTCTTTTCTTTCTCGAACTTTATCAATTGTTTCTATAACAGCTCCAGCAGTAGAATCATTTCCGTATATAATTCCCGTTTCATTTTTTTCAAGGAAATCGACATCTAGATTTGAATTTTCCATTGCCTCTTTAGTTGCCATATAGGCGAACATTGCAGGTTGGTGCATTCCGATACGTTCTCTTCTAGAGAGAAATGGTTTCAAGTCAGGATCTTTAACAAAACCCGTTAAGCTAGAGCGGTAACCGAAGTCTTTACGAGCTTGATCATAAATAATACCGCTTTTCCCTTTTTGAAGAGATTCTAAAACATCTGTCAAATTTTCGCCAATGCACGAATAAATTCCGATACCTGTAATGACTACTCTGTTTTCCATTGTTAAGCGTAAATTCCCCCGTTAATATTTATGACTTCACCAGTAATATACGCAGCTTTGTCAGAAGCTAAGAAACTTACTAAGTGAGCAACTTCTTCTGCGGTTCCAAAGCGATTAGCCGGTACCATTTTCTTTAATTCGTCTTCGTTTAAATCACTCGTCATATCAGAAATGATAAATCCGGGAGCAACTGCATTTACTGTTATTTTTCTCTTAGCAATTTCTTGCGAAAGGGCTTTTGTTGCTGCTATCATTGCGCCTTTTGCAGCAGAGTAATTCGTTTGACCAGGAACGCCTTTTTGCCCACTTAAAGATGCAACATTAATGATGCGACCTGAGCGGCTACGTAACATTTTTGAAATTACTGCTTGTGTGCAGTTATACATTCCTTTTACGGAAGTGTCCATTACGTCATCCCAATCTTTTTCAGTTACCCACGGAAATAGATTGTCTTTCGTAATTCCGGCATTGTTAACCAATACCTCAATATTTTTATCTGGATTATTTTCTATCCAATCACCTACAGACTTACTAACTTCTGCACTATTCTTAACATCAAAAGGTAAAAGTTCAGCTGTCCCGCCGTTTTCTTCAATTACTTTTTTTGTTTCCAACGCAGCATCTTTATTTGACGCATAATTGATTAGAATATGCAAATTTTCGTCCTTCGCTAATTGTATCGCAATAGCACGTCCAAGCCCTCTTGAAGCTCCAGTAATTAATGCACTTTTCATAACTCAACCGACTTTTTACGTAAGGTATCTATAATATTACGAATATTTTCAAATTGCGCGACATCTTCCGTCACACTTGGAGCTACATTTCGTAAAGATTTATAAATTTCTAACGTTTTCGGTGACAATTTTTTGCGTTGGTCTTCATCCAACAAGTCAATTGTTTGACAAACAGCCATCATATGAATTGCCATTACTTGGAAACCATTCTCAATAACTTTTTTCGTCATTACGGCACTATTCGTGCCCATACTAACAATGTCTTGATTATCATTGTTATTTGATATACTGTGAACGTACATTGAGTTAGATAACATTTGACTTTCCGCTGTCGTAGATGTTGCGGTGAACTGCATTCCTTGAATTCCAAAATTAAATCCTAGTATTCCGCTGTTCAAAAACGCAGGGAATTTATCATTCAGTTTGTGGTTCAATAAATAATTCAATTGACGTTCAGCCAACATGGTCATTTTTGTAACAACTAGTCTCACCTTGTCCATTTCAAGCGAAATATAATCGCCATGAAAATTTCCTCCGTGATATACATTTTGATCCTCTACACTGATAACTGGGTTATCATTTGTAGAATTCATTTCATTTTCGATTACAGATTTGGCGTAATCAAGAGTTTCCTTTACTGGTCCTAAAATTTGAGGAACACATCGAATTGAATAATACTCTTGAATTTTCTTTTTGAATTCAACCGTTTGCATCACATTGTTATCGGAGAACAAATCCTCGCGTTTTTTGATCATGTTGCTATCGGTCAAGAATTCACGCATTTCCTTTGCAATGTGCATTTGCCCAGGATGCAACTTTACCTTGTTCAATCCTTCAGAGAAAGAATCGTCATACGACTCCATTACCTCATTGATGATAGTAGAAGAAATAATTCCCCAGTTCAATAAACGGTAAGCATAAACCAAATTAACGGCGCCAATTCCGGTCATACAAGATGTTCCGTTCATTAAACCTAAACCGTCGCGCAATTCAAGTTTCAATGGTTTTAACCCAAGCTCTGCAAACACTTCTGCAGTTGCTCGACGAACACCTTTGTAACGAACATATCCTTCACCAATTAAGTTCAGTCCAAGGTGCGCTAGCTGCACTAAATCGCCACTGGCTCCTACTCCACCATGCTCGTATATTTCAGGATAAATTTCTTTTTCTAAAAAAGCAGTCAATTGCTCAACAACTCCGAAACTTATACCCGAATTTCCTTGAAGAAAATTGTTTAATCGAGCAACTACAACAGCGCGAACGCTTTCATCATCTAGTACGTTTCCAGTTCCAGAGGAATGGCTGCGAATTAAATTATATTGAAGTTGATTAAGTTTGTCTTCGTCGATTTTAAACTGAGCCATTGGCCCAAATCCAGTGTTAATTCCGTAAATAATCTTGTCGCGTGAAAAGTCGGTAAGAAATGAAAAAGACTCATGTAATTGGTCTTTCACATCCTTATTTAGCACAACCGGTTTAAGGTAAAGCGCATACTGTTCAATATCTGACAAATCCATCTTATACATGGGCAATGATTGTTTTCTAATTTTTAGATTAAGGAACTTTAACTTCTAAAATGGTATGGAAAGCATCTGCGTGAAGACGGTGTTCACCAACACACTTAAGTCCCGCTTTTTCAATAATGTATTTCATAACACTAGACGAGTACATTTTGCTATTTCCATTCGCCATTGCTGTAAAATACACAGAAGTTGCAACTAAACTGTATTTTGCAGCTGGGAATTTCTGGTCATCAATAAAAGTCTCCATGATAAAAATCGTAGAATCTTTCGATGCGTTCTTTTTAATTTTTCGAAGTATACTTTCAATTTCCACTTCACTGAAACAATCCAAAAATTGACTCATCCAGTATACATCTGCTCCTGCTGGAATTTCAGTTTCTTCTTTCAGCATGTTTGCCTCAATATATTCTACCCTGTCTTTACTGGCTGGAATTGCGTCTATATTTTCTTTTGCAACTTTCAATTGTCCTGGCAAATCAAATATTTTCACATTGACATTTGGATCATATTTGGTACTTGCCATTGCCCATTTCCCTGTGTTTCCACCGATGTCGAAAATCGTTTTCGGTTGGTAAGAGAATATTATTTTCAAAGCTTCGTCAAAAGAATTATCTGAATAATGATGGTCAAATTCGAACCAAGATTTCTTAACATGAGTTGGCAATTGTGAAAGTCCTTCATACAATGTTGACCAATCGCCAAATTCTTTCAAACCTACAGGCTTACCTTGTTCGATACACTCTTTCAGCGAGAACAAACCTTTGTAACAAACATCTTGGGTGAAGTAAAAATTCACTCTTGTCATTTCGTCACGTAAAAGGAAATACCCAATCTTCGTCAATTTATAAAAATCTTCAGATTTTATTTCAACAATTTCAGCCGCTTCAGCCATTTCTAACAGAACTCGAACCCCATAATCTGACACTTTCGTTTTAGTGGAAATCTCTTTTATAGAAATTCCTTCTTTCGCATCATTTAATACATCCAAAATGCCAAATTCCAACATACAATAGACCGTTTGGAAAACAAATGGACTAAATGCAATTTTTTGGGCTTCGTATAGTGCGTTAATAGCTTTCATTCAAAAAATATCGCTTAATTCTTATAAAATCTAAGGCATATTTTGCCGTAAAGAGGGCAAAGATAAGTATTAAAAATGAAAACAAAAGTGTTTTAATATGCTGGAGAAAAGACCTTTTAAACCAAGCATATTCTTGCAATTTATTACTTTTACAAACTATGGTAAAAAATGACTATGATGTTATTATCATTGGCTCGGGAGTAAGTGGATTAACAGCTGCCGCCTTACTCGCCAAATCAGGTTTAAAAGTATGTGTTCTCGAGCGTCACTACCTCATTGGAGGGTATTTGCAAGGGTTTGACCGTAAGGGTTTTATATTTGACACAGCCATTCACTGGTTAAATCAATGTGGACCTGAAGGAACTGTTACAAAGGTGTTTGAATATTTGGGGGACGATTATCCGCGCCCAATAACTATGAATACCATTCACAAACACGTTAATAAAAATTACGACTACACCTTAAGCAATAATCCTGAAGAACTAAAAGCTAAACTGATTCATGATTTCCCTCATGAAAAAAAGGGAATCGAAAAGTTTTTTAGAGCCGCTCAAACGGTTGCTAAAGTATCTGATAATTTCCCGCAATTTTTCTTGAGCTATGAAACCGTTGGAGGCATAAATAAAATGCTCTACAAACTGAATCAACTTCGAATCATTCGTCCACTAATCAAATATGCTCTTCATGGCGGTGAAAAAGGCGTCCGTAAAGGTTTGAAGAAATTTTTCAAGGACGAAAAAATGCTAGACTTGTTCTGTTCTGAAATAGATTTACTTTCATGCTTATTTCCAATTGCTTGGGCTTATAACAAAGATTACCAAAATCCTCCAATTGGTGGAAGTAAGGTTATTCCTATTTGGCTGGAAGAACAAATCAATAAAATCGATAATGGTTCAGAAGTAATTTTGAGCGCTGAAGTCACAAAAGTCAATATCGAAAACGGAACCTTTAAAGGTGTAACGTATAAAAAACGACACAAAGAATATTCAATCACAGCTACGCATTGTATTGCAGCATGTGATGTAGAAACGGTATACAAAAAACTTCTTCCTCCGGATGTTGTCCCAGAAAAAATAAAACAGAAAATGGATGATTCGGAATTGTATAGTTCCTCTTTAACCATTTCTGTTGCCTTAAATTGCACTGCCGAAAGTTTAGGTTTTGAAGATTTGATGTTGTACATCTACAATCAGGAAACTTCTAGAATGGAACATAGTTCTGGTGATCCGCATAAATCATTCATAAGTATTTTAGCACCGACAATACGCGACAAAACCTTAGCACCCGAAGGAAGTGGTACCTTGAATATTTTCGTGCCGGCTTGGATGGATTATGAAAACAACTGGAAAACAACGCTTAATGACAAGGGTGAATACGTTAGAACGGAAGAGTACAAAAAGCTAAAGGACGATTATGCTCAAATTATTTTTGAGCGCATAGAAAAAGAAGTTTGTCCAGATTTACGCAAGCATATCGAGTTCTACGAAGTAGCAACACCTGTTACTTATCACCGTTATACGCATAACAAAGACGGCTCAATGATGGGGACCCGACCTGGAAAACGCAATATGCAATCCAAAGTAGCGCACTACAAATCACCCGTGAAAAATTTGATTATTGGTGGACATTGGGCTGAATTAGGCGGAGGAGTTCCGATTGCTGTTAAAGCAGCATATAACTCATCATTAATGGTGCTGAAAGATAAAAATAAGGAAGAGTATAATAAAATGGTCAAGTATCCAAAAACTTGGCTTAAATAACTAATCTTAAGATTTTAGAATACGAATAAATGGGCAAATTATTTGCAAATATCGTTCGATTTTTCATTTCGAAACCACTATTTTTTGTGGTGCTATTTCTTGCTATTGTCTCCTTTTTGATAATCGGGGTTGGAAAATTGAATATAAATGAAGACTTGTATTCTATTTTTCCAAAAAGCGAACAATATCAGCGTTTTAATAAAATCGTTCAAGAAAATTCGCTAAACAAACAAATCATTTTTTCAATAGATGCAATTCAAGATGAAGATGAACTAGAGGATAAACTAATTAATCTCGAAGAACAGTTAAATACTCAGTTTGAAGGTCGAATATCAGATTTGATCATTTACCGAAATGTGAATGAAAAAAAACTGATTCGTTATTTTCAAAAATCGTTTGTTCTAAATGCGCATCCAATTGATTACGAAGAAATAGAGCGTAAAATAACAAAAACTTCCATAGCACAATCCTTAGCTAACGATGCGAAGAAACTAGAAGGAAGCGATGGCTTTTTCATGAAAAGTTTCATTGCACAAGATCCTTTAGGAATCGCCAATGAGCAATTAGAAAACGTTCGTCCTGAAGAAGGAAAAGGTGCTTACGTTGTAAAAGATGGTTTGGTTTATACGCAAGATGAAAAGTCTATACTATTCTTTGCGAGCATTGTTCCTGACAGAAATGATACTAAAGCATTGTATCAACTCAACGACGATTTAGAATCTTTCAAAACTAAGCTCAACGCAAAAGAGAAACTGAACTTCGATTTCTTTGGAACATTCCAAATTGCCGTTGAAAACGCTCGACAAGTTAAAGCGGATACTTATTTGACGGCTTTTTTAAGTCTCGGCTTGATTCTTTTGCTCCTCGTCTTATATTACCGCAGTCTCCTCGCACCTTTTTATTTTTTACTGCCAGCTGTATTTGGCGTCTTGTGCGGATTGGGAATGGTTGGATATTTACAACCTGACATAAGCTCCATTTCTTTAGCAACAGCTTCTGTTCTTTTAGGAATTGTCCTCGATTATTCGTTCCATTTCTTTACACATTATAAACATTCTGGAGATATTCTTTCAACCATAAAAGATGTCTCTGCACCAATGATTATTGGAAGCTTCACGACCATTGCAGCGCTTGGCGCTCTGCTTTTTGCTGAATCTGTGATTCTCCAAAATTTTGGAATGATCGCTCTTTTTACTCTTTTGGGTTCTGTTTTATTTACATTACTTCTTCAACCAGTAATCTTTGTACTATTAAAGGTTAATCTGCCTAATTCAGTTCAAAAAACGAAAGATCGAAAGCTGCCTAAAATGGTCCTGAGAATTGGAATTTTGTTAGTGATTTTCATAACGGCTGGCTCACTATTTCGCGGGTTCGACGCCTCATTTGATGCCGATGTCAACCGACTTTCTTTTCATACTGATGAATTGAAAAAGAAAGAAGCATTCTATACGGGAATCAACCCGAATGATGATAAAAAGTTTTACGTTATTGCCTCTGCAACATCCGAAGACAAAGCGAGAGCATTGAATGCAGAAATATTCGACACGCTTCAAACAAACCGGAAAGAACTAGGCATAAGTGAATTGATTTCTACCGCGCCGTATTTACCTAATCAGGAGAAAATTGCCCAAGGAGAAAGAAATTGGTTGACTTTTTGGTCCTCGCGGAAAGATCAGGTTGAAAAAGATATTGCTGAAGCATCAGCGCAAAACAATTTTTCTTCAACTGCATTTGATCCTTTTTACAAATGGATTTCTGAAAATACTTTTGATCCAGAAAAAGGTGAATCCTTGGCTCAAGATTTAGGACTAACTAAATTTCAATTTTCTTCTGAAAACGAGCAATCGTATATCACTAGTATAGTCATTGATAGAGGAAAATTAGCTGAGTGTAAAGTGAAAATTCACTCGGTTGATGGAGCATTTATTTTAGATATTTCCGAAATAACAGAAATGATGTTGACTTCGGTTCAAAACGATTTTAATTTCCTTTTGCTCTTCTCTGTCTTACTGGTTTTCATTACTTTGTTAATTATTTATGGAAGAATAGAATTGGCATTATTCGCTTTCCTACCAATGCTTTTGGCTTGGATTTGGATCTTGGGTATCACCAACCTTTTGGATATCAAATTCAATTTCGTCAACATTATAATTACCACTTTCATTTTCGGTTTAGGCGATGATTTTAGCATATTCACCACTGATGGATTGATGCAGCAGTATAAAACAGGAAGTGACTCATATAAATCATATCGATCGGCTATTATACTTTCAGGAATAACAACATTACTGGGCACTGGTGTCTTGATTTTTGCTCATCATCCAGCTATAAATTCAATTGCTTTGGTGAGCATAATTGGGATCTCTACAATATTAATTATCACTCTATTTGTCCAGCCACTATTGTTCAATCTCTTCGTGTTTAACAGAACCAATCAAGGAAAGCCTCCGATAACGTTTTTCACTTTATTGTATAGTATTTTCCTTTACACTTATTTTCTTTTTGGCAGCATATTTTTGACTCTATTGGTCGTTTTCGTTCTTTTCCCTTTACCCATAAAAAAGGTGAAAAAGCGACAGTTTTTAAATTTCTTGGTTTCCAGATTAGCGAAATCAACTATTTATGCAGGCTTTCATATTAAAAAGGAAGTCTTGGTTGACAAAATCGATTTCAGTAAACCAAACATTATTATTGCCAATCATAGCTCGTTTTTGGACATACTACTTGTTCTGATGATTAATCCGAAAACTGTGATCATGGTGAAAAGTTGGGTATATAATTCCCCAGTTTTTGGACTATTTATTCGCTATGCAGGATTCCCGTTTGCAAAAGAAGGAGCCGATGACAATTTGAAACAAATTCGAGAGCGTATAGCGGAAGGTTATCAAGTAGTTATTTTCCCTGAAGGGACACGAAGTAAAGATGGAACAATGAATCGTTTTCACAAAGGAGCGTTCCACATTGCGAATGAATTGCAAATGGATATTCAACCAATCGTAATCAGCGGAGCACACGAAGCCAATCCTAAAAATGATATCTTAATCAACAGAGGGAAAATTACCATTAAAGCGCTAGATCTAATTCCATACGATGAGAACATTACCTACTCTCAGACGACAAAAATTGCTAAAAGGGTAATGGTTGAAGGAATGGCTGAAACTAAAAAAGAACATGGCGGAACAGATTTCTGGGGACCTATTCTTTTGAAGAATTTCGTTTTAAAAGGTCCAATTTTAGAATGGTACGTTCGCGTAAAATGGAGATTAGAAAAAGCAAATTTTGCATTTTACGATAAACTCATTGATGACAGAAAAGTGATTTATGATTTCGGATGCGGTTATGGATATTTGAGTCATTATCTCTACTATAGAAATAACGAAAGAATAATAAAAGGAATAGACTACGACAAGGACAAAATTGAAATTGCCGAACACGCAATAACAATTAAGAAAGACCTAAGTTTCGAGAGTAATGATATTCGACAAGTCGATGTTCAGGCTTGCGACGTTCTATTTTTAAACGACGTATTACATTATTTACCAAAAAGCGACCAAGACAACTTACTTCAAAAAATAGTTGGTAAATTGAACGCCAATGGAATTTTGATGATTCGTGATGGCTTAAAAGGTGAAGAACGTTCGTATAAAATGACAAAATTGACCGAATTCTTCTCGACAAAAGTGTTTGGGTTTAATAAAGCCGAGCATCCTTTGGAATTCATTTCTGAGGAGGATATGCAAGAATTTGCCAAGAAAAACAATTTAGAAATTGAAATTCAAAAACATTCAAAAACTACATCGAATGTTTTAATAATCTTACGAAAGAGAGATTAATGGGAGATAAAAAAATATATGATTTTGTTATTGTTGGCAGCGGAATGGGCGGTTTGTCCTCTGCTGTTATTTTGGCGAAAAACAATTATTCTGTTCTGGTTCTGGAAAAGAATCATCAGATAGGTGGTGCATTGCAAGTTTTCAGTCGCGATAAGTGTGTTTTTGATACAGGGGTGCATTATGTTGGCGGTTTGGATGAAGGTCAAAACCTAAACAAAATGTTCAAGTATCTCGGTATTTTTGATTCTTTGAATATGAAATCGTTGGATAGAGATTGTTTCGACAAAGTCAGATTGCCGAATGGAAAATCTTATCCTTATGGCCAAGGCTACGAGAAATTTTCTTCTCAATTAATTGACCTTTTCCCCAAAGAAGAGACAGCTATTCTAAAGTTTTGTGGCAAGATTAAGGAAATGTGCGATTTCTTTCCCTTGTACAACCTTAAGCTAAACGAAGAGGATAACTACATCGATACGCCCGAGGTTCTAGAAATCTCCGCTTGGGAATTTGTTGATAGTTTGACTGAGAATAAAGAACTCCGCGAAGTTTTGTTGGGCACAGGTATGCTATACGCCGGAGATAAAGAAACCACTCCTTTTTATGTTCTCGCGTTAATATTAAATAGTTATATACAAGGCAGTTACCGAATGATTGATGGAGGTTCGCAAATTTCCAAATTACTTGTGCGTGAATTAAGAAAACACGGCGGAGAAGTTTTAAAAAGGAAAGAAGTCGTAAAAGCGAATTATAATTCAGATCGTTCTGCAAGTTCCGTTGAGTGTGAAGATGGTTCTCAGTATTTTGCAAAGAACTTCATTTCCAATTTGCATCCAGCTTTGACCATTACTATTTTTGGAAAAGAAAATTTCCGTCCTGCGTATAGAGATAGAATTTTGAAATTGGAAAATACAGTTTCTTCTTTCATGGTATACTTTTCATTAAAAGAGAAATCGTTTCCCTATATCAATCACAATATTTATGAGCATTTTACCGATGATTGTTGGGATGTAGTGAACTATACTCAAGAAACGTGGCCACAAGCCTTGTATGTCTGCACACCATCTTCTTCTAAATCTGAAGAATATGCAGAATCAATATGCGTGATGGCATACATGTCTATTGATGAAGTTAAAAAATGGGAAGATACCTTTAATACAAGACTTAAACCATCTGAGCGTGACGCTGCTTACCATGAGTTTAAAAAAATGAAAGAAGAAAAGGTTATGGCTAGAATGGAGTCGAGATACCCTGGATTCCGAGAAGCAATAAATAACGTTTATAGTTCCACTCCTTTGACCTATAAAGATTACATAGGAACTCCAGAAGGATCATTATATGGAATTATGAAAAGCTTTCGTAACCCAATTGCTACTTCAATAAATACAAGAACGCGTATTCCAAATTTATATTTAACTGGACAAAATATCATATTTCATGGTATCTTAGGTGCAACAATCGGAGCCTTTGTGACTTGTTTCAACTTTATAGACCCAGAAAATACGATTCAAAACATCAACGCGCATGACAACAAATTTTGACATCATAATAATCGGCGCGGGTCCTGCTGGAACTACTGCAGCATGTAAACTAATACAGCAAGGTTTCACAGTTAAAATTCTAGAGAAAATGCAATTTCCACGTTTTGTAATTGGCGAAAGCTTATTGCCACATTGCATGGATTATTTGGACGAATTGGGACTATTAAAATGTGTTGAAGATTTGAATTTTCAAGTTAAATCTGGCGCATGCTTTTATCATAACGACGAACTTTGCGACTTCCGTTTCGATAATCAATATACAGACGGTTGGAAATATACTTATCAGGTAAAAAGAGCTCAATTTGATCACGCATTGGCCATTGAAACAGAGAAAAAAGGTGCCAATTTAGAATTCAAAGCAGAAGTTTTGGATGTTAAAACAAGCCCAGAAATTCAAACCGTTACGTATCGCGATTCAGAAGGAAATGAACAAAAACTAACTTCTCGCTTTGTCATGGATGCTAGTGGTTATGGACGTGTTTTACCAAGAATGTTCGATTTGGAAGTTCCGGTTCCTACGCCACCTCGAAGTGCTGTTTTTTCGCATTTAGATGACAGTAAACGAACAGATATCGCAGGAAACAACATTTTCGTACATTCCTTCAACAACAATACTTCTTGGATTTGGTCCATTCCGTTTTCTGACGGAACAGCTTCTGTTGGTATAGTCGGTGATTCAACTTTTGTGGAAGAATGTGCTGAAAATGGTGGAAAGAAATACAAGGAATTGGTTAGTACTTTTCCGGGTCTTTCTGATCGTTATGTTGACGCTGAATACAAGTTTGAACCGATGAAAGTAACGAACTACTCTGTTTCAGTAAAACAACTGTATGGAGAAGGGTATATTTTATGCGGAAATAGCACCGAGTTTTTAGATCCAATTTTCAGTTCAGGAGTAACACTTGCAATAACATCTGGATATAAAGCCGCTGAAATAGTAGGCACACATTTGAAAGGTGAAGATGTCGATTTCCAAGATTACAGTTCCTATTTGCAAAAAGGAATTGACGTTTTCAGAAGTTATGTAAATGGCTGGTATGATGGTTCATTGCAAAATATTTTCTTCTCTAAAAACACGAATGATGATTTCCGTAGACAAATTTGCTCTGTTTTAGCAGGTTATGTTTGGGACGAAACAAATCCATTTGTTAAAAAGCATTCTACCTTATTGCAAACCTTGAATAAGGTGATGAATATCGTTACACCCAAAACAACATAAAAAAGGATGAATTCTTTCGAACTCATCCTTCAATCTCCTTATTAAAAAATACTATTTAATCCCAGCAGCTTTTTTCCACTGTTTGTATTTTTTACCCTCAATTTCATCGATTACCAAATAAAAAGATTTTGCCCAGTAATTGCGTAATCCGAATCCACCTGGAACTGTATTAAATAATTCTTGCAAAATAACTTCATTGTTACTCAAATTGATTGCCACGAAGTGATATCGAGCCGTTACAGCTGTTTTATTCATCGACTCTGCAATGAATAGCATACCTATTCCTTCTTTATCTCCGAAATTGTATTTTTTTACAAATTCTCTGATCTCTTCTTCGGTATAGTTCGGATTCTCTCTACCTTCTAAATCGGCAATATCAGTTTTAGCATTAATTTTCATGATCGGCTCAATGTTCATTTCTACATTTTCCTTACGAATCATAGCGGCAACATTGTATTTATCCGATTCTTTGATAATCAATTCGTTCCACGCAGGGAAGTATTTTGATTTAATAAGTTCAGGACCAGTCTCACCAGCTTCCTGAAATTGGTTGAATTCACCAATTAGTTTTACATGCGAAAAATCAATTCCTAACCATGTAACTTGAACATACGAATTCCCTAAAAGATCTGCCACTGTTTGTGCTTTCATTCCAAACGAAAGTCCAACTAGGCACATTGATAATAATAGATACTTTTTCATTTTAAATTGTATTTAGTTAAACAAAAATTATTTTTTCAGGCTTACGCAAATTCTTTTTATAAACCTGAGCCTGAATTCTTTCCAAATCTTCATACTCGAAATTAGGAATTACTTTTAATCGAGAATTACATTTTCTTTTAATTTCTTCAATGACTTCTGTATTCTCCAAATTCCTTGCCAATAACACGTTGATACTATCATTCCCAATATCATCCTTTTTGACAATGACTTTGTAGCAAATTACTTCATTGAATTCTTCAAAAACATCAAAAATAGCTTGAGGAAAAACACTTGTTCCTTTAAACTTTATCAGCTGATTTTTTCTACCAACAATTGGACCTAATCGCACAGATGTTTTGCCACATGAACAAGGATCAGTAATTCTTTTAGCGATGTCGCCTGTTTTGTATCGCAGAAGTGGAGTTCCTGTAACGCCTAATGTTGTAATCACTATTTCACCTTCTGCCCCATTTTGAACTTCATTACCTTCTTCGTCAAGTACTTCTAAAAATAACAATTCATCATTTAAATGACAACCTTTTTGTGCTTCACATTCCGTAAATGCCGTAGCCATTTCAGTCGATGCATAAGTTGAATACAACTGGATAGGCCAATCGTTTGATATTCTTTCCCCTAAAGTATTCAACTCAAAATCAGGTGTTCGAACCGATTCCCCGATACAAACAATGGATTCTACAGATGAATTTTTAAAATCTATGCCTTTCTTTTTCGCGTAATCAATAAGCGTTAGAATGAAGCTTGGAACGGCAATTAGAACTCTTGGTCTGTACTTTTGAATTGAATCCCATTGTAATTCTGGAACGCCTGGTCCGATTCGAACCATCCCAGCTTCTAATTCCTGAACTCCCATGAAATAAGCCATTCCTGCCATAAATTGCCTATCGATGGTTGTCATTAATTGAACTATGTCGCCTTTTTTTACGCCAGCTAAAACCAAAGAATCTCTTTCGTTTAATGCAAGTCGTTTCAGGTCAGAACGCGAAAGATAAACTGTCACTGGATCACCTGTTGTGCCAGAGGTTGTAACAAAATCGGCAATTTCTGTATATGGAACACTTAAAAATTCTTCATTGTTTGCAGAAAGATCATCTTTGTTCGTGAAGGGTAAAGCTCTCCATTCTGAAGTTGCGAGTGTTTCTGAGAAATCAAAATCGGCCAATATACGTCGATAAAATGGTGAATTTTGGTTCACATATTTCAACGTTTCCATCAAATCATTTGATATTTCTGTCGCCTCTTTTATCATTTCTTCTCCTTGCATTCCTTTAATAAACTTTCTAGTTCCTTCTTCACTTGGTGAGAAGCCAGTTCTTTGGTCAATGCCTTAGAAAACATAGCTCCCGCTTTATCAAAATTACTTTTTTTCATGAAATATTTACCGAGCATTTCATAAGTTACGTAAGATTCCCCATTGTTCGAAATGAAAGCCTTTATCTCTGAATCTTTTAAATTAAGTGCTTGATTCAAAATTAAATAATTGCTAATTCTTTTCTTTGTTTTCTTGAAAGCAAGAAATTCTTGATAATTCACAGTCTCTAAAAATGGCGAGGCTTCCAGACAATTAGCAATACTTGTACTTTTTTGTTGAATGGTTTTTTTTAAGTCATATCCAACAAATTCACCCAATTGGAAATCTGTCGTAGAAACGTAAAATAAACTTTTTTCGGGCACAATAACAACACTATGGTGAACGATCATTTGGTTGATGGCTCTTGGGTTTCCCATTCCCAATGTGTCTTTATTTTGACCATATTGATTCCTCAGCACTTCTAGAATCGAAGTTGGATTAAACGTCTTTTGTTTACCCAAAAGTTCCTGTACTTTATTGTAGCGGTATTTACTGTCGCTTTCAGCAATATTTTGTCGATTGACTTCGGTGTTCTTAAATGTATCCGATTGATAATGATTCGAACAAATTAGCGTATTTTCTTGGCTGTCGTAAACTCCAGTTTTCTTAGGTGATTTCTCAATTAAAATAGCTTTATTATCCTTGGTTGAACCTATCATCAGAGTTTCAGAAACAAAAGTATGTCGCTTTTTGGCAATTGCGAGTGCCTCCTCTATCGTTGAAGCGTACTGCAAAATTTCCCTCGCCAATAATGAAATAGGCATTTTGGAACCTGTTGGTAAATCTGATTTTGAGGCATTAATCGTTACACTCAATCCTTGATCATTCAATCCACTTGCTACACCAGTAAAACCAGCCCAAGAATAGGAGACGAAAGCATGACCTGTTGTTGGCTTCATGAAGAGTAAGAGTTTATCCTCAGCGAATTCATCGCCAACATAAAAGTCGAAATTTCGACCGATCATAAGATTGCCGTCTTCTGTTCTATCACCTTTCAGGGCAAAAGAAGTGCAACCAACCATACTGTAATCATTTAAGGCATGACCAATATCGTGAGCCGCATGGTAATTTAGAATTCGGGTATATTTTGGTGCTATGTAGTTGTACTTATCTGAAAAGGATTTTGAAATTCCATATATTTCTTGTTGATTTTCCAATGGAACGTAATCCGGTAAATCGGAATTAAAAAACCCGATAAAAAGTCTCAAGAATTGTTGGAAAAACTGACTAGGAACCAACTGATTGATTTGACTAACAAATATATCTTCTTGTCTCTGAACCAACTCTTTAGCAAGTTCGCCGTAAATTAATCCTCGCTCACTTGGGTTCCCTTCGATATACATTTCCCAAATACCGTATTCGTTCTTTTTCAAGTAATTATTATCAAGAACATAATGATTTTCAGCTATTTTCGTTCGTTTTCCTACGTATACTTTATCGAATTTCGGCGCATCTATAACTGAATTGAGAAGGATGAAAAACAATAAAAAAATGAATCCAAATAGAAATAACTCTAAAAATATTCCGAGGGAACGAGAAAGGTATTTTAAAAGTATCTTTAGCAAATCACAGGACTTTTTAGATATAACAAAGATAGTCGAAAAAGTGCTAATTAATGGTAAATAATAAGGATTCTCGCTGTGGATGATATTCATTTTAATACAACTTTAGGCAATATATCTGTATCCTTTCGGAGCAAACCAAAGGAGCTGAAAAAGCGTGAATTTGAAAAAGATGAAATTCATAGAATATTAAATCTATTGAATATTCCTTCGGAATCATTGTCATATGGACCGCTCGGAAATCCAATTCTTTCTTTAGAAGGTAAATTCGTATCCTTTTCTCATTCCGAAGGTTGGTTTGCCGTTTACCTTGGCAATTCAAAGCTCGGTGTTGATATTCAGGTTTTCCACAAAAGAATTATTGACGGAAAATCGTATTTCACAAATGAACGCGATTCGCATTGGACTGATGAATTGAATCTACACTTAATTTGGGCAGCTAAAGAAGCTATTTTTAAAAAACACGAAGGCAAAATGACAGATTGCAGAGTTGAAGTGAGCATACTACAAATCGATCTGGAAAATCAAACAATTTCAGGTATGTACAACGAACAATCAGAAAATTTGAAATTTGAAAAACTCGAAAACGCAGTTCTTGTTTATACTTTAGATTAAAAAGCGCCACTTTCGCGACGCTTTTATGTTTTTCATTAAAATTTTCAATCTACAGTTTTACAAATTTTTCAACCTTGAAACCTGAGTCCTCTATACTTTTTACAAAATAGGTTCCTGAAGAAAGATTAGAAATATCAACGGATACAACTCCATTTCCTTCATTTGAAATTCTAGATTTTACCACTTGACCGTTGATATCAAAAATTTCAATTTCTGTTACTTTCAAATCTCCAAAATCTATTGAAACTTCATTTGCTGCTGGGTTTGGATAAATACTAAAAGATTTAATACCAAATTCGTCTATTCCAACGCTGCTCGTTACACAATAATCAATTGTTCCATGAAAGATTCTTGGAGAATATAAAGTTCCACTAAAGGTTCCGTCACAACCTTTACCTGCTTTAAGTTTAAGAGCTGGATCGTTCACAACTATATCGCCTAAATTGACACCATTTGTGTAACCTAAAGAGGCTCCATCAGAAGAAATATAAAACGATTGTACTGAATTCGCAGGGACATCTACTGAAATACCAGAAGAAACTGCTTCAGGTGTATTTGGAATAGGAGATACAATCGTATCATTTGAAAGTTGTGTCCAACCAATGCTAGAAGATTCGAATCCAATATAAGAACCTGATCTTGTCCAGACTTTAACATTCTGTTGTGTTCCTTCAGAGTTTATGAAATCTGCAAAAATTTGATTGATCGTGACGCTTTGCCCAGCTGTTTCAACTTCAAAAAATACTCCTCTATTGCCATTAGTATTGGTGTAGAATGTTTGCATTGTGTCACAAACTACTGTTTGACTTTTGCAATAATGGATTGTCCCTTTAAAATCTCTTGTGGAAGCGGAACTTCCGAAAGTCCCATTTTTTCCAGTACCTGTTTTAATTGTCAAATCTGAATTTGAAACAATTGTGTTACCAATGGCAACTCCGTTTGCGTATGAAAGAACTGTTGAAGTTCCTTCACCCCTTATATAAAATGCAACTGTTTCCCCTGAAAACAAACTTGGTCCAGTTTGAATGGGTATGTATGTCAATCCTCCATTATCGGTAACATTTACCGAATCAATAGCAAACCAATTTGCAGGGGAATTTTCAAACCCTACATGGGTTCCAAATTTACGATAAATAACAATTTTTCCAGTGTAAGTTGATCCATAAAGGTCCAAACTAAATCCCGAAATATAAAGATTCGACGCTACCTCGACATCAAACATTATTCCAGTGTTACCATTGGTGCCAGTTGGATTTGCGTTAAGCGAATAGCCACAATATTGACCTAAAGGTTCACCGGCTTTCGCGGTCCAAGCAGTATTAACTTTTGTAACATTCGATGGAACAATTGTTTGACCATCATCTGATTCTTGTGCTATCGTCAACGTAGATGTTGAGAAAGCAATTGCGAGTAATAAATAAAACTTTTTCATACTATATTTTTTATTGGTTTATATAAATATCCTAAACATAAACATGTTATTTATCAGGGATTTACATGAATTCTTGAGTAGGGGTTTACCCTGAATATTGGCCAAAAACAAAGGATGCAAATTTCGATACATAATACCGACATGCATCCTTCGTCCAACCAACTAATTCTAGTTTTGGGTTTATGTCCCTATATTTCCAGAGGCATTGTTGTAGAAGGTATTTGTACCTTCGTCGGTGAATGTATTTGAACTATTATAATTCATCAGACCCCATGTTTGGCTGTCGTGAATAGATGAATTACCCAGTGTAAATTGTGAGCTGCTATACAGGTATATCAAAGCATTCCAGGAAGAATTATTTCCGCCATAGGACACCTCGCAATATCTCATTATATTACTTGGATTATTTGAACCGGAAAAAACAATTCCTTGCCAAGATCCCGCAATATTATTTTCACCAGTAAATCGAATCATAGAAGAAGGTGTTCCAATAGCATTTAATGATCCTGAGGAATTAACTGTGATTCTTGCCGTACTTTTCATAATAAACTGAGCTCCAGGATTGATTATAATATCAGCCGATAAAGTAGTTGTCCCAGTGAAAAAATATGGTATACCTGTTTTCTTCCATGTTGCATCGTTGGTTACAGTTGCATTGTCAACAATAATGTTGTTGGTGCCGTTCCCCGCTCCAGTAATGCTCTCAGATAAAGAACCAATATGGTTTGCTTGTATTAATAACGGAGCCTGTTGACAACTTGATATCGTGGTATTTGATAATCCAACTAAGTTAAAACTACTTGAATAAATAAATACCCCATTACTGGAACTTCTAGTGATGTTGCAATTGTCCATATAAACCCTTCCAGAGGAATAACCATAAACAATTGCATCCCAACTAGAGTTTGAGCCACCATCTGAAATATTTACATGAACTAGATTATTGCTAGTACTATTTGATCCAGAAAAGACTAGACTTCCCCAATATCCTGCAATAGGGGAAATTCCTCTTATCGTAATTGGGGAAGCTGCGGTTCCAGTAGCATTAAGTGAACCGGAAGAATTAACCGTAATCCTGGCATTTTCCTTCATACAAATTATTACTCCAGGCTCAATTATTACAGAGGCACTAATATTATAGTTGCCCTCAATACAATAATCTGGGAGAGTTGGATCTGGATTATTATTTGTAAGCGTAATTGATGTTGATTGAGTTCCAGATAATAAAGTGGATCCAGCGGTAGACGTTCCATCACCTATTATTGGTCCTGGACCATCTAGACTTCCGTTATCTCCCATAAAAGAGCATGAAGAAGTTGCGATTAATATTGCTAAAAATGATATATATGATTTCATAATTTCTATTTTTTTAATTGGTTGTTGATTATTTGTGGAATACAATTCCAAGATTCAAAAGAGATTTTCCGTAACCTGCTTGAGCAAAGAAACCTACGTTGTTTGAAGGGTAATATCTTACTCCTAATTGCACGTCGCCATAAGCAGCAATTCCAACTTCAGATTCTAAACCATCTTCACGTGGAAGTAAAAAAACTGGTCCGGCACCTGCGCCAAAACAAACATAAATATCCAATTTATCTGCACCAATAGAGGACTCTGTTAAATCTTGAATCATTTGGAAAAAGTGGAAATTTCCTTGAAGTCCGATTGGAACCGCAATACTTCGGTAATAATTATTTGTTGTTAACCAACTGTATGAATTGAAAAAGCCAGAGTATTGATTGCCAGCATAGCCAGCGCCAATGTTAAATGCCATTCCAAACCATTTTCCTAGTCCCTTTTCGAACTGAAAGTTTATTCCATTATAGATGGGTGAAAACCGACCTTTAAGACCTTTGTTGTTTTCTTTATACCAGCAATTGAGTTCTGATAAATTCCAACCGATGGATGTGTAATTTGAGCCCCTGCCGCTAAATGCTTGAGCTTTTGCCTGATTAAAACTAGTACCTACAAATAGGACCAATAATAAAATGTTGATTGTTCGTTTCATAACTTTTTAGTTGTTGATTGAGATACAAATTTGTCAGTTTTGCAGCTATGAAACTTCAGGGGAATGATGGGATTTAGAACTCAGGGTTTTCCCTGAGTTGAGCTAGAAAAACTAGCCAAATCCTAGTAATAGTGACTTTTTAACTAGGCTTGCAACATTTTTAACTTGAAATTTTAAAAACAAATTAGAACGGTACGTTTCAACGGTTTTTTCAGATATAAAGAGTTTATCACCAATTTCTTTAGAACTCATTCCATTCAAAATGGCAGA
The DNA here is from genome assembly GCA_963977135.1 of uncultured Flavobacteriales bacterium. Lineage (GTDB taxonomy): Bacteria > Bacteroidota > Bacteroidia > Flavobacteriales_D > Crocinitomicaceae > UBA2040. The sequence continues at coordinate 89,849 of CAXBNN010000008.1, read as the reverse complement.
TAGAACTTCTGATTCACGTTCTGTCAATTGAATTTCTTCGCTAGAACCTTCATTTTTAAAAAGTGATCTAAAAAATTTTTCCTCTAAATCTGACGATATAAATTGCTCGCCGAGCATAACTTTTTCAATGGCTTCCGCTATTTCCGTCATGTGAGCATTTTTTGTAACGTATGCAGAATAACCCTTGGCTAAGACAGATTTCACAGTAAACTCGTCAGATTGAGATGATAAAGCAATTAATTTACAATCTGGATTCAATTCGTGAATATCTTCAGTAATATCCCTAGCATCAGTGCTTCCAAAACGCACGTCTTGAATAAGCACATCGAATTGTTGGGTTTCCATTTCTTTTTTTAAATCGTGAATATTCGTAGCCGTTCGGATGACATAATGCTTATTGATCTTACTCAAAAAGGAAGATACACCTTCGGCTATTAATTCATGATCATCTGCGATAATTATGTTCATTTGAAAATTAATTTAATGGGATTTTAATCACCGAAACTGTACCTTTTTTCACACTTGAATCAAAATGAAACTCACCTTCCAGCTGTTCAACCCGTCTCTGAATACTTCCTAAACCGTTTGTTTTTCCTAGATTCTTTGAGTCAAAACCAACACCGTCGTCATCAACGAGCATAGAAAACCAGCCACCCTCATTACTAATTTGGACATTCACTCGATTGGCTTGGGCATGCTTTAAAGCATTCTGTATCAACTCTTGTCCTACTCTGTACAATACAAGTGATTTTTCATTTGAAACCGACATTCCTTTTGTTAAATCAGTAAAATTTATCTCACAGGCTGAAGAAGTGCTTTCATCAATGAATGACTTAAATGCCAAAACAAGTCCATGCTGTTCAAGTTTAAGAGGAGCTAATTTGTGTGACATGCGACGTGTATCTTCATGAGCACTCTTGAGCATTTCGGATAGATCATTTACCTCTTTCATATCGGGAGTGTCTATCGATTCCAGCTTGTAACGAATTGCCGTTAAGTCAGAAGCTAGTCCATCATGGAGCTCAGTGGCAAGTCTTTGCCTTTCCATTTCTTCACCAATTAAAACTGCTTCCATGACTTGACGTTCTTTTTGTTTATTTACGATTATCAGTTTTTTCCTGCTTCGATAACGAATAAATAGAAGAGATGCTAAAAGAATAATCACGACTAAAATCAATAAAGACCCTAACAAAATAGCTTTCTGGAGATCGCTTTCCTTTTTCAATAAAATCAATTTACTTTGAACAAGATCTTTTTCCTTTTTCTCAGTTTCATATTTTACTTCGAGTTCTTTGATCGACTCTTGGATCTCAAGTCCACTTTTCTGAAGATAATTTTCATGCGCTTCTGCCATTAAGCCGTATGCTAAATTATAATTCCCATTACCGTTATATGCTTCCGCAAGTTGTTTCTTTACCGCATACAATCGTGTTTTGTCTGTATCATTTTTTATTAAATCAAGTGCTTCCTCTCCATAAGCTATTGCCTCTCGGTATTTTTTTAATAAAATATTTGTATGAAGTAAACCAATATCGTTAAGAATGACAAAATTCAAGTTGCCCATTTCTTTTGAAAATTTCAGGGATTCCGAGAAATGGTTCATCGCGAGTGCACCATTTTTCTGACTAAAATGAATTTCACCTAAGGCATGATGAGCAACTACCATGGCGGCAAGATTATTTGTTTTTGCAGCAAATTTTAGCGCTTCATCTGCATGTCTCAAACCAATCTCATTCTTTCCTAATTTAGATTCGCATACAGCAAGAATTGAAATAATACTTGAGTAGAATTGATCTTTAGGAAAGGCCTCAATCAACTTATAGGCTAAAGAACTATGTTTATAGGCATTCTCATAATCTAACAATCCAAAGTATAAATTGGCAACGTTATTGTTGATTTTTGCCGACATTAAATTATCCTTTAATTCAGAGGCGATTTTTAATGCAGATTGATAAATTTCTAGTGCCTTTGGAAATTCCTGTTTCACTGTATGAAATGAAGCTAATAAATTCAACAATTTTAATTTACTCGACTTTTGATCTACCCTGTCGCCACATATCTCAACGCCTTTCTTCGAAATAGCCAATGCTCTTTCCAAATTAGACTGATAATACTTAAACAAAGCCCAATTATAATAAAGATAACCTTCAAGCGGGTCACCTTTCAAGTCATTCGCAAGTTTTTCAACTTCTTTTTGGGTAGGTATTAACTCAGGAGTTTGCAGTTTAGCTAAATCAAAAAGCTTTTCAATTCGGGAGGAATCAATTTTTGCACCAATGCAAAACAAGGGTAAACTTACCAGCAGAATTAGTAGTGTATATTTCATTTCGTTGAAATCTCTTCTTAAATATAATGGTTTCTTGCTGATAATATGGACATTATCCAATTAAAAATCAAAAGCTGACTTCCCTCAGTTTTTAATCTCTAGCGTTCACTAACTTTGAGAGTAGTTCACATTTTATTTATAAAAGCATTTTGAATGAAAAGACAGAAAAAAATATTTGTTACAAAATCTTCAGGTTCAAGTGCACCTTATGAAAGGAATAAATTAAAAAGTTCTTTGGAAAAATCAAGAGCTGATAAAAAGGTAATTGACTCAATATTACAACATATTGACAGTATTATTTATGACGGAATAACTACAAAAGAAATCTATAAATTAGCCTACAAACTTCTATATAAAAAAGAACGATTTACAGCAGAAATTTACAAACTGAAAAGCGCCATTGCTGAACTTGGTCCTACGGGTTATCCATTTGAAAAATTTATAGGTGAACTATTAGCGTTTAAAGGCTACGACGTAAATGTTAGTCAAATGATTTCAGGGGCATGTGTAGATCATGAGGTAGATGTTTTTGCAGAAAAAGATGGTAAAATCCTACTTGCTGAATGCAAATTTCATACAGATCCAAATCGCCATTCTGATGTAAAGGTTCCATTATACATCTATTCTCGATTTGAAGACATTTTCGAAGCTTGGGAGAAGGATTCAAATTTCAATCGAGAGTTCACCGAAGGTAGAATTTATACAAATACACGTTTTACGATGGACGCAAAACAATTTGCCAAGTGTAAAGGAATTAGTTTAGTTGCATGGGACTATCCAGAGAAAGGATCTTTGAAGGATCAAATTGATTATTCCAATTTATACCCGATAACCTGTCTCTCAAGATTAACGAAAGCTGAAAAACAGAAATTGCTCAATATGGATATCGTTCTTGTAAGAGATATTTGTGGCCAGTCGGACGTTTTGCGCAAGATTGGTGTAGAAGGTGAAGCACGTATCTCAAACATATTACGAGATGCTGAAAAAATATGTAAAAAGTAAGATCATGATAAAAATGGAAAATACCGTTCACTTTCTGGGTGCCTCAGGCTCTGTAACAGGGTCTAAATACCTTCTGAATATTGTCGGAAAGAAAATATTGATTGACTGTGGCCTATTCCAAGGCTTGAAAGCACTAAGAGAATTAAATTGGGAATATTTACCCGTTAATATTCATGAAATCGATGCCGTACTTTTGACTCATGGTCATTTGGATCATGTTGGTTTCGTTGCTAGATTGATAAAAATGGGCTATAAAGGTCCCGTTTACGGCACCGGTCCAACTTTAGAAATTGCTGAAATCATACTATTAGATAGTGGTAGAATTCAAGAAGAATACGCCAAAAGTGCAAACGAAGAAGGATTTTCAAAGCATGAACCAGCTGAACCTTTGTATACTGAAAAAGAAGCTGAGAAAGCCATTGAGCATTTTCAAACCTTACCTGAAGGACAATGGATTGATTTATTCGATACAATAAAAGTTCGGTTCCAAACGAATGGGCATATTTTAGGTTCAACTTTCATTGAGCTTGAAACAGAAGGCAAACGTTTTGTCTTTTCAGGAGACATTGGCCGAGTAACGGACTTTTTGTTGAATGCTCCCAAAAAGCCTGAAAAAGCTGATTATCTATTCATGGAATCAACTTATGGTGATCGCCTTCATCCAGTTGAAGATATTGAAGAAAAATTGATAGAAATTATCAATAAAACTGTTCAGAAAGGCGGTACTTTGATAATACCGAGCTTTGCAGTGGAAAGAACACAGGTATTGATGTTTTTGCTCTCTAAACTCAAACGAGAGAAACGAATTCCATCCATCCCCCTAATTATGGATAGTCCTATGGGTGATCGAGTTTTGCGCGTTTTTAAAAACCATAAGGAATGGCACAAACGATCCAGCCAAGAAATTAGCAACCTCATCGATGACTTTAGAATTGTAAAAAAGTATGAAGAAACATGGGAGATTATTGATAAACAAGAATCTAAAATTGTAATTGCCGGTAGTGGAATGATAACTGGCGGACGGGTTTTAACCTATTTACGGCAATACTTGGATAGACCGGAAACGACAGTCCTACTAGTTGGCTATCAAGCGGAAGGAACACGGGGAAGAGCATTACTTGAAGGTGCAACTGAATTGAAAATTCAAGGTAAATACATTCCCGTTAAGGCAGAAGTATTTAATAGTGAAAGTTTAAGCTCCCATGCCGACCAAGCAGAATTGATAGATTGGCTGTCTGAAATTAAAACTGAACCAGAAAAAGTATTCTTAGTGCATGGAGAAAACATAGCAAGAGATGCCTTTCGCTTGAAATTGAAAGATACGCTTGGATGGAAAACAATACTACCAGAATTGTGGCAGATTGTTGACTTGTAATTTTTTTAATCAAAAAAAACGCCTCACAATTAAACGAGGCGTTTACAAAATTTATTTTGGAGAATTAGTTTCTAACTTCAAATTCAACTCGTCTGTTTTGAGCACGACCCGTTAATGTATTCTCTTTACCTACTGGTTGATTGAATCCGTATGCAACAGTTCGCACTCGCATTGGATCAACACCTTTTTTCAAAAGATAATTTTTAGCAGCAATTGCGCGATTTTCAGACAATGACTGGTTATAATCAAATGCACCCATGTTGTCTGTATGACCTTTAACAATCAATTTGTAGCTAGGGTTTGCTTTCATTAAATCAACTACTTTATCCAATTTTGCAGTTTCATTTCGAGAAAGCGTTGCGGAAGCAATTGAGAAATATAGATTTTCGATTGGTGGATTAACACTTATTACATTGTCTCCTCCACTTCCTCCTGGACAACCATTGTTCCAAATTGAACCAGCAACAGCCGGACATTTATCATCTTTGTCAGCAACACCATCACCGTCAGCATCAGGACACATGTCATATGCATCAGCTATTCCATCTTTGTCTGTATCAGTTGTTGTAGGATCAACTACTCCGCGACTATTTACAGTAGCTCCTTCTGGAGAATTTGCTTCCTGATCTAAATAGTTTGGAACACCATCTTTATCGTCATCATTCAAGCCATATCCGCCTTGAGTGTATCCAATTCTGACTTGCTAACTCATTTTGTTGGTGACCAATCTGCGTGGCTTTTTTTTTTACCTAGATAGTATGAAACTCCAATGGTTCCAGTAAAAAACTGTCCATTAAAACCTCTAGAGGTCCCATTTTTTAATGTTCCATTTGAAGAATAATCAAAAGAATGGTGTATTCTTGCTAGGCCAACAACGGAAGCATCTAAATTTATCGACCATTTGTCATTCAATTTAAATTGTGGTGTTAAACCAAAAGTAATGGATCCAACTTTATCTATTGTAGAACTAAATAATGGAAATCCTTGGTCTACAAAGTTCCCAACACCAATTCCAGCGTGAAACAATAGACCTAATCTATCTGTCCATTGATAAAATTTTAATGCATTTCCAACATTAACTACTCCGTCAAGTGATAATCGACCCATATTTGTCGCAAAATCTGGAGAATCTTTGCCGTCGCGAAAACGATCGAAAACTAAACCAAGCTTTAGACCTGCATATGCATTAAACATATAGCGTGCTCCTACATTTACTTCTCCAAAATCTGCTAACCCAGAACTATAACCCGGAGCAAAATTTCGAACGGTCTTATTTAAACCTGCATTAAAGTCTAAAGACCAACGATTAAATTCAGGCTTTTGTTTTTGTGCGAATAGAAATCCTGAGGAAATAAGGATTAGCATTGCAAATACTAACTTTTTCATTTTTTAAGTGTGTTATAATTTCTTATAATTGGGGGCAAATGTACCATTACATTTTTGAAAAAATAACAAAGGTTAATAAATAAATAAAATAATCACTCTATTATGAGTATTTGTGAAACGCTAAAAAGGTGTTAAATTCTTTGGAGTTTAGTACTCGTAAATATAAAACGCGTACTTTTGCACCCTTATTTACAAGTGTTGCTTTTTATTAAGCGCCCAATCAACAAGTTGCATGAAAAGAATTAACGAATACAAAAAATTATTTCAAGTTGAAGGTCCTTTGGAATTAAAAACTTTGAAATCTACATACCGTAACTTGGTGAAAGAATGGCACCCGGATAAATTTCAAGAAGGCGATCCAAAAATGGAAGAAGCTGAAATGATGGGTAAGAAGATTATCGACGCATACCATTTCTTAGTGAGTATTGCTCCAGAAACTAAAGAAGCAAATCTCGATGAATACAATAAAACAATCAACGAATGTGGTATTGAAGATTGGAAACACAAAGGTTTATTGCTTCAAATAACCTTCACTGATGGCTCAACTTATGAATATTTCGGAGTACCTCACGGTGTTTATGTCAAGCTTTGTCAATCCGACAAACAAGTGCGTTTCGCGAAAAGAGCAATATACAATTCTTACTTGTATCGTAAATCAAAAAAGGCGGCTGTAGAAGCTTAAGGAATTACTAATTCAATTTCTTGGACATTATGGGCTGTAAAGTAGCCTAGGACATCTCCACTCCAATTACTTATTGGATTTGCTGGAGAACCAGAACCGCTATTTGTATTTGTTTGCTTCGAGAAATAGAAAGTATATACGGATTCTGGAATTCCATACATTCTATAAATTACCGTATCACCCGATAATGGAAAATAACCGCCTATAAATGGCTGTTGGTTTATTTGTCCATTCGAAACACCATCATCCGAAATGATGTCGCCAGAATCATTTATATCCATAGAATCTTTTTCAAAATAGCGGAATCTATAATAGTTCACATATTCCGCTGGATCCTGGAATCCAGGGACAATCAAATTACCTTCTAATCCAAAGAAACTACTTGGCAATGCCACAGCACCAAACAATGGAACAGTAAAAGGCATTGTACATGTGGACTCAATAGTTTCACCTTCAATTACAACTGTCATGGTATATGTTCTTCCTTCAACAGCCAAAAAATTATAAGCAAAATAATCACCTTGACCTGCATCTACCATAGCTGTAGAATTACCAAGGTCATCTGACAATGTGACAATAGCCCCAGAAACTCCAGGAAATGCATTTGGTTGATCAAAAGGAATAGTCGTCGTTATGGAAAGATAGTGTGTACTATCTCCAGCAACTACTTCGCCTTTTAGCACATACTTTGTTTCACTTGACTTTAATTTTAAGTCAATAACTTTTTGACAAGAAGTGAAGATTAATGCGAAAATTGCAAATAATAGAATGTTTTTATTCATGACTAAAACTTAAAATTGTAAGTAATTGTAGGGACGATTCTAAATAGAGTAGTTTGAACAACTTCGGTTGTTCCAGGATTAGTTTCACTCTCTTGAAAATCAATTAAATAAGGGTTTCTGTGTGCGTAGACATTGTAGACAGACAAACTCCAACTACTTTCCCATCTTTTTCTTTTCTTAATATTGTAGGTTAGAGCCATATCCATTCGGTGATAATCCGGTAAACGATCTGCATTCCGATTTGAATAAACGAATACTACCTCATTATCTAAAGTATATTTTCCAGTTGGATAGGTTACTGCATTTCCTGTAGAATAAACAAAGGTTGCTGAAAGCGTCCATTTCGGGTTAAAATCATAAATACCAACAATTGAAATATCATGTAAACGATCTTGTCTTGCCAAATACCATTCATTGTTGTTGATTTGATCTATTTTCTTTTCGGTACGAGAAAGAGTATAACCAACCCATCCTGTGAATTTTCCAGTTTTCTTTTTTAATAGCAATTCTATCCCGTAAGCACGACCTATTCCGTACAATAATTCACCTTCAATAAATTCATTGGCTTGCGTGTTGGCACCATCACGATAGTCAATTTGGTTCTGCATGGCTTTGTAATAAAGTTCAGAACTAAACTCGTATGTGTTGTCTTTAAAATTCTTAAACCAACCTACAGTATATTGATCAGCAATTTCAGGTCTAACATTAGTTGTTGTTGGCAACCAAACATCTGTTGGCGAACTTGCAATTGAGTTAGATATTAAGTGAAGATTCTGAACATTTCGAGAATAACCTCCTTTAATAGATGCACTCGGAGAATATAAATAACTAATGAAAACGCGAGGCTCTACATTTAAATATGTTTTAATAAGGTCATTCTTTTCAAAAATTCTAAAATCATTAACATTTCCTGCCTGGTCAAATGAATAATTTTCAAAACCGTTTCCTAAGATGCTAAATCCTGTTCCCCGAAGTCCGTAAAGAACGTTTATTTTCTCCGTGGCGCTCCATTCATTACTGACAAAAATTGCGCTTTCAACACCTAAACGCTGAGGTAACTTAGTATTATTCACTCCTGAACCTTCTGTTCCTGTAACTTCACCTGGCACAACCCCGTGATGGATAGCGTTTAAACCAAACGTTATTTTATTTCTTGAATTTGGAAAGTATTGAAATTCTTGTTTCAAATTGTAATCTTGCAATGTTGAACCTATTGTAAGATCAAAATCATCTCCTTTAATTTTTATGTCGTACTGATAATTTGAAACTATGAATGAAGTATTCGAAAATAATTTGCTATTGATAATGTGATTCCATCGAACAGTACCTGTTGCATTTCCCCATGACAAGCCAAAGTCTTGTAATCCTAGGACATCACGTCCAAAATAACCAGAAATGAAAACTTGATCTTTTTGTCCAAATCGATAGTTTATTTTGGTATTTAAATCATAGAAAAAGAGTTTTGTATCTCTTAGACCACGTTCTTCGGGTGTCAATTTCAAAAACAAATCTGCATAAGTTCTTCTACCAGCGATTAGAAACGAACCTTTGTCTTTCACAATTGGACCTTCTAAAGTTAATCTAGAGGCAATTAAACCAATTCCACCTTGGGCGCCAAATCGTTTAGAATTCCCTTCGTTCATTTTAATATCGAGTACAGAAGCCAACCTTCCGCCATACTGTGCTGGCTGAGTTCCTTTATATAATGTTGCCGTTTTGATAACATCGGAATTAAAAGTTGAGAAGAAACCTAAAAGGTGCGAAGCATTATACACCGGTGCCTCATCTAATAATATCAAGTTTTGATCGGCTGCCCCACCTCGTACGTAAAATCCTGAATTTCCATCTCCAGCAGATTTAACTCCAGGTAAAAGTTGTAGAGTTTTCACGATGTCCTTTTCACCAAAAATCACAGGGATTTTATTGATTTCGTTCATGTCAATTCTCTCCACTCCCATTTGAGCTTGGCGAACATTTTCATCCTTCTTTTTAGTGCTAACTTCAACGGTTCCAATCTCTTGTACTTGTGCAGCTAAATCGATATTTAAGGAAACATTTTGTTTTAGATCAATAACTTTCTCAAATTTTGCAAAAGTCGGATAGTTGGCTACGAAAGTATATTTACCTTCAGGCAAAGTGAGTGAATAGAAACCATATTCATTTGAAATAGCTCCAACTCCACTCATTTCTGATGGGCGTATGGTCACTCCAATTAAAGATTCACCAGTTGTTGCATCTTTAACAATTCCACTTAAAGTGAACTTTGACTGGGAAAAAACTGAAATTGAGAGTAATAGAAAGGTTAAGGTCGATAAAAATTGGCTCATTAACATGCTTTTGATGCGCTAAAATACAAACATTTGTTTGTGCTTTTTGTTCAGACAAACTATCTAAAGACAATTTTTCCTAAAAAATCATAGATCGACAGGTTAAATATTTAGGATAATTTTCACTTATAGAATTCTAGGTAGGACAAAATCTTGTTTATCTTTATCGTAAGATAGAAAGATGAGTTACTCCGAAGAAAAATTCCGTGATCATATTCGCACCATGGTCGAAAAATCGCAAATCAATAGCGATAGGCCTTTAACCTTAGATGAATTGAAAGAATTGGCTCTCTCCATGGGTTTGAGCGATTCAGAATGGGATGCCATGCTGGTAAAAGCAGACGATTCACTTCACCTTGCTAAAAAACACCTTGCTGTAAAAAACTATTTAAATGCTGTAGAATCTGCAGAAGAAGCGACTTCCATTAATCCATATATCCACGATGGAAATGCTGTTTTAGCGCAAGCCTATTATCAACTTTCTATTTTAGAGAAAAACGATGAATATCTTGAAAAAGCAGGTGATTTTGCTCGAAGAGAATTGATTATGGACCCCATGGATGCAACAGCTTTACATGTTTTAAGCGCTGTTGAGAATCAAAACTCTGAAGGTAGATACAGCAAAAAATTATTCAAATATTTGGGCATAGGCGGAGCGATTCTATTACTTCTTTTCTTCGCATTGTCTTATTGTAATAATCGAGCTTCTGAAAATGATGTTCGTGAAATTTTGCAAAACAATACCCAAGCAAATTCAGGATCTCGAGCGAATGCTTTAAAAAATTTAGTTTCAGAAAAGGAAAGGATTTTTAAGGAAGCCGTGCAAAGAAGAAATGAATTCTTGCTTTCTTGGTTCAGCTCAGAAAACACGAGTAACTCAAATGAGGGCTTAAAGGCCGTTGAGGATTTTGACTTTGACAATTTATCAAAAAGCGAAATGATGATAAAGCGATCAATTGGATCAATGAAGTCAGAAAAAGATTTATCCATGGATGATCAAACTAGACTTGAAGGAATGGAAAATCGCATGGCAGTTGAGAAGAAAAGATGGTTCGAAGCAATAACAGCTTACAACACACAAATTGAAACTTACCCAAAGGAAAGTAACGGCCTTTCAAAAATTGATTTCCCAGAATAATGAAAAAAATACTTTGTCTTACTTTCATTTTTTCAATTCTATTCAGCTTTGGGCAGACTGTTTCAATTGAATCCATTGAGAATCCAAAAACTCTTGGCGGGTACGTTTGCAATCCTGATTACATACTTAATAATAGCACTGTAGAGCAAATTAATGATTATTTAAGTGAACTAGAATCTTCCGATAAATATCAAGTCGCAGTAGTAGTTTTAAGAAGTATAGGTGAGCAAGTCCCAAAGGATTTCTCGACAGAATTAGCTCAATATTGGGGAGTTGGTGAAAAAAGCAGAGACAATGGATTACTCATTCTTTTGGTATTAGATCAGAAAAGAATTGAGTTTGAAACAGGTTATGGGACTGAATCGGTATTGACAGATATTCTCTCCAAGAGAATCCAGCAGGAAGAAATGTTGCCGTATTTTCGAGATAACAATTACGATTCTGGCATGTTGGCTGGTGTAAAAGCTGTTTGTAACGTTTTAAATGGTCAAGAATTAGAAGAAAACACACAATTTGAAACAGAGAACGAAGAAAATGCGGCTGAATATGCGCGCAGATCTCGGGAGCGAGAGCGCAATTTTTGGATTGCCTTTTTAGCTTGGCATCTGTTCGGAGTTGCAATTTATTTGATTGCCATATTGGTTGTTCGTTATCAACATGATCCATACAAAAAATACAATATCATTAAAAATTTCGCCTACTGGATTTGGGCAATTCTTTTTCCTGTTACCCACATTTTTCTCGTTTTTTTAAGTATTAAATTAAAAAATAGATATCGAAACCAAGTGCGCTTTTCTGGTCGTACAAATCAATTAATGCATAAACTTACTGAGCAAGACGAAGATGAATTTTTAACTCTTGGTCAACAAGCAGAAGAGATAATTAAAAGTGTGGATTATGATGTCTGGGTTACTGATGAAAAAGATGATTTCTGTATTCTTTCCTATCGACCGGTTTTCACAAAATATACTCCTTGTCCAAAATGCAAGTACCGAACTTATTACAAAGAATACGATAGAATTTCGGTTTCCCCGACCTACTCAAGCTCAGGTAAAGGAGAGAAAAAATACTCTTGCACACACTGCAAACATATTGATCACACAACATACATAATCCCGAGACTGAGAAGATCTAGTCGGACTTCCGGTGGTCGATGGATTGGAAGTGGAGGTGGGTCTTCAGGCGGCGGATCTTGGGGCGGCGGAGGCAGCTTTGGTGGTGGAAGTTTTGGTGGTGGAGGATCTGGAAATTCTTGGTAATTCTGGTAAAGTTCAAAATAAATCACAAATTATATACCATGGTAACCATTTCAAGTAACTTTGCATTAACAATCATTGAGTAATGAAAAAAGTAACCCATAAAGCAAATTCAAGAAACTCAGCAGATTTCGGATGGCTAAAAGTAAATCACTCTTTTAGTTTTGCAAATTGGTACGACCCAAACAAGGTAAATTTTGGTGCCTTACGTGTTTTAAACGACGACACTATTCAAGGACAAAAAGGTTTTGACACACACCCTCACGACAATATGGAAATCATCACCATACCACTTTCTGGTCCTTTGGCTCATAAAGATTCTATGGGAAATGCCTCGACCATAAAAGAAGGCGAAATTCAAGTAATGAGCGCTGGAAGTGGCGTTAGACATAGCGAATTTAATCCTAGTGATGATTTCACGAATTTATTTCAAATTTGGATTTTTCCAAATAAGTCGAACGTTGAACCAAGATATGATCAGTTCAAAATTGATGTTCCAAAAATGCAAAATAATTTCCTTCAACTTATCTCACCATTCCCAGATGATGAAGGTTCTTGGGTTCACCAAAATGCTTGGATAAATATAGCTGAGTTTGATGAAGGCAAAGATTTAACTTACGAATTGCATTCAACTAATAATGGAATCTACGCCATGGTTATTGAAGGTGAGATAAAAATAGATAAAGAAGATTTCCAAAAACGAGACGCTGTAGGTATTTGGGAAACGAAAGATGTTAATTTTACAGCAAAAATAAAAAGTAAAGTTTTAGTAATTGAGGTTCCAATGGAATTTTGATTCAGACATTAGGATATTAAAATATTAGGACCGAAGAAATAAAGTTAAGTCCTAAAATCTTAAAATCCAAAGGTCTTAAAATCCAAAAAAAATGAAAAACTCAATAATAGAATCCTTAGAATGGAGATATGCCGTTAAGAAATATAATTCGGCAAAAATTATCAGCGATTCAGATATGGATATTTTAAAAGAAAGTATTCGTCTAACCCCAACATCCTATGGTTTACAGCCATTTCAAGTTCTAATTATCGAAGATAAAGAAATCCGAAAACAACTTTTGGAAAAATCATTTGGTCAGACTCCAGTTTTGGATGCTTCACATTTAATTGTTTTCGCCGCAAATCGAAATATTAACATTAACCATGTGGATGATTATATGGGAAATGTAGCGAAAACTAGAAAATTAAAAATGGAGCAAACCAAAGGTTTTGGTGATTTCATTAAAGGCGCAATTGCCCCGATGACCGAGAATGATTTCATTTCTTGGAATACGAAACAAACTTATATTGCTCTAGGTTTCTTGATGCACACAGCCGCTGAATTGCGAATTGATGCTACTCCAATGGAAGGATTTAATTCAGCTGGTTTTGATGAAATTCTCGGACTGACTGAAAGAGGATTGACTTCTACAATTATTTGTCCAGTTGGTTATAGAAGCACGGAAGATAAAAACCAATTTCAAGCAAAAGTCAGAAAAGAACAAGACGATTTATTTATAAGCATTTGATAATCAGAAAATAAAATTTCTTTATAAAATTACTAAAGTTGAAAAGTTACGCTAGCTGCGTTGCAGGACGAATTGATAATCTGACCAATTAAAGCATCGACGACACGCCGCCTTTCTTAAAATAGAGAACGTCTACAAATACCAATAATTTGGCAGAAATACTATTCAATTGAGGTTCATTAAATAGTGTTTGAAAAGTATTGAAGTAGTTTTTATCCAATCCTTGTTTTCCTGCAAAAATGTTGTTTTTATAGAAAATTAAAAACTCACATCCAGGAAAGAAAACCCATTTGTAATTAACGTCGAGAGTAAAGGCATTATAGCTCTGATTGTGAACAGAATTTCCTGCTTCGTTCAAAGGGAAATAGTCATTCCGCTGGCGATCCCCATTCGTTAGCAAATCATTAAAATAACTGTATTTCAATCGTTGCCAATAATGTCGCAAACGAATATTAACCCCCATTCGTTTTGTGAAAATCAATTCAGCTGAGATACTGTTGGTCACAATATCACGATTTCGAGTTCCTATTAGAATGCCATTGACCAGACTATCAGAGATCAGACGCACGTAACCAAAATCATTTTCATAATGCTCATATTGCGAGGTAAGCACAACGAAGAATTTTGGTGAGAATTGAAACCTAGGAGATATAGTTAAACTATTGTAGGACATTGTTTCTTTAAGAAATTGCTTTCTTTTAAATCTAATATCCAGTGCAAAAGGTTTTGAATAATCACTCGAATAGAAACCTCCTAGAGAAGCAGATGAACCAAAATTTAATGGAATACCAAATTGACGTGATTCGAAGTGACTTACGGAACCTAAAGGTGAAACAGAGGCATCTATTCCGCATGTTAAGAAATTTCTAAAAGTTCCATTTAAGAAACCGTTGATATTTAAAACACTGAACAATTGAGGTTTATACAACTCCTCGTAATAAATATCTGCTCCACCCCATTTTCGCAAGAACAGTCCTTTGGGTTTATATTCATTCCATTTACCTTTGACTCCGTAATATTGTGAATTATTGTTTTGCAAATAACCCAAATCATTTGGATTGTAGGTATCCGATTTTACACCTTGATTAAAATAAGCTTGATATTTCCCCTGAACTTTACCTACTTCGATGTCATAAGAATAGCCAGCTGAATTGGTATAGTTTTCTATGATATTGGATATTCGGAAATCACCTGTAACACTATATTCTCGATCTTTGGAAAAAAGGCTAGAACTGAACACACTTACATTTGCTTCTCGAGCAGAACCCTCGCGGAAAACATTTGTATTTAAAAAAGAAACTTTACCATTGTTTACTAGGTTTTGAGACAAAACGAAGGTATTGTAATTGGTCAATGGATTTGTGTTCACACTTCTTTCATTCCCTAAACTATCCAAAATTGTTGAAAAGGTTCTACCTTCTATTGCATTGAATAAACCTATACCCAAACCAGTTTTCGTTCGGCCAGAAATTTTTGTCGCATTGTATAACGGTGCTCTTGTTGCGCTTTGAACAACTCTTTCCCCTTTCGATTTATCAAGATCATTTTGCGCTAGACTATTGTTATATGGTGTTCCTCCTACTCTTCTCGAATAGAAAACACCGCCAATACCAAACAAATCGGTTCCCTCCTTAAAAAAGGAACGGTTCTCATTGAACTGCACTTCAAATGGACCTAAATTCAAAATTTCATTATCACTTATCGTCTGACCAAAATCAGGAATTAAAGCCATATCTAAGGTAAAAGCGTCGTTCAAACCTAATTTTAAATCCATTCCAGCTGTCGTTCGGTTTTGCCATATTTGTTTATCCTCACTAGCGTCATAAAGATCTTCGACGTATGAAATGGCGTAAGGTGAAAATGAAAGTCGCACAGGTGGCTTAATGTTTTTCAAACCTCTTAATTTACCGGATTGAGTTATCTGAGCAAAAACGGCAGGATTCACAGGATTCCAATACGACATTTCTCTTTTTCGGCGGACCTGACGCACAAAATTGATATTCCAAGATTGTATATCTTTATTTGGAAAGCGCAATGCCGCGTATGGAATTCTCATTTCAACTGTCCAACCATCATCATTTTTTTGAACCCGACTTTTCCAAACTGCATTCCACGAAAAATCTTCTTCTAAAGGTTGTAAAAGAGCATCCAACTCAACTCCAGATGAAGTTGTATAAAAAGCCGAAGCATTTAAATTATTCCCATAACAATCTATGTAAACGCCCACCCAATCCGCATTTCCAAAATTGTCTCGCTGAGAAAGCATGTAAGAAACAGAGTCAGGGTTGTCGTAGATTTTTCCAGCAACGTACAGTGCTTCATCCGTATATGTCAAATAAAATTCAGATTGAAAACTTGGTTTTTTTCCAAATTCAGGATAGTTCATTACAAATTGGTCTGCTTTTTGTGCTTTCTTCCATGAAATTTCATCAAGAATGCCGTCTACCTTTATTTCATCCTCAGCTGGGAGAATGGTATAAGTCCTCTGACCGAATGAAAAGGAGGAGATAAAACAAGCGGAAATAACAAAAATTAAACCTTTTAGCACGGAGACGGATACATTGAAATTGAAAAAAAACCATAGTTTTACCTATGGCTAGACCACAAAAATAAAGAAGAAATGTCGTATAAAAATTTATTTTATTTAACCACCTCATTATTAATAGCTTCCTGTGGACTTCAATATACTCCTTCAGAGACTCCCGAAAGTCAAACTTTGAAAAGACAAACTGCAATTCAAAGTTATTTGACTGAGACTTTGCAGAACGACAGTACTACCTATAAATCTTTGGCTTTTGGCAAAACGAAGACTTTAAAACCGATTTCATACTTACAATTGGATTCATTACATGCATTGAAATACAACCTAGAACAACGAGGCAAAAGAGATAGAGATCTCGAAAATGCAATTTTAATTCAACGACAAATTGCCTTAAACGACACAAATGGAATAATTTATGTCGAAAGCCATTTGTTTTCGCTTACCTCCAAAAATGTTGCGACCGTGTATTCTGCTGAAATGAAAACCGATCAATCACACAAAATAAAAGATGTTGAGATTTTTGAAACGACCAACATAGCGCCTCAAAATATAGAAATATTCCAAATTTACACCTTTGAAGAATCATTTTTACAGCCCGGCTTCCGCCCTTTAACCGATGAGGTTGGTTTTTATCAAAAATATAAAGCAGAAGCTTCAACTTTAACGGGTGAAAGAAAAGACGTATTTATTCAAAACACATTGAATTTGATGCGATTAGCTCAGCGCCTTCAAACCTTGAAAACTGTAGCATTACTTTCAGAGGTAGTTCGTGAAAGAATTCTAGGAAATGAAAGACGAAGCGCCAAAAACGAGTCGTTTGAGGCAATGGAAGAAACCTACGAAATGATAGATGGAAAAGAAGTTTTCACTGGGTATTTAGTGAAATACAGCTTCCAAAAAATTGAAAATGGTTTAACGACAAGTTATCGTTACGCGATTAAAGCTTCACCTTTCTTAGAAATATTATCAACCGGATTGTATTAAAGTTTAGCGACAAAAGCACCTTCCGACAGAAAATGTCCGCCAAAATCACTTTTATCTAGCCAAGGCATGAAGATGCAATTCTTGCCTAAAGATTGATAATTGCCAAAATTTATTTTTTTAATCAACTTCCAGTGACCTTCATTTATCTGTATGTCGAAGAAAGTCAAGGAATCTGCACATTTAAAATAAAAATTTTCTTTTCGCAATTCGACAACGCCATTTTCTAACTTGTTATAGGTCAAATTGCCTGGCCTAATCTTTTGATAATTTTGGGCCAAATAAACGGATTTTTGAATGTCGTTATCACTCAAATAAAAACATTGAATTTCATCATCCATTTTTACACAAAACGTTAAATGTGTTTCGTTGAAAATGACAAATTCATTTTTATTTAAATTAGTAAATCGCTGAAATACAATAGCTGTACAGGTAATCACAATCATTGTTGATCCTAAATATATCCACCGACCCTTTTTATAAAAAGAAAAAAGTACCAGAGCAATTATTACAAAAAGTGCTACAACTTCTAAAAGAGAAATTTCAAAACCTGTCGCCGTTGAAGCAGGCAAATTTTGAACCCATTGAACAAAGAAAAACATAGTCATTACCAAAATCGAAAGCACCCAAGCAAACGCTCCTGAAACTAACGGAATAAATTGAATGGAGATTAATAGAATTCCTGCAATCAAAATGAGATTGGTTAGAGCCATCAATCCTAAATTGCTCAGCAAAAAGTAATTCGGATATTGATGAAAAAAGTAAAGCGTAAGCGGCAGAGTGAAAACTTGTGCAGATAGAGCAACAGCAGTACCATCCCAAATTAATTTCAGCCAACGATTAGAAAAAAACAAAAAACTTGAAATTGGTTTGTACAGAATAAATATTCCCAGCATCGCCATATACGACAATTGAAAACCGAGATCATATAGCAGCAATGGGTCATACAACAATAATATCATCGCCGAAGCCATTAAAACGTTAATCGAATTGTAATTTTTTCCAGATAGTTTCGCAATCGTCAACAAACTAAACATCACAACTGCTCTAAAAACTGAAGGTGAAAAACCAGTAATTAAGGAATAAAACCAAATAATTCCCAATGCAATCACAGTTGCTCGATATTTGCTAATCCACTTTGGGAAGCGACTCAGAACAAAAATGAGCATAGTAAGAATCAACCCCACATGCAGACCTGAAACAGCCAAAACGTGCATTGCACCAGCGTTTCCAAAAGTTCGAACCGCTTCGCTATCCAAATGGTCGCGATCACCTAAAATTAGGGCTTTTGCTATTCCTATGGCTTCAGGGCGAAGCCTATCTTCAAACAATTGGCTTAACATTCTATCCAATCGATTGAACCAACTGACTAGAATATTTTTTTCTCTGCTACCAATAAAAAACTCCCCTCCTCTTAAAAATCCAATATGAGATATACCTTTTGACTTCCAGTAAGTTTCTGCATCAAATTCACCCGGATTACCCTTATTTTTAATTGGTTCAATGGACGAATTCAATATCAGCTCATCACCTTTTTCTAGTCCTTCAACATCATTATCAATCAGCAAAAGGATTTTCTCATCCAAAGGAAATTTCTCAGCATATCGAAAGACATAATTTAATTTTACAATTGCTTTGTTCCATCGCTGATCTTTATAAGAAATATCAAGAATTTTCGCAGTAACGACATCTTGAGAAATATAACGTTCATCAAAATTATCTTTTAAAAGTGGAGATGTTTTTTGTTCAACTGATTGATAACCTAATGAAATGAATAGTAAAAAAAACACCAAACTGCCGCTGATTGGCTTTAGCTTTCCAGCGTATATAAGCAGCATTAAAAGGAAAATCATTGAGAATATCAACGTACTCTCAAATAGATTCGAAATCCAGTCGTGGCCAACTATTCCGCTGCAAAATCCTAAAGCTATTATTACGAAAATTCGTTTAGGAATTATTTCCGACAAAAGCATAGTAATTTAAAATGTTGAAACTAAGTTAATTTTTATTCTGAAACACAGTAAATTTTTCTATTAAATACATCGCTAATCCCATCGAAATAAGGGATAAAAGTGTACTTTTGCACCAAAGTTTACAGAATAAATGATAAAGATTATCCTACCAGATGGCAGCGTTCGTGAGTATCCGAAAGGAACTTCCGCTATGGACGTGGCACTAAGTATTTCAGAAGGTTTGGCGCGAAACGTATTGGCAGCCAAAGTGAACAATGTGGTTCAAGATGCAAACATTCCAATGGAAGCAGATTCCACCTTGAGCTTGTTAACCTGGAATGACAAGGAAGGAAAATCAACCATGTGGCACTCTTCCGCTCACTTAATGGCAGAAGCGATTGAATTTTATTATCCCGGCGTGAAATTGGCTATTGGACCTCCAGTTGCTAATGGTTTCTACTACGATGTAGATTTCATGGATTATACTATTTCAGAAAAAGATTTAGAGAAAATCGAACAAAAAATGAAGGAATTGGCAAAAACCAAAGCTGAATTCGTTCGTCAAGAAATTTCTAAATCTGATGCAATTTCCTACTTCAAAGAAAGACAAGATCCATACAAATTGGAATTATTAGATGGCTTGGAAGATGGGACCATTACATTTTACACACAAGGAAATTTTACGGATTTATGCCGTGGACCACATATTCCTCACACTGGATTTATCAAAGCAGTAAAATTGACTGCGATTGCCGGCGCATACTGGCGAGGTGACGAGAAAAACAAACAGTTGACGCGTATCTACGGAATTACATTCCCGAAGGCGAGTGAATTGACAGAATATTTGGAAAAAGTAGAATTGGCCAAACAACGTGATCACCGAAAATTGGGGAAAGAATTGGATTTGTTCCACTTCTCTCAGCGGGTTGGTCAAGGTTTACCATTGTGGTTACCGAAAGGAGCTGCTTTGCGCGAACGTTTGGAAAATTTCTTGAAAAAAGCACAAAAAAAAGGTGGTTACGATCAAGTGATTACGCCACATATTGGAAGTAAGGAATTATACGTTACCTCTGGTCACTATGCAAAATACGGAGCGGACAGTTTTCAACCGATTTTAACACCTGACGAAGGTGAAGAATTCTTGTTGAAACCAATGAATTGTCCTCATCACTGTGAGATTTACAAAGCACGTCCACGATCTTACAAAGATTTGCCTTTACGTTTTGCAGAGTTTGGGACTGTATACCGTTACGAGCAAAGTGGTGAATTGCATGGTTTGACTCGCGTTCGTGGATTTACGCAAGATGATGCGCATATCTTCTGTACACAAGATCAGGTGAAAGAGGAATTCAAGAAAGTAATAGACTTGGTTCTGTACATATTCAAAACATTAAAATTTGAAACATTCAAGGCTCAAATTTCATTGCGTGATCCTGAAACTCCTGAGAAATACATTGGTTCGAATGAAAATTGGGACAAGGC
Organism: uncultured Flavobacteriales bacterium; assembly: GCA_963977135.1. GTDB lineage: Bacteria > Bacteroidota > Bacteroidia > Flavobacteriales_D > Crocinitomicaceae > UBA2040. Next base: position 69,095 of record CAXBNN010000008.1, on the reverse strand, counting down.
TGAAGCGGCAATTATTGAGGCGGCAGCAGAAAAAGGATTGGATACGGTTGTTGAATTAGGAGAAGCTGCATTTTACGGACCGAAATTGGATTTCATGGTGCAGGATGCATTGGATAGAAATTGGCAACTGGGAACAATTCAAGTTGATTATAATTTACCAGAACGTTTCGAATTGGAATATACAGGTTCTGACAATCAGAAGCATAGACCAGTAATGATACACCGAGCGCCGTTTGGTTCCATGGAACGATTTGTGGCTGTGTTACTTGAACATTGCGCAGGAGATTTCCCACTTTGGTTGGCAACAGACCAAATTGCCATTTTACCAATCAGTGAAAATTACAATGAGTACGCAGAAAATGTTTTAGAATTGCTAAAAAATTACGATATTCGCGGCTTCGTAGATGACCGTAATGAAAAAATAGGTAAGAAAATACGCGAATCAGAATTGAATAAAATTCCATTCATGCTTATTGTAGGCGAGAAAGAAGCTGAAAATCAGACAGTTTCAGTTCGACAACGCATGGAAGGCGATAAAGGATCATTGTCAATTGAAGCATTTGCTGCATTGGTAATGGAAACAATAGAAGTAGAATTAAACGTGAACGCTTAAATTTTTGAATGAGAAGACCGGCAAAAAAACCTTTTGTTAGAAGACAGGAAGAAGAATTACACAAAATTAACGGAAGAATTAATTCTCCAGAAGTCAGATTAGTATTTGAGGGAGAAGAACCTCGAATCGTGTCAACTGCTGATGCTATTAAAATGGCTGATGAGCAAGACTTGGATTTGGTAGAGATTTCTCCAAAAGCAACTCCTCCTGTTTGTAAAATAATGGATTACAAGAAATTCTTGTATAACCAAAAAAGAAAACAAAAGGAGTTAAAAGCTAAACAGAGTAAGATCGTTCTTAAAGAAATTCGTTTCGGACCGAATACAGACGACCATGATTTCAATTTCAAATTGGCTCACGCCAGAAAGTTTTTGGAAGAAGGAAGTAAGTTGAAAGCATACGTTTTCTTCCGTGGAAGAACGATTGTTTTTAAAGACAGAGGAGAAATTTTATTGTTGAAATTTGCACAAGAATTGGCAGATTTAGGAACAGTAGAACAGATGCCGAAGTTAGAAGGTAAGAGAATGATTATCATGATCAACCCGAAGAAAAATAAATAAATAAATAAGAAGTAAGAAATAGGAGTGAAGAATTAAGAAGTGGAAATCCTTTCTTAATTCTTATTTCACATTTCTTACTTCATTAAAGAATATAGTGCTCAACTTTTAAAAAAGAGAGAAAATGCCAAAAATGAAAACAAAATCCAGTGCTAAGAAGAGATTCGTAGTAACTGGTTCAGGAAAGATTAAGAGAAAGCATGCTTTCAAAAGTCACATCTTGACGAAGAAAACAAAAAAGCAGAAAAGAAATTTGACGCATGACGGTTTGGTACACAAAGCGGATGAGGCAAATATCAAGCAGCAATTATGTATGAAATAATTCGATAGAGTCGAATTATAATTTAGGAATGTTAACCAAGTACTGAGTATCAAGCCAACTGAAACAGTGTTGCACTTCTTACTAAAAAACAAAAAATTATGCCAAGATCGGTAAATCACGTTGCTTCAAGAGCCAAAAGAAAAGGTATCATGAAGATGGCCAAAGGATACTTTGGTCGAAGAAAAAATGTCTGGACAGTTGCAAAAAATGCAGTTGAAAAAGGTATGTTATATGCTTACGAAGGTCGTAAGCAAAAGAAAAGAAACTTCCGTTCATTGTGGATCATGCGTATTAACGCTGGTGCTCGTATGCACGGAATGAGCTATTCTCAATTCATGGGTGCTTTAAACAAAAGCGGTATGGAGCTTAACAGAAAAGTCTTAGCTGATTTAGCTTTGAACAATCCTGAAGCTTTCAAAGCCGTTTGTGAAGCAGTTAAGAAATAAATAAAGCAAGGCACTATAAATTGAGTCGTTCATCGAAAGGTGAGCGACTTTTTTTGTTTTAAATATTTACGACAAAACGTAACACAGAATCTAGACAATACATACATTTGAGTCAAAATTCTTACTATGTCATCGTCGCATCAACACCCGTTAAAGTTTGCAGGAGTTTTAATCGCTATCGGAATCGTTTTTGGAGACATAGGAACCTCCCCGCTTTACGTTTTCACAGCTATTTCTGGAGGTACCAATTTTGATGAACTATTGATTTTGGGAAGTTTGTCGTGCATTTTTTGGACCTTACTTTCTATAGCTACTTTCAAATATATTATTCTCGCATTAAACGCTGATAATCAAGGGGAAGGCGGGATATTTGCTTTGTACGCTTTGCTCAAGAAAAGAAAAGTAAAATGGGTGTATTTACCCGCTTTAATTGGTTGTGCTACCCTACTCGCCGATGGATTTATAACTCCATCCATTTCCATTTCTTCTGCAGTAGAAGGATTAAACACCATTTATCCCGACTTGCCAACGATGCCCATCGTAATGACAATTATTGTATTGTTATTTTTAATCCAACAATTTGGTACAGCTATAATTGGTAAAATATTTGGCCCTGTAATGGTTACTTGGTTTCTGTTTTTAGGTTTGTTAGGTTTCATGCAACTTTCCAATAATCCAATGGTTCTTAAAGCTATAAACCCAATGTATGCTTTTGAATTTTTGATAAATTACCCGCACGGATTTTGGGTTCTCGGAGCTGTATTCTTATGTACAACTGGAGCTGAAGCTCTTTATTCTGATTTAGGGCATTGTGGAAAACAAAACATACGAATAGCCTGGATATTTGTTGGCAGCATGTTACTATTAAATTATTTCGGACAAGCTGCATTCCTTTTAAATGGTAATATCGAAAAGATAAATTTAGTAAGTGTATTTTACGCAACGGTTCCAAAATCTTGGGTTCCCTTCGCAATTGGCTTAGCAACACTTTCAACGATAATAGCTTCACAAGCTTTAATCACAGGAGTTTTTACCTTAATGAACGAAGCCATCAAATTGAAATTGTGGACCAATTTAAAAGTGAAATACCCTTCAACAAGCCAAGGACAAGTTTACGTTCCTTTTATTAATTACTTTTTAATGGTCGGTTGTCTGGTCGTTATTTTAATATTTAAAAAGTCGACAGCAATGGAGGCAAGCTACGGTCTTGCTATCACCATCGATATGCTGATGACTTCGGTTTTATTGGGTTTATTACTATTACTTAAATATCCAAAAAGAAGACCAATATACATTGGGATTTTCGCTGTATTGATGTCGATTGAGTTCATGTTTTTTGTTTCAAATCTCGGTAAAATAAAACATGGAGGTTGGTTTTCCCTGTTGCTAGCATCGGCTTTTTTAACCCTGCTTTATTTATACTTTAAAGCCCGCCAACTTCGAGCAAGAATAACCGAATATATACCAATGTCTGAAGTAGCGCCATTAATTCAAGCCATAAAAGAAGACGATAAAATCCCCTATGAAGCGACGAATTTGGTTTATCCAACACGAAGTATTTCACCTTTGAAACTTGATTCAACCATTTATCATTCATTATTTAAAAAACGACCGAAAAAAGCAGGTATAATTTGGTTCTTACATTTGGAGATTACTACAGAACCTTGGGGTGTTAATTACACGGTAAATGAAATCATAGACAAATCGTGCTATTTCGTGAAGTTATCTCTTGGGTTCAAGGAAGATCACAAGATTGAATATATGATGAGAAAAATACATGATCACTTGGTAGAACAGAAAGAAATTTCTGGAGAAAGTGTTTTTGAACCAGTTCGTGGCAAGTTGGACGAAGTCGATTTTAAATTCATTGTGATAAATACTCGAGTTTCAATGGACAATATTATAACCGCTGGTCAAATGGTATCCATAAAGGCATATCGATTTATTAAATCGACAGGATTAAAGGCCGCTGCCGATTTTGGCTTAGACGAAACCAATGTAAGTGTGGAATATATTCCAATCAATGTAACCGAAAAGATAGATACCACACTTACAGAAGTATACCAAGATTATGGCGACAATGTGAAGCGTAAAAAATTCAAAATGCCGAAATAGTTTGTCGGAAAATATTCGTAAATTGGTTGAAATTACATCGCTATGAAAAATCTTATCGCAATTCTAGTTTTATCAACTTTCAGTTTAATTAGCTTCTCTCAAGGAGAATTGGCAGACAACTCTGTCAAACCAAAAACTGAAATAATTAGCAAAAGCATTCGTGTAAAATTGAAAAACAACTCTTTACGAAGCTACCGATTGTATATCCCAAATGTGATTGAGCTAGAAAGTGTAAGACTTGGCACCAACACTTTTTGCATGGCTCAAGGCCAGGAAATGTATTTGGTTTTGGAAGGCAAAAACTATCTTTTGCTAACGGCAAATTCTGCTGATAGGAATAGTTATAATTTAAGACGATTGGTTAAGAAACGAAAGAATAAACTTGGATTGAATTAAAATTCCAATCTTAATTCAATCCATTTGTTTGAAATGCTTATCGATAAAAATTAAACTTAAAAGGTCTAAATTTGTCGAAATTCCTTAATCCAATGAGAAGAAGTGTTCTCTTCACGTTATTTACTCTCTTTTCGTTTCAAGTTCAAGCCCAAACAATTGTCGACACATGTTTCACAAGTGTGCCGATAGGTCCATCTTTTGTATCTACTGGAGATTTAACGAATTCTACAAGTTCTGACCTACTATCTTGGGATGGGTTCAATTGGAATGGCTACTTACCCAACGCACATGTTACCTTGCCGCCTCCAAGTGGAAACGCCAATTGTAGAGCAATATTTTTAGGGAATGGGGTGACTTGGTCATCCGGAGGAGAGGGATTTGCGGTCAAATTAAATTCTCCACTGATAACCGGTCAGCAATATAGCTTTCCAATTACATATGTGAGTCATGGAACAGGCAGCGACGGAAATTTTAGTCCTTTGTTTTATACTGGAAATCCCACTTTGACAGGTGTCACTTTTTTAGGAAATCTCCCCAGCGTTGGCAATACATGGACAACTAACGTGTTTAGTTTTACTGCCTCTTCAATCCAAAATGGAGATACTTGGCTTTTATTTCGATCGGGAACGGGTAGCACTGGATTAATAAGTAGCTTTTGCAAAACGTGCACAGAACCAGCAAATTGTAATGTTGATTTAGGACCTAATCAAAAGATTTGTTCTCAAGACACCATTGTTCTAACTCCAATTATAACTAATGGTGCTTTGACTTGGCCTGATGGGAGTTCCTCTTCATCCTTTTTAGTTTCAGAACCAGGGTGGCACGGGGTTTCTTTAACATTTGGAAGCTGCGTAGATTACGATTCTGTTTATATATCACTTCACAATTCGGCTTCAGCTCAATCATTTGGCAGAGACTGTTCCTGTCATATATACATTCCAAATGCCTTTACGCCAAACGAAGATGAATTCAATAGCGTCTTTGGTCCAATTTCAGACTGTCCTTTAGATATTTATCAGTTTCAGATTTACGATCGTTGGGGACAAAAAGTTTTTGAATCCTATGACTCAAGTGCATCTTGGGATGGTACAATATTGAACACGACTGTACCAAATGGATTGTACATCTATACACTTCGGTATAGATTTGCCTCTGATTCTGAAACAAAATTTATATCAGGACATATAAACGTTTTGTAGGTTGATAAAATCAAAAAAGCCAACTCCCTTTCGGAAATTGGCTTTCAAATAAATCTATTGTGAATTACGCTTTTGCGTTCTCTAATTTAATTAAGTTCAATGCAGACCCTGCTTTGTACCATTCAATTTGAGCTTCATTGTACGTATGATTCAATAGTACATTTTCTTTCGATCCATCTTCGTGCACCAATTCCAATGTCAATTGTTTATTCGGCGCAAATTCAGCCAAGTCTGTAAAGTTTAAAGTATCACCTTCTTTGATTTTATCATAATCTGATTCTGTAGCGAAAGTCAAACCTAACATTCCTTGTTTTTTCAAGTTTGTTTCGTGAATTCGTGCAAAAGATTTTACAATAACAGCAACAACCCCCAAATGACGTGGTTCCATAGCTGCGTGCTCTCTTGATGAACCTTCACCATAGTTGTGATCTCCAACAACAACTGTAGGCACGCCAGCCGCTTTATATGCTCTCGCAACAGCTGGAACTTCACCGTATTCGTTTGTCAATTGGTTTTTAACTTTGTTTGTTGCTTTGTTGTAGAAATTCAAAGCTCCGATTAACATGTTATTTGAAATGTTGTCCAAATGTCCACGGTAACGCAACCATGGTCCAGCCATAGAAATATGATCCGTTGTACATTTTCCTTCTGCTTTGATCAATAAGCGCGCTCCCATTAAGTTTTTACCATCCCAAGCTGAGAAAGGCTCCAACAATTGTAAACGGCTTGAATCTGGCGCTACAGTAATTTCAATTCCAGAACCATCGGCTGCTGGTGCTTGAAAACCTGCGTCTTCAACTGCAAATCCTTTTGGAGGCAATTCCCATCCAGTTGGTGGATCCAATTTTACTTGTTCACCTTTATCGTTTGTCAATGTATCCGTTAACGGATTGAACTCCAATGTTCCAGCAATTGCCAATGCGGCAACCATTTCTGGTGACGTTACAAATGCGTGGGTATTTGGATTTCCATCTGCTCTTTTCGAGAAGTTCCGGTTGAAAGAGTGAATGATTGTGTTTTTTTCTTGTTTTTCAGCTCCTGCTCTGTCCCATTGTCCAATGCAAGGTCCACAAGCATTTGTAAATACTTTCGTTCCTAATTTTTCAAATGTTGCAATGATTCCATCGCGCTCAATCGTGAAGCGAATTTGCTCTGAACCCGGGTTAATCCCAAATTCTGCTTTAGGTGTCAAACCTTTTTCAACTGCCTGAGCTGCAATAGAAGCTGCACGAGACATATCTTCGTATGAAGAGTTGGTACAAGAACCAATTAATCCCCATTCAATTTTCAAAGGCCAACCGTTTTCAATTGCTTTATCTTTCATTTTTGAAATTGGCGTTCCAAGATCTGGCGTAAAAGGTCCATTTACATGAGGTTCTAGTTCAGAAAGATTTATTTCAATCAATTGATCGAAATATTTTTCTGGGTCATCATAAACTTCTTTATCACCAGTCAAATGCTCAGCAATTTTATCAGCTTCAACAACAACATCTGCACGACCAGTAGCGTTCAAGAATCGTCGCATAGAATCATCGTAACCGAAAGTTGAAGTTGTTGCTCCAATTTCAGCTCCCATGTTACAGATTGTTCCTTTTCCAGTTCCTGATAAATTCAATGCACCTTCACCAAAGTATTCAACAACCGCTCCAGTTCCACCTTTTACTGTTAGAATATCTGCAACTTTAAGAATAACATCCTTTGATGATGTCCAACCGTTTAATTTTCCGGTTAATTTAACACCAATCAATTTCGGAAATTTCAATTCCCAAGGCATTCCTGCCATAACGTCAACAGCATCTGCACCACCAACACCGATAGCAATCATTCCCAATCCACCAGCGTTAACTGTGTGCGAATCCGTTCCAATCATCATTCCACCAGGGAAAGCATAATTTTCAAGAACTACTTGGTGAATAATTCCAGCGCCTGGTTTCCAGAATCCAATTCCGTATTTGTTAGAAATAGAAGATAGGAAGTTAAATACTTCGTTGTTTTTGTTTAGTGACTCTTGCAAATCTACAGTAGCTCCGATTTTTGCTTGAATTAGGTGATCAGCGTGAACAGTTGAAGGAACAGCTACTTGCTTGCGACCAGCTTGCATAAACTGCAATAAAGCCATTTGTGCCGTTGCATCTTGCATGGCAACTCTATCCGGAGCGAAATCTACGTAAGCATTTCCTCTTTCAAATTCCTGTGTTGCATCGCCATCCCAAAGGTGAGCGTACAAAATCTTCTCTGTTAACGTTAAAGGGCGTCCAACTGCCTTTCTAGCCGCTTCTATGCGTCCAGGAAATTGAGCGTAAACCTTTTTGATCATGTCTAAATCAAATACCATTTTAGCTATGTTTTATTATAAAATTATCGTGTTCGGTTTCGTAGCGCGAATTTACTGAAAACTAATTGAATTTAAAAGTCTCGAAGGGCTTATAAGCTAAAGTTTAACTAACTTTAGATATCAATTACTCTACTTTCAATTATTAAACAAGGATAAGTGGATGCATTATAGAGTTTCGCTTATTCTATGCCTATAATTTCTTCTTCCGTTTTAGTTTTGACAATCTGTTCTTCTTTTAATTGATAAGGATAATCACCAAAAAGCGACGAAATTCGAATTGCATCGTAGACTTTTTTTGTATACCTATTTGAAAGTGCAATTATGGTCACTTTTTCCTTTTTTAATGTCACATAGCATGAGGTGTTCCCGTGCCACCAGCCATTGTGATAAAAAATATGCTGACCGTCTTCCCATTCTTTCAAGCGAATTCCTAAACCGTAATTTTTAATACCTGCTTTTTCATAGCTATAACCTTTGAAAATTTCTTTTTTCAATTCTGCTGAAATGAAATCGTCATTGTACATGGCCAAATCATAACGAAGCAAATCTCTTGGAGTTGAATAGATGTTTTTATCTCCATACACTGCATCCAAGTGATCGAACGGTACAATTCGGTAATCACTATAAAACGATTGGCTTACCTTGTTTTTATCTTTCCTTAATTGAAAAACAAATGAATTCTTCATTCCTAGTGGATCAAAAACAAGGGTTTTCATTGCTTTTGGGAATGAATGTTTTGTGATAGTTTCAACTATGGAAGCGAGGATGGCGTAATTTGTATTGCAATAAGCGAACTTTGAATCTGGTTGAAAATCTAGGGGTATTTTCTTCTTTGCTAGAATTTTTAAAATATCAGAATTGTAAAGCGTCTTTGTTCTTCCCCAAATATTTTCAGGTTCTGTAAAATTGGCATATTTTGATAACCCACTTCGATGATTTAACAACATTCGGACTGTTATTTCAGGATAAGGAAATTTCTTTAATATACTGCTGACAGTTTGGTCAAGTTCCAATTTACCAGTATCAATCAACCGAAAAATTGCGGTAGCTGTCAAAACCTTACCAACCGAAGCCAAGTGCAGCCCTGTGTATCTATTTATTTTCCTTTTCTTTGCGTAATTGCTATAACCCTGGTATCTTTCATAAATAATTTGTCCGTTCTTGGCCACTAAAAAACTTCCATTAAAACCCAAAGTATCCAGGCTTTGGAAGAAGAAATCACCAATGACTTTATTCTTTGCTGCAATATAGGATTCTGAAAGTTCAGGGAAAATGGTTCTGTCAGAAAAATAGGAATTTGGTATTGAAAACTTATCGTTCTCTTTTTTAGAGACTTTGGCTTTTTTCCCTTTTTGTCCGCATGATAAAAGAATTAAAATCAATAAAAAAAAGGTAAATATTCTTTTAACCATAGTTAATTTAAAATCGAGGAATTATCATTTTTAACTGCAGAACAAAACTATAAAATTCTTCATCTTTGCACATAGTTTTTAAGAAAGAAACCGCAGATAGAAAAATCTACCAATTTATCTCTCTTAGATTAGGGATTATCCATTTGATTTCCCTATCTTTGCACCCTCAAAAAACAAATTAATATAAACAATATGAATTCTTACGAAACTGTTTTCATTTTAACTCCCGTTTTGTCTGAGGACCAGGCAAAGGAAGCAGTGCAAAAATTCGAAGCTCAAGTCAAAGAACTTGGCGGTAAAATTAAGCACAGCGAGAGTTGGGGTTTACGCAAATTAGCGTACCCAATCCAAAAAAAATCAACTGGATTTTATTTCCTTTCACAATTCGAATGTGATTCGCAAGTAATTGCTGAATTCGAATTGACATTGAAAAGAGATGAGCGTGTAATGCGTTTCTTGACCATTAAAATGGAAAAAGATCATCTAGAGTATGCAGACAAACGCAGAGCCAAAATGGGGAAAGCGAAAACTGAAACTGCAGAAGCTTAATTATTAATCGTCAAAAAAAGTAAAGACATGGCACAAAATGATATTCGTTACCTAACGCCGATTAACATCGACATTACGAAAAGCAAATATTGTCGTTTTCAAAAAAGCGGCATTAAATTTATCGATTACAAAGACGCTAGTTTCTTGTTGAAATTAGTGAATGAGCAAGGTAAAATCTTACCTCGTCGTTTAACAGGAACTTCTGCAAAATACCAGAAGAGAGTGAACAAAGCGATCAAAAGAGCTCGTCACATTGCAGTTCTTCCGTATGTTGGAGATATGTTGAAATAAGATTGTAAACGATTTAAAAAATTTAAAAGATGGATGTAATTCTTAAAAAGACCGTTGACAATCTTGGATTTAAAGATGAAATGGTTACTGTAAAACCTGGATACGGAAGAAATTTCCTTATTCCTCAAGGTTACGCTGTTTTGGCGACTGCTTCTGCAAAGAAAGGTCACGCTGAAATGTTAAAACAAAGAGCACACAAAGAAAGTAAAATGTTAGCCGAGGCGGAAGCATTGGCAGCTAAATTCACAGATTTGACATTGAAAATAATGACAAAAGCTGGCGAAAACGGTAAAATCTTTGGTTCTATTAATACTATTCAAATTTCTGAAGCATTGAAAGTAGAAGGATTTGATATCGATCGTAAAGCTTTGAAAATCAAAGAAGATATGATCAAAGAAGTAGGGACTTATGATGTTGACGCTAACATCGCTAAAGGAGTTGTTGCTTCATTTAAAATTGAAGTTATCGGAGAATAATTCTTCGAACCAAATTATAGAAACCTCTGTTCTTTATTGAGCGGAGGTTTTTTTGTGGACTTTACCGCGGTGAGCGCAAAGAGTTTCGCGGAGGGCGCGGAGTTATGTATATTTGAATTATGAGAAAAATTGCAGTTGGTTTTCTGGTTATGATGTTTCTTTTTTCTTGTAAAGAGGAAAAGGCGAATTCAAATTCTGAAGGAAAGAAGAATATAATTGAATACGCTTCAAACCTTCGGATTTTTGAAGGTGACGAATCGACTAAGATTGAAATCCTTTCCCCTGAAACTGGTAAAACAGAACAAACATGGTGGATTTCAAAAGAAGACTCTGACAAAGAGAATCATATTAAAAGTCCTTGTTCAAAAATGGTGACTTTATCGAGTACACATGTCGGTATGTTATCAAAATTAAATTCCATTTCTAGCATAGTTGGTGTAACAAATGAATTGTATGTTTTCAATCCAGAACTTTTAAAAAACATTCGTACTAAGAAGGTTATTGAAGTTGGTGAGGAAGGTCAAATTCCAGTCGAAACAATTCTAAAATCAGGCTGTAAATTGATTATTTACAGTGGCTTTGGCAAAGAGTTTCCGCATAGCGAACAATTGAAAAAAGTGGGGATTAATTCATTAGTAAATTACGACTGGCGCGAAATTCATCCGCTCGGAAAAGCTGAATGGATCTTACTTTTTGGTTATTTGACAGGTAAAGAAAAAGAAGCGAAAGACTATTTTCAAAAGGTTAAGCAAGAATACCTAGAACTTAAAAATACAGCTACGTCCTTTAAAACGAAGCCATCTGTTTTGAGTGGCAATTTAGTGGTCGATACTTGGTTTGCTCCTGCCGGCAAAAGTTTCAACGCAGAATTGATTTCTGATGCCCACACAAACTACGTTTACGCTAATACGGATGGTACAGGTTCTCTTGCTTTGAGCATGGAAAAAATATTGACGGACAATTCCAAAACAGAATTCTGGATTAACCCTGGAATGCCGACAAAAGAAAAATTATTTGGCTTTCAAGAAAAGCTTCGATTACTTGGACCCGTTGACAAAAATCCAATTTACGATTATTCAAAAAGCGGAAATCGTTTTTGGGAGATGAGTGCCATTGAGCCTCAGAAAGTACTTTCCGATTATATTCAAATTTTCCATTCCAGCGAAGTAGCCAAAAAATCCTTGTATTTTTACAGAGAAGTAAAATGATTTCTAAAAAAAATAGCATTCTTCTTTTGTTGTTGCTTTTCGTACTCCTCCCGATTGCGTTTATGCTTCATTTTGCTACCGGCGAAATTCCAATTTCTTGGTCGAGTTTCCATGATGCTTGGTTTTCTTTTGACAGCACCAATACAGAACACCTCATTGTTAGAGAATTTCGAACGCCACGATTTGTAATGGCTTGTCTTGCTGGAGCAGCACTTTCTGCATCAGGATTAATGATGCAAACCTTGTTCAACAATCCTCTTGCTGGACCTTATGTTTTGGGAATAAACTCTGGATCAAGTTTGTTTGTCGCCATAAGTTTAATGACTGGTTTTACTTTTTTCAAAAGTGATTTTGGCATCGTTTCAAGTGCATTAATCGGAGCATTCATTTTCGGACTAATCATATTGGGCTTATCCTTCCGTATCAAGAATTCTGTTTCACTTTTGCTCGTTGGATTGATGCTTGGTAGCTTTTCAGGTGCATTGGTTTCCGTTATTCAATTTCTTTCCGAAGCCAATTCGTTAAAGATATTCACCATGTGGGCCATGGGTTCTTTGCAAACCGTTCACACCGATCAGCTGGGCTTTATTTTTATTTTGTTCTTGCTTGGTATAGTTGGTTCCTTTCTTCTCGTGAAGTCACTTAATTCTTTGGTCTTAGGAGAAACAGAAGCCGATCAATTGGGCATTCCCATTCGAAGAGTGCGATTATTGATTATCATTTGTACGGCTTTATTAACTGGGCTAATAACTGCTTATTGCGGACCTATCGCTTTTATAGGATTAGCTGTTCCCAACCTCGTTAAAATCATATTTAAAACACAAGATCACCGAATTCTGCTACCGGCTTCCATCCTACTCGGTTCATCCTTCTTGGTTTTATGCGATATAATCGTTCAAAGTTTCGCCTCACAAATTCCTATGCCGATAAATGCTGTTACATCACTCATTGGTGCGCCAATGGTCATTTATTTCATCTTGAAACGACTCGCTTGATGGAACTGGTAAATGTACATATCGGTTATAAAGAAACGCTTTTAGAAATTGAGCATTTGAAGATTGAACCCGGAAAAGTTTACGCTTTAATCGGAGCAAATGGAAGAGGAAAATCTACTTTACTGAGAACTTTAATTGGAAAACAACCAGCGCTTTCTGGATTAATTTCAATTAACAACAAAGATTTGACACAAATATCTGTTGCCGAAAAATCAAAATTATTTGGATTGGTTCAAGCAAAATTTGCTGGGATTCCATACATGCGTGCAAGTGAATATGTTGCGTTGGGCAGAACGCCCCATACAAATGCTTTTGGACGTCTAACTCCGAAGGACCAAAAAATAGTGAATGAAAGCATAGAAGCACTTTCTGTAACTCATTTAGCAGATCGTTTCACAACTGAATTAAGCGATGGTGAAAGACAATTGTTTGCAATAGCTAGAGTTTTGGCTCAAGAAACCCAATACATTTTCTTAGACGAACCAACCGCTTTTTTAGATTATTCCAATAAAAAAAGAGTGCTTGAGAAGTTGATTGATATTGCTCGCAAATTGAATAAATCTATCGTTTATTCAAGCCATGATTTGGAATTGGCCTTGGGGCACTCCTACGAGATGATATGCATAGAACATAACTCTTCTGTTATTAAGTCCCTTAAGAGCCGTGAAAATGATTTCAAATCACTCATAGAAATCTGTTTCGGTTAACAATTCACACTCTAATTTCAACAATTCGTGGCAAAAAGTTGTTTATGAAATAGTTTCTTTCTCTTAGGATTTCTATATACTCTCAAAAACAGGAATAATAAGCTAAAAAGTATAACCTAAATTTATAGTTCAACATTTATCCGATGCTAAAAATATTATTTTTCTCCTACGCCATTTTAATCAGCACTCTATCATTTTCTCAATGGACACCTATTACTGCTCCACCAAATAATTTTCGCACGGATCATTCTTTTGGGTTTTCAATCAGCGGTGTAGGTTATTTAGTAGCCGGAACAGACAATACCAATACCACAACAGCAGACTTTTACAGTTATAACCCATTAACAGACCAATGGACTCAATTAAATGATTTTCCGGGGGGCACTCGCGGTTACGGTATTGGTGATATAATCGACGGCAAAGCATATTTTGGCTTTGGATCCAGCTCAAATACAGGACAATCAAATCAACAAAATGATTTGTGGGAATTTGACCCAGCAACTGGACAATGGACTGAACTAGCGTCTTGTCCATGTGCTGCTAGACGCCATCCTGCTTTAGTTGCAAGTCAAGGTAAAATATTCATGGGCCTTGGGGACAATTCAACTGTTGGGAATTTAAACGATTGGTGGGAATACGATATTGCAACAGACAATTGGACGCAAAAAACTCTTTTCCCAGGCTTTAACAGACACCATCCATATCAATTTGCGATTGGAGACAACGTTTATGTTGGTTTTGGCCACGGAAATCAAGGCTCTCAAATATACAAGGATTGGTATTCATATAATCCAACACTTGACACCTGGACTCAAGTTTCTGACATTACTGGACAAGCAAGAGTAGCAGGCACACAATTTTCACATAATGGATTTGGATATATATTAAGCGGTGATGGTCAAACTCATAATTCAATGCCTGTTGGAGAATTCTGGAGATACGATGCTAGCAACGATTCATGGTTGCAACTCCCATCCCATCCAGGGAAATCGAGATGGGCACCTGCTTCATTTGTTATAAATGATGAAGTTTATTTAATCAATGGAGCAGAAACGCCTAATTATATTTACCCAAATACGTCTTTTAAGCTCAATTTAAATAGCTTGGTTGGACTAGCTGAAAATTTGAAAGACAACAAGTTCTCAGTTTATCCAAATCCGTTTACCTCTGAAATCACATTCGATTTTTCTGAACTTGAGGGGAAAGAAAATCTCTCTGTTCAATTGTATAATGCTTTAGGTGAAAAAGTTTTTGAAACGGATCTTGGCAAAGATTCTGATACAAAGATTGATCTTAGTTTTTTAGAAAAAGGGCTATATTGGGCAGAAATCCTTTCTGGGGATAAAAATATGGGTTCACGTAAATTAGTGAAGGTCCAATAATACTTTATTAATCAACCTGCCCACCCTTCCCTATCCAAACCTCTAAAGTTAATCGCTTCCGCCAAGAGCTGCGTTTCAATTTCTAGCGCTCCTTCCAAATCAGCAATCGTCCTGGCGACTTTAATTATTCTATCATAAGCTCTTGCAGAAAGCCCTAGTTTATCCATGGCACTTTTCAAAATCGCACTACCCGATTCATCAATCCGACAAATAGTCCTATTTTATTTTTTATGTTGTGTGTTTTTGTGCGGTATAGTCTATGATGCGTGATTCATCTTTATGATCACATTTCCTTTTTTGTGTCCTGCATCAACATGTGCATGAGCATCTTTAATTTCTTCAAGCGAATAAACAGTGTCAATAACAGCTTTCAACTTGTCTGCTTCTATTAGCTTCTTGAAAAACAGCATATCTTCAGCCGTCTCTTTAATAACTCCTGAAATCACTTTTTTACTCCCAAACATCGAAGTAAGTGCACCTCTCAACATTTGTCCTATGCCCGCGCTCGCCAGTAACATTTTCCCTGATTTAGTAAGAGAATTTAAACTTGAAGAGAAAGAGCTTTTTCCCACCGTATCAAAAATAATGTCGTATTTCACACCGTTTTTGGTGAAGTCCTCGTTCTTATAATCGATAACCTTATCGGCTCCAAGAACCTTTACCATTGTTCCGTTATTATCGCTGCAAACAGCCGTTACTTCTGCGCCAAGTTCTTTCGCCAATTGAATTGCTATAGTTCCCAAAGCCCCTGAAGCTCCATAAATCAGAACCTTCTGCCCTGCTTTAATATTTCCCTTTCTTAGAAAATGAAGTGCAGCTGTTGCACCAAATGGAATTGCTGCCGCTTCATTGTATGTCATCTTTTCTGGAATTAATGCTAAAGTTCCATTTTCGCTGATGCATTGATACTCTGCATGTGCACCAAATGACATTCCTGTTGTTCCAAACACTTTGTCTCCAACTTTGAACTTTGTTACTTCGCTTCCAATAGCTTCAACTTCTCCTGCCACAACTACTCCCAATACTGATTTTCTTGGTCGCTTAAATCCGAATATAAATCGAATGATATATGGATCTGCTCTTCTAATTCTTGAATCTCCTGAAGTGACTGAAGAAGAATGAATCTTAACTAAGATTTGGTCTTTCTTTGGTGCAGGTTTCGCTACTTCTTCTACTCGTAAGAAACTTGGTTCACCATATTTTGTACATATTGCTGCTTTCATAACTATCTTTTTTATAAAGTTTTTAATTAAACCTTCTCGAAAGTAAATTTGTAGCGATAAAGACTTCCTTCATCGTACGTCTGATCAATCTTTAGTTGAGACAATTTGTTTTTAACTAACTCTACCAACTGTTTTTGGGAACCTGTTATTTCTTTAATCTCAATTTCATCATTACAGATGTAAAAACTTACATTGACAAAATCTTGATGATTCTTATTCAATTCTACCATACTCAAGTCGAGTATAAGTTTATTTGAAATTTCTTCATTTAATGTTGGGTTACCTGATGTTGGGGTACCTGCTCCAAAACTGATGTTAGAGACTAAAATTGCGATGATTAAAATTAACTTTTTCATGATTGTTGTTTTTATGTTTTGTAAAAATTTTAATTAAACCTTCTCGAAAGTAAATTTGTACCGATAAAGTGCTCCTTCATCATACATCTGCTCGATCTTAAGTTGAGTTAATTTGATTTTAACTTTTTCTACCAATTCTTCTTGGCTACCAGAAATTTCTGTAATCTCAATTTCACCGTTACAGATGTAAAAACTTACATTGACAAAATCTTGATGGTTCTTATCCAATTCTACCATACTCAAGTCGAGTATAAGTTTATTTGAAATTTCTTCATTTAATGTTGGGGTACCTGATGTTGGGTTACCTGCTCCTAAACTAATGTTAGAGATTAAAATTGCTGCGATAAAAATTAACTTTTTCATAATATTTGTTTTTAGTTATTAATGTTATTTCCAATTGATTACAGGACAAATATTGCATCAATGTCTGGGCTTTAAAACTAAAGATGATGAACAGAGGGATAATAGGCTTACACGTAACTCCAAGTTGATCCAACAACAGTTTGACTTAAAAAGGACCCTGTTTGTACTAATTTGAGTTATGTATGTCAAAATAATTGTTTGATTCGCCTAACTACAGTAGCTTTGAAGTATGATTGACTTTTTAAAAAAATACAGGGTATTTGTAATTGGCTACCTAATAGCGTTTTCAATAACTCTTTTTATACATTTAAATGATGACATAATATTTGTAATTGATTTTCCATCATTCGAGTTCTTTTTAGTACTTATCATTCCAGGATTCTTGATCTCACTACCAATTCAATATGTTTTCGTAAAAAAGGACAAAAAACCTGCTTTAAAAGTGGCTGGCTTGTTGCTTTTTTTGTTTATCACACTATTTATAGACAACTCCATGGATTTTCCTGATAATCCGTTAGTCTTTTTATTAATGGTAATGTTTGTAATTGGGGTGGTGTATGTATTATCGCCTTCTTTTGTTATTAGACGCAGGAAATTAATCTTGTTGTACTTCGGCCCACTTTTAATGTATTTTACATATGTCCGCTTATTTTCAGGTGATTTAGAAACCTACCTAAAACTTAAGAATGATACCAATCTCGTGGCTTTTCTATTTCCAATTCCAATTTTTATTGGCTTTTGTGTCTGGACATATGACCAGTGGAAATGGGCGAAATCTATGGAATCAGGAAAACGCGAAGCAGAATTAAGTTTATTGCGGTCACAAATCAATCCTCATTTTTTCTTTAATACCTTGAATAATTTATACGCACTCACCATCACAAAATCAGAGCGGGCACCTGAGGTGATTTTGAAATTGTCTGACATGATGCGTTATACTATTTACGAAGGGGAAAAAGAAGCCGTAAAACTTTTGGATGAAATCACGTATTTGAACAACTATATTGAATTACATAAAATTCGATATAAAAAAACTGTCGAAATCACATTTAATCATTCAGCTGACACAAGCTTGGACGTCGCTCCTCTAATGTTTATCATACTATTAGAAAATGCTTTTAAGCACGGCATAGAATCACTTGCCGAAAATGCGTATATTCATATAAATCTTTATGAAGACAATAATTTCATCTGTTTTGATATTGAGAATAATTTTGATCCTAGCGATGAAAATGAATCAACTGGTATAGGATTAAGTAATCTTAAAAAAAGACTTTCTTTGTTGTATAAAGGAAAATATGAGTACACTGTGGATGTGGCAGACAATGTTTATAAAACAAAATTAAAAATCTCTAAAGATGCTTAACTATATAATTATTGATGATGAGCCATTGGCGCATGAAGTTATAGAAGAATTATGCAGCATGCTACCACATCTTCAATTAGAAAAGAACTGCTATGATGCTATGGAAGCAATGCAGTATTTAAATGAAAATACGGTAGACTTTATGTTTTTGGACATTAACATGCCCAAATTAAAAGGACTGGATTTTCTAAAAACCTTAACAAATCCTCCAAAAACCATTATTACAACAGCCTATAAAGAACATGCAATAGAAGGATTTGAATTAAATGTTGTAGACTATATTTTAAAACCTTTTAGTTTTGATCGTTTGGTAAAAGCTGTAAATAAAGTGTCCCAAACTGAAACAACAAAAACAACGATTAAAGAAGTTTCTAGTGATTCAGCTTCTACCCGATTCTTCATTAAAGGGGATAAAAAACACCACCAAATTGATTTGAAAGACTTGTTATATATTGAAGCTTATGGCAACTACACAAAATTATTCTTGAAAGATGAAATGATTGTAAGTCATGAGAAAATATCTCATTATGAATCTATTCTAACAGATCCTAATTTTTTAAGAATTCATAAATCGTTTATAGTTGCCATTGACAAAATAAAATCCATAGAAGGAAATCAAGTTCTAATTAATGGGAATAAAATCCCTATTGGTCAGACATATAAAAGTCGAATTAGTGGGCTTTATAATTCTTGAAATAAACGACAATATCAGTTTCAAGCATTTGTAATCCAAGCCTTTCACTTACCCTGCCCAACCCTTCTCGCCACTTAGCAGCTCCGAAGCAAATCCAAACTCCTAAAATTTACAGCTTCTGCTAAATGTGGGGAGAGTTATTCATGGCTACTTCCAAATCAGCAATAGTTCTAACAACTTTAATAATCTTGAAAATAAGCTCTTTCTGATAATCAGTTTCTAATTTTGTAAATCTCAATTATAATTGTGTAACATTTTCCTTTAAAAATCTATCCATTTTTACGAAGTGGTTGAGTCCTTATAGGTAAAACAAGCTTAACCCGCTTGTATTTTATGGTAAGTTTTTTATACGAGGTCCCAAGCCTGAGCAGTTGGGCAATTTTACTCGCTGTAATATTCGCATTAATTGCATTTAATGAATTTGGTCGAACAACCAAATGGGGAGGAATTCTTTTATTTCTTATTGTCCCAATTATTCTAACGATTTATGTCTGGCCTAAAACTGCTGCACCTGGCAATGAATATGGAACTGGCACTTGGTTTAACTGGGTGAAAACCTATTCTGCACTTGCGGGATGCCTTGGTTTTATGGCTATTCGATATATTCCTGCTTTAGCAAAAAGAAAATGGGTATTCCTTTTTCCAGCTGCTATTCTTGCTATTAATATTCTTGAAGCTTGTTTAAGAGATTTTCAGGTTTACGGCTATGGACTTTGGGATGGCGGTTATGTTGATCATTTGTGGGTGATGTCAGGATCTTGGAATATCATGAATGGAATTGCAGGTCTTCTAAATATTTTAACAATCTGCGGATGGTTTGGCATTTTTATCTCAAAAGACAATTCAAAAGACATGATTTGGCCAGACATGATTTGGACATGGATTATCGCTTACGATTTATGGAATTTTGCCTATACATACAATTGCATAGCCGATCACTCTTTCTATGCTGGGCTAGCATTACTTCTAGCATGCACAATTCCAGCGTTTTTCATTAAAAAAGGTGCCTGGCTGCAACACAGAGCCTCTACATTAGCACTTTGGATTATGTTTGTGATGACTATTCCTCAGTTTGCGGATAAAATCGCACCCGTCCCAACAACACATAATCCTAAAGCATTTTTTATCGTCAGTTTTGTGGCACTTGTAGCAAATCTTGCACTGTTTATCTATCAAGTTATTAGAATAATAAAAAAGAAAAAGAACCCTTTAAAGGATGAAATATATTCAGAAACAGAAACATACAAAAAGATAATTTCAGAAAACGTCTAATCTCTAATGTTCTATTAAACTTAAAAGAAATGTAAGCATCAAAAAACTAGGATAACGAAGTATAGTTGCAATGATTACTGCATTTGTCATTCAACCGTTATCAAAAAAAATCTTATATTAAAATTATGATTAGGAAAAAAACTAAAGAAATAGCAAAAAGTGTATTGAGCCCTTTTGAAAGATTCTTAGAGAGACAATCATCTAGCGGCATATTATTATTTGCTGCAGCAGTTATAGCTATAATTTGGAGTAATTCATCGTATGCAGATCTGTACTTTAGTATTTGGGAGCATGAATTTACTTTAGGTCATGAATTATTTAGCGTATCAGAGCCTTTGAAAATATGGGTAAATGACGGTCTAATGGCGGTTTTCTTTTTTGTCGTGGGATTGGAGATTAAACGTGAGGTAATGGCTGGCGAATTATCTTCAATTAAAGAAATGGTACTACCATTAAGCGCTGCAATTGGTGGAATGCTCTTTCCTGCCTTAATCTTTATACTGATTGTCGGAAATTCTGAAATGTCCAAAGGTTGGGGTATCCCCATGGCTACTGACATTGCATTTAGTTTGGGAGTTTTAAGTCTTTTAGGCTCAAAAGTACCAATTGGATTGAAAGTATTTCTAACAGCACTTGCCATAGTTGACGATATAGGAGCAATATTAGTTATTGCAATCTTTTATAGCGGCGAGATCCAATGGGAATACCTTGAGGCTGCCTCTGGTTTGTTTATACTTTTGCTGCTGTTCAATTATTTTAACCTTAGATCGGTTTTACTATATATTTTAGTTGGCATATTTATATGGTTCTGCTTCTTAAAGTCTGGGATACATCCAACGGTTGCTGGGGTACTTGTAGCATTGACAATTCCAGCCAGGAGAAATATAAAAATGCAAGATTTTATTGAGCAAATTAAATCTAGTTTATTAAAATTCAAAAATGCCAAATGGCCAGATTCAAGAGTTTTATTAGGAAAAGAACAAATTTTAGCGGTTGACAACATTGCAGAAAGTGCAAAAAAAGTACAATCACCAGTGCAGAGCCTAGAAAATTCTCTTAGTAATTTTACTGCAAATCTTGTGATGCCGATATTTGCACTTGCGAATGCATCAATAGTCATTTCAGGAAGTGAAATAAATTTGTTGCAAAGTGTCACACTTAGCGCAGGGCTGGGCTTACTTATTGGTAAGGTTCTAGGTATTAGCCTATTCTCTTGGATTAGCGTTAAATTAGGAATGGCTCGACTACCCATTGGTGTTAGTTGGCAACAAATAATCGGTGTTGGCTTTTTGGCAGGTATAGGATTTACCATGTCCCTATTTATTACAAATTTAGCGTACAGCGAAGCTGAAATGATAAATGCCTCTAAAATAGGAATCATTCTGGGCTCTATTATTGCAGCAATAATAGGCTTTGTGATATTAAAAATATCATTTAAAGAATAATTCAAATGTTAGCAATAATCCAACGGTTGTTCTTTGGATTAGTTATCCGGGAAAACAAATTTCAACGGTAAAGGTCTACCTTAATCCTATAACTTTCTCTCCTAATTGTGTAACACTTCTAAATAAAAGTATAATCACCTTTGCTTTGCCGCGAAGATTGATTCACGAACTGAATTCTTAAGAATAAGAAAAGTGTGATTTCAATATTTTTTTGAGCCATTTGATATGATGAATTTTCTTACCAAAAGTTTTTAAATCCATTTTAAGTATAACGAAAATTAAAACCAACGAAAAAATGAAAAATGTAGTATTAGTAGATTTCACAGATGAATCAATTGACGCATTAAATTATGCTATTGGTTTTTCACAGGCTATGAAAGCTGAGTTGGAAATTTTAAATGTGTCTGATGAAGCGCATGGTCATAGTGCAGAAAAGCAATTGGTTAGCTTAAAAAAAGAATATTCAAGTGAATCATTTAATATCAATATCATTAAGCTTTCCGGCGATATCGAAGAAGCGATAAAATCATATATAAATGCGAATCATATCGGTTTTGTTTTTAGCGGTACGCACGAATTAAAATTGATGGAGCAGTTTTTTTCAAGCAGAACCTTGAACCTTTTAAACGAGGTAAAAGCTAATTTTTTATTTGTACCACACAATTTAAAATCGTATCGTCAAATAAACAGTGTTTTCCTTCCGATTTTAGAAGATAAAAAATCGTTACAAAGCATTGAAGAATTGAGATATTTACACCATTCAATGAACTTTGAAATTATACTTGGCACCTACGCATCTAACAATATTGACCCGAAAAAAAACGAATTAATTGCGATAAAATTATTAAGCGAAGCTGGTATTAAATATTCAACATTAGTGATGGGAACTTCTGAAAGTACTTTAAAGAAAGAACTCACTGAATTGGATAAAATTGGGAATGCTGACCTGATTTCTATTGTTAATCTAACAGAAGAAAACATTTTTAATGCAAAAGAAAAAGGTTATGTAGAAGATTTAATCAGAAATAAAGAAGGGTTACCTGTTCTTGTCATCCAAAATCGAAATGTTTCAACTTATAGCGGCTTTCGCGCCATGGGTGGCTAATAATTGACTTGATCTTTTACTTCGATATTTACACTTAGCGGGAATAAGTCAAATTAGTTTTATAAGAACAATAAACTAGAAACAGTCTGTCGTTAATTGAATAATTCAATTGGCGGTAAGCTAGCAAAGCCTTCAGTGGCAAAATTACACCTCAAAAATGAAGCATTACTTTACTCAAAAAAACATATTATGATTTATTTTAAAGATTTGACCTCAGAAGAGCAAGATTTATTACTTAAATTTCCAGCCTACATTTCATTGCTAGCAGCTAATTCAGATGGGAAATTTGATCAAGCAGAGAAACTTTCGTCTATAGAATTTAATCATGTAAAAACCTATTCATGCGACCCTATGCTCGCTGATTTTTTTGATAAAGTAGATATTGATTTTGCACATACTATTATTGAACTTAACAACGCGCTGCCTCTGGGAAAAGTAAATCGAAACGACAGTATCAAAAAGAAACTAGCCGAATTGGACGCTATTGTTATAAAGTTAGGAGCAGAATATACTTCAACTATGCACAAAAGTATGGAATCATTTAAAAATCATGTATCACTTGCCCATCACAACGTTTTGATTGATTTTATTTTCCCCATTCCTGTCAAGGGATTAAGCTATTAATAACATCAACCAGCCCAACCTTCCCTATCCAAACTCCGAAAATTTATCGCCTCAGCTAAATGTTGTGTTTCAATTTCTAGCGAACCTTCCAAATCAGCAATCGTTCTGGCTACTTTAATAATTCTGTCATAAGCTCTTGCTGACAACCCTAATTTGTCCATCGCACTTTTCAAAATCGCACTACCTGATTCGTCAATTCTGCAAAAACTTCGAACATCGCTGCTTTCCATTTGAGCGTTGCAATGAACTCCTTCTCTTTCTAAAAATCGTTGCTCTTGAACAAGCCGAGTTTTCACTACTCTTTCTCGAATTTCCTTGCTGCCTTCTTTTGGTTGGTGGTGAGCCAATTCGTCGTAAGAAACTGGTGTAACTTCTACATGTAAATCTATTCTATCTAACAAAGGACCAGAAACACGACTGAGGTATTTATGAACTACTCCTGGCCCACACATACATTCTTTTTCAGGATGATTGTAGTAACCGCAAGGACATGGATTCATTGCCGCAATCAGCATAAAACCAGCTGGATAATCAACTGTGAATTTTGCCCTAGAAATGGAAACTTGTCGATCTTCCAAAGGTTGACGCATAACTTCTAAAACGGTTCTTTTGTATTCGGGCAATTCATCTAAGAATAACACTCCATTGTGCGCAAGTGAAATTTCGCCAGGTTGCGGATATCCACCGCCGCCAACAAGTGCAACATCCGAAATCGTATGATGTGGCTTTCTAAAAGGCCGTTGAGTAACCAATCCTGCTTCTTTCGCAATTTTTCCAGCGACGGAATGAATCTTTGTTGTTTCAAGAGATTCATCCAAAGTCATAGGTGGCAAAATGGTTGGCAAACGTTTGGCTAGCATTGACTTTCCAGCGCCTGGTGGTCCAATCAAAATTACATTGTGTCCGCCAGCTGCAGCTATTTCAAATGCGCGTTTGATATTCGTTTGACCTTTTACATCACGGAAATCAACATCGCATTCATTTAACTTACTTTCAAACGCCTTAAGAATGTCAATCTTAACTGGTTCAGCATCAAAATCATGATTCAAAAAATCGACAACTTGTTTCAAGGATTCCATTCCGTAAATATCCAATCCTTCTACAATTGCAGCCTCCATGGCATTCTCTTTTGGTAGAATAATTCCTTTGAATCCTTCCTTTTTGGCCTGCAGAGCAATTGGAAGAATTCCTTTTAGCGGCTTTAGCTCGCCATCAAGGGACAATTCCCCTAATATCATGTATTGGTCTAGTCGATCTGCTAAAACCTGCTCAGAAACCGCCATAACGCCAATTGCAATAGGTAAATCAAATGTGGATCCTTCTTTACGAATATCGGCTGGTGCCATATTTACTGTAATTTCTTTTCCTGGAAATTTGTAACCGTTGTTTTTTAACGCAGCTTTCATTCGTTGATGACTTTCTTTCACCGCACTATCCGGCAAACCAACTAATATAAAATTGACACCATTCGCCAAATTGACTTCAATGGTTATTGTCGTAGCATCTATACCAAAAACAGCACTTCCAAAGGTTTTAACTAGCATAAGTATTCATTTTTAGTTTAATAAAAATTGAAATTGAAACCGTCGATTGAGCGGAGTCGAAAGCGCCGGTTTCTGATATTGAATAAAATTTGCGGTCGCAGATTGCGACCGCAAATTATCCCATTGTTTTTGAGTTAATTGAAACATAAAGTCAGCGGGAAATCTCTCCACATTTCGTTTTACCTGTTCGTTAATTTTTTTTGTTGGTATTTCATAAAGCAAGGCTAAACGGAAATCGAGCATTACTTTTTGGTTGTTGACGACATAAATTCGTCCAACGATTTCTTGTTCAGGCAGGAGGTATTTGTCTAACATAACTTTATGATAATAGCAACTTTTGTTGTTCGTGTTACTCTAAGTTATGCAAATAGATCTCTTATTTCCAAGCGATTAATTTGGAATAAGCTATAGGATTTTAATTTTGTTTTTCGTAATTTATTGTGTGCGCGGGCTTCGACTGCGCTCAGCCTGCGCTTAACAAAAATAAATTTATAGAATTTAGTTTGTTCTGAAAATTAATTGCGGTCTGAGCGGAATCGACGACCAAAAAAAAACCGCTCCAAATAAATGGAACGGTTTTAAAATCGTTGATCTGGTATTAACGTTTGTGCATACCTTCGTCAGAAACTGTTAATTTCTTTCTGCCTTTACGACGACGTGCAGCTAAAACACGACGACCGTTTTTAGAAGCCATTCGGAGTCTAAACCCGTGTTTATTTCTTCTTTTTCTTACGGACGGTTGAAACGTTCTTTTACTCATGATCTATATTATTAATTCTGTTTGTCAATTTTTCGGACTGCAAAGATAGGTTATTTTTGATAAAAACAAAGACTTTCAGAAAAAAGATAAAAAAACATCTTAAACCCCTACATTCCTCGTAAATTTGCAGAAAATTAATTAGAATGCTTCGTCCTAAAAAGAACAAAGATAAGTCAGAAAAAAAACTAAGCAAAGAAAGCATTGAAAAAGCCAAAGGAATATTCTCCTACTTAAAGCCATACTCTGGAATATTTTTCGTTGGCTGGATATTTTTAGTCCTTTCCTCTTCTATAGGCCTGTTGTTTCCATATTTAATGGGGCAATTGCTGGGTAAAAGTGGCGAAGCTACTGATATGGCATCTTCTGTTCAATTGATTTCACTAGACAATATTAATTCCGTTGCTTTCGCTTTATTACTTGTATTTATAGGCCAATCTATATTTTCATTCTTTCGCGTAGTCATCTTTACCAATGTTACTGAAAATGCAATGCGCGACATTCGAAGAGATGCCTTTTCGAAGTTGATTTATATGCCAATGGACTTTTTCAATCAGAACAAAGTTGGTGAATTGACAAGTAGAATGTCTTCGGATATTACACAAATACAAGAAACGCTTCGGACCACGATTGCAGAATTTTTCAGACAAATCATTATCATTTTAGGCTCTATATTCTTCATCTTTTATTTTTCATGGAAATTGGCGTTGATCATGCTTGCGACTGTTCCTGTAATGGCAATTGTAGCTGTGGTATTTGGTCGGTTCATTCGAAAATTATCCAAACAAGCTCAAGATTTCACGGCAGAATCAAATACTATTATTGAAGAAGCCTTAACTGGAATTGCAAACATCAAGTCATTTACAAACGAACTTTTCACCTTGAAGAAATACGGAAAAAGTATTGACAACATTCGTCAATTGAATGTCAAAAGTGGATTGTGGAGAGGTGCTTTTGTTTCTTTCATCATTTTCTGTTTGTTTGGCGCAATTGTTTTCATCATCTGGCAAGGATTATTGATGACACAAGGAGCTAATCCAGAATTAAACTCTGCAGACTTCTTCTCTTTCGTGATGTTCACAGTAATGATGGGAATGTCTGTTGGAAGCGTCCCAGACTTGTACGCCAACCTTCAAAAAGCGATTGGTGCGACTGAAAACCTAATGGATTTGATAGGCAAGCAAAGTGAAAAAGAATTGGTTACTGGCGAATTAAAACCAGTTTTCGAAGGAAGAGTTCAGTTTTCAAATGTTGGTTTCACCTATCCACAGCGATCTGACATTCCTGTATTGAAAAATGTAAGTTTCAAAGCTGAAAAAGACGATACGATTGCAATTGTTGGTCCTTCAGGAGCGGGAAAAACGACTATCGCTTCACTCCTGCTGAAATATTACAATTGCACCGAAGGAGAGATTTTATTCGATGGAAATACAGCAGGTTCAATTGATTTGAATTACCTAAGATCACAAATCGCTATTGTTCCTCAAGATGTAATTCTTTTCGCCGGAACGATTGAAGAAAATATTGCTTTTGGCAGAACGGATGCTACGAAAGAAGAAATCATAGAAGCGGCTAAAAAAGCAAACGCCGCACAGTTTATTGACCAATTTCCCGACAGTTACCAAACACAAGTTGGCGACAGAGGAATTCAATTATCAGGTGGACAAAAACAACGAATTGCCATCGCTAGAGCTATTCTGAAAAATCCAAGAATTTTAATTTTGGATGAAGCAACCTCTGCTTTGGATTCTGAATCTGAAAAATTAGTTCAAGACGCTTTAACGGAGTTGATGAAAGGCAGAACCTCGTTCGTTATTGCACACCGTTTGTCGACTGTGAAAAAGGCCAATCAAATCTTAGTTTTAAACAACGGTGTAATTGAGGAAACAGGCACACATGAAGAACTGATAAAAAATCCAGGTATTTATGCTAACTTGGTTGAACTTCAGGGAATGGAAAACTAATTAACTTGAGAAAAATACTTCTGTACACCTTTTCAATTTTCATTCTTATTTCTTGTTCAAGTCCGTTTACGGAAGTTGAAAACATGAATTGGTTGGACGGTAAATGGATATCAAAAGTTCAAGGAAATGATGTTACAGAATCATGGAAACGAACGAATGATAGCACCTGGACAGGACAAAGTGAATTTACAAAAGACGGTGAATTACTTTTTTCCGAAGAAATGACGATTTCTAAGCACAACAATGTCTTTAGCTTTACTTCATCTTCTGATGATCAGAATGAAGGTAAATCTGTTCAGTTTATTGCCACAGAAGTAAGCAAAGAAAAAGTGGTTTTCGAAAATAAAGAGCATACTTACCCGCAGCAAATCGTTTATGAAAAAAATCACAAAGATTCTATGCTCGCCTATATTTCAGGTAAATTTAACGGACAAGAACAGCGTATTAATTTTCGAATGTCAAGACGGAAATAAATAATTGTAATTGAATAGAAAACCCCGCCCAAATGAGTTGAAACCATAACGACTCATTTTAGACGGGGTTATGAACCTAAGATTTAATTTAAGTTCTTTTCTAGTTTATTCTATTTTTCGAGTTTGCATGTTGAAGATGTACACTTTACTATCTTTCTTAGTTGTAATCGTTGCATACTCATCACAAGTGCCATTACCGTAGTCTAAGATAGCTCCTTGTTGAGCTGTTGGACCAAAGTCAATAATCCCTGAAACAGCGTAACTACATCCGTATTTAACGTGAACTGGAGAAGTTGACACATATTTCAATTGTCCACCATTCACACCGCTTAATATACCTGAACCTGATACTTTTAATTCGTCATCAGTGATAGTACAAGTAGCGTGACCTATCCACTCTATATTGTGAGTAAATGTCTTGTTTACCGTGCCTTTTAGACCAGTTGCTGAAATATTTCCAACAACTTTCACATTTAAATTACCTGCAGAATTTAATCCTTCATTCGTTAAGTCTTTCGTGCCCGTGATTTTGTAATCATTCAAATAGAATTCATCGAACGAAATAGATCTTGTTGCACCTATATCTGTCAATGGACCAGACATATCTACAATGATTTTTCCTTTTTTCGTGTGACCATTTGGTCCTGTGCAACCAGCACCGAAATCAAAAGTAATTACTTTAGGAAAGGTTGTTGAAGTTTCTGTAACCGTTACACATGCACCTGAAAGTTGAGTATAATCATAGTTGCATGCTGATCCTGATTTCCAAACCTCATTAATAAATGAGTTTTCGTCGTTTACTGCACTCGCGTCTGCTAATTGAGTTGCACTGTCATCTTTTTCTTCTACTTCTTTCTTTTTACAAGAGGTAGAAATTCCTACTATTAATAAAGTTAGGAAGCTAAGGGAAATGATTGATTTTTTCATAATCTAAAAGTTTATTGTTCGATTAGAAGATGAAACCGTTTTTAAAAAGGTTGGGTGAAGGTTGAAAAAAAATTAAAAACGCATACCAATCAACAATTGAATATGTGATGAATTAGTATTTAAATAGCTGCTTTTAAGTCTTTTAGAGACATCTAAAGAATAATTCAATTCTGTAAATATATCGAACCTAGATTGGAAAGGAAACGCCAAACCTAATGAAAGATTCCAGTTGGTGTAGATTCTATTTACGTCAGAAATTCGAGCCAAAGATATTTTTCGGGACGTTTCACCATCAACAACTGTTAATATATTTCTTCCTTTTCCTTTTGCCATAAAATCAAAACCGGTGGAACCATAATAGTACAATTTACCTGGTTGTATTTTCGTATTGACAACGAATGAAATTGGAATCGTCAAATAACCCTGACGGTGAAGTATATTCATATCATAGTTAGAAGAATCCGTTCCATTGGGTGCCAGATTATTAAATACGAGTCCTGTAGTTTGCAAAACACCATCAACTGTAGCTATTTTAAAGTTTTCTGTTAAATCTGTATTGGCCAATTTAACCGAGAACGAATTTGACTGGTAGCGATCCGAACCTACAGCAATTCCAGATCGCATTGCGAAATAGGGTGTAATTTGATAACGAACATTAAAGCCCATAACAGCATTGTTCATATTCACAGATTTATCTGCAAGCATAACAGCAGGATTATCAGCATTTGCATCGTAAAACGTTGAACGTCGCGGGCTTTTTCCTGTTCCCATATAAAAATCGTAGCGTAGATTGTTCCTAGGTGGTGCACTGTGAATAAGAATATTGCTTTCAAGTACTTCTGGTTTAGGTGTTTCAGCGTCTTCTTTTTTCTCTTCAGAATTTGCCGCAACAATTTCTTTTTCCGGTTTTTTCAACTCTTTTGCTTTCGATTCTTTCGATTCGGCAATTTTCGCTGATTTTGGCTCATTAATGACATTTTTAGCTTTCGTTTCTTCTGCATTATTCTGAGAATTTGAAATCGTTGTTTTATCCGAATTATCCGCTTTTGGCTTTGAGACATTCGACTCAGCTATCTTCCCAATATCAGAAACAACTGGTTTGCTTGTGTTTTCAGAAACCTTATCTTGCTTTTCGGAAGTACTATTTAGTTTTTCTTCAGCAAAAGTTTTCTTTGAGGACTCTGCTACTGAAGTAGGATTTGTAGTTTGACCTTGCTCCTTTTTAAGTATTTCGTTGATTGTATTTACTTCTTTAGAAACTTCTTCTACCTTATTCAATTCATTTTGATTAATCGTTTTTTTCGTTCCGGCGGTGGCAGAATTAACCTGAGAAGCACTTGTGTAACTTGTGCTTTTTTCCTTCTTTGCGATAGTCTGTGATTGATTTGCAGAACTTAGCGTTTTCGGTTTTGCCGAATTATTATTAAACGCTGTAACAGTTTTCATTTCCGTTTGACGTTGAGCCTGACTATTTGAATTTTCCTCTTCAACATTAAACTCATTTAATAATGAATCCGTTTTAGTCGAGGCAATAACACTTTCATTGTCATCACCTTCTATTTCATTGTCCGTAATATTGTTTTTTTCTTCGTTAATAGATTTTTCGTCTTCAATTTCTTCAGTGATAAACTTACTTGTTTGCACTTTTTCGGTGGAGAAAATGGAATTTACTGCAATTCCTCCGCCGATAACGAACAACAATCCAACTGGAATGAGCCAATAATATAATGGCTTACGAATCCTGCCTGGAGTTGCCATTTTTCCTTGAATATTGGACCAAGCACCTTTTGGCGGAGCCAGATGCTCATTGGCAAATTTATCTTTGAAAAGATCCTTTAATTGATTATCTGAGTTCTCTTCTTTCATGACTTTCTTGATTCGGTGAACACACTTATTTTCTCAATGGCAATTTTCAATTCCTTCTTTGCGTCAAAAAGTTGGGACTTAGAGGTGCCTTCAGAAATATCGAGCATCTCTGCAATTTCCTTGTGAGAATAACCTTCAATAAAATACAAATTGAAAACTTGCTGTCTACCAGGACTCAATTGTCGAATTAAGGAATTAATTTCCTCAACATCCATTTTTTCTAGAAGTGAAACGTCTAAAATTTCAACGTTCTCAATTTCACGAACTGGATTTAGGTAAACTGCTGCATTTTTTTTGCGATGTACTGCCAATGCCGTATTCACGGTAATTTTTTTAATCCAACCGCGAAAACTTTTGTCTTTGTTGTACTGTTTCAGATTGTCGAAAATGGCTATAAAACTGTCCTGTAGGACGTCTTGCGCATCATCCGCATCGTTACAGTAACGCATTGTCACAGAGTAGAGCCAACCGCTGTATCTTTCGTACAGCAATTTATAAGCACTTTCCTTACCAGAAATGCACTGATCAATTAACTCAATATCTGTCAAACTCTTCGCGATGGTGTTTGTCTTTAAGAAGATGTAATGTAACTCAAAAAGGTTGGGTTCGAAAAAAATATTTTATTCAAACCAAACTTATTACATCATACGACATGAATCGGAAAGAAGTTACGGTGCCACCATAGCCATTAATTCAGCACACAAAATTGCTCCATAAGTTCCAAGTGCATAACCTAAAACTGCTATTATTGCTCCCACTGAAGTTAGTGAAGGATGGAAAGCTGCAGCAACGACTGGCGCAGAAGCAGCTCCTCCAATATTGGCTTGAGATCCAACGGCTAAAAAGAAGAATGGTGCTTTAATTAATTTCGCGATTGCGATCATGAAAGTAACATGAACAATCATCCAAATCATTCCAACCAAAATAAGTTCAGGTTCTTTGATTGCTTCTGCCAACTCCATTTTCATTCCAATAGTTGCAACGAGTATGTAAATGAACACACTTCCAATTTTAGATGCGCCAGCCCCTTCGTATTTTCTCAGTTTTGTAAATGAAAGCAACAAACCACCTGTCGTTGCGATAACTACCAACCATAGGAAAGAAGATGCAAAAGGCGAATCGGGTGAAAAAGCATTCGCACAAATTTCTGAAAGAATTTGTCCTCCGAAATGACCTATACCAACTAAAGAAAATGCTATTCCTAATATCATCATGTAATCTGTCAAGGTAGGTTGTTTCTTGATAGACTCTTGATAGTCCATAACACGTTTTTTAAGATCTTCAATTGCTGAACTATCTGCTTTCAACCATTTATCAATTTTATCTGCTCGCGACGCTCCGAATAACAAAAATGCCATCCATAAATTTGCGACAACAATGTCAACCACAATCATTTTTCCGTACAATTGAGGTGCATATTGATAGGTTTCGTACATCGCATTTTGGTTTGCTCCACCACCTATCCAACTTCCAGCAATAGTTGCCATTCCTCTCCAAGCGGCTTCGTAACCTTCACCGCCAACGACAGAAGGATCTATCATAGAATACACTAAAATAGCAATTGGTCCTCCCAGAATTACACCTACAGTACCTGTTAAAAACATAATTAATGCTTTTGAACCTAGATTCAGGATGGCTTTGAAATCAATTCCCAAAGTCATCAAGATCAAAGCAGCTGGCAATAAGTAATCACGAGCCATAACATATAACTTGGAGTATTCAGCTGAAATTAATCCTGAAAAAACAAGTAAAGCCGGTATAACATAACAAAGCAAAAGGGCCGGAATTACCATGTAAAACTTCTGCCAAAACTTTGATTTCTTTGATGAAGTAAAAAAGATGAATGCTAAAATCAAAGCCAATAGGCCAAAAACAATTTCATCCTTTACAATTATCGGCGGAACTGAATATTTGAATTTAAACTTTAGCGCATCTGTATTTTTAGACTTAAATAGTAATGGTTTACCATCTTCAAAAGCTTGAATACTAAACTCAGAAGATGAGGCAACATTTCTCATCATAAATGGGCTGAGTGATGAAAAAGATTTTGAATCACTTCCAACCTTAACAACTACCGAATCTGCCATTTTTGGAAGATCCACCAATGCAAAATCAACGAAAATATCTGTTTCCTGTTCAATGGTTAAATCGCTCTGTGCACTTGCGTTGAAATAGGAAAAAGTTCCTGGCTCAAGCTTCGAAACAGCAGTTGAATCCATCCACTCTATCTTCGGCATTTGAGCTTGCGTCGTTCCGAAAATTAATAATGAAATTGCAAAAAGAAATATATTTTTCATTGTCGATGATTTTAACAAAAAACAGTCTGTCCTCTTTCGATTGACAGACTGTTTAATTCATAGTTTTATTTTTATTTTATTTAACTCCATGCATCAGTTTCTTGAACAATGGATTAAGGGCAATTGCTAATAATCCAAGTCCGACTGGAACAAGAGTAAATATCATAAAGAAGTATGTTAACGAATGTTCTTCTTGAATTTGTTCGATCATACCCCCCATCTTACCGGCAGTTTTATTACCAATTGCAACGGCAACATACCAGATACCAAACATTAACGCAATCATTCGACCGGGTACCAATTTACTGATATAAGACAGCGCCACTGGAGATAAACAAAGTTCACCAAGTGTATGGAATAGATAGGCTATTACTAACCAAATCAAACTAACTTGAACAGCAGCTCCTCCTTTTTCAATACCCATAGAACCGAACGCTAAGGCCGCGAATCCAATTCCTAATAGAATTAGACCAATTCCATATTTGCTGGCACCAGTTGGGTTGTATTTACTTTCCCACCATTTAGAGAACAATGGAGCAAAAATGATAATGAACAATGAGTTCAAGATACCGAACCACGAAGCTGGTATTTCGACCTCTTTACCTTTTTTACGTGTAATCTCCGCTTTAACTTGAAGGTCTGGCGTAATTTTACTCAATTGCTCTTCTTGAATGTATCTCAGGTCACCGCCTTTATCAACATCAATCAAAGCTATTTTTTTGCCATTTGAAAATTCTAATGGCTCACGAATAGTTACTTCACCAGGAATCATAACCATGTCACCTTCAACTACTGTCGACTCAGTGACATAATTCATCGTTTTAGTCTCATTACCATCAGCGCCCGTTGCTATAGTTTCATATTGATTGAAAGCAACAACATAAGCGCTTGATTTTAAGTTTCTATCAATTTTCCAGAAAACGATTAACCAGATTAACAAGAATGAAAATCCGAGGAAAATATTCGATAAAGCGTATTTCTTAAAGGTTTGTTGGAATAATTTAAACAAAACCCAAGTAATTATTGCTATCGGCACAACCGTGATGATAATGTCTGCAATATTGAACATGGTTGCAGAAGACCCGGTTAAAACTCTTGTTGTATAATCCTTCGCAAATAATGTCATGGAACCTCCTGCTTGCTCAAAAGATGCCCAGAAAATCACTGTAAATACAGCGAAAAGAACAATAGCAATCATTCGGTGTTTCGTCACCACCGGGTATCGCATAATTCGAGAAATCAAAAGGGCTAAAAACACACCAACACCTACTAGAATGAAACCGTTGGAAATATCAGTTCCACCAACCATAAGTATATTGCTGCCGCCTATATTGCTCATTGGGTCATTAATAATCCAAACCAAACCTATAATTGAAGCAATGGCAATCATTACTTTATCAACTGTTGTGAAAGGATTCATTCTGTCACCTTCAAATTCCAATTTTGGAGCTGCGTTTTTGTCAACCTTGGGCGGTTTAACTCCTATTTCTCCAAAAATCCCTTGGGCAAAATAGAATTGTAACATACCGAAGAACATGAAGATTCCAGCTAAACCGAATCCGTAACTCCAACCCAACGTTTCACCAAGATAACCGCAAAGCATAATTCCTAAGAATGCACCTGCATTTACACCCATATAGAAAATGGTGTAAGCACCATCTTTTTTCTCAGGTGTGTCTTTGTACATATGAGAAATGATAGAAGTCATGTTAGGTTTAAAAAAGCCGTTTCCAACTATCAGTAAAGCGATACCAATGTACAAGAATATTGAATTCGATTCAATTGCCATGGAAGCATGACCTGCAGTCATTATGGCAGCTCCAATAATTACGGCTTTTCTATAACCAATAAATCTATCGGCTATATATCCTCCAAGTATTGGCGTAAGATAAACCATTGCCGTGTATGTACCGTAAAGTGATAACGCTTCCTTTGGAGACCAATCCCAACCGCCTAAACCAGCAGCAGAGACAAGAAATAACACCAACAACGCTCGCATTCCGTAATACGAAAATCGTTCCCACATTTCGGTAAAGAACAAGACAAATAATCCAGAAGGGTGACCTAGCACCGTAGATTTGAACATATCATTGCTTTGTGAAGCCATAAGTATTTGTTTAAGGTTTTATATAAATTTATTTAATCTGCTAACTCGAAGCCTTCAGTTTCTTTATCCAAAACCGTTTCATTATCCTCTGCTCCGTGTGTTAGTCTTTTTAATGGTTTTAATAGTAAAATCACCAATACTCCGAATATTACGGTAAATATGGTTATTCCGGCAAAAATTGAATATTCTCCAAATTCGGCAGATTTTTCACCTAATATTCCAGCAACTTTACCTCCAAGTCCAGTTGCAGCAAAATAAACTCCCATCATCAGAGAAGCATATCTAGCCGGCGCTAACTTCGTAATAAACGAAAGCGAAACCGGAGAAGAAGATAGTTCTCCTATCGTGTGAAATAAATATGCCAATATCAACCAGATCATTGAAGAGCTGCCATGTGTTTCGTAATCTCTAACTGCAAAAACCATGAAGACAAAACCGAGCCCCATGATAATAGTACCGACGGCCATTTTATACAATGAAGATGCTTCTTTTCCTTTTAATTTACGCTTAGCCCAGACATTGGCAACAAGAACAGCAAACAATATAATAAAGCCTGCATTTAAACCCTGAAACATAGGAGTAGGTATTTGCCATCCAAACAGCATTCTGTCTGTTTTATTTTCGGTATAAACACTCATTAATCCACCAGCCTGCTCAAAGGCTCCCCAGAAAACGATTACAATTAGAAATGATAATAGTAAAACTAGAAACCGATCCTTAGCAATTTTATTCTCTAAATTCTTGTAGATCATCATCATTAATCCTGTGACTAAGGATATGAAAATAAACAAGGCGCCATAACCCCAGTGATCAACTCCTTGAAATGTGAATCCAGCGTATAAGGACAACATCAGCAAAATAATAACAATAGATAATTGCATAGGGGATTTTATCAATTCTCCGTATAACTTACCTATAGATACGTCATTACTTTTATCTTCTGCAGTTGGTTTATTTCCAACATGAGTAAGGTATTTTTGCCCAAAGATGTATACTACTAAACCAAGTAACATTGCTATTCCAGCCATTCCGAAACCAGCGTGCCAGCCCCATTTTGCGACAACAAGTCCTATAAATGTAGTTGCTAAAAGTGATCCTAGATTAATACCAATGTAAAAAATGCTGAAACCTTTGTCACGTCGAATATCCCCTTTTTTATAGAGACCTCCTACCATGGTTGAAATATTTGGTTTTAAGCAACCAACTCCTAAGATTATCAGTGAAAGTCCTCCAAAGAATGCCCAACTTTGCTCAATTGCCAACATTCCATGACCTGCAACAAGTATACAGGCCCCAAGCATTACAGTCTTTTTTTGACCAAGAAGTTTATCTGCTAAAATTCCACCGGGAATTGAAATAACATACACCAACATAACATACCAACCATACAATTGATAGGCTTGAAGTTCGGTCCATTCTAATCCAGGACCATTTTCATTGGAAACTGTGGCTATCATATAAATCACCAAAATGGCACGCATCCCGTAATACGAAAATCTTTCCCACATTTCTGTGAAGAAAAGAACGTAAAGTCCAATTGGATGTCCAAATAATTCTTTTTGATTATCGGGAGTAATTACAGGAGTATCTGACATTTTGGTTTTATTTACGTCCCGAAAATAGAAATTTTATTTTAATATAACAGCTTTAGGGGCATTTCTAAGCAAAATGAATTCGTAGTTACCTTTCATCATTTTATTATCTTTACACTCTTTAAAAGTTAAAATGAAATTTACACCTCTTATTTTCCTCTCTATCTTAATATCACTTCTTGCGAGTTGTGAGGAGAAACCTAAAAAAAAGATTGATATAAAGCCTGCGGTTGAAATCGTAAAAAAATCGTTTCCTCAGCATTCTTATTCGAATATAAAAGAAGTCCATACTACCCACCTTCATCTTGATTTAGACGTAGATTTTGATAAAAAAACCATTTATGGTGTTGCCCGTCACGAAATGAAGAACTACGGTGCAAAAGAAGCCATATTTGACATTAAAGGATTGAAGATTCAGAAAGTAACGCTTGGCCATGAACCTGAAGCGGAAATAGAAACAAACTATGTTGTTGGAGAATCTGATTCTATTTTGGGAGAGCCATTAACCGTTACTTTAGATTCGGCTACTACTTTTGTGAATATATATTATCAAACTACTGAAAAGAGCGAGGCTTTAGATTGGCTAGATCCTGAGATGACTGGCGGAAAAAAACTTCCTTTCCTCTATTCTCAAGGTGAAGCAATTCTTACTCGTTCATGGATACCCTTGCAAGATGTTCCCTCAAATCGAATTACGTATTCTGCGGATGTAAAAGTGCCTAAGGAAATGCTGGCGTTGATGAGTGCTGAGAACCCAGTTGAGAAAAATGAAGAAGGTATCTATCATTTTGAAATGAAACAAGCTATCCCAAGTTATTTGATTGCAATTGCTGTCGGTGATTTGGTTTACGAAAAACTTGGAGAGAATTGCGGTGTTTATTCAGAACCCAATTTAATCGACAAATGTGTTTATGAATTCGAGGAATTACCTCTGATGATTAAATCAGCTGAAAAATTATTCGGGAAATATCAATGGGAACAATATGACATTGTGATCCTTCCTTATTCTTTTCCATTTGGCGGAATGGAAAATCCACGTTTGACATTTGCCAATCCGACATTAATTGCTGGTGATAGAAGTTTAGTTTCTGTAATCGCACACGAATTAGCCCATTCTTGGTCTGGAAACTATGTTACAAACAAAACATGGAACGACTTCTGGCTGAACGAAGGTTTTACAGTTTATATTGAAAACCGCATCATGGAAGATTTATACGGAACTGAAGTTGCGGATATGCTTGCTTTAATTGAATTTCAAGAATTAGAAATCGAACTTAAAACAATTGCAGCCGGGCCTCATCCTTATGATACACATTTAAAGTTATTTCTTGACGGGAGAAATCCAGATGATGGTATGACAACCGTTGCTTACGTGAAAGGCGCAATGTTCCTAAAAACTCTAGAAACTAGGGTTGGCAGGGCAAATTTCGATGTATTTTTAAAACGATATTTTAAAGAGTACGGTTTTAAAACACTTACCACTGAAGAATTTGAAAATTTCTTACGTGAACACTTGTTGAATCCAATGCGAATCAAATTCAACTTGAAAGAATGGTTGTATGAAGATGGATTACCCTCCAATTGTGTAAAAATTGAATCAAAAAGGTTTAATAACATTCAAGCCCTTGCCAATAAACTTGCCTTAGGTGAAGATATATTTAAGGTAAAATGGAAGAAAGATAAAATAAAAAGAGAAGATTATACTACGCAAGAATGGTTAGCTTTTATTAGAACACTTCCAGATACATTACCACAAGGAACAATGGCCTTAATCGATAAGAACTTAAATTTCAAAGCTTGTGGTAATTCTGAAATTATGGCCGAGTGGTTTGTATTAGGCATTCAGAACAATTACAAGGCGGTTTTCCCTCCTATGCGTAAATTCTTAATAAAAGTTGGAAGAAGAAAGTTCATTGAACCAATCTTCGAGGAGTTGGTTAAAAATGCTGACAACAAAGTTTGGGCGAAGGATTTGTATAAAACGGCTAGAAATAATTACCATTACATTACGCGAAGTACGGTTGATGAGATTCTGAATAATTAAGAATATTATCGAGAGTGCAGATAACGCAGATTTTATGGGGTAATTATGCTCTTTGCTCAAAAACACTAAATTTTGCAAAGAGTAAAAGTTTAGTTCGATGAAATTCATCTTATTCAATCTTAACCTTTATTCGTGAGCCAACAACGCTAAAAATCGAATAGTAAACAAAAAAGCCGCTCTCGAGCGACTTTTTTGTTTCTAATTATCTTTAAAATTAAACCATTTCAGAAAGCTTCTCTTCGAGAATAGCAATCTTCTGAAGAGCATCAGCTTCTTTCTTTTTCTCAATAGCAACAACTTGCTCAGGAGCTCCAGAAACGAATTTCTCGTTCTTCAATTTACCTTGAACACTTTTCAAGAATCCTTTCGTATAGTTTAATTCCTCCTGCATTTTTGCTTTTTCAGCTTCAACATCAATGCTTTCTCCGAAAGGAACGAAGTATTCATTTCCTTCAACGATAAAACTATTTGCTTGTGGAATTTTGTTATCCGTGTATTCCAAAAATGAAAGGTTCCCCATTTTGACAATAACGAAATCCATTGATTTATCAATTTCACCATTCACTTTTACAAACAATTCCATTTTCACCTTATTAGCGATGCTGTTTTGCTTACGAATGTTTCGGATATGTGTAATAACCTCTTCTGCTTTTTCAAATGATTTCAAAACACTTGAATCTACTTCCTTCACTTTTGGCCATTCAGCAACGATGATATCCTCACCATCTTTACGCTCACCAATCAAATGCCACAATTCTTCCGCGACAAATGGCGTGTAAGGTTGCAACAATTTCAACAAATCTTCGAAGAACAACTTCGTTCTGTCTAAAGTGATTTTGTCAATCGGCTGTTTGTACCCTGGCTTAATCATTTCCAAATACCAAGAGCAGAAATCATCCCAAACTAGTTTGTAGATCATCATCAAAGCCTCTGAAATTTTGAATTTGTCAAAAAGCTCATTGATCTGAACCAAGTCTTGATTGAATTTCGCTTCAAACCATTCGATTGCTTTCTCAGAAGCTTTAGGCTGTGGCAAATCTTTCGATTCCCATGAAGAAACCAATCGAAACGCATTCCATATCTTATTCGAGAAATTACGTCCTTGTTCACATTGCGAAGTATCGAAAGGTAAATCATTTCCTGCTGGTGAAGAAATCAAAACGCCCATTCGAACGCCATCGGCACCGTATTTTTCTATTAATTCAATTGGATCTGGCGAATTCCCTAAAGATTTCGACATTTTTCGACCCAATTTATCTCGAACAATCCCTGTGTAATAAACATTTTTGAACGGTAACTCATCCATATACTCATAACCAGCCATAATCATTCTAGCAACCCAGAAGAACATAATTTCTGGAGCTGTTACTAAATCATTTGTCGGGTAGTAATATTGAATTTCTTTGTTTTTTGGATCCGTCAATCCGTTGAAAACAGAAATTGGCCACAACCAACTAGAGAACCAAGTATCCAATACATCCTCGTCTTGTTTTAAATCCGCCGCAATAAGTGTCTTTCCAGATTTCTCTGTAGCCAATTTAAGAGCTTCTTCTATAGTTTTTGCAACAACATAATCGTTATCACCTTCACCAAAATAATATGCAGGGATTTGATGTCCCCACCAAAGCTGACGAGAAATACACCAATCCTTTACATTCTCTAACCAGTGACGATACGTATTTTTAAATTTCTCTGGATGAAACTGGATTTTACCGTTCATCACATTGTCCAAAGCCGGACCTGTTAATTCCTTCATGGAAACAAACCACTGCAAAGATAAACGAGGTTCAATTACCGCATCCGTTCTTTCAGAAAAACCAACTTTATTGATGTGGTCTTCAGTTTTCACTAAATAACCTTTATCGTACAATTCTTTTTCAATCGCTTTTTTAACTTCAAAACGATCCATTCCTTCATAATGCTTTCCTTCTGCATTCAAAGTTCCGTTTGCATTGAAAATGTCGATTGTCTCCAAATTGTGTTTTTTACCCAATTCGTAGTCATTCGTATCGTGCGCTGGAGTAACTTTTAAGCAACCTGTTCCAAAATCGATATCCACGTATTCATCTTGAATGATAGGAATTGTTCTATTTACAATAGGAACAATAGCTTGTTTACCATGCAAATGTTTAAATCGAGCGTCATTAGGGTTAATACAAATGGCACTATCACCTAAAATTGTTTCTGGACGTGTTGTAGCAATCGTCAACCACTCATCTTCCGTTCCAGCAATTTTATATCGAACGTAAAACAATTTTGAGTTAACCTCTTTGTAATTTACCTCTTCATCAGAAACGGCAGTTAAAGCTTCAGGGTCCCAGTTTACCATACGAACACTACGGTAAATTTTTCCTTTTTTATAAAGGTCCAAGAAAACGTTGATTACACTTTCTGAATATTCTTTGTCCATTGTAAAATGAGTACGATCCCAATCACAGGAAGCACCCAGTTTCTTCAATTGTTCCAAAATGATTCCACCGTGTTTGTCTTTCCACTCAAAAGCATGAGCTAAAAACTCGTCACGTGTCAAATCAGATTTCTTAATTCCTTCTTTTCTTAATTTTTGAACAACTTTCGCTTCAGTGGCAATAGAAGCATGATCTGTTCCAGGAACCCAACACGCATTTTTCCCGAGCATACGTGCACGACGAACCAATACATCTTGAATCGTATTGTTCAACATGTGTCCCATGTGCAAAACGCCCGTTACATTCGGAGGAGGAATGACGACAGTATAAGCTTCTCTTTCATCTGGTTCAGAATGAAAATAGCCTTTCTGCATCCAATGTGCATACCATTTTTCCTCTGCCTGTATCGGCTCATACGTTTTTGGAATATCCATGTTTACTAAAAATTAAGCGACAAAGGTAGTGAAAATGGGGGTGATTTTCGGCACATTTTTCTGAGAGTTTATCAATGATTTTGAGGTGCATTCATCTTCCCTCCTCGAGGAGGGACCGAGGGAGGTGAAAAATGAATCAGCTGTCAAATCTATTTATATCACCTAAAGTATCCATAAATCACCTCCCTTAATCCCTCCTCTAGGAGGGAAACCTGACAAATTCTAATTATTTTTGAGCAAAACCCTAGTATGAAGTTTCTAATTCCACTTTGTTTTCTCCTAATTGTTTCATCCTGCATGAAAGCCAAATCAGCCGATTTAGTGGTGCACAATGCAATCATCCATACGATGGACAATTCTGATCAAGTTGCGGAAGCTATGGCAATCAAGGATGGGAAAATTATTGAAGTTGGGCCCGAGCGCCAGATACTAAACAAATATTCTGCTGAGGAAACAATTGATGCAGGAGGAAAGGAAATTTATCCTGGTTTTACAGATGCGCATGGCCATTTAGTTCCTTATGCAGATATGAAACTTGGTATAAACCTATTTGGCTCAAAATCCTTGGAAGAAGTTTTAATCCGAACGGAAAAATATGCGGATAAATCTAGTCGGAAATTTGTTGTTGGTCATGGTTGGGATCAATCCATGTGGGGAAATGATGCTTTACCAACCAACGAAAAACTAAATGAAATTTTCCCCGATTTGGCAGTGTGCCTTTTTAGAATTGATGGACACGCTATTTTGGCAAATCAAAAGGCTTTGGATATCGCAAAAATCAACAGTGAAACTATTATTCCCGGAGGAAAAGTAGTGACAGAAAATGGCAAGTGCACTGGTCTATTATTAGACAAGGCTATGGATTTCATGAAAACCTTCATTCCTCCTTATCCAGAAAAAGAAAGAATGGAAGCTCTTTATGAAATTCAAGAAGAATTATTGCAATACGGTGTTGTTGCTGTTCACGAAGCAGGAATAGAAAATGCTGACTTGACTATGTTGAAGAAATTAGCCTTATCGCAAGATTGGAAATTAGAAGTTTACGGTATGCTTCGTATTTCAAAGGAAAACAAGGAATTCGCAATAAAAAATGGAAAGTTAAACTGGGGGAACTTTTATATTTCAAGCTTCAAGATGTTTGCGGATGGTGCTTTGGGCTCTAGAGGAGCACTTTTAAAATCACCTTATTCAGATGACCCACACAGTCACGGGATACAAACCACAACGTATACAGAAATGCTTGAAATGGCAGAGTTTTGTTTGAAACATGATTTTCAATTGAACACACACGCCATTGGCGATTCATCTGCGTCCATTTTACTTAATTTATACAAGAGAGCATTTGAGGTTAAAAAAGACCACCGTTGGCGAATAGAACATGCTCAAGTTATAGACCCAAAGGATTTTTCTCTTTTCGCTGAATACGGCGTTTTCCCAAGTGTTCAACCTACGCATGCTATCAGCGACCAACGTTGGGCAGAAAACAGATTAGGAAAAGACAGAATGAAAGGAGCTTACGCATATCAAACGATACTGAATCAAACTGGAATAATGGCGTTGGGAACAGATTTCCCCTTTGATAGAATCAATCCTTTCCTAACAATTTTTGCCGCAACCCAAAGAAAGAATATGAATAACCAACCGAGTGAAGGTTTCCGCAAAGAAGATGGCCTTTCACTTATCGATTGCTTGAAAGGAATGACAATTTGGCCAGCATTCGCTTCATTTAGGGAGCAAAACACAGGAAGCTTAGAAAAAGGCAAAGAAGCAACTTTCGTAATTTTAGATAGACCGATTAATCAAGGCCCAACGTTTATAGAGAACTTTGCAAATCGAACGGTGATTCGAGGAAAGACTGTTTATTCAATTGATTGATATTTGAATTTCATAATTTATAAAAACAAAAAAGGCATCCAATTGGATGCCTTTTTAATAATATTTTTTCTTCCTTTTAGAAAGTAGGACAAGAGATCGTTCTAAATTTAACTGATTTCTTTCTACATTTAACTAAGTATTGCATTGAGATTTCATGAGAACCAGCGGATACTCCGTTATTCAATTTTGAAACGGTAACATCATAACTGTATCCTAAACGGAATTGGTCAGTTTGAACACCTATCGTTAAGATGAATGCGTCTTTGCTACGGAAATAAGCTCCTGCAGTAAAGTTACTGTACTTCACATAT
Source organism: uncultured Flavobacteriales bacterium (assembly GCA_963977135.1). Taxonomy (GTDB): domain Bacteria; phylum Bacteroidota; class Bacteroidia; order Flavobacteriales_D; family Crocinitomicaceae; genus UBA2040. The sequence goes on along the minus strand of CAXBNN010000008.1, from coordinate 25,045 downwards.
GTTCCAATGTTAAACTGTTGGAATCCTCTTTGGTAGGTATACAAAATACTCGGCATAATCGTTGTTACGTTTTTGTATTTTGAACTTCCACCCAATCCAATATTAGCTGAGGCGTGACCTGTAAATCGCATTGGTAGTTTAGATTCACCAACAATCAATGATTCGTTTGGCGTGTTCAAGTGATTTGCTGCAAAACCAATATTAAAGTTCTTATTGTATACAACTGCTCCAGCTGATGCATCAAAGAAACCTCTTGATCCACCTCTTGGAACATCATTCGTAGAATAGATAAAACCTCTTCTTGGGTCAATCATATCGCCAAATGTCAATTTATCCCAATCCAAGAATTTCTGAGTATACGCTGCTTTAGCTCCTAACAAGGCTGTCCATTTACGACCTAAACGAAGGTGATAAGAGTAAACCAAACCTAAATTCGTTGTGTTTAGTGTTTTTGCCTGAACATCATTTGTTAGAATAACACCGAAACCACCAGAGATATTATCAAAATACTGGTCGTATGCAGCTGCGTAACTTACGTAGTTGCCACTTAATGCAGGCCATTGATTTCTATAATTGGCTGCAAATCGAGCACATCCATTTGAACCTGCAAACGCTGGATTCAGATACACTGGATTTGCATAGAATTGAGTAAATTCCAAATCCTGGGCATTTGAAGCCAATGACGAAAGGATGAACACGCTTGAAAAAAGTAGTTTTCTCATGTTTTTTTATTTTAGCATTCTGTGGCTATTTGAGCCACGGTTAGTCAATATTCTAAGAGTAAGTTGCTGTGAAAATAACTTTTTGTCTAACAATACAGATTGTGTATTATCGACAGCATAAGTTATCATCAAGCGATCAGTTTTAATTCCAATCGAACCAGCATAATCACCAATGGAAGAAATCCCTCCTCCAATCATGAATTTTTTATACCTAAAATTTGAGCCGCCCCAAATTTCAGATAAATTTTCCATTTTCTGGTACATTATGTAAGGAGAAAATGAAATTATTTTTGATCTCGACACATAATCCGTTCCAATTGTGGCAGTAATGTGCTGAGAAGCATAGTTGTTTTTATCTGAAGATTGGAATACGTTGCTATAATGTCTTCCAATATTATCAATTTGAATACCCGCAGAGAACCATTTTGTATTACTCATCAAAGCGAATCCAACATCTTTATACCAAAGATCTTGTACCGAAGTGCTTAGACTTTCATTAGCATAAGTTCGTTGGTTCAGGCGATCTACTTCGATCAATTGACCTGGGACTAATTTTTGGTTATATAATCTCTTATTACCCATTTTAAAACGTATCGCTGGCTCTATTACAACATTCTTAGATACTGCAAATTTTGGCGAATACATCAATGCAAATTGACCTAATTGATATGCTCCGTCTCCGTAATAAACATGGTTCAATTGAACCCCTATTCCGCCGCGAATATCTTTAACGTACGAATCAAAAGAAATTTGGTTCGCAATTTGTTGATTTCCGTGACCAGTCCATTGAGCGCGAGAAACCGTTTGGATCCGCGGTTGAAGAAGACTACCTACAGAACCAAAATTCACATCTAGGGTTTGCATTCCAGGTGTATGATAATAAATATCTTTTGAATTTGTCAAGGCGATTGGATTATCTGTCATTCGTATTATTTTACGAATCGTGGATTTTACCTTTGAACTAAATGATTTGTTATAATTGGAAGAAACACGCTGATTTGAGCGAGACATTGCTCTTGCGTTTTCAATTGACTCTTCCGAACTAATCTGAGTTGATTCAGAATTCGTAGAGTTAACAAACTTTTCTTCACTTGCTTTTTTCGTATTAATTTTTTCAATTTCCGAACGTAGAATTTCGTTTTTCGACTCCTTCAGAGATTCAGCGACCAACTCATTCACCTTATGTTTCTCCTCAATAGCTTTTAGTGCTAAAAAAGATCGAGTGGATATTAGCTCTTCTTTTTCAATGAAACTAACTGAAGATTGAACAGGATTCACATTTAATTTAGTCGGTGTGTGTAAATTGGAATTTGATAAAGCAATAAAGTTTTCTGCAGTTGTGTTGGCAGATGTGTTGATTGTAGTTTCTTCAGAAGAAACTTTTTCATCTTTACTAGAAGTGTTATTCTTCAGTTTCTTAACGTAATTAATCTCATTAACTCTTGCAACAGATTCTACATGAGCATCATTTTCGATTTTGTTTAACGCTAACCAACCCATTCCGATTGAAAGCCCTAAAGTTCCAACGATTGCTGCAGGGAATATCCAAGCAATTGGTTTTTTAGTGTATGAATCTATATTTGGAAAAACTACTGGATTAGCTTCAACCTTGGCACTTTCCCATGCGTCAAAATCCAAATCGAACTCTGGATTTTGCTGCATAAATTGCTTCAATTGGTCTACCTGCTGGGAAGAAAGATTTCCCTCAGTATACTCAAAAAGCCATTTATCTATGTTGTCGAAAGACGGGTTACTCATACCAACTTCGTTGAATCTTTTAACTGTTTCTTTATTTTATTCCGTGCTCGGAACAAATAAACTTTCACTTGTGACTCACTGATCTCGAGAATATTACCAATTTCTTGATAAGTATAACCCTCTAAATCTCTCAATAGAATGATACTTTTCTGAAGTGGAGGTAAAATGCTTACTGCTCTTTCTACCACTTGATTTGATTCAAAAAGATTTTTTTCATTAGACCCTCGTTCGGGTAAACTTTCTGAATTGTATTCCATTCTACTTCGCTTCTTGTTGAAGTTGAGCATGGCATGAAAAGCGGTTGTAAACATCCAACTCTTTGCCTTCTCCAACTCTACCTTCTTGCGATTGAGCCACAACTTTTCAAAAACATCTTGTACAATATCCTGCGCATTCTCACTGTTCCTTAGGAACTTCAACGCATATCCATAAAGGGCGTTGGCGTGGTTTTTTATCGCGATATTGTACTCGTCTCTTTTCAAAAGTTCTTTGCACGTTAACAGTTAAACAATTCCGGTATGCTAAAAGTTACAGGATCGAAAAATTTATTTCGAACATGCAAGTTATGAAAAAAAATAACATACCTATAACATATAAAGACAACAAAGCAATAAGTTACACATATTTTCAAAAGATTGTGAAAGACTTCAATTATTACTATATTCGTTTTAAACTATGATTAAAACGAAAATATGAAGCCAACTCGCTTATTTGATTTACCTTATTATCAATTAGAAAAATATCCTCAAGACGGAATGTTTGTTACAAAAACGAACGGTATTTGGGAAAAATTATCAACGAAAACATTTGTCGAAAAGGTAAATATATATTCCAAAGCATTATACGGAATGGGCGTTAAAGCTGGAGACAACATTGGTTTAGTGTCAGCTGGGCGATATGAATGGAACATAATGGATATAGCTATTCAGCAAATTGGGGCAATCGTTGTACCCTTGTATCCAAATATTTCTGAACACGATTACATCTACATTTTTAATGATGCGAAATTGAAGTTCGTTTTTGTTGCCAATCAAGAATTATCTGATAAAATAACGCCAATTCTATCCCAAACACCTACCGTAGAAAAGGTATTTACTTTTGACAAAGTAGCAGGTGCTGTTCATTGGACCGAAATTGAAAAAGAAGGTGCAAATGTTTCAGATGCAGACATTGATGCTCGAAAAGAAGCAATACAAACTAAAGATCTAGTTACAATCATATATACTTCAGGAACAACTGGAAATCCGAAAGGTGTTATGTTGACGCATGGCAACTTATTATCCAATGAGGAAGCATGTGAAGACACAATTCCAGCGGATAATAATTCAAAAGTATTATCATTCTTGCCAGTATGTCACGTTTACGAGCGAATGTTACATTATCTATATATCAAATTAGGATGTTCTATTCATTTTGCTGAATCGATGGAAACGATCGGTGACAACATTCGTGAAGTAAAACCTGATGTATTTACTGCCGTTCCAAGATTAATCGAAAAAGTCTTCGATAAAATCATGGCAAAAGGTGATGAACTAGCAGGAATCAAACGAAAATTATTTTTCTGGGCAGTTGAAATTGCTGAAGAATATGAGCAAACAGGAAAAGGTCCTATTTACGCAATAAAACTAGCCATCGCAAGAAAACTTATATTCTCAAAATGGCAAGAGGCATTGGGCGGAAACGTAAGAGCTATTGCTTCTGGAAGTGCGGCCTTACAACCGAGACTGGCAAGAATTTTTATGGCAGCTCAAATTCCAATTTTGGAAGGATATGGTTTGACGGAAACATCACCCGTTATCTCCGTTAACTGTTTCGAAAAAGGAATACGATTTGGGACAGTTGGTGCCTTAATCAAAGATGTTGAAGTTAAAATCGCTGAGGACGGCGAAATTTTGACCAAAGGACCGAACTTAATGCTTGGATATTATAACTTACCCGATGTTACGGCTGAAGCTATTGACAAAGATGGGTGGTTCCACACAGGTGATATCGGTGAATTTATTGAAGGGAAATTCTTAAAAATTACAGATCGTAAAAAAGAGATATTTAAAACTTCTGGAGGTAAATACATCATTCCTCAAGCGATGGAAAACAAGTTCAAAGAATCACGTTTTATTGAACAAATTTATGTGATGGGTGATGGACAAAAATATCCATCTGCGTTAATCGTTCCGAATTTTGAATTTATTCGTGAATGGGCAACCAGAAAAGGCATCAAAGATGACTTGTCTACAAATGGTCATATTATAGGTCATCAAAAAATTATAGATCGTATTCAAAGAGAAGTTGATTTATTCAATGAAGGCTATGGTCAATGGGAGAAAATTAAGCAATTCAGGCTATTGTCTAATGAATTTTCAATTGAAGGCGGTGAATTAACACCAACATTGAAATTGAAAAGAAAAGTGATTTTAGCTAAATATCAGAAAGAATTTGATTCTATTTATAAAGAGAGTTAATCTCTAGTAATTACTGATAAGCTGGACAATTATTACGTTTCTTACGGTAACCTTTTTGTTTGGCCGCTTCCGATTTATTTTTGTTCTTCATCTTGGTCTTGCATTGAGGATTGTAGAAGATAGGAATTTTCAAAGCTGCATAAATATCAGCGCCATAAAGGCTAGGCGTACCAACTAAGCTTAAGAGCTTATCAGTTCCAACGGTCAAACAATATATCCGAAACTCAAATCCGAGTTGAGGCATGGAGTATTCATACAAGCTGAAGGGAATTGAAACGTCAAATATTCTTGATTCATAACGAACACCTACCATTAATGAGTTTGGCCTTCTCGAACCAAATTTTTGATTTCTGATAGGGAAACCTTGCATCAAACTTGCGTTGAAATAAACTTTTGATTTCCACAAGTTATAATCAAACTGAAGAGACAATGCAGTAGGTAAATGAATTTTGTTGGGGTTTTTAATGTCTTCATCATTAAAGACAGTGTCGAGACCACTTATTATTTGAAAAATACTGTCTTGCTCAAAGTTATCGAATCGTGTGTAATAAGTAGTATCATAATTTATGCGAATTCCTCTTGATTGAACAACTTGTTGGTCATACTTTACTGAACCGATATCTAAAATTGAAACGCCAACTTTATATTTGTAAGGGATTTGCTTACAACCATTTCTCTTACTATTTGGGAAATAACTTTGACAGTAGGCCGTCATTTTTTGGTAAGTAAATCCTATATCTAATCCCATACCGCCGCGAAAATTTGGCGCAATTTGATTCGTGTACATTGCATCTATATCTGCATTCAAATATGCAAAAGAAGTATCTGAGCTTTGATTGAATCGAGCATCATAAATACGCGCTGCGCCTCCCAATAAAGGAACAAATTTCTTAATTGAAATACCTCCCATCAGCATGTCTAGTCGTTTTTTATAGAAAGTATATCCTAAACTCAACTGCACCTCGCCGAAGGTCAAAGACGATACGTTCAAATCTCGATAACTATAATCTTTATTTTGCTCAAACTGATCACCAGCTATTGAACCATCTATAATGTCAATTGCTTCATCTGGAATACCTCTAACAGTCGTAAACGATCTTACATTAAAGAAAAGTCCTGCTGCAAAATCTCCTTGCGACCAAACTCCAGAAAGTGCATTAGCAAAAGTCCTATTATATACTGAGTTTACTCTTCTGTTTCTGTTGTACCGAATACTATTTTGCAAAGTTCTTTCATCACTTTTAATAGCTTTTAGGACGCTTGAGTTGCGCAAATAAACCATATTATTCATGGCATAGGTTCCTGCTCCGACTATGTGAATATCCAACCAGGTTTTTGAGTCCAACATGCTTGAAGGATTCATAAATACAGACTGCGTAGGTGTGTAATTTGAAAATGACGAACCAAATTGCTCTTGAGCTTGAAATGTCAAGGAGAACAGAAGCGAAAATAGTAAAAGAGCACTTTTCATTTGTAAAAAGTCGGAGATTTGAACTTAAAACTACACATGTTTAACGTTTAAACGAAAAATAAGTTATCTGTTACGCAATTTTCCCCCAATTTGGTCGCGAACGAAGGATTTTAAAAAGCTTCGTTTTTAATACCTGATTTTCTGGTAAAGCCAGTTCAATATCATCGCTTAATAGTTTTCTAGCCACATCTCTTGCAATGGAAACTAATGGTCCATCTTTAGCAAGATCAGCAATTTTCAAGTTCAAATCACCACTCTGCTGTGTACCCATAATATCGCCCGGACCTCTTATTTCTAAATCTACTTCAGCAATTTCAAAACCATCTTGTGTACGAACCATTGTTTCGATTCGTTTTTTTGCTTCTTTGGAAAGTTTATGCGAAGACATCAATATACAATAGGATTTATCTGCTCCACGCCCTACTCTACCTCTTAATTGGTGCAATTGAGACAAACCAAATCGTTCGGAGTTCTCAATGATCATTACACTTGCATTTGGTACGTTTACACCAACTTCAATAACAGTTGTTGCCACCATAATTTGCGTTTCTCCTTTCACAAATCGTTGCATTTCAAAATCTTTGTCCTTTGGTTTCATTTTACCATGAACGATACTCACTTGATAATCTGGCATAGGAAACGACCGAGAAACGGCTTCAAAACCATCCATCAAGTTATTCAAATCAAGCGTTTCTGATTCTTGGATCAGCGGATAAACGATATAAATCTGTCGACCTAAAGCTATTTCCTCTTTCATGAAACCAAAAACTCGCGCTCGGTTTGATTCATTTCTATGACTCGTTGTAATTGGTTTCCGACCAGGTGGTAATTCATCTATCACCGAAACCTCCAAATCACCGTAGAAAGTCATTGCTAAGGTTCTAGGAATAGGTGTTGCCGTCATGATTAGAACATGTGGTGGAATAACATTCTTTCGCCACATTTTTGCTCGTTGCGCTACGCCAAAACGATGTTGTTCATCGATAATAACCATTCCCAAATTGTGAAATTGAACAACATTTTCAAGCAAAGCATGGGTTCCAATAAGCAAGTTCAATTCCCCCGAACGGAGTTTTTCATGGAGAATCTCTCTATCCTTCTTTTTTGTGGAACCGGTCAAAAGAGCTACTTGAATGTCCAAACCTTCCAACATTTCACTAATTCCTTCAAAGTGCTGGTTGGCTAGAATTTCCGTTGGCGCAATGATAGCCGATTGAAAACCATTATCTATTGCCATTAGCATAGCTATCAATGCTACAAGTGTTTTTCCACTTCCTACATCACCTTGTAGTAATCGATTCATGTGTTTGCCTGAGATAACGTCTTTGCGTATTTCTTTGAGCACTTTCTTTTGAGCACCAGTTAATTCGAAAGGTAATTTTTCTTCATAGAATCGATTAAAGACTTTGTCCAATTTTGGGAATACAAATCCTTTCCCTTTTTCAAAACTGATTTGTTTTCGGTGCAACAATTCCAATTGCAAAAAGAACAACTCTTCAAATTTCAATCGAAAAATTGCTCGACGCGCTTGATCTTCTGAGTCGGGTCTATGAATTTGAATAAGCGCTTCTTCCAAATCCATTAATTTGTATTGAGAGCGAATGGACTGCGGGAAAGTCTCTTCAACTACTTTATTCAAATTTTCGACAAGTGTAACTGCCAGTTTATAGATTCCTTTTGAATGTAAACCGGCATCACTTAATTTTTCTGTACTGGAATAAACACCTTGCATGCCCTTGGTTTGATCCACATTTTCCCAAGGTGTAATTTCAGGATGCGCGATATTGTAGCCTGTTCCGTATTTTTTTGCTTTACCATAAACTTGGTAAATACGACCTGCGCTGATGTTTTTACTTACCCATTCTACTCCCTGAAACCAAACCAATTCTATTCGACCTGTTTCATCTTCAAAAATTCCGGACAATCTTTTTCCACGTCCAACACCTGTTGTTTTTAGGGAAACTATTTTACCTTTTAATTGAAGTTGCGTGTCAGAGTATTGAACATCGACTACCTTTTGGTAAGCTGTTCTATCGACATAGCGAAACGGGAAATGAAATAACAAATCTTCGTACGAGACTATCCCGAGTTCTTTCTTCAAAAGCGCAGCCCTTTTTGGACCAACACCTTTTAAATACTCGATGGGCGTCTCAAGAAAATTGTTCATGAATCAAAAATAGTAGGAAGTTTTGATACAACCTTAAATTGGAATTATATTTAATTCCGATTACTCGGCTTTATCGTAAAGTTTTAAACCTTCTTCCAACCACTTTCTAAAATCTTTTGGATTACTATGGTGCTCATAGTCTGCCGATTTATTCGCCAAATCTTCACCATTCGGTCCTTGCATAATGTAGTATGGCTGAGCAGTAACTTTGTACTCTTTGATTTGTTTGTACATCCATTTGTCGCCCGTAGTTCTTAAAGTTTTCATTCGTCCCGGAGCGATTTCAACTTCTTTTACTTGATCTGCTGGCAAATCTATTCGCTCATCTACATGCAATGAAACGATTACAACATCATTTCTAAGCATGTCAATAACTCCTGGCTCACCCCAAACACTTTGTTCCATTCTTCGGCAATTCACACAATTGTGACCCGTGAAGTCAACAAAAAGAGGTTTTCCTACTTTGAACGCGTAGGCTTGCGCTAAATCGAAATCATGGAAAACTTGTATGCCTTGTGGACCAAGATGCATTCCTTCAACATGCTCGCTTGAAGAAGCGGCTACAGATGAACTTCCACCGAAACCAGTTGGTGATTCGCTGTAACTCATAGGAGGTGGAAATGCGCTAATTAGCTTTAAAGGCGCACCAAACATTCCTGGAATCATATAGATTACAAACATTAGAATTAATGTTCCAAATAAGGTTCTCCCGACTGATAAATGTTCGAGTGGACTATCATGTGGCATGCGAATCCATCCGAAAAGGTAAATTGCCAAAACAGCAAATATGGCTATCCAAATCGCTAAGAATATTTCTCTTTCGAGCATATGCGATTGCAATGATAAATCTGCATTGGAAAGGAATTTAAAGGCCAAAGCCAATTCTAAAAATCCTAAAACTACTTTTACAGTATTCAACCATCCTCCAGATTTTGGTAAAGTATTCATCCAACCTGGGAAGGCAGCAAATAAACCAAATGGTAAAGCCAATGCAAAAGAGAAACCAAACATTCCAACGAATGGTGCTATTCCGCCCTCGCTAGCCGCTTGAACCAGTAAAGTTCCAACAATAGGACCTGTGCAAGAGAAAGAAACCAAAGCTAAAGCCAATGCCATGAAAAAGATTCCGATTAGTCCACCTTTATCTGCTCGACTATCGGCTTTGTTCACCCATTTGCTAGGCATTCTGATTTCAAATGCTCCCAAAAAGGAAACCGCAAAAATCACCAAGATGAGGAAAAAGACAATATTAAACGTAGGATTGGTTGACATTTCATTCAATACCTCTGAACCAAACACGGCCGTAACAACCGTTCCTAGAAGAATATATATAGCAATAATAGAAACTCCATATATCACGGCATTCTTGATTCCTGCTGCTTTAGTTTTACTTTGTTTAGTAAAGAAACTCACTGTCATTGGTATCATTGGAAAAACACATGGTGTAAGCAAAGCTGCCAATCCACTTAGGAAAGAAAGGATGAAAATTCTCCATAGAGTAGAATTCTTTTTATCCTCTTTTTCTTCTTTCAACTTCTCCCTGTCATCATCGTCATTCGGCACAACGACTGTTTTAGCATTCGCTTTTTCTATAGAATCTGAATTGATGTTATCCTCAGGAACTAAAACAGTATTTTCTATTGGCTCTTCAAGTGGATCAACTTCTTTAGGACAACCTTTTACATTAACAGAGAAAGGCATCGTGAAATCAGGTAAACATCGAACATCGTTGCACGTTTGAAAGGTAAACTCTCCTTTTGCAGTAAAGTCTTTTTCAGCAGAAATTTTTATTTTTTGCTTCAAAGAGAAAGTTCCTTCGTGGTAAAACAAATCCTCATCTGCCATTTCATCGCGCATGTAATGAGGCTTTGGTTCGATCGTTGCACCGACTAAAGTAAATTCACCTCCTTTAATAACCTTTAAACTTGTCGGAAAAAGGAAACTACCTTTCGGCAATTTTACAGCGTTAATATGCCATTTTGGAACAACTGTAATTTTGGCTGTAATCGTTGCCTCACAACCATTTTGTTCAACTGTAAATTTTGCACTTACCTTATCTTCAGGAAATTCCAATTGAGAAAACCCAAAAGTTCCTACAGAAAGGAATATGGCAAGTAAAAAGGATTGAATTGAAAAAAGAATTTTCATCATTTTATATTATTTGACAATGTTCAAAGTAATCATTTTATCGACAGGTGGCAGACACATTTCTTCATTACAAATCATGTAAGTCACCTTATAAGTTGCTTTTGTGTTTTCTGAGGGAATTATCAACTGCTCGAAACTAACTTGTTTCTCAAAATATTTTACATTGCCCTCAAAATTTGCATCATATGCGTCAATAGGTTTAGGCTCAATCATTGGACTTCCAACAATTAGTGCCTCATTCGCGCCAAGTTGAAATTGTGTTGCAACTGGGCCTACAGATTCGTCAGTTGTTTGGCTGTATACATGCCATCCTTCTTCTAGTTTGGCTGTTAAAACTGCCTTTTGCGATTCTTTGTCATATTTTCCAGTCCACTGAATGTGGTCTTGAGCATAATTCAAGAACGATAAGAAAAATACCGATAATGTGATTAAAAAAGTATTCATACCTGCAAAAATAGCAATTGAGAGGGTAAAATAGGTTTTATTCTAAATTTCAACTTGGATTCCTAAGCTAAATTTAGATTTCGCTAAAAATTGTGAATTACATTTTCCATCGTGCTTGAGCGCTGATTTCTTGACCAGCTGTCAAACCTTTTTCCAACATAAATTTACCAGTTATAGCAATCATAGCCGCATTATCTGTACAATATTCAAACTTAGGAATGTATACATTCCAATCCTTTTTTTCACCCAAAGATTGAATTCCATTTCGCAAACCAGAATTTGCAGAAACTCCTCCGGCAATCGCAATTTCAGAAATGCCTAAATCATTGGCAGCGGTTTCAATTTTTTTCAAAAGTATATCGACGATTGTTTTTTGGATAGAGGCGCACAAATCAGCTTTATTTTCTTCGATAAAGTTCTCATTCAACTTTGTCTGCTTCTGAAGAAAATACAAAATTGACGTCTTGACTCCGCTAAAACTGAAATCGTAATTCTCGATTCTTGGTTCGGCAAATTCAAAAGCTTCTGGGTTTCCTTCCTTGGCAAATTTGTCTATCAAGGGTCCGCCGGGATATGGAAAACCTAATAGTTTCGCACTCTTATCGAAAGCTTCACCGGCAGCATCGTCAATTGTTTGACCGATAACTTCCATTTCCAAATAATCTTTCACCAAAACAATTTGCGTGTGCCCACCAGAAACAGTCAAACATAAAAACGGAAATGAAGGTTTTGATTTCCCTTCGTCATCGATAAAATGAGCCAATACATGACCTTGCATGTGATTAACATCGAGCATAGGAATATTTTTCGCAAGAGAAACTGCTTTGGCAAAAGATGTTCCAACGACTAAAGAACCCATTAAACCTGGTCCTCGCGTAAAAGCAATTCCATCCAAATCATCCAATGTTATACCCGCTTTTTTCAAAGCTGAATCAACAACGGGAATCAAATTTTTCTGATGAGCTCGACTCGCCAATTCAGGCACGACTCCTCCATATTCCTCATGAATTTTCTGTCCAGCTATTACATTTGATAAAATGGAACTATTTTTGAGTATAGAAGCAGAAGTATCGTCGCATGAGGACTCGATTCCCAATATATAGATGTCGTTATGCGCCAAGATTGATTAAATTTGTTTTCGAATGTCAAAAATAATGAAATTTATAGGAAGATTCTTCTCCATTTTGGTGGATGTCCTTTTGATTGCATTGATTGTTTTTGCATTTGCCGTGCGAACGACACCTTTTCAAACCTTTCTAGCCAAACAAGCCACTTCATTTCTTTCTAGCGAGCTCGGTACAGAATTGCGAATTGATGAAGTTGCGATTGTATTTTTTGATCGCGTAGCCTTGAAAGGAGTTTATGTTGAGGATTTGGCTGGAGATACACTGGCTGATATTCAAACGCTTCATGTTAAGCTTAAAGCTTTGGATTTGGTGAAAAATAAAATCACCATCGCTTCAGTTGAGTTAGATCAAGGAAACGTTCATTTAATTCGAGATTCACTAACTGCAGACTATAATTATTGGTTCATAACCGACTATTTTGCATCTGGCCCTTCCACTTCGGACAGTAAACCAATGAGCTTGGATTTGGAACGAGTCCAGCTTACCAACGTTCATTTTAGATACGATGACATGCGAAAATCCTATTCTGACTTTGGAATGGATTGGGACCATCTGGATTTTAAAAATGTAAATCTCATTGCCAAAAATATTCAGATTGAAGGAAATGATATTGCCTGTGTGATATCCGAACTAAATACAACTGAAAAATGTGGCTTTGTTTTGGATCAATTGTATACCAAGGCTCGAATAATAAAAAAAGGTATTTATTTAGATCGTTTGGCCTTTCAGACACCAAACTCAGAGGTATACTTCTCCAAAATGTACCTGAAAATGAATCAGCTGCCAGATGTTTATACTTTTGAAGACAGCGTTTCTTTCGATTGTGCTATTCTACCTTCTCACGTTTCCATGAAAGATGTTTCTTACTTCGCAAGTGCACTTGAAGGAATGGATCAAATGGTTGACATTTCAGGAAAAGTTACCCGCAAAGTGAATAACTTGAGAATTTCAGATTTAGACTTGTCAACTGGCAGAAGAACCAAACTTCAAGGAACAATTAATCTTGTTAATTTCAATAAAATTGAATCTGCATTTTTTCAAGAAAAAATTGACTATGCCTACATTTATTTGAATGATCTCAAGCATATTAAACTTCCAAAAGACAATGGCGGTGGTTACCCAAGTTTTGACAAATATGTTGAACGTTTAGGTTTTTTCGAAGTCAGTAAAGTTAGAGTTGATGGGTTTTATAGTCAATTCGTAATTGCAGGCGATGAAATTAAAACTGCATTGGGTTCAGTCCAAATTGATAATGGAATTTTATTCACTGAAAACAGACCCGCGAAGTCCTATTTCTTTGAAAAATCGCAGGCCGGTGAATACGATGTAAAAGTCAACGAATTTGACCTCGGAACATTTTTAGCAGATGAATCTTTCGGGAAAGTTGATGGAACATTTTTCTTTAGCGGTGAGGCGTTTAGCTCAAATGACATTCGATTCGATTTAATTGAAGGAAATGTCAACCGTTTTGACTTTATGGATTACTCTTATGAAAACATTACAATAACTGAAGGGAAAATTGTTGACAATGAATTAACGGCTAAAATTGACATAAAAGACGACAATCTAAATTTAGTTTATGATGGCTCAATCGATTTAAAAGGTCAACAACACATGGAGTTTTCCATCGATTTGACGAGAGCAGTGCTGGACAATTTAGGATTTACCAACGTAAAAAATACTGTTCTTGCCTCCAACTTCTCTGTCGATTTGTATGGAACAAATGAAGAAAATGTAAAAGGAAGCATTGTACTTAATGGTTTGGTTTATCAAGAAGGGAATAAAAAGTTTGATATTCCGGCTATGAATATTGAAGTAGATCGCGGTGAGTTCAATGACAAACTATTTATACAAAGTAAACTCGCCGATATCAGCATTGAAGGTAAAGTAGACTTTTCTCGAATTGCAAATTCTTTCCAAGATCAATTGAGTCAAATTTTGCCTGCCATCATCAAACCGGTTGAAAAACGAAAAACCTCTTTGGCGAGCAACAACCATTTTTCTTACGATGTCCGAGTGAAAGAAATGCAAGAGTTTTTCGATATTTTCGTTCCCGGACTTACTGTTAATCGCGGAACAGTTGTGCAAGGCAATTACAACGAACAAACTAATGACTTTAGCTTAAACGCGACTAGCCCTTTCGTGAAATACGAGAACTACGCGATAAACGGTTTAAACCTAAAGTCGTCTGCAATTAAAGACAGCTTGAATTTGATTTTAACAGCATCAAAATTCGAGCTGAATGATTCGGTTTCCGTAGATAATTTGCTTTTTAATGCCACTGGTTCTAAAGACATTTTCCTTTCTGATCTATCTTGGAATCCGAACACCGCTAACTTTTCCATACTGAATTGGGAAACACGGGTATTAGACGAAACTTCTTTGGATTTCTTGATTAACCCATCTCATATTACCATTCAAGAAAAACAGTGGGATATCAGCGAATCGTCGGCTATTAAATATAGAGAAGATTATATTTCCATTTCCAATTTCTTATTCGAACGGCAAAATCAGTTTATATCCATTAATGGAAAAATATCGGATAAAGAGGAAGACAACCTACGGTTAAAAGTCAGTCATTTACAGTTGGATGATTTTGGAGCTTTACTTCAAACACCTGTTGATTTAAGAGGCGAGGTAAACGGCTTTGGAGAAATATCGACACCTTTCACTAAAATTGGTTTCAACGGTGATGCGAGTATAAAAGGACTTTATATCAACAATGAAGAAGTTGGCGACGTATTTGTTCAATCTGAATGGGTGAAAGGCGAAGAAAGTGTAAAACTACTAGGCGATTTAATCTATCGTAACACAAAGACATTTGCTTTCGATGGAAAATACCACGTGAATCGCAAAAAAGACAATCTTGACTTTAATTTGGTGTTTGATAAAACGGATATCCAATTCACTAATGCATTCATGGACCCACAAGTTCTTTCCAACATCACAGGAATTCTGGATGGTAAGTTGGAAGTGCACGGAACGCCAGATTTTCCAAAATTGGAAGGGAAATTGGATTTAACTAACGGTGGTGCGAAAGTTGGAATATTGGGTGTAAAATTCATGACCAACGGAACAATTAATGTTGATGAATACGGATTCTATATGGATAACATTCCAGTTATAGATGAAGAAGGAAATGCAGGTTCATTAGTTGGATCTATCTATCACGATAATTTCTTGGATTGGAACTTTGACTTAAACTTCAATTTAGAAGATGACGCTTTGAAAAAAGATCCTAATTATTCATGGAAAGTCCTTCCTTTGGAAAAGTTCTTGGTTATGAATACAGATTATCAAGAAGGTGAATATTATTACGGTAAGGCTTATGTTACCGGTTATGCGAATATATATGGCTATTCAGATAATTTAGAAATTACCGTCGATGCAAAAACGCAAAAAGGTACTAGCATCAATTTCCCGATGTACGGAGCATCTGAGATTTCTGATGAAGAAAGTTTCATTCAGTTCTTAAACAAAGACACATCAATAACTATAACTGACCCTAAAATAGATTTTACCGGTGTTGATTTAAATTTAAACTTCGATGTTACTCAAGATGCTAAACTCAAAATTATTTTTGATGAAAATTTAGGTGATGAAATCACAGCAGATGGCACTGGAATGATACGCATGCGTTTGGATAATTTAGGCGATATCACCTTGGATGGAACTTATGTGGTAAACTCTGGAGTTTACAATTTTGCCATGGGACCTATCAAACAAAACTTCTATATCGAGCAAGGTGGTTATATCACTTGGACTGGAGATCCTTACGATGCGAACTTGAATTTGAGAACCTATTACAAAGTAAATGCGAATTTGGCTGAAATTTCTGTTGATCAATTGAATAATTCTGGAAGTGTGAAGCAAGAAATATTGTGTTATTTGGATATTACTGAAACACTAATGTCGCCTGCAATTGCTTTTGATATTGAAGCACCAAAAGCCACAGAATCTGGCAAGGCACTTATCAACCGTATTAATGGTGACCCCGAAGAATTGAACCGACAGTTCTTTTCATTATTGCTTTTCAAATCCTTCCAACCCTTAAAAGGCACAACGAACGCGAGTAGCGGTGCAGCCTTGGATATTGCGGCGAACCAGATCAATTCCGTACTATCACAGTTGACCCAAAGTTATAAAATGGCGGTGAATATGGATGCCAATTCAAGTACGGGAGACAGAACATTTGAATTTGGAGTTTCTAAAGAATTCCTCGACAATCGTTTGATTCTTACTGGAAGTTTTGGCGTAGAAAATTCAACTTCAGGAAGTACAGACAATCAAGCGCAAAGTTTTTTAATTGGAGATGTGAACTTAGAATATTTGCTGAACGAATCTGGTACTTTCCGGGTAAACATCTTTAACGAATCGAACCAAAATCGAGTAATTTCAGACAACCAGCAAGGATTGTTTAAACAAGGTATTGGTTTGCATTATCAAGAGGATTTCAATTCCTTCCAAGACTTTAAATTGGCTCAGTACTTTTTAGACGTTTTCCGTAAAAAAGAAAACAAAAGATATCCGATTAAGAAAAAAAATAGTCAGACACCAGTGCCAAAAGATGCACCGACTGGAAATAAAGATATAATAGAACCGACAGAAAATAATTAGATTTGTCGACGCTTTAAAATTAGATCAACTATGAAAAAAGTACTTGTTGCCAACCGTGGAGAAATTGCTCGAAGAGTAATGCGAACGTTAAAGTTAATGGATATAGCCTCTGTTGCAATTTACAGTGATGCCGATAGAGATGCACCTCACGTTTTAGAAGCAGACGAAGCCGTTTACGTTGGTGAAAGTCCTTCTTCTGAAAGTTATTTGAAGCAAGATTTAATTCTTCAAATTTGTAAAGATTTGAAAGTTGACGGAATACACCCAGGTTACGGTTTCCTTTCAGAAAATGCTGATTTTGCTCGAAAAGTTAAGGCTGCTGGAATGACTTTAATCGGTCCTTCGCCAGAATCTATGGAAATCATGGGTGATAAATTGAGTGCGAAACAAGCCGTTAAAGAATATAATGTCCCTTTGGTTCCTGGAGTTGATGAAGCCATTTCCGACCCACAAGCTGCAATTAAAGTTGCAGAATCTGTTGGTTATCCAATATTGATTAAAGCTTCTGCTGGTGGCGGAGGAAAAGGTATGCGTTTGGTTGAGAATTCTGAGGAATTTATTGAACAAATGAATTTGGCACAAAATGAAGCTCGCTCTAGTTTTGGAAACGATGCCGTTTTCATTGAGAAATTTGTTGTTGAACCTCGACACATAGAAATTCAAGTTTTTGCTGATCGTCACGGAAATGCAGTATATCTTTTTGAAAGAGAATGCTCTATTCAACGACGTCATCAGAAAGTTATTGAAGAAGCGCCGAGTGCTGTTCTTACGCCAGAACTAAGAAAGAAAATGGGCGAAGCGGCTGTAGCTGTTTGTCAGGCATGTAATTATGAAGGTGCTGGAACGGTAGAATTTTTACTAGATGCCAACCATGATTTTTTCTTCTTGGAAATGAATACGCGCTTGCAAGTTGAGCATCCCGTTACTGAAGAAATTACAGGTTTGGATTTAGTAGAGTGGCAGATTCGTGTTGCTCGAGGTGAGAAATTACCAAAAATGCAAAATGAACTTTCAATTCACGGTCATGCCATTGAGGTTCGTGTATACGCTGAAGATACTTTGAACAACTTTACACCAGACATTGGAACCTTAAGAAGGTATAGAATTCCTGCTGGAAAACATACCCGTGTTGACGATGCATTCGTTGAAGGAATGCCAATTCCAATATACTACGACCCGATGATTGCCAAGTTGGTGATTTGGGGAGAAACGCGCGAAGAAGCAATAGAAAGAACAATTACAGCTATTGACCATTATCAAATTTCGGGATTAAAAACAACTTTAGACTTTGGGAAATATGTTTTAAAACACCCGGCGTTCCGCTCAGGTAAATTCGATACGAACTTCGTAAAACAATATTTCAGCGATCCATTAGTGATGCACACAGCAATGAAAGAAGAAGAAGATGCTTTGTTGCACGGTATCAACGACATTTGGCAATCGATTAAGGAAAGACAAGAGAAGGAATACGCTTCAAGAGAAATTAGCAGTTCTTGGAGAAATAGGGACTAGAATGATTTAAGATGAAATAACGAGTGGCTATTGGCGGTTGGCTGTTAGTTGAATTGTCGCTAACCAATGGCTAATAGACAAAAGCCTCTAACGATATCTCTTTAAAACTTAAACGATACTCCACCGTTAAAAATTCCACCGTGAACGGCCCCAACGCCAAAGTTTAAACCGATATTTTCAGTTATAAATACACGCATAACCATACCAATTCTGAATGCTAATGGAACACTTACTGTTCCAGATCCAAAAAAGCTGTCATCACTTCTAAAGAAATTGTATTTTCCATCTACGAAACCATTATTTATAAACACATAACTAAAAGCAGCAGGAAAGTCCTCAGAGTAAGTTCTGAGTCCATAACCGATACCACCAACTACAGCTAAATCAAATCTTTCACTTTTTAAGGGGTGAAAATTAAATGTTGCAATCGCTCCAATCTTTTGTGTTCTTGATGTGTGGGTAAATGTCTCTACAGTATTCGTTGCGATATTAAATTCTGTGAATAATATATCTGCACGAGAACGATTAATACTCACATCCAAGCCAATACCAAGCATTTCGGTCAACATAAATTCTCCGCGAACTCCAATAGGTCCTAATCCTGATAATTGAATATTAGGATTCCCGCTATAATCAAGACGATTTAAAAAAGTAAACCAGTTTATTCCACCGTAATAGAGATCGATGTTTACGTTGTTTTTTTCAAAGACTTGTGCATTTCCCGTGCTCAACATTAAGCCAAAACACACTGTTAGAATCATTTTTTTAATCATAGTTTCAATTTCTATGGTAAACAAAAGTAAAACATATTCAACGATTGAAGATTCATATACTGAATAAATGCATCTTTAATTTATCACTATCTTTGCAGGCTTCAAAAGAGAATGACACCAAGGTATGAAAAAACAGTTTAACCTTTTCGATTTATCACAAAAAGTAGATTACAAAACGGAAATCCTTTCTGGACTTACAGTTGCATTAGCTTTAGTTCCTGAAGCCATCGCCTTTGCAATGATCCCAGGATTTTCTCCATTAACAGGATTGTACGCTGCATTTATTTTGGCTTTGATCACCTCTATTTTTGGTGGACGACCAGGGATGATTTCAGGAGCTACGGGAGCTGTAGCGGTTATTTTCGTTGGATTAATCTTAGAATTAAAACATCGTTTTCCAGGAATTGAACCTGAAACAATACTAAATTATACCTTTTTCACCGTTATACTAGCTGGCGTATTACAAATTTTAGCAGGCGTACTGCGTTTAGGTAAATTCATCCGCTTGGTTCCGCATCCTGTTATGTTTGGATTTGTTAATGGTCTTGCCATCATCATTTTCATGGCGCAATTCCCAAACTTTTATCAAAAAGGAACAGATAGTTTATTAGCCACAACTCCATTATTATTAATGCTTGGTCTAACAATCTTGACCATGATTATCATTTGGGGCTTACCAAAAATTACAAAAGTTATTCCTTCTGCCTTGGTTGCCATCTTAGTTGTTTCTGCGCTTGTTTTAGGGTTCGATATCGATACTATGACAGTTTCCGATACTATGAAAGCTGGCGAATCCATCAAAGGAGGTTTCCCGCCATTGTCGATTCCGAATATTCCTTTCACATGGGAAACAATTACCATTGTGTTTCCATTCGCAGCTATCGTTGCCGGAGTTGGATTAATAGAAAGTTTATTGACTCTAAATATTATTGATGAAATCACTGAAACACGCGGTCACAGTAATAGAGAATGCATCGCACAAGGAACGGCAAATATCTTTTCTGGATTTTTCTCTGGAATGGGCGGTTGCGCAATGATAGGTCAAAGTTTGATCAATACTTCTGCAGGGGCAAGAGCTCGTCTTTCTGGAATAACTGCGGCTGTCATGTTACTCGTTTTCATCATGTTTGGATCAGGTTTGATTGAAAAATTGCCTATGGCCGCTCTGGTTGGTCTGATGTTTATGGTTGCCATCGGAACATTTGAGTGGGCAAGTTTTAAAGTTTTCAAGAAAATGCCAACTTCGGATGTTATCGTTATGATTTTGGTGACCTTGATAACTGCCATAACACACAATTTAGCCGTTGCAGTTGTCGCGGGTGTTATACTTTCTGCTCTCTCCTACTCTTGGGAAAATGCTAAACGAATTCGTGCAAGAAAATATATTGACGATAATGGCGTAAAACACTATGAAATATATGGACCGCTTTTCTTTGGTTCAACTACAGCCTTTTCTGAGAAATTCGACGTTCTGGGAGATCCAGACGAGGTAATTATCGATTTTGCTGAAAGTCGTGTTGCGGACATGTCGGCTATTGAAGCTTTAAATAAATTGACCGAACGCTATTTGAAAGCTGGTAAGAAAATTCATTTAAAGCACTTGAGCCCCGACTGCAAAGTCCTTCTGAAAAATGCCGAAAAAGTTATTGAGGTAAACGTTTTGGAAGATCCAACGTATCATATTGCTGTTGACAAAGTTTAGTATGCAGCAATTGGCTGTTGGCTGTTGGCAAAGAACGGTTTCGCCAAAAGCTAAAGGCAACCTTAGTCAATCTTAACTCCAAGAATAGTAATATCATCGACTTGCTCTTGTTTTTCGTCGAAGCCATTCATCCAGTTTTCCAAAGTTTGTGATAATACATCTTGTTGCTTCGCCATTTTTTCGTTTGCACTATCAAGAATAAGTTTCTTTAGCTTGCGTTTCATGAATTTCTTGCCTTTTTCCCCTCCAAATTGGTCAGCATACCCATCCGTAACTAAATACAGAATATCACCTTGGTCCAAATCAATTATGTGATTCGTAAATTCTGTCATTTTTGGATAAATACCTACTGGTTGTTTATCTGGTCGGTATTCCAATAATGTCTTTTCCTTTTTTGAATAACGCAACAAAGGATTGTTAGCTCCTGCCCACTGCACTTCCTTTTTGTTCTTGTTAATCAAGGCTAGTGAAATATCCATTCCATCTCTTGAATCGCCGTAATCGCCGCTTTGCTGTAACAAAGTAATGATTTGGTCACGGAGAATTTGAAGAATTTCATTTGCTTTTAAGTTCCCCTTAGAGTTGATTGTTTCATTCAATAAACTAATACAAAGTAAACTAACGAATGCACCTGGAACTCCATGACCTGTGCAATCGGCAACGGCCGCCAATGTCCATTCGCCCTGTGCTTCTACAAAGTAGAAATCACCAGAAACAATATCTTTTGGTTGAGAGAAGATGAAATAATCGCCCGGTAATTTCTCTGCCATTTTCTTGCCAGAAGGAAGCACAGCATTTTGAATTCGCAAGCCGTATTTAATACTATCGCGCACGTCAAGCAATATCTTCTCGATTTGCTCTTTTTGTTTTTCTAATATCTTATTTTGTTCGGAAATCAGTTTTTTCTGATACTGTTCCTGTTCTAAAAATTTCTGTTTTTGGTTGTAGGCTCTGTAGGCAAACCAGCCAACGCCAGCTCCAAGCAGAAGAACCAAACCAAGCAAAATCATAAAGGTTTTTTGCCAACCCATTTGTTGGAATAGACTTGTTAAATTTCGTCGCTGTTTCGCAATGTCGCCCGACTGAATAATCATCTTATTCCGCTGCTGGCGAAGTTTTTTTTCTTGTTTCTCGAGCTCGTTAAGCTGATCTTCAACTAGTTGATTTTGTTCGTTAAGTGTTGCCTGTTTCTCCTTCGGAGATAGTTTTTGAAAATTGTCTATCCTTTCCTGTAAATCACGAATTTTCGCTTTTGTTTCCCCTTTATCTGTTTGAGAAAAAGTTGAAAACGCCATCAAGGAAAAAATGAAAAAAATCAATACCTTCAGAAATGAATCCTTGAAATATGAAGTGCGGAATAAAGCCATAATTACCTATTGTGCTCGAGAATTGAAACAAGGTTAAGAAAGAAAAAATTAAGAAACAAACACTCTCGATTTTTCGCGTGATTTAATCGGCTCTTCCCTTCCCATTTAAGAAAATAAGCACTACTTTTGACCGACTAAAAAATTAGACAATGAATTTACACGAATATCAAGGAAAATCGATTTTAAGTAAATACGGCGTTGCCATTCAAAGAGGCGTTGTCGTAGATAAATTATCAGATGCTGTGACGTTTGCAAAACAACTAACTACCGATACAGGAACAAGTTGGTATGTTGTAAAAGCGCAGATTCATGCTGGTGGTCGTGGTAAAGGTGTTGTTGAAGAAACAGGTTCTCACGGAGTTGTTTTGGCAAAAGGTATAGACAAAGTTGAGGAAACTGTAAAAGGAATTCTTGGTGGTCACCTGGAAACTGCACAAACAAACGGTGTTGGTAAAATGGTCAACAAAGTTTTAATTGCAGAGGATGTTTATTATCCAGGGGAATCTGAAACTTCTGAGTTTTATATGTCGGTTCTTTTGGATCGTGAAAAAGGACGCAATGTAATCGTTTATTCTACTGAAGGTGGAATGGACATTGAGCACGTTGCTGAGCACACTCCTGAGTTGATTCACAAAGAAGTTATTGACCCTCGCGTTGGTTTGCAAGGTTTTCAAACTAGAAAAATTGCCTTTAACCTAGGTTTAAGCGGTGAAGCTTTCAAAAAGATGACGAAGTTTATTTCTGCATTGTACGACGCATACATTGGTTGCGACGCAGCTATGTTTGAAATCAATCCAGTTTTGAAAACTTCAGACAATAAAATTATCGCAGTAGATGCAAAAGTAACTTTGGATGGCAACGCATTGTTCCGTCACCCAGAATACGCTGCAATGCGCGACACATCTGAAGAAGATCCAACGGAAGTTGAAGCAGATGCTGCAGGATTGAACTTTGTGAAACTAGACGGAAACGTTGGTTGCATGGTGAACGGAGCAGGATTGGCAATGGCGACAATGGACATTATCAAATTATCAGGTGGAAATCCAGCGAACTTCTTGGACGTTGGTGGTACAGCTGACGCTGAGCGTGTTGAAAAAGCATTCCACATTATCTTGAAAGACAAAAACGTAAAAGCAATTTTGATCAATATCTTCGGTGGTATCGTCCGATGTGACCGTGTTGCTCAAGGTGTTGTTGACGCGTACAAAAACATGGGTAGTTTCCCAGTTCCATTGATCGTTCGTTTACAAGGAACAAACGCTGTTGAAGCGAAACAATTGATTGACAATTCAGGATTGGATGTTAAATCTGTTGTTTTGTTGCAAGAAGCTGCTGACATGGTGGCGGAAGTGCTAGCCTAGACTTCGACTCCCTGTCTTGCCGACAGGCACGTCGCTCAGCCTGCTCAATTCGATTCATAATAAAGAACAGAGAGTCGAGAATAGAGAACAGAGAATTCTAACAATAATATATTTTAAAGCCTTTTTGAGTTCCGATAGCTATCGGAATCAAGAAGGCTTTTTTCTTGCGCTGGTTTTTGGGTTTATTTTTTTTGGTAGATTTGAGTAAATGAATACTGAAAGGAAATATCTGCTAGTTGCTCGACAAATGCTTATAAGCGGTTATTTTCGGATAAATGGTATAGAATATAAAGGCAGTATGCGCAATTGCGCATAGCGAATTGTTATAACCAATAGAAGGATTAACCGTTGATAATCATAGCTTGTGCTAGTACTCCCCATGATAAAGCAGGCAACAAAGCAACACTGATCAGAAGTATTTCAACAATTCTATACCTCAATAAATAAAGCAATTGCAATAAGAGAAAAAGCAACACTAAAGACCATAAAAAAAGCCCCTCATTTCTGAGGGGCTCGTCTTTTTAATTTCTAATCTATTTTGCAATAACTAATTGCTCAATAAATACTCCTTCATTTGAATTTATCCGGATTAAGTATTTTCCAGCATCCAATGCTGAAGCATTGAGCGTCCCTTGTTCAACATTGTAAGGAACCTCAATAACTCTACCTAACATATCGTACAATACAACTGCTGATATTGACCCTTCGAATTGAATATTAAAATATCCGTCATTTGAAGGATTTGGATAAACCAAAAGATTCATTGACGTTAAGTCATCAATTCCGGTGAAGTCCACAAGGAAACAAGCTGATGTGTCCACACATCCATTTTCAGTTACTTCAACAGCGTAGTTACCCGTAACAGCTGGCGTGTACGCTTGGTTTGTTTCACCATTAACGATTGCGTTTGCGTTGTCACAATCTAACCATTTGTATGTCGCTCCAACCGCATCGGCAGTTAATAAACTTCCAGACTGAGTAACATTAACATCAACTGAGTTCACGACAACATTTTGTGTTTGCGTCGATGTATTTCCATTTCCATCATCATATGTCCAAGTT
This sequence comes from uncultured Flavobacteriales bacterium, assembly GCA_963977135.1. Lineage (GTDB taxonomy): Bacteria > Bacteroidota > Bacteroidia > Flavobacteriales_D > Crocinitomicaceae > UBA2040. The sequence continues at coordinate 355 of CAXBNN010000008.1, read as the reverse complement.
ACAACTGTTGTACCTGATGTCATTATTGGGAAAGTAACATCTGGCGTCGCAGTCAAAGCGCCCATACAGTTATCAGTAGCTGTTGGTGCTGTTGGTGTAGCTTCAAAACATTCCGTTACATCTGTTAAAGATGCTGCATCTGCAACTGGTGCAGTAACATCTGTGATGACAATATTCTGATCTTGTGTAGATGTATTACCATTTCCGTCATCATACGTCCAAGTAACAACTGTTGTTCCTTGAGTATTAATAGGGAATGCGGCATTGTTCGTTACTGTCACAGTTCCAGCACAGTTATCCGTTGCTGTTGGAGCAGTTAATGCTGCAACTGAACACTCATCCGTCACATCAGTTA
>CAXBNN010000007.1:0-142215 GCA_963977135.1 uncultured Flavobacteriales bacterium | reverse complement strand
ACGGCTTTTCATCCTTTTGAGGTGCTTCTCTATTTTCCTCGCTTGGTCAGAATTTAGTCTATCAATGCGAAAATAGATTTGCCAATCAGTCGCTCTGGAAGTATAAGAATTTAAATATTCTCTTGTATTATGTTGTACAAGTCGTAAATCAATGTCAAGACAACTTCCGATATAGAATTTATCTAGTTCCGACGAATAAATCACGTAAACTGTTGCCATTGTACTTATTAAAACGAAAAAACCCCAATCTAAAAAGACTGGGGTTTTAACTCACGTATTTGTACTCGAGGCGGGACTTGAACCCGCACGACCCGAAGGTCACAGGATTTTAAGTCCGGCGTGTCTACCAATTCCACCACTCGAGCAGACTTAATAAACTTAGGAGGACTTCCTAAAAAAAATCCCTTATCAAAAAGGGATTTGAGCGGGAGACGAGATTCGAACTCGCGACCCCAACCTTGGCAAGGTTGTGCTCTACCAACTGAGCTACTCTCGCTTATAATTAAAATTTCAAAATACGCTACATCGTTCTGTAACGGGCGACAAATATAAAAACAATTTTTCTAATACAATTTTGAAAAGCAGAAAAAATCAACCACCGGTCAACTTTTTTATATCATTGAGTTTCATAAGCGCTTCAACTGGGGTTAAAGTATTGATATCTATGCTTACTAATTCCTCTCTAATCTGCTCAAGAACAGGGTCATTCAATTGAAAAAATGACAATTGCATTTCCTTACTGTTCATGACTTCTTTGACCTTCTCTTTGTTGGGTGCTTTTTTCCCTCCTTTACCATTTAAGTCATGACTTTCTTCCAATTTGGCCAAAATACTCTCCGCTCTTGTCAAAACTTTCTGCGGCATTCCAGCTAATTGAGCCACATGAATACCGAAAGAATGCTCACTTCCGCCTTCAATTAATTTTCTAAGAAACAGTATTCGTTTGCCAATTTCTTTTACTTCTACATTATAATTTTTTATGCGCGGAAATTGACTCGCCATTTCATTTAACTCGTGATAGTGCGTTGCAAAAAGTGTTTTAGCCTTTGATTTTGGATGTTCGTGCAAAAACTCCGCTATGGCCCATGCGATAGAAATTCCATCATACGTGCTTGTTCCACGACCGATTTCATCTAGAAGAATCAAACTTCTGTCGGAAAGATTGTTCAAAATGCTGGAAGTTTCGTTCATTTCAACCATGAAAGTAGACTCTCCCGAAGAAATATTATCCGATGCCCCTACTCTTGTGAAAACTTTGTCAAGAACTCCGAGCGTGGCACTTTCAGCTGGAACAAAACAACCCATTTGCGCCATTAAACAAATCAAAGCTGTTTGTCTAAGAATGGCACTTTTACCAGACATATTTGGCCCAGTAATCATGATGATTTGTTGGGTTTCATCGTCTAGAAAAACATCATTAGGAATGTATTGCTCACCGTGCTTAAGTTGTTTTTCAATAACCGGATGACGTCCATTTTTAATTTCGATAGTGAAAGATTCGTCCATTTTTGGTTGAACGTAATTGTTTTCTTTCGCAACAATCGAAAATGACAGCAAGCAATCCAACTGCGCCAAAAGAGACGAATTGGTTTGAATACTTTGAATGTAATCCGCCATGGAAAGAATTAATTCTTGGTATAATCTACTTTCCAAAACGTGAATTTTGTCTTCTGCTCCAAGAATTTTAGACTCGTATTCCTTTAATTCTTCAGTAATATATCTTTCTGCCGAAACAAGTGTTTGCTTTCTAATCCAGTTTTCAGGAACCTTGTCTTTATGGGTATTTCGAACTTCAATGTAATAACCAAAAACGTTATTGAAGGCTATTTTTAGGCTTGTAATTCCCGTAGCTTCAATTTCTCGAGCTTGCATGGACTCCAAATAATCCTTTCCTGAAAAAGCAATGGCGCGAAGTTCATCTAATTCTTTATTCAGACCATCAGCAATTACTTTTCCTTTACCAATTTGAATTGCAGGATCATCATGCAAGGTTTTCTCTATAGTTTGAACCAATTCATCGCAAGGATTCAATTGATCTTTAATACGTTTTAGCAAGGTAGATTTCGCAAAGGACAAATCACTTTTAATCGGTTCAATTTGCTTCAACGTACGGTGCAAACTCATCACCTCTTTTGGGTTCACTTTACCAACAGCAGTTTTAGAAATCAAACGTTCTAAATCGCCGACCATTTTGAGTCGTTCGCCTAAACGATAGCTAATTTCTTCTTCTGATTTCAATTCTTCAACTGCACCTAATCTATCTTGGATTGGTTTTAAATCCTTCAAGGGCAAAACCATCCAACGCTTCATCATTCGTCCGCCCATTGACGTGTTCGTTCTGTCGAGAATATCGATTAAGGTAGTTGCGTTTTCATGCTGTGAACTGACCAGTTCAAGATTTCGAATGGTAAATCGATCGAGCCAAACATAACGTTCTTCCTCTATTCGGCTGATATGTGTAATATGTGATAAACGGTCGTGATGCGTTTCACCCAAATAATGTAAAATGGCGCCACCTGCTATAACCGCTTTCGTCAATTCCTCAACACCAAATCCTTTCAATGATTTGGTTTGAAAATGCTTATTCAAAGTTTCGTAGGCAAAATCCGTGGTGAAAACCCAATCTTCTAAGCGAAAAGAATGCGAACTTTCTCTGTCCAATGCTTCGTAATCTTTCTGTGCTTTTTTCTGATAAATGATTTCAGAAGGCTGAAAACCTTGAATCAACTTATCCATATAATCTAGGCTTCCTTCGGCAACAAAAAATTCACCTGTGGAAATATCCATGAATGCTATTCCATTTGAATCTTTATCGAAATGAATAGCACATAAAAAATTATTTTTCTTTTGCTCGAGAACATTATCATTGAAGGATACTCCAGGTGTTACGAGTTCGGTCACTCCTCTTTTGACTATCGTTTTTGTCAGTTTCGGATCTTCTAGCTGATCACAAATCGCAACACGCTTGCCTGCCCGAACCAATTTCGGTAAATAAGTATCCAAAGAATGATGAGGAAATCCAGCTAATTCAACATTGGATGAACCGTTTCTTCGACTGGTCAAAACTATTCCTAAAATTCTAGCTGTTTCAACAGCATCTGAACTAAAAGTTTCGTAGAAATCGCCCACACGAAAAAGCAACAATGCTTGCGGGTGCTTCGCCTTGATTTGATTATATTGCTTCATCAAGGGTGTTTCTGCAATTTCTTTCGATATGGTTTTCTTTGACAAAATGTTCGTTTGTTTTTTGAGTCGCTAAGTTAAAAATGCCTTCTCGGAAATAGCTTTGTTTTTAACTCTCTTTATCAACAATCGAGGAATTTTATTAAAACAAGAATCACTTAATAAATCCTACTTTTACATAAAATTGCATGATGAATAAGAAACTTAAGCTTTGGGAATTGGATCGCGTTTCGGAAGAAACCTTCAAGCAACAGAAGAAATTTCCTTTGGTGGTAATTTTGGATAGCATCCGAAGTTTAAACAATATCGGTTCATTTTTTAGAACATGCGACGCTTTCAACGTTGAGAAAATCTATTTGTGCGGAATAACAGCAAAACCACCTCATCGCGACATTAATAAAACGGCTATTGGAGCAACTGAATCCATGATTTGGGAGCATGTAGATGACATAGTTGAATTAAGTAAAAAATTAAAATCAGACGGTTATTCTATTTGTACTATAGAACAAACTGAAGAAACCACTTTACTACAAAATATTTCAACCTTAAAGGAGGAAAAATTCGCTTTAGTTTTCGGAAATGAGGTCGATGGTGTGAATCAAGAAATTGTTGATCTGAGCGATCACGTTATAGAAATTCCACAATTTGGAACGAAGCATAGTTTAAACGTTAGTGTTTGCGCAGGCGTTGTGCTTTGGGAGTTTTCGAAGAAGTTCTTGTGAAACAAGTTGCAAGTTGAACGGCCTCTTCTAAGCGTTCTTCAAGTTGCGAGCCCTGTCTGCTTAGACTAATGCTGCATAGTTCACACATTATGACCACACAGAACTTGTAACTTTGCATTTGCAAAGCAAACAACTTGTAACTTGCAACTAAAATACATCTAGTTTGTTTATTTTTGCACTCGAATTGAAGAAATAAAAACATGATTCACACAGACATAATTATCATTGGAGCCGGACCAGTTGGTTTGTTTACGGTTTTCGAAGCAGGTTTATTAAAATTAAAGTGTCATTTAATTGACTCTTTACCACAAGCTGGAGGACAGTGTTCAGAGATTTATCCAAAGAAACCAATCTACGATATTCCTGGCTTTCCATCAGTTTTAGCTGGAGAATTGGTTGACAATTTGATGGAACAAGCGGCACCATTTAAACCTGGATTTACCTTGGGTGAAGCTGCTGTTTCAATCGAGAAAACCGATGACGATCAATTCATAGTAACAACAATTCGCGGAACGAAACACCAAGCTCCGATTGTAATGATTGCCGGTGGACTGGGCGTTTTTGAACCAAGAAAACCACCTATTGAAAATCTTACCGACTACGAAGACAAAGGAGTTGAATACATCATTAAAGATCCAGAATTCTATCGTGGAAAACGCTGTGTTATTGCCGGTGGTGGTGATTCCGCTTTGGATTGGGCGTATTTCTTGGCAGAAAAGAAAATTGCCAAGGAAGTGGTCTTAGTTCATCGCAGCAGCTCTTTCCGAGGACATTTAGATTCAGTTCAAAAAGTGATAGATCTTTCTGAAAAAGGAGGAATAAGATTGATCACAGAAGCAGAAGTGACTGGAATCAATGGAAATGGAAAAGTTGACTCAGTAGTTGTCACACATCAAAAAGATGGTGAAATGATTATAGAAACTGATCACTTCATTCCATTGTTTGGATTGAAACCAAGTTTAGGACCTATCGCTGATTGGGGGCTGGAAATTGAGAAGAATGCAATAAAAGTTGATACATTGGATTATTCAACAAACATTCCTGGAATCTACGCGATTGGTGATGTCAATCATTACGAAAACAAATTGAAACTAATTCTTTGTGGATTCCACGAGGGCACTTTGGCGGTTCAATCTGCCTTTGCTCGAATTTATCCAGACAAAAAGAATATTCTGAAATATACGACTGTCAACGGAGTTCAAGGATTTTAATTACAAAGTTGCAAGTTACAAGTTGAACGGCTTCTTTGAAGCGTTCTGCAAGTTACAAGTTTTTTAAGCAGAGTTAAGCTTCGCTTATTTGCACCTTATGCTATGCATATCAGTTGTACTTCCCATACAGAAATTGAAACTTTGCATTTGCGTAGCAAACAACTTGTAACTTGTAACTTTCAAACTTGTAACTTTATCATATGCTTTCCAAAGAAGAACTAGAACATTACAGCCGTCAAATTCGACTAGATGGTTTCGGCGAATCGGCTCAAGAAAAATTAAAATCTGCAAAGGTTTTGGTTATTGGTGCTGGTGCTTTGGGTTGTCCTGTTTTACAGTATTTAACGGCAGCTGGAATTGGAAAAATAGGGATTGTTGATGGTGATAAAATTGAAAGAAACAATCTTCATCGTCAGATTTTGTATACCGAAAATGATTTAGGCAAACGCAAAGCTGAAATTGCAAAAACTAAATTAGCCGCACTCAATTCAAACATTCAAATAACGATTTTTTCAACTTATTTAAATTCTGAAAACGCATTTGAAATTGCAAATGAATACGACATCATAATAGACGGAACAGATAACTTTCCCACTCGGTACCTTGTAAACGACCTATGTGTTCTAACAGACAAAGTGAACATTCACGGTTCCATTCAGCAATTTAGTGGACAAGTTTCCGTTTTCAATGCGGTTCTTAAAGATGGTGGTCGCAGTCCAAATTACAGAGATTTGTTTCCTATACCTCCAAATCCAAATGACGTTGTTTCATGCGCAGAAGGTGGTGTGATAGGAGCATTGCCAGGAATAATTGGAAGCACAATGGCAATGGAATGTCTAAAAATTATTACTGAAATTGGAGAGCCACTAATTGGGAAACTGTTTCAATACAATAGTTTGACCCATCAATCCCAATTGCTTAATTTTACCTTTGACGACGAAAACCCTCTCAGAGGAAATCCTCCAAAGCAAACAACGTTAATTGACTATCAACAATTTTGTGGAATTAAAACGAATAAAGAAATGAAGGAAGTTACTGTAGCCGAATTGAAATCTATGAAAGATAACAAAGAAGATTTTCAATTGATAGATGTGCGAGAAATCCATGAATTTAAAGAAAAAAATTTAGATGGTGAACTTATTCCTCTTGGTGAAATCCCTCAACGATTTGCAGAAATAAGTAAGGATAAAAAAGTTGTAATTCATTGTAAAATGGGTGGCCGTAGCGCTAATGCAATCAACTATTTGCAGCAAACGCATGGTTACGACAATCTATACAATCTTCGTGGCGGGATTATTGCGTGGTTAATGGAAATTGAGCGATAGAAAATGAGAAAAGGAAGTATAAACTATTTGATTTATTTGGGTGTTTTTTCACTCTTTGCCATTGTTGCGTTGCAGCTGATTTGGCTAAATAAAACAGTTACTCTTCAAAAAAATAGTGTTGAAATTCAGAATAGAGAGGATAGTTTAAACTTGGTCCAATTCTCCGAAAAAGCCCACCGAGCACTTCGCGATGTTCTTTCCGATGTGTCAAAGCAAAGAGGCGATAGCTCGGCCTTATATGAAGCAATTAGACAAAAAAAAACGAATTATTTCGTAGTAGATATTAACGAGGAGCTGCATCCTTTTTATTTAGAAAACCTGCTGAAAGAGAAGTTCTATAATCAGAATCTGAATCAAGATTTTCAATATGGTATTTATGATTGTTTTTCTGATTCGATTGTATATGGAAACATTATACATTACCATAATAATATAACCAACAATGAAGGTGACGACACAACCTATGTCCAGCCCTCAGAAGGGTTAAGTTGGAAAAAAGATGGACATTATTTTACAGTTTTCTTTCCAAATATTAGCGACAAGTCTGCGATAAACGAAGCAAACTTCTTCGCACCTTGGATATACATTTTACTGATAGTATTACTCGTATTTTTATTCTTCGGATTTTCTCTTTCGATTATCTTGAAACAGAAAAAATTATCGGAGGTTAAAAATGATTTCATCAACAATATGACGCATGAGTTAAAAACGCCAATAGCCACTATAGGACTATCGAGTGAAACACTTTTGAAAAATGACTATTCGAATGATCCAGAAAAAATCAAACGATTTGCAAGCATCATTCACAAAGAAAACAAACGTCTTGAAAATCAGGTAGAACGCGTGTTGAATGTAGCAAAATTGGACAAAGAACAAGTGGTTCTTAAAAAATCAACGATCAGCATCCATGAACTACTTGAAGAAGTAAAAGACAATTTTGAGTTCAATCAAGGCGAAAGAGGCGGAACCATTTCTTTGAATTTGGGCGCAACAGATGACGCGATTCGAGCAGACGAAGTGCACATTTCCAATGTTCTCTACAATTTAATAGACAACGCAATAAAATATACCACTGAAACTCCTTCAATTCATGTACGAACAAAAAATGAAAATAAGTACTTGAAAATTGAAATTGAGGATAACGGAATTGGTATAAAAAGAGAAGATATTCCTCATATCTTTGAAAAATTCTTCCGCGTTCACACCGGCAATAGACATGATGTTAAAGGCTTTGGCTTAGGGCTGTTCTACGTAAAACTAATCGTAGATGCTCACAAAGGAAAAATTGATGTTAAAAGTGCTGTTGGGAAAGGCACAACATTCACGATTTTGATACCAAAAGTCGCTTAGTTTTTAAATAAGCGGGCGCTTGGCTGTGGAAACAATCCATCCCTTGAAATTTTATTCCCCTTTTTAAAAACGACTATTCGTTCGCCAATGTATTGGTTTTCCATTATCGCGTCCAAAACAAAATAATCATCTGCTTCAAAAAGAACTTTGTAATTGCCACGAGTGGATAATTTTCCAACTTGTATATTTAAATACCCTGCATTGATTTCAATACGAATGGGGACGGAGTTAACTTGAATTAGTTTATTTCCAACTTGAATTGGATATTCATTAATTTGTCCTTCATAAGTTCCGTAATATTTACGTTTCAAACGCGTTTGAGCAGAAAGTTGCATTCCACAAAACAGAATCAAAATAAAAGACAATAGTAATTTGTTCATATCCGAAACAAATCTAAGCGTTTTTTGCACAATTCGAAAGTTTCAAATCTAAACTTTTCAGTACAGCGGCTATCTTGATTGTAAGGCACTTTTGCCATCATACCCAACTTAAAATAGTTTGGCTCTATTTCAAACTGTGAATATCTTCTAGATACAAAAGCATTTTTCACCGTTAAAAAAGTATCTAATTCCTTATCTTCGATGTCTATAACAGAGAACAAATAATCATGCAACAATATCACGATTTACTTCGCCGTATTCTTGACGAAGGCACATTCAAAGGAGACAGAACTGGAACTGGAACTACATCTATTTTTGGTCATCAAATGCGTTTTGACCTATCGAAAGGATTTCCTTTAGTAACGACAAAAAAGGTTCACCTACGCTCTATTATTGTTGAGTTACTCTGGTTCTTGAATGGCGATAGCAATATCAAATATTTGAAAGATAATGGTGTTTCCATTTGGGATGAATGGGCTGATGAAAATGGCGACTTAGGTCCTGTTTATGGTCATCAATGGCGTTCTTGGCCAGGCAAAAATGGTGAAGAAATCGATCAAATAACGAAGTTGGTGGAACAAATAAAAAACAACCCCAATTCTCGTCGCTTGTTGGTTTCGGCATGGAATGTAGCGGACGTCGACAATATGGCTTTACCACCATGTCACACCATGTTTCAGTTCTATGTAGCCGATGGAAAATTAAGTTGTCAGTTGTACCAGCGATCAGCAGACACCTTCTTGGGCGTACCGTTCAACATCGCTTCTTACGCCTTGTTGACAATGATGATGGCACAAGTATGTGAATTGAAAGTTGGTGATTTTGTTCACACTTTTGGTGATGCACATTTGTACAGCAATCACATGGAACAAACACATTTGCAATTGAGCAGAGAACTTCGTCCTTTGCCAACAATGAAAATTAACCCGAACGTGAAAGATATTTTCAGTTTCAAATTAGAAGATTTTGAATTAGAAAACTACGATCCTCACCCACATATCAAAGGCGCTGTAGCCGTTTAAATTTTTCAAATGAAAGTAGCACTAATTGTCGCGATGGACTTGGAAAGAGGCATCGGAAAGAATAATGATTTGATGTGGCATTTGCCTGCAGATATGAAGTTTTTCAAAGAAACTACTGTCGGACATATCGTTGTTATGGGTCGTAAAAACTGGGATTCTATTCCACTTCGATACCGCCCACTTTCTGATAGAGAAAATGTCATTTTGACGAGAAATAAAACCTTCAATGCGGAAGACGCAATTGTACTTCACAACTTAAATGAAGTGTGGGAAAAATACCAAAACGAAGAAGAGAAAACCATTTTCATTATTGGAGGTGGCGAAATATACAAGCAAGCTTTGGAGAGCAATTTAATTACAGAAATGTATATTACTCATGTGAACAAAAGCTACGACGCAGAAACATTCTTTCCTGAATTCGATCTTTCACAATGGAAAGTTGAGGTTATCCAAATGCACGAAAAAGATGCCAAGCATGAAACGGAGTTTCAAGTAAATAAATACACAAGGAATTGACAATTCGTAATTCGTAATTAATTATATGAAACTCTGCATAGCCGAAAAGCCTAGTGTCGCGAAAGACATCGCAGAAATCATCGGAGCCAAACAGCGCAACGATGGTTACTGGGAAGGAAATGGCTATTGCGTAACGTGGACTTTTGGTCATCTCTGTACTCTAAAAGAACCTCACGATTACAACGAGAATTGGAAATACTGGAAGTTGGAAGATTTGCCGATAATTCCGACGAATTTTGGCATTAAGGTAATAGACGACAACGGTGTGAAAAGACAATTCGCCTGCATAGAAAAACTTGTCGCTATGGCTGATGAAGTCATAAACTGCGGGGATGCTGGGCAAGAAGGAGAATTGATTCAACGATGGGTTTTGCACAAAGCAAAATGCAAAGTTCCGATTAAACGATTGTGGATTTCCTCTTTGACGGAAGAAGCGATTCGCGAAGGATTTGAGAAATTGCAAGACGGCAAAAAATACGATTTATTGTATCAAGCCGGAGCTGCTCGTGCCATTGGCGATTGGATGTTAGGCATAAACGCAACTCGACTTTTTACCAAGAAATTCGGCATGGGAAAGGCAACTTTATCCATCGGGCGTGTGCAAACCCCTACTCTAGCCATGATTGTTCAGCGACAATTAGAAATCGATGGATTTAAAGTTGAAGAATACTGGGAATTGAAAACGCTCTACCGCGAAACCGAATTTCAATGTCAGATCGATCGTTTGACATCGGAAGACAAAGCGAACAAAGGTTTAGAATATTTGAAAGACAAACCTTTTGAAATTGTCTCTTTCGAGCAAAAAGAAGGAAAAGAAGGAAATCCTCGATTGTATGATTTGACTTCATTACAAGTTGATGGCAACAGGAAGTATGGTTTTTCTGCAGATGAAACGTTGAAATACATTCAAGGTTTGTACGAGAAAAAATTAACCACTTACCCAAGGGTTGATACTACTTATTTGACAGAAGATTTACATCCGAAAATTCAGAATATTTTGCGTGGATTGAAATATTATTCTCGTTACACGGAGCAACTTTTGCAAGCTCCTATTCCAAAAAGCAAACAAGTTTTCGACGATAAAAAAGTAACAGATCACCACGCTATTATTCCAACAGGAATCGTTCCTAGTGGTATTTCACCAGCTGAACAACAAATCTATGATTTGATCTGCAAACGCTTCATTGCGGTCTTTTATCCTGAGTGTATCGTTTCTAATACAACGGTTATGGGCAAAGTCGACACATTAGAATTCAAAGCAACTGGGAAACAAATTATCTCTCTAGGTTGGCGTGAAATCTATCAAGAAGACAAAGCCAAAAAAGCCGACAAAGAAGAAGAAAAAATAATGCCTGTTTTTGAAGAGGGCGAAAGTGGTCCACACGAACCTTTTGTTCATCAAGGAAAAACTTCTCCGCCGAAATACTACACGGAAGCAACATTACTTCGAGCAATGGAAACCGCCGGCCGACAAGTTGATGATGAAGAAATGCGTGAACTTTTGAAGGACAACGGAATTGGTCGTCCTTCTACTCGAGCAAACATTATTGAAACCCTTTTCCGTAGAAAATACATAGAGAAAAAGCGCAAAAACCTCATCGCCACTCCAACTGGAATTGGTTTGATTGGAACCATTCAAAGTGAAGTATTAAAAAGTGCAGAATTGACTGGCGATTGGGAAAAGAAACTCCGATTGATTGAAAAAGGCGAATACGAATCTGAAGTTTTCAAAGGCGAATTATTCCAAATGGTTCGTGAATTGTGTGATGACGTTATTTTCAATACACATCGGCCAATTCAAATCGTTCAAGAACCAGCAAAAGCAGACGCCAAACCCAAAAAACCTCGTGTAAAAAAGGAGAAAGTCAAACTCGAAGATTTGGAATGCCCAAAATGCAAGAAAGCCAAAATCATGAAAGGCAAAACGGCCATTGGTTGTTCAGACTACAAAGCTTGCGGCTTCAAAATTCCTTTTGAATTACTCGGCAAAAAACTAACTGAATCGCAATTAACACAACTCATCCAAAAAGGAAAAACCGGAACCATTAGAGGTTTTGTTATTCCAGGAAATCCACAACCGAAGGATGCGAAATTGGTTTTGGATGAAGGGTTTAATGTTGGGTTGGGGTGATTTCCGACCCAAATGTACCTACTCCAGAAATTGACGCTTCTCACGTTAATACAGGGCCAACATTTGATTATAGTTTTAATGGAGCTAGCAAGATTAGCGGAACCTATGTTGGTGTTTATCTAGGAGTCGGTGAAGAAATAAAAATCACGAAAGGTCTTTTTGCTACAGTTGATATTGGTAAAATCGGTGGTAAATATGACTTTACGATGAGAGATGATGATAAAAATGAATTGGTTTTATCTCAAAACAGTGATTATTATTGGAATAAAAGAGTCGCATTTACCGGTTCTGCTGGCATTGGATATAGATTCTAAACAAAAGAATTAATTTCACTCTTCAAAACCTAACGTATGAAAACCACAATCATCCTATTATTCATTTTACCCTTTTCTCTTTTCGCACAAGAATTCGAAAAAGAAAAGGATTTTCATTTTGGAATAATGGGTCAAATATCCGTTTCAAGCTTTCAAAAAAATGGCATGGAAACTACCTTATTCGCTGAATACAAAAAACATCAAGTCGGAATTGGAGCTCGACCTTTTTTTATTAAATCGTATGACAATTACTCTATAATAGATTCATCCTCAAATAGTTCTATTGCATATTTGCTTTAACCTACATTGCCGCTATTTTATTTTTGATAAGGCAAACCGTTTCAACACTTCTATTCAAATTTCATCAGAAATCTATAAATCTGAAAATAAAGGAAACTATTATTACAATTCAATAAACAATTACCCAATTGGACCAGCTTTCAGTTATAGTTTTAATGCCTTAATGGAGTCAAAAAGTTCATTTATCAATTTATACTTGAGTATCGGAGAAGAGGTAAAACTGTACAAAGGATTTTTTGTTACTGCGAATTTTGGTTTAGGTAAACTGATTGAAAAATCAACATACACTATTAAGGACTTGGATAAGGACGAGTTGGTATATAAAATAGGGACAAACGATAAGTTTGAAGTGCAGAGAAAATTAGCCTATACCTTGTCATTGGGTGTTGGATATCGTTTTTAATCTTATTTCCTAAATATATAGTTCCGCATTCTATTTATCTGACCAAAAAGGAATAAATTTGAAAAAACAATATAAGCCTAAAAATTATGAAAACAACTTTACTTCTCTTCGTTTTTGCCTCATTCATATTAAATTCGTTTGCCCAAAAAGTAAAATTTGACAAAGAAGTTGCCACGATAGATGGAACTCCTTTTGTGAAATGGTACAACGAGGACAATTTAAGTGTTTCTATGTCAGCGCTAAATACAACTACCGAAGAGATTTTTGCACAATGGATGCACTACAAAGACCCTAACAATGTTTCTCAAGCGAATCCAGAAGGTCGGGTAAGTTGGGTAGAATTGCATTTTTTAACCTTGGACATAAAATTCGAAACCAACAATACGAACCGAAAAGATTTAGTCAAATTTTTGCAGTCAAACAATGTCTATGTTAATGGAGAATTGAATGAAGAAAATGTGCGTCATTTGGCAAAAAAGTATGGGACTAAATATTCTGATGGTCGTCCGGGGGGCAATGTTAAGGTTATTGTAAACAAGTAGGGTTTATGTTGTTTTTATAGAATATTCTTGAACACTGTTATAAAGAAATACCCATAGTCTTTCAATATTTTTGTAGTATTGGAGAATAACAAAGAAATCTTCAAATTATGAGTCCAATTGTAAGAAATATAATAGCTGTTATTGTAGGAATAACTATTGGTTCGATGCTAAACATGGCTCTAATTATGATCAGTAGTAGAGTTATCCCATTGCCTCCAGGCGTTGACCCTACTGATATGAACAGCTTGAAAGCAAATATTGCTTCTTTTCCAATAAAAAACTTCATTTTCCCATTCCTAGCGCATGCATTCGGAACCTTAATTGGCGCATTTGTTGTTACAAAAATTGCGGCTACAAATCAATTTCGTTTAGCCATGACTTTAGGGGTTTTTTTTCTAATAGGAGGAATTTTGATGGTGACTGATTTACCTTCACCAATGTGGTTTAACGTATTAGATTTGGTTGGCGCTTATATTCCAATGGCTTGGATAGGTTGGAAAATGGCTAGAAGTAAGAAATAAAACTTGATATTTTAAAGAACAAAAGTAGTATGACTCAATAAAATAACGACCTTTGTCCCTTCAAAAACCATCAATGAATTCCCCTGCAAATCAATACATTCCTACACTAGATCAGCATAAAAAAGACTACTCTAAGATTAATTCTACATTCAATCTTATCAGCGCGGCTCGTTTAATTCTTGCCCTTTTAATAATCCTTTTTGGCTATTACTTTTTCAAAAATTTTTCACCGGTTTTCGCTGTTTTGACATTAATCGCAATCGTCGGTTTTTCTATTTTACTTAAAATCCACAGTCGACTTTCCTTTAAACGCAAAATTGCCAAAGCACATATCGAAATCAACGAAAACGAACTCGCTTTTCTAAACGAGGAAAAAATTCCGTTTGATGACGGCGCGAATCATGTGAATCCAGGTCACGCCTATTCTTACGATTTGGATTTCTTCGGACACAAATCAGTTTTTCACATTCTGAACCGAACGGCAACCTTTATTGGTTCAAAGTTTTTGGCAAAAAATCTTCAAACCCTATTATCGAAAGAAGAAATAGAGCGAAATCAAGCAGCAATTCAGGAATTAACAGCTGATATAACTTGGCGACAAGAAATATACGCTTTGGCCACAATTACAAATGATAGCGATCAAACCTTCCGAGAAATTCACGGTTGGACCAAGACCGATAAAAGTTTGCAATCAAAATCTTTGCAAATAATTTCTTACTTGTTTCCAGCCATGTTCCTTGGATTATTTGCCTACAATATGATTTTTGATGCTGGATTGGGAAATTGGGTTATTGCTCTTTTCTTATTGAATCTTGCCGTTCTCGGAAATCAATTGAAAACGATAAAAAAAGAATTATTGGGTTCGACAAAAATTGATAAAATTCTAAAAAACTACAGCCTTATTCTTCAGAAAATTGAAGAAAAGAATTTCACTGCCTCTAAACTAAATGATTTAAAAAGTCAGCTAAAAAATGAGCATGAAACAGCCAGTTTAGAAATTAAAAAACTGTCGTCGCTTTTTGGTCAGTTGGAAAACATACTCAATCCAGTAGGCGCAATTTTCTTAAACGGATTTTTTCTTTCACATATACATACCTTGCGTGGTTTTCGAAAATGGAAACATAACCATGCGGATAAAATCATGGAGTGGCTGGACGTAATTGGTGAGTTCGAAGCAATGAATTCAATTGCAAATTTCTCATACAACAATCCAGAATTTTCTTTTCCAAGCATCAATTTAAATTACGATTTAAGTTTTGAAAATCTGGGCCACCCTCTTTTAAACAAAGAAAAACGAGTAACAAGTTCCGTAGAATTCACGAAGCAGAAATTCATCATTCTCACGGGTTCCAACATGTCAGGAAAAAGTACTTTCCTTAGAAGTTTGGGTGTAAATATGGTACTTGCAGGAATTGGCGCTCCAGTATGTGCGAGCAAAGCAAGCTTCCATCCTATTCCTGTTTACGTTTCCATGCGTATTTCCGATTCATTAAACGATAGCGAATCTTTGTTCTTTGCCGAAGTAAAACGCTTGAAAGAAGTGATGGACGCGGCAGAGAAAGAAATCTGCTTCGTACTTTTGGATGAAATTCTTCGCGGGACCAACTCCGACGACAAGCGCACTGGAACGGTGAAAGTGGTCAAAAAAATAATAGCGAAAAATGCCATTGGTGCCATTGCAACGCATGACTTGAAAGTATGTGACACAACAGCAGAATTTCCAAATCAATTGACCAACAAATGCTTTGAAGTAGAAATCGTCAACAATGAATTGTACTTCGACTACAAACTGCGCGAAGGTGTTTGCAAGAACAAAAGCGCTACCTTTTTGATGGAGAAAATGGGCGTAATCTAAAAAACTTTATTCTAAAATATTTTTTCTTAACTTTCCAGTTGAAAAATTACATCCCATTATGAAAAAATTATACGCCCTACTTTTTGTTTGCTTAGGAAGTTCTTTCGCATTTTCACAAGTCGCTTTTACTATAGTATCGCCAGCTTCTATTTCAGGTGGTTATGAATTTACTAGTAATGGCGATGCACCCAACTGGGGATTGCCGAATTTATTAAATCCAGCAGATGCTATTCTAGACACAGTTGTAATATACGAAGATGCAACTCCGGGAATTAATGCGCAAGGAATACCTTTCGCTAACGAGGCTTGTGCACCAGCAATAAATAACATAGCAGGCAAAATTGCTTTAATCTATAGATATGATGGAGCGTCAACGAACGATTGTTACGCTGGAACGAAAGTCCTAAACGCCCAAAATGCAGGTGCAATTGGTGTAATTTTAGTAAACCGTGTTGACGGAGTTTATGGTTACGATGGAACTCTAGACGGACCGCTAACCAATATTCCTTTTGCTTTCATAGGCAAATCAGACGGCGCAATAATTCGTGCAAGAATAGAGGCAGGTGATGACGTTGTTGCATTTCTAGGAAATAAGTTAGGGCTTTACGGGAATGACGTTGGTATTGTGAAAAATCAAACTCTTGCTCCTTCAATTTCTGCAACCGCAGCCATAACTGCAGCTAGTTCTTCTGAATTTGGGTTTGACATTGGAACGAAAATTTTCAATTACGGATCAAGCACACAAAGTGGATTAAATTTAACAGCTACTGTTACAGGTCCCGGTGGAACTTGGACGGAAACTGCCGGCCCTTTTACATTAGCAATGGGCGACTCAGTTGATGTTTTCACAGGAGGAACAAACAACATTCCTGCATTTACATTGTCTAGTTACCCAGTTGGTGAATACACATTAAGTTACTCTCTTGATATCGGCGTACCTGACGAATCCGATTTTGATAATTCTTTGACGTACAATTTTTTAATAAACGACAATAAAGTTTCATTTTCTAAGTCTGATCCTGTGACTGGTTTGCCAATTCCTTTCACATACACTAGGTCGAGCGCTACAGGTTTTTCGGCTTGTATGGTTTACAATAATCCAAACGGCAGTCGTTTAGGAGCAGAGGGAATTTATTTTGCTGCTGAGGCTGGTTACAATACAGGTGCAATTTTAGATGGTGAAGAATTTGGAGTAAGTTTATATCGTTGGGATGACAATTTCGTAGATTTAAACGATCCAAATTTTGCATTTGCCAACCTTACAATTGTAGCCAATGGAAGCTACCTTTTTGGTCCAAATCAAAATTCAACAATGGTCTTCGCTCCATTCAATATTCCGCTGCAATTATCAGACAATCAGCGATACTTGGGTTGTGTAGATGTTTACAACGATAATTTTTGGATAGGTTATAGTAGTCGTATTGACTATACTAGAAATGTTGATCATTATCTTCAACCATTAACACCTGTTTCAAGCAGTGGAGCGTATTATGCATTAGGTTTTGGTGAGGATATGGTGCCTTCTATCGCATTACGTGTTTTTGATGCTGCACAGCTTGCCATTGAAGAAAACGTTGGCGAGAATTTAAGTTTGTATCCTAACCCAGCTAAAGATCAATTGACCATTTCTAAATTAACGAACCCTGGTTTGATTAAAATAACAGACTTATCGGGTCGTGTAGTTTTAGAAACTTTATCGGGTAATTCTGACAACAATCTAGATTTATCGAAACTTGAAAATGGTCAATATCTAGTTACTGTTGAACACACAAATGGTTCTGTTAGCAAATCGAAATTTGTAAAACAATAGCACCACTTGATAAGTTGAGGTTTCCAATTGGTCAATTAGTTTAATCTGATACAGTTTATGTTGAAGAATTGAATTCAAATATTGATACAATTGCATATTTTCCTTTTGGATTTGTGGAACATATTTTTCGTATTTTTAGAATAGGGCGTGCATAATTAATACTCATTTTATGAAGATATCAATTTTTCTATCGCTCTTCCTCATCACTTTTAGTGCTTTTTCTCAAACAACTTTTGTTTTACCCTATTCATTCGGCAAGTTAAATCCCGATTCTGAATCTCTTCAATTGTTTCAAAAAGGATTTAAAAAACTAGATTTAAAAAATGTAGATTCAGTTCATTTCATTGGAAATTCAGATTCAGTTGGAACATTTCTATCGAATTTTAGAACAACGGAATTAAGAGCCATAAAGTTGAAGAAATACATAGCTGGATCAATAAAAGGTAATGTTCCTTATTTAATTTCGCCAACTGGTGGAGATTGGGAAAAAGCAAAGGGTTCAACACGCCAGTTGAATGTCGTTATATATATTTCAGAGACAATTAAACCAAAAAAGAACGATGCCGAAATACCTCAAGGTTGTTACAAAGTCGCTTACTCCGAGATGCAAAACTATCATAGAGAAACAACCTCAAGAGGCAAAACATCTTACACACAATTAGACCGGTCTTTAACGAAATCAAATGCACCTCGAGAAGAATTATATTACGGCACCTTAAACGCGAAAGGTGATTTTGAAGCAATTCGATTGAAATGGAAGGTAGAAAAAGTAGGCAAATCATGGTGGGCCGAAGAAAGAGAAGTTACAGAGATTCCGACAGATGATTTTGACCGATTCAAACTTTTCACAATTGAAAATAAACCTTGCAATTCATGTCATGAAGATTTTTCTGAAAACAAAGAAATTCAAAAAACTGAACTTCAATTAGGTTTAGATTTATTGGTCCTAGAAAACATTCAACATAAGGTTCCATTTTTTCAACGGAATAAAATCAATGTTCGTGTACCACAAGATTTTATAGACCTCAACTCCGACTATTATTCTCATGGAAACGAATCAACAAAAATTATTTGGGAGGAAAAAGACAAAGAATATTATTACGCAAAAGTAAAACAGTTTAGCGGCGAAGTTTCATCCATCCAAAGAAAATTCCCAACTCATTCGTCAGCAGATTGCCAAGAAGAATTAAATAACTTAGATAAAGTCCCACAATTAATTTCAGGACCAACTCGTGCAAAAGTTGAGACGTATAACTTTGCCGAGATGGGTATACATTTTCAAAATGGCACGAACATTCCGTATGCTTCACTTGGGTTGTTTACGGCAACGCGATTTGTTGAATTAGATTTCCTTGTCGGAGTTCATGGAAAAAGTGCACTTTATGCAGCAATTCGAGGCAGATACAACATTTTAACTGTGCCGTTTAACTCCCTTTTTACGGGTGACAAATGGCGACAATCCTTAACTAAAAACCGTTTTTGGTATACTCGATTATATGTTGGAGCAGAATACAAAGCGAGCATTGGCAGATATTCAGATGATTATTTAGAACCCAATATTCACGCTGGGCTCACCTTCGCAAAAAATAATGGCTCCATTTCCCATCGCCTATTCGTTCAATACGGCTATGGCGTGAATTTCATCCTCGAATCTCCACGTCCATTTTACTCTATGACACAAGTTGGAGTGCAATTGCAATTGGGTAAAAAAGCCTATCGTTTTGAGAAGGGGATTATGTAATTGACTTTGTATTGATACAATAAGAGTTTTCTAAGCTAGAATTATACATTCTACTCCATAGAATTCATGCCAATTTCTTCTAAAAATTCCTTACCTTTGCCCCTCAAAAAAAGCACAATACATGTCTGATACACGTTACCAACTCAGAGGAGTTTCAGCAGGGAAAGAAGAAGTTCACAACGCAATAAAAAACGTTGACAAAGGACTTTTTCCTCAAGCGTTTTGTAAAATTGTTCCTGACACCTTAACTGGTGACGAAGATTATTGCGTGGTAATGCATGCTGATGGTGCTGGGACAAAATCTGCCTTAGCTTACATGTATTGGAAAACTACAGGTGATGTTTCTGTTTGGAAAGGAATCGCTCAAGATGCTTTAATCATGAACATTGACGATTTACTTTGTGTAGGTGCGACAGATAATATTTTGCTTTCTTCAACGATAGGAAGAAATAAAAACCTCATCACGGGTGAAGTGATTTCAGAAATTATCAATGGAACGGAAGAATTATTGGCAGATTTGCGTTCCCAAGGAATTGGCATTCAATCTACAGGTGGTGAAACGGCTGATGTTGGCGATTTGGTTCGGACGATTATTGTAGATTCAACAGTAGTTTGTCGAATGAAACGTTCTGATGTGGTTTCTAATCACAACATTCAGGATGGTGATGTAATCGTAGGTTTGGCTTCTTTTGGTCAAGCAAGCTACGAAAAAGAATACAATGGTGGAATGGGAAGCAACGGATTGACTTCTGCTCGTCATGACGTATTTTCAAAAACATTAGCGAAAGATTTTCCTGAAAGTTACGATCCAAGTGTTCCAGAAGATTTAGTTTATTCCGGAAGTAAAGAACTAACGGATTCAATTGAAGGAAGTCCGATCAACGCAGGAAAATTGGTTCTTTCTCCGACTAGAACTTATGCTCCAGTTATCAAAAAAATATTGGATGCTCACCGTCCCGAAATACATGGAATGGTTCACTGTTCTGGCGGAGCACAAACGAAAGTTTTGCACTTTGTAAAAGATGTACATGTTATTAAGGACAACTTATTCCCTATTCCTCCCCTTTTCAAATTGATTCAAGAAGAATCGAAAACGGATTGGAAGGAAATGTACAAGGTCTTCAATATGGGTCATAGAATGGAAATATATGTTCCTAAAGAAGTGGCTCAATCCATCATAGACATTTCAAAATCCTTCAACATCGACGCTCAAATTGTTGGACGCGTAGAAAAAAACGAAGGCAATAAATTAACCATCACTTCTCCATACGGGGAATTTACTTATTAGAAAAAGACTCTAGATATTAGACGAAAGACATTAGACAATTTTTAGTCTAGCAGTCTAAAATCTAATATCTAACATCTATAAAAAAATGAACGATTTACTCCAAAAATTAGAAGCGATACATTACCGATTTATTGAAGTTGGTAAACTTATTGTGGATCCAGATATTATTTCGGACATGACGCGCTATGTCAAATTGAGTCAAGAGTATAAAGAGCTTGACGAGATGGATAAAGTCTATAAAAAATATAAAGACGTAATTGAAAATTTAGAATCATCAAAAGCACTTTTAGCCGAAGAAAAGGATCCTGAAATGCGGGAAATGGCAAAGGCTGAAATTGATGAATTGGAGACTATTCGACCAGAAATGGAAGAAGAGATCAAATTTATGTTGATTCCAAAAGATCCAGAAGATGATAAAAATGCCATTTTGGAATTACGCGCTGGAACGGGTGGTGATGAGGCATGTATTTTCGTAGAAGATATTTTCAGAATGTACACTATGTTCTTTAAGGAAAAAGGTTGGAGCTACGAAATCATCAACTCCTCTGGAGGAACGACCAAAGGATTTAAAGAAATTTCCTTAGAAATTATTGGCGCTTCTATTTATGGAAATATGAAATTCGAATCGGGTGTTCACCGAGTTCAACGTGTTCCTGAAACAGAATCTCAAGGTCGTGTGCATACTTCAGCAATTACCGTTGCAGTTTTACCTGAAGCTGAAGAAGTGGATGTTGAACTGAACATGACAGATGTAAAACGAGATACATTCCGAGCATCTGGAGCAGGTGGTCAGCACGTCAACAAAACAGAGTCCGCGATTCGATTAACTCACCTTCCTACTGGTTTGGTTGTCGAATGTCAAGACGGTCGTTCACAACACAAAAATTTAGAAAAAGCTATTTCTGTATTACGTTCGCGATTGTACCAGAGAGAATTGGATCGTTTGCACGAAGAAAGGTCAGCTCACAGAAAAACTTTAGTTTCAACTGGAGATAGATCAGCGAAAATTAGAACCTACAACTATCCGCAAGGTAGAATTACAGACCACCGAATAGGGAAAACGATGTACAACTTGTCTGCATTCATGAACGGCGACATGCAAGAAATGATCGATGCACTGAAAATGGCTGAGAATGCTGAGAAATTGAAAGGGGAAACTGTTTAAAAAAAGTTGCAAGTTGCAAGTTGTTTGCTTCGCAAAGGCAAAGTTGCAAGTTCTATGTGGTTAATAGCCAATTAATAGTTTCAGTTTGAACGGCTTCTTTGAAGCGTTCTCATTAGACACAGAATCGGCAACATAGAACTTGAAACTTGCTGAACGTTTCGAAGAAGCCGTTCAACTTGAAACTAAATCATTTTAAAGATTTCAGGTATTTAATTAATCCCATTATCATTCTACTAACTTCCATTAGATCAGTTTTTAGTTTTTCATATTGTGGAATTTCTATATAATTTAAATCCTTTGCTAGAATCAATTGTGACCGAAGTTCAGCACATGAAGCGCGTGAGACATTAAGAAAATAGATGAATTGATTTTTAGATCCTCGATCGTGACCTTCTGCAATATTTGAGGTAATGGAAACTGCCGAACGGCGCATTTGGTCCTTTAACCCGAAATCATTTTTAAGCTTAGATTCGTTTGTTAATTTATAAATTGTCAGAACAGATTCATGCGCCTTTTACCATGCATGAATCTCTTCGAAAGCAGTAAAAGTTGCCATATATTTGGGTTGGGTAAAACTTAATCCACTATTTAAATTAGTCAATTAGTTTAGATTCTACAATAGCTTTTTGTGAAATGTTACAAGTTGCAAGTTGTTTGCTTCGCAGAGGCAAAGTTGCAAGTTCGGTGCGCTTAATGGTCAATTAATAGTTGCAGTTTGAACGGCTTCTTTGAAGCGTTCTCATTAGACGCAGAATCAGCAACACAGAACTTGAAACTTGCAGAACGCTTCGAAGAAGCCGTTCAACTTGAAACTTGAAACTTATTCAAAAATACTGCCCCAAACCAATAACAAATCCGCCTTTAGAAAGATCATTTAATTGCCAACCATAATCAAATCGGAAAACGGTATTGTAATATTTCCTCGATTGTAAACGAAGACCGAGTCCAGCCGTTTGAAAGGTGTTGTTCGCGGAAAAACTATCTTCGAGTTTTAATCCAGGTGGGCGTTGATAGCCCAAATCGTAAAAAGCCCCAACTTGAGCATAAAACCAATTTGCTTTTAATACTGTGAAGAGATATTCCGTATTAAAAGTAAAAAGAGCTGTCCCGCGAGCAATCCTGTTTCCTATTCCCCGAATATTCACAAAATCGTCAATGACAAAAGGTGAAAAAGGAGAATTATTATTCGTTGATATTCCTGAAAATTGACGAAAAAATATATTGTGCCGTTGGCCAAGGATAAAATAGGATTTCAATTCATTTGTCAGCTTCAAAAAGGTTGCTCCCGGATAATTATGTGTAACAATGCTCTCACCATTTAATTGATTCCAAATTCCCTTCTTTCGCTCGTAGATGTATTCTATGTTTTTATAGTTTGCCCCTGTTCGAATTTGGTATTTGAAAAAATCGAATTTTTGCCCTGGAATAACATTGTAATTTGTTGACATAATCACTTCTGAACGATTTGCATATTTTTCATAGAACAGAGCTCCTCCCAAACTCAATTTCCAATAGCGATTCAACCAAAGATAAACTGCCGAAGACAAGTGATAATTATCAAAATTGAAAAATGCTTTTTTATTGTCAAAATACAAGGGTTCAATGGTTGAATATTTCCCTACGAATAATTCGTGTCCTGTTCGATTGTTTAAATGCCTCGGCGAAATATGGTATGCTTTGACGGAATGTCTATCGTAATATTGATAAACGATTCCCAAAGTATTTCCCTTTCCACGAAAATTTATATCCGAAAGGCCAAGCGTGAAATTGAGCTTTTCACTTGAACCACCATTGGCAATAATGGGAAAAATAGTGATTACTTCAGAAAGCAAAAAGGTTACCTTGATTTCTCTATCGTTTATTGAATCTAAACGATATGAAACATCAAAAAACAAATTCGTATTTCGTAAAAATTGGATGTTTTGTTCTAAAATGAGTGAATCATAAAATGAACCTTCTTTTATGTCCAGTTGCATCCTGAGGAATGATTCCTTTGACTTTTTATTCCCCTCAAATTGAATATTGCTGACAACCTGATCCTGACCAAAAACAAAACTTCCTAGAAGCAAAAACAAGCAAAGTAACTTCATGAGTTTTGAAACGGATATTATTTCGTCAAATATTTAATGCCTAAATTAAATGTTTCACCCAAACCTGAGTTCACTCCTCTTACAAAATTTGTGTAAAGCAATTCTAGAGTAATATTTGAAACTGGCTGAAATTTTAACCCCAAACCTATTGCTGAATAATTCATTGGAATAACAAAGTCGTTAGTTAAGGTTGGGTTGATATTATACGTGTATCTTGTATTGTGCTGACCAATGGCATAAACTGTCCATTTCGCTGCAGGAAAATAACTTCCGATTAAAGTCACTGGAACATCAACGTGGGTAATTTGAGATTTACTTGTTCGGATTCTAGCCAAAATATCGGCCTCGGCAAAAATCTGAAACTTATTTCTTGTATAGGTATAAAAGAATTGATTCCAAGATGTAAATCGACTCCAGTCTAACCAAGATAAATTTCCTGAAGGATCGTTTTTTCCCTCGTTAAATCGTGTTGTTGGAACCGTGAAAGTGCTTTGAATTGAAAAATTTGTATTTCCAGCGAAAGGTATCCATTTCAAACGCGGACCAACGGAACTTATTCCAACTCTGGTAGAATCATTGTTCTTAAAAGAAAAAGCATCTAAGGATGTGCCGAAGCGATCATCTTGTCGTTTTGCTGAACCACGGAAACTGACATCAAACCCTAAATTGATTCGTTTGTTTTTGGATGTTCCCAATGTCGCTTGCAACAATGTTGTGTAGAATGACTCACGTGTTCCTGAATAATCTACGCCTTGCCAATTCGACTTCGTTTGTGTGTACAAAGAATTGAAAAGAGTGATATCCCAGCGTCCTTTATCAAGGAGAGTTCCCGCTGTATAAGTTTGTAGATTTATACCTTCCTTTAAAGGAATTTTTATAGGTTCCCCGATATGATTTTCTGGCTCCTCCCGCACACGAATTATCGTTTGGTTATCGTTCAATTGCCAATTATATGGATAATAGGAAATCGATTTTGACGTTAATGGAGACTTTCTATACTTATTAATTATGTCTATCGTTACTTGATTTGATCCGAAATCTTCGCGATACCAATTGAAAATTTGCGATAATTGGACTTTTCCATCTTTTTCGTAGATAAATTTAGGGTCGTTAAATGCCTTTGAAGTTTGGCTATCCAATTGCTCATTAAGCTTTTCTGGACGGTAGGCAAAATTCGCTATTGGAGGACAGCCCATCGCTCCGCAAACTAAAACAAAATGCAATCGATAATCTCTGTATTCTTTTCTCAGGATTTTATTTTCGATATCATTTAAGGTTAAATTTTTGGAACCAACCTTAAACTTTGTTGCATCAAAAAAACCGGAGATTTCTTGGGGTGATTCTACTGGATAATCGTCGACAATTTGTTGAATCACCAGAATATTATAAGCATTAATGTAAAAAGCTTTAGCCGTTGTGTCAACTCCTTCTGGATAGTATTCTCGAATAGCAAGGTTCAAAACATTTAATTCGTCCGGACTATTTTTTATCCCTTTGTAATCAACTAAATCATCTTGCACATACTTGTTAAAGAATGCATCCGCTTTATTAAAGAAGTCTTCATTTTGACCATTTGCTCTTGCCGAAAATAGGGCGAAAAGAATCATAGCAATTAGACTGTTCTTATTTTTTTTGAATTTCATTTTTTTATGACTTACAGTTTACTCAAAACTTACAATTGTAATTTGTTAAAAGAAAGCTCTCACCTCCATTCCCCCTGAATGAATTGCTTTATTCGCTTCAGATTTTCTTCCTGTATATTGAACCGATATTTGCAAATTATTTGAAAGCGAACGTTGATAACCAACTGTCCAAGTATAATTAAGTCCAGGTTTTAAAGCCTCCAACATTTCAAATCCAAGAGGCGAATTTGGGTCACTTCTATAAACAATATTCACGGTTTTGAAATTTGCTTGTAAACTCCCTTTTTCCGCCTGATTGTATTTTATACTCGTTCCCAATTCGCCGAGAAAGGCTTTTTCACCACCCAAATCTGCATTGTTTTTCTTTTCTGTGTACTTTCCATCTAGACTCCATCGAAATTTAGTATTTGGCTGAAAACTGAATGTTGGTTGGTGAAAATAATAAGCAATACCATAATTTCGTCCAGCGACATAATCTGCATTTACCAATTTGTCTCCGCGCTGGTAGGCATACTCCAAAGAGAAAATTCTTGAAATATTCAATCGCGAAGAAACTTCATTGTATCGATTTTCACGAGCGTCGAACCCACTTGCCAAAAGCGTTTTACTTTGTGCGTTCTGAAAATTGTACTCCGCCGTAAAAATATTCGAGGTCCGATTAAAAAACAAGGAGTTTCGAATGCTTGAACTGGTGGAAAGTAAATTGGTGTCGCGGACAGCATCCTGAACTGGGTTAAAAGCATTAAAACCTGTCAAACCAGTTGTTTTTCTATTGACACGAAAACGAGTTTGATTGGAGAACAGCGCCACATATTTTAAAACTCCTTTTTTAGATGCCCACAAACGTTCTGGTCGCCAGAAAATACTTTGATTCAATTCATTGGAGAATGTTTTCACATAGGTATTACTTGGAGTAAAAACACGTATATAACTAGCCTGATCTATAAATTGTGCGACTTCAAACTCATTCAAATCTTTTACTCCGTCGTTGTTGTAATCTATCCACGTGTATATTCCCTGACCATCATTGACTTTGATATACAAAAACTCCCTTTTTAATTCCAACCCTGAACCGGCCTCGTAAAAAGTATTCCAAGTCAAGGCATTTTTGAAAGCTCTTAATTCATAATCTATTCTTCCTAATAATGAATTTTCCGGGGTTTGATTTATCAATAGCGAATCCAAAATCTTCAATTCTCGATAACTTGCTATGATGGTCAAGCGTTGATTTTTTAAATTCTTAAAAGTGAATTCTCCACCAACAGTTGTTCCTTTTGCTGAATTCACTAATCGAGATGAATCGGGTAACAAATCGTAGCGTTCACGGTAGAACAATTTGTAATCATTTTTAGCAGAATCTGCATTTGCTATATAGAATTGATAGTCGAAAAATTGGTAACTATTGTTTGTTAATGCTCCATTTGTTCTAAAAACGTTTCTTTCATGGTCATCTTTATAGCCAATTCTTATTCGGCCTAATTTCTGCGAAAGATCAACTTTGTGTCGTAAATAGTCATTCTTTCCAGTCGCATTGGAAACCAAATAACTTCCTATCCAATTTGCTTGAAATCCTCGCTGATTCCACTTTCCATTCAGTTGAGCTTTATAACCCTCGAAATCGCTTCCTACGCCAAAATGTTGACCTTCAATTGCTGCAAATCCGTATTTTTTATTCACGAAGGAATTAGCTGCATTGACAAACAGTTGGTTGCCGACATATCCGCGATTTCTAGTATTCCAATCTCTGTCAAATTCAACGGCTCTGTATTGCTGAACAGGCTTAAAATCACTCTGTAAAAACTCAACACCAGCTTTGGTTTCCATTTTCCAGTTACTCGTTGAATCTTTACCCAAATTTTGATTTCCCTTTATTAAAAAACGATTGGCAAAACCTTGATTATCATTTGCATCAAGCCGAGAAAAGGTATTAATATCCAAGACCGAAATGGCCGCTTCATTTTCGATTTCCCATTTTTTATTTAAACGATAACTTGCTCCAACTGCCAACATTTGTTGTTTTTTAGGAGCCACTAACAAACGTGACGGAGCATAATTTCCTTGAGAAACTCCTCCAATTGGCATTACCCATTTATAAACTCGCCCCAAAGCGTTGAAATTATCCAAAACATAATCTCCATTTCCAAATCCTACTAGTTGGAAAACTGCCCGGTAAACAGCAATATTTTTGTCAACTGAAAACACCAAAACACTATCAAAACCTAAGGAATCAATTAGTCGATATAAAATCTGATTATCGATATAACCAATGGAATCTATGCTTGACGTTCGAGCCAATTGCAGGCTATCTCCAATATTGGACAAAAGCTCTTTCTGATTTAAAGTCAATTCCTGTTGCAAGGATTGATTTTTAGCATCTTGCTCTGAATAACCATTCAACCAAAAATCAAATTTCTTACTGGTGTAAGTTGTTGAGGCTTGTAAAATGGAGCGAGCATAATTTTGATCTGAGTATTGAAACTCAACAACAATTCGACTATCCTTTGTAATTTGATTTCTACTTGTAAATATTACTTCAGCATTATTGTAGTTTATGATATAGTCAAATTCTTGACCCCTTTCCAATAATCGACCATCAATAAAAACTTGCTCCGTTCCAGACAAGACTACAATGAATGGTTCATTTTCTGCTCCAACCAATCGATAAGGACCTTGATTTCCTTCAATTCCTGGTATAATTTGTCGATGGAATTTTCCCCTAGAAAGCGCTCCGCTAACCTGAGTTTTCCATACGCGATTATTGCCCAAATCAAACCTATTTTCAAGTGAAAGACCCTGGGCTCGTTTTTGATAAGTGGTAAAATATCCTTTTGGTTTTCTTAACCAGAAATCTCCTGCTATCAGTTTTAAATTATCGTTGTAAATCTGAATAAAAACTTGGTCAAACTCTCTTAATTGATTTGTATTTCCATCTGGTTGAATAGGTAAATTGTTATCCGAAACAACGGCTAATAATTTCAAATTTGGCGCAATGTCTCCTGAAAGTTCGAGATTTAAAGATGAGTTAACACCTAAATTTTGATTGTTCCCAAAAGTAATTCCACGAGAAATCGATCCTGATTTATTTAGTGCCGAACCACCAAAAACGTCCTGGTTGGTTGGTATGTTTTTAATTAAGAACTTTTCTCGGTCACCTTTGAAATCGGCGTATAGAACGCTTGTATCTCTTTTTTGATAGACAATGTCACGCCCCAAAGGAAGCACTCTATAACGAGTTTTTATTGTGCCACCACAACTTTGATTGAATAAGATTTTACTTTCTGAGGAGGAAAAACTATAATTCGATTTATCCATTAAAACTCCATCACAAAAAACTTCCAAGGAGTTTGGAAAAACGAGCAAAGAATCTAAAACAACCTCGTTTGAAACATTTTCAAATGTTTTTTCCCGCATACTAGATTCCTGCGCGTGCAGAGGCATTCCGATCAATAGGACCAGCAATGAAAACCAAGTGAAATTCTTCCTAAAAAACATTCTTACGAAGGTACAACGTAGAAATTAGAAAAAACTTTTGTTCATACCCTTTTTTGAATGGGATTAAAAACTGAATGATTGCACAAACTAATATCGCTTGGCCCTCGTTAAAAAAGGTTAAGCAATGCTAAAACAGTCAATCAAATAGTAATTTAGCGTAAAGAAATTTAACATTTGGGAAAGCTTCGAATTAATTTTGCAACACTACTAGTCGGTACAGCGATGTTCGCTTTGTTGGTTATTCAGGCATTTCAAGTCAGTCAGATATACGAAAGAAAAAATTTCCAATTCAAAAGGAAACTAAACACTTCTCTTGAGCGAATTGCTCTTCAGCATGAAAAGGCAGAGGACATTCGAAAATACATGCAAATCGTCAATCGCGATTTCAGTGGACAATACAAGGATATTTTAAAAGAAGAATTTCAGAATTTATTGAGCCTGCAAGAGTCCGTTTCCATAAAGGACACGACAATTTTCGAAGGAGATGGAATGCACGATTATCTGGTGATCAAGGGGCAGTCGTTTGATTCTTTGTCCGGAATTACAGCAGAGCATAAAGTAATCGCCCGCGATGTTCGACAGTTGAGAGAATTGTTTGATCAGCACAGCAAGCCAATTCCTACCAGTGATTCTATGGCCGTTGCCATTCAGTTAGACCAAAAAGTTTTGCAACAAATATTTCGCAAGGCAAAATTCGTTAACGAAATGATGCTGGAAACATTCCGAAACAATGTTTATATGGAACCATCGGAACGAATTGATATTGAATTTTTGGATTCCATCATCATGAATGAAATTGGTATTGATGAGTTACCCCAAGAATACCAATTTATGGTTGAGGATGAAAATTATCGACCTGTTAAGTTCAAAATGGCCGATAGTCATTATGACATTAAGATAGATACAAATTTGACGACCAGTAGTCGAACTCAACTGTTCCCAAGCAATATGTTGGAGGATCGGTTGACATTACATATTTTCTTCCCTAAAAAGAACATTTTTCTATTCAAGGAAATGGCAGGATCTCTTGGTCTCACCTTGGCTTTGATGCTTGTTATCGTCGTAACAATCCTATTCCTTTTCAAGACTATTTTGGCTCAAAAACGACTTTCAGAATTGAAAAACGATTTCGTCAGTAATATGACTCACGAATTTAAAACCCCAATTTCAACTATTTCCTTGGCCTGCGAGGCGATGGGAGATCCACAAATGATGGGTTCAGCTGTAGAAAAGGCATCTCCTTATGTAAAAATGATAGGAGAAGAAAACAAAAGACTAAGTTTACTCGTTGAGAGTATACTGCAAAGCAATGCTTTAGAGAAAGGTAAAATCAATCTCAACGAAGAAAATATTGTTTTGAACGAATTGATTTTTGACATAACTCAAAACGTTCAGTTAAGAGTAAATTCACTTGGAGGCGAATTAAAAACGGAAATTTCAAATGAAATGATTGAAGTTTACGCGGATAAGATGCACCTTGCAAATTGTATTAATAATTTAATTGATAATGCAATTAAGTATAGCAACGAGGCACCAAAAATAGTAGTGCGTTTATTGCGGGAAAAAGGAAATATTAAAATTGAAGTAAAAGACAAAGGAATAGGAATTAAAAAGGAGCACATTGATAAAGTCTTCGACAAATTGTACAGAATCCCCACAGGTAACGTGCACAATGTAAAAGGATTTGGTCTAGGTTTAAGCTACGTAAAATCTATTGCCGAATTGTACGGCTGGAATGTAACCTTGCAAAGTTCTCCGAATGAAGGCTCCACTTTTAGTATAATAATAACAGATAAAAAAGAAACAAAATGAATATTCTATTAGCTGAAGATGACACGAACCTAGGTGAATTACTATCCTCTTTTTTAAAGAACAAAGGATACACAGTAGACCTTACAAGAAATGGTAAATTAGCATTCGCACAATTTAACATGAAACGCTATGACTTCTGCATCTTTGATGTAATGATGCCAGAAATGGATGGGTTTACACTTGCCAAAGAAATTCGAGAAATCGACAAGAAAATTCCAATTCTTTTTTTAACAGCGAAGGCTATGAAAGAAGATAAATTGGAAGGATTTGCCATAGGTGGAGATGATTATTTGACGAAACCCTTCTCTATGGAAGAATTATTAGCTAGAATTACTGCTATCATGCGTCGTTCAGATATTACAGAAGATGCTGGCGAAGAAAAATACCAAATTGGTAATATTGAGTATGAACCAACATTCCGAATTCTTCATTTAAAAGAAGGTGAAAAGAAATTGACAACGAAAGAAAATCAATTGTTGCACCTTTTGATAAAAAACAAAAATGACATCTTGGACCGTCAAGCTACATTGCGCGCTATTTGGGGTGATGACAATTATTTCAACGGTCGAAGTATGGATGTGTATATCGCAAAAATCCGAAAATTATTGAAAGAAGATCCACGTATAGAAATCATGAATGTTCATGGTAAAGGATTCAAATTAGTCATTAAAGAAGACGAATAAGACAAAAAGAAAACTTGCTATTCTGAAAAAAAATTTCTAAATTTCCTCAACCATTTAACTAAAATATGAGAGGAATTAGGCGATTTCAACGCACCATGATTACTGTTTTGGTTGGCGTTAACATTTTGGTTTTTTCAACTTCATTTTATGGAGATTTCAAGGCAGCTTTTGCTCAATCATTAATAGCAATGGGACTTGTTGCCACAGTCTTGCTAGTTTACAGTTTTTTCCAATATTCCAAAAAAAACAAGAAATCTTCTCCAGTGGCCTCAACATCCGAAGAGAATTAATATCTTCACGCATACCAAAATGCAAACATGAAGATTTTATTCCTTTTGGGAATCGGACTATTCAGTCTCCCCATATTAGCTCAAAATATTTTTAGCCCAGAAAAACTTTGGGAACTAAACCGTATTGGTGGTGGAGAAGTTTCACCGAACAAGAAATTTGTTCTTTATTCATCAACGTCATACGATATGGCTGGGAACAAAGGAAATACGGATTTGTATCTGTACGACTTCCGTCAAAAAAAATCTGACAAACTTACCAATACTCCATTTTCAGAATTTGAAGCGAAGTGGCTCAATTCTAACGAAATCGTTTTCCTTTCGACGGAAAGTGGTAGTGTTCAATTGTGGAAAATGGATATAGATGGTGGTAAAAAACAAATCTCCAATCTAGAAAGTGATATAGAAGGTTATGTTCTTTCTCCTCAAAATGATAAAATTATTTTATTACAATCAGTAAAAACGAAGCAAACGGTTAACGAAATGTATCCCGATTTGCCACAAGCAAATGCCCGTATCGAAAACGATTTAATGTACCGTCATTGGAATCAATGGGATGATGAATATAAAACACATCTATTTCTGCACAATCTTACAGAAAACAACGTCGAACGGGAAGGAATAGATTTACTGAAAAACGAACCTTTTGATGGAGTTGTTCCACCTTTTAGTGGCAGTGAAACAGTGACTTTTTCCAAGGATGGTAAATTCGTTTATTATTCCGCTAAAAAAATGCTTGGGAAAAAATTTGCCCTAAGCACCAACAGCGATATTTATGAATACAACATTCTAAACGGAACCACCAAGAATTTCACTGAAGGCATGATGAGTTATGATAATTCAGCTTCTTTTTCTCCGGACGGCACTAAAATGGCTTGGTTGAGCATGACAAAAGATGGCTTTGAAGCAGACCGAAACGTGATATACGTTTATGATTTCAAAAAAGGAAATAAACAAGCGACTGATCTTAAAATGGATTTGACAGTTAGTGATTTCCAATGGGAAGCTGACGGTAAAGGATTTATTTTCTCTGCTCCTTACCGAGGAATACAACAACTTTTTACGCACTCGATAGCTGATGGAGTTACCAAACAATTGACCGAAGGGAAAATGAATGTAGTCCAATATAGCTTATTATATGACAATATTATTTTGGGACTTCAATCCATGTTGGCTCCAACCGATTTGTACTTATTTTCTCGAAAAACAAAAAGTCTTCAAAATCTTACCAATGCGAACACAGAAAACTTAAAAGGAATTGATATTCCAAAAATGCAGGAGCGTTGGATAAAAACGAGTGATGGCAAAGAGATGCTAACCTGGGTATTACTTCCACCTAACTTTGATGAAACGAAAAAATATCCGACATTATTATATTGTCAAGGCGGTCCACAAAGTATGGTTAGTCAATTTTTCTCGTATCGATGGAATTTAATGCTAATGGCCTCTCAAGGCTACATCGTTGTTGCACCAAACCGAAGAGGTTTGCCAGGTTTCGGTCAAGAATGGAATGACGCAATTTCCAAAGATTGGGGCGGGCAACCTATGCGTGATTACTTAACCGCTATTGATGAAGTCTCGAAAGAATCTTACGTAGATAAGGACAAAATGGGTGCCGTAGGAGCTTCGTATGGAGGATATTCCGTTTATTATCTTGCTGGAATTCATGAAAATAGGTTCAAAACGTTTATCGCTCATTGTGGATTATTCAATTTGGAAAGTTGGTACGGAACAACAGAAGAATTATTTTTTGCTAATTGGGATATTGGCGGACCGTACTGGGACCTTAAGAACAAAGCACTTTACGAGAAAAATAGTCCTCACAAATTGGTTCAAAATTGGAACACTCCAATTCTAGTTATCCATGGCGGAATGGACTTCAGAGTCCCAGAAAGTGAGGGGATGCAAGCTTTTCAAGCCGCTCAACTGATGGGTCTTAAAAGCCGTTACCTTTATTTTCCTACGGAAGGTCATTGGGTTCAAAAGCCTCAAAATGGATTACTTTGGCAAAGAGAATTTTTTAAGTGGTTGGCAGAAGACTTGAAATAAGTTAATTGTTTCCCATGGTGATATTGAGTACTTTTATCCGCTTTAACGAGCTAACAAAAAGAGATCGAAAAAATGTGGCAACAAATTGCTAATCTAATTTTAAGAAATCGGTTCTTCATTCTAGGCGTAATTACCTTATTAACAGTGTTTTTTGGGTATTATGCCATTACAGGTGTGAAGTTAGATAACAAGTATGGGAATATGCTTCCCAAAGAATCAGCTACGCAAACAAGTTATTTAAAATTTAAAGAACTTTTCGGTGAAGATGGTGGCACTTTGGTATTGGCTATCGAAAATGATTCGCTTTACACGGAACAAAACTTCTTAAAATGGAAAGAATTAGGCGATTCTATTTTACAGTACAACGGTGTAGAATCAATTATTAGCGAAGCCACTCTTTTTACTATAAGCAATAATACTGTAGATAATAAATTCGAGGCTAAACGCATCTTTTCAGATATTACTTACAGTGAGAAAAGTATTGTCGATATTGAGAAAGAAATAAAAAACAACCCTGTTTATCGCAACCTCTTGTACAGCGATACTGCCAAAGTATCTATAATGATGATTGGCATTGATGAAAAGTATTTATCTGACACAAAACGCGCCAACGTTGTTATAGATATCGAGAAAGTTGCAAAATCATACGAGCCGTATTTTGGACATATTCGTTATGCTGGTCTTCCGCATTTGCGTGTAATTATTGGTAAAAAAGTTATCAATGAAATGTACATTTTTGTTGGCCTTTCCATATTTATTACCTCATTACTATTATGGCTATTCTTTAGATCCTTGCGTGTAGTAATGATAAGTAATATAGTAGTTTTCGTAGCAGTGATCTGGTCTATGGGGTCAATTGGTTTGTTGGGCTTCAATATATCCGTTTTAATGGCGTTGATTCCACCGCTGATGATTGTAATCGGAATACCCAACTGTATTTTCCTGATGACTAAATATCATCAGGAGTTTAGGGCACACGGCAATAAAGTATTAGCAATCTCAAGAGTTATTAAAAAAATCGGTACTGCTACTTTCCTTACCAATTTGACTACCGCATTCGGTTTTTCAACCTTTATTTTCACCAATTCAGAAAAACTTACCGAATTTGGTGTTGTAGCCTCATTGAATATACTTGTTGTTTTTCTTCTTTCGATAACCATTTTACCTATAGTGATTTCTTTATCCAAAGAACCGAAGAAAAGACATCTTAAACACTTAGATAGAAAATTTGCCATTGGATTTATTGATCGTTTGGTTCATATTGCACAAACAAAACGCAAAACAATTTATGTTGTAACTATTCTCATCGTTACATTTAGTATAATTGGGCTATTTAGAATCACTGCAACCGGCAATATTACTAGCGACTTGCCACAAGGAAACCAAATTTTGGAAGACGTGCATTTTATGCAGGATAAGTTTGGTGGCTCCATTCCTTTTGAAATCATGATTGATTACAAAAAGAAAGGCCGACTCTTCTCCAATGAAACCATGCACAAGATGGAGGAAGTTCAGACGAAGTACTCAAACGATTCACTTTTCGCAAAAACAATTTCCATTGTTGATTTCATAAAAGTCATCAACATGGCCTATCACGGCAACGATCCGAATCAATATAAATTGGTTTCTAGCCGGGACAAGCTGCGACTTAAAAAATACTTAGACAATTTCAACATGACCAATGCCAATGGTGGTGGATTTACAATAAAGGAATTAGTCGACACAAATGAAACCATGCTTCGTATCAGAACACAGATGATGGATTTGGGTTCATATGAAGTGGCACAGAAAGTTGATTCCATGAGAATCAAGATTGATGAAATCTTTAACCCAGACCGTAAAGAAATTGAACGAATCTATAAGTTAGCTAAAAAGCAAAAAGGAGACTATTTTGATAGTTTGATTTTTGAATTCCCTGGAATTTATAATAATCTGACCAATATTCTATCCAAAGGTGATTCCGATGTGCAATACGCATTTGATATGGATCCTGACAAAGTCAAGGGTTATTATTCCAAAGCTGGATTCGAAACGAATTTACGTCAAGCAATCGATGAAGATTACTATGATATTGTTTTAACCGGAACCGCTGTTGTGGCATCAGAAGGCACTCAGTATTTGGTCATAAATTTATTTACAAGTTTACTATTTGCCATTCTGGGAATTGCTATTTTAATGGCCATACTATTCCGTTCATGGAGAATGGTGCTTGTTTCACTACTCCCAAATTTAATTCCTCTTGTGTTCACCGGCGGAATTATGGGTTGGTTCGGAATTCCACTTAAACCTTCTACGTTACTCGTATTTAGTATTGCTTTTGGTATTTCTGTGGATGACACCATTCATTTCCTAGCCAAATATAGGCAGGAGTTAAAGGCCAATCCGTACGATCTAAAAGGTTGTGTTTTGAAAGCAATTCACGAAGCTGGTTTGGGAATGTTCTATACCTCTATCGTCTTATTCTGTGGATTCTCGGTATTTACTCTATCAGAATTTGGTGGAACACAAGCCTTAGGATTATTGGTTTCTTTAACCCTACTTGTTGCCATGATTACGAATCTGGTTGTTCTCCCTTCACTTCTACTTTCTCTTGAAAGAAGATTAACTACCAAGTCATTTGTAGAACCTTATTTTGATGTGTACGACGAAGAAACCGACATGGACTTCGACGACTTACAAGTAGAAACAAAAAAACCGCTCGCGGAATGAAAGGAATAATTCTAGCAGGAGGATCAGGTACTCGCTTGCACCCATTGACTTTAGCTGTAAGCAAACAGCTAATGCCTATTTACGACAAACCAATGATCTATTACCCGCTCTCTATTTTAATGAGTGCAGGGATCAAAGATATTTTAATAATTTCTACACCACACGATTTGCCTCATTTTGAGAAATTGTTGGGCGATGGAAAAAATCTAGGCTGCACATTCACCTATGAAGTACAAGAAATACCGAATGGCTTAGCTCAAGCTTTTGTTATCGGCGAAAAATTTATCGGAGATGATGATGTAGCCTTGATTTTAGGAGATAACATTTTCTACGGTGTAGGAATGGATGAATTACTTCAAGATCATACAGCGCCGGATGGTGGAGTCGTTTATGCGTATCATGTTAGCGACCCAAGAAGATATGGTGTTGTTGAATTTGATGAAAACATGAACGCTATTTCAATCGAAGAAAAACCAGCAAATCCAAAATCTAAATTTGCCGTACCGGGTTTATACTTCTACAACAACGATGTTATCGAAATTGCCAAGAACCTAAAACCTTCGGCGCGCGGCGAATATGAAATTACAGATGTAAACGCCGAATATCTTCGAAGAGGAAAATTGAAGGTAGCCGTTTTGGATAGAGGAACTGCTTGGTTAGATACAGGGACTTTCGAATCATTAATGCAAGCTGGACAATTCGTTCAAGTTATTGAAGATCGTCAAGGACTAAAAGTTGGTTGCATAGAAGAAATCGCCTATCGAAATAAGTGGATTTCTAAAGTAGAATTAGAAACGTTAGCCCAACCTCTTACCAAAAGTGGTTATGGGAATTACCTCCTCGATTTACTAAAGTAATGAACAGTATTGAGCGTCACAGTAAAATGATTGCTGAGAGCATTGCCTCTTGGAATTTGCCAACAACTCCAAAAAACTTATACGAACCTCTGCGATATTTCCTTACGCTCGGAGGAAAACGAATGCGTCCAGTTTTAACGCTGATGGGGACGGAACTATTTGGTGAAAAAGGAGAATCGGCTATTCACGCTGCAATGGGAGTGGAATTATTCCATAATTTCACTTTAATTCACGATGATATAATGGATGCTGCTCCACTAAGACGCTCCAAAACGACCGTTCACACGAAATGGAATGAGAATATCGCAATTCTTTCTGGAGATGTATTAATGGTAAAAGCTTACCAAGAAATTTGCAAACAAAACCCGAAACATTTAGCTGAATTGATGCTTGTATTCAACAAAACAGCCGTTGAAGTATGCGAAGGACAGCAAATGGACATGGATTTCGAAACCCGGAATGATGTCACAATTGAAGAATACATAGAAATGATTCGCCTAAAAACTTCTGTTTTATTAGGAGGAGCTTTGGAAATGGGCGCCATAATTGCTGGAGCATCAGAATCTGACAGAAAAAAACTTTACACATTTGGCCAAGAGTTAGGACTTGCCTTTCAAATCAAGGATGACTATTTAGATTTATACGGCGATCCAGAAAAATTTGGAAAACAAATTGGTGGCGATGTAATTTCTAATAAGAAAACCCTACTCTACCTTTTAGCCCTAGAAAACGCAAACACTCAACAACGGGAAATTTTCCGTCAATTGGAGGATGAATCAGATTTAGATTTGAAAGTGAGAAACGTGCGCCAATTATTTGATCAATTTGAAATTCCCAATCTCGCACAAGCCCAAATGGACAAGCACTTCGAAAAAGGAATGACAGCACTAAACGAAATATCTGTTCCTAAAGACAACAAAAAAGA
The DNA here is from genome assembly GCA_963977135.1 of uncultured Flavobacteriales bacterium. Classification (GTDB taxonomy): domain Bacteria; phylum Bacteroidota; class Bacteroidia; order Flavobacteriales_D; family Crocinitomicaceae; genus UBA2040. Next base: position 103,889 of record CAXBNN010000007.1, on the reverse strand, counting down.
TTTAATCGATCTTTCTCATTATTTAATGGGCAGAGAAAATTAATCTTCCGTTTTCATTTTTACTATCTTTAGGTAAAATTCATTTTCGACCATTATGAAATTACCTATTCTTCTTCTTTTGAAAACGGCACTTTTCCCGCTTTTATTCTTTGCTTTTTTATCGTCTGCACAAAATTCTGCCGACAATCCTCGTTGGATTAACCCTAAAGGTCAAGAAAGAGTTGCTTTTAAAAACCAAACTATGGAAATTGGTTTTTACTTGAATGAAAAAATACAGCAAAAGATAAATGAATTTTCAAAAGACGGCAAAAACGGAACGAATCCATATGACCCTGAACAAATCAATTTCACTACTATTTTCACTTCTCCTTCTGGCAAAACACATAAAAAATACGGTTTCTATTATCTAGAATATTCTGAGGATTTAGCGAAGAATCTTTTTGTAAAAAAACAAACTAAATACCCATGGAGAGTTCGTTTCGCTGCCGATGAAGTCGGTGAATGGAAAATGAATGCCATAGTTACAGGAAATGGAGTAAATGAAAAAAGTATTTTCGATATGACTTTTACCTGTCAAAATTCTTCACACAAAGGTCCATTGACTACGACAAAAACTGGTACTGATGCAGATCGCTATTTGTCCTATGCTCAAACCGGCGATTTTTTCAACCCGATATCTTTGAATATATCGAATTGTGGTCCATTCTCCTACCTTCCATCTGAAAATTATGACCACTTGAATGCTATCCAAAAACATGCTGATGAAAGTGGAAACTTTACGCGAATAGAAATTGGTGCACAAAACGGTTTGCCGGATTGGCAAGATATGAGAAATTACAACGAAAAGCAGGATGAAATGTTTGGCTTAGATCGTGTATTTCAAAAAGCGGAGGACAACAAAATGTACTACATTATTTTCCGTCATCATGTAGAAATTGTCGGGCCAGGTTGGGGTGTTTCTAATTGGAACAACAATCCATATAGAAAGGCTTTGAATTTAGAGAGTCTAAGAGGATATTATGAAAATCCAGAAGCCATCAAATGGCAAAAAAACAACCTGCGATACATGTATGCCCGCTGGGGGTATAGTCCTTACTGGAGCTTTTATGGCTATTCTGAATTAGAGCATTTTTACAAAGGAATGATTGAGCAAGAGGGGATTTCAGAAAAAGAGGCCATTAAAATTATGCTCAATTGGTTCCTTGATCAGAAAAAATACATTCTCGAAGAACTTAAACCAAACGAATTGTTCTCAAACTCTTATGGCCGACTCACAAAACTAGAATCAAAAGCGAAATTCAATGGATTCTTTTCGAATTCTGACGTAGTTGCATTGCACATGTACAGCACAGTGAAAAAAGCAAATTATGAAAGAAGATACGATGACGTAGAATACTTTTGGGACACTTACAAGAAGCCAATTATCATTGAGGAAATGGGAATTAATGATGACAAATTGCCGATTATGTGTTGTACCAAAATTGAATTCCACAATAGTATTTGGTCAACCGCATTTATGGGTGATTTTGGAACAGGTTTGGACTGGTGGTTTGATCGTGGAATTCTCGCTTTAGATCAAAATAGAGATATGACTCCTCTCTACGAATTCGTCAAAGATGAGGATTATATAAAGGAAAAATATGCCCCTCAGAAATGGGCTGATGCAAAGGACAATAAAAGAATGATTGAAAGTTTCCAATTGAAGAACGAGAAAAAAGATAGAATAATCGGTTGGTTGCACAATGCGAGTTATTATTGGAGAAACGAAGCGGTTAACAGCACTTGTTTGCAAGGTTTACTAGACAGTAGTAACTTGGAAAATCCATGTGTCGTTGGTGAAGGAATCGCCTTGGGTAGAAATGACTCACCTCGAGACTATGCGCGAGAATTTCATGAGGATAAATACACTTCAAAAGGAGGATTTCAGCCAATACAATCAAAAGGGGGAATTGAAGATAACCCAATATTCAAAGTGGAAAATGTGAACTTTAGTCGGGGCCGAAATAAACATTGGTACAAAGTGGAATTCTTTTCAACTCAGGTAGGCAAAGCTTTGGAACCAATAGCAGGGTCTACGCAAATTGTTAGGGCAAATTTCTTTAAAGACTTAGTTATTCATGTTCCAAACTTAGACAATTCGCACCCAGATGTTGCCTTCCGTGTAAGTTATTTGGGCAGGAGTAAAAAAGCAGAAAGCCTAACTCGTTAATTAAGCTTTTGCGACTCGTTTGTTTTTAAGACCATTGTAAACTAAGAATATTAGCAGCAACATCGAGTAGTTATAAAATATATCTTCGATAGGAATTGTACCCAGTCTAAGGTTGGAAATTTCTAAAGTATTGTACCAAACAATGGGTTCATCTGTGACCATACCCGTCAAAATACCATTAACGATTAAAAAAGGAATCTGGACAACTAAAAACGTGATAATAAAATTGCTATACCAGCTAACCCGTTTCACAAAGTATATTCCAATAGTAAGTGTCGCAGCCATAAAACAAGCCACAGAAGTGTACAGTTGATCCAAATAAATCAAACCTAATACCATCATCATCAAAGTGAAAAAAACTGCAAATAAATGACCTGCTTTTTTTGTTTTACTTAAGTCAAAATAACCAACAAGTACCTCATAAACAAAAACACATGCGTAAGGAACAAAAAAGAAAAAACAGATTTCTTCAATAGGTAAATGTCCAATATAAAAGCCATTTAAATGTTCTGGATTAAACCCCCACAAGCCCCAACGAGTGAATATCTCATCCCAAAATATGAATGGTATAGCTATTAGAATTATAGCAGGGAAAAGGGCTTTCCAATACGTGTAAAAATGGATTTTTTTATCGAAGCTTAGAAAGAAGGGGCCAGCAATAGTAGCGAGCATAATCCAAAAATATAGACTCATGCTTTATTGTATTTCCGTTTATAAACTTCATTCGCTTCGCGATAAAATTTAAAAGGAACAATAAGCATCCCAAAACAAACACCTTCTTTTTTATGTCTGTTTTTATGGTGTATTTTATGGGCTTTTCGAATAGCGATAAAATAAGGATGATCTATCTCTTTTAATATTTTAAATCGGCGATGAATAAAAATGTCATGAAATAAAAAATAGGCGGCGCCGTAAACGGCAATCCCATAACCTATCCAAACTGGAACATAATATCCATTTTTCATTCCCATAAAAATACACAACGCAGATGGAATAGCGAACACTAAAAAGAAAACATCGTTTCTTTCAAAAAATCCAGTCCGCTTATCATGATGATCTTCATGAAGTTTCCAGAGGATTCCATGCATGACATATTTATGCGTCGCCCAAGCAACGAACTCCATGCCTATAAATGCAATAATTAGTACAATTGGCCCCCACCAAAACATTTTCAAACGAGATTTAAAACGATAAAAAATAAAAGCATCATAATATAAACAGCTTTTGGTAACTTATTGTTCTCTACCAAGTTCCATTTTATATAAAAAAAATGCATTGGCAATGAAATTGTAAACCAACACACGTAGTTAAAAATAGGAATGGAATCATTTTCCCATTGCCAAAAGTCTAATTTCATAGCGACTGGTTCTATGAGAAAATCTAAACTTGTCATCAAAAATGCCGCTAAAAAAACTTTTGTCCATATTTTGACGTTCAGCTTGTAAACCAATGTGCTAGAACAAATTACCATAGTTGCCCAATTGACACCAATGATAACAGGAACACCAAATATTTTTCCACCAAGAGTATCTCCATAGTGATAATTCCCGAAAAGCAAACCTGTTTCTGTGCCGACAATTTCGACCAAAAGACCACAGAAGAAGAGTAAAAAAGCATAAAGAAGAAACAGGTCTTTTTTTCCAAAACGAGAAAAATATAGAACCAAAAAAGTTAGAAAAAGATGAGCCGAACTTAGTGGAACTATATATTCTCTATACTGTTCCAACGAAATTCCAATTATACCGACAGCATAAAAAATGGCAAGAAAGACAATCCAAAACAATTCGGATTTCCACCATTTTTTGTCTGAAACAATAATTTCTTTACTTTTCATTCAAACTATTTTTCCACTCACAGCATTATCAATTGTTTCTTCGAGCGTTTTAAATTTACAATTTAATTCTGATATTATCTTATCGTTTGAGTAAACAATTGTCCTCAGAGAACTGATTACCGTATCCTTGTTCATGGGTGATTTCTTTCCTTGTATAAACGACCAAAAACCCATCAATATTCTAGCAATTGTCAATACAAATCTCCCAACTGGTCTTTTAGGCTTTTTCTTGCCCATTCTCAAAGCTATTTTATCGAATAAATTCTTAAATGAGGTGTTTTCGCCGACAAGTAAGTAGCGTTCGCCATTGATTTCGCTTCTAGTCAATCGCACCATGCAGGAAGCAATATCTCTTGCATCAACTATTGCATTTCCTCCTGGTGGATAAAAAGATAAACCCTTTTCAATTTGTCTTAGTATCGTGAGAGAACTTTCGTTCCAGTCTCCAGCGCCTAAAATCACGCAAGGATTAACAATAACAGCCGATAAACCTTCCTCTATTCCTCTCCAAACTTCTCGTTCAGCACCATATTTACTAATCGCATAAGCACTCGTGTCATCCGATTTCTTCCATTTCGAAGCTTCGGATCCATATGACTCATTTCCACCGGTAATTGCAGCTGTAGAACTTACATAGCATAGTTTTTTCACTCCTTTATCTAAACAAACGTTGACCACATTCGTCGTTCCCTCTCTGTTGATTTTCATCAAAGTGTTGAAATCTCTTCTGCTAAAAGAAACAAGTGCGGCACAATGATAAACCTCATCTTCCTTAGTTAGAAAATTCTCTAATGAAACTATATCATTGAGATTAACAGGATGCCATTTCACTTTACTCCAATTAACTTCAGAATCTTCATCGAAGTAAAAGTCAAACACTTTTCTGACAAGATCAATTTTAGATTTCGTCCGATAACTGGCATGTATTTCATTATCGGTTTTTGCCAACTCACATAATAAATGACTCCCAACAAGTCCAGTTCCACCGATAACTTTTACCATGGCTTAAAATTACTCAAATTCCAGTTCTTTCTGAGGGTCCCAGAAGTGAGATTTAAAATTAATAATTTGATTATCCTTCACTTCTACCCCTTCTTTTTCTAAAAGTTCCTGCATTCTAGTTGGTGTAGAGAAATGTGCTGCACCCGACAATAATCCAATTCGGTTTACTACGCGATGAGCAGGTACATCCGCTAGTGAATGAGCAGCGTTCATTGCCCAACCGACCATTCTACTCGATTTACCACTGCCTAAAACTTTAGCAATAGCTCCATAATTGGTGACCTTTCCTTCCGGAATTAAGCGTACAACTTGATAAACACGTTGAAAGAAGTCTTTGTTTTGTTCGCTTAGCTTTATTTGCATATTCTAAAAATAGAAAATTATAAATAAAGGATTCTTTCCAGCGCAGTACTTCTTATATTTATTGGAATATTTGCAAAACAATCTGCTCTCGGTAGTTGATTACAAAAAAATAATATAAAGTATAATGATTCTTCAAGACCAAGAAATTGAGCGTAAAGTTTTCACCCCAGATTTGCTTTCCAAAGAATATGAAGGATGTACATTCGTCAATTGTCAGTTTACAGAATTAGACCTGTCGAACATTATTTTTTCAGAATGCACTTTTCACGATTGTGATTTGAGCAATGTCAAATTAACGAACACTAGTTTAAAGAATGTAACATTTGAAAATTGCAAACTATTAGGATTGCACTTTGAGGACTGCAAACCCTTCTTATTGGAATTTCATTTCTTGAATTGCTTGATGAATTTTTCTTCCTTCTATAAGCTCAAGCTCCCTAATATTCGTTTCGAAAACTGCCAACTACACGACGTAGATTTTACAGAATGTAGCCTTTCGAATGCAAAATTTAACGAATGTGAATTAAATAACGCTATTTTTGAAAGAACCAATTTAGAAAAAGCTGATTTCCGTTCAGCAATTAATTTTGACATATCTCCAGAAAACAATAAGCTGAAAGGCGCTAAATTTTCGAAAGAAGGTTTAGTCGGACTTGTAGGGCATTTAGGAATTATCGTTCATTAATTAGGGATTACTTATTCAATATGAAACTAGACATTCAATCTGAATTATTTCAAATCATCAAGCTGAAATTGGCTGGCGAAGATGCAATAGGAAATGCACTCTCTGACGTGTTGAGCATAAGCCCAGATGCCGTTTATCGAAGATATCGAGGTGAAACAGCACTTACCATAAACGAGGTAAAGAAGCTTTGCGCGCACTACAATGTCTCATTTGATGCACTTTGCGAAATGGGAGAAGGAAAAGTTATTTTCACTTACCCACCTCTCAATACCTATGACTTTAGCATGGAGTCGTACTTAGAAGGGATATTAATTGGTTTCCAAAGGCTTAAGTCTTTAGGTAGTCCAGAAATGATTCTTTCCATAAATAATTTGTCAATGTTTCAATTGATGAATTTTCCGCAATTGGTTCGTTTTAAATTATTCTTTTGGGCGAAAACACATTTACAAATTCCTGATTTAAAGGAAACCCTTTTTGAACATGAAAAAACCAGTGAAACGGCTTTTGGATATGGGAAAGAAATTTTACAGATCTACAATTCTATCCCTTCAAAAGAGATATATGATTTAGAATTCATGCGTGGGTTTATGCGCCAAATTGAATATTATTTCAAGGCGCACTTATTTAAAGAGCCAGAATACGCGATCTTTTTACTCGACAGAGTTTTAATGTTGTCTGGACATTTAAAGGAACAAGCTTCAATTGGCAAGAAGTTTATGTATAGCACACAAGCGCCTGCTCAAGGCAATGAATTTGAAATGTATTTGAACGAAACGATTAATTCTGACGCTACCTTTTATTTTAAAGGAAAAGAAATTGAAGGTTTGTTCATTACACACAACATCATGAATTACCTGGAAACCAATAATCAGCTTTATATTCAAGATACATTGCAAATTCTAGATAGACAATTAAGCAACTCTAGTTTAATCAGCATAGTAAATGAAAGAGAACGAAATAATTTCTTTTTTGATTTCGATCGAACGATTAATTCTTTCAAAAAGCGAATTGAAGCGAATCTGGGAATTTAATATTTACCAATAGGTTTTGTACCTAAAAAACCCGGATTTAATAGATTAAAGGATGGCCGCAATTAATTTGAAGACCATTGTCCTAGCTCATCGAAAATTAGCTGCGCTGCTGCCTTTGGCGGTGGCCAATTGGCCAACAAGATTCTCAAAAAATTGAAATCCCGGTAATCATTTAATCCTTTAAATCGTGGTTTCTCTTTTTTAATCCCAATTTCATTTTTTATTGCAATTAACTAATAACTTTTATACTGTTTTTTGCGATAATCGCAAGTTAAACACCTTCAATTTGCGTGTTTCGCAAATAACTGGTTTTTCTATCAGCGAGGCCGCCAATTTTTTATGAAAATCACAAGACACCACTATCGATTTTCGCAATTCAATTGAAACTACCGCAGTTTTTTCAGAAATATTTGTTCAACTCAAAAAACAAAAATGATGAAAAAATTTACATTAATTATCGGATTAATAGCATTGAACTTTGGGAATTCAAATGCGCAAGAAACAACTTCAAAAACAACATTTCAACAAGGCTTGCCCACTATTGCTGTGGCAAGTCCATACGTAAACGGCATTGAAAGCAAATCTGAAACGGTTGCAAAAATGATTCGTCTTGAATTAATCAAAATGCAAGAATACAAGGTTTATGATGAATTTGACATGTTAGATGTTTTGAAAACAAATGAAGAATTCAGAACAGCTTGTTATGGACAAAATTGCCTTTTGAAAATGGGAACTGCACTAAATACAGACTTTGTGATGTGCGGAAGTATTGATGGATTATCCAATCGAATTGCAGTAACGATAAAAATTGTTGACGTAAAGGCAAAAACAATTTATAAAACAATGGTTCGAGAATTTGACGACCAAGAATTTGAATTGCAACGAATGTTAGAAATTGTATTGAAAGAAATGCACGACACTCAAATAGCGAAAGAAATAGTGGATCGATTGGCTTACAAAAACGAACCAATCACCTCTACAAACGTTGGTCGAATCAACAATTCAGGACCGCGAATTGGTGGTGCTTATTTAACTGGATCTATTAATGAATTCGCAATGAGAGATGAAATCTATGGTGGATTAGGCATTCAACCTTACGTTAGTATGATAGGATATCAATTTGAAAAACAATACGTCGGAACAGAAAATTTTTCTGCTTTATTTGAAGGTATTATTAATGTATCTGGATTGGAGCAAGGTCAATTTATCCCTTCATTTACTGTCATGAACGGATTTCGTTTTGGAAAAGCTGGATGGGAATTTGCTTTCGGTCCTGGTTTTGGAATAAAGAAATCATCCACAGGATTCATCGATACGGACAATACCTTTTCTAGCGACGGTCGTTATTTTACGACTCAAGAATGGGATGACTATGCGAAGAGAACATTTATCAATGACCCACAATTCATTCAAGATGGGAAATTCGTAACTCCAAGTCCAACAGACTTAAATTCTAATTACCGTTTCGCTAAACACGGAGATTCAAGAGGAGCAACCTACTTCAATACAACATTCGTTTTTGCTCTTGGGCGCACATTTCATGCTGGAGCTCTGAACATTCCAGTAAATGCATTTTACTCTGCTCAAAAAGGAGGGGGAATGGTTGGACTCAACGTAGGATTTAACGTACAAAAAAGCAAATTGCCCATTCATCATTAACCTACAATTTGCTACTTGTGAAAAAAGAGTCTTGAGAAATCAAGGCTCTTTTTTTTGTTCTTAATTCCTGAAAATGAACCGGTTTCCTATTAAGTTGTACAATAAAATTGAATTCATAAAGTTTTAATCTTATGGAAAAACTCATCCTACTCTTACTCCTTATTGTCTTATTGCTATTTCCAGCTCACGGGCAACGAACCTTTTATTCAGATTTAGCCAATTCAGCAATTGAATTGACCAAAGACAAAGTGACTTACGACCCAAGTTATTTCTCAATGCCTTATCCAAATGGTGATGTTCCAAAAGACAAAGGCGTTTGCACTGATGTAATCATTCGAGCATATAGAAAACAAGGTATTGACTTACAAAAAGAAGTTCATGAAGAAATGAAAGCTAATTTTCATTTATACCCAAAAATATGGGGAATGAAAAGCACCGACAAAAATATTGATCACCGCCGAGTTCCTAATTTAATAGTCTTTTTTGCTAGAAAAGGAGCAGAACTATCGATTACTCAAAAAGCGGAAGATTATTTGGTTGGCGATATTGTTTGTTGGAATCTTGGTGGGAGTATTACTCATATTGGTTTAGTTTCAAATGTGCGATCCGATGACAAACAACGCTATTTAATCGTTCACAATATCGGAGGCGGACAAGTGCTGCAAGATTGCCTTTTTGATTATAAAATAATCGGGCATTATCGATTTAGAGGGAAATAAGTTCATTAAAAATGAAATTTTGTAAATTCGGTAAATAAACACCGCATTATGAAAATCATTTTATCTCTTTTAATTCTGCTTTTCAGTTTTTCCTGCGCTAAATCAAACTATCCAAAAGGCACACCATCTTGTATTGAGGATAAAATTGTGGAATTAAAAAAGAACGATGACAATTCAGCTTTTGTCTATCGATATGAAAATCATGGTGAAAAAGTATATCTTATTTCTCCAGGTTGTTGCGACATGTTCACCGAACTTTACGATGAAGAATGCAATTATATCTGTGCTCCGAGCGGAGGCTTCACTGGCAAAGGAGATGGAAAATGCAAAAACTTAGATCTACAAAACGAAGTGTTAATCTGGAAACCCGAAGACAATTTATGACAAACATGAATTACTTCAATCAAGAAAGTGAACGGTTAACTTTTCGTGGGCTAACTTTTGAAGATACAAAATCATGGGAAGAGTTTTTTGTGAACAACGACCGGATTCATTTCCTTGGTCTGGATCCTAAAAAAGACAAAATGGAGTTGGCAATTGAAACTATTGAAAGACAGTTGCAACGATACAACGAAGATAAAAACGGATTACTTGCTGTAATTGAAAAGACAAGTGGAGATCTCATCGGACTAACTGGAATAATTACTCGTAAAATCGAGGACAAAGTAGAATTCGAAATTGGTTACTCCTTCAAAGCAAAATATTGGGGAAAGGGATATGCAACCGAAGCGGCGCAACAAATAAAAAAATTTGGAATAGAGACAAAAATTGCAAACAGGTTCATTTCTATTATTCACAAGGACAACACTTCTTCTTTCCGTGTTGCAGAGCGAAACGGAATGAAGCCAATTCTTAAAACTGAATTTATGGGCATGAATGTCGTGGTATACGGTACAGACATTTTGAAAACCTAAGCAAAAATTAATTTTTATTATCTTTGAGTAAACACAAATAAACAACATGTTAGAAGATATTTTAGAAAAAGTAAAAAGTGAATTGGGTGGTGATTTAATGTCCAAATTCGGTTTAGACAAAGGTCAAACCGATAAAGCAATTAGCATTACTGGTGATACACTTAAGAAAACAATCTCAAAAGAATCAACAGGTGGAGGAATGGAAGGCATAATGAATTTGTTTTCTGCAAGCGCTAACGATGAATCCGGAAACAGTATGTTGGATAAGATTGGAGGCGACTTAATTTCTAAATTCTCTTCTTCACTAGGAATTGATGAAAGCAAAGCTGCTGGAATAAAAGACATGATTATGAGTAAAGTTACAAGCCTATTCGGTGATAAATTAGGTAGCAATTTCGATATTAGTTCTCTTTTATCAATGGTTACTGGAGGTGGCGATGCCAAAGGTGGCGGAGCAAGCGGCATATTAGGGAAATTGACAGGCTTTTTCGGAAAGAAATAGTTTTTGAAAATATTGAAAAGAAGGAGCTTAACTGAAAAGTTGGGCTTTTTTTGTACATTTATTTTATGAAAAAGGCTGACGAAAAATTTCTTTCTATTTGGGAAAAGCATCTTGAAAAAGGTAAACTGCAGTATGTTTTAAAAAATGCAATTAGCTGGGGGATTTTCATGTTTCTATTTATGGGAGTAACAAACTACTTTCTCAACTACAATGAAAATCCAATGAGCGTCAATAAATATATATTATCGTTTTTCTTTTGGCAAATTGGAGGAATCGGATACGGTTTATTGATATGGTTTATCCAAAATAAACGCTACGAAAAACTAAAAAAAGCAGAACCATCTTCTTGAAAAGGAAAAATTCAGAAAATCGAAATATTGCTCATCTTTTCTAAAAACAGTTATAAAATCCAATTAGCTTTTCAAGAAGTCAAGTCATTTATACCACGGAATAATTTAGTATTCACCGCAGAATAACTTACCTTTAAGCGCTAAACACAAACATCACAATGAAATTTCCGTTTGCCAAAAATAAAATAGTTGTTAAAGGAGTTGATACCATACCTTTCGAGTCTTTTTTCCAAGAATTGCGTCAAAAAGAATATGCGCGTTTGGATGAAACTGGCAACACTTATTTGGATTATACAGGCGGAAATTTGTACGCAAAATCGCAATTGGATAAGCACCAAAGAATGCTACGCGACAATGTTTTTGGCAATCCTCATTCAACTAATCCAACTTCTTTAGCTTCTACCCTATTGGTTGCTGAAGCTAGAAATGCAGTTTTACGTTTTTTCAATGCCGAGGACGATTACCATTGTATTTTCACGCCAAATGCATCTGGCGCATTAAGAATCGTTGGTGAAAGCTACCCCTTTGGAAAAAATTCTCGCTATTTATTATTGACAGATAACCACAATTCGGTAAACGGAATACGTGAATATTGCAAAAGTAAAGGTGGTGAGTTTGAGTACGGTTATTTACAAGCATCAGACTTGAGTATCGATGCAGAAAAATTAAATGAGCAATTGGATAAAGGAAGTGATTCGGAATCGAAATTGTTTGCATTTCCTGCTCAATCAAACGTTTCTGGCGTAAAACATGATCTTGGATGGATAGACAAAGCACATAAAAAAGGCTGGGACGTATTGCTCGATGCTGCGGCATTTGTGCCAACATCTAAATTGGATTTATCAAAAGTTAAACCCTGTTATGTTTCCCTTTCATTTTACAAAATGTTTGGTTATCCTACGGGCTTAGGCTGTTTGTTAATCAAAAAAAGCAAATTTGAGAAATTGCAAAAACCATGGTTTGCTGGAGGAACTGTTCAAATGGTTGGTGTGAAAGCTCAGAAACATTGGCTAGTTGACGATCATGAACGATTTGAAGATGGAACGATCAACTATTTGGATATTCCCGCAATAAAAATTGGCTTGGATTATCTTGAAGCAATCGGAATGCACCGTATTACCGAAAGAGTATCAGCATTAAGTGAAACCTTGTATCGAGAGTTAAGCTCTATTCGACATGATAATGGCTCTTCTGTTCTGCAAATATATGGTCCAAAAAATAGAAAAAATGTTGGCGGGACATTAATCATGAATTTCCTAGATAAAGACGGCAACCTCTTCCCAATAGAACAGGTAGAAGAAAAAGCTAATAAAGAAAAAATTTCTATTCGAACGGGATGTTTTTGCAATCCAGGTTTGGACGAATTAAACTCTGGAATTTCTTCAGAAGAATTGAGCAAATACTTCACGGAACACGGTGATGGAAACTTTGGAGATCGTACAAATTTTTATGGCAAACTGCGCGGAGCAACTAGAATAAGCGTTGGGCTAGCCACTAATAAAGACGATATTCAAAAATTTATTGATTTTGTCAGATCGTTTAGAAACCGAGCATTGCACAATTAAATAGTTCTATTTATGGAAGGTCAAAAGCTTAGAAATTCGTAACATTGAACTCTGATAAAAACGAATATGAGTTTCAAACTTCTAATTATTTCCATTCTTTGCTTTACCACTTTTCCGGTTCAGTCTCAAATCAACTCTAAAGCGAAAAGAACGCTTAAAAAAAACAAGTTAGAATTTACAATCCCTCAAGGTTTTGCTGAAGTATCAATTGTCCCAAATTCTGAAATGGATTATGACTTTGCTCTTATACATGGTTTAGACACTTTTGAAGTGAGATACACAATTTATCCCTTGGATGATAAACTAAAAGAATTCAAGAAAAACATTAAAAAACCAACTGTAAAATTAGTTCACCCGAACTTCTATTGGGAAGAAAAATACAACGAAAACATTCGTAGCCTTTCAAAATTAGAAAAAGCCGAAGTACCAGCTGGAAGAATAATATCGGTAGATGCAGTGAACAAAGAATTCAATGCTGATGCTGGTGCAGTTACTTATTTTACCTTGAAATCTGAATCCTTTAGTCCAGAGTACAAATACTGTCTGATGATGGTTTTGCATAAAAACTTCGAGGCCGATGTGTACATCAGCTTTTTAGGAAACGATAGAGATACCATAGAAATTTTAGCCTTGAAGATGTTTCATTCGCTCCGATTCAAATAATTGAACAATAATTCTCCTGAATTAACGCTTGATAAATTATGCTGTTTAACTCGATTGAATTCATTTTTTTCTTTCCGCTAGTTACACTTCTATTCTATTTACTTTCTCAGAAATACCGCTGGATTCATTTGCTATTGGCAAGCTGCGTATTTTATATGTTCTTCGTGCCAGAGTACATTTTTATTCTGCTGATAACCATTATTATTGACTATTTAGCCGGAATATACATTGAAAAATCTGAAGGGAAACGGCGAAAAGTCTATCTGATTATTAGTATCGTATCAACCTGTTTAGTTCTTTTTGTCTTCAAATACTTCACTTTTTTCAATGAGAACATGGTTTCGTTGAGTGATTATTTTGGGTTCTATTATCCAAAAAGAATATTTGATATTATACTCCCAATCGGTTTGTCTTTTCACACCTTTCAAAGTTTGAGTTATGTCATAGAAGTATACCGAGGAAAACAAAAGGCTGAGCGGCATTTTGGACTGTATTCTCTCTACGTAATGTTTTATCCACAGTTGGTGACAGGACCAATTGAAAGACCACAAAGTTTGTTGCCACAATTCCGAGAATTTAAGGCTTTCAAACTTCAAAATCTGGTTGATGGGTTGCGCTTAATTCTTTTTGGTTTGTTCGTGAAAATGGTCATTGCCGATAACTTGGCTCCTATTGTTGACGATGTTTATGCCAATCCAGAAACCCAGAATTCTGGAACTATATTATCCGCAATTTTCTTTTATTCATTTCAAATTTATTGTGACTTTTTAGGTTACTCCACAATTGCAGTAGGCTGCGCAAAAGCAATGGGATTCTCAATTATGGATAATTTTAAAAATCCTTATTTGGCGAAAAGCATTTCGGAATTTTGGCAACGTTGGCACATATCCCTCTCTACATGGTTTCGCGATTATCTCTACTTCCCCTTGGGTGGAAACCAAGTTAAAATTGCACGTTGGATCCTGAATATTTTGGTTGTTTTCATCGTTAGTGGAATTTGGCATGGAGCAAATTGGACTTTTGTAATTTGGGGTGCTTTGCACGGATTGCTTTACCTCATTGAATCCCTGATTAAAAAAATAATGCCTTCTAGAGAAAAGTCAGAAACTTTAATTTCAAAAGGACTTAAAATACTTTTCACTTTCGTTTTGGTTAGTTTCATTTGGGTGTTTTTTAGAGCCGAAAATTTAGACCATGCCCTGTCGATTTTCAAAGCTATGATATCGAACAATTCACTAAAAAGCAACCTAGATATTGGATCGACCATTTGGATGTATTTAGCTGGATTCATTCTTTTAGATACACTCCTTTTTAAAACACGCTTCGACAAATGGTGCAGTAATATTGCCGTTCCAATCCGCTGGTCTATTTATGGAATCCTTATTTTCATGACGATTACATCATCTGGAGTCGAAAATTATCCATTCATCTATTTTCAGTTTTAATGAATCTTGGGAAAAACATAGCGTTAAAAGTTGGTGCTCTCGGGTTAATTATCCTAGCCTCAAACTTTATTTATAGTGAATGGTTTTTCGAAAAAGATCTTCAAGCTTATTCGCCAGACATTAATACCATTCGAGAAATCATAACTAAAAAAGCTGAGGTTGTTTATTGCGGCGAGTCATCAAACATATCCTTTTTCAAAGACGACAATGACAAACGATTCATAAGCCAATTTCTAAATGAAGAATTACCAAAAACAACGGTTATCGATTTTTCAAAGAAAGCGGGTCACGCCGGAATTTATTATGATTTATTGCGGGCAATACCACAAAAAAATTCTGTAGAAACGATAATCATCACAATGAATCTGAGATCATTTGGTCCCGATTGGATAAATTCCAACCTAGAAACGCCATTACAAAAAGAGATGGTTTTATTACGTCCGTTTCCACCATTAGTGAATCGTTTTTTATTAGGGTTTAAAAACTACGATACAACTCCTGCAAATATTAGAGAAAAAAGATATAAATCTCATTTGG
Source organism: uncultured Flavobacteriales bacterium (assembly GCA_963977135.1). Taxonomy (GTDB): domain Bacteria; phylum Bacteroidota; class Bacteroidia; order Flavobacteriales_D; family Crocinitomicaceae; genus UBA2040. Next base: position 88,411 of record CAXBNN010000007.1, on the reverse strand, counting down.
AGTCTGACAAATTAAACCTACCAAAAGACTTTCCCTATGTGACGGCTTCTGAGTGGGAAAAGGATATTATCAAAATTGGAGAAAAGGTCCGTAAGGAGCTTAAAACTGCTCAAATACGCGAACTGGCAAGTCAATATATTAAGTCATATGCATTCCGAATTGACCCGACAACAAATCCACGAATAAAGGATTTTGATAAAATCGTTGATCTTGCAAAAAACAGAGGCTGGAAAATCGTTTTTCATATACTTCCAGAAAATGTAGATCGCGCTGAACAACTTGCTGGGAAAAAACTGGTAGAAATAATGACGGCTAATTCTAAACTTTTACAGAATCGTTATCTAAACCAAAAAGTAATCGTTGTGGACAATTTAAGCTTACTCCAAAATGACCAATTTATTGATCAAGACTGGACATCGGAGCATTACAAAGAGCATGGTCGCCGTTTAATTGCAAAGCGAATTTCTGCGGCATTATTGTTGTAACAATCTTTTCTTAGCGTTGTTATAATAAAACAGACAAAACATGAAATTTTTCCTTTTTTTAATTCTAGCATTTTTCTTTAGCTCATTAACAGTTAATCAAGATAACAGCAAAGCAATTTCGCATATACAAGATGCTCTTTTAAAAAAAGTAAATGACTACAGGATTAAAAAGAGGCTCAGTATTTTAACAATTGAGAATGGACTTCAAATTTCAGCTCAAAACCAATGCGACTATCTTTTCAAAATTGGCAAACTTTCCCATGAACAACCAGATAAAAAACTCAGAACGACTCGGGATAGAATAAAAGTTTTTTCTGAAAAAAGCTACATGAGTTATGGCGAGAATTGTCTTAAGACCTATGGCGATATTTCCGCTCTAAATATCGAAGCAATTGCCGAAGACATGTTTCAATTATGGCGAACATCAAAACCTCATAATGCTAACTTACTGAACCAAAGTTTTACAAATACCGGTTTTGGATTTCGCACAAATGCTGAAACAGAAGAAATTTACTGCGTAATGGATTACGGAGGAAACTAAGAAAATTCCCATCCCGAATATCAAAACAATAAAGAATTAATTATTCTACGGTGACTGATTTCGCTAAGTTTCTTGGTTGATCAACATTGCAACCACGCATAACAGCAATGTGATAAGATAAGAGTTGAAAAGGAATGGTAGCTAACAAAGGCACCAAATGTTCATCCGTATCCGGAATCTCAATAACATGATCAGCCATTGCTTTCACTTGAACATCACCTTCAGTAACAATTGCAATTATCTTACCTTTTCTAGCCTTTACCTCTTGAATATTCGAAACAACTTTCTCATAAGAAGTACCTTTCGTTGCAACAACAAACACAGGCATTTCTTCATCAATCAAAGCAATTGGTCCATGCTTCATTTCTGCTGCTGGATACCCTTCTGCGTGGATATAAGATATTTCTTTCAGTTTCAAAGCGCCTTCTAAAGCAACTGGGAAAGAACTTCCTCTCCCAAGGTAAAGCGCATTTTTAGCATCTTTATATTCTGCTGCTATTCTTTCAATATGATCGTTTGATTCAAGAACTTTTTTCACTTTGTCTGGAATCAACTCCAACTCAGCGAGCATTGTTCTGAACTTGCTTTCGCTTAAAGTTCCTTTTTTGTGAGCAATAGACAAAGCCATCAAGGTCAATACTGTAACTTGAGCTGTGAATGCTTTAGTCGATGCAACACCAATTTCTGGACCTGCGTGCGTATACGAACCAGCATCAGTAATTCTTGAAATTGAAGAACCAACAACATTACATATTCCAATAATTATTGCACCTTTTGATTTGGCTAGTTCCAAAGCTGCCATTGTATCTGCTGTTTCTCCTGATTGGGAAACTGCAATTACGATATCACCTTCATTAATTACAGGATTTCTATATCTAAATTCCGAGGCATATTCAACTTCAACGTTTATTCGCGCTAAGTCCTCGAATAAATATTCTCCAACCAAACAAGCGTGCCATGAAGTTCCACAAGCAACCATTACAATGCGCTGTGCATTGATTAATTGTTGCTCATAATCTTTAATCCCACCTAATTCAACCCAACCTTCGTTTGCGTTTAGGCGACCGCGGAAACAATCGTTTATAGATCTTGGCTGTTCATGAATTTCCTTCAACATAAAATGCTCGTATCCACCTTTTTCCAATGCTTCTAATTGCATTTCTAAGTGCTGTACATACGGGGTTTTTTCTTCATCCTGTATGTTCCAAAGCTTCATTCCGTCCTTCAAATTGATGACAGCAATTTCTTCATCATCCAAATAAACAACTTTGTCTGTATACTCCACAATTGGTGTAGCATCAGATGCCAAATAAAAGTCATTTTCTTTTCCTATACCTACTACTAAAGGTGAGGATTTTCTAGCTGCAACAATAGTATCGGGTTTGTCTTTTGAAATGGCAACTATTGCATATGCGCCTGTAACACTTAACAAGGCTATTCTTAGAGCTTCTCCAAACCAAACTCCTTCTTTCTTTTGTATATCATCAATTAGATGAACTAAAACTTCAGTGTCAGTATCACTTTTAAATACATAACCTCTTTTAATAAGTTCTTCTTTAAGTACATCGTAATTTTCAATAATACCGTTATGAATAATAGCTAAATTTCCTTCTGTTGAAATATGCGGATGTGCATTAATGTCGTTTGGTTCACCATGTGTTGCCCAACGCGTATGTGCAATTCCTATTTGACCAGTCGTGTCTTTATCAGCGGCAAATTCAACCAAATTGGCTACCTTGCCTTGCTTCTTGTATAGATTCAAGTCACCATCTGACAACAATGCAACTCCAGCACTGTCATAACCTCTATATTCTAATCGCTGTAATCCTTTTATTAAAATTGGATACGCTTCTTTTTTACCAATGTAAGCAACAATTCCGCACATACTATTTAAAATTCCGTGTATATAATGTATAGTTTAGGTTTAACCTTGTTTATGGTGTTTGACCCGTTGAAGATAATTCTATCCATTGAATAATTATCCCTTAAAGGAGCCATATATATAGGTTCATTAGCCACTTTTCCCGCTACTACATCTTGGATGTATCCTCGCATATTAACGGTAACACTTTTAGTAATATCGCTAATCGTTGGATTATATAATGGTCTTATAGAACGAGAATCTGTGGCCAGCTTGTTAAATAAACTCATTTGAATTCCCGTGTTATAATTTGATCCTGTTTGATACTGAATTGGCAAATCCAAAACAGCTCTATGGATTACTGCTGTTTTAGGAAGGTTTGATAATCCAGGTATTTCCAATACAGCTTGCAAACCGAATGATTGTGCATAGAACTCTAATGCTCCTAAACTCTTATTGTCAACTGCTTGTTGAACTTTAGTTCCGGCTCTTTCAAATTCAACATGATTGAAAGATTGACAATTAGAATTAATAACGAAATCATATGTTTTTCTTACTGGTGTCATTACACCGCCTACAAGTTCCATTTGTTTGTAATAAATCGTCAACTTTGAAGACGTAGATCGCATATCAAAAGAATACACGGCTCCTTGATTAGGAGCTTGTGTCGGATTGTTAACATTGATTTTAAACCCTTTGAAATAATTCACAAAATTGTCATTCGATGCAAAACTACCTCCACTAATTGCAGCTTCCTGCATAAAGGTTCTGGCAAGGTTTGTATCCAATGACAAACGCATTTGAGGCGCAACAGCAACCGTATCAACTATTGCATCACCAATTGGGTCAGGTTTAAACGTACCTTTTCCAGGCATCAATAAATTAGGCTGTTTTATCGCGATAGTGTCAAAGTCATAATATTTTACAGCAGAATCTGATGAAATTTCATCATTCAACTCATAAACTTCAAAAGTTTGAGTTGACGGATTTCCTGTATAATCAGCAAAGCGCAAAGCCAAGACAAAAGAATCAATAGAAATTTGTGTTAAATCGTCGAAATTAGGATTCGCAGATGCCAGACGAATTTGCGTGTAGAATGAAGCGTTGACTTTACCAAAAACTGGATCATTCATTTCTCCAAGCACGTTGAGCAATCTATTCTTAGTAAAAACTGAATCTTGAATAATGGTATACGTCAACAATGTGAAAGTATCAACAGCTCCAGCATTTAATAATTCAGTTGGATCGTAGGCATTGCTTCCTATCAACGATTCTTTCTTTTTACAAGAAACGGATAAAAAAATAGCAAATAAAAAAGTAGCGGAAAGTAAAGAAACTCTCCGCCACTTGCGATAATATCGATGTGTCATTAATTTATATAAGGATCTCTTCTTCAATTACTTTATCAAAAAATTCGGATAGAACTTTAGTTTGATTTTCTTCTGGAACGAATTCCTGTTTCAAACATGTTTGTTCATCCACTAGTTGTTGCAAAGATGCGTCTAAATTCTCACTTGCGATATTAATCCCGTCAGCATATTTCATCATAACACGGGAAATATTTAGAAAACTTGTGTCTTTCAACTCTTCTATTACCTCATCTGAGAATCCGTCAAATTTAAGCTTATCAGAGAAGTTTGCGTCCCAATTTCTGTTAAAGCTGTCATTGTAAACACTGTAGATAACCTTAGTATTCGAAAAATGAGGGTCTTTGTTGTATAATTGTTTTACATATAACGACATTAATCCCGACATCCATCCATGACAATGAATGATATCTGGTTGCCATCCTAATTTTTTTACTGTTTCCAGAACCCCACGACAGAAGAACATTGATCGTTCATCGTTGTCATCATGAAACTCACCTTTATCATTAGTAACGGTGTTTTTACGTTTAAAGTATTCATCATTATCAATAAAATAAACTTGCATTCTTGCTGCAGAGACACTAGCGACTTTTATAATCAGCGGGTGATCGGCATCATTTATAATCAAATTCATCCCTGACAAACGAATAACCTCATGCAATTGATGACGTCTTTCGTTAATGCTTCCAAATCTAGGAGTAAAAACTCTGATTTCTTTTCCACCTTCTTGTGTACCCTGAGGTAATCTTCTAGAGGTGTTAGCAATTTCTGATTTTGGGGAGAACGGGGATATTTCCTGCGTTACAAATAGGACTCTTTTTTTATCCATGAAGATTGTTGATTGTCATTTAGACTACAAAAATATAAAAAAAATATCGGTAAATCAATCAAAACTTATAGTTTTGTTCGCTTACATTAATGTGAATGCTTATAAATGAGGCAACTAACAAGTATTGATGAAATCCAGGCATTCGTTCAAGAAAAGCGAAATGGGGGTTGTTCCATTGGTTTCGTGCCAACAATGGGAGCTTTGCACGAAGGACACTTGTCTCTTGTTCAGGAATCCAACGGTAAAAATGCAATCACAATCGTAAGTATTTTTGTCAATCCTACCCAATTTAATAATCCCGAAGATTTAAAGAAATATCCACGAACAATTGATTCAGATGTGAAGTTGCTCGAAGAAGTTGGTTGTGATGCAGTTTTTATTCCAGAAGTTGCCACGATATATTCTGACGATTTTATACCTAAAAAGGTCGATCTTGGCTTGTTAGGCGAAACTATGGAGGGCTTTTATCGCCCTGGCCACTTTGAAGGAGTGGTTACTGTTGTTCAGCGTTTGTTTTCAATTGTTCAACCCGACTCTGCTTTTTTCGGGCGAAAGGATTTTCAACAGGTTGCTGTGATTAAGCAAATGGTAGAGAGTTTAAAATTGGACGTCAAAATTTACGAAGTAGAAACCAAAAGGGAAGAAAGTGGTTTAGCTATGAGCAGCCGTAACATGCTGCTGACGGAAGAAGAAAAAATAGAGGCTACAATTATTTATCGCATTCTATCAATGATGTTAGTTAACTCCAAAACCAAAAACCCGAGCGAAGTTCAACAAATTGCTTTGGAGTCTTTCGAAAAATCTACCTTGAAAATTGAATATCTAGAAATCGTTCATCCACGCACATTTGAGAGGCTTGAAACGTCATGGGTCAAAGGTGCTACTGTATGCGTTGTCGCCTACTGTGGAAAAGTAAGATTGATTGACAATATGGAAATAATTCCGTTAGACAAGTAACTGATTTCTTTATCTCTTACTATTTTCCATTACCTTTGTGCCGCAAAAAATAAAACATGCTCATACAAGTAGTTAAATCTAAAATACACCGTGTAAAGGTGACGCAAGCAGAATTAAATTATGTCGGTAGTATAACTATTGATAGAGTTCTAATGGAAGCTGCAAATCTCGTAGAAGGTGAAAAAGTACAAATCGTAAACATCAATAATGGTGAGCGTATAGAGACATACGTTATCGCCGGAGAATCAAATAGCGGAACAATTTGCTTGAATGGTCCAGCTGCTCGAAGAGTTCAAATGGGCGATTTATTAATAGTGATTGGTTATGGCTATTTGGATTTTGAAGAAGCTAAATCGTTCAAGCCTTCTTTGGTATTTCCGAATGAACATACGAATCTGTTAGACTAAATGAAAAAGTATATCCTATTATTTTTAAAAACAATTTTCCCATTAGCCTTGGGTGTTTATTTGATAGGATATTTTTTTAAAAGCATGTCGGATGAATCCATTCAACAGTTCTACAAAGCCATTCGAGAAGCAAATTATTTTTGGATTTTCTTATCCTTAGTTTTTGGCTGGATTGCTCTGGTATCAAGAGCACAGCGATGGAAATACGTGCTCGAACCTCTAGGATACGAAACACCACTTAAAAACCGATATCATGCACTTTTGATTGGCTATCTAATCAATTTGACGATTCCTAGAGCTGGCGAAGCATCGAGAGCGGCCATGCTATACCGCTCAGATAAGGTTCCTTTTGCAAAATCTTTTGGAACTATTGTGGCTGAGCGAGCTGTAGATTTGGTCATGTTGATGATCATAGCTTTGTTTACAGCCTATATTGGTGGAAGTGATTTTGACAAAATTTGGGATCAAATGATTCAAAAATTTGGAGGGAAACCAACGACAGAAAGTGGTTTTTCATTCAAACATCTTCTATTCGGTGGGATTGGTCTAATTGGATTAATTGTTGCCTATTTTTACTTTACTAATTCTACTTTTAAAGAAAAGCTAAATGGCTTTATTAAAGGTTTGATAGGTGGATTGATGTCTATTTTCAGATCAAAGAATCCAGGTGGATATGCTTTCCATACTTTGGTGATTTGGACCTGTTACGTTTTGATGTTTGCCGTGCCATTTTTTGCCCTTGAAGCGACTTCCGACTTCCCAATTAAAGGTGTTTTTATCGGATTCATCGCTGGGTCGATTGGCATAACCTTTACGAATGGCGGTATAGGAGTTTACCCTCTTTTAGTTGGTCTAGTTATTTCATTTTATTTAAAAACTGACAATTCTGCTGACGCCGAAGGAATTGGGAATGCACTCGGAATGTTAATGTGGGTTTCACAAACCATTATGATGATTATTTTGGGATTGCTATCTTTACTATTGCTACCCAAAAACTATAGCAAGTCAAATGACGAAATTAGCCCAAGTTCAAAATAAAATAGTCGCTCTTGATGAGGCTCAGCGACTAATCTCGCTTTGGAAAAAGGACAATCAAAAAGTTGTATTTACGAACGGCTGTTTCGACATTTTGCACAAAGGCCATGTTACCTATTTAGCAAAAGCAGCCGATTTGGGAGACAAGTTGATTGTAGCTTTGAATACTGATGCCTCTGTAAAAGCGCAGAATAAAGGCCCGGAAAGACCTATAAATCCCGAAGACGCGCGTTTATTAGTACTTGCTTCATTATCTTTTGTTGACCTTGTCGTACTATTCTCCGGGGAAACTCCTTTGAATGAAATTGAATTGCTCCAACCTTCAATTTTGGCTAAGGGGGCTGATTACGACCCTAATGAAACCAACGCAAATAACAAAAAATACATTGTAGGATCTAAAGAAGTCCGGAATTATGGCGGCAAAGTCGCTGTAATTGATCTAGTGGATGGATTTTCTACTACGGCTATTCTCTCAAAACGATGAGCTAAAAATACAAGGCATAAAAAAAACCATCTCTTAAAACGAAATGGTTTTTAATGTTTTTAATCTAAAATTATTTTTTAGACCAAGTACAACCTGAAGTAAACTCACAAGATGTTTTAGCAAGAGCTGCAGTTGTTTTACCAATTTTAGTATACTCTTGGTTGTAGAACGTGTCTGTACAAGTACAAGTGTAAGATTTTTTACAAGATGTTGCGAACATTAACATTCCAACAGAAGCAATAACAAATACTTTTTTCATAATAAATTGAATTAAATAAGGTTCCTTACTCTTAAGGATTTTCGGATTCTCCCCATTTTTAAAGGTGTTATGGTCACAATTTTTTAATTACGAGTGCAAAAATAAACAATTTAAGTAGATTAACAAACTTTATAAATTTTCCCTAAAAAAGCACGCCTTATTCCCTAGAGTAGGGCGATGTCTAGACAAATTCTGGATACAATTCACAAATACTTTTTTCATTCGCATCACACACTCCTCGATCGGTAATAATTTTAGTAATAAGTCTTGCTGGTGTAACATCAAAACCATAATTAGCCGCTTTAGTGGTTTCCGGACAAATCAATACCGATTCAATCTTGCCATTCGCTGATTTACCAATCATATAGCGCACCTCATCTTGATTTCTTTCTTCAATAGGAATTTCTTTCAATCCATCTCTGATTGACATATCCAAAGTAGTTGATGGAAGTGCAACGTAAAAAGGTATGTTGTTATCCTTGGCTGCTAATGCTTTTAGGTAAGTTCCAATTTTATTAGCAACATCACCATTACGCGTTGTTCGGTCAGTACCTACAATTACCATGTCAACCATTCCATGCTGCATTAGATGTCCACCAGTATTATCTACTATTAGCGTATGATCGACTTTGTGCTTCGTTAACTCGTAACAAGTTAAGTTAGACCCTTGATTTCTTGGTCTGGTTTCGTCTACCCAAACATGTACTTTTATTCCTTTTTCTATGGCTTGATAAATCGGAGATGTAACTGTTCCCCACTCCACACAACCAAGCATACCCGCATTGCAATGAGTTAGAATATTTACAACTTCTCCGTTTTTCCTTTTCGAAATTTCCTCAATTATCGGTAATCCATAAACACCTATCATACGACAAGTTTCCACATCATCTTCAACGATTTGCTTCGCAGTTTCCCATGCTGTGGTCATGAAATCATCTGTATTATCCAGAGCAGTTTGCATTCTATCTAGCGCCCAAAATAAATTCACAGCTGTTGGACGCGAAGCTCTTAAATCAGAAAATGCTTTATCTAAAAACGAAGGATCCAGCTCATCCTCAATCATTTCCCTTACCGCAAGATAAATTCCAAAAGCTGCCGTTGCTCCTATTAATGGAGCCCCGCGAACAACCATGTCTTTAATGGCAACTTCGGCTTCATCATAAGTTTCCAACTTTACGACAACAAATTCATGAGGTAATTTACTTTGATCTATGACTTCTACATAGTGATCATCTGTGGTCCAAATAGTTCTAAAGTTGCTCATATTATTTTACTATAATTTCATCAAAAGTGGGTACGCTATTTTTCCAATTCGCTTCGGTTCCAGGCCTCACCAATTGACAAGTTTGCATACCGGATTTTTCAGCTGCTTCCAATTCTTCCGTAATGTCGGATAAAAAAAGGATGGAATTAGATTCTAAACCAAGCTCTTCAACTATTTTTTCATAGGTTTCAAATTCTCGTTTTCCACCAGTTGTTGTATCAAAATAATTTTTGAAATAGATGGTTAAATCTCCATAAGAACTATTCCCAAAAAGCAATTTCTGAGCAGCTATAGAACCCGATGAAAATACACCCATTCTAATGTTTTGGGATTTCCAATGATTTAAAGCTTCTTCAACTTCGTCATAAACGTGACCTTTTATATCACCATTTTGATAACCCATTTCCCAAATTATTCCTTGGACAGTTTTAAGCGGAGTGATTTTCTTATCCTCTTCGCACCATCTTTTCAATGTTGCAATTATTTCAGATACACTTCTAATTCTATGATTTTCCAATTTATTAGCCAAGTGAACAGTCGCTTTGAACGCCTCTTGAACTCTTTCATCAGATTTCATTTCTTCCAATTGATCAATATTCTTCAAGAAATACGGAAAAAGCTCGTCGTAAACAAACTTTACGGAAGTGGTCGTTCCCTCAATATCTGTCAGAATGTATTTAATGTTTTTAAATTCCATCGGAACAAAGTTAATTAAACCTATTGTCGAAAATAAAAGGTATCCATTTTTTTCTTAAATTGGTATACTAATTGCTTGGTTAGATATAACTTAAAACAAACTGTCATGAAAAAAATTTACTTTTTACTCGTATTATTGCCTTTATTCGTGAATGGCCAAGTCGTTCGTTTGGGGACCTACATCCCTGTTGACATACCTATGAAACATGAAATGCCCAAAGCTGGCGTTGCTGGCGGATTAGGAATGAACATAGCCGTGCAGCCTGTGGCACGAATTCCAATAGCTTTTGAATTAAAAGGGAATATTGGTAGGTATTCCGACAAAACATTGGAGCAGACCTATCTATTTTCTGATGGAAGCCAAACTGTTACCGATGTAAATTACACCAGCAACTTTCACAAAGTATTGATTGGAACACGGTTTTCAACAGGAAATCAAGCTTCTGCATTTCGCGTACACGCGACGCCACAAATTGGCTACGGATTTATGAATTCTCGAATACGAATTTCTGACCCACAGGATGTGGATGACTGCAAACCCTTGGAAAAAAGAATCACACAAAGATTTAATGGTGCTGTTTATGGTGGGGAAATCGGACTGGATATGCAATTTGGTAAATTATTTGGTTCCACAAGCACAGATCGTCACAACCGATTTATTTTCTCCGTTAATTTCCTAAGAAGCTTTAATAATTTTGAATATGTCAATATTCGATACATGCAAGACGAACCGCATGGAGTTGCTTTGGATGGTCATCCGATAACGGATGAAGAAAGAGATATAAATGCAACTTTTGTCAATGTATCGTCTAACAATTTACACGAGCATAAAATTGCTGAATTGTATAAAACGCCACTTTCGTTTATCGGATTTCAAATCGGATACGTCTACAATTTTTAAGATAATTGGGGGAAAGAAAACGCTATCTTACAGGTAGCGTTTTTCTATTTTCGAAGATGTGTAATGAGGCACCCAACCCGACATGTCAATAAAAATTCGGATAGCCTTAACAAAAGGATTCTTTTCACCAGCGTCAAACCAATGTTTTGTGCCAGCTGGAACGGATATTAAATCTCCTTTTTGACAAAGCACGTTGAAGATATCTTCGCCATCTAAATTGAACCAAAACAATCCTTCGCCATCGACAAAAAAACGAATTTCATCCTCGGTGTGCGTATGCTCCGATAAAAACTTTGCTCTTATCGCGTCGTAATTCTCCGTTAATGCATTTATAGAAATCACATCGGCTGTTTTATAACCTCCTTGTTGCATGAAAGGATTTAAATCCTTTTCATAAGCATTCAAAATATCATCCTGAGTAGCTGTGTTTTCAAATTCTGCGTCGCAATGCCATTGGTCAAAGAATACTCCTCTATCATTCAGAAAAGACCTTATTTCAGAAGGGTTTTGAATTGACTTTTTTTGATCTGGGATATTTAAAATGGCCATAATGGTTTATTTAGAATTTTGAAGTTTCCATTCCAATTCACACAAGTAATCGATGGTTTCAAGGTGTCGTTTTGCTTCGAATAAGTTCTTGCCCCAAGCATAGGTTCCATGACCTTTGATAAGAAAACAGTGTGAATCAAATTCATCTTTTCTTAACTCCATCCCTTCTGAAAATTCAACCATGTCTTGGCTATTTTCAATAATTGGAATACTTACTTCACTTAAGTGACTCGTTTGACCAGCAAATCCCTTTTGAACCTCGTATCCTTGAAAAGTGATTTCTTTGTTTAGCTTTTTAGACCATAAAACAGGATAAACAGAATGACTGTGAAGAATAACTTTTGTTTCAGGGAAAAGTTTGTAGAGGGTGCAATGAATCAACGTTTCTGCGGAAGGACGCTGATCTTTGAATTTTGGCAATGGCAATCCATCCATATCCACTTCGATATAATCATTCTTGGTAAAAAATGCCTTATCGACTCCAGATCTGGATACCACAATGTTTTTAGAATCAGAAGACTCACGAAAAGAATAATTTGTCGAAGTCGCTGGTGACCAACCTTTTCGGTTTATGTTTCGGATAACTTTAGCTAAGTCTTTTTTTAGTTGTTCTTTCACTTTTCAAATATATGAAAAAACCATCCCATCTGATTTGCCTCACCTAGTTTTCTTTGGGCTCAAACAGCACAAAAAAAGGCCTCATGTATAAACACAAGACCTTTTTGCAAATTAAAGAATAACTACTTATTGAATGAATCTGGTGATGAATTATTCACTTTTACATCATCAACACCAGTTTTTATAACTCTAAATTCAGTTCTACGATTTTTCTGATGTTCTTCTTCTGAACAATCTGATTTCACGTTTCCTTCACAAGCACAATCGTTCACTAATCTTGATTCTCCATAACCTTTACCATAGATTCGGTCTGGATTAGAAATTTTGCTTTTGATGTAGGCAGCAGAAGCTTTTGCTCTGCGATCAGACAATTTTTCATTGTAAGCAATACTTGCTCGACAATCTGTATGAGAGCCTAATTCAATCTCCATTTTTGGATATTCTTGCATTACCGCAACGATTTTATCCAACTCAACCTTGGCGTCTGGACGAATGTTGTATTTGTTCAAATCGAAATAAATAGGTTTGATATCGATAATTTCAGATAAGTCCATACCCAATTCAATCTTGTTCATTCCTAAATCAAGTTTTTGATGAATGTTCACCAATCCTGGTTTTTCGATACAATGATTGATTTGTTCTGTTTTACCAAGATATCCTTCTTTCGAAAGTATGATTTGATATTTCAGGCAGTCTCCTACTCGATTATCCATTAATGGTTTTAGGATATCCCCAGTAATTGGCGTGAGCTCGTCAATTAGCACGTTACCATTTGCCAAATCAACTACCTTCATTTTAACATTTTCAAGCGGTTGTCCCGTTTTCTTATCAGTCACGAGAGCATAAAGACCTAGCCCCGGATCTTTCAATAAATTCAAATCTTTGTCAATTTCAGAAACATCTGGCGCCAAATTCATAGTTGAAACTGGCTCCGTTTTATCAAAATAATCTTCTTTATGACCAACTACTTTGAATGTCATTTCTGGTTCAACAGGAAATGAATACCTCCCATTTTCATCAGCAATAGCCTGAGCAACAATATTTCCGACCTCGTCTTGCAACTCAACTGTTGAACCAGGTAATATTGCTCTTGTTTTCGAGTCGGCAACAACACCTTTCAATTTCAATTGTCGCTTGAACGGTTCTAACATTCGGAAAGAGTAAATATCGTCATCACCTTTACCGTCTGCTCTATTAGAAGACATAAATCCTGTATTTCCATTTTTAAGCATAATAAAAGCGAAATCATCTCTGTTTGAGTTGATCGGTTCACCTAAATTCTCCGCTTCACCATTTGGATTATTTACAATATCGATTACAACAAAGTTGTCTAGACCTCCGAGTCCTGGGTGACCATCAGATGAGAAAAATAGGTTTGAAGCAGTATCAATCCATGGGAACATTTCTTGTCCTTCAGTATTAATTTTATTTCCAAGATTCACAGGTGTTCCGAAAGCCATATCAACCATACCTTCTGAAACAGTCGCTTTATAAATATCAGCGCCTCCAAATCCTCCAGGCATGTCAGAAGAAAAATACATTGTTTTTCCGTCTGCAGAAAATGTTGGGTGACCAACAGAAAATGCCATGTTGTTGTATGGAACCTCACGTATATTTGACCACTTACCATCTGGGTCGACATCTGCATAGTACAATTTCAAGTTTTGAATACCTTTATCATCGTATCGCCCCATGCGTTTTTTCGCCATATTGTTTCTCGTAAAGAAAACTTTATGACCATCTGAATGATAGGCCAAAGGACCATCATGGTAGTTGGTATTTGCCTTGTCTGACACCAATTTACTCCCTTCAATTTGGTTTTCTCCAATTATCTTTCCTCGAAACATATCCAAAAATGGAGTATTGTTGCCAGTCCAATAACGCTGAGTTAAACCATTGAATTTGCGATTAGACACATAAAACACGTCACCACTTGTTGGATCAATATAACCTCCAAACTCAGCCATATCCGTATTGATATCTAAATTTTTGATTTCAAAACGAGTCGGTAAATTCAATATTTCAGTAAGATATTCTCTATCATCTTTATACTCTAATGCACGAATATCCGCTCTATCGATTGCCATGAATTTTTCAACCCACACTGCCGATTCTTCGTATTTTTTGTTCTCTTTAAGAGACATAGCATAACGATAGATGTCATCATAGTTTGCTGATGGGTCATTGATCATTAACGCATAAATTTCTTCAGACTTTGCTGTTTCACCAATTTGGTAGTAACTGTTGGCCAAACGCGCCAACATTTGAGGGTCTTCTAATTTTGAACCACGCAGCTTCTCATAGTTTTCGGCAGCCAAGGCATAGGCAACTTTTTCGTAGAAAGTATCTGCTTTCTTAAGTACAGATTTCTGCGAAAATGCAGTTTGTACTAAAGTCAAACAAATAAGAAAAATTAAAACTCTTTTCATCTCTATATATCTTAAAAGTAACGTGGAGATTTAATCCCTGGTTTTTTGAATAAAAAGTCATAAGACAGCATTATTTCAAATGTTCCGTCGTTTGCTTTTCTAAGTTTTTGTGTCCCGAAATCAGTAGCAAATCCAGCTTTAAATTGGTCTGTAATTTGATACTGAATAAAGGCTCCCGCTGCTGCATCCAATCGATACATTCCTCCAATGTAGAATTTATCATTGTAGATACCCGCAATACTGAAATCAGCACTGAAAGGAGCATTATTTGTGACTTTTACTTGAGCTGTTGGTCTCAATTTCCAAAGATTTGTCAATTTTAAAACTCCTCCTATTGTTCCATAGTAGTGTCTTCTTTCTAAACTTTCAGGATCTAATTTATCATAGCTTTTTTCAAGAAGTTTAGGTGCACTTACCCCTACAAAAAATCTTGGTAGATGATAATAAATTCCTGCACCAACATTAGGATTTATTTTATTGCGAACATTTTGCAAAAACAAAGGATCACCTTCTTGCACTGTTGTTAAACTAGTTGTCCCTAGATTAATCAAATTCGCTCCTCCTTTAACTCCAAATGCTAATTTACCTTTACCCTTGAATCTTAGCGAATACGAAAGGTCAAGGTTCAGCATTGTTTGAGTTAATGGTCCTATAACATCATTGACAGCCGTAACGCCCAATCCTAAAGACTCATATTTAAGCGGAGTCTGAATACTAAATGTTGTGGATCTTGGTCGACCATTAATTCCAACCCATTGTTCACGGTGTAATAACATTGCGTTCATAACACCTTTACTGCCTGCATAAGCTGGATTTGTGTAAAGTGTATTGTCAAAATACTGTGTGAAATGCGGTTCTTGTTGCGCCCAAGAGAAACTCGAGGCTCCGAGAATCATCAGTAAAACAATATGTCTCATTTTAGTTTTCATAAACTTTATTTATTGAGGTACTCGACCCGAAAGCCGAGTACCAAAGTTTTTTATCGTTGTATATAAATATATCCAGCAAGAACTCCATACGCTTCGCTACCAGTATCAAACATGTAGTAGTACGTTCCCGTTGGAAGATCTTCTCCACCAACATTGTATTGGCTTGTTGATTTTCCTGCCCAATCGTTTTGGTAGTCATCGGTGCTGTATACCAAGTTACCCCAACGGTTGAAGAACTGAATCGAGTTATTCGGGAATCTTTCAATTCCTTCAATAACAAAGAAGTCATTATAACCATCCCCATTTGGTGTAAATCCATTTGGAATAAGCACTTCATCATCACAAAGATCAGTATCAATATTATCTGGAATTCCATCATTGTCACAATCAAGTCCACATTCTACTTCATCAAGTAGACCATCATTGTCAGAATCAAGATCTCTGAAATTAAATATTGAGTCGCCATCTGTATCAGGAATCGTCCATCCAAATCCAAGATTGTCCCAGCCGTCATTGTTAGAATCTGTGAAATTGTCTATAACACCATCAAAATTAGTATCAAAGAATCCGCCTTCGGCTACATCTAAACAACCATCACCATCAGAATCAGAATCTAGGTAATCTGGAATACCATCAGTATCTACATCAGAGATTACATCTCCTTCAGTATTATCTGACCAACCGTTTCCATTAATGTCATTGTAGTTGTCTACTAATCCATCCATGTCTAAATCATTTTGACCACCTTCAACCACGTCCGGAATACCGTCTTGATCAGAATCCAAATCAAGATAATCAGGAAGTAAATCAGAATCAGAGTTTAATAAAGTTGTTCCTTCTGATGAATCATTCCAACCATTGTTGTTTGCGTCTGTAAAGGCATCAACTAAACCGTCTTGGTTTGCGTCACCGTATCCGTTTTCTACAACATCAGGAATTCCATCATCGTCAGCATCAAGGTCGATATTATTCGTAAGCCCATCATTGTCTGTGTCTTGTGGGAACACACCTACTTGAGAATCTGCTAAACCATCAAGGTTGACATCATTATTCGCAGGGCTATCAATCATTCCGTCTCCATCTGTATCAGGTTGACCAGACTCAAGGATATCAGAGATACCATCATTATCCGCATCTAAATCAAGGAAGTCGTATATCAAATCTCCATCCGTATCTAACGGTGTATAGATTGCATCATTGTCATCAATACCATTATCATCAGCATCGTTGAAGTTATCAATCAAACCGTCATGGTTAACGTCCAGACCTCCTGACTCAAGTAAATCGCTGATACCATCGTTATCAGAATCTAAATCTTGGAAGTCTGGATGACTGTCATTATCTGTATCTGGAACTGGTAAGTAGGTACCTCCATTATCTCCATCGGCGATATCAAACAAACCATCGTTGTCAGTATCTATTGTATCATCGATAACCCCATCGAAATTCAAGTCGTATTGAGCACCACCTGCTTCAACGATATCTGGAATACCATCGTTATCAGAATCTAAATCGAAGTAATCTGGTATACCGTCTAAATCCGTATCACAAGAATTATTTGCTGTTAAACATTCGACAAGATCTCGAATTCCGTCATTATCATCATCAATATCAATGTTATCTGGAATGCTATCGCAATCGTTATCAGGTAACACAGTAATGAAGATTGTATCTGTAACACAAGCGGCAGGAATGTAGTCATCACAAACCGTATAGATTAATGTATCCATACCTGTGTAATTCTGCGCTGATACGTAAATAATCTCATTGTTCGCATTCACGGTAAATGTGCCTCCCATAGTCGTAGTACCAGAAGTAGGAGTTACAGTTAATGGATCACCGTTAGGATCAATATTATTTGCCAAGACATCAATAACATTTGCGTATGGCGTATCACACCATTTTACAACTGAGATGGTCTCGTTTCCTTGAGAAGGTGCATCGTTTGGTGAGTATACATTGATATACACAACAGCAGTATCGCACATAACAGGGTTTCCATTATCACAAATTACATAGGTGAAGGAGTCAATTCCTATAAAGCCCGGAATTGGGGTATATGTTATTGTTCCATTACTATTTGGTAAAGCACTTCCGTTTGTTGGTAAAATAACAATTGAAGGGTTTCCTATCGCATTACCATTCGGATCAGAATCGTTATTCAACACAGCTATGATAATTGGTGTTCCATCAGGTGTTGTAGCAAAATCATCCGTAGCTAGTGGTGGCACATTTGAAGTATCCACAACTGGACTGATTGTTATTATTATCCATGCCGTATCGCAGAGATTTGGCGTACCGTTATCACAAATTGAGTATGGAATTGAATCTACTCCAATAAACCCTGTAAATGGCACATATGTTACTAATCCTGTTAATGGATCTACAGTAGCTATTCCATTATTATTAGTTGTAAATGGTGAACTAGGAATAAGTGTAACAGTTAAAGGATCACCGTTCACATCGAAATCATTCCCTAAAGGATTGACAATAACGGCTGTATTTATTGGAGTTGAAACCAAATCATTATTTGCTATAGGTGCATTATTTGGTGCACCAACCGTATCAACAACGATTACAGTAATATAACCGCTGTCACACAATACGTAAGGCAAGAATTGACTTGAATCACAAACTTGGAAAGGAATAGTAAATGTTCCTACAAATCCTGCTGGAGGTGTAACATTTATCGTTCCTGTTCCAGTACTATCAATTGTAACTCCTGCAAGAGGAACACCACCAATATTTGGTGTGCCATAAGTGAATGTCAATGGATTATTTTCTGGATCAGAAGAACCAGCTCCAACATTAACACCAATTGGTGTGTCTACTTGAGTAATTACTGTTATGTCATTGGTAATTGGTCCATCATTTATTGGCGAAACAACTATTATCAACTGACCAACATCGCACATTACTGGGTTACCGTCGTCACAGATTTGATACGTAATAGTGTCCGTTCCATACCAATTTGGCCAAGGCGTATAAGTAATTGTACTATCACCTGGGTTCACATTTGCAACACCGAATGAAGGTCCTCCAATTATAACTGGAGCTCCAATATTATTACCGTTTGGATCTGAATCATTATTCAAAACTGCAACTGTTACAGTTGAGTCTTCAGGAATGAAAGCATAATCGTTGGTAGCAATTGGCGCTACGTTTGGCGTATCAACTACTGGACTAACTGTAATAATAATCCATGCTTGGTCACATAATCCTAAAGGATCACAAACTTGATATGGAATAGAATCAATTCCGAAGAATCCTGGATTCGGAGTATAAATCACAGCTCCAGACGACAAGAGCACAGGCGGAGTAAGACCACCATTCACAGGATAAACTCCAGGCAACAATGTTACTGTTAAAGGTCCTCCATTTGCATCTGTGTCATTTCCTAATGGATTGACAGTTAAAGCCGTATTCATTGGAGTAGTTACCAAGTCATCATTCGCAATTGGAGCTTCATTATTTCCATTTGTAGTGTCGACAACTACTACATAGATATTTCCATTTGCACAGATAGAAACTGGCGCATATGCACTTGAATCACAAACCGTGAAAGGAATAATTATTGTATCATTCGTAAATCCAGGAGGCGGTGTAACTGTGATAGTTCCATTTCCATTAATAACCACAACTGTTCCTACAGGTAGACTTGAAGTGTCGTATGTGTATGTTAAAGGATTATTTTCTGGATCAGAAGTTCCTGCACTAACGTTCACACCAATTGGAATATCCGTAGAGGTTATTACCCAAACATCGTTTGTTGTTGGCCCTTGGTTTGAAGGCGAAATGGTAACAAATAACCAAGCCGTATCACAAAGTGATGGCGTTCCATTATCACAGACAAGGTATTCAACGGAGTCTGTTCCACTTATAAACAATGGACCAGGTGTGAATGTAATTGTTCCGTTTGGATTAGCTGAAGCAATTGAACCAGTTGTTGATGGACCTGTCAAAATAACTACAGGAACATTCAACCCATTTCCATTTGGATCCGAATCGTTGTTCAACACCGCAAATGTAACCGGAGTAACAATATCAGTTATTGCATAGTCGTCTGTTGCAATTGGAGCAACATTTGGCGTGTCAACTACTGGACTAACTGTTACATAAATCCATGCCGTATCGCAAAGACCAGCTGGGTCACAAATTGAATAAGGAATTGAATCAATACCTAAGAATGTTGGATTTGGTGTATAAGTTACCAATCCATTAAGAATCGATGCGGTTCCATTACTTGTAACTACTGGTATATTTGGGATTAACGTTATATCCAAAGTATCACCATCCACATCGAAGTCATTCGCAATTGGATTAACTATTACAGGAGTATTAAATGTTGTCGTTACTTGGTCATTGTTCGCAACTGGAGGATTATTCAATCCACCTGTCGTATCAATAACGATAATAGTTATTGTTCCATTGTCACAAAGTGAAAAAGGCGAATAACTACTTGAATCACAAACAGTGTAAGGAATGACATACGTTCCAGCCGTGCCTGAAGTAACTGTTATCACCCCATTTCCTGTAATAACATATGTAACACCTGCCGGAGTGGATGAGCCATAAGTGTAATACAATGGATTGTTTTCAGAATCAGAAACTGCTGCACCAACGTTTACACCTAAAGATGAATTTTCATTCATGTTTACAATAATATCATTTGCTACTGGAGCATTATTTATTGGGCTAACTGTTATAAACAACCAAGCTGTATCACAAAGTGAAGGATTACCATTATCACAAACCAAATATTGAACTGAGTCCGTACCTATGAATGTTGTATCTGGAATAAATGTTATTGTTCCATTAGAATTTGGAATTGCAATTGAACCAGGTACTGAAGGTCCCGTCAAAATAACCACTGGAACATTCAAACCATTTCCATTTGGATCTGAATCATTGTTCAAGACAGCTACTGTAACAGGTGTGAATACATCAGTTGTTGCATAGTCGTCTGTTGCAATTGGGGCAACATTTGGTGTGTCAACCACTGGACTTACTGTTACATAAATCCATGCTGTATCACAAAGACCAGCCGGGTCGCAAATTGAGTAAGGAATTGAATCAACACCTTGGAATGTCGGGTTTGGCGTATAAGTTACCAATCCATTAAGAATCGATGCAGTTCCATTACTTGTAACAACTACTGGTGTATTTGGAATTAATGTTATATCCAAAGTATCACCATCCACATCGAAGTCGTTCGCAATTGGATTAACTATTACAGAAGTATTTAAAGTTGTCGTTACTTGGTCATTGTTCGCAACTGGAGGATTATTCAATCCACCTGTTGTATCAATCACGATAACGGTAATTGTTCCATTATCGCAAAGTGAAATCGGTGCAGAGTTACTAGAATCGCAAACCGTGTAAGGAATGATATACGTTCCAGCCGTACCTGAAGTAACCGTAATTACTCCATTTCCAGTAATAACGTATGTAACACCCGCCGGAGTGGATGAGCCATAAGTGTAGTACAATGGATTGTTTTCAGGGTCAGAAACTGCAGCTCCAACATTGACACCAAGTGATGAATTTTCATTCATATTGACAATAATATCGTTTGCCGTCGGACCGTCATTTGCTGGGTTAACTGTTACAATCACAACTGCTGTATCACAGAGTGACGGATTTCCGTTATCGCATACCAAATAGACAAATGTGTCTACTCCATAGAAATTTGGATTTGGCGAATAAACTATTTGACCTGTAGAATTTGGTGTTGCCGTACCATTTGACGGAACTAAAATAACAGTTGGATTATTTAAACCATTTCCGTTTGGATCAGAATCGTTATTCAAAACAAAGATTGTTACGTCAACATCCTCATCAGTAGAAGCGAAGTCGTCGGTTGCAATAGGTGCAACATTTGGTGTATCAACTACTGGACTAATTGTAATGTAAATCCATGCTGTATCGCATAAACCAGCAGGGTCACAAGCTTGATATTGAATAGAATCCAATCCTGTAAACCCTGTTCCAGGAGTATATGGAATTGTTCCATTTGAACCAACTGGACCTGCGATTGCTCCTGGAGCAGACGGACCACTCAAGATGGTAACTGTCAATGGGTCTAAATCTGGATCGAAATCATTC
The DNA here is from genome assembly GCA_963977135.1 of uncultured Flavobacteriales bacterium. Taxonomy (GTDB): domain Bacteria; phylum Bacteroidota; class Bacteroidia; order Flavobacteriales_D; family Crocinitomicaceae; genus UBA2040. The sequence continues at coordinate 66,695 of CAXBNN010000007.1, read as the reverse complement.
GCTAATGGATTGATTACAATCGAAGAATCCATTGGCGTATTAACCAGATCGTTATTCGCGACTGGTGGGAAGTTTGGTGCTGTCGTGTCAACAACAATAACTGTAATATACCCACTATCGCAAAGCGTAATAGGTGCATATGCACTCAAATCACAAACTTGGAATGGAATTGTATACGTTCCAACTGGACCTGGCGTTACCACGATCGCACCATTACCTGTTATAGTAGTTACAACAGTTGAAGGCAATTGGGTAAAGTCATATGAATACGTCAAAGGATTGTTTTCAGGATCCGAAGTTCCTGCTCCAACGTTAACACCAATTGCTGTATTCACTGATGTATACACTGTAATATTTGTAGTGGTTGGACCATCATTAATTGGAAGTACCGTTATTACAAATAAACCACTATCACAGAGTGAAGGTATACCATCATCACAAATCTGATATTGCACTGTATCTTGACCATAGAAATTTGGGTTTGGCGTATACGTTATTTCCCCAGTCAATGGATTAATCGTCGCACTGCCATTATTAGGTCCAGATACTATTGTAGACGATAAGATAATGTTATCTCCATTTGGGTCAGTATCATTGGTTAATACATTGTACGTTGCAACTGATTCTTCGTCAATCGCAGTATAATCGTTAGTTGCAATAGGAGGAGCATTTGGTGAGTCGAAACCTGGACTTACAGTAATGTATATCCAAGCTAAATCACATAATGGAGACACATTATCATCACATATTTGATATTGAATAGAATCAACGCCTGTGAATCCAGGAGCTGGTGTATATGGTATTGTGCCATTAGCATTAACAGGTCCTGCCGAAGAACCAGGGGTAGAAGGTCCATTCAAAATAGTGACTGTTAATAAATCACCATCTGGGTCAGTGTCATTACCTAAAGGATTTACGATTACTGGTGTATTTTCTAAAGTCGATACTAAATCGTCGTTTGCAAGTGGTGGGTTATTTATTCCATTTGTATCAACAACATTAACAGTAATTACACCACTATCACATAAAATAGTAACGTTATACGGACTCAAATCACAAGCAGTAAAAGGGAAAGTAATAACTCCAATAAAATTGGTTGGTGGAGTAACAGTTATTGCTCCATTACCGTCAATTGTTATATCTGTTCCAGCTGGAATTCCAGGCCCTGTGAGGATATAACTATAAGTTATTGGATTATTTTCTAAATCCGATGTTCCTGCACTAACATTTACACCAATTGGCGTATTTATAGGTGTTGAAACTGTTACATCAGATGTTATTGGCGCATCGTTTAAACAAATTACATTAACTGTAATCAGTGCAGGAAGCAATGAAATCTGATTATTATTATCGTAAATCCAATATTGAGCATAAGCTGTTCCACAGAAGTTTGGAGCTGGTATGTATGTTACCGTGCCCAACGGTCCTGTAGTCCAAGTTCCATATTGGTTCACTAAGATATTCGGGTTACCTTGAATAATATCGAAATCTACGGAAGCTGGATTGATTGCCCCGCCATTTGGATCAATATCATTGTTGGTTACGTTGAAGGTTACTCCTCCAGGTGTATCTTCAAATACTGATGCAGTATCATTATTAGCAATAGGTGGAGTATTTGCACTAATTTCAATAATCAATGTATCAATTACACAAATCGCTGGTAAGGGATTTCCAGAATCACAAACTGTTACATAAACAGTATCAAAACCTGTGACATTTAAACCTGGACAATAAGTAAATAACCCTGTTGAATCAATTGTTATTGTTGATCCAGAAAGCAATGGAGATGAATAAGTTGTAACATACAACAAAGTTGTATCTGGATCATAATCTCCAATTGTTAACATATCACCACTTACACATAAGTTAATTGATGTAAATGCATAATCGGCGTCAACAATTGGTGTATCATTAATTGGGTTTACAATGACCACAATGGCAGCAACATTCGAGATTAATCCCGTACTGTCCAATATAGTGTATGTTATTGTTGCAGTACCGTTGAAATTTGGAGCTGGCGTATAAGTCACGTTCCCCAAGTTATTTACAGACCAAGTTCCATAAGTTGGATTACTAGTTGTATCCAAGACTACTGTTGAAATATTCAAGTTCCCGTCTACATCATAGTCATTCGTAGTAATATTGAATGTTACTGCAGTGTCTTCATTCGTTGATGTAGTATCATTAACCGCCACCGGTGCATCATCAACTGGGAGTACCACAACCTTTATAGAAGCCACATTAGAAAGTGCCAAATTGGTATCACAAACAGTATAATAAATCGTTGCGACACCTGTAAAATTAGGTGCTGGTGAATAAGTTAAGTTTCCAAATGCATCCAAAATCCATGTTCCAAATACGTTGTATATCGTATCTTGAACACCAACAGTTAAAGTATCTAAATCTGCTGTCTGTGGTGCTATAGGGCTATCAATATCATAATCATTTGCTAAAATATTGAAAGTTATAGGCGTGTCTTCGAATGTTGTATCACAATCATTGATCGCAACTGGTGGGTCGTTAACACAGATAATCGTAACGAGAACATTCGCAATGTTTGATGTCAAACCTAAATTGTCATTAACTGTGTACGGTAAAGTAGCCGTGAATCCACATGTATCTGGGACAGGGACAAAAGTTAAAACTCCAAGAGGGTTAACTGTCCATGTACCTGCACTTGTAATAATTGTGTTTTGAATTCCCGGTAAACTAGGATTTAAATCGACAGTTGCTGTATTAATTGTTCCATCAATATCATCGTCATTCGTGGTAATATTTACAACTAAAGTTGAATCTTCGTTAATAATGTAAGGGTCATTATTAGCAATTGGAGCATCATTAACAGGAATAACATTAACAAAAACCCAAGCAATATTAGAAACTGCTCCGTCGTCATCATTAACCGTGTATGAAATAGAATCTAAACCATTGAAATTAGCATTCGGCGTATAGGTTACTAGTCCTCCAGGAGTAACTGTCCAGTTTCCACCTGCACTTACACCATTATTATTAATTGCACCACCCGGCTGTAAATCAACCGTTGCTGGATTCACAGTTCCATCTATATCAGTATCTGTACTGGCACTTGATGGAATAGGATTCACAACATTAATTGAAACAGCATTGTCTTCTAATGTCGTTGTCGTATCATTGTTAGCAACTGGTGGAACATTTGTCAAACTTGGTGTAACAGTTACGGTATTATTTGATGAATTCGGATCGGGTTGGTCACCAGAAATAATCGCTGTATTAGTTAAACTGCCTGTTGGCTGAACTATTGCATAAACTTGCATTGAAGCCGAACTACCTGCTAAAATATTACCAACATTCCAGTTAGGAGAAGTATAAATTCCTTGGGATGTAGTAATTGAATCTAGAGAATATCCAGCAGGAAGCGGGTCATTAACTATTACCCCTGTTGCATTACTTAATCCTAAATTAGAAGCCGTAATCGTAAATACAATTTGTGACCCAACAGTTGGATTGGCTGGCGAATATGATTTGGCTATTGCCAAATTTGCTACTTGCGTAACATTTACTCGTGCGGTATCGCTATTATTCGTCAATACAGGATCAACTGTTGGAGATAAAGCGGTTGCTGTATTCGTATAAGTTGTTGGAGTTCCGTTAGGAGCAATTACAGCATTTATAATATAATTAATTACAGAACCATTTGCCAAATTCGCTATTACAGGCCATTCATGAGTTGTTTGGTTATAAGTTGCAGGAACTGCTGATACAAATGTGTAACCAGCAGGCAAACTATCTTTTACAACAACATTTGATGCTGCACTCGGCCCATTATTCGTTACTGTAATAACAAAACTAACTGGACTTCCAACGTTTCCGGTGGTTGGAACCGCCTCTTTTACTATACTAATGTTCGCTTGAGGAACCGGTACAGGCGTTGCACACGACAAATCATTTGATGCATTCGGGTCACTTTGAATACCTGAAATTTGAGCACAATTTTGATACGCTCCTGATGAATTTACGCTAACTAATAGCTGAACCGATTGCGCTGCCGCTCCGCTATTCATGGTGCCAATAGACCAAGTATAAGTATTATTTCCAGAGTTATAAGAACCAATTCCTGCAGGTATTGTGCCGATGAAAGTATATCCAGAAGGAATAACATCAGTTACCACAACCCCAGTTGCATTACTAGGTCCCGCATTACTAGCTGTTAATGTAAAAGTCACATTTGAACCAACATTTGGCGTTAAATTACTCGCTGTTTTTAGAATGCTTCTATCCGTTTGAGGAACAGGAGTTATTGCAGCGGCGCATGATCTGTTGTTTGCCAAATTTTGATCTAATTCAGTTGCTGATACATTAGCACAATTCGTGTAAATTCCCGAAGGTTTTACATTAGCTATAATTGTATAAACCGCAGATGAACCACTCGCAATTGTAACTGGTGTACCTGTAAATTTCCAAATATTTGGTCCAGTAATATTATAAATTTGACCAGCTGGAGCAGTGAATCCAACATAAGTATAACCACTTCTTAAAGTATCTATAACTTGTACAATCGTTGCCGGACTAGGTCCATTATTTGTAACAGTAATAGTAAATGTTACATTTGAGCCAACAGCTGGAGAAGCACTACTAACCGTTTTTACGACAGATAAATCGGAAACTGGAATTGGCGTTACATTAAACGTGCTTGAATTATTAGTAGAATTCGGATCTGATGTAACTGATGAAGATATTGTTGCAGTATTGTTATAAGGACCTGTTGCTAAAACTGTAGCTGTAACAGTGATGCTTGTAGATGCGCCAGAAGCTAAGTTTCCAACTGCCCAGGTATTTCCGACAAATGCACCTGCAGGCACAGAGACTGGATTTGAATAACCAGCCGGTAAATTATCAAATACATTTACTGACGCTGCTGTACTTGGACCGTTATTCTTCGCAGTCAATGTAAATGTGATTTGACCACCAACTAACGGTGTAGCAGTATTTGCTGTTTTCGTAATTTCCAAATCAGCTTGAGGAACAGCTCCCGCCGAAGCAGATGAAGTGTTGTTCGCAGGATTATTGTCCAATTGACTTCCAGAAACTGTTGCAGTGTTAGTATAGTTACCCGACGCATTTACTGTTGCGGTGAACGACCATAAAATACTGTCTCCAGAATTCAAATTCCCTATAGCCCACGTATTTGTTCCAGAATTCCAGGTAGTTCCAACTGGTGGAGTTAAAGTTCCAAAACTAAATCCACTTGCTGCAGCGATATTGTCTACAACTTGAACACCTGTAGCATTACTTAATCCGTTGTTTTTAACTTTCAAAGTAAATGTTACAGTGCTTCCAACAGCAGGATTAGCTGGCGAAATAGTTTTAGTCATTTGTAAGTCTGCGACAGCAACTGGCACTGGAATAACTGTTGAGGTATTGTTTCCTGAATTTGGATCCGGCGTGCTAGAAGATGTTATTGATGCTGTATTAGCATAAGCACTTGGTGCCTGATTTGGCAATACAGTACCAACTATTGTCATAGTCAAGTTATTCCCTGCACCAACACCTAATGTTGGAATCGTCCAAACACCTGCACTATATGAAGTACCTGGAGGAACTGTTGCAGGAGCGAATGAATAACCTGCAGGTAAATTATCCGTAATATTTACCGCGGTTGCAGGACTTGGTCCTACATTTGAAGCAACGATAGTAAATGTAACGTTGGTTCCAACTTGCGGTGCCATATTCGATGCTGTTTTCACAACACTAACATCTGCCGATGAAGTTGGAACTAATGGTGTATTTACCGTATTGTTTCCTAATGATGGGTCCGAAATATTTCCAGTTACTACCGCTTGATTTGTATATGGTCCTCCATTTGCTAGTACGTTGCAGACAATAGTTAACGAAGAACTTTGACCGGAAGTCAATACTGTTGAAGTTGACGTCCAAGTCATTGTTCCAGAGTTGAACGTACCGTTAACTGGAGCAGTATGTGAATTGTAAGTTAATCCAGCAGGTAAATTGTCCACAACTGAGAATCCTGTTGAAGTACTTGGGCCGTTATTTGTTACTGTAATATTATAGGTAACCGTTCCTCCAATTACTACTGGCGAACTCGTTATTGTTTTTGTAATAGATAGATCTGCACTTGCCGCAACATTCAATATTGAAGAACCTGAAGTTAAGTTCGTACAAACATAAGTAGGACTCGTAATTAAAACTCTAAATCTATGTCCATTGCTAGTTGCAGGCACATTACTTAAAGAAAGCGAGGCTGTTGTTGCTCCTGCAAAAACTGGTGATGCACCTCCGTTGGAAACATTCGTCCAAGAAGTTCCTCCATTTGTGCTAATTTGCCATTGGTACACTAACCCTGAACCTGCAGCTACAACTGAAATATTTCCAGATGATCCTGTTGCTATATTTGTGGTTGGAGCAGGTTGAGTTGTAATACTTCCTGCAATTCCTGCAGTAGTAACATTTGCATTCGTTCCTGTATAACCATTCGTAGCTGTTGTTCCTGTTACACGCCCATCCGCATTAACGATGGTAGGGTTTGTCCCCAATTTACCATCGTTATTTTGATCAACAAAACCAGCTTCACGAACGTCGAAACATCCATCTTCATCAGAATCTAAGTTCAAATAGTTTGGAGTTCCGTTGTTACCAAAATCTAACGGAGTCGTTCCAGCACCAGCAGATGTTGGAATACCATTAGTTGCAGTGTTGTTTACGTTATTATCATCATCATTTGCGGTACCATTCAAGTCAGAATCGACCCCACCCGCTTCGATAACATCGAAGATACCGTCATTATCAGAATCTAAATCGAACTCATTGATAATGCCATCGAGGTCAAAATCATAACGATCATCTACTCCGTCTCCGTTAGCATCAATACGACCTGGGAATGTAGGATCCAAATAATTTAAGATTCCATCCCCATCAGCATCTGCCAATGGATCCGCTAAACCACCATTTTCAACAGTATCTAAGATTCCATCATTGTCATCATCTAAGTCAACTAAATCTGGAACACCGTCATTATCGTGATCATTAAATATTGCATCTCTCCAATCAACATCCCCACCCGCGAGAACATCAGCATCAACATCTGGGAAATTATCGAATTGTGTATTGTCATAAATTCCGTTTACGTCAGCATATCCAGTTGTAGGAGTTGCATCGGTAGCATTATCTAATCCATCACCATCTGTATCCAAACCTATCAGTGTGATTCCCGCTTCAGCAGTATCGTTGCCTCCTTCATTGTCTGAATTCAAATCTTTGTAATCAGGATTATCCGTACCATCAGTATTAACAGGGACTAAACCACCCAAAGCAAAGTAACTCGGGTAAACTCCTTGAGCATTAATTGTACCCGTTGGAGCTACATAACCTAAAGTAGTTTGTGCTTCAATGTTATCAGGAATACCATCGTTATCTGTATCTTGATCAAATTGATTAATGACCCCATCAAGGTCGAAATCATATCTGTCGTCCACTCCGTCAAAGTTTGTATCTACAAATCCAGTTGCAGAAGGGTCCAAGAAATTTGGGATGCCATCTAAATCTGCATCAGCCCAAGGATTGGGCAAACCCACATATTCGACAACATCATATATACCATCATTGTCATCATCTATATCTAAATTATCAGAAATTCCGTCATCATCATTATCGCAAGAAGGCAACTTTAGTGATAATGTGTTCGATGCAATATCTGATGCATAAAACCATGAATTTATCACTCGATTATTTCCATAATCATCACAAAGGGCTCCATTAGTTGCAGAACCTTGTCCACCAGCAGAAGCAGGAACAGTTAAATTCGGATTACTACCATTCCATGCGTGAGTAGGCCCAAAAACTCCACCAAACAAACCAGATCTTACAATACCACCAGTTGTTTCATTTTCCTCTTGTGTTAAACAAGTCCCAAAAGGAGTTATACTTGAGTCATCCCAAAATATTTGTCTATTGCTATTAGGATTAGGGTACACAGATGTTACAGAAATCCCACCAATATTAAGCTCGGCATCAAACATTGGAATATTAGTTCTTCCTTGAAAAGAATATGTCGTTACTTGAGCAACAAAATTACTTGGCACGGGGTTTCCCAGTCCATCTAGTCCATTCCAGAAAAACACATTACTCCCTATCGATTGATTAAACGCCTCCAATACAATATCCGAAGTACCTGGTTGGAAACCCGCCGTTCCATTTAAATCCAATAAAAGTGCAAAATCACCAGGCTGATCCAAATAATAGGGAATGTAATAACCTCCTTGACATCCAAATATCTTTTTTGTAATCGCAGGGTTTGCAATAGTTCCATTTGGAAAGGCCACAATATCTGGCTCTGTTAAGAAAACCTTATATCCATTAACAATATCGGGAACCGTGACATTGGCGTTCACTGACTTTCTATCATTTGTCCATACACCTGAATTCCCAACACCTTCATAATTCATGGCAACCTCAAACCCCAAAGGCCTGAAACCAGATGTGAAGTTGACTTGTAGTTTGAATTGATCAGGGCTATAGGCAATAAACTTACCCGTAAAAGATGAGTTCCAATCGTTTTGGAAATTACCCGATGTCAAATTACAAGCTGCCAATCCCCACTCTTTTGACCATAGTCGGCCAATAGATTGAACGCTAGAAGTTGTAGAAACAGTTAAATCAAAAAATGGAAAAGTTACCCTTCCAGCTGAAGTAACATCCGCAGTTACACCACCATTGTTACTTGAATATAATTCAATATAAAAATCACCGTTTGCAGTGGGATCAAATAGAAAAGGTGTATATCCTGTTGGAGTAGCTCCACCTATATTCGGCCCAGCAAAAGCCTGTGTGTAATTGGCAATAAAACCTGTGCCAGCAGCTACGGGAATTAGCGTAGGTCCTTGAACCTGAGTTCCAGCTGCATTAAATATTCTAAAATATACATTGTTCTTTAAAGTGGTCAGCGAATTTTCGTAGGTACGCGGTTGAAATCCAAAATATAAATTTTCAGTCGCATTATTAACAATCGTAAATCGTAATCGTTTTTCATCAGAAGCATTTCTGAAGGGCCCTATGTTAACATCCGGAGCTGACAACAAAGCCGTACCATTAACACTATTCGTTGGGGATACCTGTCTAGTCCCATCTGCCAAAACATTGTTTATGATAAATAGCGACAAGAAGGCAGCTACAACAGCTTTCCTTCTGAAGGTAGTTTTAAATAAATTCATATTCTTAAAAATATATTTTATTCACTATAAAATATTGAGCTGATTAGTTTTCAAAGTAAGAGCTCAAAAAAATTTAATTTAAAGTATAATTAAACTTTTAATATTTCTGGCTGGTAGCGTAGAACATACGAGCCAAAAAGATTAAAGGTCTTTCATAACGTTCATTTTATCTTCAAAGTTGCATGCCCCTTTCAACTGCTTATTATTGAAATAAAAGCAAAAAGAACATTATCCTTTACGATGTATTTTCCTATCACTTTCAACCAACAGAAAACGGTACGCGAACTAAGTATCAACAAACGTGTATTCAAACAAAATTCCATTAAATTAATGTAACTTCAAAATATTATCCTTACGAATTTGTTTAAAACCTTACGTTGCTGTCTACAAGCTGTATAAAGTATAGGAAATAAGTTATCCAATTAATTTTCATCAATTGTTAATAACTTACATTTCGTATGTTGTGACTTTAAAACCACTTGATAAAAAAAACCACTTTTTACCACCGTTAATAAATTACTCATTTCCAACAATATTTCAAACATATGTAACTATATTGAATTAACATTCGTAAGAGTTTATCAACAAATTGTATATTTGTGGTAAAAAGTGGTAAAAATCCGCTAATTTTACTCATTATTAAATGTTATGTTTGGTTTAGTAGGTGAATATGAAGTGAAGCTCGACAACAAAGGTCGATTCATGTTTCCAGCACATTTGCGGAAACAGCTTTCCCCTGCTGCCCAAGAAAATTTCATGCTCAACAAGGGTTTTGAGGATTGTTTAACGCTTTACCCCATGAATGAATGGGAGAAATTGAGTCAAAAACTTTCCAAGTTGAATTTATTCAAACCTAAAAATCGAATGTTCTATCGGTTGTTCCACCAGGGAGCAAAGAACATTTCATTAGACTCGGCAGGACGAATACTGATTCCTGTTGGTCACCTTGAACGAGTGGGCTTAGACAAAGAGGCCATGATTATTGCGTACAATGATCGTATTGAAATTTGGGACAAAGCCAAGTACTTCAACTTAATTGAAGGCAACATGACAGATTTCGCTGATTTGGCGGATGAAGTAATGGGTAACTTGGATGGAGAAGAATAACACAGAATATCATATCCCCGTAATGCTTGACAAATGTCTTGAAGGATTGAACATCAATCCTGATGGAATTTATGTTGATGTTACCTTCGGTGGTGGAGGTCATTCCCGAGCGATTTTTGAACGACTTTCTCCAAAAGGAAAACTTATTGTATTTGACCAAGATGCTGATGCTAAAGCAAATCTATGGGAAGCGGATAATTTTTATTTCGTTGAAAGCAATTTCTCTTTTTTACAAAATCACCTTAAGCTTTTAAACATTTCTTACGTTGATGGAATTCTAGCTGATTTAGGAGTTTCTTCACATCAATTTGATCAAGGAACAAGAGGTTTTTCGATTCGCAGTAATGACGCTTTAGATATGCGCATGAATCAAAACGCAGAAATCAGCGCCAAAAATATTGTAAATGAATACGATGCCGAAAATTTAGCTCGCATTTTTAATCAATATGGAGAAGTTAAGTCTCCTATGAGAATTGCTCGTGAAATTGTTAGTCGCCGTGCATCTCATCCATTTGAAACTACTGGCGACTTAATTGAAACTTTAGAGCCTCTTGCACCAAAATACAAGGAACATAAGTTCTATGCTCAAATTTTTCAGGCAATTCGCATAGAGGTAAACAATGAAATGAAAGTTCTTGAGGACTTTTTGTTGCAAACACCAGATGTATTAAAAGACGGCGGCCGCTTGGTAGTTATGTCTTATCACTCGCTGGAAGACAGATTGGTGAAGAATTTTATGAAAAGGGGTTCACTAGATGGTAAAATCGAAAAAGATTTTTTCGGTAACGTGTTAAAACCTCTTACTGAAATCAACCGCCACCCAATAGAAGCAGATGCATCCGAAATAGAGAAAAACAATAGAGCTAGGAGTGCTAAACTAAGAATTTCAGAACGCAATGGCAGATAATGAAATCATAGATAAAACCCAAGTTTCCTCGGCCAAGAAGAAAGAGAAAAAAGAAAAAAGCTCTTTGAAAAAACCGAATACGCTTATTCAAATTTTGAATGGCGATTTCTTGACCAAAGAATTCGTGACAAAGAACTTGAGCTTCATCTTCTACTTCATTTTTCTTCTGATCCTTCTAGTCGCTAAAGGATACTATGATAAGCAACTTACGAAAGAAGTTGATTCGACCCAGAAAGACTTAGATGAGTTAATGGGTGATTACGTTGCTAAAAAAGCAGAATTAGAAGAAAATACAAAAAGAATTACGTTGTTAAATCAATTAGGTGAAACAGGTCTTAAAGAAACTGTAAATCCAACAAAAGTTATTCGAATAAAGAAAAAATAGTTGAAAGAAAGAAAGGACATATATTGGAGAGCTTATCTCATTTACTTCGGTTTCGTTGTTTTGATGATTATTGTTTTCACCAACACCGTTTCTCTTCAACTTGAAGGTAAATCGAATGTCTTTGCTATATCTCAAGCTTCGGAAGACAAAATTCCAACGCGTGTCGTTAAACGAAAACCAAGAAGAGGTGAAGTTTTAGACGCTGATCGAAATCCACTTGTTACCTCTGTTTCTTTCTACGACATACACATGGACCCAACCGTGGTTAAGCAAAAAACTTTCGATGATGAAATTTCTGGTTTATGCAGAGGTTTAGCCAAAATGTTTCCAGAAATGACTTCTAGAGAATACGAGATGTATATCCGTAGAGCAAGAAATAACGGAAATCGCTATTTACTCCTAAAAAGCAAGGCTACTAACGATGAGAGAAAAAAATTACGCGAACTACCAATATTCAATCTAGGCAGATTGAGGGGTGGAATAGTTGATACTGATGAAACTATCATTCGCAAACGACCTCAAGGAGAATTGTTGAAACGCACTCTAGGTTATTACCAACAAAACCCTGGCAAAAAAGAGCTTAGAGTTGGGATTGAAGGAGCGTACAATGAATACCTGTCAGGAGAAGAAGGAGAAGAAATTGAGCAAAGAATCTCCACAGGCTGGAAAAAAACTGGACAAATTGTAAAAAACGCAGTTGAAGGCGCCGACGTAGTAACCACAATTGATAAGGAAATTCAAGAAGTTGCTCATTCAGAATTGTACCGACAATTGGCCAATCAAGGTGCACGAAGTGGAACCGCCATTGTAATGGACGTTAAAACTGGTCATGTAAAAGCAATTGCCAATTTGACTCGTGGAAAAGACGGAAACTACTACGAGCTCTACAACTACGCTATCGGCACAAAAGAAGTTCCAGGATCTACATTCAAATTAGCTTCTTTAATGGCTGCATTGGAAGACAAAAAAATCAAAATGTCTGATTATGTCTATGCCGACGGAACTTACAAATTCTATGATGCGGTTTTACGTGATTCAAAAACAGACGGTTACGGCAAAATAACTATCACACAAGCGCTTGAGCTTTCATCAAACGTTATATCCCGCGTCATCTTTAACGCTTACCGCAACGAACCTGAAACATTTATAAAAAGACTAAAATCATTTGGTCTAGCTGATCCATTGGGAATCGAATTGGCCGGAGAACCAACACCAACGATGTATGCTCCAGGTTCTAAAATGTGGTCTGGTATCTCTTTAGCATGGATGGCAATTGGTTATGAAGTACAACAAACACCTTTGCAAACTTTGGCATTCTACAATGCCGTTGCTAACAACGGACGTTTAGTGCGACCACAGTTTGTGAGCGAAATACGTCGAAATGGCGAATTAATTCAACGTTTTGACCCGGTAACTATCAAATCAAAAATTTGTTCAGACGGAACACTAAAAGAATTAAAAAAGGCGCTTGAGGGTGTTATTCTTCAAGGTACTGGTTCTGCTTTGAAGTCTGCATATTTCAAAATTGCTGGGAAAACTGGAACTGCAAGAATTCTAAATTCTGACCTACGCTATGGAAATCGAGGCGAAGAAAAATACCAAGCATCATTTGCCGGCTATTTTCCTGCTCAGGATCCTCTTTATTCTTGTATAGTGGTCATTTCTGCTCCTAACAAAGACATTTACGGGGCGTCAGTTTCAGGAACGGTATTCTCCGCTATCGCAAACAAAGTATATGCCTCTACCCTGCGCTATCATGAAGCCGTAAACGAAAAAAATAGACTGAGAAAGGAAATACCAATTTCCATCAATGGATATCGAAATGATTTGAAAACTGTATTAGCCGAATTGAAAATACCTTATTCAACAAAGAATCAGGAAGAATGGGTAAACACAAAAGCAGACGAAAATAAAGTCCTTTTTCAAAAACGAGAGACAACTAACAAAGTAATGCCGAATGTAATTGGTCTTTCAGCTAAAGATGCTGTCTTCTTGATTGAGGCCTGCGGTATGAATGCGTATGTAAAAGGTTATGGAACGGTAAAACAACAGTACCCAGCGCAAGGCGGAATGATATTTAAAGGTGGAACAGGGGAAATAATATTGAAATGAAAATGAAACTTGAAAACATATTGCAAGGCATTTCAGTAGTGAATTCCAATTGGAATAAGGAAAACCCTATCTCCAAACTTTCTTTTGATTCTAGAAATGTGGACGAAAACACGCTTTTCTTTGCCATCGTCGGAAGTACAACCGATGGACACAAATATATTGACGACGTTATAAAAAAAGGATGCTACAACATTGTTGTTCAAGACAACAGAGAAGTAAGAGGCATCAACTTTATTCAGGTTAAAGATTCAGCTGAAACAGTTGCAATTGCCGCTCATAACTTCTTTGGCAAACCATCTGACAAATTAAAAATGGTTGGTGTTACTGGAACTAATGGAAAAACGACCACTACCACCTTATTGCACTCCTTGTTTCAATCGATGGGTTACCAAACAGGGTTATTGTCAACAGTAGTAAACAAAATTGGAACAGAAGAAATTCCCGCCACACATACGACTCCAAATCCAATTGCATTAGCGGAACTATTAGCCAAAATGGTTGAAAATGGATGTTCGCACGTATTCATGGAAGTTAGTTCGCATGCAATTCATCAAAAAAGAACAGCTGCACTTTGTTTCGATATTGCTGTATTTACGAATATCACCCACGACCATTTGGATTACCACAAAACATTCAAAGAGTACATTGAAGTTAAGAAAACTCTGTTTGATAATTTATCAAAGGAATCTTTCGCTTTAACGAATTCCGACGATAAGAATGGTATGGTGATGTTGCAAAACACCAAGGCAAGCAAAAGCACTTATTCGCTTAAAACTCCTTCAGACTATAAAGGAAAAATAATCGAAAATGAGTTAACTGGATTGATTCTTCAAATCAATGGTCGAGAAGTTTACACTCAACTCATTGGTGAGTTCAATGCCTACAATTTATTGGCAGTTTATGGTGTAACTCAGCTATTAGAAATGGATTCTTTAGAGGTTCTTACAGCAATGAGCACTCTAAAATCAGTAGATGGAAGGTTTGAATTTTTCAAAAGTGCATCAAACATCACTTGCATAGTTGATTACGCGCACACACCAGACGCCTTAGAAAACGTATTGAAAACTATTTCTTCTTTTAGAAAAGAAGGAAACAAAGTTATTTCGCTTGTTGGTTGTGGCGGCGATAGAGACAAAACAAAACGTCCACAAATGGCTCAAATTGCCTCTAGAATGAGCAATCAAACCATTTTGACATCAGACAACCCAAGAACCGAAGATCCAAATACAATACTTGAAGAAATGGAAGCTGGAATTCCAGAAGAAAACCAAGCAAAAAACATAACTATTTCCGATAGAAAAGAAGCGATTAAACTAGCCATTTCATTGGCGCAAAGCAACGATATTCTGCTAATTGCAGGAAAGGGTCATGAAAAATACCAAGACATAAAAGGCGTAAAACATCCATTTGATGATTTGGCCATAGCTAAGGAATTATTTATCAAAATGAAGAAATAATGTTGTACTACTTATTCCATTATCTAGACAAATTTAATTTCCCAGGAGCGGGATTATTCGAATTTATATCTTTCCGCGCCTCAATGGCGTTGATTTTATCATTGATAATATCTATCGTATTCGGAAAGAAAATAATTAACCTTTTGCGTCGTCAGCAAATTGGTGAAACTGTTCGCGATCTTGGACTTGAAGGTCAAATTGAAAAATCTGGAACCCCAACAATGGGTGGATTAATGATTTTGGCTGCCATCCTTATTCCAACTTTACTTTTCGCTAAGCTTCATAACATCTATGTTCTAACAATGCTTCTTGCGACTGTATGGCTTGGTTTCATAGGTTTTATAGATGATTACATCAAAGTTTTCCGCAAAAACAAAAAGGGATTAGCAGGAAAGTTTAAGGTTATCGGTCAGATTGGTGTTGGAATAATAGTAGGTTCAATATTATATTTCTCTGATGACGTGCAAGTGCACAAAAAAGTTCCGGCAAATTATGTCCTTTCTGCAGATGAAGAAGAAGTGACAGACAAGCACAGTGCGTTTAAAACAGACAACGAAAGTAAATGGATTAGCACGCGTGATATGACTACGACAATTCCATTTATCAAAGGAAATGAATTCAATTACAATTGGTTAATTGGCGATAGTAAGAAAAGCTATGGGTGGCTAATCTTTATTCCTGTTGTTATTTTCATCGTTATAGCTGTCTCTAATGGAGCGAACATGACAGATGGACTAGACGGTTTGGCCACAGGTTCATCGGCCATAATTGGTTTGGCACTTGCAATATTCGCTTATGTAAGTTCCAACGTACGATTTTCAGAATATCTAGATGTGATGTACATCCCGATGGCCGAAGAAATGGTAATCTTCATCTCTGCATTTGTAGGAGCGTGTATTGGATTCCTTTGGTACAACTCCTTCCCTGCTCAGATATTTATGGGTGACACTGGTTCGTTAGCGCTAGGTGGAATCATTGCCGTATTTGCTATATCCATTCGAAAAGAGTTGCTAATTCCTGTGCTTTGCGGTGTTTTCTTGATTGAAAACTTATCAGTAATCATGCAGGTTGGCTATTTCAAACTCACCAAGCGGCGATTCGGCGAAGGCAGAAGGATATTCCTCATGGCTCCTTTGCATCATCATTACCAGAAAAAGGGAATACACGAGGCCAAAATCGTAGCTAGATTCTGGATTGTAGGTATTCTTTTAGCAGTATTCACAATAGTAACATTGAAATTGAGATAGTGTCTTTCCACGGTCAAAATATCGCAATTCTGGGCGCTGGCGAAAGCGGCGTTGGCGCAGCAATTCTTGCAAAAGCGAAAGGACTTTCTGTGTTCGTTTCGGACATGGGTAAAATAAAGGATGAATACCGTCAAAAACTTATTGAATACAAAATTGAATTTGAAGAAGGTCAGCATACAGAAGAACGAATTTTAGCAGCAGATTGCATTGTAAAATCACCAGGAATACCTAGCACCATTCCTTTGATTAAAAAATTCTTGACGCTACGCAAAAAAGTGTTATCTGAGATTGAGTTTGCTGCACCATACAACACTGCAAAAACAATATGTATAACTGGAAGTAATGGGAAAACGACAACAGCTATGCTTACCCATCATATCCTTAAGAAAGCAGGAATTAAAGTTGGTTTAGCAGGAAATGTAGGATTCAGTTTTGCGAAACAAGTTGCAGAAGAAAACTATGATTGGTATGTAATTGAATTGAGTTCTTTTCAATTGGAAGAAATGTTTGATTTCAAAGCCGATATAGCAATCCTGACCAACATCACTCCAGATCATTTGGACCGCTACAATTATGATATGCAATTGTATGTCGATGCGAAATTTAGAATAATACAAAATCAGACAGAAAACGACTGGTTCATTTACAATTATGATGATCCAATATTAAAAGCAGAAATAGAAAAACGTAAACCCAAAGCTCAAATGGCGCCCTTCTCTTTAAAGGAGAAACAAACAATTGGCGGCTATTTGGAAAACGAAGAACTTATTATCAAAATCCATAAACAATTTACTATGTCAATCCACGATTTAGCCCTTAAAGGTAAGCACAATGCACAGAATTCGCTCGCGTCAGGTATCGCAGCGAGAATTTTAGAAATCAGGAAAGAGTCTATTCGAGAGAGTCTAACTGATTTCATTAACGTAGAACATCGAATGGAATTCGTTGCCAAAGTTCACGGTATCGAATTTATCAATGACTCTAAAGCAACAAACGTGAATAGTACGTGGTTTGCTCTTGAATCAATGGATAAACCAACGGTTTGGATTGTTGGTGGTGTTGATAAAGGGAATGATTACTCCGAATTAACTGAATTAGTTAAAGACAAAGTAAAAGCAATTATTTGCTTGGGTAAAGACAACCAAAAAATCATAGAGGCATTTGGCGATGTTGTTGAAACGATTGTTGAAGCAGGAACAGCTATGGAAGCAGTTGCATTCGGTTACCGTTTGGCTCAAAAAGATGAAACAGTTTTACTTTCACCGGCTTGCGCAAGTTTCGATCTTTTCGAAAACTACGAAGACAGAGGAAATCAGTTT
The DNA here is from genome assembly GCA_963977135.1 of uncultured Flavobacteriales bacterium. Taxonomy (GTDB): domain Bacteria; phylum Bacteroidota; class Bacteroidia; order Flavobacteriales_D; family Crocinitomicaceae; genus UBA2040. The sequence continues at coordinate 48,958 of CAXBNN010000007.1, read as the reverse complement.
AAAAAAGCAGTTAGAACATTATAATCATGGGAACTAGAAACGAAGCACATATCAATTCGGCGCTGCAGCTATTGCAAGCACGAAAAGAGGCGCTGGACCGTATTAACAAGGTGCAGATGAGACCTCACGGCAAAATACTAGAAAAAGACCTTTTCACTTGGTTTGGAAATAGTATTGATGATCTAATTCAAACTATTTCATCCTTCCCTGATCCTATCCATTGGGTAGCGAAAAAGAACGAAGTTTTACAAGTACTTGACGAAAAAGAAGGGCTCCTTGAGAAGATAGGATCTATCATCGTTTACGATAGTCCAAAATTCGCAATTCCAGAAAAATGGGTAAAGCATTTGCCAACCTACATTGCGGTTTCAACTATGGAAGATGCTTTAATTATGGCGGTTACTCTGCCTCGTCAAAAAAGTGTAATGCTTATTACCGGATCTATTAGCGATGGTAACGAAAACGAGTCGTATATCAACGATTTCATAGCTTCTTACCGTACGGTATAAAATGAACGAATACCTCAAATATTTAAAAGGTGACAGAGTCATCTGGATTATAACGCTCTTAATGTTAGCCTTCTCTTTGGTTAGTGTTTACAGCTTCGTTCCTATTCTCGTGAAAATCGAGGGTGGAACGCCATTTAAATATTTGTTCAAACACTTTGTGTACGTTATTATTGGTTTAGGTTTAGCAATTTGGCTTCACCGAAAGGATCCAAAGTATATCTCAATGTTATCCAAAGTGGCCTTCTATTTTGCTATTGCCTTGTTGCTTTTCACCTTCTTTTTTGGGACGAGAGTCAACGGTGCTGGACGATGGGTTAAAATCCCATTCATTGGACTTACCTTCCAATCGTCTGATTTTGCCAAACTAGCATTGATCGTTTATTTATCTCGATTAATGGTAAAGAAAAGTCAAGTCATGAGCGACTGGCGAAAGGGTTTCTGGCCCATCATGTTGCCGATTATTATCATATGTGGATTGATAGTAAAGGATAATTTTTCGACAGCAGCCATTCTATTCATGATAAGCCTTTTCATGTTGTTCCTAGGCAAGGTTCCATTTAGCAAAATAGCCATACTACTTGGTAGTGGAATTATATTTCTTTCCGTAATTGTAAGCATACACAAAGCCGTTCCAGAATTGGGTATTTTACCTCGTTATGAAACCTGGGAGAACAGGATTCTGAATAAGATGGATGATGAAAAGAATGTCGCTGCAAATGCTCAGGCATTAAATGCTCAATTGGCAATTTATAGCGGCGGTGTTCTTGGTCAAGGTGTTGGTGATGGAAAACTCAAAGAATATTTACCAGAGGCATATGCCGATTTCTATTACGCTTCTTTCGTTGAAGAATTTGGTCTGTTTTCAGCACTATTTCTCATCCTTGCTTATCTAATTCTTTTATTCAGAATTATAAAAATTGGCTTAAATTCTAAAAAGCTATTCGAAACTTATGTATGCATAGGCATTGGCATACTTATGCTCACACAAGCCTCTGTAAATATGCTTGTGTGCACTGGTGTTTTCCCTGTAACGGGTCAAAATATGCCATTATTAGCAATGGGTGGATCAGCATTAATTATGACTTGTGCGTCTATCGGGATTGTACAAAGTATCGCCCATAAACAAATGAACCCTCAAGAGGAAAAAGAATGAAACTAGAACGCGTAATCATATCAGGAGGCGGAACGGGTGGACACATCTTTCCCGCTGTGGCCATTGCCGATGAAATTAAAGCAAACTACCCTAACGTCGACATACTTTTTATTGGCGCGAAGGGCAAAATGGAAATGGAAAAGGTTCCTGCTGCAGGCTACAAAATCGAAGGATTAGACATCAGAGGGTTTCAGCGAAAATTTGCTTTATCAAACTTTGCTCTTCCGTTTAAAATCATTTCAAGCTTGTGGAAAGCAAGAAAAATAATAAAGAAATTTAACCCTCAAGTTGTTATTGGTGTTGGTGGATATGCTTCGGGCCCAACTTTACAAATGGCCAATCTTTTGGGAATACCTACCCTTTTACAAGAACAAAATTCTTACCCAGGCAAAACAAACAGGATTCTGGCAAAAAAAGCAAAAGCCGTATGTGTAGCGTATGAGAATTTAGAGTCTGTTTTTGGAAAAGAAAAATTGCATATGACAGGAAATCCTGTTAGACTTTCCGCCATCCCAGCGGATAATAATCAGGCGCAAGCAAGAAAAAACATAGGATTAAATCCAGATCTTAAGACTATATTCATAATGGGTGGAAGTTTGGGAGCAAAAACAATAAATGACTCCATGACTCTTCATATCGAACAGATAGAAAACAGTGGATTTCAACTTTTGTGGCAAGTTGGTAAATTCTATTTTGATGGAATAGAAGAAAATCTAAAACCAAAGAAATACAAAAATATTCATTACAGCGCATTCATTCAAAATATGGCCGATGCCTATTGCGCAGCAGATATAATTGTTTCGCGTGCTGGTGCACTTTCTGTTTCAGAACTGTGCCTAGTTGGAAAACCAGCAATTCTTGTTCCTTCTCCCAACGTTTCTGAAGATCATCAAACTAAAAATGCAATGGCATTGGTCAACAAAGGTGCTGCAATTTTGGTTAAAGACACTAACGCTAGGTTTAGTCTGGTTCCATGTATTTTCGACTTAATGTCAAACGAAAAAGAACAACAAGAATTATCAGAAAACATCCTGAAAATGGGCAAATCTCATGCAACCAAAGACATACTTAACGTTATAGAATCAATCGCAAAACATTGAGCAAACTAGATAACATAACACTTTCCCATTACAACCAAGTCTATTTCTTAGGCATTGGAGGAATAGGAATGTCTGCGCTTGCCAAATATTTTATCTCAGAAGGAAAAGAAGTTCTCGGTTACGACAAAACTCCTAGTGGAATTACGGATAATTTAAACGCACTAGGGGCAAAAATTCACTTCGACGACAAAGGTGAGACGGTAGGTGAATTAATCAACAAAAATGAAACTTTAGTTATTCGAACTCCCGCTGTTCCAGTTAATTTCGGTGAACTAACCTATTTTCAAAGTAACGGTTATCAGCTGTTTAAACGGTCAGAAGTTCTCGGTATCTTAACAAGAAATTATAAAGGACTTGGAGTTGCTGGTACCCATGGAAAAACAACAACAAGCTGCTTATTGGCTCATGTATTAAACGAATCACCTTTGCATTGCAACGCTTTTCTTGGTGGAATTTCAAGTAATTTTGAATCTAACTTTCTAAGTAATCCCGAAGCCGAATTCACTGTTATAGAGGCAGATGAATTTGATAGAAGCTTTTTGCAACTGAAACCATTTGCATCGATTATCACAGCTATGGATCCAGATCATTTGGACATCTATGGAACGGTAGAAAATTTCAATAAAGGTTTCAACGACTATGCAAATTTGATTGATAAAGATGGCTTACTTGTCTTAAAATCAGGAATAGATTTAAAAACATCAACAAATACAAAAACTTACGGAATTAACCATTCTTCAGCCGATTACAATGCCACTGGCCTACGTTTCGAAAATGAGAAATTTCTCTTTGATGTTTCTGGTCCCAATATGAATTGGCAAAATGTACACCTTGGAATACCTGGAATACATAACGCAGAAAATGCCCTAAGCTGTATCGTTTTATTGGATTGGTTGGGTTTATCTGAACGCGAAATTAGACATGGATTGTCCACTTTCAAAGGCGTAAAAAGACGATTTGACTACCATATCAACAAAGATAATTTCATTTACATTGATGACTATGCGCATCATCCAACAGAAATAAAAGCACTTTTAGATTCTATAGAATTATTGTATCCAAATCGAACTAAAATAGGCGTTTTCCAACCACACTTATTCTCAAGAACAAGAGACTTTTTTGATGGATTTGCCGAACAACTTTCACGACTGGATGAAGTCATTTTAATGCCAATTTACCCAGCCCGAGAAGAGCCAATTCCAGGAATTACGAGTGACGCTTTACTTGGTAAAATAACCGCAAAACATAAAGTACTTTTATCAGCTGATAAAGTAACAAATCATATCAAAACTCTCGACGATTGTGTCCTTCTAACAATTGGCGCCGGCGACATAGATCGATTGGTTCCTGAAATCACAAAAATCAAAACTGAGATATGAAACCTTGGCTCAAAATAGCGCTCATATCACTTTCTAGCATCGTATTGGTGATGCTTTTGGCATTTATGTATAAGGCTCAAAACGAGACTGTGCTTGCTTTGCCGAAAATAATAATTCACGTTGAAGGTGAAAGTAGTTTTCTTACAGAAACCGAATTAGTCGAACGTTTACAAAGGGAAAAGCTGATTTACCCAGGTCAAACTTTTAAGAACTTAAACATCCATTCAGTTGAACGATTCATTGAAGCGATGCCAGAGGTTAAAGACGTTAAAGCTTATTCAAAAATCGGCGCAAATTGGTCTATCGATGTTGAACTGAGAGTCCCAATTGCACGTATTTTCAATCAATACGGAGAAACTTATTACTTAGATCGAGAAGGACATACAATGCATCCATCGTCTGCTCATACGGCAAGAGTTGTTGTTGTAAATGGGTTTATTCCAGACAAACTGAATTCGCCACCAGTAGCGGAGATAATTAACAATGACTCCTTGAAAAGTATTCGAAAACTCGACGATGTGTACCGAATATCAAACTATGTTTGTAATGATCCATTCCTACGGGCTCAAATAGCTCAGATTCACCTGCGAAAAAACGGAGAATTTGTAATGACACCGCAGGTTGGAGGACACATTATCGTTTTCGGTACTGCTTATACGGACAAGGAAGTTTCAGAGAAATTTGATAAGCTAAAAGTCTTTTACAAGCACGGATTGCCTTACGAAGGTTGGAATAAATACAGTGAAATTGTTCTCAAATACGAGAATCAAATAGTTGGAAAGAAAAAATAGGAGTATGACAGATAACATGTCTAAAGTGGTAGTAGGCCTCGATATAGGAACAACAAAGATTGCTTGTTTCGTTGGTCGAAAAAACGAACATGGTAAAATTGAAATTTTGGCTATGGGCTCAAGTGAGTCATTGGGCGTGATGCGTGGAATTGTTTCCAACATTGAAAAAACTGTTTTCTCTATTGAAGCGGCTGTTACTCAAGCTCAGGAAGCTTTGAATGACAAATACGAAGTTATATTGAAAAGTGTAAACGTTGGTATTGCTGGTCAGCACATAAAAAGTTTACAACACAGAGGTATTCATACTCGATCTCAACATGTAAATGAAATCAGTCAAAAAGATATCGATGCTTTGGTTGAAGACATGTACAAATTGGTCATGCAGCCAGGTGAAGAAATAATCACAGTTATTCCTCAAGAATATATCATTGACAACGAACAAGGAATTAAAGATCCAATTGGTCACGCAGGAGTTCGCTTAGAGGCGAATTTCCACATCATAACTGGCAACGTTGGAGCTGTATTGAACATCAACAAATGCGTTCAAAAAGCGAATTTGGAGGTGAAAGATATTATCCTTGAACCAATCGCATCTGCCGAGGCTGTTCTTTCTGAAGAGGAAAAAGAAGCTGGAGTTGTTTTGGTTGACATAGGTGGTGGAACAACAGACGTAGCAATTTTCCATGAAGGAATCATCCGTCATACTGCAGTTATACCGTTCGGAGGAAATGTCATTACAGAAGACATCAAAGAAGGTTGTACAATCATGAAGCGCCAAGCTGAAATGTTGAAACAAAAATTTGGTTCTGCGTTGGCAAGTGAAAGCAGCGAAAATGAAGTAGTTTGTATTCCAGGTTTAAGAGGAAAAGAACCGAAAGAAATTACACTTCGCAATTTGGCAAATATCATTCAAAGCCGAATGGAGGAAATCATTGAATTGGTTCACTACGAAATCAGAAACTCTGGTTACGAAAAGAAATTGATAGGTGGAATTGTAGTAACAGGCGGTGGCGCACAATTGAAACACATGACTCAATTGTTCGAATACGTGACTGGAATGGATACTCGCATTGGTTACCCAACAGAGCATTTAGCAAACAACAATAAAATTGAAGGTTTAACAAGTCCAATGTACTCTACTGGAATTGGTCTTGTTTTGAAAGGATTTGAAGGACAAGGCAAAAGCCAATACGCTCAAGTTTCTGAAAACACCAACGTTAAGACACATTCAAAGAAAACAAGAGGTTCATTCTTCGACAAAATCATTGCGACGAGTAAAGAATGGTTCTCAGAGGAAGATTAATAAAGCGACACTAATTAAAAACAAACAAAATGGAATTTGATTTGCCAAAAGACACAACATCTATCATCAAGGTTATTGGTGTAGGTGGAGGTGGTAGCAACGCAGTTAACCACATGTACAAACTAGGCATCGAAGGTGTAGACTTTTACGTCTGCAATACGGATCGTCAAGCACTCGACATTTCTCCTGTACCTTTTAAAATTCAACTAGGTCCTTCTTTAACTGAAGGTCGTGGTGCTGGTTCTATTCCAGAAATTGGAAAGAACGCAGCTGTAGAAAACATAGACGATATTAAAGAATTGCTTGGCAACGGAACCAAAATGGTTTTCGTAACAGCAGGAATGGGTGGTGGAACCGGAACTGGTGCAGCACCCGTAATTGCAAAAATTGCCAAAGAAATGGGCATTCTTACCGTAGGAATTATAACAGTTCCTTTCGGGTTTGAAGGTCGTAAAAGAAGACAACAAGCTGAAGAAGGTTTGCAAGAAATGCGCAAAAGCGTTGATACTTTATTGGTCATCAACAACGAAAAATTACGTGAGATTTCTGGTAACCTTACAATAGGAAATGCATTCTCTCAAGCTGATGATGTATTGGCAACTGCCGCGAAAGGTATTGCTGATGTAATCTCAGTAACTGGAGCAATCAACGTCGATTTCAACGATGTTCAAACGGTTATGAAAGATAGTGGTGTAGCCATTATGGGAAGCGCAACTTCTGAAGGAGACAACAGAGCGACAAAAGCTGTTCAAAAAGCATTGAATTCACCATTATTGAATGATAATGAAATTTCTGGAGCTAAATATGTATTGTTGAACATCACGTATGGCGACAATGAAGTTTTGATGGACGAAATTACTGAAATCACTGACTACATTCAAGATGAGGCCGGTTCAACTGCAGATGTAATTTGGGGACACGGTTATGACGGAACATTAGGTGACAAACTTAGTGTGACTATTATTGCTACTGGATTTAATACGAATGAAACAATAGGAAGCGATAGTATTCCGGTTCGAAAAGTATTGGATTTAGAAGAAACAAAAAAAGAAATAGTTGCTCCAATGGCCAACCCAATGGACGCATCTTTGACACAAGCAAAACCTGTTGAAGAAGAACCTTTTTTAAAAACTGAACCAGTTGAAATAACTGAGAAGGTAGAAATGCCAACAGCAACTGCTAATCAAGAGCCATTCATAAAAACAATCGAAGAAATTGAAGCTAAAGATCAAAAAGCGATCAACTTTGATTGGGAAATGGAAAATAATTCTTCTTCAACAGAAAGCGAAGAAGCAGTTACTCGTTATATGCTTGAAGAAGATGATTTAGAAATGAGTTCTGAAGCTTCCGAACCAGAAATAAGAAAAACGGTATTAAGTCCGGAAGAGCAACAAAAACGTAATATGGAGCGCATGCAACGTATTCAAGAGTATACACTTAAGTTGAAGAAACCAAATGGTCTTTCAGAATATGAAAAAGAGCCAGCTTACGTTCGTCGTAATATTCAATTAGACAATACAAAACACAGTGATGATGAAAAAATATCACGTTTTGGATTGAACGATGAAGATGGCGGAACAACTTTGCGCGGTGGTAATTCATTCTTACATGACAACGTAGATTAATGGGCTTCATGGAAACAATTAGCGCCGACATCAAAACAGCGATGTTGGCCAAAGACAAAGAGAAACTATCTGTTTTACGCGATATTAAATCGAAGCTAATGCTTGAAGCCACTTCTGGTGCTTCAGGTGAAGTTAGCGACGAGGTGGCGATGAAAATCATCATGAAACTGCACAAACAGCGAACGGAAACACATCAATTGTATGTGGAACAAAATCGCGAAGATTTGGCAGCGGAAGAAAAATTCCAAGCTGATGTTTTGGAAACCTATCTTCCTAAAATGATGACTGAAGACGAAATCGCAGCGGAAGTGAAAGCTGCAATTGCACAAACAGGTGCAGCTGGCCCACAAGATATGGGCAAAGTAATGGGAATGTTATCTGGAAAACTAGCTGGAAAAGCTGACGGAAAGGTAATTGCCACATTGGTCAAAGAACATTTGGCAAAATAAATTCTGGCTTTATTCTCCAAAAAAATGGCTCTAACCATTTTTTGGAAACCTCTTAAAAGTCGCTCAAATACAGGTTGAGCGACTTTTATTTTTTTACAACTTTCTTAGTCTTAAGTATTTTTTTTTTCCAATAGTAATATAGTAGATTGGATACAAGATTGCCACAATCGGAATAACCAGCATCCAATCCCAACTGCTCTCTGTAAACTTTGTTAGAAAATAATAAATCACAAAAGTCCCAGTTGCAATAGGTGCAATCCAACCTGCATATTTGAATCCTGCAACTTCAAAAGTTACATTTTCATTTCCTGTAACCGCGATGTTCACTGTCTGACTCGAACACCAGTCAATTTTTACAACCAATTCGTGAGTTCCACTTTCAAGTTCAATTTCTTCAGTTTTTCCGTCTTCAATTAATCTGACTTCTTCATCATTTAACAGAATCTTGAAAGCTCTTAATTTGTTGTTCCACTCTGATGTTCTTCTTACGGTTAATCTTGGCATATCATTCTAAATGTTCTTGTCCCTTAATTCTGGGATAAATATAACTCAAATGACTCAAAATGCACAAATTCCACTATTTTTGCGCTAATCAGCAAAATAGGATGAAAAGAACACGCATTATCGAGATTTTAGATCCAGCATTAATTGGCGCACAGGCTTGTGTCAAAGGTTGGGTACGCGCTTTTAGAAGCAACCGTTTTATTCAAATAAACGACGGTTCAACAATAAAAAATTTACAAGCAGTTGTAGATTTTGAAAATTTTGATGAGGCAACTTTGAAAAAAATTACAACTGGTGCTTCTGTTAGTGTTACTGGAACTTTAGTTGAATCTCAAGGTGCTGGTCAAGCACTTGAGATGGTGGTAGAAACGCTTGAAATCATTGGTGAAGCAAATCCAGATGAAATAAGTAAAACGGTTATGCAACCAAAAAAACATTCATTGGAATATTTGCGCGAACAGGCCCATTTGCGCTTCCGAACAAATACTTTCGGAGCTGTTTTCAGAATTCGTCACGCCGTAGCTTATGCTATCCACAAATATTTTAATGACAAAGGCTATTTCTACATTCATACACCAATCATCACAGGTTCCGATGCAGAAGGTGCTGGAGAAATGTTCCGCGTTTCTAACTTGGATCCTGAAAATTTACCTTTGGATGAAAACGGAAAAATTGATTACAAAGAAGACTTCTTTGGTAAGCCGGTAAACTTGACGGTTTCTGGTCAATTGGAAGCTGAATTAGCTGCAACTGCTTTAGGGCAAGTTTATACTTTCGGACCAACTTTTAGAGCTGAAAACTCCAATACTTCTCGCCATTTGGCAGAATTCTGGATGATAGAACCCGAAGTTGCTTTCAACGACCTCATCGACAACATGGATTTGACGGAAGATTTCTTGAAATACATCTGTCAATACGTGATGGACAATTGCCCTGACGATTTGCAATTTTTACATGATAGAGACGCAACTGAACAAAGTCAGAAACCACAAAACGAACGAAATGAATTGGGCCTTGTCGACCGACTAAAATTTGTTGTTGGCAATGATTTCAAACGATTGACCTATACTGAAGCTATTGACGTTTTGAAAAACTCATCACATTACAAAAAGAAAAAATTCAAATACGATGTTGAATGGGGAATTGATCTTCAAAGCGAGCACGAACGTTATTTGGTGGAAAAAGAGTTCAAATGTCCTGTGATATTGAGTAACTACCCGAAAGAAATAAAAGCTTTCTACATGCGCCAAAATGATGATGGTAAAACCGTTGCTGCAATGGACGTTTTATTCCCTGGAATTGGTGAAATCGTTGGTGGTTCTCAACGTGAAGAAAGAATGGATATTCTGAAAGAAAAATGTGCAGATTTCGGTATTCACGAAGAAGAGTTATGGTGGTATTTGGATACTAGAAGATTCGGAACTATTCCTCATGCAGGATTTGGACTTGGATTCGAGCGTATGGTTATGTTCGTAACTGGAATGACAAACATTCGCGATGTTATACCATTCCCACGAACCCCTCAGAACGCAGAATTCTAAAAATACACTTCAATTATTCTGATTTTTTCGTACTTTAACTTCATTAAAACTCAACATGGCGCTTAAACAACAGTTTGCACAACGACTCGAACAACGATTGTCACCGCAACAAATTCAATTAATGAAATTGCTGCAAGTGCCAACTATGGAATTGGATCAAAGAATCAAGCAAGAAATTGAAGAAAATCCAGCACTCGAAGAAGGCGCCGAAGAAATAGACGAAGACGATAGAGAAGACGACTACGATGAGAATGACAAAGAAGACTCTGATGAGGATTTTGATTTATCCGATTATCTAGACGACGACAATGCAGATTACAAAACTTCCAATTCAAATCACAGTAAAGACGATGAAGACAGGGTTATTCCACTTTCTTCAGGCCAGTCTTTCCAGGAACGTTTAACGGAGCAATTACACTTACTCGACCTTAACGACAAAGAGTTCATGATTGCAGATACTATCATTGGAAACCTCGATGAATCTGGGTATTTGAATCGTGAAATGGAAGCTTTGGTTGATGATTTAGCTTTTTCTGCGAACCTTGAATGTACGGAAGCAGAAATTGTAAAAATCCTCAAATTAATTCAAGAATTAGATCCTGCCGGTGTAGGCGCCAGAGATTTACAAGAATGTCTTTTGATTCAAATTGAGCGAAAACAAGACGGTGATATCACAAAATATACAGCCAAAAAAATTCTGCAAGATTACTTCGAAGAGTTTACCAAAAAGCATTACGATAAAATTCAGGCCAAACTTGAGATTGGAGATAAGGATTTAAAGGAAGCTATTGCCGAAATCATTCGTTTGAATCCAAAACCAGGAGGTTCGATGAAGGAAGCTTCTAAGAACATGCAACAAATTATTCCAGACTTCATGATTACTGAATTCGAAGGAAAATTGGAATTGAGTTTAAATGGGCGTAATGCTCCAGACTTAAAAGTTTCTAAAGGCTACGAACAAATGTTGCGTACTTATTCGGAAGGAGCAAAAACTTCCAAATCTGAAAAGGAAGCCGTGACTTTTGTTAAACAAAAATTAGACGGAGCTAAATGGTTCATCGATGCAATTAAGCAACGGCAGAATACTCTTTTGGGAACCATGACTGCTATCATGAATTACCAAAGAGAATTTTTCTTGACCGGTGATGAGACCAATATGAAACCGATGATTTTGAAAGACATCGCGGAGATTGTTAACCTAGACATTAGTACTATTTCTCGTGTTGCCAACAGTAAATATGTTCAGACAAACTATGGAATTTACTCCTTAAAATATTTCTTTTCAGAGTCACTTTCTACCGATAGCGGTGAGGAAGTTTCTACAAGAGAGGTAAAGAAAATATTGTCAGAAGCCATCAACGTCGAAATGAAGAAAAAACCTTTGACAGATGAGAAATTGACGGAACTTTTAAAAGAAAAAGGGTACAATATTGCCCGAAGAACAGTTGCTAAATATCGTGAACAGTTGAACATTCCTGTTGCTCGTTTGCGGAAAGAATTATAAGACATGAAACTATTTGCTCAAATTATTTCATGGGTTTTTCTTCCACTTTTCATGCCTATTTACGCATTGCTTATCTTGATGTTTATTCCATCTAGGGAAGATTTTTTAATCAATGACGATTCATTGTATTATCTACCTTATCAGAATAAAATTGCTGTTCTTATCATCTATTTTATTTTTAGCATTTTGGCGCCAGGTCTAACCCTATTGGCTCTAAAAAGCCGAGGGATTGTTTCAACAATTGACATAGACGATAGAAAAGAAAGGTTAGTCCCATTATTAATCACCGCGCTCTATTGCCTGATTTTGTTTCTCTTTTTCATTTTCAAGGCATCTAACGCATATTTACCAAAGTATATATTCGCCTTACCACTGGCAGGATTCATTACGATAAGCCTTTTCGCCTGGATAAATATGTATACCAAAATAAGTTTGCATGCATGCGGAGCGGGTATACTAACTGGGTTGATTTTTGCCTACTGCGCCAATTCGATTTATTTCAATTTTAGTCTATTGATGATTGCTGTATTCATTACAGGTTTCGTGTTGTCAGCTAGGATGTATTTGAACAAACATACCTTACATCAAGTGTTATATGGATTTGGAGGTAGCGCTTTAATTGTGTTTTTCATAAATTTCTTCTATCCTACTGGATACTAAGGTTTTCGAAAAGGGCACAATTTATGGAGTATGTGATTGAAATGTATAACTTTGCAAAAAATTAAATCAAAAATGAAAAAATACACAATCGCGTTGGTAGCTCTAACCATAACCATTGTAACGGCTTGTGGAATGATCAACAAAAAAAATAAAGGTCAAGGATTCAACTTGTACACTGTTCAACAAGACAAAGAATTAGGTGCTCAAGTTAGCCAAGAAATCGATAGCAACCCTGCAGAATACCCTCTATTAGACTCGGCTTCAAACGTCGAAGCTTATCGGATGATTTACCGTGTTCGCGATAAAATATTGAATTCAGGAGCGGTAACCTATAACGATGTTTTCCAATGGAGGCTTAGAATCATAAAGGATGATAGCACTTTGAACGCATTTTGCACGCCAGGAGGATACATTTATATTTACACAGGAATCTTGAAATTCTTGGATAATGAATCCCAATTGGCTGGCGTTATGGGACATGAAATTGCTCATGCAGACAAGCGTCACTCAACTCGTCAAATGACAAAAATGTTTGGGATACAAGTTTTACTTGATGTTTTGGCTGGAGATAGAGCTTTGATTAAAGATGTAACTGCTGCAATAATAGGTTTAAAAAATTCTAGAGAACACGAAACAGAAGCAGATCAATATTCAGTAGAATATCTTTGCCCAACAGACTACGATGCTGCTGGCGGAGGAGGTTTCTTTCAAAAAATTGAATCTATGGGCGGAACGAGACAACCAGAATTTCTAAGTACTCACCCTGATCCAGGAAAACGAATAGAGCATTTCAATAGCGCAAAGATTACTTTAGGGTGTACAGGTGCGAGAACTAATGAAAGCGAATACAAACGTATTGTTTCTACCATGAAATAATTAGAACATAAAGAATTTGAAAAGGGAGGTTAGCGCTTCCCTTTTTTATTGCTTCGCGATTTTTTTTGCCGTTTTCAAGAATGCTAAGAAATCCTTTGGGTGATCAATATCTTTAATCTGGACTGATCTGCCTCTTTTCTTGTCAATTTTATATTCCTCAAAGGTCAAATAAGGAATTCGTTTATGTCCAAGTCGAACAAAAACTAGGTTTTTAGCTGGAATAACAGCGATATACTGACCTAAAATACCCCGGCAATAAAACACATCATCCTCACCATCGTTGTAGGTCCAAATGTGCATAGCATAACAGGTATTCTTCAATCCATCTTTTGTGACTGGAGCTCTGCTACTAACCATTTCCTCAATGAAGCTCTCTGGTACAATTTGTTTTCCCTCCCAATTTCCATTGTTGAGAATCAATTTACCTAGTCTACCAAAATCTCTTGCAGTTGCGTATAAACAACAGAATGCTTTTGCGGCACCATTGTCTTTATCCAAACTCCAAAAAGCATCGCTTTGCGTGCCAATTTTCAACCATAATTTTTCTTGAGCATAATGCCAAATCTTTTGACCAGTTGCCTTTTCCACTATGAAACTTAATAATTGCGAATTTCCACTTTGGTAATTAAATATTTTACCCGGTGGATCAATTCCTTTTTGACGACAGACCAAACCGTAAAGATCTGTCCCGTAGTATGATTCAGCATTTGTCGACAGAGGATTTTTTCCACTTTCGACCCAATCCAAACCAGATGCCATTTGAAGAACATCGCGTATGGTAATATCTTTCTTATCATCCGATTGAAATGCAGGAATATAATTTCCCACCGATTCATCTAGAGATTTAATATTACCTTCTTCAATAGCAATACCGACTAATAAAGCTACAACTGTTTTTGCGGCCGAAAATGAATTGGAAACGGTACCAACTTGATGTTCTTCCCAATATTTTTCAAAAAGTAATTCATTATCCTTAAAAACTAAAAACGCAGTAGATTTAGTTTTCTCGTGCATTTTTATTTCATCATCAGCAAAGCTGTATTGATTGAAATACTCGTTTTCCTTCCATTTGAAGGTTTTATTTGATTTTTTGAGGGCGGCATAAGGAAACACATTTAAATCATAAATGTCAGGCCCTGTTTTGCCGACTAAATAAGTATTTGCGATTCCTTTGTAGAGATACGTTCGTCCAGAGAGTAATATGAAAAGATTTACCAAAATAATTATAGCCAAAAGAAAAACAAAAAAACCCTTGGCGAGTTTTCGTAGTAATTTCAAACCTTTCTTTACCATGTTATTTGTATTCGTAACCGAATTGTTGTGCTAACTTTTCTTTTAGAATAGTTTGAACCTTCTCCATTTCAACTGGGGCACCCAATTCTTTTTCCATGGAAGTTACGGCTTTATCATCAATTCCACAAGGAACAATAAAATTAAAATAGTCGAGATTACTATTCACGTTAAAGCCTATTCCATGCATGGTAACCCAACGAGATGACTTGACACCCATGGCGCATATCTTCCTAGGGTTTTTGCCTTCAGCATCTATCCAAACGCCCGTTAACCCTTCCACTCTTCCTGACTCAATTCCAAATTCGAGCAAGGTCTGAATTACCGCCTCTTCTAAGAATCTCATGTATTTATGAATGTCTGAAAAGAAATATTCAAGATCGAATATAGGATAACCGATAAGCTGACCTGGTCCGTGATAAGTTATATCCCCACCACGATTAATTTTATAGTATTTCGCTTCATTTTCCGCTAAACCCTTTTCATTTAACAAAAGGTGGCTCTCTTTTCCGCTTTTCCCCAAAGTGAATACATGAGGATGCTCACAAAAAATCAAATAATTTTCCGTTGGAATGGGCACATCTACCTTCCTATTCTCAATTTTCCGAGCAACAGTTTCAGAGAACAATTTCTCTTGATAATCCCAAGCTTCTTGGTAATCTATTAAACCTAAATTCTGAAAATTTACAACTGGTTTCATTGACTACAATTTAGCCAATGAATTTTTCAAAAAATCAATAATTTCAATTTCAACAGAATCAACTTTATTTGCATCTGCAATATTCCATGATAACCAATCAATAATATTGCTCAAATAGATGGTTTTTTCAATTTTGGAATTACCTTTTGCTTCAAGAATTAGTACAGTATCTGTTTTTCCCTTAATTCTGTCCAAAGTAATTTCGACTCTTTTTTGGTTACGCTCGTTTAAATCCTTAGTGTCCAAGTAAAGAACTCCAAAGCGATTGTCTCCACCACTCCATCCAACAAGCTCATTATGATTCATTTCTGGAATGACGTTTGACATTCCAATAATTTTAGAATTTTCATTAAATTGTTGACGTGCTCGAAGAGCTAATCCTTCATAGGCTGCTGAAGCATAAAATACAGGGATTTTTCCTATTAATGCTTTTGTAAGTCGATCTGCTTCTGAAAGAATGGTTTCTTGATTTGATACTATTAAATCATGCCCAGCTTGAATCTCTGTCATTCGTTGTTGAGGGCACATTTTCAAACTAGACAAGATATTCACTAATTGAACTATGGAATATGCTAATGCTGCTCGAGGAGGATTTCCGCCAGGAACAACAACATAATCAAAACTATGTTTTTCACAAATTTCAGCCAATTTACCACCCGAAGTCACAGCTATAACTTGGGCACCTTTAGCAATCGCTTTTTCCAAACACATCAAGGTTTCTTCCGTATTTCCAGAATAAGAGGAAGCCAAAAACAAAGTGTTTTTATTAACGAAATTAGGCAGGTCGTAGTCTTGACAAAATGCTACTGGAACAGTTAAATCATCTACCAACCATTGGGAAACAATTCTACCTCCAATACCAGAACCACCCATTCCGCACATCACTATGTTTTGAATTTCGTGCAACGGTACTTTGAAGCTTTGCTTTTTTGCAATTTCTAAAGATTCCGAAAGTTGATTTGGAAAACTTGTAATCAAGTTCTTCATATAATTATTTGCCTCAATCATATTATTTTATTTGTTTACTAAATTAGAAAAATTTATTCCTTTCTATCAATCGGTTGACTGGAAAATGCACCTTGCCAAAAGCTTCATTGCCTTTAAGTGAATCCAAATGAAATTGAAACTTAGTCCCATTTTGATTCCAAACACCGTTGTTTTGCTCATTATTCGACAATCTAGGACGGTTTTCGCCAGATGTAAATACATAATAATTTTGCAATCGATAAAAATTTAATGCTGGGGAACCTAAAAATCTATACTTCTCTTCTTCTTGAGTCAAGATACCTTTATTTATAATTTTATTCATAAAACTTTGACCTTTCCCATTCAAAGAGATTGCCAATGAAAAACCAGGCACATATAATTCTCTGGTTTTAACGACCTCGCTGATTTCAAAGTTTTCATCCAGTTCTGATTCAATGTAAGTTTCTGTAACCTTTTGTTTTCCTCCTTGACGGAAAGACAAGTCGCCTTCCCAAGCTGCTAAGAATTCTTTGAGCGGGAAACTAATCTTCTTGCTCATTTGCGTCATCAATCGATACAATGGATCCTCCGGATGATTTCGGAATTCATTAATATTCAGGTGAAGGTTTAAAAATTTGCTTGAAAAATAATTCTCTTCCAATGAAAGACCATTCTTTTTTTGACTAAAATTCAATGGTTTCTGACATTTCACATAAGACAACATCGTTAAACTGGTTGAGTCACTATCATGGGAAAAAACAGCTTTTTCCACACCGTATTTTTTCAATCCTTTTGAATTAGCATACAAAACCAAATTTTCTTTCTTGAATCTATTCATAGAAAGAAAATCTTTCCAAGAGGCTTCGATTTCGCCGCGCTGTGCCTGAAGAACATGGAAAAATTTAAATTCAAAATTATCACCCTTATAGACAAACAGATAGTTCTCACCGTAATTCAAGTATAATTTCTCTTTGGGCCAATAAGCGACTTTTTGTTTATAGATTATCGTATCTCTGAACGGTTTTATTTTATCAATTCGAGTTAAACCTGCCTGAATCTTGCTACTATCTGTAACATGCACAAGTGCTCCCCAGTCGCCAGATTCTTGTGCGAAAATATAAACGGGTCTCTGCAGATTCAGTCCATAACTTTTGGCTTGGCCTAACAAAAATTCTTGGGAGAAAAAATCACGAAAAGGAATTTTATTATAATGAAGCATACCACTTGTTTCGCGAGCGACATCCAGAATATTTGCACGTATAAGAAAGTCAGCTGTTGGTAAACGATCGACAAGAAGTGGAGATTCACTTTTTTCTGACCAAAAATGCCTTACAAACAAGAAGCCTGCGAGTAGAATTGCTAAAAAGAAAATTAACGATATTTTTTTGAACATAGGGAGGAAATCGCCTTATTTCATTAGAATGTACAAACTATTAACTAGGTCCAAAATATATTGTCCTGGATTATCATAAGTTCCGTTGAAGTCGTAATTGATATTGAAATTTGTAGAGGTATTTGATGTTTTCGATGATGTTAATGTCATCATTCCTGTTTTGCCACGCATAGCATCTAAAAGTTCATTTTGTTCGGCCGTAAACAGTTCTCTAGGCAATTGCGAAATTGTTTTTGACCAATCTATTTGTCCATAAACGAATCCTGATTTCTTCGTTTTCTTGATTTGTTTTCTTGAAATTTTATCAGCACCATATCCATCAGAATGATTAACAGCCAAATCTTCGTCATTGGTGAGAATAAACAAATCGTTTTTATTGATAATATATAGCGGAACAGAGTTCAATATCGCATTTTCAAAAATCCAATATTTACCCATATTCTTGCACTCAGAAGTCACTTTTGCCAATTGTTCCAAAACAATATTTGGAATGTCGTTTCTCTTGGTAGAAAATCCTAAAGTAAATATTGGTAAATCTTCTTCTGACTCTACTTCTGTTTCCGTGTAATTAAAGTCTTCATCGTACGTATAATCAATTCTTCGAACCATTACTTTCTTCACCCCGTTGAAAGTTCCAAACATACTTCCTCGATAGGTGTCGAAAACAGCGTCTTTGTCTACCAAGGCATTCAACAACTCTATTGTAAGGACAGAAGTAGCGACACGGTTATTTTTTTCATCCCGCAACAAAGGCATTACAATTTCATATGCCTTTTCATATGCTTGCCTTAAATTGACGTTGTAGGTAAAATATGCGGAGTTATCCTTGTGAATATATTTCGTCGTTTTCTTGTCAAATTTGGTGTCGTTTAAAGCGCTATAAATCGAGCCCAAAGCTTCTCCATAATTTGCGGTCATTTTTGCTTCGATTGACGATTCATTGAGAAGCAAATCACCCATGATTTTATTGCCGGTGTACAAATCTTTTATTTCGTTATGTAACGCAGGTAATATAGACTGAAGGTAGAAGAAACTTTGGCTTTTAGCGACATTACGTGAATTATCCAAATAAAACACCCCTTCAGAAGTATGTTCCAGAAGTGAAGCTAAATCCTTGTCTTCTTTCCGTAAATTTCTGTTGTTAACGATTAAATCAACAACTATTCTATTTAAGTATTCCTGCTGTAATTCGTTATAAACAGAGTCTCTTAATTCAGCATAATTTTTTGACGCAATATCTTCGTCGTAAATATAGTCGTCGCCATCTTCCAAAACTTCTAACTCATCTTCCACATCAAAAACCTCTTCAGTTGCCGGTTCTGCCTCATCCCATTCTTCTTCCAAGTAATCCTCATCTATTGGCTCTAAGTCTTCTTCCAAATAACCACCTTCATAGTAATAATATGGAACGTTTTCATTTCCACGACTGTACCAGATTGAATCCGCTACTTGACGAATTGCCCCACTCAGTGGGTCAACTCGAATTAATAAACCTACCTTTCCTCTGATTAAGAGGTGATTGAAATAACTGGTGTAATATTTTACGTTTTCCAGCGGAGAAACTTGCTCGTCAAAATCGTCAAAAACAGTAAAGAGTTGATTTATATCTTTTATTCCAAATGAAAAACCGGCAACTTCATATTTATCGCCCTTCCCGTAAAAAATATTTAATTTTTGATCAAAATCTATTCCCGATTCTTTAATCGATTTACCTGATGTGGAACCATCGAAAAGCTCTTGTTCCAATTCGGCCATGAATTCATACTTCACCAAATCATCAAGAGAAACTTTTTGTAATAAAGCAATATTGTTTAAGCTGAAAACGGTAACGGCATCAGTGGGTATATAATCTTCCGATTTTTGAGAATAAACGCTAGTAATTGATAGACTCAATATAGCAAACAAACTAAATAATTTCATGTTAAACAGGTTCTTGGGAAAGAATAATATACGCCTTTACGGTTTCAAAGGACTAAGATAAATGGTATTTTCCAATAAATTCAGGTTTTGAGTCAAAGAATATGCATTCGTTTTCAGCATTACCGCAAGTTTGTTCTTTGCAATTATTGCATTTTCATTTGAACAATTCTTCACCGGACGATTAAATCGTGTAATACAAATGTAATTCCCTTGCTTAAGCAGATTTATCTCTTCTACTTTCAACTCCTTTGTTTTTTTAATGGTGTAATCGGGGATGGATCTATTAAAACTTTCATCTGTCCAAGTCAACCAGTCTGAATTATCATCTAAAAGTGGTTTCTCTTCTTTCAATTCTTCTTGAAGACTCTTTGTCAAAGCATCTTGCAGTATGCGTACAGATTTAAAATCACAGCTCATTTTAATGATGTAATTTTCCAAATCAGTTTCCACAAAAACATTGGAAATACCATTTTTCTGCTCCATCAAGTATATAAAATGATTCACTCTTCCCTTTATTTCATCTCTGGATGGTACTTTTTTTCCATCTAAACTATCCAAAGCTAAGTATGAATTCAATTTTACTTTCGATGAGCTCAGATTCACATTGTACTTGAAAGTACCTGAACCATCGGGATTCATTGAAATATCATCAATGATTTCTATACAAGAAGTCATTGAAAATGCGATAATTAAAAAAAGAAAAATAGATTTCATAGATCAAAATTAATGAAAAAAGAGTTGGCAAAAATGATACCACAAAATATAGTTTTACCAAGGTCCAAACTACCCGTTTCCAAAGGAAGTCGTTATATTTGCAAAAAACTTACAGTCATGGAAAAATTTTCTACCGATAAAGCGCCGAAACCTGTTGGACTATATCCACATGCAAGAAAGGCTGGAAATTTGCTTTTTCTTTCAGGTGTAGGACCAAGAACTGCAGGTTCTGATTCAAACGACTCGGGAGTGCCCGGT
Organism: uncultured Flavobacteriales bacterium; assembly: GCA_963977135.1. Taxonomy (GTDB): domain Bacteria; phylum Bacteroidota; class Bacteroidia; order Flavobacteriales_D; family Crocinitomicaceae; genus UBA2040. Next base: position 28,323 of record CAXBNN010000007.1, on the reverse strand, counting down.
TTAAAATTAGACCACAATGGAAATTTTCTTGAATTCGATTTCGAAGCACAATGTCGAAGCGTTTTTGATAACGTTAGAATTATCTTAGAAGAGTCTGGTTCAAGCTGGGACAAACTAATTGATGTGACTGTTTTTTTAGTGAATATGAAACGTGATTTTGCCGTTTACAATAAAATTTATGCTGAGTATTTCAAGGACAATTTGCCTTGCCGAACTACAGTAGAAATCAATTCACTTCCAACTCCCATTGCGATTGAGTTAAAATGTATAGCAACTATTTAAAAAAATAAAAAATGATTCGATTTATTATACGCTGTGTTTTAGCGTTAGCATCTATTTTCTTTACTGTATACCTTTTTGCAACAGGTTATTGGGGTTGGGGAATAATGATGATTTTAGTTACCGCAATTGTAATTTTGAGTTTCTTCCGAAATGAGAATATGATTTTAGCTTTGAACCAAATGCGTTTGGGGAATACAGACAAAGCAAAATATTACATGAATAAGATTACTCATCCTCAATTCATGCCAAGAAAACAACATGCGTATGTTGTTTTCTTACAAGCCGTATTAAACACGCAAGAATTAGGTTTTGCGAAAAGTGAGGCAATGTTAAGAAAAGCTCTTTCTTTAGGATTAAGAACTGGACAGGATAATGCCGTTGCTCGTATGCACCTTTCTGGAATATGCGCTCAAACAGGTAGAAAAGCAGAAGCTGTTTCACTTTTGGCAGAAGCAAAAAAACTGGATTCAACTGGCGCAATGCGTGAGCAAATTACGATGATGCAAAAGCAATTACAGGCAGCTCCATCTAAAAACCAGATGCGTATGGCAAGTATGCAAGGAGGTCGTAAGAAAACACCTCGATCAAGATAATTTGAAAAATACGGACCATAAGATCTTTACTGAGTTTTGTGACAATTATGAATTGTTGGATGCTGGTGGCGGTCAAAAATTAGAACGTTGGGGAGAAATTATCACCATTCGACCTGAGCGTCAAGCTTACTTCAAATCTGAGATTCCTTTCACTGAATGGGAGAAAACTGCCCATTGGAAATTTGTGGAAAAAACCAATTTAAAAGGAACGTGGAAAAATATAAACCCTGCTCCAAAAAAATGGGAATTCGAAACAAGGGGGATTAAATTTCAGTTGGAATTAACACAATACAAACACCTTGGAATCTTTCCTGAGCAAGAAATTAATTGGGGGTTTTTAGAGAAAAATCTTTCAGAGAAAAAACGCTTTTTAAACCTGTTTGCCTACACTGGAGCATCTTCACTTGTTGCTAAAAAAACTGGTGCGGAAGTTTTACATGTTGATTCGGTGAAACAACTTATTTCTTGGGCGAAAACCAATATGGAATTATCCAATTTGAGTGATATCAAATGGGTATTAGAAGATGCTTTAAAGTTTGCCCAACGTGAAGAAAAACGGGGCAATTCTTACGACATTATTCAAATGGATCCTCCTGCGTGGGGATTAGGTGCTAAAGGCGAAAAGTGGAAACTGGAAGACAAACTCGAAGAGCTTGTTAGAACCTCATACTCTCTTTTAAATCGAAAAGGTTGGTTGATTTTAAATACCTATAGCCCAAGTTTGCCACTTGGAGATTCACAAAGAATCATTGAGAAAATATTCAAGAAACAAGCAGAACTTTGTTCTGGTTTATGGATGAAAACCAAAACGAATAAAGAGCTTTACTTCGGCGATTTAATTCGAATTCAAAAAGATTAATTAACGATTAATCCAGTGTACAGGATTAAGACTTTGCACTCCGCTTCCAGAAACCAAATGTACTTCGAAGTGCAACACAGAAACTGAATAGTCAGGTTTCACGAACAGAGAACCGATTCCTTGTTTGGTGCTTACTTTATCTCCTACTTTTACATAAGTATTTTGCAAGTTTGAATAAACCGTTCGGTAATTTCCGTGTTTAAGAATTACAACTTTTCCTGCACCAGGAATATTCAAAACGCTGGTCACTTCCCCTTCAAATACAGCTCTAATTTCAGAGAATTTAGGCGCAGAAATATCTATTCCGTTATTATTTGTAAAGACATTTTCAAAAGTTGGGTGGGCATTTTTACCATAATTCTCAGTAATCGTACCTTTTTCCACAGGCCAAGGCAATTTACCTCTATTGGAAATAAAACTTTTATCCAATTCCGCGGTTTCGGTTCTTTCCTTAAAGGCAAAGTCGGACTCTGTTGGTTTAGTTGCGGTTGTTGTTGTTCCTGGATTATTTTTCTTCTTTTCAGCAGCTCTTGCGGCGGCCTCAGCTGCAGCCTTTGCAGCCGCTTTCGCCCTCGCTTCCTCTTCTTTTTTTCGTTTAGCCTCTGCTAATGCTATTTCTCTGCGAATTGCAGCCTCAATTTCATTACTAATGGCTTGTTTCTTTTTCTCGTCTGCTTTCAATTCAGACAAGAGGCGGTCTTCTTCTTGCTTAAATTTCTGATAAACCTTTTCTTGCTTTACTTTATCCGCTAAAATTATTTCTTTCTCTTTTTTCTTTTCTTGGAGAACAACCAATTTCTCAGATTTTTGTTTTTTAACCTCTTCAATTTCTCTCGAAATCAACCCTTGATGCTGCTTGATAATTACGAATTGCTTTTTCTGCAAATCAGCCATTTTTTCAAGGTATTTATTTCTCTTAATCGCTTCAAAATAAGAATCCGAAGAGAATATAAACATCAGTTTACCGAACTTATTTCTGTGCTTGTAGGCGTATATTACTAGTTGCTTGTATTGAGACTTTAAGATGGATAGTTTTTCGACTAAGTCCTTTATTTGCTGATCTTTTTTATCAATTGTATAATCAGCACTGCGTACCTGACGATCGAAATTCCTAACCAATTCCTCTCTAAAACGAACTTGATTATTGATTAATTTAAGCTCATTTAACGAGGCCTCTGATTCATCTTTTGTTTTATCCAATAAGAGTTTCGTATTCTCAATTTTTCTGAGAAGAATGTCTTGTTCTTTTTTTAATTTTTCCGCAGACGATTGTCCCAGCAAAATGGTGCTGAATAGAACAAAAACAATAAAAAGAAAATTACTCGCAATCTTCATAGCCTTCCGGAACAATAAAATATAATGGTTGAGGTTCATTTACCTCAACTCTATCATACGAAAGAGTTATCAAAAGGTTATTCCTTGCCGTAATTACTTTTATAACGACTTCTTGAGGTACATTCATCCCGCCAACGTTCTGCCTGGAGAGATAATCAATATATATACTTGCGGTATCGCTAGGGCTAAGAATTTCCATACCTTTCAGCTGTTTGGTGTCGTTGGTTAAAAAATATTTTATCGCAACATCATTCTCTTGTTTTTCAAGAATATTCACTCTTCTCATTTGTCTTTTTCGATGAGATGAAATAACGTATTGGTAAGGTTCGTGAATTTGAAAATATTTTTGAGTTGTATCATAATCCAATGGTATGCCCAAAAACAACTCCTCAATATTTCTAAAGCTAAAATCTACTCCAAAATTCTCCTTGATATATTCCATATCTGCCCGCGCAACACATTTGGCCTTTTTGTTAACCACGGTGAGGCTATCAGGAGTCACTAAAGCATTTACAACGGGTATGCTCAAATACGTAATAATCAAATTCATTGCAGTATCAACGTTCATTCTTAGTGAAGTTTTGAACGAATAGCTACTTGTCGTGTCTCTATACTTTGTTGATATTTTTGAATAGAAAAAAGTGGGTCTAACCTTTGAAAGACTATCCATGGATTCCAACAAATCATTTGTTCTAACCCTTTTCACTTTTACCATATCTGTTTCCGTCAATTTCTTGGCGCATGCGGTTAACGTTAATGATGCAATTAGAAACACTCTAAAAAACAGGCTCATAGTATTTTAAATTCTCTATTTTTTTATCCAAACTTTTATTCTTAGAACCCAACTTTTTAGCCATGTTCCAATATTTTAATGCTTCTTCTGTTTTGTTTAATTGAACGGATGCATCACCCATATGATCGAGTAAAAGAATATCTTCATTATCCAAAAGATAAGCTTTTTGATAATAATCCATTGCTCCTGAAAATTCAGATTTTTTAAACATTACATAACCGTAAGTATCTAAAAACTGAGGTTGATTAGGAGAAAATTCATTTGCCTTTTTAATCATGCTTTCTGCACGGGACAAATCTAGATTCTCAGATGCTAAACGATATGCATAATTGTTTAATAAAAGCGAGCTACGAGTATCCTTTTCCAAGGCTTTCAAATAATACTCATTTCCCTTTTTAACGTCCTTTTTGCCAAAATAAGCCTCACCCAATTGACCGTAAAACTCACCTTGTAATGGTTTGTCGTTCGTCACATATTCAACTCCAATTTGAAGCGTTGATATGGCCTGGTCGTACTTTTTCGTTTGAACATATGCGACACCATTTAAGAGATAAAATGATGTGCTATTTGGAAAATACTTTAACGCTTCTTCGCTGTCAGTTACCAAATCATCAAATTTTTGGGTTTGGTATTCCATAATCAAAACTTGGTTCCAAAGTGTATGAGCACCTTTTTCATATTGAAGGGCTTTCTTATAATTCACTAATGCTTCATCATCTTTTTTTAATTCTAAAAGGTAATCTCCCATCACGGAATAGGCTTTAGCCGATTCGGGATTTTGTAACAGAAATATATCAGCCAACTCCAATGCTCTTGGGTCCAATTTTTCACTCGGATCTTGCAATGAAACCAATACTTTCATTTTTGTATCAATGTCCACACCATCCCCTTCGAAAGCTTTTTTCAAAGCTGGAAAGTATTTTTCTTTATCTCCTTTTTGTCTGTATACATCTGCAATGAACAGCTGAACACGTCCATTCGTCGGGTCTGATTTTGCTAGATCTTCAAGTGTGCTAAGCGCTTTATCATTTTGTTTGGTTGAATAATAATAATCGACCAAAGTTGATAATAATTGAGCATCCTCTGGATGAACTTTTCTTGCATTTTCAATTTCCTGTAAGGCTTTTTTGTCGTCTTTTAACTGACGATAGAGTTGAAATTTTTGGATAGATATTTCAGGTATTACACCTATTTGATCTTCCGTTTTCGTTAACTGATCTATAGCTTGTTGCGTTTTTCCTGCTCTAACTAAGCATTCTGCATACGGATACAAAACTTCTGGGTTTCTCGGTTGAGCATTTACTAGCTTTTCAAATAACACAATCGCTTCATTAAATTGTTGTTTTTCAACATAGAAATAGGCCAATTCGCTCGTGTAATGCAGATTATCCGGATCAATTTTAACTGCTTTTTTAATTGCTTCGCCAGACTTTTCCGGTTTTCCTTGTACCAAATACAATTCAGAAAGAGCGTAATATACGGCATCATCATTTTGACGCATTGCCAAACATTCTTCAAAACCTTGAATCGCTTCGTTTATTTGTCCTTTGGTTTTTAAGCGAACACTTTCATGAAATTTTTCAATGTAAGCGTAATCAGCTTTGGAAATTGCTTTACTTTCGGAATTCTCAGCATTCTTTTTTGTCCCGCAGCTTGAAATAGCTACGCCAACAAATAGTAAAAAGAGTATTTTAATTACTTTCATTTATTCAATTACAGAAAAATCGCCGAGACTTATGTCACTTGCTTTACCACTGTAAATGGCTTTTGAACCTATCATAGAATCTTTCAAATTTGCATCTGAAACTTCCGTATCATTTTGTATTATACTGTTGACTATAATTGAACGTGCAATCTTCGTGCCTTTTCCTAAAGATACATGTGGGCCAACAACTGAATTTTCAATTATCACATTTTCCCCAATGAAACATGGTTCTATAACAACCGAATTCTTAATTTGTGCGCTCGCAGATTTCATATTCTTGCCAGCTGCTTTGTCAAATTCTAAAACACGTTGATTGGTAAAAACAGTGACTGGTTTATTTCCACAGTCTAACCATTCGTCTACTTTACCAGGCTTAAACTTCACACCTTTTTCGGTCAATCGTCGTAAACCATCTGGCAATTGATATTCACCACTTTTCATGATGTTGTTGTCAACTAGATATTCTAGTTCTTTTCTTAAATCTTCACCTTTTTTGAAATAGTAAATTCCAATCATGGCTAAATCAGAAACAAATGTTTGTGGTTTTTCAACGAAGTCGATAATTTCTCCTGCTTCATTCATTTTAACCACACCGAAGGCACTTGGATCTTCAATTTGGCTAACGTATAGGATTCCTTCGTCGCTAGGGTCAATTTTGAAATTTGCTTTAAACAAAGTGTCAGCAAAAGCGACCGTTACAGGGCCGTCTAAAAGTTCCTTTGCACATAAAACAGCATGAGCAGTCCCCAAAGGTTCTGTTTGATAATGTATTGTCCCTTTAGCTCCCAATTGAGCAGCAACCGCTATTAGTTCTTTTTCCACCTCAGCTCCAAAATCACCAATAACAAAACCAATTTCATCAATTTTTTCTGGGCAACTCGCCGCGATATCTTCTACCAAACGGTGAACTATTGGTTTTCCTCCAACGGGAACCAATGGTTTAGGAACTGTTAATGTATGTGGGCGAAGACGACTACCACGTCCTGCCATAGGGATGATTAATTTCATTCGTAATAATTTATTTTACTCCTGTGCTACCGAATCCTCCGGCACCACGTTCAGTTTCACTTAATATTTCTGCTTTTACCCATTCCGCTTGTTCCACTTGGGCAAAAACCAATTGAGCAACTCGCTCACCGTTTTCTAAGATAACAGTTTCATTGGAAAGATTGATTAAAATCACTCCCACTTCTCCACGATAATCTGCGTCAATTGTTCCTGGAGAATTCAAAACTGTCAATCCTTTTTTCAAAGCCAATCCACTTCTAGGGCGAACTTGACATTCGTAACCGTGAGGAATTTCAAAGAACAAACCAGTTTTAATCAAAGACCGTTCCATAGGTTTAAGAACAACGTTTTCTGTCAAATTTGCTCGAACATCTAAGCCTGCGCTTGAGGCCGTTTCATATGCTGGCAACTCGTGACTGGATGTATTGATAACCTTTATTTTCATTGATTTGAATTGGAATTCAAAAGTACGAAATTATGACGGTCAATTGATTTGGATTTTGAGTTTATCTCTTGATTTATAATCAATAATAAACACTAGAGTAGTAAATTAAGCTGTTTTGGCAAAAGGATTTTCCAACTTATAAACTAGAAATACGAAACCAAGTAACAGAATATTTTTAAGTGTGTAATTAATTATTACACTCTCGAAATCAATAGATTTACCTATGAAAAAGAAGAGAATAGCCACACCCAAGTAAAGGAAAAATTTACGCAAATTGTATTTGATTGGGTAGTATTTTCTAGAAAGCAGATAAGAAGCAATCATTTGTGACGCATAAACTACTAAGGTCGCCCAAGCACTTGCCGTAAAACCATAAATTGGTATGAATAGCACGTTTATTACAATTGTAATGATTGCCCCACCTATGGCAATGAAAGCGCCAAATTTAGTCTGCCCAGAAAGCTTGTACCAAATACTTTGATTAAAATAAATTCCAAGAAAAACATTCGCTAAAAGCAAGATTGGGACAACGTGCAACCCGACATGATAAGCTTCATTTCGTATAAATCCTTTAAAGAAATCTATGTTTAGACTCACCAATAAAAAAACTGCGCAGACTGCTGCCACGAAGTAATTCATGATTTTTCGATATTGCTTATCACGGTCTAAGTCCTTGCTTCTTGCAAAAAAGAAAGGTTCAGCAGCGTAACGATAGGCTTGCAAGAAAATAGTCACCAGCATGGCAAGTTTGTAGCATGCACTATAAATTCCCACTTGCTCATCTGCGTATTGAAGCGACTCTACTGTTCCTTGATAAAGAATGTGTTTTAATAAAATTCTATCAATCGTTTCATTCACAATTCCAGCCAATCCGGCTATCATCAGGGGAAATGAGTAATACACAAGTTCCTTAACAAAGTCTATTTCAACTTTAAACTGTATACCTATAAAGTCTTTGTAAAGTGCAATCGGCTTGATTAAAGAAGACACCAAATTGGCAATTAAAATGAAAATTACACCTTCCGCTGGCTCTTCAGGATTGAAGAGTACAAGCATGAAAAACAAATTCAGGCCTATGTTAAATCCTATACTCGTCATTTGAATAGCTGCGAATTTCAAGGCCTTTTCTTCAGCGCGTAATTTTGCTAAAGGCAATGCAGAAACAGCATCAATGATTACAATTACACCAAGTAATATAATATACTCTGGATGGTCGCTGAAGAGCATCGCATCGGCAATAGGTTGATACAAAAGCAATAGACTGATTGCAAAAGTTCCATTAACCAATAATACACTTAGAAAACTACTGCGAAAAACTTCTGCTTTATCCTCCCTTTTCTGAAGAAAATGAAAATAGGCAGTTTCCATTCCAAAGGTCAAGGTGACGATTAAGAATGCCACCCAAGCATATAATTCAGAAACAACACCGTATTCGGCAGGGTTGACGAAAACACTCGTGTAAAGTGGAACCAACAAGAAATTCAGAAAACGCCCAACTATGCTAGGCAAGCCATAAATAGCTGTTTGACCGAGTAATTTCTTGATGGGATTTGACACTATCCTCTAAAATTTGGTTTGCGTTTTTCTAAAAATGCAGTTGTTCCTTCTATGAAATCTTTTGTTCCGAAACAATTTCCAAATTCTTTAATTTCTTCTTCAAAACCATTTGTTCCATCGATGAAATTTGCATTTACCGCATTGATAGCTGATGTAATTGCAGTTTTAGAATTGTTCAAGATTTTGCTAACGATTTTTTCGCATTCCGCTATCAGTTCGTTTTGTTCAACAACGGCGTTTACCAATCCCCATTTCAGAGCATCTTCAGCATTTATCATTCCAGCAGTGAAAACCATTTCATTTGCTTTTCCGCGTCCTACCAATTGAGCTAAACGCTGTGTTCCACCATACCCAGGAATTACTCCTAATGAAACTTCCGGCAAGCCCATTTTTGCGTTGGAACTAGCAACACGAATGTGCGAACACATGGCTAATTCCAATCCACCGCCTAGTGCAAAACCGTTGACAGCAGCGATAACTGGAATTGACATTTTCTCAACAAAATCGAATAAAATGTTTTGACCATTTCTTGCTAACTCTCCACCTTGAGCCTCGGAAAAATCAGCAAATTCTTTGATATCTGCACCAGCTACAAAAGCCTTTTCGCCAGAACCGGTAAGAATAATTGCTCCCATTTTTTGGTCAGTATTCGCTGCGGACAAAGCTTTATTCAATTCCTCAATCGTTTCCTTGTTCAAGGCATTCAATTGATTTGGTCGATTTATCGTTATGATTTGATATTGATCTTTTTGATCAACGAGAATGTTATTGTACATGGGAATTCAATTTATAAAACAAAAATAAGATTTTTCTTCGCTTGGTATAGATTAAACGATTGCTATTCGAATTGAATAAAACGAATTGTTGAATCTGACAGAATATAATCTGGGATGGTATCTCCCCATTGCCATTTTACACAAGAGATTTTATATCCTGCTTTTTTCAAGGCTTTAATTTTTGCTTCACTAAGTATTCCTGAAATTACTTTTGTGTCTTTAAAAAATTGCCATTGAATATTACCTTGGCCACGTAAAAATCCATTTAGCACAATGTCTTTCTTTTTTCCCTGATCTTGAGAATTTATAAATTGCAGTTGCAAATTCATAAGATTCGCTGTTCCTTTCTGTTCCGTATCTTCTTTGAAGCCATACTCTTCCAATGTCTTAATTGGCTTGGAAACAGCATTTCCAAAAACTAAAAACACGACAATAAAGCTTAAACCCATCAAATATTTGTTGTCAATTGAATCAATTGCTTTTGCCAGGGGATAGGAAATTAACAAAATTAAGAGAGGAAATGCTGGAGCGACAAAAGAGTTCATTTTTGTGACCGCAATGGTAAAGAAAACGTAAACGAGTAAACTTGAAAATGCAAGAACTAACCAAAGCATTTTTGTCCTTTTTTCCGCTGATCTTAACGCAAAAGCTGAAAAAATCAATAAAAAGAGAATGGCTTCTCCACTAAAAAGCACATTTGAAATAGTATCAAAATGAAAATCCCATTCACCCACATGGCCTTCGATAACCTCAAAAAAGTGACGGCTATTGTACTCCATTTCAAATTTCGCTTCTTTGGGAAATCGGATGAAAATATAAATTTGCCAAGGCAAAGAAACGAGTAAAGCGATGACTAATGCCTTTAAAAAAGGCAGAATCTCTATTGCTTTCGTTTTATACCAATCGAAACAAATAAGTAATGCCCAAGGAGCAAAAATTAAAAGTCCAACGAGCCATTTTGTAAGTATGGCGCAACCGACAAAAATCCCTATCCATTTTACCCATTTTTTGTTTTCTGAAGTATAGAATTTAAACCATGCCCAGAAGGACAAAAGCACATATATCATAAAAACAGAATCATTATGATCTGTACCAATTCGCCCAGACAAAAGTCCTAAAGGAAATGCAGAAACCGAAAATATTAATGCTGCCAGAAAACCCAAATTTCTATTCAGCATCATTTTGCCCATATCGTATAGAACCAAAGTCCCAGCGACATGTAAAAGTATTGATGGGAGTCTAACTGCATATGCCGTTGCACCTAAAAATTTAACGGCCACAGCAATTTGATACAAAAACAATGGTTGTTTGTGTAACCAAGTTTGGGAATTGGCCCATCCCTCAGGATGCCAAAGAGAAGGGTCAAGATCTATTAATCTAGGATGAAATGGTTTGGCTGCCAAATTCTTTCCAACCAAAGCATGAAATTGCTCATCCCAGCGATACAAGTACGGTGAAAAAAGTGCAAAGGCAGAAGCCAAAGAAAAAACAGTAAGAGCAAAGGAAGCTCCAAACCACTTATTTTTTTTTACAAAAAGTACGATTGTTAAAACGAGCAAAACCAACCAAGCGACCAAGAAAACTTGAGCAGAACCTGGAATATTTGGCCACATTTCACTCATCAGCTTTTACGCAAACGCTTGTAGAGTTTTATGAGCATCATCAAGCCAATTGCTACTAAGAAAAAAGCTAAAGTTGCTTTCCACCAAGATAATCGTCCTTGCATTTCGACGAGGAAAATAATTGCCACCAGACAAAGTGTGGCTAATTCATTCCACATGCGAAGTTGATTTGATTTCCATTTGAATATGCCTTTTGCCAGTTCAAACATCTTCTTTTGACTGATAAAATGATAGATTAAAAGCACCAAAACAAAGGTCAATTTGATGTGCATCCAAGGCTGTTCGAGTAAAATGGGATTTAAAATCAACATCCAAGTGCCGAAAATGAAAGTCAAAATCATAGCGGGAGTTGTAATAATCCACCACAATTTTTTTTCCATGATTTGGAATTGTTCGCTTAAAGCTGTTTTCGCTGCTTCCTCTTTTGCTTGAGCCTCGGTATGGTAAATGAAAAGTCGCGGCATATAGAACAGGCCAGCAAACCAGCTCACAACGAAAATAATATGTAATGATTTTATGATATCGTAGTCCACGAGGTGAAATTACGAATTACGAATTAATTAATTGCGAATGAGTTTCTCAAATTCGTAATTGACTAATCGAATAGATTTATCAAATCATCATTACTCAATGATTTAATCACGGAAGCATCCGTTCTAACCAAATCATCTGCCAATTCTTTTTTGGATTCTTGCATACGCATGATTTTTTCTTCCAGAGTGTTTGGACAAATTAAGCGAACGGCTACAACATTTTTCTTTTGACCAATTCGATAACATCTGTCGATGGCTTGATTTTCAACCGCCGGATTCCACCATGGATCAACAATGTATACATAATCAGCTTCTGTTAAATTCAACCCTGTTCCGCCTGCTTTTAAACTGATCAAGAATACTCGAACCTCGTCATCATTCTGGAAACGGTGAACAATTTCTTCCCGATTTTTCGATTTTCCAGTTAAATACTCGTGTGAAATTTCCGCTTTGTCCAATTCTCTTCGAATCAAATCAAGCATAGTTACGAATTGAGAGAAGACTAGAATTTTATGATGTTTGTGTCGGCTTTGAATCTCTTTCATCAACACTTCCATTTTTGCCGATTCGTGACCATAATCAACATCTTCTGGCAAAAGTTTTGGAGAATTACAGATTTGACGAAGCTTGGTTAAACCTTGAAGAAGCAGAATACTTTTGTTGGAATCGTGTTCTACCGTATCTCGACTCAACAAAGATTCACGAATATCATTTCGATACGAGTCGTATACTTGTCGTTGCTCCTCACCCATTTCACAGAATAGAACCATTTCTGTTTTTTCAGGAAGCTCTTTTGCGACTTGTTTTTTGGTTCTGCGCAATAAAAACGGATTGATTTTATTTTGCAATTCTTTCGCTCGTGCAGAATCTTTGAACTTATCAATAGGAATAGAATACTCGTCGCGGAAACGATTTTGTGAACCGAATAAGCCAGGAATTGCGAATGAAAATTGAGCAAATAAATCGAAAGTATTGTTTTCGATTGGTGTTCCTGTTAAAACGATTCTGTTTCGAGAATTTAATAAACGCGCAGCTTTGTAACGCATTGAATCTGGATTTTTTATGGCCTGCGATTCATCTAAGAAAACGTAATCGAAATCGAATTTCTTTAATTTACTAATGTCTGAAAGTAGCGTTCCATAAGTCGTTAAAATGACATCATAACCTTTAAAAACTTCTACACTTTTTACTCTGTTGGTTCCGTAATTGTTCAACATTTTCAATGAAGGAGCAAATTTCTCGATTTCTCGATTCCAGTTGAAAAGTAAAGAAGTTGGAACAACGACTAAATGCGTTTTGTTGTCTTTTTGTTCTTTCAAAGAAAGGATGAAGGAAATGATTTGAATGGTTTTCCCCAAACCCATGTCGTCAGCTAAACAACCGCCAAAATTGAATTCATCGAGGAAGTGCAACCAGTTTAATCCTTCATGCTGGTAATCGCGCAAAACACCATTCAGTTTCTTTGGTATTTTTACACTTTTTACGTTCTGAAAAGAACTGATTTTCATTTTTAAATCATCAATTTCTTTTAAAATATCCGTATCAATTTGTTCATCCTCAAAAAGATCATTTATAAGCGAATAATTAATTTTTGAAATTCGTATTTTACCTTCCACCATATCTCCAGAGCGGAAATATTTACTGAATTTTTCTATCCATTCTTCAGGTAACAATCCGTGTGTTCCATCGCCCAGTTTGACATAATTCGTTTTGTTGCGAATCGCTTTTTGAACTTGTTGTAAAGTTGCCGTTTGGTCGTTGAATTTAATTTTCGCCGAAGTTTCAAACCAATCGAGTCCACTAGAAACACCAATATTAACCGATATTTTTGCTGGATTCCAATTGTTGTTTTTCAATTCTTTGAAACCTAGAACTTCTATGTTCATCAATTTCCATTCACTGAAAGCAGTAATGAACCATCCTTCGTTATAGAAGTTTTTCTTGTGAATGTAGAAATGATCGAAACCTGTTAATTGCTCTTCAAAACTTTCGTGCTGACGAATCAACATTCCGATGAATCTGTCCTCTTCGTTTTTATCTCTTTCTATGGTGAACCACTCTCCTACCTCATCAATTCCAGACAATTGTTTCATACTTAAAACGGGGACTTCCATTTTTCCGTAGCGAATGGCAGGCGTAATCAGAATAAAATTCTCGGATTCAGATAGATAAATGGTTTTCGTAGGCTCTTTCTTTTCTAAGAAATAGGCTTTTTGTTTTTTTGTAGCTTCCTTTTTGAAAGCATAATTGACTTGAACTTTATCTTCTAAATTGGACAAGTATTTATCGCTGAATTCTTCAAACTTCTCCTTCGGAACCAATAAACGGAATCGATGTTCTTTGAAAAAACGATACAAATTGTATTTGTGAACATGGTCTAAGATGAAAACCTTTTTTTCAAATTCAAACAAATAACGACAAGCCAATTTCAATTTTTTGAATTCAATTTTTCTATCGTTTAAATTCAAAAAAGGCAATATTTCAAAGAACTCGTCTTTCTGTTTTACGTCCAGTGTGATAAATGCTGAACTTTCGAATGATAAATCAATTTCTCTTGTATTCCGGGCATTTGGTGAGCCATTGATATCTTCATCCGTTAAATAAAACTGAACACCAAGTGGGTTTTTTACGACTCCACGCAAAACCTTCAATTGTGTCGCAGGATCTTTCTCTCCATGCATCGTTCCTTTGAAATAAGAAACCGCGCTTAAGAATCTTAAAACTTCCGTATCATCCGTATTTTGCATTTCTACAGAAGGACTAATCGTTCGAAAAGGATTTTTTGGTTTTCCCGCAACGGTTAAATCTGCTTCGAATAATGTTAAATCGATTTCCTCTCGATATGGGTTTTCAGAAAATGCCACACCACGAATAGTGTTTTTCATTTTCTGAAGTATCGTTTTCTCATCAAATTTTAGGTTATCGGAGAAGAGTAATTTTTCAATTTTCGCTTGTCCTTGATCGTCAAAACGAGGAATTTCTTTCATTTTCAATTCAACCGAAATCGAACCTCGATTGGATTTCAATTCGAAATAATCATCCAAGTTGGGTAAATCTCCCAAGCCATATTGATCTGCAGAACGTTTGAAAGCAATGTGCCGTTTCTCGTATGAAAAATACATCTTCATGCTATCCGTTTCTATAATTCTAGAAAGAGCGGTAGCTTGATGTAGACAAATTTCGTCCTTCGGATTGTTGCAATCGCAGGTTAAAATCAATTGTTTGTCTACTTCCTGAACAGCAACGAAAACCGCATGCTCTTCTTGAAAAGCTGTAGTAATAAAAAAAGTCGCTGCATTTATTTCTATTCCTTTCAAATAACAACCTTGCGCGTGTTGGAATTGGCGCGGATGTCTGCCTGAATGTTCAGCAATAAAATCCACATCCAATTCATCGAAAGTAAAATCACTGATAATCAAAAGTTCAACTTCATCATTCGAAGTTTTGTCAATTACTGTTGATATTCTTTCGCTTCGTTTTTTACTCATTTTGGTATTGGGTCGACTTGCAAAGATGGGAATTATTCATATCATGGATGAAAAAACTCAGACACTCTTTGGAATAATTCATATCTTTAATTCTACTTTGCCAAATTAATTTTCATGAAAGCTCTTCTCACGCTCGCTTTAATTTCTTTTTTCATTTTCGTTCAATCTGCATCTGCTCAGCAATGGATTGACAAAAAATACTCCTACGACAGTTTGATGAACGTAACTTACGGTACATCAATTGATTTTTTAGGCAATGCAGAATCGCACAAAATGGATATTTACTTGCCGAATTGTGATGATGCAGCGCATATTTCACGTCGACCATTAATTGTATTTATTCATGGAGGAGCTTTCATCGCAGGTAGTAAAGACGAAGTAAATCTGCAAAGCATGTGCAAGCAATACGCACAACGCGGTTACGTGACGGCATCCATTGATTACCGATTAGGTTTTGTTTCTGATGACGCATCGCATACGTGTAATTTTCCAAATTACAGTTGTGTTTTCGCAGCTGATTCTGCTGAATGGCATAGAGCTTATTATCGCAGCGTGCAGGATGGAAAAGGAGCTTTACGTTATTTAATCAATCGTAATGCGCAATTCAGAATAGACACGAATAATGTTTTCGTTGCTGGAGAAAGCGCCGGTGCTTTTGTGTCGCTTGGTGTAGCATTAATGGATACAATAAATGAAAAATTACCACTAGCGAACGCAACAAGTTCTGTTCCTGCGCCGAATGCAAATACCTCAAGTTGTGTTTACAATGTGGGCAAGACCTTTCCAGCGATGATTGCACGTCCCGATTTGGGTGATATCCACGGAACCATTGAACCAACAACGATAAATTATACCATAAAAGGCGTTGGAAACATGTTTGGTGGAATGATGTCCGATTTATTGAAATACAGCAAAGCAGGCCCAAAACCACAAATATACTCCTATCACCAACCTTGCGACATGGTCGTTCCAATTGATTCTGCAAAAATTTATGCTGGACTTTCGTGGTGCATGACCAATGGTTACAATTGTAATGGAATTTCTAATACTCCTAAAGTATATGGAAGCCGTGCATTTTCTTCTTTCAATACAACGAATAGTTACGGTTATACGATTTCAAATAATTTCACTGCAACTAATTTCCCTTTTAACTTTCTTTTTGGACCAGGAAGTTGCGCAGATCAGGTGAATAATCCGTGCCATGCTTACGACAACTTCGGAAATCGATTGAATCAATTAGCAGCCTTTTTTGCTCCTTTGGTTTCTACTTCACCAATTTGTGATACAACATTTTTTACAACTGGAATAACGCAATTGGATCTCGAAAAAGATTTGACATTATTCCCAAATCCAGCGAGTGAGACGTTTACTATTCGTCAGTTGACTTTTGAAAAAGCGAACTATTCTATTCATGACAACCAAGGTCGATTGATTCAATCAGGTGAATTGAAAATAGGCGATAATCTTATAACTTTACACAACAATATTATGAGTGGATTGTATTTCGTGAGTGTTCACAAAGGAGAAATAAGAGCCGTTAAAACGATTAGTTTTCGCAAAAATTAAATTGACAAAATCGATAATGAACAGTTCACTTGAAAATTTAATCGAAGCCGAAAAAAAAGCGCAGGTTCTTTTTGACACCATAGAAAAACGAAAGTTAGTAGAAGTTGGTAAAACCGAATTGGAGCTAAACAAAGAAGTGTATGATTTGGCTTATGAGTTGTTCGGTATTCGAAAATTTTGGCACAAGCGAATTGTTCGTTCTGGTAAAAACACGCTTTTGCCTTACAAGGAAAACCCACCTGTTCTCACGCTCCATAAAGACGATATTCTATTCTTTGATTTCGGTCCTGTTTTCGATGATTGGGAAGCGGATGTCGGTAAAACTTACGTACTTGGAAGCAACACTAAAAAGCTGAAAATGAAAGCTGACGTTGAAAATGCTTGGTATGAAGGAAAAGACTTTTACGTTGCAAATAAAAACGAACTGACCGGTGCAGATTTTTACAATTACACCAAAGAATTCGCCAAAAAATACGGTTGGGAGTATGGAAATCACCATTGCGGACATTTGATTGGAAACTTCCCCCACGAAACGATTTTAGGTGAAGAAGTGAGTAATTACTTACACCCTGATAATGACATGCGAATGGCCGAATTAGACGTTCTTGGAAATGAACGCCATTGGATTTATGAAATTCATTTTGTTGATTTAGAATTGGAGATTGGGGGATTTTTTGAGCAGCTTTTGTGTTGAAAAATACTTAAAACAAATAAATCCAAGCATTTCGAAATGGCTTGGATTTATTTAGACGTTATCTAGATTTATTTGATTACTAATCTATCTATTTGATTACTATTTTTAGTTGATACTGTTACAAAGTAAACGCCGGCTGGAGCATCTAAAGAAATATTTACGCTCGAGATATTTGATTTTCCATTCACCATTTCTCTTCCCGACATGTCAGAAATTGAATGCGAAAATTTTGATCCTTGCCCCGATTCTATTTGGAAATCTCCACTTGTCGGGTTTGGAAACAATTTAAATTGAACGATCTCTTTAGCTGAATCATTTATCCCTAAAATTGATTGAGAACAATTGCCATCAGTTGAAATATCATGGAAATTTTGAACGAGATCTGCTGTAATAAGTAATTCATCAACATTTTCAATGTTGTCATTTCCACTTCTATTATAAACAAAAGCGTAAGTCATTTTTTTCGCCATCGCAGGCGTTAGTGTTCCTATATTGATGGCCATTGAAGTCCTTCTATCTCCATTTGGATTAAGTCCTTTCATAACATTGTATGACCCTGCTCCTGAAATTGGAAACCCATTTTGTCCGCTTAAACTAACGGCCGAAGTCAAGTTATCTGTCAAACATACAGCTCCGAAACTTGGTGGATTTAGTCCATATCCTTGTTCATCATTGCTATCATTGTAATAATATTGTAAATTTCTGAGGGAGTCACAACCTACGTAATCGTCTTGACTATTTCCCAAATCGCCATCCATTATCAAACCAACATGAAAATCATAAAGGGTTTGGACGCCTCTATTTATCATTTTTACATCCATGAATGTTGTGTTTCCAATATCACCTGGTTGATCGTATTGATAGTACATATAATGCAATTCCAAACCAATAGGAACAGTTCCTGATCCGTGATTGTTAGCCTTGTCATTCATAATAAAGAAAGTCGCCTTGTCTCCTTATATACAGGGATAATCTCCATCCAATGCATTATAATTTCCATCGTTATTCAAATCAACAAATGGTACTAAATAGAAATCAAACCCTAGCGCTACATCTCCATGAGCTGGCCAGGATGCTATATCAGCAGGAACGATATAGCCAGGGTTTAGAAAGTTCAAAACATGTTGTTCAATTTCAGCTTTAGTAACTGTCCACATAGTTTGTGTCCAACTTCCAGTAGGTAATGGATATGCAGTTCCGCTCATTGTCAAGGGACCTGGCCATACATCTTGAGAAGTTGTGCCTAAGCTGTTATTAGCCATTTTTAATTGGCCATTTGCATCTACACCACCATACCACATTGCTGCCGAATAAATTGTATGTAATCCTGATCCTTTTGGAATTTCATATCCTGGCAGAAATCCACCGCTACTAAACATAGTACCATTGTCAGATAAGCAAACTTTAGCATTATTTGTATCCAGAATAGATTGTGCGTTTATTCCACCTATGAAGATTAGACTCAAGGAAATAATATAGAACTTTTTCATATTACTGTTTTTATAGGTTTATAGTAAACATAGAAATCTCATGTTGAATCAACAGAATATTATCAGCCATAAACAAGGGAATAAATACAGGTCTAATTATTTCATAATTACCAAAAAATCATTGAGATATGATTTTGGCTCAAAGATTTCCGCCTTTAAATCCTTTTCCATATTTAAAAAATATACTATTCAAAAGGTTGACCAATTCTAAAAGCTTGTAGTAATCGCTTCAAAAAAATGCTCAAAACATTAAATACTAATAAACCCCTCAACTCCTTGATTCAAAGCATTTGCAACACCACACATTTTACTTATCTTTGCACCCTTAAAATTCAGTAAAAGATGGAATTGTCCAGTTTAGAAGTACAAAGAAGAGAGTCGCTTGATAAATTGCGCGACCTTGGTATCGAACCTTATCCGGCAGCGTTGTATGACGTAACGGATTACGCTAAGGAAATAACAGATTCTTTCGAAGAAGGTAAGAAGGTGACTATCGCTGGGCGAATGATGTCGCATCGTGTGATGGGAAAAGCTTCTTTTGCTGAGGTTCAAGATTCTTCAGGAAGAATTCAGTGCTACTTTAATCGTGATGAAATTTGCCCAGGTGAAGACAAAACGATGTACAATGAAGTTTTCAAGAAATTACTCGATTTAGGTGATTTCATTGGCGTGAAAGGATATTTATTCAAAACGCAAGTAGGTGAAATTTCCATTCACGTTGAAGAATTTACACTATTAAGTAAAACTTTAAAACCACTTCCTACAGCAAAAACAGATGCTGACGGAAGAGTTCATGATGCATTTACAGACCCCGAAATGCGTTACCGCATGCGCTATGTCGACATGGTCGTTAATCCAAAGGTGAAAGAAGTGTTTATGAAACGGACAAAACTGTTCACAGCCATGCGAAATTTCTTCAATGACGCCGGTTACATGGAAGTTGAAACGCCAATTTTGCAATCTATCGCTGGAGGAGCTGCTGCTCGCCCGTTTATGACACATCACAACGCATTGGACATTCCTTTGTACATGCGTATTGCTAACGAATTGTATCTGAAAAGATTGATTGTTGGTGGTTTTGACGGTGTCTACGAGTTTTCTAAAAACTTCCGAAACGAAGGAATGGACAGAACGCACAATCCAGAATTTACAGCAATGGAAATCTATGTTTCATACAAAGATTACAACTGGATGATGGATTTCACGGAGAAGTTGTTGGAACATTGCGCTATACAGGTTAATGGAACTACTGAATCCACTTTCGTTGATCATAAAATCAATTGGAAAGCACCATACAAACGCGTTACCATGCGACAGTCAATTATTGATTTCACTGGATTTGACATCAAAGGAAAATCAGAAGATGAATTGAGAACCGCTGCCAAAGGAATGGGAATTGCGGTAGATGAAACCATGGGTGTTGGGAAATTAATCGACGAAATATTCGGAGAAAAATGTGAAGGAAACTACATTCAACCAACATTCATTACCGATTACCCGAAAGAAATGTCACCGTTGTGTAAAGTGCATAGAGACGACCCAAGTTTGACGGAGCGTTTTGAATTAATGGTTGCTGGAAAAGAAATCGCCAATGCGTATTCAGAATTAAATGACCCTATCGATCAGCGCGAACGTTTTGAAGAACAAGTAAAATTAGCCGAAAAGGGCGACGACGAGGCAAGTGGATTAATCGATCAAGATTTCTTACGAGCTTTGGAATACGGAATGCCTCCAACTTCTGGTTTAGGAATTGGAATGGATCGTTTGATCATGTATTTAACGAACAATCCTTCAATTCAAGAAGTTTTATTTTTCCCTCAGATGCGTCCAGAAAACTTCCATGAAAAGAAAGGTCCAGAATTAACTGACAACGAAAAAATCATTGTTGGCATGCTTGAAAAAGGAGGCCGAATGGATTTGAATGTATTGAAAACTGAGACTGGTTTCAGTGGTAAGCAATGGGATGTTGCCATCAAAGGATTAGCAAAACATGGTTTGACCAAAGTTGAGAAAACGGAGGAAGGGTTATTTGTGGAATTGACCTAACGGTCATTGATGCACATTACGCTTAAATTTGAAGCCTAACGGCATTTGAAGTTCGCGGGCTCACATTTAGGATTCGTGGACTGTCATTTTAATCTTTGTGAGCTTCGCGCCTTCTTTGCGAACTTTGTGATTAAATCACGACCTTGTGCTTCAAAGTAAAGTCCTGCAGTCCTGGCTCCAATTGTCTTGGCTCCAATTTCACTACCTTATTATGGGCCAAAAAATATTAAAATGTACACCTGTCCAAAGTGCGATCGTAAATTTAAAGTCAACAATCAGTCGCACATGTGCACGACGAATACGATTGATGATTTGTTTGTTGGGAAACCGGACAATGTAGTATTGGCTTTTGAATCTGTTTTGAACATTACGATGGATTGGGAACCACAGTCGATAGGTGCTTCGGTAAATACTATTATTTTCACAAATAAAAAAGCTTGGTTAATTGTTAGACCAATGTCAAAAGAGCTGGATGTGAAGTTTTATTACTCTGAACCACTTGATAACGGAATGATATTTAAAGTCGTTCCATACGGCCGGCAGTTTGGGCATCATATTCGTCTTAAAAATGGCGAACAAGTTACTAATGAGATTATTGACTTACTGAGAAAAGGTTTTGACCATGGTTTAAAAGGATGAGAAACATCTTTTTCTAAGAGCCATAAAGTCCTAAAATAGAGCCATTTTCATAAAATATTAATAAATTCAAATATTTAGTTTACCTTTGTATAAATTATTTAATAAAATTACAATGAATAAAGGCACAGTAAAATTCTTCAACGAAACAAAAGGATTTGGTTTCATCACAGAAGAAGGCGCAAACAAAGATCACTTTGTACACGTATCAGGATTAATCGACGAAGTACGCGAAGGTGACGTTGTTGAGTTTGAATTAGAAGAAGGTAAAAAAGGCTTAAACGCGGTAAACGTTAAAGTTATCTAATATACTTTTAAGAATTTCAAAATGAAATGGTCCGCTTGTTCTTCAAGCGGACTTTTTTTTTGAACTAATGTCTATATTCACAAAAAACAATTCAAATTTTTATTTGTTAAGGAAATATGCTTCATTATACCAAAATTCTTCATCCGACAAATAGCCAGTGGGTAACTTTTGTGCATGGCGCAGGCGGTAGCAGTGCAATATGGTACAAACAATTGAAAGCATTTAAGAAAGACTTCAATGTCCTTCTAATTGACCTCCGCGGCCATGGTAAATCAAAAGAGCCGATTTATAAAAAATTCAAGCGATACACTTTTGATACGATAAGCGATGAAATCATTGAAGTTTTAGATCATTTAAATATTACAAGCTCACACTTTGTTGGAATTTCTTTGGGAACAATACTTATTCGCGAAATTACCGAACGTTATCCTGAACGAACGAGCAGTTTAATCATGGCTGGGGCAGTTATGAAACTGAATTTACGTGGACAAGTTTTAATGCGATTCGGAGCTCTTTTCAAATCTATTATTCCATATTTAATACTATATCGCTTATTTGCCGTTATAATAATGCCTAGGAAGAAGCATCGCGAATCTCGCTTACTCTTTGTTAATGAAGCCAAGAAACTGCGTCAAAGTGAATTTAAACGTTGGTTTACGCTTATTTCAGAAGTCAATCCTCTTCTGCGATTTTTCAGGATAAAAGAATCAGGAATTCCGACTCTTTATGTTATGGGTGAAGAAGATCATATGTTTTTGCCTTCAATTTCTAAATTGGTTAAAAATCATTTGAGTACTCAACTGGTCGTAATTCCAGCATGCGGTCATGTCGTGAATGTAGAAAAACCTGAAATTTTCAATTCGACTGTGATCCATTATTTAGGGAACCTGTCTAAATAAACTTGGAAAAAGTTAAAAGCTCCTACCTCAAAAGAAGTAAGAGCTGTACTTTTCTATACTATATATCGGTTTAATTATCGAAAGAGTCCGGTGAAGTATTTATAACTTTTAAATTCTCCACCCCTGTTTTCACGACTCTAAACTCTGTTCTACGGTTTTTCTCATGTTCCTCTTCTGAACAGTTAGAAAACACATTTCCTTCGCAACCGCAATCATTCAGCAATCGAGACTCTCCATATCCTTTTCCGTATATACGGGATGGGTTCGTAATTTTGCTTTTTATATAACCCGCGGAAGTTTTTGCTCGTCGGTCAGAAAGCTGCTCGTTATAAGCGATACTCGCTCTACAATCAGTGTGAGCGCCTAATTCAACCTCCATTTCGGGATATTTATTCATGATCGCAATAATTTTGTCCAATTCTATTTTCGCATCTTGACGAATATTGTATTTGTCCAAATCGAAGTTGATAGGATTAATTCTTACAAACGCGGCTAAATCCTTGTTTGTCATTTGTTCTACCTCCTCAGGAGTTAACTCTTTTTCTAAAGTCAACCCACCGACTAGCATTTGATGAATATCGATAATCCCCGGTTTAGAAATTTTCCCGTTATAGAACAATGTTTTTGGAGTATAACCTACTTTCATTAAATCAATGTTCAATGAAACGGTATCATCAATAAAATGATTTAAAATCGATTTCAATGCAAGACCCGTTTCTGGAGTTTTCAACTCTAAGAATTTTTTTCCGGTAAAATTGTCAGTGAAACTCATAGTTACACTATCCATCGGTAAACCTGTTTTACTATCAACAACCAAGGCATTATTTTCTAGTCCAAGAAACTGCACTAACTGTAAATCTTTTTTCAGAAGTTTTGTTTCTAAAGCCAATTCTTTCGTATCAAAAGTTAAGTTGTTTTCAAAGTACTTTTCTTTCGTTGCTTTGACTTGATAACCCATATCCGGCGCCAAAGAAAAGTTGTATTTTCCTTCAGAATCAGTGATTGTTGATGCAATGACAGACCCATCATTATCAAGTAATTCTACATTAACGTTGGGAAGAATAAGTTTTGTTACTCGATCAGTTATGAGACCCTCTATTTTTAAATCGAGAATCAAAGATTCTATAAGCTTGTATGAATATATATCATCATCCCCTTTCCCGCCTGCGCGATTCGAAGAAAAGTAGCCTGTTAAATTGTCTTTGTTCATCGTGAAAGCAAAATCATCATACTGACCATTGATTGGTAATCCTAAATTCATCATTCCTGAAAAACCAGTTTCTGTTGGGAACATCACGAAAACGTCAAGTCCTCCCAATCCTATTCTTCCATTGGATGAAAAGAATAAATTGCCTTCGTTTGAAACCCACGGAAACATATCTTGGCCTTCAGTATTCACCTCCTTGCCTAGATTCGTTATAACTCCAAATCCACCATCTGGTAATAATTCAATCTTATATATATCGGCTCCTCCAATTCCTCCTGGCATGTCAGACGCAAAATACATCCATTTACCATCAGCAGTTATTGTAGGGTGACCAACTGAATAATCTTTCGAACTAAAAGTAAGCACCTCTTCATTTAACCATTTCCCTTTTTCATCAACTGTCGCTCTATGCAACTTCAAGTTTTGAATACCTTTATTATCCCTTCGCTCTTTGCCATTGGCTAAGTTGTTTCTCGTGAAATAAACAGTTTTTCCATCTGGGGTAAAAGCTAATGGTCCTTCATGATAAATAGAGTTAGTTTTCCGACTCATCTTATCTGCTTGTTCAAGTTCATTAAACAAACCTATTTCTGAGGAATACAAATCTAGAAAACGTCCTTTGTTCCATGACCATTCAAATTTCACCAATGCTCTTTTCCTCCTGTTGGATACGAAGTAGGCACTTTTACCATCTGCAGTAGGATAACCGCCGAATTCCGCAGAGGGGGTATTTACATTCAAATTCTTGATTTCAAACTTTTTCCTTTGCGCCATAATACGCTGGAAATAATCTAAATTTTGGGAATATGAATTCCCACGAATATCATCTGGTGCTTTATTTTTAAATTTATTCATCCAGACATCACTTTCGATTATTTTCCCATTTTGTTTAAGGGTTTGAGCGTAATAAAAAATATCATCGTTCTTTGCATTTGTAGAGTTTACTATTAATGCTAATGCAGGCTCTGCGTTTTTCATATCACCCATGAAATAATAACATCTCGCCAAATTAGATCTCATCAAAGGGGTGTCTAAATTAGTTCCTATAAGTTCTTCATAAAGAGGTACTGCATAAGCATAAGAAATCTTATCAAAATAGCGATCAGCTTTTCTTAAAATCCGGTTTTGAGCGATAGTGAATGTTCCTAAAAGAACAAAACTTAGTACTAAAAAATTTTTCATATTCGTATCGTTGTTCGAGCAGCTTTTTTTAGAAATATCGAGGTGAGCGGACACCTTCTTTTTTGAAAAAGAAATCATATGAAAGCATCAATTCAAAAGTTCCATCATTATAATTTCGCATGGCCTGCATACCAAAATCCGAAGCAAAGCCCGCTTTTAGTTGATCAGTAATTTGGAATTGAATGAAGGCTCCTAAAGCCGCATCCCATCTATACATTGCACCTAACCAAAATCTATCCATGAAAATTCCAGCGACACTCACATCAATGCTCATTGGTGCATTATTGGCCATTTTTAATTGAGCAGTAGGACGCAATTTCCATGAGCGGTTTAACTTAAGAACACCTCCAATTATACCATAATAATGACGCCTTTCTACGTTTTTATCATTAAGTCCATCATAACTACTTTCTATTAATTTAGGCGAACTTGCTCCAATAAAAAACTTTGGAGTATGATAATAAATACCTGCTCCTACGTTAGGGTTAATATGATTATTTACATTCGATATAAGTTTCGGGTCGTTTGTTTCTGTAGTTACCAGATTTGATGTTCCTAAACTCACTATATTCATACCAGCCTTGATTCCAAAAGACAGCTTATTCTCGGGTTTATTCAATCTAAACGAATACGAGAAATCGCCATAAACCATGTTTTGTTTGACTGGTCCAGCTTGGTCATTAACGAACGTGAGGCCTACCCCAACCGATTCGTACCTTAGAGGTGAATGCAAACTCATTGTTGTGGACCGAGGTCTTCCATCAAAACCTACCCATTGCTCACGATGAATAGCAGTAAAGTTTAATGCTTCATTGCTTCCCGCGTATGCAGGATTTACAAAAAGAGTATTGTCAAAATACTGCGTAAAATGCGGATCCTGCTGAGCAAAGGATAATGTCGTAATTGACATTATCAGCGTTGCAAATAGTATATCAATTGTATTTTTCATTTTAATTGTTTTGTCAACCTCCTACCCCTCGATAGGAGGATTGTAAATTTATCTCTGTATGTATATATAGCCTTTGTAAATACCATTTTCACCCATATTAGGATCCTTACAATCTAGAACATAATAATACGTTCCTGTTGGAAGTTCATCACCTCCTATAACAAGTTTGCCGTTATTGGTTCCTGCCCAGTCATTTTGATATTCTTTGACTTCAAAAACAATATTTCCCCAACGATTATATATAACCAAAGTATTTTCAGGGAAATAATTTATTCCAACAATTACCAAGAAGTCATTTATACCGTCTCCGTCAGGAGTAAATGCCTGAGGAATAATCAATTCACAAGGCTTAGGGTTGCAAGAGTCAAATGGGTCAGTACCATTATTCACTTCTTCTTCATTGTCAATTCCATCGCCATCACAGTCCAATAAATACCATTGTGGTGAAGGTGGTAAAGTTTGACTGGCAAGTATCAGGCTACAAGGGTCAAACGGATCTGTTCCATCATTAATCTCATCACCATTCGTTACACCATCGCCATCACAGTCGATATCCAAAAACACTGTTGTCGCATTAGCAAGAATTTGATCATCTTCGTTAAAGTCACATGGATCTTGTGGGTTTGTGCCATTTGGCCCCTCAACTCCATTACTATCCGGATCTTGTTCCAAGCCATTGGTCACTCCATCACCGTCACAATCCTCATCCAAATACGCCTGCGTTACCATCGCGAAGACTTGATTTTCGATATTAAAGTCACATAAATCCAGTGGGTTTGTTCCGTTCGGTCCTGCTACACCATCACCATCCGGATCTATTTCATCTCCATTGGTTACACCATCACCATCACAATCTGCAACTAAGAATGCAGCACTTACATTGGCGAATACTTGATCTTCAATATTAAAATCACACGGGTCTTGAGCGTCGGTTCCGTTAGGACCAGCAACTCCATCTCCATCTGGATCTATTTCTAATCCATTTGGAACACCATCACCATCACAATCGGCTGTTAGGAATATAGCATTTACATTAGCGAATACTTGATCTTCAATATTAAAATCGCAAGGATCTAAAGGACCTGTTCCATTTGGTCCAGCTACACCATCTCCATCCGGATCTATTTCTAATCCATTTGGAACACCATCACCATCACAATCTGCAGCCAAATATGCTGCACTTACGTTGGTAAAAACCTGATCTTCAATATTAAAATCACAAGGGTCCTGTGGGTCTGTTCCGTTTGGTCCGGCAACACCATCACCATCCGGATCTATTTCTAATCCATTTGGCACACCATCGCCATCACAATCTGCAGCCAAATATGCTGCACTTACGTTGGTGAAAACTTGGTTAACTAAATTATAATCACAAGAATCTTGGATGTTCGTTCCATCATTGATTTCATCACCATTCGCAACACCATCACCATCACAATCTCCTGTTAAGAATAGGGCTTGTGGAGTCATGTTTTGATTAGCCAAAATAAGGCTACAAGGATCATTTGGATTGGTTCCATCCACGATTTCAACGTCATCACTTACTCCGTCTCCGTCTGAATCGACTTGAGGATTCACTGTGACAAATAATGTATCATTAACGCAGATAATCGGCAATGGGGTACCTGCATCACAAACCGTATAAATTACAGTATCAATTCCATTGAAATTTGGTGCTGGAGTATAGTTAACTGTTGTACCTCCTGAGTTAATAACGACAATTCCACCACCAGTTGTACTGACTATGGCTGTAACTGTTGTCGCTGTTCCATCTGGGTCAATATTATTCAACGTTAAATCACCTGAAGTCGTTGCTCCAGTTTGGTCTTCTAATATACCTCCTAAGGTCTCGTTTCCTTGTGACATTGTATCATTCACTGGAGTAACTGTTATAAATAATGTATCATTAACACAAGCTACCGGCAATGGATTACCATTGTCACAAACTGTATAGACAACTGTATCTATTCCATTAAAATTTAATGTAGGTGTATAATCTATAGTTGTTCCTCCACCTGTTATTGTTATCGTTCCACCTCCTGATGAACTAACTATAGTTGTTACCGTTGTCGTTGTTCCATCTGGGTCAATGTTGTTGGCCGTTAGATTTGGCGAAGTAGTTGCCGTTGGTGTGTCCTCTGCGATTGGTCCCATGGTTTCGTTGCCTTGAGATGGCGCGTCATTAACTGGGTTTACTGTTACAAATA
The DNA here is from genome assembly GCA_963977135.1 of uncultured Flavobacteriales bacterium. Taxonomy (GTDB): domain Bacteria; phylum Bacteroidota; class Bacteroidia; order Flavobacteriales_D; family Crocinitomicaceae; genus UBA2040. The sequence goes on along the minus strand of CAXBNN010000007.1, from coordinate 144 downwards.
ATGTATCATTCAAACATATTATAGGCAATGGAGTTCCAGCATCACAAACCGTGTAGATTATGGTATCAACACCATTAAAGTTTGGTGCTGGTGTATAATCTATAGTTGTTCCTCCACCTGTTATTGTTATCGTTCCACCTCCTG